>NZ_JAOWHO010000009.1:0-265 GCF_030332605.1 Citrobacter sp. Cpo103 | reverse complement strand
CAGTAAGGATGGTGGAGCTATGCGGGATCGAACCGCAGACCTCCTGCGTGCAAGGCAGGCGCTCTCCCAGCTGAGCTATAGCCCCATCGTAGTTATCTCATTCACCTTAATTCTTGCTGAGACAAGGCGTGGAACGGTGAAGCATACTGAAGTATGCGAGTCGTTTCACAACGCGGTATCAGAAAGAATTTGGTAGGCCTGAGTGGACTTGAACCACCGACCTCACCCTTATCAGGGGTGCGCTCTAACCACCTGAGCTACAAGC
>NZ_JAOWHO010000008.1:0-206 GCF_030332605.1 Citrobacter sp. Cpo103 | reverse complement strand
CATCCCCCACCTTCGCATCCACGCCGGTTACGGTACCGGCGATCTGCGTAAAGCCGCCGTTCGCGGAAAACTCCTTAATATTAATAAGGTCATCACCCGCGACGGTATCAATATGCACCTGGTTTACCGCAAAGTTGTCGATATGCACGTCGTGGTCGCTGATCGCCGTCACTTCGTTGCCTACCGCATCATACGAGACAACCGTC
>NZ_JAOWHO010000007.1:0-217 GCF_030332605.1 Citrobacter sp. Cpo103 | reverse complement strand
GACGGTTGTCTCGTATGATGCGGTAGGCAACGAAGTGACGGCGATCAGCGACCACGACGTGCATATCGACAACTTTGCGGAAAACACGGTACATATCGATACCGTCGCGGGTGATGACCTTATTAATATTAAGGAATTTTTAGCCGACGGCGGGATCATGCAAATTACCGGTACCGTGACCGGCGTGGATGCGAAGGTGGGGGATGCGGTTACCCTG
>NZ_JAOWHO010000001.1:0-206 GCF_030332605.1 Citrobacter sp. Cpo103 | reverse complement strand
TCATTTCTTATTACGGAGAAATGAAACAGTGTGTCGTTTCAATTTTCAGCTTGATCCAGATTTTTAAAGAGCAAAACTTCGCAGTGAACCTTTTCAGGTACACTCTGAAGTTTTCTTGTGTTTTTGCAGTAAGGATGGTGGAGCTATGCGGGATCGAACCGCAGACCTCCTGCGTGCAAGGCAGGCGCTCTCCCAGCTGAGCTATA
>NZ_JAOWHO010000006.1:0-281 GCF_030332605.1 Citrobacter sp. Cpo103 | reverse complement strand
CACACTACCATCGGCGCTACGGCGTTTCACTTCTGAGTTCGGCATGGGGTCAGGTGGGACCACCGCGCTACAGCCGCCAGACAAATTCTTTTCTAAGTGCCGAACTTTAACCGAAAAACTGGTGCTGATACCCAGAGTCGAACTGGGGACCTCACCCTTACCAAGGGTGCGCTCTACCAACTGAGCCATATCAGCACATTAAATTTGATGCCTGGCAGTTCCCTACTCTCGCATGGGGAGACCCCACACTACCATCGGCGCTACGGCGTTTCACTTCTGAG
>NZ_JAOWHO010000005.1:0-241 GCF_030332605.1 Citrobacter sp. Cpo103 | reverse complement strand
CGTTGCCATGCTCGTCCGTGGTATGGATGCTGGCATGAATCACCGGGTTGTTGACCAGGTTCTGGGTATCCACCGGGATACGGTAGACCAGATTGCCGTTCGCCAGCTTCTCCACTTCCCCCGAATAATGTTGACCATTAATCACCAGCTGAACGGTGTCATGCTCTTTTGCATCTCCGCTCACCGTGCCACTGATGGTGGTCTTGCCGTGATTGTCCGTCGATTCCTTGATGTTGATAAA
>NZ_JAOWHO010000036.1:116017-151371 GCF_030332605.1 Citrobacter sp. Cpo103 | reverse complement strand
TGCGGCGTGCCGCCTTATCCGGCCTGCAGGGGCTGGGCTGAATGTATTTTGTAGGCCTGATAAGCGCAGCGCATCAGGCACATCGCAGCACCATCGGGTGCAAAGCAATATCCTGAACCTCCATAACACAAGCCTTCCTGCGGCATATGCGGTAAACCCCCAATCTGAATTTTCTGTATTACCTCCCGAAAATATCAGGATCGCCTGCGACAGTTACGTGTACCTTTATCTATTAGTAAGGGTCTATCCGGAGAATAAAGTGTTCGGAAAAATGGTATTAAACTACATGCCGGGGCTAAAAAATTTATTAGCGTACGATAAAAGCTGGCTAAAACATGATGTTAAAGCCGGGTTATCCGTTGCTGCCGTAGCACTACCGGTTGCGATTGCTTACGCTGAGTTAGCGGGAGTCGGGGCTATCGTCGGGTTATATTCCTGCGTGTTGCCAATGCTAGCTTATGCGCTGTTTGGTTCTTCCCGCCAATTGATTGTTGGTCCTGATGCCACGACCTGCGCGGTGATTGCGGCCGTTGTGGTTCCTCTTTCTGCCGGAAACCCAGAACTTCACTGGCAGTTAACAATCGTCATGACTGTGATGATGGGAGGATGGTGCCTGCTTGCCAGTAAATTTCGCCTGGGGGCGCTTGCTGACCTGCTTTCTCATCCCATTCTAACGGGTCTGCTTAACGGCGTTGCCGTGACGATTATTGTCGGGCAACTCGGTAAGGTATTGGGGATTACGCTTGATGAAGAGCAAGTGATTGAGAAGATCATTGCCCTGCCTGGTCGACTCTCAGAAATTCATTTATTAACCTTAGGGATCGCCATCCTAACGTTAGCGATTTTAATAGCTATCAAGACGTTTCGTAGCCAATGGCCAGCACCGTTGATTGCTATTGTGATAACAACGGCGCTGGTATGGATTACATCTGCGCAGCAGTATGGGATTGCCACTATTGGGGGATCGGGCTTTCAGTCTGGTTTGCCCGTCGTTCACTGGGGATCGTTTCAGCCTGGTCTGGCGCGTGATTTATTGATCCCTGCGCTGAACCTGGCGTTAGTCAGTTTTGTTAGCCTGATGCTCACCGCTCGCAGTTTTGCAGCGAAAAACGGATACGAAATAAATGCTGATGCTGAGTTCAGGGCTTTGGGGGTCGCGAATCTAATGTCTGGCTTATCTCAGGGGTTTGCGATTAGCGGAGCCGATTCCCGGACTGCGGTAAATGATTCCTCTGGAGGGAAAAGCCAGCTTGTTTCCGTTGTTGCTGCCTTAATCATCGGAATCGTCGTTGTATTTTTCACGCAGCCATTACAATTTATTCCGGTATCTGCATTAGGCATTGTTCTAATTTATGCATCGTGGTCATTAATTGATTTACGCGGACTCTGGAACCTGAGGCGAAGAAATAAACCCGCATTTCGCCTGGCATTCTTCACCTTTGGCTGTGTTCTGATTATTGGTGTTATTCAGGGGATTGGCCTTGCGGTATTGCTGGGTCTGTTGCAGTTCCTGCGCACAGTTTTTCGTCCTACTGAACACTTATTGGGAATTGACGAAAATGGGATGATTCACTCATTAGGTAATTCAACTGATGTGAAAATGATCCCTGGCGTGTTGATGTACCGATTTAACTCACCGCTGACCTATTTTAATGTGGCTTATTTTAAGCGCCGCGTTTTGAATTTAGTCGATGGTGCAGTACTACAACCTAAATGGGTGGTCATTGACGCCGTTTCTTGCTTTACCTATTCAGATATCAGCGTTCTGGCAACCATTAATGAGTTAAAACGGGATCTGAAGGGGCGGCAGATTAAGTTAATTCTTGCGGGCCGGAAAACGGAGTTAACACGCTGGTTTAAGGAGAGTCGACCGACAATGAAAGACGACGACATGATTCTGGCACCAGACCTTTATTTGGCGCTCCGGTTCATTCAAAGTAAAGAAAGCATGAGTGAGGATGAATCTGGCGTTGTTGAATAATGCAGATTTAGGTAAGTGATCAGGCTGGATGGAAGGGCTGGGGACGGATTTCTCGTCCAGCAGGACCTGACATTGACCGGAACCCACAAAGCAAGGAAATCAGCCCGTAAACTGATTTTGCCGAATCAACATAACGCCGGGCCCGAGGTGCCTGTGGCGATGAACATGCCCAGGCACCCATTTGCTAAAGGGCGATCAGCATCCGCGCGGGGACGGTGAGATCCCCGGCAGAGCATTGATACCGACATGCTACCTGAAATATAGACAGCGTGACTGTTGTTAACCTTACGCTATGAATGCGACAAATCGCTTAAATGCTTTCCTTCCCATTGCTGGCTTCGAGCTCGCGGATCAAGCGCTTGTTGATCTTGCCGACGCTGGTTTTGGGAATTTCCGGGACTATCCTTATCTGTCGTGGGATCGCCCATTTGGTTATGTGGCCGCGGTCGACAAATCCTTGTAGATGTGCCGCTATGGCTGCGGCTCCAGGTCCTCCCCTTCCTTGCAAACCACCAGAGCCAGGGGGCGTTCGCCCCACTGTTCATCAGGTATCCCGACGACGGCTACCGACCTGACCGCCGCGTGTGAGCTGATGAGGCTCTCCAGCTCCAGCGTGCTTATCCACTCACCGCCCGTCTTGATTACGTCTTTGATGCGATCCTTGATTTCCACTATCCCATGGGGATCGATAGAGGCAATGTCACCGGTATGCAGCCAACTGCCATTCCATAGCTCAGCCCCTTTCTCGGGTTCCTTCAGATAGCCCTGAGTCAACCAAGGGGCTCGCACCACTATTTCACCCAGGGCTTCGCCGTCGTGCACTACCTCCCGACCTTCGCCATCGACGATACGCAGATCCACCAACGGAACAGGCAGGCCGGTCCGAATCCGCAGGGGTAGCTGCTCATCCATGGGAAGGGCCAGCTCGGCATCGCTTAAGTGGGTCATACAGAGCAGAGGACAGGTCTCAGACATGCCATAGCCGGCGTGAATGCGTATGCCCTTATGGTGGGCCTGTGTTGCCAGTCCAAGGGACAGTGAACTGCCACCCAGCAACATCTTCCATCCCGACAGGTCGGTCTGTGTGGCTTCGTCGCACTCAAGGATCATCTGCAAAATGGTTGGCACACAGTGCGAGAAGGTTACACCCTCATCGCGATAGAACCGCACCAGCTTGTTGGGTTCGTAACGACCGGGGTATACCTGCTTCACACCCAGCATTGTTGCGACATAGGGAGCGCCCCAGGCGTGCACGTGAAACATAGGAGTGATCGGCATGTAGACATCGTTCGATCGTAGCAGCGACTGTCCCTCGTGGGCTGCCAGGAGGCCCAGTTCATTGAGCGTGTGCAGGACCAGCTGACGATGGCTGAAGTAGACCCCCTTGGGATTGCCCGTGGTTCCAGTGGTGTAAAACAAGGTCGCTACCGAGTTTTCATCGAAGTCGGGGAAGTCAAAGCGATCTCCTGCTGCGGCCTGAAGGGTCTCATATTCCCCCAGCACCGGCAGGCTGGTTGCCTTCGATTCTTCGTCGCTAAGCTGGATGTATCCCCGGACAGTGGTTAGCGTCTCTGCCAGTGACTCGACAACCGGCAAGAAGTCGTCGTGCACCAGTACCAGGTTGTCCTCGGCATGATTCATGGTGTAAGCGATTTGGTCCGCCGAGAAGCGGACGTTCACCGTGTGTAGCACGGCACCAATCATAGGCACCGCAAAGAAACACTCGAGGGCGCGATGGCTGTCCCAATCTAAGAGGGCGACGGTGTCTCCAGGCATGACACCGGCCGCTGTCAGCATGTTTGCCAGGCGATGGATACGCTGTTTGAGGGTGCGATAGTCGTAACGCAACTTGTCGGCGTAGACGATTTCTCGCTCGGGATGAGAACGCCCACCCGACAGCAGCAAGCTCTTGATCAGCAGCGGATAGGTATGGGCTCCCTGCGCTGACTGTATGACTCTTGTTTTCACCATCCAGGTTCCTCGTTGACTCATTATTTGCTCGGTATGATGGCAATTGTAGATGAAGGTTGGTATTTACTCCCTGGCGTTTGCTTCAGATGTCGAGGCGGCGCACCAACTCCAGCCCCTGGGGATGAATGTGCGTACCCTGCAACGCCATCTGGAAGAGGGTGGTGCGACCTTCAGCGAGCTTATCAATGAAATGCGGCGCGACCTGGCGCTCCCGCAACAGTATTGTGCCCAAGGTTGTTCAGATAAATTACTCAAATCTGGCCTACGGTTAAGCACGCCAGAAAAAGAGGTGTGTCTGATACCGCTATATTTTTTGCCGTACTATGGTGGTTCCAGTGAAGGTTTAAGTGTCGTGATGAGGTGGGGTAGGAGTTGCTGTGGTCAGAAAGATAAGAAATCTCGCGGAGCCCAGAAAGCAAAAAACCCGCCATAGGCGGGTTCTTCTAAATAGTGGTGCCCGGACTCGGAATCGAACCAAGGACACGGGGATTTTCAATCCCCTGCTCTACCGACTGAGCTATCCGGGCAACGGGGCGCATTAAACCGTATTCACGTCTGTCAGTCAATCAAATTTCTGGAAACATTGTTCAACCGCTTAATATTGCGGCAATCTGCATGGTTATGCCTGAAGTTTGCACAAATCTATCCGGCAGAGGCGACGAAAACAGGTAATGCTCGCTTAGGTCAGCGCACCGCCCATTCGGCACTGGGCAAAGCGCAGGATATCTTCAGCCAGGCGGTGTGCCGTTTCGACATCAGCATGGCTACGATTAACCAGCATGCGGCTCAGGCAGCCTTCCAGCACCAGTTCCATCTGTTTGGCGACCATTGCCGGGTCGTCAACTTCCAGCGTAGTCAGCAGCTCATGGGTGAAGTCATGTGCCGCCTTTTTTTGCTGATCGGCTAACTGATGGATCGGATGCCCGGGATCGGGGTAAAACGTACAGGCGGCGATGAACAGACAGCCGGGATAGCGATTATTGCTCACGCATTCGGACAGCGCAGTGTAGCGCGCCAGTAATTTCTGCTCAGCGCTCAGCGTGTCATCCAGCAAAAGCTGACGCCGCCAGATATCCACCCGCTGGCTGAGGTAGCGTAGCGCATCGTACAGAATGGCCTCTTTATCGGGCCAAAAGCGCTGCAGTTCATCCAGAGGATAATCGATGCGTTCGGCCACCATTTCCAGCGTGGTATTGGCTATCCCTTGCACCTCAAGTAATTTCAGGGCTTCTCCCAGGACATCTTCACGTTGCACGGTATTCTCCTCCGTATTTCCTGTTGCAAGTGTCGCTCACGGTTGGCGATCGCGCAAATGTGCGCTGAAGGTCGCGGCATCCATAAAGCCCGTAACCCGAGCTTCCGGGTGCTCTTTCCCCTCGGCATCAAAGAACAAGATAGTCGGCAAACCTAAAACCTGTAGATGTTTCAGGAGAGCGACATCCTGTGCATTGTTTGCTGTCACATCCGCCTGCAATAGCACCGTGTTGCCTAGCGCTTGCTGAACCTGCGGATTACTGAACGTGTACTTTTCAAATTCCTTACAGGCTACACACCAGTCGGCATACAGATCCAGCATGACTGGCCTGCCTTTAGCTTGCGCCAGTGCTTGATTTAACGCATCTACCGATGCCACCGGCGTGAAGTTAAGATGTGCCTGGGTTTGAGCATGTGGTGCGCCGAACGCCCAGTCTTGCAATGGACGCACACTTACCAGTGCTGCGGCTAACAGGACAATCTGCACGATACGCATCCAGGCGTGCTTTGCCTGTAGGCTGGTGATGAACGCCCAGCCAAAGAACGCGACGGCTAGCAGTGACCATAAGCGAACGCCCCACTCGTCGCCAACGATACGTTCGAGTAAGAAGACGGGAAGCGCCAGAATGACAAAGCCAAAAGCGGTTTTGACATGTTCCATCCATGGGCCACTTTTAGGCAGCAGGCGGTTGCCAAATACGGTAATCAGCATCAGGGGTAATCCCATCCCCAACGCATACAGATACAGTGTGCCGCCTCCCAGCCACATGTTCCCGCTCTGAGCGATATACAGCAAAATCGCGCTTAGCGGGGCCGTTGTGCAAGGAGAACAGATGAGGCCAGCAATCGCCCCCATCGCAAAGACGCTGCCGGGAGCTCCGCCTTGCTGGCGGTTACTCATTAGCGTGAGACGCGTTTGCAGTGATGAAGGCAATTGCAGCGTGAACAGGCCAAACATCGACAGAGCCAGCAGCGTAAAGATGACGGCAAGGCCAATCAGGACGTAGGGATGCTGAAGCGCGGCCTGGAACTGCAAACCGGCGGCTGCAACAACCAAACCCAGCGCGGTATAGGTGAGCGCCATCCCTTGAACGTAGATAAAAGTCAGCAGCAGTGCCCGTCCGGTTGATAAGCGTTGCTTGCCACCCAGTACGATACCGGAAATCAGCGGATACATCGGCAGTACGCAAGGCGTAAATGCGATACCAATTCCGATCAGCAATGCCCACAGCGCGGAGAAGGGGAGTTGGGCCGTGGGCTGCGGTTTCTCTTGCGGATCTGCAGTGGCTGGGGCTGGCGCAGGGGCCGCCGCAGAACCGGCAGACACTTCACTTAATGGCACCGTTTTTGTTTCTGGCGGATAGCAAAATCCGGCGTCGGCGCAGCCCTGGTATGTGATCGTTAATGTTGCGCCAGACTTAGCCTGATTGACCGTGATCGGGACAGTCAGCTGTTTACGGTAAATCTCACTTTTGCCGTAAAACTCATCTTCATGCCAGACGCCTGGCGGTAGTTTTACCTCAGCAATATCGGCCTGAGATGGCGCAATGCTTATCTGTTTGCGATACAGATAGTAGCCATCTTTAACCTGCCATGTGAGGTTCAGATCGTGTTGGTTTTGCTGAAAATCAAAAACAAACGCCCGATCGGCAGGAACAAACTGCGAGCGGCCAGGCGCGTCAAATAATCCGGCAAAGGTAGATGTGCTGCACAGCAGCAGGATCAGCGTAAGGATGCGTTGAGCCATGAGCGGTAATCAAAGTCTCCGTGAGTGACGGGTAAAACCAGAAGTTCAGGCGTTTGATACGGATGATGTGACTTCAGGCAATCGAGAAGGGCTTGCTGGTGTGTGACGGTGGTTTTTAAAATCATCTGGACTTCATATTCCTGTTCCAGTTTGCCTTCCCAATAGTAGAGGGAGGTCGCACCGGGTAGCAGGGTCACACAGGCAGCCAGCTTCTCCGCCAGCACTTTGGCGGCGAGATCCTGGGCGGTTGCTTCATCCGGAGCGGTACAGAGCACCACAACGGTATCGGGGATGGAAATATCCTGACTCTTTACATCAAGCATAAACACCTCGAAAGAACAGAGTAACCAGCAAAAGAATGGTCACTATACAACGGACGAGGGAAGGATGTTAGTTAAAGCGGGGTGGGGAGGAGGAACTGCAGGGCGCCCAGGCACCCTGCAGGAAAAACTTACAGCATGAAGCTGCCCAGCAAGAAGCCGAAGCAGACAGCCAGAACCACACCCAGAGTACCCGGGATGAAGAACGGATGGTTAAAGACGAATTTACCGATGCGAGTTGTACCGGTGTCATCCATCTGAACTGCCGCAACCAGAGTTGGGTAGGTTGGCAGAATGAACAGGCCAGAAACCGCGGCGAAAGACGCAACAGCAGTCAGTGGGGAAACGTTCAGAGCCAGAGCCATCGGCATCAGTGCTTTAGCGGTTGCAGCCTGAGAGTACAGCAGTGCAGAAGCAAAGAAGAAGATGACAGCCAGCAGCCACGGATGACCCTGAATTACGCTACCTGCAGTATCTTTGATCCAGTCAATGTTGTGAGATACGAAGGTATCACCCAGCCATGCAACACCCAGGATACAAATACAGGCGCTCATACCGGCTTTGAAAGTACTGGAGTTCAGGATGGAGTCAGTTTCAACGCGGCAGATGATCGTGGTCAGCGTCGCGATGCTCAGCATGATGATCAGGATTGCGTTGGTGGTGTTCATCAGCGGTTTAGCGACCAGACCGAGGCTTGGGCTGTTGACGATCGCATATACGACGACACAAACCACGCCCAGCAGGAACAACCAAACAGAAGTTTTTGCGCCAGCTTTGATTTCAACTTGTCTTTCACCACGCAGTTCAACCAGGCCTTCTTCCAGACGCTTACGATAAATCGGGTCGTCAGACAGTTTGGAGTTGAACAGTGCAGTTACCAGGAAGGACATGACCAGAACAGCCAGCAGGGTGGACGGAATGACCACGGACAGCAGGTGAATGTAGCTGATGCCATGACCTTCCATTACAGAGGACATGTAAACCACGGCTGCGGAGATTGGAGACGCCGTAATCGCAATCTGTGCAGAAACCACTGCAGTAGAGAGCGGGCGGCAAGGTTTTATCCCTTGTTCTTTCGCAACTTCGGCGATAACTGGCAGCGTTGCCAGAGAGATGTTGCCGGTACCTGCGAAGATGGTCAGGAAATAGGTCACGATAGGTGCAAGGATCGTGATGTATTTCGGGTTTTTACGCAGCAGTTTTTCAGTTTGATGAACCAGATAGTCCAGACCACCTGCAATCTGCATAGCTGAAATGGCAGCGATAACCGCCATGATGATGGAAATAACATCGAACGGGATATTACCGGGTTTTACGCCGATAGCGGCGAGAACCAGAACACCCAGCCCACCTGCAAATCCAATACCGATACCCCCAAGTCTGGCACCTAAAAAGATTGCCAGCAAAACGATGATAAGTTCTAAAACTATCATATTAGCCTTCCTTGTTGTTTAACAAGTTGATATTAAATTGTTGTTTTTAAGTAACTTCGAGTAAGAAAAAAGGCACGTCATCATGACGTGCCTTCTCCGGTACTACCCTACACGATTACTGTTCGCTTTCATCAGTATAACGTTTTGCTTTATAAGCAGGGTGCATCAGGTTCTGTGCAGAGAAGATATCGTCCAGTTCAGACTCGGTCAACAGACCGCGCTCCAGGACAACTTCACGTACGCTCTTACCGGTTTCGGCACAAATTTTACCGACGATGTCGCCGTTGTGGTGACCAATGAACGGGTTGAGGTAAGTAACGATGCCGATGGAGTTGAATACAAACGCTTCACAGACTTCTTTGTTAGCAGTGATACCACTAACGCATTTTTCCAGCAGGTTGTAGCAAGCGTTGCTCAGAATGTGAATGGATTCAAACATTGCCTGACCAATGACCGGCTCCATTACGTTCAGCTGCAGCTGACCAGCTTCAGATGCCATGGTTACAGTGATGTCGTTACCAATGACTTTGAAGCACACCTGGTTTACGACTTCCGGAACAACCGGGTTCACTTTAGCTGGCATGATAGAAGAACCAGCCTGCAGTTCCGGCAGGTTGATCTCGTTCAGACCTGCACGCGGACCAGAGGAGAGCAAACGCAGGTCGTTACAGATTTTGGACATCTTCACAGCCAGACGTTTCAGTGCGCCGTGCACCATAACGTATGCGCCACAGTCAGAAGTTGCTTCAATCAGGTCTTCTGCCGGAACACAGGCGAAGCCGGTGACTTCAGCCAGTTTCTGTACTGCCAGCGGAGAGTACTCTTTCGGCGTGTTCAGACCAGTACCGATTGCTGTCGCGCCGAGGTTAACTTCCAGCAGCAGCTCAGCGGTACGGCTAATGTTTTTCACTTCTTCTTTCAACAGTACGCTAAAAGCATGGAATTCCTGACCGAGGGTCATCGGTACAGCATCCTGCAGCTGGGTACGACCCATTTTCAGGATGTCCTGGAATTCAACAGCTTTTTTCTCGAAGCCTTCGCGCAGCTGGTTCAGTGCATCAACCAGTTTGATGATGGATGCGTATACAGCGATACGGAAGCCAGTTGGGTATGCGTCGTTGGTAGACTGACATTTGTTAACGTGGTCGTTCGGGTTCAGGTACTGATATTCACCTTTCTGGTGACCCATCAGTTCCAGACCGATATTGGCCAGAACTTCGTTGGTGTTCATGTTGACGGAGGTACCCGCACCACCCTGGTAAACGTCTACCGGGAACTGATCCATGCATTTTCCGTTATTCAGGACTTCATCACACGCCGCGATGATGGCATTTGCCACACTCTTAGGAATGGTTTGCAGCTCTTTGTTGGCCATAGCCGCTGCCTTTTTAACCATTACCATACCGCGAACAAATTCAGGAATATCGCTGATTTTGTTGTTGCTAATGTAGAAGTTTTCAATCGCTCTCAGAGTGTGGACACCGTAGTAGGCGTCCGCTGGAACTTCCCTGGTACCCAACAAGTCTTCTTCGATACGAATGTTGTTTAACATGTGAACCTTCTTTTTCAAGCTGCCAATGATTTGACTAAACACACAGGATATATGTGATTTCGATTGTTTCTCGACCGACGATTATCCCCTGCATCGGTCTGATACCCGAGATCATATGCTGGTTCAGGATTTCTACCGTAATCTGGATCACTTAAAGCGTGGAATTTACCCCTTATTTATTATTCTGTGAAATGGATCACCCCTTTGTGATTAACCCTAAATATTAGTGTACAAGCCACTTGAAATTTTGCTAACCACCACAATATCAAATCGATGCGATTAACATAATTTTTCGAACAGAAGTTGAACAAAACGGCTGTTATTAACAGGAGATCCCTTTGCGCTGGATACCATTACTTGCCATTTTTATCTATGTTTACATAGAGATATCTATTTTCATTCAGGTTGCCCATGTGATGGGCGTCCTGATGACGCTGATTTTGGTTATTTTTACATCGGTTATCGGTATGTCTCTGGTTCGTAATCAGGGATTTAAGAACTTTTTACTGATGCAACAGAAAATGGCGGCAGGTGAAAGTCCGGCTGCAGAAATGATCAAAAGCGTATCGCTGATTATTGCCGGTCTGCTGTTGGTGCTGCCCGGATTTTTCACCGATTTCCTCGGTCTTCTTCTTTTATTACCCCCGGTGCAAAAACATCTGACGATGAAACTGCTTCCACATTTGCGTTTTTCGCGTATGCCTGGCGGTGGTTTTAGCGCCGGAACGGGCGGCGGTGAGACTTTTGATGGTGAATTTCAGCGCAAGGATGACAAGCGCGACAGCATCGAACATAAAGACGATCGCCGGGATTAAGCATCAGTATGTAGGCCGGATAAGCGTTAGCGCCATCCGGCAAAAGTGTTTATAGGCCGGATGATGGCGTCAACGTTGCCTTATCTGGCCTGCGGGGTAAAAACAGCCACAGTCCTGCCAGCATAATCAACGCGTACAGACTCTTCCAGCCGACCATCGCCAGTAGCAGTAGACACAGCAGACCACCAATGACCGCCAGTGCGCGATAATGCCCTTTCAGTAATCGACACCCCGCCAACATGCACAACAAATAAATCATAATAAAGATGCCGTTGGCGTAGACGATTAACGCATCGAGATTGATTTGCAGCATATAGATGCACAGAGTACTGACTACGCAGCAGCCCAATACGGCGTTAAGCGCATTGCGCGGAAGGTGGCGGGGGGACAGACGAGCCAGATAACTCTCCGGCTTATACTGCGCTTGCGACCAGACCAGCCGGGCGAAGCTTTGTATATAAATGTTGAGGCTGGCAAAACAGGCCAGATAACCAATGATGCAGGCGACCCACAGAGCTTGTACGCCAAACAGTTGCACGACGATCTCTGGCAGCGACGCTGCGGCCGCCATTTGCTCGCCGTAGGCACCAAAATGGAGAACGACAACGGTGCATGCCCAATAAACAGACCCCGCCAACAGCAGGCCGATCATCAGTGCGCGTGGGAAGTCTCGCTCCGGATTTTTGAATTCAGACGCCAGGTGAGCAAACGCTTCAAGGCCGACAAAGCACCAGAACATGACCGACAACGCGGCGAACAGGCCGGGAAGCTCAATATCGGTAATCGCAGGGAAGGGGATTTCGCCAGGTGTCAGATCGCCCGCCCACCAGATAGCAACAATCAGGGCAACAATCAGCCCGGCAATGACCGTTTGTAGATTCGCGCTGGAGCTTGCGCCGCGGGAGCCGATGTACCAAACCAATGCCAGCGTACCGAGCTCAGCCAGCAAAAGCTGCTCGTCATGCCAGCCAAACATCGCCTGACCGAATCCGGCGGCGATATGCAATGCCGCAGGCAAGCCGACAGGAATGACCGACAAAAATAACCATCCGGTGACGCGCTCCAGGCGCGAACCAAAGGCCATGCCGACAAAATGCGCCACACCGCCTGCGCTGGGAAAATGACGACCCAGTACGGCGAAGACAATCGCTACGGGAAAGACCAAAACAATCAGCGTCGGCCATGCCCACAGGCTGTTGTTGCCCGCAACCAGTGCGGCCAGCGCGGGGACGGCAAAAACGCCTGTACCCAACAATGATGTCGACAACAGGCCAACGCCCTGAGCCAGTCCCAGCTCTTGTTTCAGTCCGCTCATAAGTTGTTATCCGGTTATGCCCATTGACCGGGCTACAGCGCAGATTTTTGATGGTATCACAATCAGATTTGCTTATGACGACGTGACTGAAATCGTTATGAAATGTGAGGTGCGTCGGCGTTTTGACGGGATTTTCTGCTGATAAAAAATTTTTTTCGCTTGCCCCCTTGAAGGCACAAAACCCCATCCCCATCTCTCTGGTCACTAGCCGGGAAACCGTTTACGGGCCGGCGTCACCCATAACTGATAAAGACTTTCTCAAAGGAGAGCTATCAATGAGTATTCGTCCGTTACATGATCGTGTGATCGTCAAACGTAAAGAAGTTGAATCCAAATCTGCTGGCGGCATCGTACTGACTGGTTCTGCAGCAGGTAAATCAACTCGTGGCGAAATCATCGCTGTCGGTAAGGGTCGCATCCTGGACAACGGTACCGTACAGCCGCTGGACGTGAAAGTCGGCGATATCGTTATTTTCAACGATGGCTACGGTGTTAAATCTGAGAAGATCGACAATGAAGAAGTGTTGATCATGTCTGAAAGCGACATCCTGGCGATTGTTGAAGCCTAATCCGCGAACGACACTGAACATACGAATTTAAGGGAAAGAGAAAATGGCAGCTAAAGACGTAAAATTCGGTAACGACGCTCGTGTGAAAATGCTGCGCGGCGTAAACGTACTGGCAGATGCAGTGAAAGTTACCCTCGGTCCAAAAGGCCGTAACGTAGTTCTGGATAAATCTTTCGGTGCACCGACCATCACTAAAGATGGTGTTTCCGTAGCACGTGAAATCGAACTGGAAGACAAGTTCGAAAACATGGGTGCGCAGATGGTGAAAGAAGTTGCCTCTAAAGCGAACGACGCTGCAGGTGACGGTACCACCACCGCAACCGTACTGGCTCAGTCCATCATCACTGAAGGTCTGAAAGCCGTTGCTGCGGGCATGAACCCGATGGATCTGAAACGTGGTATCGACAAAGCTGTCGCTGCTGCAGTTGAAGAACTGAAAGCACTGTCCGTACCGTGCTCCGACTCTAAAGCTATTGCTCAGGTTGGTACCATCTCCGCTAACTCCGACGAAACCGTAGGTAAACTGATCGCTGAAGCGATGGACAAAGTCGGTAAAGAAGGCGTGATCACCGTTGAAGACGGTACTGGTCTGCAGGACGAACTGGACGTGGTTGAAGGTATGCAGTTCGACCGTGGCTACCTGTCTCCTTACTTCATCAACAAGCCGGAAACTGGCGCAGTAGAGCTGGAAAGCCCGTTCATCCTGCTGGCTGACAAGAAAATCTCCAACATCCGCGAAATGCTGCCGGTTCTGGAAGCTGTAGCGAAAGCAGGCAAACCGCTGCTGATCATCGCTGAAGATGTTGAAGGCGAAGCGCTGGCAACTCTGGTTGTTAACACCATGCGCGGTATCGTGAAAGTCGCTGCGGTTAAAGCACCTGGCTTCGGCGATCGTCGTAAAGCAATGCTGCAGGATATCGCTACCCTGACCGGTGGTACCGTTATCTCTGAAGAGATCGGTATGGAGCTGGAAAAAGCAACTCTGGAAGATCTGGGTCAGGCGAAACGCGTTGTTATCAACAAAGATACCACCACCATCATTGATGGCGTGGGCGACGAAGCTGCAATCCAGGGTCGCGTGACTCAGATTCGTCAGCAGATCGAAGAAGCAACTTCCGACTATGACCGTGAAAAACTGCAGGAGCGCGTAGCGAAACTGGCAGGCGGCGTTGCGGTTATCAAAGTTGGTGCTGCGACTGAAGTTGAAATGAAAGAGAAGAAAGCCCGCGTTGAAGATGCCCTGCACGCTACCCGTGCTGCGGTAGAAGAAGGCGTGGTTGCTGGTGGTGGTGTTGCGCTGATTCGCGTAGCGTCTAAAATTGCCGGCCTGAAAGGTCAGAACGAAGACCAGAATGTAGGTATCAAAGTTGCGCTGCGCGCAATGGAATCCCCACTGCGTCAAATCGTACTGAACTGCGGCGAAGAGCCGTCTGTAGTGGCTAACACCGTGAAAGCTGGTGACGGTAACTACGGTTACAACGCTGCAACTGAAGAATACGGCAACATGATCGACATGGGTATCCTGGATCCAACCAAAGTAACTCGTTCTGCTCTGCAGTACGCGGCTTCTGTTGCGGGTCTGATGATCACCACCGAGTGCATGGTTACCGACCTGCCGAAAGGCGATGCGCCTGACTTAGGTGCTGCCGGTATGGGTGGCATGGGTGGTATGGGCGGCATGATGTAATTGCCCACACCCTGCATCCTTCAGGCCGCAGATGCGTTGGCTGCGTTTGCTAACCCCAGTCACTTACTTGAGTAAGCTCCTGGGGATTAACAAACTGGCCGCCTTCCTGCAACCAGAATGATTTGGGTGCTCATCTCCCAGAATTGAGAAACCCTCGGGCAGAAATGTCCGGGGGTTTTTCTTTTGGTCATCTTTTTAGTATATGATTCAGCTACGGACAAAACGTCCAACTAATTGATTATGGGGAATGACATGCACGTGAAATATTTAGCAGGGATCGTTGGTGCCGCGCTACTGATGGCGGGTTGTAGCTCCAGCAACGAACTGAGTTCTGCCGGGCAAAGCGTACGTTTTGTTGAAGACAAGCCTGGTGCAGAGTGCCAATTGATAGGCACCGCAACCGGTAAGCAAAGCAACTGGCTTTCAGGCCAGCACGGCGAAGAGGGCGGCTCAATGCGTGGCGCAGCAAACGATCTGCGTAACCAGGCTGCGGCAATGGGCGGTAACGTGATTTATGGCGTCAGCAGCCCATCGCAGGGAATGCTGTCCAGCTTTGTTCCTACCGCCAGTGAGATGATTGGTCAGGTTTATAAGTGCCCTAACTGATTACACTTCATCCTTCAAGCTGCCTCTTTGTTGACTGCGCTATGAAACCCCAGTCACATAGTTATCTATGCTCCTGGGGATTTCTTCGCTTGCCGCCGCGATGCAGATTGAATGATTTTGTGTAATAAAGTGGCCTGGACAGGCTCATGCAATCGTAGGCCTGATAAGCGCAGCGCCATCAGGCATTCTGAGTTTTATGCGCAGACTGAACGCGTAAATGATGCAGTGCGCGCAGGCACTGATCCTGATTGAGCTTTTGCGCCTTATCACCCGTCAACGTTCTGACAAACACCTGGCACGGTACACCGGCAAGTTTTTTCAGCCGCGGGCTGAAGTCGAGAAGGCGGCGAGTAATGGCTTCGGCTTCTTTGCTACCGGAAAGGGCGCGAGTTTTCACTACCGAACCACAAAACTGGGCTTTTCCTTTATCATCTTTATAGCGGTAAATAATCGCCAGATAATGATTAAACAGGTTATGTTTCCATTCGGGTTGTGTATAAGAGTCGTATTCCAGATTGTCGTTTTGCTGACAATCAACATCGTACAGCGGCAGGAAATCCAGCAGCGATGTTATTCGTAGCGCGAGTTCTCTCATGCCAGCATTATTTATTGCGTGAATAATTGCATGCGCCAACACCTGAATCTGTAATTCATTAACCAGTAATTCGCATGTTTGTCCGTCATGTAACGTCAGAGAAAATGTTAAATTCTCGCCTTTGTCATCCACTAACATCAGCGAATTTATGCGACGGTTAATATCCGCATTTTTTAGTTCATCTTCCTGAATTGACGGAATATTCTCGTGCATTTTTTTGCTGGCTTTATCGCATGTCTTTTCATATTGCATACGCTCGTCTTTGTTTAGCTGAGAAATGGCGAACAGCCGGCTCTCCAGCGCGATAAGCAGGTCTCTAAGTCCAAGTGGAGAGAGAAAAAAAAGAGATTCTTTGTTTCTTGGTTCTTTTATTTTTAATGCCATGGCAACAAATTCATTCTTTTGGCGAATAATGCCAGTATTAATGCCCTTAATATTTATAGCCATAAAAGGTTCTCCTTAACCATATATTTATTAATATTCTGAATTTGAAACTATTGATAATGTTTACGAATGAATGATTGAACTGCGCTAATTAAAATAGCACAGATTAAAAGCGAGGCTCCACTTGTGGAGATTTAAATAATAATTAATCGTGGTGAGTGTCCGGAATCGGACACTCAGTAATGGCTATTGTTGGCGTAACTGCAGATCCAGCGGTGTTTTACTTGGCTCTCCACCAATTTCACGCGCCAGTTTGGGGACCATATAGCCGGAAACTAGCGTCAGAAGCTCACGCATAATGCGACGCGCTTCATCGTCGCTGACCATAAAGTGTGCGGCACCCTGCACTTTATCCAGCACGTGCAGGTAATAGGGCATCACACTGGCATCAAACAGTGCGTTGCTAAGGTTAGCTAGGGTTTGTGCGTTATCGTTTACGTCACGCAGCAATACGCTTTGGTTGAGTAACGTAACGCCCGCGGCGCGCAGACTGCTCATCGCCTGGCGAAACGTCTCATCAATTTCATTGGCATGGTTAATGTGATTGACCAGCAGAATCTGCAAGGAGGAGTGCGCAAAACGCTCGACCAGTCCTTCTGTAATGCGCGCCGGGATCACTATTGGCAAACGGCTGTGAATACGCAGACGCTTAATGTGCGGGATAGCTTCCAGTTGCGTGAGCAACCAGTCCAGTTCGTGGTCCTTGGCCATTAACGGATCGCCACCAGAGAAGATGATTTCATCCAGCTCAGGGTGCGCGTTAATGTAGTCGAGGGCGACCTGCCAGTTGCGCTTATTGCCTTGGTTTTCGGCGTATGGGAAGTGTCGGCGGAAGCAATAGCGACAATTTACCGCGCAACCGCCTTTAACCAGCAGCAGTGCCCGATTGCGATATTTATGCAGCAGACCGGGAACCACGCTGTGCTGTTCTTCCAGTGGGTCGGTTGAGTAGCCTGGCGCGGCCACAAACTCTTCCTGGGCAGTCAGCACCTGACGTAAAAGCGGATCGTCCGGGTTGCCTTTCTCCATGCGGGCAATAAACGCACGCGGCACGCGCAGGGCGAAAAGCCGTCTCGCGTCGCGTCCGGCCAACAGTTTTTCATCTGCATCTATGTTCAAAAGATGCAGAAGTTCATCGGGATCGGTCACAACATCGGCAAGTTGCGATAACCAATCTTCTCTGGATGGGGTATTTAGGGTTACAATATGCGCCATTTTGTGGCTTAGCTACCAGTTAACAATTTTCAGAGGGCCTTATGGCAACGTACTATAGCAACGATTTTCGTGCTGGTCTTAAAATCATGTTGGACGGCGAACCTTATGCGGTTGAAGCCAGCGAATTCGTTAAACCAGGTAAAGGCCAGGCGTTTGCGCGCGTTAAGCTGCGTCGCCTGCTGACCGGTACTCGCGTAGAGAAAACCTTCAAGTCTACTGACTCCGCTGAAGGCGCAGACGTAGCCGACATGAACCTGACCTTCCTGTATAGCGACGGTGAGTTCTGGCACTTTATGAATAACACCACTTTCGAACAGTTGGCTGCAGACGAGAAAGCGGTAGGCGATAACGCCAAATGGCTGCTGGACCAGGCTGAATGCATCGTGACCCTGTGGAACGGTCAGCCGATCTCCGTAACTCCGCCGAACTTCGTTGAGCTGGAAGTTGTTGAAACCGACCCAGGTCTGAAAGGTGATACCGCTGGTACTGGCGGCAAACCGGCTACCCTGTCTACCGGCGCAGTCGTTAAAGTTCCGCTGTTCGTACAGATCGGCGAAGTGATCAAAGTGGATACCCGCTCCGGCGAATACGTTTCTCGCGTAAAATAAGTCTTCTATTTGATCTTATGGCGCAGGTTGCTGCGCCATACTTTTTCCAGGGCAGGAATGATGAAACGTCTTCTCGGTCTTGTAATGCTACTCCTTTTCACCAGCACCCTCCTGACGGGATGCAATACCGCGCGCGGCTTCGGTGAAGACATCAAACATCTTGGCAATTCAATTTCTCACGCCGCCAGCTAATCCTTTCATATAGTCTTAAAAACGGTTGTTTATCCATCACACTCCCGGATCTTGTCTATTATTAAGTAGCTATACACAAACAATATTGGCTAGAAAAGGAAGACGTTATGGTTAAGAAGACAATTGCTGCGATCTTTTCTGTGTTGGTACTTTCTTCCGTTTTAACCGCGTGTAATACCACACGAGGCGTAGGACAGGATATCTCTGAAGGCGGTAGCGCCATTTCTGGTGCAGCGACAAAAGCTCAGCAATAATGAAGAACGGTACGACGTCGTGTCGTACCGTTAATCACCCTTCCCTGGGAGTGAAAGGAAAGGCGAGAAGCGGTTCCCCAGGTGCAGTTTCATACGGATATTCCGCTTATAGGTGTAGACCGTTTTGCCATGAATGCTGAGCGCGGCGGCAATGGCATTGTTACTCACACCATCCATCCACATTGATAATACTTTCTCCTCCTGCGGCGTAAGCAAAGGCGTGGCATTTTTGGCTATTTCTAATGCGGGGCGAACCTGAAGCGCTTCCTGAATTGTGTGGGAGAGTGTGTTCAGCGTGGTGTGCTTGGTCAAGACCGAATGGGCTACGGATTGAGAGGGCACGATGGGGGCATGCTGTCTGTCTGCTGATTGCAGTAAAATTAGTGGGATGACGCCACAACTCATAAAAAAAGGTTTAATTGGCGGACTGGAGTGCGTCTCGCTAATAAAACTGTATAAATCCGCGATCACCAGATGCGGTTTCCATTGCAAAATATGCTCTTTTGCTAACAGGAGATTATTGATTCCTGATACCAGAAATGAGGAGCTGAACCTGCCAGAATGATTAAGCAAGGCCTCTATCCCTGTGCGGGTAAAGTGGCACCGGTCAATCACTAAAATTTTAAGCATAAACGTTTCGCATTCAGAAGAGGGGCAATCGACTTTCTGGTTTCAGAAAGCCCTTCATCATAGAGAACTCCGATGAGTGCCAAATGCGGGAACTACGCCGCTAATTATGCTTAATTCTTGCTTTTAGCAGGCAGTGATTAAAAAGGTTGAAATTCATTTTCTTCCGGGCAAAAATGCCATTTCACACATCAGCTTTGCAGGACGACCTGCAAACGCTTCTTTCACCGGGGACGGCCCCATTGTTCTGGAGCCTGATATGTCCTGGATCGTTTTATTAATTGCAGGTTTGCTCGAAGTCGTCTGGGCGATTGGCCTGAAATACACCCACGGTTTTACGCGTCTTACGCCAAGCATTATCACTATTGCGGCGATGATCGTCAGTATCGCCATGCTCTCCTGGGCAATGCGCACGTTGCCTGTAGGAACCGCTTATGCGGTCTGGACCGGTATTGGCGCTGTTGGGGCGGCCATTACAGGAATTTTGCTGCTGGGTGAGTCTGCCAGCCCGGCACGTTTGCTGAGCCTTGGGCTGATCGTTGCTGGCATTATTGGTCTGAAGCTGAGCACTCACTAAGCGCCGGGCTGTTTCACCCAAATCAGTTTATTCACCTCAAACCCTTCCCGGGTCGCGATGGCTAACATTTGCTGTTTCATTTCATCTGAAATAGTAGGGGTCCGTGAAAGGATCCACAGGTAGTCGCGATCCGGACCACAAACCAGCGCGTGACGATATTCCCGGTCGAGTGCAATTACGTTATACCCGCCATAGAAGGGGCCGAAAAAAGAAACCTTAAGCGCGGCTCTGCTTGGGTCGCCGGTGAAATAGGCTTTCCCTTCCGTTTTCTGCCACATCTCCCTGTCAGGGTTATAGCCCTTATTAATAACGTTGATGCCGCCGTCGTCGCGCAAGCTGTACGTTGCGGTCACTTTATCCAACCCGCGCTCGAAACGATGGTCGAAGCGCGCAATTTCATACCAGGTTCCCAGATAGCGTTTGGCATCAAAGTTATTTACCACGGTAACGCCTTTCGGCGGTGTCGGGGAGCTGCACGCGACAACCAGGAATGCAGCCGTAACTGCAGCAACGACGGGCAAAATGCGCATGGGATTTTCCTTGCTGTATTTTTGTTAAGTGTAGATGACAACAGGAAAAAAAGAGAAAGAAAGGAGGCCCAATATCCTGGGCCTCATCGTCAGTTATTGCAGCTTTTCAAGAATGCGCCAGGCCGCCTCGACACGGACAGGGTTAGGATAGCTTTTGTTTGCCAGCATCACGATGCCAAGGTTTTTTTCTGGAACGAAGGCTACGTAGCTGCCAAATCCTCCAGTGGATCCCGTTTTATGCACCCATGAGGCTTTCACTGCGGGGGCAGGCGGGTTTACCTCAACGGCGGGAAGCGCTGCCAATGCCACTTTGCTGTCGCTACCGTTGATGATTGAATCAGCTTTCAGCGGCCAGTTCAGCATCTCCCAGCCTAATCCCTGGTACATATCGCCAATACGCCAGTAGCGAGACTGCGCAAGCGCAATGCCCTGCTGGAGCGTTTTCTCCTGAACGCGGCTGGCGTCCATGTTGACCTGAACCCAGCGGGCCATATCAATAACACTGGATTTCACGCCATAGGCTTCGGCGTCAAGTTGTCCCGGAGAAACGTGTACAGCCTTCCCTTCGCGATAGCCCCAGGCATAATCTTTTTGTTCGTTCTGCGGAACTGTAATCCATGTATGCGCCAGTTTTAATGGTTGCAGGACGCGTCTGGTCATTGCCTCTTCGTAACTCATTCCTGAGGGTTTCACCGCCAGCGCGCCAAACAGACCAATGCTGGAGTTAGCGTAAAGTCGCTTAGCGCCCGGAGTCCATTGCGGCTGCCAGTTTTGATAAAAATGCAGTAATGCGGCTTTATCCCTAACGTCATCGGGGATCTGCAGCGGTAGGCCGCCTGCCGTATAGGTGGCTAAGTGCAGCAGGCGGATACCCTGCCACTGTTTGCCTGTCAGTTCTGGCCAGTATTTCGTGACCGGATCGCTGAGCTTAATTTCGCCGCGGGCGATAGCATCGCCGCCCAACACGCCGTTAAACGTCTTACTAACCGATCCTAGCTCAAACAGCGTTTGCTGCGTGACTGGGTGGTTATTGGCGATATCGGCTTTACCCCAGGTGAAATAATAGGGTTTTCCCTGGTAGATAACGGCAACGGCCATACCCGGAATAGCCTGCTCCTGCATCAACGGGGTGATGGTGCGATTAACGATATCGGCAATCTGTTGTTCTGTTTTTGCGGCAGCAAATGTGGAGAAAGAGGCTGTCAGCAGCAGAGCGCAGCATAACGATTTTTTCATCATGAAATCAGTTCCGTAATTAAAAGCAAAAAGGTGTCCGGGCCCGTCAGACGCAATCAGTGTGTTTGATTTGCACCGTGTTGACAAACGGTTAAATTTAGCAGCAGATATAAGTTTTTCTAACAGGCCGGATGATGACGCGTAGCTATATCCCTCTTAACTCGCTGCGGGCTTTTGAAGCCGCCGCCAGACATCTCAGTTTTACCCGCGCCGCGATTGAGCTCAACGTGACGCATTCTGCCATCAGTCAGCATGTAAAAGCGCTGGAGCAGCAGCTAAATTGTCAGCTTTTTGTGCGCGGTTCTCGTGGATTAATGTTGACGACTGAAGGGGAAAGTCTGTTACCTGTACTTAATGACTCTTTCGATCGTATGGCGGGGATGCTGGATCGTTTTGCTACCAAACACACCCAGGAAAAACTTAAAATTGGCGTGGTGGGGACCTTTGCGGTTGGGTGTCTGTTTCCTCTACTGGGCGATTTTAAGCGCAGTTACCCGCATGTTGATTTGCATATTTCTACCCATAATAACCGCGTGGATCCCGCTGCCGAAGGGCTGGATTATACCATTCGCTACGGAGGGGGAGCTTGGCACGATACCGACGCGCAATATTTATGTAGCGCGCTGATGTCTCCACTGTGTTCGCCAACATTGGCTTCGCAGATTCAAACGCCTGCGGACATCCTGAAATTTCCGTTATTACGATCGTATCGGCGGGATGAATGGACGCTTTGGATGCAGGCCGCCGGAGAGGCGCCTCCGTCACCGACGCACAACGTGGTGGTGTTTGATTCGTCCGTCACCATGCTGGAAGCCGCGCAGGCGGGGATCGGTGTGGCAATTGCGCCAGTCAGAATGTTCACGCATTTACTCAGTAGGGAACGAATCGTTCAACCGTTTTTAACGCAGATTGATTTGGGAAGTTACTGGATAACGCGTTTGCAATCGCGTCCGGAGACACCCGCGATGCGTGAATTTTCCCGTTGGTTGACAGGAGTACTGCACAAATAAAAAGGCCCGCCAATGGCGGGCCTGATTATTAACGCATGTACTTAGATGGTCAGAATACCAATAGCCGTTACAACGGTCAGGATTGCTGCCAGTCCGTAGAATACCCATTTGCCAGCAGGCACGTGGATTTTCAGGTCATGCATCGCGTGGTGCATACGGTGTAAACCACACCACAGCGGCAGAACGATCATCAGGAACAGAAACGCACGTCCGATGAAGCTCTGAGCGAATGCCAGTACGCGTTCATAGCTGAAAGCATCAGGAACAAAGCCCAGCGGCAGCATAATGCCTACCAGCAGGATCATTACCGGCGCAATGATTGCGCTCCACATACCGCCTGCACCAAACAGGCCCCAGAATACGGGTTCGTCAGAGCGTTTTGGATTTGGATTAATCATTCCGGACTCCTTACCAGAACAGGGCAACAAACAGTATGACTACTGTCGCAACCACAGTAACTGCCCAGAGACCTTTGATGATCGGCTCTGGCCCCATTTTTTCGTCTTTTACGATGATGTTGGCAGCTTTTGGCGCCAGCTCAAACCAGGTTTTGGTATGCAGCAGCGCTGCTGCCAGGGCGATAATGTTAAGGATTACCACCACCGGGTTTTGCAAAAAGGCGACAAAGCCCATCCAGGACTCTGCACCATGCTTGAGTGCAAACAGGCCGATAATCAGTTCAATGCTGAACCAGACTGCCGGAACCGCCGTACCTTCACGCAGCATGTAAAAACGATAAAATGGCAGCTTTTTCCACCAGGTGGACGTCATTGGCCGCACATAGGCTTTACGTTTAGTCGTCATCGTGCACTCCTTAGCGTGGTTTCAGGGTAGCGATAAGAAAGTCTTTTGAACTTTCAACTTTACCCTGCTGAATGGCCGCAGCCGGATCGACGTGTTTCGGGCAGACTTCGGAGCAGTAGCCCACGAAAGTACAGGTCCAGACGCCGTTCGGGCTGTTCAACTGAGCCATACGCTCCTTCTTACCGTGGTCGCGGCTATCTTCGTTGTAACGATGCGCCAGCGTAATCGCAGCCGGTCCAATGAACTCAGGGTTCAGGCCGAACTGCGGACACGCTGCATAGCACAGACCACAGTTGATGCAACCGGAGAACTGATGATACTTCGCCATCTGCGCCGGAGTCTGGGTGTTTGGACCCTGATCCGGTGTACGCGGGTTACCGATAATGTACGGTTTGATCGCTTCCAGGCTTTCGATAAAGTGCGTCATGTCGACGACCAGATCGCGCTCAATCGGGAAGTTGCCCAGCGCTTCAACCTTCATGCCGTTGGTGTAATCACGCAGGAAGGTTTTGCACGCCAGTTTCGGTACATTGTTGACCATCATGCCGCAGGAGCCGCAGATCGCCATACGGCAGGACCAACGGTAGCTCAGGTCCGGTGCCAGGTTATCCTTGATGTAGCCCAGCGCATCCAGCAGTGACGTGGTTTCATCATAAGGAACTTCGTAGAAAGCACTGTGCGGCGCGGTATCGGTTTCCGGGTTATAGCGCACCACCTCAACTTTCAGGTTTTTCATCTCAGCCATTCGCCTTCTCCTTCTTATCGGCTGCTTCCGCTTCGCCACCGTAAACACGTTTAGCCGGTGGCAGAGTGGTGATTTTCACGTCGCTGTATTCCAGGCGAGTCGTGCCGTCAGCATCGCGGAAGGCGAGGGTGTGTTTGAGGAAGTTCACATCGTCACGCTCGGTGCAGCCTTCATCCAGACGCTGATGCGCGCCGCGGGATTCTTTACGCGCCAGAGCAGAGTGCGCCATACATTCAGCAACGTTCAGACCGTGACCCAGTTCGATGGTATACAGCAGGTCGGTGTTGAAGACGCTGGAGGTATCAGTGATACGTACGCGCTTGAAGCGTTCCTGCAGTTCCGCCAGCTTATCAACGGTTTTCTGCATGAGTTCCGGCGTACGGTAGATACCGCAACCTTCTTCCATGGACAGGCCCATTTCGTCACGGATCTTAGACCAGTTTTCGTTACCTTCCTGGTTAACCAGATCTTTCAGACGTTTTTCAACGCCAGCAACCTGTGCATCAAGAGCGGCACTGTTTGCAGCGCCAGCCGTTGCAGCGCGTTCTGCAGCCTGCTCACCGGCCATACGACCGAAGACCACCAGTTCAGCCAGGGAGTTAGAGCCCAGACGGTTAGCGCCATGCAGACCAACAGAGGAACATTCGCCGACAGCGAACAGACCTTTAATGCGGGTTTCACAGTGCTGATCGGTTTCGATACCGCCCATGGTGTAGTGCGCGGTCGGACGTACCGGGATCGGCTCTTTAACCGGATCGACACCCACGTAAGCTTTCGCCAGTTCGCAGATGAACGGTAAACGTTCGAGCAGTTTTTTCTCGCCGAGGTGACGCAGGTCGAGGTGAACCACATCGCCACGCGGAGTGGGAATGGTGTTGCCTTTGCGCCATTCGTGCCAGAAAGCCTGAGAAACTTTGTCGCGCGGACCGAGTTCCATGTATTTGTTTTTTGGCTCGCCCAGCGGGGTTTCCGGACCCATGCCGTAGTCTTGCAGATAACGGTAGCCGTTTTTGTTAACCAGAATACCGCCTTCACCACGGCAGCCTTCAGTCATCAGGATACCGGAGCCTGGCAGACCTGTTGGGTGATACTGAACGAATTCCATATCACGCAGCGGAACGCCGTGGCTCAGCGCCATGCCCATACCGTCGCCGGTTACGATGCCGCCGTTGGTGTTGTAACGGTAAACACGACCTGCGCCGCCCGTTGCCATCACGACAGCGTTAGCACGGATTTGCACCAGCGTGCCTTCCATCATGTTCATGGCAACCAGACCACGAGCATGGCCATCGTCAACCAGGATATCCAGAACGAAGTGTTCGTCAAAGCGCTGAATCTGCGGGAACTGCAAAGATGTTTGGAACAGCGTATGCAGCATGTGGAAGCCGGTCTTATCCGCGGCAAACCAGGTACGCTCGATTTTCATGCCGCCGAAGCGACGTACGTTGACGCTACCGTCTTCACGACGGCTCCATGGGCAGCCCCATTGTTCCAGTTGCGTCATTTCAGTTGGGCAGTGGTGGACAAAGTAATCCACGACATCCTGCTCACACAGCCAGTCTCCGCCTGCTACCGTATCGTGAAAATGGTAGTCAAAGCTGTCATGATCCTGCGCGACAGCAGCAGAGCCGCCTTCGGCAGCAACGGTATGGCTGCGCATTGGGTACACTTTTGAGATCAGTGCGATTTTAGCGTTGGGATTTGCTTGTGCGGCAGCAATTGCAGCACGTAATCCCGCGCCACCGGCGCCTATAATGGCAAGATCGGCTTGAAAGGTTTGCACGACATTCCTCCAGATTGTTGTTATTTCATCCCTGCCTGAATCAGATGCTTCATCGGCTTCAAACAGGTTATGAACGCGTTTCCACTGCTCCTTTATAGGTACAATAGTATAGTCTTAGGGATGTGCGGGAAATTTGACGTGTTCGATTTTTTTAGCGTATCAGAGGGGGGAATTATCATTGAATTTGATTAATTTAATTACTAAACCACCCTGTGTCGCTTTTTTTATCCAATTGCCAGTGCTGATTACTGGTGCGCGAAATTTGTCTCGTTAGCGCGATACGAGTAGACTTCGTGCCCTTGTCTTAAATCGGAGAAACAACCATGAGCGAAACGGCAACCTGGCAGCCGAGCGCGTCCATCCCCAATCTGTTGAAACGTGCAGCAATTATAGCGGAGATTCGCCGCTTTTTTGCCGATCGTGGCGTGCTTGAGGTTGAGACCCCTTGTATGAGTCAGGCAACGGTGACGGACATCCATCTGTTCCCGTTCGAAACGCGTTTCGTCGGCCCTGGGCACTCCCAGGGAATGAATCTCTATTTAATGACCAGCCCTGAATACCATATGAAGCGCCTGCTGGTGGCAGGGTGCGGCCCGGTGTATCAATTATGCCGCAGCTTCCGTAATGAAGAGATGGGGCGTCATCACAACCCTGAATTCACCATGCTTGAGTGGTATCGTCCGCATTACGATATGTATCGCCTGATGAATGAAGTGGATGATTTGCTCCAGCAGGTGTTGGACTGTTCGCCTGCGGAAAGCCTTTCTTACCAGCAGGCCTTTCAGCGCCATCTGGAGATTGACCCGCTGTCTGCGGATAAAACCCAACTGCGGGAAGCGGCGGCGAAATTGGATCTCAGCAATATCGCTGATACCGAAGAAGACCGGGATACCTTACTGCAACTGCTGTTTACGATGGGCGTTGAACCGCATATTGGTAAAGACAAACCGACGTTTGTGTATCATTTCCCGGCCAGCCAGGCATCACTGGCGCAAATCAGTACCGAAGATCACCGCGTGGCTGAACGTTTCGAGGTTTATTACAAAGGTATTGAGCTGGCGAATGGTTTCCATGAATTGACCGACGCGCGCGAACAGCAGCAGCGATTTGAACAGGATAACCGCAAACGCGCCGCACGTGGCCTGCCGCAGCAACCTATCGATACCAACCTGCTGGAAGCGCTGAAAGTGGGCATGCCGGATTGCTCAGGCGTGGCGTTGGGTGTTGACCGTCTGGTGATGCTGGCGCTGGGCGCAGAGAGCCTGGCCGAGGTAATCGCATTTACCGTCGATCGCGCATAATTTACTCTTCTGCAATACAAAGTGGCGGCTTAATCGCCACTTTGTAGCATATTTTTTCATTTCCCCTCTAATAGCCACAATTTACACCTGGATATTTGATATCGTTTAGGTATCAATTCTGTGTTGATTTTTTTATCGCTGAACTCTGCAAAGAGAGCAGTGCCAATCGGTGAGCGGCGTTTGTTAAACGCTTGCCAGAGTAAGGGATGGTTTGATGACCCAAACAATAAAAAAGATGAGCCTGATTGGTCTCATCCTCATGATATTTACGTCTGTTTTCGGTTTTGCTAATAGCCCCTCCGCGTTCTATTTAATGGGGTATAGCGCGATTCCGTGGTATATATTTTCTGCATTATTATTCTTTATCCCATTTGCTTTAATGATGGCGGAAATGGGTTCTGCCTATCGGAAAGAAGAGGGGGGAATCTATTCGTGGATGAATAATAGCGTTGGACCGCGTTATGCGTTTATCGGCACGTTTATGTGGTTTTCTTCTTATGTGATATGGATGGTAAGCACCGCGGCGAAAGTCTGGGTACCTTTTTCAACCTTCTTGTTTGGCGCAGACATGACGCAGCACTGGCGTATTGCAGGGCTTGAGCCTACGCAGGTTGTCGGGTTGCTCGCCGTCGGTTGGATGATCCTGGTGACCTGCGTGGCATCCCGGGGTATTAATAAGATTGCGCGTATTACGGCTGTAGGTGGAATTGCCGTAATGTGTCTTAATTTAGTTCTGTTGTTAGTGAGTGTCGCTATTTTGTTATTAACTGGTGGCCACTTTGCACAGGATATTAATTTCATCTCCTCGCCTAATCCCGGATATCAGTCCGGACTGGCAATGTTGTCATTTGTTGTGTTTGCCATTTTTGCTTACGGCGGAATTGAAGCTGTGGGGGGACTGGTTGATAAAACAGAAAAACCAGAAAAGAACTTTGCTAAAGGCATTGTTTTTGCCGCTATTGTCATTTCTGTTGGTTATTCACTGGCCATCTTTTTATGGGGTGTTAGCACCAACTGGCAGCAGGTATTAAGTAATAGCTCAGTTAACCTCGGGAATATTACCTATATCCTGATGAAAAGCCTCGGAATGACGTTGGGTAATGCGCTACATCTTTCCCCTGATGCCGCAATGGTGATGGGCGTATGGTTTGCACGTATTACCGGGCTTTCCATGTTCCTTGCCTACACCGGCGCTTTTTTCACCCTCAGCTACTCACCGCTGAAAGCGATTATTCAGGGCACGCCGAAGGCGTTGTGGCCCGCGCCGATGACCAAACTGAATGCCGTAGGGATGCCGACGACGGCAATGTGGTTACAGTGCCTGCTGGTGTGCCTGTTTATCCTGTTGGTTTCATTTGGTGGCGATACGGCTTCAGCGTTCTATAACAAACTGACGCTGATGGCGAACGTCTCGATGACGCTGCCGTATCTGTTCCTGGCGCTGGCGTTTCCGTTCTTTAAATCCCATCCGGGTCTGGAAAGGCCGTTTGTTGTATTTAAAACCCGAGCGGCGACGTTGCTGGCAACGGGAGTGGTCGTGCTGGTGGTGACGTTTGCCAACGTGTTCACTATCATCCAGCCGGTAATTGAAGCCGGAGACTGGAACAGCGCACTGTGGATGACCGGCGGTCCGATCTTCTTCTCACTGCTGGCGATGGCGATTTATCAGAACTACAGCCGTCGCACGATCAACGAGCCTGAGTGGGCGGTGGAATAAACGACCTGCCTAATCCGGCCTACAAAGTAGCATCTTCGTAGGCCGGATTAGACCCAACGGGTCGCCATCCGGCATTTCTTGCCTGCATTGTGCGTTACAAACTCCCTGCCGGGCGACTACCTCTTCCTGCAGAACTTAATGTTCTCCCTGTTTGCTTACCGCCGAGGCTCTCCAGACGCATCTGGAACGGAGGGAACGGCATATCAATACCGTGCTCGCGGAAGCCTGCCAGAATCAGTTGGTGGATTTCATGGCGCAGCGGCATGCGATGCCCCATCTCTGCGGCATAAATACGCAGTTCGAAGATTTGAATCCCCTGCTGCAGGTCAACCAGAAAGACTTCAGGTGCCGGATTATCGATAACCAGAGAACAGCGCTGCGCGGCAGTCAGCAGGATCTGCGTAACCTCCTCGCTGTTCGCCTCCGACGGTGCCGGGATGGTTAACACCACACGGGTAACGGAATCGGATAACGACCAGTTGATAAACTGTTCGGTGATAAAGGCTTTGTTGGGCACGATGATCTCTTTGCGGTCCCAGTCGCTGATAGTGGTGGCACGGGTATTAATCTTCGTCACGCTACCGGTAAGATCGCGAATCGTCACCGTGTCGCCAATGCGGATTGGTTTTTCAAACAGGATTATCAGGCCGGAAATAAAGTTGGCGAAGATCTCCTGCAAACCAAAGCCCAGACCGACACCGAGAGCCGCCACCAGCCATTGCAGTTTGGACCATTCAATACCGATCATCGAGAAGCCAACCAGACCGCCAATCAGCATCAGCAGATACTTGGTGATGGTGGTGATGGCATAACCGGTACCGGGGGTTAAATCAAGATGTTGCAGTAGTGCCAGCTCCAGCAACGCGGGCAGGTTGCGTACTAACTGGGTGGTGATGATAAACACCAGAATCGCGATAAGCACTGCGCCCAGCGTTATCGGTTCTAAGCTTTCCACGCCCTGAACCGTGGAGGTGACATCCCACAACGAGATGTTTTCCAGGAAGCCGAAAGCGGAATGAATTTCTGACCACAGTACAATGACCGAGAGCAGGGCGATAAGCATCAGGATAGAACGCACCAGGCGCAGCGATTGTGCGCTGATAGCATCCAAATCCACTTCGCTTTCATCAACGTCAATCGCGCCTTCAAGGCTGGTGGAATGCGGTGGTTCTTCTTCGCCTCGCGCGCGCTGCGCCAGCATTTCAGCGCGTCGATGCTTGGCGCGGTCAAACGCCAGGCGGCGGCGCTGAATTAGCATCCAACGGCGGATAACGTGATACACCACCAGTAATAAGAACCAAATCGCTACGGACGTTTCCAGACGCGCCAGCAAGGCTTGTGACGTAGCGAGATAGCCCACCGCTGCGGCGAGAATAGCAATCAGCGGCGCACCCATCAGCAAATTCCACAGCATGCTGTTGACCATGTTATCGCTGTTGCCCTCTTTATCGAGGTACAGCGGTATCCCGGCGCGTTTCAGGCTCAGGGTTACGACAGCCAGCGCACCGCAAATCAGAATAAAGCACAGACGCCCCAGTGAGGCGGAGAATTCCCGGTCATTGAGGTTATCAAACATAATCACCGCCATGATCAACGGGACAATCAGCCCGATGCTCATCAGGTAATAGTGCATGGCTTTCGCGACGCGGTTCCGCGGCCAGCCAAAGTGGGCAATAAACAGACCGTTGGGACGCGCAAAGGTAGCGCAGATCATTACCGCCCACAGCATGGGCACCGTGGCGGTAACGCCATCGCCGATCGCGACAGCCAACGGATAAGGCCAGGCTTCCTGCAATCCGTAACCGAGCGTTGCCCACAGCACTGGCAACGGCGAAGCGACGAGTATTGACCAGAATACCGTGCGTATTGTCAGCCAGAAGTGGTCCTGGGTGACTTTCCCGACCCGCGCGGACGAGCGTTCAAGGAAACGGGTGAAGTGCTTGCGCGAAGAGAGGCTAAAGCCAACCAGCACCAACGCCGCGAACAGCGGTAGCAGCGTTTCTTTGCTGGTCAGCATCATGATGCTGGCCTGGCCCAACTGATTAAACGTATCTAATGAAATCAGACGCCGCAGATCCTGAACGATGTCGACAGGCCAGGAGAGGGAGATAGGGCTAACGTCTGACGTCCAGAACAGGTAGCGGTGCGTCGCTTCGTTGACCTCTTTTAGCGCATCTTCCAGTTGGCTGTTGGAAACTTTGAGCTTGGTCAGCTCAAGGATCAGCGTATCGCCACCCTGTAACAATGAGTTCAGCAGCTCACGCTGGGTCCGTAGCTGGGCGTTGAGGATGCTGCTCTGTTCAGCGGTCAGCGGTTGTCCATCGGCCTGATGAATCTGACGCAGCTGCGGCTGTTTGTTGAGGAGATCCTCATAGCGCATGCGGTGTACGCGAAGCTGCGCCATTTCGGTATCCAACTGCTGAGGTTTAGGCATTTCCGGCAGACGGGATACCTGCGCTCGCAGCGCTTCTCCCAGCATATTTGAAACCCCAAGCCACTGAGACTGCTCTCGCAGCGTATTCAATGCCTGACGCACCTGCAGCGTTTGGCTGGCGGCCTGACGCTGCTGCGAAGCGACCAGGTCCATACGCTGTGCTTGCTGGTTTAAGGCCTGAGACAGCTCGCGGTTCACCTTGAACTGGTCGACAATGCCTTCCGGCAGTCCCGCGCTGTTTTCCGCCAGCAGTTCGGTGCTTTCCAGCGCTCGCTCAGCTTCACGCTGACGTTGACTGTTGAGTTGATTGCGCAAAGCCTGCAGGTAAGTGTCGAGTTGTTGACTCTGTTTTTCCGCCAGTTCGGAGCGCATACGCGCCAGTTCCTGACGGTTATTGGCAGAAAGCTGCGCCAGCTCCAGTTCATCGACCTGGGCTTTAAGTTTGGCGGATTCAGCCTGCATCGCCTGATTCTGTGCGGAATTGCCGTTGGCGGTACCAATGCGTCGCTCAAGCTCATTGAGCTGGCGGCGGGCATCGGTTTGCTGTTGAGGAAGCTGGCTTAACGAGTCGGCGATTTCCCGGGCGCGATCCTGCTCCTGCTGGGCCTGACGACTCTTTTCCAGCAGTTGGCTGCTAACCTGGAGGATCTCCTGGTTTAACGCATCGGTAGTGAGTCCGGTTGGCACATTGCGCGGTTCATCACGCAGGTTGCTAAGCTGCGCGCGTAACGTTGCGGACAGCTTGGGGAAGTTATCAATAACTTGCTGGTATTGCTGGGCGCGCTCGAGAGAGCCTTTACGCTCCTCAAGGGCATTCAGCGCGGACTGGAGCGCCTCAACGGTTTCTGGCTGAGCGGGTTTTGCCGCCTTTGCTTGCTCCAGTTCCTGGGTGAGTTGTTTGGCATCGGGGGCCGTCGCAGCGTATGCCCCCAGGCTGAGGCACCAGGCCATCAGAAATGTGATAATCAGGCGCACAGCAGCGATTCCTATGTTTAACTTTCGTCTTTTTTGTCGTCAACCAGCGGGCTGGCATCGTGTTCTGCTTCGATCTCTTCTTTCGCCAGCGGGGCCGGTTCTGCCTCTGGCGTCACGAAAGTCTCGGTCGAGATGGCCATTGGCTGGCCGATTTTAGTCACGGAAAGATCCTGCAATTGCTCAACCAGGTTAACTTTGCCAGGTGCGAACAGGTTGATGACGGTGGAACCGAGCTTAAAGCGGCCCATTTCCTGACCTTTCAACAGCGCCACCGACCCTTCGCTTTCGCCTTCCGGCCAGGTCCAGCGCTTGATGACGCCTTCTCGTGGTGGGGTAATGGTGCCAGCCCATGTGGTTTCAATGCTGCCGACGATGGTCGCGCCGACCAGAATCTGCACCATCGGGCCAAATTCGGTATCAAACAGACAGATTACACGTTCGTTGCGGGCAAAAAGGTTCGGTACGTTTTGCGCAGTCAGGATGTTTACAGAGAAGAGATCGCCCGGCACGTACATCATTTCACGCAGGATACCGTTACACGGCATGTGTACACGGTGGTAATCGCGTGGAGACAAGTAAGTGGTTACAAACGTACCGTTGCGGAATTTATCCGCCATCTGGTAGTTGCCAGCCAGCAGCGCTTCAAGGGTATAGCTGTGCCCTTTAGCCTGCAGCAGTTTGTCTTCTTCGATGTTACCTAACTGGTTGATCACGCCGTCAGCGGGCATGACCAGTACGTTTGGATCGGTGTTAATCGGGCGAGCATCGTCGCGCAGCGGGCGAACAAAGAAGTCGTTAAAGGTGCGATAGCTGGCGGTGTCCGGCTTTTGCGCCTCTTTCATATCGACCTTGTAATATTTCACGAACAGATCGATAACCAGTTTGGTCAGCCATCCCGCTCGTTTGCTCGCACCCCAACCCGCCAGGCGAGTGAGCCATAGTTTCGGCAGAATGTATTGTAGCGAAAGCTTAAATGAGTTTAACAAGGTAGCCTCCAGGCCATAATTTGTTCCCGATCCGGCATACGGGCCGGATCCTGAAAAAAGGGGGACGATTCTAGCGATGCTTAGCTTAGTTGTCAGTTGTCTGTATCAGAAAAGTTTTTACGCGTTTTTACCTGCGCCATGCTTTCCAGGATGCGGTGATAATTTTCAAACCGGGTTTCGGCTATGGCCCCTTTTTCTACAGCCTCACGGATAGCGCAGCCTGGATCGGTATCATGCTTGCAGTCGCGGTATTTGCAATGGCCCAGATAGTCATGAAATTCGACAAAGCCATGCGTGATTTGTTCCGGCTCCAGATGCCACAGTCCAAACTCACGCACGCCAGGGGAGTCGATAACGTCGCCGCCGTGCGGGAAATGATACAGGCGAGAGGCCGTGGTGGTGTGCTGTCCAAGGCCGGAGTTGTCAGAGACATCATTGGTCAGGATCTCTTCCTGCAGGCCGAGGAGATTATTGAGCAGGCTGGATTTACCTACGCCCGATTGACCGGCAAAAATGCTGATGCGATCGGTTAATGCTTCTTCAAGCGGTTTCAGGCCGTCTTTTGTGCGGCTTGATACCATCAACACCCGATAGCCAATGTTGCGATAGATATCCATCTGTTCGTTAACGAAGGCCATGCCTTCATCATCCAGCAGATCGATCTTATTCAGCACGATAATCGGTTCAACGTGTAGCGTTTCGCAGGCTACCAGATACCGGTCGATAATATTGAGTGACAGCTCGGGTAAGATGGCTGAGACAATAACGATCTGGTCGATGTTGGCGGCAATAGGCTTTACCCCGTCGTAAAAGTCGGGTCGTGTCAGTACCGAGGTACGATCGTGTACCGCTTCAACGATACCTTTGACATTCACGCCTTCAGCTGCCGCTTTACCCGGGCGCCAGACTACGCGATCGCCGGTCACCAGCGAGCGAATTGTACGGCGGATGTTGCAACGGTGAATTTCACCGTCAGCAGACTCTACGTCGGCATGCATGCCAAAACGGCTGATAACGATGCCTTCGGCGGTTTCGCCAAACAGGTTGTCGTCGTAGTCGGGCTTCTCCGTGGACGTTTTAAGACGACGCTGGTGATTGGCGTTCACACGGCGCTGTTGGCCTTTGGAGAGTTTATTCTTACTCAATCGGACTGGCTCCTGGTCGCCCATGATGGGCAAAACATTTATGATACACACAATTTTAGATCAATGTAGTCACACTGAATGTGACGCTGAAGGGTGGAAAATAGCATGAGTGCCAATGAAAACAACCTGATTTGGATCGATCTGGAGATGACAGGTCTGGATCCCGAGCGCGATCGCATTATTGAGATCGCCACGCTGGTGACGGATGCCAACCTGAATATTCTGGCTGAAGGACCGACAATTGCGGTGCACCAGTCCGACGAACAGCTGGCATTAATGGATGACTGGAACGTACGTACGCATACCGGTAGCGGGCTGGTGGAGCGCGTGAAGGCGAGCACCATGGGCGATCGTGAAGCTGAACTGGCCACGCTGGCTTTTTTGAAAGAGTGGGTTCCGGAAGGGAAATCACCTATCTGCGGCAACAGCATCGGGCAGGATCGTCGTTTCCTGTTTAAATACATGCCGGAGCTGGAGGCGTATTTCCATTATCGCTATCTGGACGTCAGCACGCTCAAAGAACTGGCGCGTCGTTGGAAGCCGGAAATCCTTGCGGGCTTCACCAAGCAGGGAACACATCAGGCGATGGACGACATTCGTGAATCTGTTGCAGAGCTTGCTTACTATCGCGAACATTTTATTAATCTTTGATTTTGTTCTCCGGTGGCTTGCGTCACCGGGTTTTTGACGCTAAATTGTTCAGCTTGATTGTAAATTAATCACTTGAACGAATTTTCGAAAAAAACGCTTTCAGGGGGGTTGCAGCTAAACGGATTTCTCGTATAATGCGCCTCCCGTAACGACGCAGAAATGCGAATTACGACAGCAGCAAAAGCAGTACAGATTTGCGGGAATAGCTCAGTTGGTAGAGCACGACCTTGCCAAGGTCGGGGTCGCGAGTTCGAGTCTCGTTTCCCGCTCCAAAA
>NZ_JAOWHO010000036.1:40050-115967 GCF_030332605.1 Citrobacter sp. Cpo103 | reverse complement strand
ATAGCTCAGTTGGTAGAGCACGACCTTGCCAAGGTCGGGGTCGCGAGTTCGAGTCTCGTTTCCCGCTCCAAAATTTGAAAATGCTTGTAAAGCACAGACCACCAATCGCAGGATTTCGAATTGCGACAAGGCGGCAACTGAATGAGTCCTTTGGAGCTTACTGAAGTAAGTGACTCAGGCGAATGAAGGCAGCCAACGCAGTAGCGGTTCGAAAGACGAAGATTATGCGGGAATAGCTCAGTTGGTAGAGCACGACCTTGCCAAGGTCGGGGTCGCGAGTTCGAGTCTCGTTTCCCGCTCCAAAATTTGAAAGTGCTTGTTAAGCACAGACACACCCAAGCGGGAATAGCTCAGTTGGTAGAGCACGACCTTGCCAAGGTCGGGGTCGCGAGTTCGAGTCTCGTTTCCCGCTCCAAATTCTTACCCCAATAAAAATATCCACAACGAATAATCACGTTTGGGACGTTTTGTTTCGTCATTGACATACTCTTGTAAACAGACTTATCCACAGGTTCGGGTATTATTCCTGGAATGCAAAAAACTTCGCCGGGTGAATAGTATCATTTTAACTATTTGAAATTACTGGTTTAATTATCATTTCAAATTGTTAATGCGATCACTTGACGATTTTTTCCCTCTTGAATATCAATGTGTTTTTATTTTTATACACAAGCTGTGGATGACTTAAGCGTCGCGCGGCAGACCCTTTTCAATGACCCTGACCAAACGTTGTTTCTTCGGTAACTGCACCTCAACTACGCAGGCATTTCGCTTCTCGATTTGTTGAGCAACCGCCCACTCTATATGTTCGTCGAGAAGTGGGTGCTCACCTCTGCGACTTTCCAGTGCGTGAAGAATGGCTTCATCCCAGGGAGCATTACCCAACGCAACGGCGATATTTCGCAACCAGCGCAGGTGGCCAATACGACGAATGGCAGACCCCTCCGTGACTTTTAAAAACCACGCTTCGCTCCAGCTAAACAGCTCTATTAACTCCGGAGCATGAAGCTGCTTGCGCGGGTTGAAGTCATCCTCTGTCGTCAACTGTGAATAGCGGTTCCACGGGCAAATAAGCTGGCAATCATCGCAGCCGTAAATTCGATTCCCCATCAAGGGACGAAATTCTTCCGGGATCGCGCCTTCCAGTTCGATAGTGAGATAAGAGATACAGCGGCGCGCATCCACCGTGTAGGGTTCAACGATGGCCCCGGTGGGACAGATGGTCATGCAGGCGACGCATTTCCCGCATCCTTCTTCTGCTGGTTGGTCGACCGGTAAGGGTAAATCGATCAGTAATTCCCCGAGGAAGAAAAATGAACCGGCTTCGCGATTGAGGATAAGTGAGTGCTTACCTGTCCAGCCAAGCCCGGCTTTTTCCGCTAACGGACGCTCAAGAATGGGCGCAGAATCGACAAAAGGTCTAAAATTCAGCGAAACGCAGTGCTGTTGAATCATCTCCCCCAGCTTTTTTAAGCGGTTACGTAGCAGCTTATGGTAGTCGCGGCCAAGCGCGTAACGGCTGACGTAACCCAGCGAAGGGTTCTTCAACGTGCTGGCGAAGGCCGCATTGGCAGGAAGATAGTTCATACGTACGCTGATGACACGTAGCGTACCGGGCAATAATTCGTGAGGTCGGGCGCGCATCATGCCGTGACGGGCCATCCAGTCCATCTCGCCGTGGTATTGTTTGTCCAGCCAGGCCTGAAGTTTGGGCTCCGCTTCGCTGAGGTCGGTATCGGCAATACCGACCTGCTGAAAGCCAAGCTCCAGCCCCCACTGCTTAATATTTTGCGCTAACTGATTGAGATCGAGGGGCTCTGACATGACGGACCATACAATGAAGAAAAACCCCGCAAGTATACCACACTCCATCTGGCACGCCGATGACATCAGGCGGATGGAGCGAGAGGCGGCAGACAGTTCTGGGCTGACGCTTTACGAACTGATGCAACGGGCGGGAGAGGCGGCGTTTCAGATCACTCGTGAGGCTTATCCGAACGCCCGGCACTGGCTGGTGCTATGTGGTCATGGCAACAACGGCGGCGATGGTTACGTAGTAGCAAGACTTGCCAAAGCGCTGGGTCTTGAAGTTACGTTGCTGGCGCAGGAAAGTGACAAACCGCTCCCCGAGGAGGCGCAGCAGGCGCGTGATGCCTGGCTTAACGCTGGTGGCGTCATTCACGCGGCGGATATCAATTGGCCAAATAACGTGGACGTCATTATTGATGCGCTGTCAGGCACTGGCTTAAAACATGCGCCGCGTGAGTCTCTCTCGGTATTGATTGAACGTGCCAATTCTCACCCAGCCCCCACCGTGGCGATAGATATTCCCTCCGGCCTGCTAGCGCAGACGGGAGCGACGCCGGGCGCGGTCATCAACGCAGCGCATACCATTACCTTTATTGCACTCAAGCCGGGCCTGCTCACCGGTAAAGCGCGCGATGTCACCGGGCGTCTGCATGTTAACGCACTTGGGCTGGACGACTGGCTGGCGGGGCAGAATGCGCCAATACAACGTTTTGATGCTCAACAGATTGCACACTGGCTAACACCGCGTCGACCCACCTCGCACAAGGGCTCCCACGGTCGGCTGGTGATTATCGGCGGTGACCACGGAACGGCAGGCGCAATACGCATGGCCGGGGAAGCCGCGCTGCGTGCAGGCGCCGGGCTGGTCAAAGTGCTGACGCGCAGTGAAAACATTGCGCCTATTTTGACAGCCAGACCGGAACTGATGGTCGATACGCTGACGCCGCAGACGCTGGAAGAGAGCCTGGCGTGGGCGGATGTAGTGGTGATAGGCCCCGGGCTTGGTCAGCAGGAGTGGGGCAAAAAAGCGCTGCAAAAAGTGGAGAATTTTCGCAAACCGATGCTTTGGGATGCGGATGCGCTGAACCTGCTGGCAATCAACCCCGATAAACGTCACAATCGCGTGATCACGCCGCATCCAGGTGAAGCCGCGCGACTGCTGGGTTGTTCCATTGCAGAAATTGAAGACGATCGCTTACTTTGTGCACAACGTCTGGTAAAACGGTACGGAGGCGTGGTGGTGCTGAAAGGCGCGGGTACGGTTGTTGCTGCTGAACAGGCGGAGTTGGGTATTATTGATACCGGCAATGCCGGGATGGCCAGCGGCGGAATGGGGGATGTACTTTCCGGTATTATTGGCGCATTGCTCGGACAGAAGCTTACCCCGTATGATGCAGCATGTGCGGGATGTGTTGCGCACGGAGCGGCGGCGGATGTGCTGGCGGCGCGTTTTGGTACGCGCGGCATGCTGGCGACAGATCTCTTTACCACGCTACAGCGTATTGTTAACCCTGATGTGATTGACGTTTATCATGATGAATCGAGTAATTCCACTACCTGATGAGCAGGCGACTTTAGACCTGGGACTGCGGGTAGCCAAAGCCTGTGACGGCGCGACGGTTATATATTTGTACGGCGACCTGGGGGCGGGTAAAACCACCTTCAGCCGGGGATTTCTGCAGGCATTAGGTCATAAAGGTAATGTAAAAAGCCCCACCTACACGCTGGTTGAACCCTATTCACTCGATAACATGATGGTATATCACTTCGATTTATACCGACTTGCGGACCCAGAGGAGCTGGAATTTATGGGGATCCGCGATTATTTTGCCAATGATGCCATCTGCCTGGTGGAATGGCCGCAACAAGGTAAAGGTGTACTGCCAGACCCGGACGTCGAAATACACATTGAATATCAGGCGCAAGGTCGAGAGGCGCGCGTAAGCGCAGTCTCCTCATCGGGTGATTTATTGCTGGCGCGTTTAGCCGATTAACCTTAAGGGTGGCGGGATGATTTATCGCATCAGAAACTGGCTGATGGCAACCCTGGTCCTGCTGTGCGCGCAGGCAGGGGCCGCCAGCCTCTCCGATCTTCAGGTATCTAATGGCGATCAACAGGCGCGGATTACGCTGAGCTTTATTGGCGATCCTGAATATGCCGTTTCGCAGGACGGGAAACGAACCGTCGCGCTGGATATTAAACAAACCGGAGTGATTCAGGGATTACCGCTGCTGTTTAGCGGCAATAATCTGGTGAAATCTATCCGTTCCGGCACGCCAAAAGATGCGCAGTCTCTGCGCCTGGTGGTGGATTTAACCGAGAACGGTAAAGCCGAAGCAGTAAAACGCCAGAACGGCGGCAATTATACCGTCGTGTTTACCATCAACGCTGATGCGCCACCGCCGCCGCCTCCACCTCCCGTGGTTGCAAAGCGTGTTGAAGCGCCGATTGTTGCCCCACGTCCTGTCGAGCCAGCGCGCAATCCATTTAAAGCGGAAAACGATCGCACTACGGCTGTGACTAACAGCAATACCTCTACGCGCCCTGCGGCGCGCGCCAGTTCCAGCAACGGCGATAAAGTGGTGATTGCCATTGATGCCGGACACGGTGGACAGGATCCTGGCGCTATTGGTCCTGGCGGCACGCGTGAGAAAAACGTCACGATTGCCGTGGCGCGCAAGCTGCGCAGTTTGCTCAATGATGACCCGATGTTTAAAGGCGTCCTCACTCGTGATGGTGATTACTTTATCTCGGTGATGGGGCGTTCAGACGTCGCGCGTAAACAAAACGCCAATTTCCTGGTTTCTATTCACGCGGATGCCGCACCAAACCGTGATGCCACAGGTGCTTCCGTTTGGGTGCTGTCAAACCGTCGGGCGAACAGTGAGATGGCCGGCTGGTTGGAACAGCACGAGAAGCAATCGGAGCTGTTGGGCGGCGCGGGCGATGTGCTGGCAAACAGCCAGTCCGATCCTTATCTCAGCCAGGCTGTACTGGATCTGCAGTTCGGTCATTCGCAGCGCGTCGGGTATGATGTGGCGACCAGCATGATCGGCCAGTTAGAACGTATTGGTTCGATGCATAAGCGTCGCCCGGAACACGCTAGCCTCGGCGTACTGCGTTCGCCTGATATCCCGTCAGTGCTGGTTGAAACCGGCTTTATCAGTAACAACAGCGAAGAACGTCTGCTGGCGAGCGGTGATTACCAGCAGCAGCTGGCTGAGGCGATTTACAAAGGATTGCGTAACTATTTCCAGGCGCACCCGATGCAAACCGGGCCGCAGGGCGCACCGGCGCAAACCGCCAGCGCCATATCGCCGGGTAACACGTTAACAAATTAAGGATTAGCCATGCCGATTCAGGTTCTACCGCCACAGCTGGCGAACCAGATTGCCGCAGGCGAGGTGGTAGAGCGGCCTGCGTCAGTGGTGAAAGAGCTGGTGGAAAACAGCATTGATGCCGGTGCGACGCGCATTGATATCGATATTGAACGCGGCGGCGCGAAGCTTATCCGTATTCGTGACAACGGCTGTGGGATTAAAAAAGACGAGCTGGCGTTGGCGTTGGCGCGTCATGCCACCAGTAAAATAGCCTCGCTTGACGATCTTGAAGCCATCGTGAGCCTCGGATTTCGCGGTGAAGCGCTGGCCAGTATCAGCTCCGTGTCTCGCTTAACCCTGACGTCGCGTACGCAAGAACAACCCGAAGCCTGGCAGGCGTATGCCGAAGGGCGTGACATGGATGTCACAGTTAAACCCGCTGCGCATCCGGTGGGAACCACGCTGGAGGTGCTAGATCTGTTCTACAACACCCCGGCGCGGCGCAAATTTATGCGCACCGAGAAAACCGAATTTAATCATATCGACGAGATTATTCGCCGCATTGCGCTGGCACGTTTTGATGTGACGATAAATTTATCGCACAACGGCAAAGTGGTGCGACAGTACCGGGCAGTGGCCGCGGATGGGCAGAAAGAGCGCCGGCTGGGCGCGATTTGCGGCACGCCATTTCTGGAGCATGCGCTGGCGATCGAATGGCAGCATGGCGATTTAACATTGCGTGGCTGGGTGGCCGATCCTAACCACACAACGGCAGCACTGGCAGAAATCCAGTACTGCTATGTGAATGGTCGGATGATGCGTGACCGGCTGATCAACCATGCTATCCGCCAGGCTTGTGAAGATAAGCTGGGAGCCGATCAACAGCCCGCATTTGTGCTGTATCTGGAAATCGATCCGCATCAGGTGGATGTCAACGTACACCCAGCTAAACATGAGGTCCGTTTCCATCAATCCCGCCTGGTGCACGATTTTATTTACCAGGGCGTGTTGAGTGTCCTGCAACAGCAGCTTGAAACGCCGCTGCCGTTGGCTGATGACGACGAACCCGCCCCAAGGCACATCCCGGAAAACCGTGTTGCTGCTGGACGCAACCATTTTGCCGAGCCTGCTCCCGCGCGTGAACCTGCGACACCGCGGTACTCAGCATCCGCTGGTGCTGGAAGTGGCAGTAGCGGTGGCAGTAGTAGTGGCGGTGGCCGTCAGGCGGGAGCCAGTTGGCCTCATGCTCAACCCGGATACCAAAAGCAGCAGGGCGAAATCTATCAGCAACTGATGCAGACGCCGGCTCCAACGCGGAAAACGCCGGTCTCTGAAACGCTATCGACGCCTCTGACTGGCAGCAGTCAGGGCTTTGGCCGGGTGCTAACGATTGTTGGTGCAGACTGCGCGTTACTCGAATGCGATGGTCATATTCAGTTGCTGGCATTACCGGTGGCTGAGCGTTGGCTGCGTCAGGCGCAGTTAACGCCGGGTCAGGGAGCGGTTTGTGCTCAACCGTTATTGATCCCTTTACGTCTAAAAGTGACCGCCGATGAAAAAGCGGCACTGCAAAAAGGACAGAGCCAACTGGCTGAGTTGGGCATTGAATTTCAGCTGGATGCGCAGCATGTGACCATCCGGGCTGTGCCTTTACCCTTACGCCAACAAAATTTACAAATCTTGATTCCTGAACTGATAGGCTACCTGGCGCAGCAATCCGTATTCGAGCCGGGCAATATTGCACAGTGGATCGCACGTAACCTGATGAGCGAGCATCCACAGTGGAGCATGGCACAGGCGATTACGCTGTTAGCGGATGTTGAGCGGCTCTGCCCACAACTCGTGAAGGCACCGCCGGGTGGTCTGTTACAACCTGTTGATTTACATTCGGTAATGAATGCCCTGAAACATGAGTGATACCCGTAAGGCGAGCCTGCCAAAGGCGATTTTTTTGATGGGGCCAACGGCCTCCGGTAAAACGGCATTAGCAATTGAATTGCGTAAAGTTTTGCCCATAGAGTTGATAAGCGTTGATTCCGCCCTTATTTACAAGGGGATGGATATCGGTACAGCCAAGCCTGATGCAGATGAATTACAGGCCGCACCGCACCGATTGCTGGATATCCGCGATCCATCGCAGGCGTACTCCGCAGCGGATTTTCGTCGCGATGCGTTAGCCGAGATGGCCGACATCACCGCCGCGGGCCGTATCCCGTTGCTGGTGGGCGGCACAATGTTATATTTCAAAGCCTTGCTTGAAGGACTGTCGCCGTTACCGTCGGCGGACCCGGAGGTCAGGGCCAGAATTGAGCAGCAGGCGGCAGAGCAGGGTTGGGACGCGTTACACCGACAGCTTCAGGACATCGATCCCGTGGCTGCGGCGCGTATTCATCCAAATGATCCGCAAAGACTTTCCCGGGCACTGGAAGTTTTTTTCATTTCGGGTAAAACTTTAACGGAGCTGACGCAAACGTCAGGAGATGCTTTGCCGTATCAGGTGCATCAGTTTGCAATCGCCCCGGCGAGCCGTGAACTGCTCCATCAGCGAATTGAGCAGCGTTTTCATCAGATGTTAGCTTCAGGTTTTGAAGCAGAAGTCCGGGCGCTTTTTGCCCGTGGAGATTTGCATACGGATTTGCCTTCCATTCGTTGTGTAGGGTATCGCCAGATGTGGTCATACATTGAAGGTGAAATTTCATACGATGAAATGGTTTATAGAGGTGTTTGCGCCACGAGGCAGTTGGCGAAGCGACAGGTAACCTGGTTGCGTGGTTGGGAAGGGGTGCACTGGCTTGACAGTGAAAAGCCTGACCAGGCGCGAAACGAAGTATTACAGGTTGTTGGTGCTATCGCGAACTGAATGTGTACAATTGAAACGTATCGTGCGCAATTTTTCAGAATCGAAAGGTTCAAAGTACAAATAAGCATATAAGGAAAAGAGAGAATGGCTAAGGGGCAATCTTTACAAGATCCGTTCCTGAACGCACTGCGTCGGGAACGTGTTCCAGTTTCTATTTATTTGGTGAATGGTATTAAGCTGCAAGGTCAAATCGAGTCTTTTGATCAGTTCGTGATCCTGTTGAAAAACACGGTCAGCCAGATGGTTTATAAGCACGCGATTTCTACTGTTGTCCCGTCTCGTCCGGTTTCTCATCACAGCAATAATGCCACCGGCGGCACAGGCAGCAACTACCATCACGGTAGCAACGCGCAAGGTTCATCTGCGCAACAGGACAGCGAAGAAACCGAATAAGGTTATTAGCTGTTTTACATACGGGGAGCCAGCGATCCTGCGTTCCCCGTTGATTTATATTAAGGGGTTGACGCTTGTTTGACCGTTATGATGCCGGTGAGCAGGCGGTACTGGTACACATCTATTTTTCGCAAGACAAAGATATGGAAGACCTCCAGGAGTTTGAATCTCTGGTTTCTTCCGCCGGTGTCGAAGCAATGCAGGTGATTACCGGGAGCCGTAAAGCACCGCACCCGAAGTATTTTGTTGGTGAAGGTAAGGCAATCGAAATTGCCGAAGCCGTAAAAGCGACTGGCGCTGCGGTGGTGATTTTTGATCATGCTCTAAGCCCTGCCCAGGAACGTAACCTGGAACAGTTGTGCCAGTGTCTTGTTATCGACAGGACTGGTCTCATTTTAGATATTTTTGCCCAGCGTGCGCGAACCCATGAGGGTAAGTTGCAGGTTGAGCTGGCGCAGTTGCGCCATATGGCTACGCGTCTGGTCCGTGGCTGGACTCACCTTGAACGGCAAAAGGGCGGGATTGGTTTGCGCGGCCCGGGTGAAACCCAGCTCGAAACCGACCGTCGTTTGCTGCGTAATCGCATTTTGCAGATACAGTCGCGCCTGGAAAAAGTTGAAAAGCAACGTGAGCAGGGGCGACAGTCGCGCAAGAAAGCGGATGTCCCAACCGTATCACTGGTGGGATATACCAACGCCGGAAAATCCACCCTGTTCAACCAGATCACCGAAGCCCAGGTCTACGCAGCGGATCAGCTGTTTGCGACCCTGGACCCGACGCTACGCAGAATAGACGTTGCGGACGTGGGTGAGACAGTGCTGGCGGATACCGTTGGGTTTATCCGTCATTTACCGCACGACCTGGTGGCGGCGTTTAAGGCCACCTTGCAGGAAACACGTCAGGCGACATTGCTGCTGCACGTTATTGATGCAGCAGACTTTCGTGTGCAGGAAAACATTGAGGCCGTCGATACGGTGCTCGAAGAGATCGATGCGCATGAGATCCCGACTCTGCTGGTGATGAATAAAATCGATATGTTGGATGACTTTGAGCCGCGTATCGACAGAGATGAAGAGAATAAACCCATTCGCGTTTGGGTATCAGCGCAAACGGGGATTGGTATACCACAACTTTTTCAGGCTTTGACTGAGCGACTTTCCGGTGAGGTGGCGCAGCATACGTTGCGTTTGCCGCCGCAGGAAGGGCGTTTGAGAAGCCGGTTTTATCAACTTCAGGCAATAGAAAAAGAGTGGATGGAGGAGGACGGCAGCGTAGGTCTGCAGGTTCGTATGCCGATCGTAGACTGGCGTCGCCTCTGTAAACAAGAACCGGCACTGGAAGACTATGTTGTCTGATCTGACGGATATGGCCTGAAGATTTTTTCGCCTCTATACCTTGTGGATTTTGTGCGGCAGGAAGGCGGCAAGTCCTGAAATCTCCAGGAGCATAGTCAACTATGTGACTGGCGTTGAGGGACGCAGCCAACGCAACGGCAGCGCAAAAGACGCAGGTATAGCATCGCATAACAAATATGGAGCACAAAAATGGCGTGGAATCAGCCCGGTAATAACGGACAAGACCGCGACCCCTGGGGAAGCAGCAAACCTGGCGGCAACCCTGAGGGAAATGGAAACAAAGGTGGTCGCGAGCAGGGACCTCCCGATCTGGACGATATCTTCCGCAAACTGAGTAAAAAGCTCGGTGGTCTGGGTGGCGGTAAAGGTACTGGCTCTGGCGGCGGTAGTTCATCGCAAGGCCCGCGTCCGCAACTGGGCGGTCGAGTCTTTACTATCGCAGCGGCCGCTATCGTCATTATCTGGGCGGCCAGCGGTTTCTATACCATTAAAGAAGCGGAACGCGGCGTGGTGACACGCTTCGGTAAATTCAGCCATTTGGTTGAACCGGGTCTGAACTGGAAACCGACCTTTGTCGACGAAGTGACACCGGTCAACGTTGAAGCCGTGCGTGAACTTGCCGCATCCGGCGTCATGCTGACTTCTGACGAAAACGTCGTGCGCGTCGAAATGAACGTACAGTACCGCGTGACCGATCCGCAGCGTTACCTGTTTAGCGTAACCAGCGCGGATGACAGTCTGCGTCAGGCTACTGACAGCGCCCTGCGTGGGGTTATCGGTAAATACACCATGGACCGTATCCTGACCGAAGGGCGTACCGTTATTCGTAGCGACACCCAACGTGAACTGGAAGAAACGATCCGTCCGTACAACATGGGTATCACCCTGCTGGACGTCAACTTCCAGGCTGCACGTCCGCCGGAAGAAGTAAAAGCCGCGTTTGACGATGCTATCGCAGCACGTGAAAACGAACAGCAGTACATCCGTGAAGCGGAAGCGTACACCAACGAAGTTCAGCCGCGTGCAAACGGTCAGGCGCAGCGTATTCTGGAAGAAGCACGTGCGTATAAGACTCAGACCATCCTGGAAGCACAGGGTGAAGTGGCTCGCTTCGCAAAAATTCTGCCGGAATATAAAGCCGCACCGCAAATTACCCGCGAGCGTCTGTATATCGAAACCATGGAAAAAGTGCTGAGCAATACCCGCAAAGTCCTGGTTAACGATAAAGGTAGCAATCTTATGGTTCTGCCGCTGGATCAAATGCTGAAAGGTGGTAGTGCGCCAGCAACAAAGACTGACAGCAGTTCAAACCTGCTGCGTCTTCCGCCAGCAACGACTTCCAGCACTGGAGCAAGCAACACTTCGTCCACCAGTCAGGGCGATATTATGGACCAACGCCGCGCGAATGCGCAGCGTAACGACTACCAGCGTCAGGGGGAATAACGATGCGTAAGTCAGTTATTGCGATTATCATCATCGTTCTGGTAGTTCTGTTCATGTCTGTCTTTGTGGTCAAAGAAGGCGAGCGCGGTATTACTCTGCGCTTTGGTAAAGTTCTGCGTGACGATGAAAACAAGCCGCTGGTTGTTGCACCAGGCCTGCACTTCAAGATTCCGTTTATTGAATCTGTGAAGATGCTGGATGCGCGTATTCAGACCATGGACAACCAGGCCGATCGCTTTGTTACCAAAGAGAAGAAAGACCTGATCGTTGACTCCTACATCAAGTGGCGCATCAGTGACTTTAGCCGTTACTACCTGGCAACGGGCGGTGGCGATGTTTCTCAGGCGGAAGTCCTGCTGAAACGTAAGTTCTCTGACCGTCTGCGTTCTGAAATTGGTCGTCTGGACGTGAAGGACATCGTTACCGATTCCCGCGGTCGTCTGACCCTGGAAGTGCGTGACGCGCTGAACTCCGGTTCTGCTGGCACGGAAGATGAAGTGGCGACTCCGGCAGCAGATAGCGCGATTGCCGAAGCGGCTGAACGTGTTCAGGCTGAAACGAACGGTAAAGTACCGGTCATCAATCCGAACAGTATGGCGGCATTGGGCATCGAAGTGGTTGACGTGCGTATTAAGCAAATCAACCTGCCTGCTGAAGTGTCCGAGGCTATCTACAACCGTATGCGCGCTGAGCGTGAAGCGGTAGCGCGTCGCCATCGTTCACAAGGCCAGGAAGAGGCGGAAAAACTGCGTGCAACGGCTGACTATGAAGTCACTAAAACGCTGGCAGAATCTGAGCGTCAGGGCCGTATTATGCGCGGTGAAGGCGATGCAGAAGCCGCTAAGCTGTTTGCCGATGCGTTCAGTCAGGATCCTGACTTCTACGCCTTCATCCGTAGCCTGCGTGCTTACGAGAAGAGCTTTGAAGGGAATCAGGACGTGATGGTCATGAGCCCGGACAGCGATTTCTTCCGCTACATGAAGACACCAAATACCGCGACACGCTAATCGCGTTCCAGCGGTTTTAAAGCAGCAAAACCACCGGCATCTCCAGGGATGCGGTGGTTTTCTTTTTATATAAGGGCGATGGATGAATTCAACAATTTTGCTGGCGCTCGCGCTGGTTTTGGTGCTGGAAGGGCTGGGTCCGATGCTTTATCCCAGCGCATGGAAGAAAATGATCTCCGCAATGGCGCAACTTCCCGAAAATATTTTGCGTCGTTTTGGTGGCGGTCTTGTGGTTGCGGGCGTTGTGGTCTACTACATGTTGAGGAAAACGATTGGCTGATCAATAAGTAGACTAATTTGCGGATTTTCGCATGCAAAAAGTGCTGTATATCTGAAAAAGCGGTGGTAGAATCCATTTTTAAGCAAACGGTGATTTTGAAAAATGGGTAACAACGTCGTCGTACTGGGCACCCAATGGGGTGACGAAGGTAAAGGGAAGATCGTCGATCTTCTGACTGAACGGGCTAAATATGTTGTGCGCTACCAGGGTGGTCACAACGCAGGCCATACTCTCGTAATCAACGGTGAAAAAACCGTCCTCCATCTTATTCCATCAGGCATTCTTCGCGAAAACGTAATCAGCATCATCGGTAACGGTGTTGTTCTGTCTCCGTCCGCGCTGATGAAAGAAATGAAAGGACTGGAAGATCGTGGTATCCCGGTTCGCGAGCGCCTGCTGCTGTCTGAAGCTTGTCCGCTGATCCTTGATTATCACGTTGCGTTGGATAACGCTCGTGAGAAAGCGCGTGGCGAGAAAGCGATCGGTACTACCGGTCGTGGTATCGGTCCAGCTTATGAAGACAAAGTAGCTCGTCGCGGTCTGCGTGTTGGCGATCTGTTTGATAAAGCAACTTTCGCTGAAAAACTGAAAGAAGTGATGGAATATCACAACTTCCAGCTGGTGAATTTCTATAAAGTTGAAGCAGTTGACTACCAGAAAGTGCTGGATGATGTGATGGCTATCGCCGACATCCTGACCTCAATGGTTGTTGATGTTTCCGATCTGCTGGACCAGGCGCGTAAGCGTGGCGATTTCGTCATGTTTGAAGGTGCGCAGGGTACGCTGCTGGATATCGACCACGGTACCTATCCGTACGTAACGTCCTCCAACACCACCGCAGGTGGCGTGGCAACCGGCTCCGGCCTGGGTCCACGTTATGTGGACTACGTTCTGGGTATCATCAAAGCTTACTCTACTCGTGTAGGTGCGGGTCCGTTCCCGACAGAGCTGTTTGATGACGTTGGCGAGTTCCTGTGCAAACAAGGTAACGAGTATGGCGCGACCACCGGTCGTCGTCGTCGTACCGGTTGGCTGGATTCCGTTGCTGTACGCCGTGCAGTACAGATTAACTCCCTGTCTGGCTTCTGCCTGACCAAACTGGACGTACTGGACGGTTTGAAAGAGGTGAAAATCTGTGTTGCTTACCGTATGCCGGATGGCCGCGAAGTAACGACTACTCCGCTGGCAGCTGACGACTGGAAAGGTATCGAGCCGATTTACGAAACCATGCCGGGTTGGTCTGAATCCACCTTCGGCGTGAAGGAACGTAGCGGTCTGCCGCAGGCAGCGCTGAACTACATCAAGCGTATTGAAGAACTGACCGGTGTGCCGATTGATATTATCTCAACTGGCCCAGACCGTACTGAAACCATGATCCTGCGCGACCCGTTCGACGCATAATTCTGGTTATAGCGTAGCGTCAAACGGCGCTGCGCTTGCACTAATTTAGGCCGGATAAGGTGCTTTGCATCAGAATCCGGCTTAAAATCACGTAAGTTCCTCGCTTTTTTCCTTCCCGAACTGAAATAAATTAGCGACCTGGCTGGTGGCTGGTTTATCATCAATGTAATTAATACTACCAGGTTTATCCGTTTTATCCCTTTTCCTGAGGTTGATGTGCAGTTAACAAGTTTCACCGATTACGGATTACGTGCGCTAATCTACATGGCGTCACTTCCCGAAGGACGTATGACCAGTATTTCTGAGGTGACAGAAGTCTACGGCGTGTCCCGTAATCATATGGTCAAAATAATCAATCAACTTAGCCGGGCGGGCTTTGTTACTGCTATTCGAGGAAAAAATGGCGGTATCCGCCTGGGTAAACCCGCTAAGGATATTGGTATTGGTGATGTGGTTCGCGAGCTGGAACCCTTATCGTTGGTCAACTGTAGCAGCGAGTTTTGCCACATTACCCCGGCCTGTAGACTCAAACAGGCGCTTTCTAAAGCAGTGCAAAGTTTTCTCACGGAACTGGACAACTACACACTTGCTGATTTGGTTGAAAAGAATCAACCGCTTTATAAATTATTGCTGGTGGAGTAACGACTCCCGCCAGCAGCGATGATGACGGAGGAACCGACATGTCACAAGATCCTTTCCAGGAACGCGAAGCAGAAAAATACGCGAATCCTATCCCGAGCCGGGAATTTATCCTCGAACATTTAACTAAACGTGAAAAGCCGGCCAACCGCGATGAGCTGGCCGCTGAACTCAATATTGAAGGTGAAGAGCAGCAAGAAGCGCTGCGTCGTCGCCTGCGCGCGATGGAGCGTGACGGACAACTGGTCTTCACCCGTCGTCAATGCTATGCGCTGCCGGAGCGTCTCGACCTGCTGAAAGGTACCGTTATTGGCCACCGTGATGGCTACGGCTTTCTGCGCGTTGAAGGCCGCAAAGATGACCTGTATCTGTCCAGCGAGCAGATGAAAACCTGCATTCATGGCGATCAGGTGCTGGCGCAGCCGTTGGGCGCGGACCGTAAAGGTCGCCGCGAAGCGCGTATTGTGCGCGTACTGGTGCCGAAAACCAGCCAGATTGTCGGCCGCTACTTCACCGATGCTGGTGTTGGGTTTGTCGTCCCAGACGACAGCCGCCTGAGCTTCGATATCCTGATCCCGCCGGAAGAGGTAATGGGCGCTCGTATGGGTTTTGTGGTCGTGGTTGAGCTGACCCAGCGCCCGACTCGCCGCACCAAAGCGGTGGGTAAAATTGTTGAAGTGCTGGGTGACAACATGGGAACCAGCATGGCCGTTGATATGGCCCTGCGTACTCATGAAATCCCATATATCTGGCCTCAGGCGGTTGAGAAACAGGTCGCCGGACTGAAAGAAGAAGTGCCGGAAGAGGCGAAAGTAGGACGTGTCGATCTGCGCGATCTGCCGCTGGTGACTATCGATGGCGAAGATGCGCGCGACTTCGACGATGCGGTTTATTGCGAGAAGAAACGCGGCGGTGGTTGGCGTTTATGGGTGGCGATTGCTGACGTAAGCTATTACGTTCGCCCGCCGACTCCGCTGGACCAGGAAGCTCGTAGCCGTGGCACATCCGTTTACTTCCCGTCGCAGGTTGTTCCGATGCTGCCGGAAGTGCTGTCTAACGGATTGTGTTCACTCAACCCGCAGGTGGACAGGTTGTGTATGGTCTGTGAAATGACCATTTCGTCGAAAGGCCGTTTAACCGGCTTTAAATTCTACGAAGCGGTCATGAGTTCCCACGCACGTCTGACCTACACTAAGGTCTGGCACATGCTGCAGGGCGACCAGGAGCTGCGTGAGCAGTACGCACCGCTGGTTAAACACATTGAAGAGCTGCATAACCTCTACAAAGTGCTGGATAAAGCCCGTGAAGAGCGTGGCGGTATCTCGTTTGAGAGTGAAGAAGCGAAGTTTATCTTCAATGCTGAACGCCGTATCGAGCGTATCGAGCAGACGCAGCGTAACGACGCGCACAAGTTGATTGAAGAGTGCATGATCATGGCGAACATCTCCGCGGCACGATTCGTTGAGAAAGCCAAAGAGCCAGCGCTGTTCCGTATTCACGATAAGCCGACGACCGAAGCGATTAACTCGTTCCGTTCCGTCCTGGCAGAGCTGGGGCTGGAGCTGCCTGGTGGCAACAAACCTGAGCCGCGTGATTACGCTGAACTGCTGGAGTCGATTGCTGACCGTCCTGACGCAGAAATGCTGCAAACCATGTTGCTGCGTTCGATGAAGCAGGCGATTTACGATCCGGAAAACCGTGGTCACTTTGGCCTGGCGTTGCAATCTTATGCGCACTTTACTTCACCGATCCGTCGTTACCCGGATCTCTCCTTGCACCGGGCGATTAAGTATCTGCTGGCGCAGGAGCAGGGCCATAAGGGCAACACCACGGAAACCGGTGGCTACCATTATTCGATGGAAGAGATGCTGCAACTGGGTCAGCACTGTTCGATGGCCGAGCGCCGTGCTGATGAAGCCACGCGCGATGTCTCTGACTGGCTGAAGTGCGACTTCATGCTGGACCAGGTGGGTAATGTCTTCAAAGGCGTGATTGCCAGCGTGACCGGATTTGGTTTCTTTGTCCGTCTCGATGAACTGTTTATCGATGGTCTGGTGCATGTCTCCTCTCTGGATAACGACTACTATCGTTTCGACCAGGTTGGGCAGCGCCTGACGGGGGAATCCAGCGGCCAGATGTATCGCCTGGGCGATCGAGTGGAAGTTCGCGTGGAAGCAGTCAACATGGACGAGCGTAAGATCGACTTCAGCTTGATCTCCAGCGAACGTGCGCCGCGTAATGAAGGTAAAACCGCCCGCGAAAAAGCCAAAAAAGGCGATGCGGGTAAAAATACCGGTAAACGTCGTCAGATGGGCAAAAAGGTGAATTTCGAGCCGGACAGCGCTTTCCGCGGCGAGAAGAAAGGCAGAGCCAAACCTCAGGCGGAAAAGAATGCGGCTGAGAAGAAAGGCGATAAAAAAGCGAAAAAGCCCTCGGCAAAAACGCTTAAAATTGCTGCCGCCACTAAAGCTAAACGTGCGGCGAAAAAGAAAGTCGCACAATAACAGCCATAGACTGTAAGTCGGGCAACCTTCGCGTTGCCCGGCGTTACGCATAAACTATTAACGAGTACATTCATGAGTGAAATGATTTACGGCATCCATGCGGTGCAGGCCCTGCTGGAACGTGCGCCTGAGCGCTTCCAGGACGTCTTTATTCTCAAAGGTCGTGAAGATAAACGCCTGCTGCCACTGATCCACGCACTGGAAGCACAGGGTGTTGTCATTCAACTGGCTAACCGTCAGTTTCTGGATGAGAAAAGCGAGGGTGCGGTACATCAGGGAATTATTGCTCGCGTGAAGCCGGGCCGTCAGTATCAGGAAAACGATCTGCCGGATCTGATTGCTACGCTCGATCAGCCGTTCTTATTGATCCTCGATGGCGTCACCGATCCGCATAACCTGGGCGCATGCCTGCGTAGCGCCGATGCCGCTGGCGTACATGCTGTAATCGTACCGAAGGATCGTTCCGCACAGTTGAATGCGACGGCGAAAAAAGTGGCCTGTGGTGCGGCAGAAAGCGTACCGCTGATCCGCGTGACCAACCTGGCGCGCACCATGCGTATGCTGCAGGAAGAGAATATCTGGATCGTCGGAACCGCAGGTGAAGCCGACCATACTCTCTATCAGAGCAAAATGACCGGTCGTCTGGCGCTGGTGATGGGCGCAGAGGGTGAAGGTATGCGCCGTCTGACCCGCGAACACTGTGACGAACTGATCAGCATCCCGATGGCAGGGAGCGTTTCGTCATTGAACGTTTCAGTTGCGACGGGTATCTGCCTGTTTGAAGCCGTCCGCCAGCGCGGTTAAACTTATTTTTCAGACTAAGTCACCCGGATTCGGGTGGCTTTTTTTTATTTTAAACGAGTATGATAAAGGGTAGAAAATGATATTCATTTCATTTATTTCTAATTAAATTATATATGGATAATATATGGCATGGACTCCGCAGTTGCTTGCTGAAGCAGTACAAACTCTTCCTGAATTAAATATAGATATTGAATATAACGAGCAATCATTAATTATCAAAATGAATGATTATGGTGATTTATCACTCGGTATTTTATTCACATCCCGCCAGATAATTATTGAAACAGTTATTTGTCCTGTCTGCAGTATTAATCAGCAAAATGAATTCAATATTTTCTTATTACGTAATCAGAAACTCCTTCCTCTGTCTTCCGTGGGGATTTCTCGCGTTCAGCAGGATGAATATTACGTCGCATTTGGAGCACTTTCGCTTAATTCATCACTGGATGATGTAGTGCTGGAGATGACTACGCTTGCGGAAAACGCGCTAGATCTGGCTGAAATCACTGAAGAATACACTCACGAATAACAAGGAACGCTATTTATGGGAATTTTAAAAAGCCTGTTTACCCTCGGCAAGTCCGTACTTTCTCAGGCGGAAGAGTCAATTGAAGAAGCGCAGGGGGTCCGCATGCTGGAGCAGCATATCCGTGATGCGAAAGGTGAGCTGGATAAAGCCGGAAAATCACGAGTAGACTTGCTGGCGCGCGTGAGGCTGAGTAATGACAAGTTGAACGATCTGCGTGAGCGTAAATCTAGTCTGGAAACACGAGTGTTGGAAGCGCTGAGTAAAAACGCTAACCCGTCACTGATCAACGAAGTTGCAGAAGAAATTGCCCGCTTAGAGAATGTCATTGCTGCAGAAGAGCAAGTACTCGCTAACCTTGAAGTGTCGCGGGATGGCGTTGAAAAAGCGGTGAGTGCAACCGCACAACGGATTGCACAGTTTGAACAGCAGCTTGAGGTGGTAAAGGCGACGGAAGCGATGCAGCGCGCCCAGCAGGCAGTGACTACCTCGACCGTAGGCGCGTCTTCGAGTGTGTCTACAGCCGCAGAGTCGCTCAAGCGTTTGCAAACGCGACAGGCTGAGCGTCAGGCCCGTCTGGATGCCGCTGCGCAGCTGGAAAAGGTTGCGGATGGGCGTGACCTGGATGAGAAGCTGGCCGAAGCCGGCATTGGGGCGAGCAATAAAAGTTCGGCTCAGGATGTACTGGCACGACTGCAGCGTCAGCAAGGCGAGTAAACGTCGTGAAATGCGCCAGCCTCGAAAGAAGGCTGGCAGATCATTAAGGGAAAATCATGATGAGTTTTTTCCAGCGCTTATTCGGTAAAGAGGCTGCTGTTGCGCCAGCTCGCGGGCCGTTAGGGTTACATCTGAATGCTGGTTTTACGCTTAACACGCTGGCATTTCGTCTGCTTGAAGAGTCACTATTGATCGAATTGCCTGGTGAGGAGTACACCGTTGCAGCCGCCAGCCACATTGATTTAGGCGGCGGAAGCCAGATTTTTCGCTACTACACGTCCGGAGAAGAGTTTCTGCAAATCAATACCACGGGCGGCTCAGACATCGATGATATCGACGATATCAAATTCTTTGTTTATGCGGAAAGTTACGGGATTTCGCAGAAAAAACACTGGCAGTCTGCCATTAGCCCGTCCGTAATAGGGACGCCGACGCTGAGCTGGCAGGAAGAGCGCTGGCAACGCTTTTTTAACGAGGAAGAACCGGGGAATATTGAGCCGGTTTATATGCTGGAAAAAGTAGAAAATCATCAGCATGCCATATGGAATGTACATAATTTTACCATGGGCTATCAGCGACAGGTTACAGATGATACCTGGGAATACCTGCTGTTGAACGGTGAAGAATCGTTTAATGAGCTGGGAGAGCCTGAATGGGTATTCTCGCGGGCGCTGGGTGTAGATATTCCATTAACATCACTTAATGTAATTGGTTAATTTCAGGGAAGGTTACACAATGCACATACTGGATTCATTGCTGGCTTTTTGCGCCTATTTTTTTATTGGCGCAGCCATGGTGATCGTTTTTCTGTTTATATACTCAAAAATTACGCCGCACAATGAATGGCAACTGATTAAAAATAATAATACAGCAGCGTCACTGGCCTTTAGCGGCACGTTGCTGGGCTACGTTATTCCGTTATCCAGCGCGGCAATTAACGCCGTCAGTATTCCGGATTATTTCGCCTGGGGCGGCATCGCGCTGGTGATACAACTCGTCATTTACGGCGGTGTGCGTTTATACATGCCGGCACTGAGTGAAAAAATTATTAATCATAATACTGCAGCGGGATTATTTATGGGGACCGCCGCCCTGGCGGGGGGTATTTTTAACGCCGCCTGCATGACATGGTAATGGACGATCATGGCAAGAAAACGTAAATCCGGAAACAAAAACAGGGGGCAAGGGCATTCTGCCATCACGCGAATTGGGCGTCCGGCGAACCCCTTTGCAAGAAAACGCAGCCGTTACAGTGGAAAATACCTGACGCTGGCCATTATGGGCGGAGCGGCATTTTTTGTCCTCAAAGGATGTGCTGATGACGGCAATAACGATGGTGATGGTACCTTTTACTCCGCGGTGAGTGAATGTATTGACGATGGCAATAGCGCCACCGTTTGTGCCGATGGCTGGAACAATGCGAAAGCAGAGTTCTACTCTAACCTGCCAAAGCAAATGAGCAAGCAGAGCTGTCAGACACAGTTTGGCGACTGTTATCTCGACAGCATCGATCAAAGCTGGGTGCCGATATTCTCCGGTTTTTTACTCAGCCGCGTCATTCGCAAAAATCGCGACGAACAATATGTTTATAGCAGCGGCGGTTCTTCCTATGCTTCGCGCCCGGTCTGGCGTACAACTTCCGGGGATTACAGTTGGCGTTCCGGTAGTGGAAAACATGATACTGCAACCAGCCATAGTTATACGACGAAGAAAGTCTCGACGGTTTCACGCGGCGGCTACGGGCGTTCGTCCAGCGCGCGTGGGCACTGGGGAGGTTAACGATGCTGCGACATGATGTCCCTGTTCGTCAGGATTTGGACCGGATCGCCTACGATCACGGCTTTGATTTTCATATTATCGATAACGAGATTTACTGGGATGAGAGCCGGGCTTACCGCTTTACGCTCCGGCAAGTGGAAGAGCAGATCGAAAAACCCACTGCGGAACTGCACCAGATGTGTCTGGATGTCGTCGAACGAGCAGTTAACGACGAACAGATTATGCAGCAACTGGCGATCCCGCCGCTGTATTGGGACGTTATTGCCGAAAGCTGGCGCAATCGCGATCCCTCCCTGTACGGCCGCATGGATTTTGTCTGGTGCGGAAATAACGCCCCGGTCAAGCTGCTGGAGTACAACGCGGATACACCAACGTCGCTTTATGAGTCAGCGTATTTCCAGTGGCTATGGCTGGAAGATGCGCGTCGCAGCGGGGTGATCACACGCGACGCCGACCAGTACAACGCCATTCAGGAGCGGCTAATCTCCCGTTTTGCTGAGCTTTATAGCCCGGAGCCCTTCTATTTTTGCTGCTGCGAAGATACTGACGAAGATCGTACCACGGTGCTGTATTTACAGGATTGCGCACAGCAGGCGGGGCAAGAGTCACGGTTTATTTACGTCGAAGATCTGGGGCTTGGCGTTGGCGGTGTTCTCACGGACCTGGATGATAACGTCATTCGTCGCGCCTTTAAGCTCTATCCCCTGGAGTGGATGATGCGAGATGAAAATGGCCCTTTGCTGCGCCATCGCCGCGAACAGTGGGTTGAGCCGTTGTGGAAGAGTGTGCTCAGCAATAAAGGGCTAATGCCTTTGCTGTGGCATTTTTTTCCCAACCATCCCAACCTGCTGCCTGCCTGGTTTGACGGTGAAACGCCACAAATTGCGGCTGGTGAAAGCTATGTACGCAAACCGATATTTTCCCGTGAAGGGGGAAATGTCACCATTTTTGATGGTCAGCAGCAGGTCGTTGAGCATGCCGAGGGTGATTACGCCGAAGAACCGATGATCTATCAGGCATTTCAGCCATTACAGCGCTTTGGCGACAGCTACACGTTGATCGGTAGCTGGATCGTGGATGATGAAGCCTGTGGTATGGGGATCCGCGAGGATAATACTTTGATCACTAAAGATACTTCTCGTTTTATTCCTCATTATATTGCTGGCTAACCGTACTTTTGTGATCTCCCTCCGTCGCGAATAATGTGGTTCTGACCATACTTAAAGCGACGGCCATTGACGGAGGGAGACACAATGCACTGGCAAACGCATACCGTTTTTAACCAACCTGTACCGCTCAATAACAGTAACTTATATTTGTCCGATGGCGCGCTGTGCGAAGCGGTTATCCGAGAAGGCGCTGGTTGGGACAGCGATCTTCTCGCCAGTATTGGTCAGCAGCTAGGGACTGCCGAGTCGCTCGAACTGGGCCGTCTGGCTAATGCTTTTCCACCTGAACTGTTGCGCTACGACCCGCAGGGGCAGCGGCTGGATGATGTGCGTTTTCATCCTGCCTGGCATTTGCTGATGCAGGGATTGTGCGCCAACCGCGTACATAATCTGGCCTGGGAAGAAGATGCGAGGCAGGGAACATTTGTTGCACGGGCCGCGCGTTTCATACTGCATGCGCAGGTTGAAGCTGGCACGTTGTGTCCGGTGACCATGACTTTTGCCGCCACGCCGCTGTTACTTCAAATGTTACCCGCCCCCTTTCACGACTGGCTTACGCCGCTGCTAAGCGACCGTTATGACTCGCATTTACTGCCCGGAGGGCAAAAGCGTGGGCTGCTTATCGGCATGGGCATGACCGAGAAGCAGGGTGGTTCAGATGTGCTGAGCAATACCACTCAGGCAGAACGTCTTGCTGACGGCTCGTATCGGCTGGTGGGACATAAGTGGTTTTTCTCCGTGCCGCAAAGCGATGCCCATTTAGTGCTGGCCCAGGCTAAGGGAGGATTATCCTGCTTTTTTGTGCCGCGATTTTTACCTGACGGGCAGCGTAATGCTATCCGTCTTGAGCGATTGAAAGATAAGTTAGGCAACCGCTCCAACGCCAGCTGCGAGGTTGAATTCCACGATGCGATTGGCTGGCTATTGGGTGAAGAAGGGGAAGGTATACGCCATATCCTGAAAATGGGGGGGATGACGCGTTTTGACTGTGCGCTCGGCAGTCACGGTATGATGCGACGTGCTTTTTCCGTCGCGATTTACCATGCTCACCAGCGGCAAGTTTTTGGCAAGCCATTGATTGAACAACCGATGATGCGCCAAGTGTTAGGTCGGATGGCGCTCCAACTGGAAGGTCAAACGGCGTTACTGTTTCGACTGGCGCGGGCCTGGGACCGTCGTGCTGATGCTAAAGAAGCGCTGTGGGCCAGGTTGTTCACGCCAGCGGCGAAATTCTCCGTTTGCAAAAGCGGTATGCCATTTGTGGCAGAAGCGATGGAAGTGCTGGGTGGGATTGGCTATTGCGAGGAGAGCGAGCTGCCGCGTTTGTATCGTGAAATGCCGGTAAACAGTATCTGGGAAGGCTCTGGCAACATTATGTGCCTTGATGTATTGCGGGTACTAACCAAACAACCCGGCATATACGAGATGCTCAGTGAAGCCTTTGCGGAAGTCAAAGGGCAAGACCGACATTACGATCGAATGGTGCGTCAGCTCCAGCAGCGTTTACGTAAACCCAGCGAGGCATTGGGGCGGGAGATTACGCAGCAGCTTTTCCTGCTTGGTTGCGGAGCGCAGATGTTGCGCTATGCCTCTCCACCAGTGGCGCAGGCCTGGTGCCAAATTATGCTTGATACGTGGGGGGGACTACGATTGTCTGAGCAGGTGCTGAACGATTTGCTTCTGCGGGCAACTGGGGGATTACGGTAATAATATGCCTGATGGCGACGCTTTCGCGTCTTATCATGTCTACAGTTCACTGTAGCTCAGATAAGTTTACGCCATCCGGCAATGTGTTAAGCATAGAGTATGGCCTGTACGCGCCAGTTGTCGGGCTGCTGATCTTCGTACATTTGAATGATCCGATACCATGAGGCACCTTGTTCATCCGCTTTTAACGCGACAACACGTTCTACATCCTGCGGATTTCCTGCAATGTTACTGACAGATATCTGGCCAATTTCGTTCAGGCCAGTAACACAGTCAGCACTGGCGAATTCGGCAGACTGCGCCGTAGTACCTACCAGTCCGGCAGAAAGCAGCAGTGAGGATAAGGCAAGTGATTGTTTCATCGTCAGCTCCATTATTCGTACCCCTACACACGGCAGGGCATTCCATCGCGATAATAAACCTCAAGCTTCCTGCTGTTGGTTTATTGTGCACAGGTAAACGCATAGGGGCGCAAAGCAATGTAAAGCTGACTAAATTTCAAACCAATGTTATTTACGATACAAAATAGCCTGTGAATACCATTGGCCTGTCACGATAGTTTCATCCACTAATAAAACCACGTAGTAATCAGCTTTAGCCGCGGCGGCTTTGGCACGGATCTCTGCCAGCGCATCATCCGGAGAGCCTCTTACCAGCGCGCTAACCGTCCCTAATCGCTGTAACCCATTACTCTGGTCACGGCGGATCTCCTGCGGGTGGTCGGCAACGGGCGGTGCGGGTTGTGGCGTTCCCTGTAGCACGCTACAGGCGCTTAAAAACATAACCAACAACAAAGAGGCAAACCGACGCATAACTCTATCTCGTTTCCTGATAGCCATAGTGTAGTGCCTTATTAATTTCCCTTTAGGGGAATGTTCCCGAATTGTTATCTCTCACGCGATTTTCGAATGAAAATGTTGCGAAAGCGTAACCCAGTTCTCAACATTATGAATCATTGCCGAACACATTCGCTTGCGTTAAGTATTGCTGCATGGCATACCAGAAAGAAAGAGGCGACAAATGATCGAAATTGAAACACGACAGTTGGCGGGTATACCTGTCCTGCACGCCGTTCCGGCTGGCAAACGCGAATGTTCACTCCCTTGTGTTATCTTCTATCACGGGTTTACCTCTTCAAGCCTGGTTTACAGCTATTTTGCCGTTGCGCTGGCTCAGGCCGGGTTCCGTGTCGTCATGCCAGATGCGCCCGACCATGGCGCTCGCTTCAAAAGCGATGCCAGGGTGCGAATGCGCCGCTTCTGGCATATTTTGCAGCAAAATATGCAGGAGTTTACGACGTTACGTGCGGCGCTGGAGGCGGAAAATTGGCTTTCAGATGAGCGGCTTGCCGTCGGTGGGGCGTCGATGGGGGGAATGACAGCATTGGGCATAATGGCGCGCCATCCTGAGGTTAAATGTGTAGCCAGCCTGATGGGTTCAGGCTATTTTACCCGGCTTGCGCAGACGCTTTTTCCCCCTTTACTGGTTCAGACCCCAGAGCAGCAGGCGGAATTTGATGCCGTTATCGCCCCGCTTGCCGAATGGGATGTTACGCATCAGTTACCACGCCTCGCTGACAGGCCGTTGCTGCTGTGGCATGGACAGGATGATGATGTGGTGCCGGCTGTTGAAACCTTCCGCTTACAGCAAGCGCTGATTCAGGCAGGTTTGGACAACAATCTGACCTGCCTGTGGGAAGCGGGCGTACGACATCGCATCACGCCAGAAGCGTTGGCCGCAACAGTGACGTTTTTCCGCCAGCACCTTTAAACGCGCATAATGCTCACGCCCTGAGCTTCAAGCTGTTGCAGAATCTCAGGGTTTGCATTTTTGCCAGTAATCAGCATGTCGATTTGGTCGGCGCGACTGAACAGCATTCCCGCACGTTCACCGACTTTACTGCTATCGACCAGTACCACCAGTTTGCCCACCACGTTAAGCATCTTCTGCTCGGCCATCGCGGTCAGCATATCCGTTTTATACAGTCCGTCCGCGGTCAACCCTTTGCCACTGGTGAACATCCAGTGCCCGGCATACAGGCTATTTTCACTGCCTTGCGGGCTAAGCGTGATGGATTGGCTTTTGTTATATTGCCCTCCCATGATGATCACGCTGTCATGCTCCTGGTCGATCAGATAGTTCGCCAGCGGCAGATAATTAGTGATGATCTGCACCGGCTTGCCGCACATTTCGCGACCCAGCAGAAAGGCGGTCGATCCGCAGTTGATCACCACGCTTTCACCTGCATTCACAAGCTGGGATGCCGCCTTGGCAATGCGAACTTTTTCATCGTGGTTCTGTGCCTGGTGCAGATTCATTGGCGTCCAGCGCGGTCGCTGCTGGGTAATAGCTTCTGCGCCGTTGCGGACTTTCTTGAGTTTGCCGCTTTCATCGAGTTTGTTGATGTCCCGGCGTGCTGTGGCGGGTGAAATCCCCAGACGCTCAATCACGTTCTCAACGGTAACAAAGCCCAACTGCGCCAGCATATCCAGCAATATTTGATGTCTTTGTGCTTCAGTCATGAGCTATTCCGATACAAATTGATTTGAAAAGATGATATTTGAAATAGCCTGGAAATACTAAAGTAAATGGGAAAAAATGCCGGGATGGCCCGGCATTTTGTGTGGATCACAAGAACGATTTAAACGGTAAATCCGGTTCAATCGTGAAGCAGTCGTCAAAGCCGCGCGGATAGTGATATTCAAAGTTATCTTTGTCCAGCGGCCAGGTGAACTTGCCACCCACCTGCCAGATAAAAGGCTTAAAGCCATACTTCAGCCGATCCTTTTTCATCTCCCACAGTACGCGGATCTCCTGAGGATCGGCCTGGAAGTTTGACCAGATATCGTGATGGAAAGGGATCACCACTTTTGTATTCAGGGCCTCCGCCATACGCAGCATGTCGGAACTGGTCATTTTGTCCGTAATACCCCGTGGGTTCTCGCCGTAGGATCCGAGCGCGACGTCGATCTGGTGCTCATTGCCATGCTTTGCATAGTAGTTGGAGTAGTGTGAATCACCGCTGTGATAAAGCGTACCGCCCGGCGTTTTGAACAGATAGTTTACGGCGCGGGCATCCATACCATCCGGCAGCACGCCTGCCGCTTTTTGATCGGCAGGAAGCGTGATCAATGCCGTACGATCAAACGCATCAAGCGCATGAATTTCAATATCTTTCACTTTCACCACATCGCCAGGTTTTACCACGATGCAGCGCTCTTTTGGTACACCCCAACCGATCCACAGATCCACACAAGTCTGCGGTCCAATAAACGGCACGTCGTCGGCACAGTTCTGCATGACGGCTGCCGCAACATTTACGTCGATGTGATCGTTATGATCGTGCGTGGCCAGCACCGCATCGATCTGACGAATGGCAAACGGATCAAGAACAAACGGCGTGGTGCGCAGGTTTGGCTGCAGCTTCTTCACGCCCGCCATGCGTTGCATCTGGTGACCGGTTTTCATCAGCGGGTTACCGTGACTCTGTTTACCCGTACCGCACCAGAAATCGACGCAGACGTTAGTTCCGCCTTCAGACTTTAGCCAAATACCGGTACAGCCAAGCCACCACATAGCGAAAGTGCCAGGTGCGACCTGTTCCTGCTCGATCTCTTCATTGAGCCAGCTTCCCCACTCCGGGAATGTGCTCAGAATCCATGATTCACGCGTGATGCTTTTTACTTTACTCATCGCAATTACCTTCATGTTTGTTCAAATTGAATCAAATTGTGATTTGTTTTGATTGATACTGACATCATTTTATCAAGAAGGCAATGCGCTGATTTTTGGTGTTGAATGGAAATATGTGAACAAATTACAAAGTGACAAGATGGTTTATATGAAATGTATTTTTGTATTTTATTGTTTTAAATGAATTTATTTTGACGTGTATGAATTTGAAGTAAATCCACTCTGCAAGTAAGAGAATTATTTGCGTACTTCATCACATTTAATCAAATTCAATCTTGTTGTGATTACTTTTGAAAATTAGAGTGAGGGCACAACATCCTGGGCATCTGTAATGAATGTTCAGCAACTTCGTCTACTGGAGATCGTTATGGAGATCCTCTACAACATCTTTACCGTCTTTTTTAATCAGGTCATGACCAATGCACCGTTGCTGTTGGGTATTGTGACCTGCCTCGGCTACATCCTGTTGCGTAAAAGTGTCAGCGTCATTATCAAAGGCACGATCAAAACGATTATCGGTTTTATGTTATTGCAGGCAGGGTCGGGCATTCTGACCAGCACGTTTAAACCGGTGGTGGCGAAGATGTCTGAGGTTTACGGTATCAATGGCGCGATCTCCGATACCTATGCCTCCATGATGGCAACCATCGAACGAATGGGCGATGCATACAGTTGGGTAGGGTACGCCGTACTGTTAGCGCTGGCGCTGAACATTTGTTACGTACTGCTACGGCGTATTACCGGCATTCGAACCATCATGCTGACTGGGCACATCATGTTCCAGCAGGCGGGGCTGATTGCTGTCTCTTTCTACATCTTTGGTTACCCGATGTGGACCACCATCATCTGTACCGCGGTGCTGGTGTCGCTCTACTGGGGCATTACCTCCAATATGATGTACAAACCGACGCAGGAAGTAACTGACGGTTGCGGTTTTTCCATCGGTCACCAGCAGCAGTTCGCCTCCTGGATTGCTTACAAAGTCGCGCCGTATCTGGGTAAGAAAGAGGAGAGCGTAGAAGATCTCAAGCTGCCAGGCTGGCTGAATATCTTCCATGACAACATCGTTTCCACCGCGATTGTGATGACCATCTTTTTCGGGGCGATCCTGCTCTCTTTCGGCATTGATGTGGTTCAGGCGATGGCGGGTAAAACCCACTGGACGGTGTATATCCTGCAAACCGGTTTTTCGTTTGCTGTCGCTATCTTCATCATCACCCAGGGCGTACGTATGTTCGTTGCTGAACTTTCAGAAGCGTTCAACGGTATCTCTCAACGTCTGATCCCCGGCGCGGTGTTGGCTATCGACTGCGCAGCCATTTACAGCTTTGCCCCCAACGCGGTGGTCTGGGGCTTTATGTGGGGCACCATCGGCCAACTGATTGCGGTAGGTATTCTGGTTGCCTGCGGCTCTTCCATCCTGATTATCCCAGGCTTTATCCCGATGTTCTTCTCGAACGCCACCATCGGCGTATTTGCTAACCACTTTGGCGGCTGGCGCGCGGCGCTCAAGATTTGCCTGGTGATGGGGATGATCGAAATCTTCGGCTGCGTTTGGGCGGTGAAACTCACCGGTATGAGCGCCTGGATGGGCATGGCGGACTGGTCAATTCTGGCACCGCCGATGATGCAAGGCTTTGCCTCCATCGGCATCGTGTTTATGGCCGTCATTATTCTGATTGCACTGGCTTATATGTTTTTCGCAGGACGCACGTTGCGCGCTGAGGAAGACGCAGAAAAACAACTGGCAGAACACTCTGCTTAATAAGGAGTTCCGATTATGACCGTACGTATTCTGGCTGTGTGTGGCAATGGGCAGGGCAGTTCCATGATCATGAAAATGAAGGTGGACCAGTTTTTAACCCAGTCAAATATTGACCATACGGTAAACAGCTGCGCTGTGGGTGAATACAAAAGTGAACTGAGCGGCGCGGATATCATCATCGCCTCTACGCATATCGCCGGTGAGATTACCGTTTCTGGCAATAAATATGTCGTTGGCGTACGCAACATGCTGTCTCCTGCCGATTTTGGGCCAAAACTGCTGGAAGTGATCAAAGCGCATTTCCCGCAGGACGTGAAGTAGGGGGCGGCATATGAAATTACGTGACTCGCTAACAGACAATAATTCCATCCTTTTGCAAGCCGAGGCCAGTACCTGGCAGGAAGCGGTAAAGCTTGGTGTGGATCTGTTGGTTAAGGCCGATGTGGTTGAACCACGCTACTACCAGGCCATCCTTGATGGCGTTGAGCAGTTTGGCCCGTACTTTGTGATTGCGCCTGGCCTGGCAATGCCGCACGGCCGTCCGGAGGAAGGGGTCAAGAAAACTGGTTTTGCGCTGGTGACGCTGAAATCACCGCTGGTGTTTAACCACGAAGATAACGACCCGGTCGATATTCTGATAACGATGGCGGCAGTTGACGCCAACACACATCAGGAAGTGGGCATCATGCAGATCGTGAATCTCTTTGATGACGAAGCCAATTTCGACCGTTTACGCGCCTGTCGCACCGCGCAGGAAGTGTTGGATTTAATTGATAACGCCACTGCGGCGGCTGTTTAAAAGGATACCAAAATGTCATTACCTATGTTGCAGGTTGCGCTGGATAACCAATCAATGTCTTCTGCGTATGAAACGACGCGTCTGATTGCCGAAGAGGTCGATATCATTGAGGTGGGAACTATTCTTTGCGTGGCAGAGGGTGTGCGCGCCGTTCGCGATCTGAAGGCGCTTTACCCGCATAAAATTGTGCTGGCGGACGCCAAAATTGCCGATGCGGGAAAAATCCTCTCCCGCATGTGTTTCGAAGCCAACGCTGACTGGGTCACCGTCATCTGCTGTGCGGATATCAACACCACCAAGGGGGCACTGGAGGTAGCGAAAGAATTTAACGGCGACGTGCAGATTGAACTGACCGGTTACTGGACCTGGGAGCAGGCCCAGGAATGGCGTGACGCAGGGATTGGGCAAGTTGTGTATCACCGCAGCCGTGATGCGCAGGCGGCGGGCGTGGCGTGGGGAGAAGCGGATATCAGCGCGATCAAACGCCTGTCCGAGATGGGCTTTAAAGTCACCGTCACCGGCGGTCTGGCGCTGGAAGATCTGCCGCTGTTTCAGGGAATTCCGATTCACGTATTTATTGCCGGTCGCAGCATTCGTGATGCCGCCTCTCCGGTGGAAGCGGCCCGTCAGTTCAAACGTTCTATCGCCCAGCTGTGGGGATAAGGAGCGACTATGTTGTCGAAACAGGTCCCGCTCGGTATTTATGAAAAGGCACTCCCCGGCGGGGAGTGCTGGCTGGAGCGTTTGCAGCTGGCGAAGGAACTGGGCTTTGACTTTGTCGAAATGTCGGTTGATGAAACCGACGCTCGCCTGGCGCGTCTTGACTGGAACCGCGAGCAGCGACTGGCGCTGGTGGCCGCAATCGCTGAGACAGGGATACGGGTACCGTCCATGTGCCTGAGCGCTCATCGTCGTTTCCCGCTTGGTAGTGAAGATGATGCGGTACGCGAACAGGGGCTGGAGATCATGCGTAAAGCCATTCAGTTTGCGCAGGATATCGGTATTCGCGTTATTCAACTGGCGGGTTACGACGTTTATTACCAGCAGGCCAATAACGAAACGCGTCGTCGGTTTCGCGATGGGCTGAAAGAAAGCGTAGAGATGGCGAGCCGTGCACAGGTGACGCTGGCGATGGAAATCATGGATTATCCACTGATGAATTCGATCAGTAAGGCGCTGGGATACGCTCACTATCTCAACAATCCGTGGTTCCAGCTGTATCCCGATATCGGCAATTTGTCGGCGTGGGACAACGATGTGCAGATGGAGCTGCAGGCGGGAATGGGCCATATCGTTGCCGTACACGTGAAGGATACCAAACCCGGCGTATTCAAAAATGTGCCGTTTGGTGAAGGGGTTGTCGATTTCGAACGTTGTTTTGCGACGCTCAAACAGAGTGGGTATTGCGGGCCATACCTGATTGAGATGTGGAGTGAAACGTCGGACGACCCGGCACGTGAAGTGGTGAAGGCGCGCGACTGGGTGAAAGCGCGTATGGCCAGCGCCGGTCTGGTGGAGGCGGTATAATGCAAAAACTCAAACAGCAGGTTTTTGAGGCCAATATGGATCTGCCGCGCTACGGGCTGGTGACGTTTACCTGGGGTAATGTCAGCGCCATCGACCGCGAACGCGGGCTGGTGGTGATTAAGCCCAGCGGCGTCGACTACCATACAATGACAGTGGACGACATGGTAGTTGTGGATCTGCACGGCAACGTGGTGGAAGGACGCTATCGTCCTTCTTCCGATACCGCCACCCATCTGGCGCTGTATCGTCGCTATTCCTCTCTTGGCGGCGTGGTGCATACTCACTCAACCCACGCGACGGCATGGGCGCAGGCAGGTCTGGCAATACCCGCGCTCGGTACGACGCATGCGGACTACTTCTTTGGTGATATTCCCTGCACCCGGGCGTTAACTGAAGCGGAAGTTCAGGATGAGTATGAGCTAAATACCGGCAGGGTGATTGTTGAAACGCTGGGGGAGGTGGAACCTTTGCATACGCCAGGCGTAGTGGTGTACCAGCATGGCCCGTTTGCCTGGGGCAAAGATGCTCACGACGCGGTACATAACGCGGTGGTGATGGAAGAAGTGGCAAAAATGGCATGGATTGCGCGCGGTATTAATCCGGCGCTCAGCCCCATCGACAGTTATCTGATGAATAAGCACTTCATGCGTAAGCACGGCCCAAATGCCTATTACGGGCAGAAGTAGGAATAAACGTTCCGGAGCCAACTCTTCATGGGGATGAGATCGGTCTGGCTTCGGGATTGTTTTGCAAAAAAAGCCCCCAGTGAAGGGGGCAAGTCAAACTGTGGCAATGTTCTCGTTGGTTATTTCTGGTGTTAACGATAAATATCTGCACTGGCGTGCATATTTCCGTTACTACCGGGTTCCCTGGTGAGGATCACGTGGTAGTAGGTTGCGCCTTGCGCATCGGTCTCTTCATTCAGGGCCTGAGTGGCTTCACTTTCAGTGGCGAAGTTATGATTTATGTAAATGACGCCTAAGCTCTGCACATCATCCATGTTCCTGGCCTGATGGTTATCAATTTTGATGGCTGCCGTTGCATTTGCACTGAGCAAAAGCACAGCCAGAAGGGTCAAAACACGGGCTCGCATATGTACCTCCTCGACTGCGGTCTCTGGTTGCCTCTCTCCTGTGAGTGATTAACTTCTGATGTAATTTTAACCGCTACCAGCGCAGTCGATAGCGACCATTTCTGATGCAGTTGTTCAAAAAATTACCGCATAGCCATCTTTTCTTTAATTAACAGTCTGCTGGTGTATACCGCTGCGGTGAAAAAATACCTGCCTTTCGCGCATAAGCTCTTACCAAATAGTCAATTTAATCGGTTGAGTACGCCGTTTATAGTGAGCCGGATAATTAATATAACTTTATGATAATAAGGCAAAAACTTATGGATACTTCATTCATGGATTTCAGCTATTTCGTGGTTATGTTTATGGTCGCGCTGGTGGCTGGCTTTATTAACGTGGTGTCGGGCGGTGGTGGATTTCTCTCTATTGGCGCACTCTTAATTTCTGGTTTACCCCCGGCTAATGCGCTGGCAACCAATAAAATTCAGGCTCTGGGTAGCTCTCTGACCTCTGGAATTTACTTTTTACGCCGGGGACATATCAACGTGCAGGAGCACAAGTATGTGTTTTTATCTGCCTTTATCGGTTCTGCGCTGGGAACGACGCTTATCCAGTTCATTGAACCGGAATTGCTGAAGAAACTGCTCCCAATCCTGATTATCGCAGTCGCCATTTACTTTATTTTTGCGCCAAACCTTAGCGAACCGAAAAGAAAGCAGCAGGTATCCCTGTTTCTCTTCTCGTTGATCGGTGGGGGATGTATTGGTTTTTATGATGGCTTTCTCGGTGCTGGGGCAGGTTCCTTTTATACCCTCAGCTATATTCTGCTGTGGGGATACAGTATTGATAAAGCGCAAATCCACTCGAATTTTATTAACCTGGCGTCGAACATCGCCTCGATTTTGTTCTTCATTTTCGGTGGTAAAATGATCTGGTCGCTTGGGCTGGTGATGTTTGCAGGGCAATCCCTTGGCGCACGTCTTGGTGCGACAGTCGTACTGACGCGCGGTAAGAAAGTCATCCGACCCATGATTGTCATTGTCTCCATTTGTATCAGCATCAAAATGCTGCTGGATATGTATTAATAGCGACATGATAAATAATCGTACAAGCACCTTGAGTTTACCTGCTGACCCCAGTATTATGACGCGTCATTTTTCAGCCGACCTTTAACACGTTCCTTGCCTCCATGGGCCTCGGCTGACCCAGACAGGAGGCTGAATAATCCGTAAGGAGCAATTCGATGCGTCATTACGAAATCGTTTTTATGGTCCATCCTGACCAGAGCGAACAGGTTCCGGGTATGATCGAACGCTACACTGCTGCCATCACTGGTGCAGAAGGTACGATCCACCGTCTGGAAGACTGGGGTCGCCGTCAGCTGGCTTACCCGATCAACAAACTGCACAAAGCTCACTACGTTCTGATGAACGTTGAAGCGCCGCAGGAAGTGATCGATGAGCTGGAAACTACCTTCCGCTTCAACGATGCCGTTATCCGCAGCATGGTTATGCGTACTAAACACGCTGTTACCGAAGCATCTCCGATGGTTAAAGCGAAAGACGAGCGTCGTGAACGTCGCGATGATTTCGCTAACGAAACCGCAGATGATGCTGAAGCTGGGGATTCTGAAGAGTAATTTCTGATGACCAACCGTCTGGCGTTGTCCGGCACTGTGTGCAGGGCCCCCCTTCGAAAGGTCAGTCCATCAGGAATTCCTCATTGCCAGTTCGTGCTTGAGCATCGTTCTGTGCAGGAGGAAGCCGGGTTTCACCGGCAGGCGTGGTGCCAAATGCCCGTTATTATTAGCGGACACGAAAACCAAGCCATTACTCACAGTATAACGGTCGGTAGCGCAGTGACCGTTCAGGGGTTCATCTCTTGCCACAAAGCAAAGAACGGCCTGAGCAAAATGGTTCTGCATGCCGAGCAGATTGAATTGATAGATTCTGGAGACTAGCCATATGGCACGTTATTTCCGTCGTCGCAAGTTCTGCCGTTTCACCGCGGAAGGCGTTCAAGAGATCGACTATAAAGATATCGCTACGCTGAAAAACTACATCACCGAAAGCGGTAAGATTGTCCCAAGCCGTATCACCGGTACCCGTGCAAAATACCAGCGTCAGCTGGCTCGCGCTATCAAACGCGCTCGCTACCTGTCCCTGCTGCCGTACACTGATCGTCATCAGTAATCGGTCACGGTCCATTAATACGACTTTGAGAGGATAAGGTAATGCAAGTTATTCTGCTTGATAAAGTAGCAAACCTGGGTAGCCTGGGTGATCAGGTTAACGTTAAAGCGGGCTATGCTCGTAACTTCCTGGTACCACAGGGTAAAGCTGTTCCTGCTACCAAGAAAAACGTTGAATTTTTCGAAGCGCGTCGCGCTGAGCTGGAAGCTAAATTGGCTGACGTTCTGTCCGCTGCTGAAGCTCGTGCTGAGAAAATCAACGCACTGGAAACCGTAACCATCGCGTCTAAAGCTGGCGACGAAGGTAAACTGTTCGGTTCCATCGGTACTCGCGACATCGCTGACGCTGTAACTGCAGCTGGCGTTGAAGTAGCTAAGAGCGAAGTTCGTCTGCCGAACGGCGTTCTGCGTACCACTGGCGAGCACGAAGTGAGCTTCCAGGTTCACAGCGAAGTGTTTGCTAAGCTGACTGTAAACGTAGTTGCAGAATAAGTTTTTATTCTGATGACCGCGTAAAAGCGCCGGCCCTGTGCCGGCGTTTTGCTTTTCTGTTCCCCCGCTTTTCTCTCTGGCTATTCTTTATCCTTTTCGGGATAATCACAAAAATAAAACATTATTTCAAAGTGGTGATGGAATGGAACCAACGCACCAACCTCTGTTTGCACGTAAAAATGTTGTCTACCTGAGCGCGGCGTTCTGCTGCCTGCTGTGGGGGAGTGCCTATCCGGCGATCAAAAGCGGATATGAGATCTTCCAGATTGCCACGGATGACATTCCCTCAAAGATTGTCTTTGCCGGATATCGCTTTCTGTTTGCGGGATTATTGCTGCTACTGCTGGCGGTAGCGCAGCGTAAACCGATTGGCCGGTTAAGTCCGCGTCAGTACGGCCAACTCACGCTGTTGGGGCTAACGCAAACCTCGCTGCAATACATCTTCTTCTACATTGGCCTGGCGTTCACGACGGGAGTGAAAGGGTCCATCATGAATGCGACCGGGACCTTCTTCAGCGTGCTGCTGGCCCATTTTATCTACCATAACGACAAACTGAGTTACAACAAAGCGCTGGGCTGTATTCTCGGCTTTACCGGCGTAATGGTGGTGAACTTTAGCAGCGGAATGGATTTTAGCTTCAGCCTGTTAGGTGACGGCTCAGTAGTGATGGCAGCTTTTATTCTCTCTGCTGCCACGCTATATGGAAAACGTATTTCTCAGACGGTGGACCCGACGGTAATGACAGGGTACCAGTTGGGCGGTGGCGGCCTGGCGTTGGTTATCGGCGGCTACGCTTTTGGCGGCACGCTAACCGTACACGGTGCATCTTCGGTGGCGATTCTCGGCTACCTGACGTTACTCTCTTCGGTCGCTTTCGCCTTGTGGAGTATTCTGCTCAAGCATAATCGCGTGGGGATGATTGCGCCGTTTAACTTCCTGATCCCGGTTTCGGGAGCAGTACTGTCGGCAATATTCCTCGGTGAAAACATTCTCGAATGGAAATATGCGGTAGCGCTGGTGCTGGTGTGTTCGGGGATCTGGTGGGTGAACAAGGTGAAACGCTGACGTTTCACCTTGATGCCTGATGGCGCTATCGCTTATCAGGCCTGGAATCGCGGGGTCACAGCGCTTAACGGGCGCGGATAAAACTGCCGTTAGGCTGGCGGGTAAACAGTACTTGCTGACCATTCCCGGTATCAATGGTTAATCCCGTCACCACGCCATTGGCATTCTGCCTGATCTGTATCATCTGACCGTCTTTCAGATTGCTCAGTGGTTTTCCGGCGCCTTCAACCTGTGCCATCGCATAGACATCGGTTGGCGGGAGGTTATGGTCACGGAATACCTGCGCCAGCGTTTTACCTGAGTCTACGCGGTAGGAGCGCCACTGCTGGTCAATTCCGCTATCCTGTTGGAAAGGTTGTGTCTGCGGCTGAGATTGCTGGACCTGAGGCTGCGCATCAGGTTCTCCTTCCTGGATTGGCTCTGGCGCAACCGGAGCGACCTGGCCGGGATCATTTTGCGGCGCGACGAGCTGTGCCTGCAGTTGAGCCTCGGTCGGTGGCTGCGACTGTGACTGTAAATCCAGCTGGGCAGTACGCGTCACCACAGGGGCATCGCTGGTGTCACTGGAAGGGAGCAGGAAACCTATCACCAACACAATAGCGGCAATAATAATGCCGCGGCGGTGCATAGGCGGTAGCGGGTCCATAATGCGAAAATTGTCCGGTGCATGCCAGATTTTCGCCAGGGTTGGTTTTAATTCAAAGCGCCCGGGCATGGCTTTCCTCCTGCTCCGCGTCTCGTTCCTCGATCATAGAGTATAGATGGCTAACGCTATGATGTTCGTCATATTACCCGCTTTCGTGACGTCAACGCGGGATATTCCTATTGTTTATGTTTCCTCGCGATTTGTCATCTGTTCCCGAGACAAAGTTTTACCGGATGCGGCATGGCTGATATGCTGCCCGCTACTTTACATCCGATGAAAGGAAATATGATGGCTAACCCGACTTTTGACACTATCGAAGCGCAAGCAAGCTACGGCATTGGTTTGCAGGTAGGACAACAGCTGAGCGAATCCGGACTGGAAGGACTGTTGCCTGAAGCGCTGGTAGCGGGTATCGCTGACGCGCTGGAAGGTAAGCACCCGGCAGTGCCGGTTGATGTTGTGCATCGCGCACTGCGTGAAATCCACGAACGCGCTGACGCAGTACGTCGCGAGCGTTTCCAGGCTATGGCGGCTGATGGCGTCAAATATCTGGAAGAAAACCGTGAGAAAGACGGTGTGAACAGCACTGAATCTGGTTTGCAGTTCCGTGTTCTGACCCAGGGTGAAGGTGCTATTCCGGCACGTACTGACCGCGTTCGCGTGCACTACACCGGTAAACTGATCGACGGTACCGTGTTTGACAGCTCTGTCGCACGTGGCGAACCAGCTGAATTCCCGGTTAACGGCGTAATCCCAGGCTGGATTGAAGCGCTGACCCTGATGCCGGTAGGTTCCAAATGGGAACTGACTATTCCTCAGGAACTGGCTTACGGCGAGCGTGGCGCTGGCGCGTCCATTCCTCCGTTCAGCACGTTGGTGTTCGAAGTTGAGCTGCTTGAGATCCTGTAAGCAGTGACTTCTGTTCCCCCCAAGGCCGGGGGGAACAAAAAAATAGCGTGAAAAGCTATAGTTACGTCGTTGTCGATATTTTATCTTGCAAATGCCCCATCAGCGTGTATTTTTGTGAGCTGGTTCGCGCTATCAGAGTGATATGACACTCACTTTAAACATTAAATTAACATTATATCTAAATCTTAGTATTCATCCCGCCAATTCTTACCTAATATCGATGAGTCCTGATAACAGGATCGTCGTATCATAGACACACTAAAGGCCGTAGAGCCTGAACAACACAGACAGGTACAGGAAGAAAAAACATGGTAGATCAGGTAAAAGTCGACACCGCTGAAGAGGCGTCGTCTGAACAGTCGCTACGGCGCAATCTCACAAACCGTCATATTCAACTTATTGCCATTGGTGGCGCTATCGGTACTGGCCTGTTTATGGGCTCCGGTAAAACCATCAGTCTCGCCGGACCGTCGATCATCTTTGTGTATATGATCATCGGTTTTATGCTGTTTTTCGTGATGCGTGCAATGGGTGAATTGCTGCTCTCAAATCTGGAGTACAAATCGTTTAGTGATTTCGCCTCTGACCTGCTCGGGCCATGGGCCGGGTATTTTACCGGTTGGACCTACTGGTTTTGCTGGGTCGTTACCGGGATGGCAGACGTGGTCGCGATTACCGCGTATGCGCAATTCTGGTTCCCCGAACTGTCAGACTGGGTCGCCTCGCTGGCGGTGATCGTGCTGCTGCTGAGCCTCAACCTTGCCACTGTAAAAATGTTTGGTGAGATGGAGTTCTGGTTTGCGATGATCAAAATCGTTGCCATCATCGGCCTGATTGTCGTCGGTCTGGTGATGGTGCTGACGCACTTCCAGTCGCCAACCGGCGTTCAGGCATCTTTCACGCACTTGTGGAATGACGGTGGCTGGTTCCCGAAAGGTCTGAGCGGCTTCTTTGCCGGCTTCCAGATAGCGGTGTTCGCGTTTGTGGGTATTGAGCTGGTGGGTACGACCGCAGCGGAAACCAAGGATCCGGAAAAATCGCTGCCGCGCGCCATTAACTCGATTCCAATCCGTATCATCATGTTCTACGTGTTCGCGCTGATCGTGATTATGTCCGTTACGCCGTGGAGCTCGGTAGTGCCAACCAAGAGCCCATTCGTTGAACTGTTTGTGCTGGTTGGTCTGCCTGCTGCGGCGAGCCTGATCAACTTTGTGGTACTGACTTCAGCTGCCTCTTCTGCAAACAGCGGCGTGTTCTCTACCAGCCGTATGCTGTTCGGTCTGGCGCAGGAAGGCGTTGCGCCTAAAGCGTTTGCCAAGCTGTCTAAACGCGCAGTTCCGGCGAAGGGTTTAACCTTCTCCTGTATCTGTCTGCTGGGCGGCGTGGTGATGCTGTACGTGAACCCGAGCGTGATTGGCGCCTTCACCATGATCACCACCGTATCGGCGATTCTGTTCATGTTCGTCTGGACCATCATTCTTTGCTCATACCTGGTGTACCGCAAGCAGCGTCCTCACCTGCATGAAAAATCAATCTACAAGATGCCGTTAGGCAAGCTGATGTGCTGGGTATGTATGGCGTTCTTCGTCTTCGTACTGGTACTGCTGACGCTGGAAGATGATACCCGTCAGGCGCTGATCGTCACGCCGCTGTGGTTCATCGCGCTGGGTCTGGGCTGGTTGTTCATCGGTAAGAAACGTATGGCAGGTACGCGATAATTGCTAAGCAGTGAGATGTAGGCCGGATAAGGCGTTTACGCCGCATCCGGCGCTGCGTTTATCAGGTCTACGTTCTGACACAAAAAAGGCCACATATGCAGTGGCCGAATTCGGACTTCAGAAAGGCGCTCTCGGGCGCCTTTTTTTATTCACCTGCGAGGGCACGCGGGAACAACACATTGTTTTCCAGGCTGATGTGTTCCATCAGGTCGTCGATCATCTCGTTAATGCCGTTATACATGGCTTTCCAGGTAGTGCAGGCCTCTGGTGGCGGCGTTACGTTATGGGTGATGTGTTTGATCACTTCTACCAGTTCACCCGCATCGTCATGTTCGCTTTCCATCACGCTGATTGGCCCCATCGCCTGGCTACCCATGCCCTGTTTGATCATCGGGAACAGGATCTGTTCTTCTTTCATCATGTGGCTGGACAGCTCTTCATGCAGCATGGTCAGGTTTTTCGCCAGACCGCGCGGTACGTTCGGTTTGTCTGCGTGAACGCGTTCAACTTTAGTGGCCTGCAGGATCAGCTCCGGCAGCTGTTCGCGGTGTCTGTCGTGATAACGCACGATGATATGGTCGATGATTTCAGCCAGAGCCACGGTACGCCAGTCTTTCTCCAGCGGCTGTTCAGCCAGCTGCGCAAGCTGCGCCTCAATAACGTCTAAATCCAGCTCTTTACGCGCGGCAGCGCGTGCCAGCGTTTGCTTACCGCCGCAGCAGTAATCCATATCGTATTTACGAAACAGGGCCGAAGCGCGAGGAATAGAGAGCGCCAGTTCACCTAAAGGTTGATCGCGATATGACATTGCCGTTACCTCATTCTCAATAATATAAGATGTATTTTAAATGCAACTTATGGCAAAGGATATAACCCTTTCGGGGTGGGGTGTTTTGTGATGGATGTCACGAAAATTTCTTATCTCGTTAAGATGCTGAATCTTATTGGAAAGGAGAGGTACGGTGAAAAAAGCCGCACGACAGGATTAAATAAGCGCACGCCGCTGCCGATAGTTAGACCTCAGACAATACCTGCATAATAAAAGGCTACAGATGTTCAAACGAATCAAAGTGATAACCTTACTTATCACCGTGTTACTCGCGCTGGGCGCAATGCAGCTCATCTCCGCGGGCGTCTTTATTGGTGCACTCAATAACGATAAGCAGAACTTTAACGTGTCTCAACTTTCCAGCCAGAACGTGGCCGAGTTTACCGATGCGTGGATTAGCCTGAACCAGGCTCGCGTCACGCTCAACCGGGGCATGCTGCGTTTACAGGGAACGATGGCCAGCGAGATTAACGGCGGTCAGTTGCAGGAGCTGGTGAACACGGCAAATCGCCTGTTGGCCGAATCGAAAGATCATTACGATAAATACTACGCTCTGCCGGAAACGCCTGGGCTGGATGAGCATCTGGCCGATCGACTGGAAGAGCAGTACGGCATCTATTCTGCGACGCTGGCAAAAATGAACGTGCTGCTGGCTGAAGGAAAGCTGGAAGAGATGTTCAAGCAGAATGCCGAGCAAAAGCAAACGGCCATGCAGGAAGTTTATCGGCAATGGCGTAGTGCGCAAACGGCGCTGGCCACTGCCGGAGTGCAGGACAATGAGAGTGATTACCAGAAGATAATCTGGCTGCTGTCCGCGGTGATGCTGATTGTCGTCACCGTGATTATCGCCAGTTGGCTGGCGATGCAGCGAGTGCTGCTCAAGCCGCTCCACGAGGTGATGGGACATATTCGCCACATTGCCGCAGGCGATTTGACGCACCCCATCAGCGCCGATGGCAGTAATGAAATGGCGCTGCTGGCAAGCAACGTCCGTGACATGCAGCAGGCGCTGGCGAATACGGTCAGCGTGGTGCGTGACGGGGCCGATACCATCTATACCGGCGCGGGTGAAATCGCCGCAGGCAGTAACGATCTCTCTTCACGTACCGAGCAGCAGGCCGCCTCTCTGGAAGAGACTGCTGCCAGCATGGAACAACTTACCGCAACCGTGAGACAGAACGCAGATAACGCGCGTCAGGCGACCAGTCTGGCAAAAAATGCTTCACAAACGGCGCAAAAAGGCGGAAACGTGGTCGATGGTGTGGTGCGTACGATGGATGAAATCGCCACCAGTTCCAGCAAAATCGCGCAAATTACCAATGTTATCGACGGCATTGCCTTCCAGACCAATATCCTTGCGCTAAACGCGGCGGTGGAAGCGGCGCGTGCGGGCGAGCAGGGACGCGGATTTGCCGTGGTCGCAGGCGAGGTTCGGACGCTGGCGCAGCGTAGCGCCCAGGCGGCGAAGGAGATCAAAGCGCTGATTGATGACTCGGGGTATCGGGTCAATGCCGGCACGGCGCTGGTGCATGAAGCGGGCGAAACGATGGCGGAAATAGTTAGCGCCGTGACCCGCGTGACCGACATCATGGGGGAGATTGCCTCAGCTTCTGATGAACAAAGTCGGGGTATCGATCAGGTAGGCCAGGCGGTTGCCGAAATGGATCGCGTGACCCAGCAAAACGCCTCGCTGGTAGAAGAGTCCGCTTCCGCCGCTGCCGCGCTTGAAGAGCAGGCCGCGCGGTTGAACCAGACGGTAGCGGTGTTTAAAGTGTCGCGCCGGATGGCGGCGTAAATGCCTTATCCAGCCTACATGAGATCGTACAATCCTTGTAGGCCGGATAAGCAGCGCCATCCGGCACATTATGATTGTGAAACCACCACGACGCTCGGTTTCTGCGGCTTGGCTCTGACGGCTATCACCACCCCAACCATCAGCAGCGCAATACCGCTAACCGTCAGCAGAGGTGGAAATTCCTCGCGCAGAATAAAGGTGTACAACAGGCCAGCCAGCGTTTCGAAGACAATCAGCGGGCCGAGGATCACCGTCGGTAATTTTTGGCTGGCGACGTTCCAGCACAATGCGCCAACCCACGAACACAATACCGCAATGGCTATCATCAGACCGATAAACACGCCCGGACGCGGACCGAAGGGCAGAGCGAAGTCCGGCGTTTGCCCGTTAAGCCACAGGCAGGCGGCAATGTAACCGACCAGAGAAACAGGCAACGTTACCAGAGCCTGGGCCGTCGCCCACATCATCGGGTGCTTATCCGGATTCTCGCGCAGCCAGCGGGCATTACGCAGCGCATACCATGCCCAACACACCACCGAGACAAGCGCCAGCGCGATGCCGGAACCATAACGCCAGCCACTAAAGTCTGGTAACCCCTGATTCAGCTCCGAGATATTCACGCACAGCAGTCCTATACCAATCAATACCAGCGCAGGCGACAGACGCCACCATGATAATTTGCCGTCACGCTGGCTGTAGAGCAGGTTAGCGAAGACCGGGATCACCACCGGTAATGTACCAATAATCATCGTGGAGACCGGTGCGCCGGTGCGCTGGATGGCGCTTGCCAGGCAAACGTAATAAATCAGATTCCCCATCATTGTTAGCGTCAGCGCAGTTACCCAGTCTTTCCGCACAAGTTGACGCAGGCGCGCACGTCCCAGCCAGGCAATCGGCAATGCGATCAGCCCCAGCGCCAGATAACGCCCCATCGACTGCAATACCGCCGGGTATTCCGGTACGATCAGCGGTCCAACAAAAATTAATCCCCACATCAGCCCGGCCAACAGGGCATACAACACACCGCTAATCATTTTTGACATCCACATCGTTTAACAATGAGTCGAGTGTAGGCAGGAAAAATGCCGCCGTATTGTATGAGATTGCTGATCAACGCCGGACGACTTGTTTCTGATAACGTACCGGCGTAATGCCGTAGCGATGAGTAAACGCGCGGGTGAGATGCGACTGGTCGGTGAGGCCGGTTGCGGCGGCGACCTCTGCGGCGGGCATACCGTAAGTGAGAAAACCTTTGGCTCGCCATAGGCGGATCGCCATCAGCATCTGATGCGGCGTGACGTGGAAATGAGATTTAAACTGGCGCTGAAAATGCCAGGGACTCAGCGATGCAACCCGCGCCAGCTCGTCGAGCGTGACCGGATGCATATAATTATCGTGCAGATACTCGCGTACCCGTTCAAAGCGATGCGCCCCCTCCGTCAATACCGGCGCATGGCGGGCCAGTGGCTGGAACGTGTCGATCAGATCGAGTAGGAGTCCTTTTTGCGCCAGCGGATCTTCCGTGTTCCACAGGCTGTGGATCAGCGAGCAGATCTGGCGCGAGCGCAGCGGATCGTGACGCGTTACGTCATGAAACCACCAGTGGCGGATCCCGGTGACCTCTTCCAGAAGGTAGGGTTCAAGATAAATCATCCGATAGCGCCAGCCGTCGGCGGTTTCGGCTTCGCCGGTATGCAGCTCATCGGGATTCATGGTGACGACGGAATGGGCGGGGGCAACATACTGCGTGCCGCGATAGCGAAAACGTTCGGCTCCGACTTCTATCGCGCCAATGCCAAACGCTTCATGGGTGTGCGGCTCGAAAGCGTAACGCGAGATGTGCGCATGATACAGCTCAACGCCCGGCACCTGCGCCAGATGGCGAAAGCGGGCGCTGTCTTTCTCATCAATAAACTGCTCAGGTACACCTTGCACGTTTTCTCTCCCCACGCATCATCCTGTCATTATCAGAGAGGATGCGCGGGGATGCCACCACAATTAACTAATTTTTAACACTTACACGATGCCTTTGACACTGTCAGCCAACGAGGTGGTCGGGCGACCAATCAGTTTGCTCAGCGTATGGCTGTCGTCGAACAGACCGCCTTTGGAGGCGCCAGTGTCTGAGTCAGCCAGCATGTCCGCCAGCCCGGCAGGCAGGCCTATACCTTTAAGTGCGGCGGCAAAATCTGCTTCGCTCAGGTTCTGATACACCACTTTTTTACCACTCTGTTTTGCCAGCTCGGCAGCCAACTGGCTCAGGGTCCAGCCTGCGTCGCCCGCCAGCTCATAAGTTTTACCGGAATGAACGTCTTCACTGATGACGCGCGCGGCGGCAGCGGCATAGTCGGCGCGGGTCGCTGAGGCGATTTTGCCTTCACCTGCAGCCCCGATAAACACGCCGTGTTCCAGTGCAGCCGGTGCGCTGGCGAGATAGTTTTCGGTGTACCAGCCGTTACGCAGCAGCGCGTATGCGATACCGGATTCAGCCAGCATCTTCTCGGTTGCCACATGCTCATCAGCCAGCCCCAGCGGGGAGGTGTCGGCGTGCAGCAGGCTGGTGTAGGCGATGAATTTCACGTGCGCGGCTTTCGCTGCGTTAATCACGTTGCGATGCTGCGAGGCGCGTTGTCCCACTTCGCTGGAGGAGATTAGCAGTAGCTTGTCGATACCCTGTAAGGCAGCCGTCAAGGCGGCTTCATCGCTGTAATCCGCCTGACGAACGGTAATGCCCTGCTGGCTAAGCGCCGTCGCTTTAGCGGGATTACGCACAATTGCCACAATCTGGCTGGCAGGAACGGTTTTCAGCAGAGATTCAATAACATGTTGGCCCAGTTGGCCGGTGGCGCCGGTAATTGCGATCATGGAGTGACTCCTTGGTATTGGTCTTGTGTTTAATCACGCTAACACCTAAACTTACTTTTAGTAAGTACGCACAAAAAGGTTAGTATGAAAATGACAGCTTCGACGCTCTCCCAGCAGTTACGTGATGGCAACTTGTTTGCCGAACAGTGTCCCTCCCGCGAGGTGTTAAAACATGTCACCAGCCGCTGGGGCGTGTTGATTCTGGTGGCGCTGCGCGACGGTACGCACCGTTTCAGCGATTTGCGCCGTAAGATGGGCGGGGTCAGTGAAAAGATGCTGGCGCAATCCCTGCAAGCGTTAGAGCATGACGGGTTTATCAATCGGGTGTCGTATCCGGTGGTACCGCCGCACGTGGAGTATAGCCTGACGCCGTTGGGTGAGCAGGTGAGCGATAAAGTTGCCGCGCTGGCGGACTGGATAGAACTGAATTTGCCGCAGGTTTTAGCGCAGCGGGACGAACGGGCTGCGTAGTTTTGTAGGCCGGATAAGACGCTATTGCGCCGCATCCGGCACGAAAATTACTTACTTAAATCCAGCTGATAAATAGCGAAACCGATGTCATCGGTCGCGACTTTCTTCAGCGGATACTGGCCTTTCTCTTTAATAAATGCCGCGGCTTTATCAGACGGTGATGTTTCAAAGCGAATATCCAGTGGTGTGTCGCTATGAATTGGCGCCAGACGCCAGTTGTTATCTGCCGCCGGGTGAATTTCACCGGTACGCTTCGTCTCTGCACCAATCCACGCCGCCAGCACCGAGCGGTTTTCATCCGGAGAGGCAAACGCGATATGGCTGTCGCCGGTTCCGGCAAACTTACCGCCGTAGGCGCGGTAGTTGTTGGTCGCGACGAGGAAGGTGGCATTCGGATCGATTGGTTTGCCGTTAAAGGTCAGATTTTTAATACGTTCCGCTTTCGGGTTAATGGTCTGACATTCACCGTCGTAGCGGGCGGGTTGTGAAACATCAATCTGATAATTCACGCCGTCAATCACGTCGAAGTTATAGGTACGGAAGCCATCCCAGTTAATCAACGACTGTGGTTTGCTGCTGTGGATATCAATCTGATTGAACTGCCCGGCGGAACATTCCAGCCATTCTTTCACCTCTTTACCGCTGGCTTTCACCACCACCAGAGTGTTGGGATAGAGATACAAATCAGCGGCGTTACGGAAGGTTAACTGACCTTTTTCGACTTCTACGAAGCTTGCCGGATCGTTCTTGCGTCCACCGACCTTAAACGGCGCGGCGGCGGAAAGTACCGGCAGTTTTGCCAGATCCGGATCGCCCTGAATAAAGTGTTCCACATAGGCTTTCTGCGCGTTGTTCACCACCTGTACGGTCGGGTCATCCTGTACCAGCGCCAGATAGCTGTACATGTTGTCGGCGGATTTACCGATCGGTTTGCTGACAAACTCACGCGTGGCGTCGTGATCGGCTTTCAGGATCTCAACGATTTTTTTGTCTTCTGCTGCCAGTGATTTTTTTGCTGCGGCGTCATAGATCGGGCGCGCCTCGGCTTTCGCCTGAGTGACCTGCCATTTACCGCTGTCGTTATTCAGCACTAAATCCACCACGCCCAGGTGATCGCCCCACATACCCGGCATCACAGCAGGAACCCCATTCAGCGTACCTTTTGTGATATCTGCGCCTTTAATATTGGCAAAGTCTTTACCCGGGAAGACGGCGTGAGCGTGACCAAACATAATGGCATCCACGCCCGGTACTTCACTGAGGTAATAAACGGAGTTTTCCGCCATCGTTTGATATGGGTCGGCAGAAAGCCCGGAGTGAGCAACCACCACCACGACATCGGCGCCTTTTTCTCTCATTTCCGGAACGTATTTGCGTGCAGTTTCCGTAATGTCGTTCACCGTGACTTTGCCGCTGAGGTTGGCTTTATCCCAGGTCATAATCTGCGGTGGCACAAAGCCGATATAGCCAATCTTCAGCGTTTGCTTGTTCCCTTCCTTGTCGACCACCTCAGTGTCTTTGATCAAGTAAGGCGTAAATAGCGGCTTCTTGGTCTTAACGTCGATGATATTGGCGTTAACGTAAGGGAATTTCGCCCCGGCCAGCGCGTTGTGCAGATACTCCAGACCGTAGTTGAATTCATGGTTGCCGAGGTTACCCACCGCGTAATCCAGGGTATTCAGCGCCTTATATACCGGGTGTGTTTCGCCCGCTTTCAGCCCCTTGGCCGCCATGTAATCCCCGAGCGGGCTGCCCTGAATCAGATCGCCATTATCAACCAGCACGCTGTTTTTGACTTCACCACGCGCAGCGTTGATAAGACTTGCCGTACGTACCAGACCGAATTTTTCAGTCGGTGTATCTTTGTAATAATCGAAATCCATCATATTGCTATGCAAATCAGTGGTTTCCATGATACGCAGATCGACGGTCGCGGCATTGACGCTGGCTGCAATCAGCGTTGCCAGAAGCGTTGCACTAAACTTAATCATCAGGGGCATCCTTTTAAGATCTAAACCACAAAAGAAAATGTATATAAATCTTCTTGCTTACAGAACTGTGAATCATGACATGAATATAGCGTTTAAAACCGCAGACGCTATCACAGTTGGCGGATCCCCTGACGATCGGGTATAAGTAAAACAACGAGTTAACACCACTGACAGAAACGAGGTGGAGAATGCTAGAACATGTATGCCAGCTTGCACGGAACGCGGGCGATGCCATTATGCAGGTCTACGATGGAATCAAACCGATGGAGATTACCAGCAAGCAGGATGATTCTCCGGTCACGGCGGCAGATATCGCCGCGCATACGGTGATCCTCGAAGGATTACTGGCGCTGACGCCGGATATTCCGGTTCTGTCTGAAGAGGCGCCTCCTGGCTGGGATGTTCGCCAGCATTGGCAGCGCTACTGGCTGGTGGACCCGCTGGACGGGACCAAAGAGTTCATTAAGCGTAACGGTGAATTTACCGTCAATATTGCGCTAATCGAGAAAGGAAAGCCGGTTCTGGGCGTGGTTTACGCGCCGGTAATGAAAGTGATGTACTGCGCAGCAGAAGGTAAAGCGTGGAAAGAAGAGTGCGGCGTACGCAAACAAATTCAGGTTCGTGACGCGCGTCCGCCGCTGGTGGTCATTAGCCGCTCGCATGCCGACAATGAGTTAAAAGAGTATCTGCAACAGTTGGGTGAGCACCAGACCACCTCGATTGGCTCATCGCTGAAGTTCTGCCTGGTGGCGGAAGGGCACGCACAGTTGTATCCGCGTTTTGGGCCAACCAACGTGTGGGACACCGCCGCTGGCCATGCCGTTGCCGCCGCAGCCGGAGCGCACGTTCACGACTGGCAGGGGAAACCTCTGGATTACACCCCACGTGAATCGTTCCTCAACCCCGGCTTCCGCGTCTCTATTTACTGAGTAATTTGTGCAGCAGGGCAATTACCTGCTGCACCTCTTCCTGCGTTAATGCGCCATCTTTTGCCCACTGCACGCGTCCGTCCTTGTCGAGTACGACGATAGCGGAGCTCTCTTCATCCAGTTGCCAGGCTTTACGCGCAATGCCATTACTGTCGACAATGAATTGCGACCACGGGTAGAGCTTCTTATTGCTCTCCAGACTGCTGCGCACAAACATACCGGAGCCGGGAATGGCGTCATCCGTGTTGACGATAGTGGTGGTCTGGTATTTGTCGTGAGGCAGGTTGGCGGCTTTGATTGCCTCGATCAGCGTCGCATTTTTCTCTTTGGCGGAGGTGCGTCCGGCAATGTGTTGCACAATTCGCACTTTGCCTGGCAACTGCGCGCTATTCCAGCTTTTGTAGCTAAACTTATCGTTATCGAGAATCAGTTCGCCGCGATCGGCGATCCCCACCGGCGGTACGCGCTGGTCAGTCTCAAACTTATGTGCGGAGGCAATCATCGGCAGTAGCAGGCACGACAGCGCCAGCAGTTTTCGTAAGGTCATAGTTTTTCCTTCTTTCTTTTATTTTGCAGGTGATCCGACCACTTGGGTCTGGAATTTAATCATATGCGCGAATGATGCTTTTTCCCGCAAGCGCGATGCCAGTTTGCGGACGGGCGCACAAATCCTGCGAAAAATGAAGGCTTATACTGAAGACAGCGAAGCGTTGAAAAGATAATTCTGAATAATTGTAACTTGAAGGTAAATAAACTTATACACGCTGGAAACATCAACGAGATAGTCTATAGTCATAGGGCATTAAAATTTGCGCCTGAGGATTGTCGGACCGATTGTGGTACCGCAAAGGCGTAATGCTCAGCAGGAGACAACAATGAAAATTTTCCAACGATACAACCCGCTGCAGGTGGCGAAGTACGTGAAGATCCTGTTTCGTGGACGGTTATATATCAAGGATGTAGGCGCTTTTGAATTTGATAAGGGTAAGATTCTTATCCCAAAAGTGAAGGACAAACTGCATTTTTCCGTGATGTCCGAAGTTAACCGTCAGGTCTTGCGTCTGCAAACTGAGATGGCTTGATCAAAGTGCTATGCAGTAGTTAAAAAAACGGCTCCTGATGGGAGCCGTTGATGTTTCTGTAGGGCGTTAAGACGCCTTTGCCTCTTCTTTTGCATCTGGCAGTTTTGGTACCAGAACAGTAGGTTTGCTGTCCAGACGCGTCACCAGCAGCTGATCGATCTTGTAGTTATCGATATCCACCACTTCAAATTTGTAGCCTGAATACTTCACCGAGTCGGTGCGTTTCGGGATTTTACGCAGCATGAACATCATAAAACCACCAATGGTTTCATAGTTGCCAGACTGCGGGAATTCGTCGATATCCAGCACGCGCATCACGTCATCAATCGGTGTACCGCCGTCGACTAACCATGAGTTTTCATCACGTGCCACAATCTGCTCTTCCAGACCCTGACCTACCAGATCGCCCATCAGCGTCGTCATAACGTCGTTGAGGGTGATAATCCCCACCACCAGCGCGTACTCGTTCATGATGACGGCAAAGTCTTCACCTGCGGTTTTGAAGCTTTCCAGCGCTTCAGAGAGCGTCAGCGTGTCCGGGACGATCAGCGTATTGCGGATCTGTACGCCGCTGTTCAGCGCCATGCTTTGGTTCGCCAGTACGCGGTTGAGGAGATCCTTTGAATCAACATAACCAATGATGTGGTCGATATCTTCGTTACACACCAGGAATTTGGAGTGCGGATGTTCCGCCACCTTGTTTTTCAGGCTTTGCTCATCTTCATGGAGATCGAACCAGATAATATTCTCGCGCGAGGTCATTGAAGACGGGACGGTACGGGATTCCAGTTCGAACACATTTTCAATCAGCTCATGCTCCTGCTTGCGCAGAACACCCGCCAGCGCACCCGCTTCGACTACGGCGTAAATGTCGTCCGAGGTGATGTCGTCTTTACGCACCATTGGGATCTTAAACAGACGGAAAATGTTGTTTGCCAGACCGTTAAAGAACCATACCAGCGGGCGGAAGACCAGCAGGCAGAAGCGCATCGGGTTGATGATACGCAAAGCCACAGCTTCTGGCGCAATCATACCGATGCGTTTCGGGGTTAAATCCGCGAACAGGATGAACAGGCCAGTAACCAGCGAGAACGACAGAATAAAGCTTAACTGTTCGGACAGCTCTGGAGTGAAGTACTTCGAGAAAAGGCTGTAAAACGCCGGGGAGAATGCTGCATCACCGACGATACCGCCGAGAATGGCGACCGCGTTAAGGCCAATTTGCACGACGGTAAAAAACATGCCGGGGTTTTCCTGCATCTTCAAAACACGTTGTGCGTTTACGTTGCCTTCATCGGCAAGCAGTTTAAGTTTTATTTTGCGTGATGCAGCAAGCGAGATCTCAGATATCGAGAAAAACGCACTCACGGCGATCAGGCAGAGAATGACTAAAATACTGTTTAACATATCTTATCCGACCGTTCAGGTCAGATCCTCGGAAGGGAGAAGTTGATAAATCCGTGTGAAATACACATTGAAAACCGGCTCGTGGAAGTGAGCCGGTAAATTCAGAAGCTAGTATAGCGTAAGGCACTGTAAAGTCGCCAGAGGGGGAAATTATCCTTGTGGCGGCAGGCAAACACCAATACCACCAATGCCACAATATCCGTAAGGATTTTTGTGCAGATACTGCTGGTGATCGTCCTCGGCATAATAGAACGGGGTTGCCGTAGTGATTTCCGTGGTAATGGTGCGCTCGTCGCCTGCGGCGGTCATTGCTGCCTGAAAACGCTCAAGGCTGGCCTGTGCGGCGGCGGTTTGTTCCGGCGTTAACGGGTAAATGGCGGAGCGATACTGCGTGCCCTGGTCGTTCCCCTGACGCATGCCTTGAGCCGGGTCGTGATTTTCCCAGAACACCTGCAGCAGTTGTTCGTAGCTGATAACATGCGGGTCATAGACGATGCGTACCGCTTCGGCATGCCCGGTATCGCCAGAACAGACTTCCCGATAGGTTGGGTTTGGGGTGTAGCCGCCGGTGTACCCGGCCGCCGTGCTGTAGACCCCTGGCAATGACCAAAATAAACGCTCAACGCCCCAGAAGCATCCCATGGCGAAATAAGCTATCTCCATACCGTCGGGCACATTGGTCATCGAATGTTGGTTAACCGCATGCAGCGTTGCCACTGGCATCGGGGTGTTGCGTCCAGGTAGCGCATCTGCTTGAGTAACAAGATGCTTTCTATCAAATAAACTCATGGCCGTTCTCCCGAAATCAGTCATTTGGGTTAAGGTTGTAACGAGACGCGTCTTTGCCCACAATAAACGGCGTGAATACGTCTAGAGTTAAACATAAGAAATATTTGGGTTGTCGTCTGTTTTTCAACTCTTATTGTTGATTTTTTGTTAAGCCGAGGAACGGCATAGTATTTTTTTCCAGGGGTGGGAAAAAAGGATATTCAGGAGAAAATGTGCCACATATCCGTCAGTTATGTTGGGTGGGATTACTGTGCTTAAGTGGCTCCGCCGCCGCCGCGAATGTACGCTTACAGGTCGAAGGATTATCAGGACCGCTGGAGAAAAACGTCCGTGCGCAGCTGTCCACGATTCAAAGTGATGAAGTCACTCCAGACCGACGCTTTCGTGCGCGCGTTGATGATGCCATCCGCGAAGGGCTAAAAGCGCTGGGCTACTTTGAGCCGACCATTGATTTTGAACTGCGTCCACCGCCGGCGAAAGGCCGCCAGGTGCTGATTGCCAAAGTGACCCCCGGCGAGCCGGTGCTGATTGGTGGCACTGAGGTGATTTTGCGCGGTGGCGCGCGTACGGATAAAGATTATCTGGATCTGCTGAAAACGCGCCCGGCAATCGGCACCGTGCTGAATCAGGGGGACTATGACAACTTCAAAAAGTCACTCACCAGCGTGGCGCTGCGTAAAGGTTATTTCGACAGTGAATTTAATAAAAGCCAGCTTGGAATAGCGCTTGAGCGTCGCCAGGCGTTCTGGGATATCGATTACAACAGCGGCGAACGCTATCGCTTTGGGCATGTCACTTTTGAAGGCTCGCAAATTCGCGATGAGTATCTGCAAAATCTGGTGCCCTTTAAAGAAGGTGAAGAGTACGAGTCGAAAGATCTGGGCGAACTGAACCGTCGTCTGTCAGCGACCGGATGGTTTAATTCCGTGGTCGTCGCACCGGAGTTTGATAAAGCCCGCAAAACCAAAGTGCTGCCGCTGAAAGGCGTGGTCTCACCGCGAACCGAAAACACCATCGAAACCGGGGTCGGCTATTCAACTGACGTCGGGCCACGGGTGAAGACCTCGTGGAAAAAGCCGTGGATGAACTCCTACGGCCATAGCCTGACGACCAGCGCCAGTATCTCGGCGCCAGAGCAGGTGCTTGATTTCAGCTATAAAATGCCGCTGTTAAAGAACCCGCTGGAACAGTATTACCTGGTACAGGGCGGCTTTAAGCGTACCGATTTAAACGACACCGAGCAGGATTCCACAACGCTTGCGGTTTCCCGCTACTGGGACCTCTCCAGCGGCTGGCAGCGCGCGATTAACCTGCGCTGGAGTCTCGACCACTTTACCCAGGGTAACGTCACCAACACCACTATGCTGCTCTATCCGGGCGTGATGATCAGCCGGACGCGCTCACGCGGCGGCCTGATGCCTGTCTGGGGCGACTCTCAGCGTTATTCCATTGATTACTCCAACACGGCCTGGGGTTCAGACGTTGATTTCTCCGTCTTCCAGGCGCAAAACGTCTGGATCCGCACGCTGTACGACAGGCATCGCTTTGTGATGCGCGGCAACCTCGGCTGGATTGAAACCGGAGACTTCGACAAAGTACCGCCGGACCTGCGTTTCTTTGCCGGGGGCGATCGCAGTATTCGCGGCTACAAATACAAATCTATTTCGCCGGAAGGCAGCGACGGCAAGCTGAAAGGGGCCTCTAAGCTGGCAACTGGCTCGTTGGAATACCAGTACAACGTGACCGGTAAATGGTGGGGCGCGATGTTTGTCGATAGCGGTGAAGCGGTCAGCGATATTCGCCGAAGCGATTTCAAAACCGGTGCCGGGGTCGGCGTACGCTGGCAATCACCAGTGGGACCTATCAAGCTCGACTTTGCCGTCCCGGTCGGCGACAAAGATGAACATGGTTTACAGTTTTACATCGGTCTGGGGCCTGAATTATGAGTTTATGGAAGAAGATAAGCCTCGGCGTGCTGATTTTTATCCTGCTGTTGTTAGGCACGGTGGCGTTCCTCGTCGGTACCACCTCGGGCCTGCATCTGATCTTCAAAGCAGCTAATCGGTGGGTTCCGGGTCTGGAAATTGGTCAGGTCACCGGCGGCTGGCGGGATCTATCACTGAAAAATATTCGCTACGACCAGCCAGGCGTGGCGGTGAATGCTGGTGAAGTGCATTTGGCCGTGGGGCTTAACTGTCTGTGGGACAGCAGCCTGTGCGTCAACGATCTGGCGCTGAAAAACATCAACGTGGCAATCGACAGCAAAAAGATGCCGCCATCCGCGCCGGTAGAGGAAGAAGAGAGCGGTCCGCTTAATCTTTCCACGCCTTACCCCATCACGCTTTCGCGCGTGGCGCTGAACAACATCAATATCAAAATCGATGACACCACGGTTTCAGTGCTGGATTTTACTTCCGGCCTGAACTGGCAGGAAAAAACGCTGACGTTGAAGCCAACGTCATTACAGGGGCTGCTGATTGCTCTGCCTAAAGTGGCGGAAGTGGCACAGGAAGAGGTTGTCGAACCGAAGATTCAAAACCCGCAGCCGGATGAAAAGCCGCTCGGCGAAACGCTAAAAGATCTGTTCTCAAAGCCGGTACTGCCGGAAATGACCGATGTCCATCTGCCGCTCAATCTCAATATTGAAGAGTTTCACGGCGAGCAGCTGCGCGTGACTGGGGATACGGATTTAACGGTACATAGCATGCTGCTGAAAGTGAGCAGCATAGACGGCAACATGAAGCTCGACGCGCTGGATATCGACTCTAATCAGGGAACGGTAAAAGCCAGCGGCACGGCGCAACTGACCGACACGTGGCCGGTTGATATTACGTTAAACAGCACGCTAAACATCGACCCGTTAAAAGGCGAAAAGGTGAAGCTGAAGGTTGGCGGCGCGCTGCGCGAACAGCTGGAAGTCGGCGTCAATCTGTCTGGTCCGGTGGATATGGACCTGCGTGCGCAGACGCGCCTGGCAGAAGCCGGATTGCCGCTAAACATTGAGGTGGTGAGTAAGCAGGTTTACTGGCCGTTTACCGGTGAGAAACAGTTCCAGGCCGATGACATCAAGCTCAAACTGACCGGCAAGATGACCGACTATACGCTGTCGATGCGTACCGCCGTGAAAGGTCAGGATATTCCTCCGGCTATTATCACGCTGGACGCCAAAGGCAACGAGCAACAGATCAATCTCGATAAACTCAGCGTTGCGGCGCTGGAAGGGAAAACTGAGCTGAAAGCGCTGGTGGACTGGCAGCAGGCGATCAGCTGGCGCGGGGAGCTAACGCTGGATGGTATCAATACCGTGAAAGCGATCCCGGACTGGCCGTCAAAACTGAATGGCCTGGTGAAAACGCGCGGCAGTCTGTACGGCGGAAGCTGGCAGATGGAGGTTCCGGAGCTGAAGCTGACCGGCAACGTGAAACAGAACAAGGTCAATGTGAACGGTTCGCTGAAGGGGAATAGCTACCTGCAGTGGACGATCCCGGGCCTGCATCTGGAGCTGGGACGTAACAGTGCGGACGTAAAAGGCGAACTGGGGGTTAAAGACCTTAACCTCGACGCGACGATTGATGCCCCAAGCCTGGATAACGCGCTGCCGGGGCTGGGCGGTACGGCGAAAGGGCTGGTAAAAGTTCGCGGTACGGTTGAAGCACCACAGCTGCTGGCGGATATTACCGCCCGTGGTCTGCGCTGGCAGGAACTTTCCGTTGCTCAGGTGCGCGTCGAAGGCGATGTGAAATCGGCCGAGCAAATCGCCGGTAATCTCAACGTTCGCGTAGAGCGGATTGTACAACCTGACGTGAATATTGGTCTGGTGACGCTCAACGCCAAAGGCAGTGAAAAGCAGCATGAGCTGCAGTTACGCATTCAGGGTGAGCCGGTTTCCGGGCAACTGGATCTTGCCGGGAGCTTTGATCGCAAAGAACAGCGCTGGAAAGGAGAGTTAAGCAATACCCGTTTCCAGACGCCGGTCGGTCCGTGGTCGCTCAACCGGGCTATCGCGCTGGATTATCGTAATCAGGAACAGAAAATTAGTATCGGGCCGCACTGCTGGAACAACCCGAATGCGGAGCTGTGCGTACCACAAACCATTGATGCCGGTGCAGAAGGTCGCGCGGTGGTGAACCTTAACCGCTTCGACCTGGCTATGCTAAAACCGTTTATGCCGGAGACAACCCAGGCCAGCGGTGTGTTCACTGGCAAAGCTGATGTGAGCTGGGACACCACCAAAGAGGGGCTGCCACAGGGGCAGGTCACCCTGAGCGGACGTAACGTCAAGGTCACGCAAAGCGTGAATGATGCCTCGCTCCCCGTAGCGTTTGAAACGCTGAATCTGACCGCCGACCTGCACAATAACCGTGCCGAGTTGGGCTGGCTGATTCGTCTGACCAACAACGGGCAGTTTGACGGGCAGGTGCAGGTAACGGACCCGCAAGGGCGTCGTAATCTGGGCGGTAACGTCAATATTCGCAACTTCAATCTGGCGATGGTGAACCCCATCTTCTCGCGCGGTGAAAAAGCGGCAGGGATGATCAACGCCAACCTGCGGCTGGGCGGAGATGTGCAAAGCCCGCAGTTGCTCGGACAGCTGCAACTGAGCGGTCTGGATATTGACGGTAACTTCATGCCGTTTGACATGCAGCCAAGCCAGTTAGCTGTTAACTTCGCCGGAACACGCTCAACGCTGGCGGGCGTGGTGCGTACGCAGCAGGGCGAAATAAACCTGAGCGGCGATGCCGACTGGAGTCAGATAAACAACTGGCGGGCGCGCGTTGCGGCTAAAGGCAGCAGGGTACGTATTACCGTACCGCCGATGGTCCGCCTGGACGTATCGCCGGACGTGGTCTTTGAAGCTACACCAAGCCTGTTTACTCTCGATGGCAACGTGGATGTGCCGTGGGCGCGTATCGTGGTACATGACCTGCCGGAAAGCGCGGTTGGGGTTTCCAGCGATATGGTCATGCTTAACAACAATCTGCAGCCCGAGAAACCGCAGACCGCCGGTATTCCGATCAACAGCAATCTGAACATCCACGTTGGTAACAACGTGCGTCTTGACGCCTTTGGTCTGAAAGCGCGTCTGACGGGCGATCTGAAAGTGGTGCAGGATAAGCAAGGTCTGGGGCTTAACGGGCAAATTAATATCCCGAGCGGTCGCTTCCACGCCTATGGTCAGGATCTGATTGTGCGTAAGGGCGAGCTGTTGTTCTCCGGTCCGCCGGATCAGCCGTTGCTCAACATCGAAGCGATTCGTAACCCAGATGCCACCGAAGACGATGTGATCGCTGGTGTTCGCGTCACCGGTACCGCCGATGAACCGAAGGCGGAGATCTTCTCCGACCCGGCAATGTCGCAGCAAATGGCGCTTTCCTACCTGCTACGTGGACAAGGGCTGGATAGCGAACAAAGCGATAGCGCAGCGATGACTTCAATGCTTATTGGTCTGGGGGTTGCACAAAGTGGTCAGGTTGTGGGTAAAATCGGGGAGACATTTGGCGTAAGCAATCTGGCACTGGACACGCAAGGGGTGGGCGACTCATCTCAGGTGGTTGTCAGCGGATACGTACTGCCAGGTCTGCAGGTGAAATATGGTGTGGGTATATTTGACTCCTTAGCGACACTCACGCTACGTTATCGTCTGATGCCTAAGCTATATCTGGAAGCAGTGTCTGGCGTAGATCAGGCACTTGATTTGCTCTATCAGTTCGAGTTTTAGCAATGCGAATATTTGTCTACGGCAGTTTACGAACCAAACAAGGCAACAGCCACTGGATGACCAATGCCCTGTTGCTGGGAAATTTCAGTATCGATAACTACCAGTTGTACAGCCTGGGCCACTATCCAGGCGCGGTTCCGGGAAATGGAACAGTACACGGGGAAGTTTATCGTATTGATAACGCCACGCTGGCAGAGCTTGACGCTCTGCGTACCCGCGGCGGTGAATACGCACGCCAGTTAATTCAAACGCCGTACGGAAGTGCATGGATGTACGTGTACCAACGTCCGGTTGATGGCTTAACGCTGATTGAAAGCGGTAACTGGTTAGACAGAGACCAGTACTGATATATCGCCTACCAGAATAAACAACGCCGCCTTCGGGTGGCGTTGTTTATTAAAGGCTTAAAACTCCACGCGCGCGCCGAGGTTATAGCGGCGTCCTTCCACCTGCGCGGATTCATTCCATGCAGTCGTCAGTTTCGGATCCTCATCCAGCACGTTGTAGATCCCTGCCATCAGCTGCGTGTGCTTATTGAGCTTATAACGTACGCCTACGTCGACCATCGTGTAGTCATCGTACTTATAGTTATTGCCGCTGTTGCGGTTACTGCTGCGGTAATTCACCGTACTCCATACGTCCAGACTCTGCGTTGCCGCCCAGTTCAGCGACAGGTTCGCCATATGGCGCGGATAATCGTTGAGCGCGTAGCCTTTGTTTACGCCGCTTTTCTGTTCGCTGTGGTTCCAGGTGTAGTTAGCGTTGGCTTTCACATCTGCGCTAATCTGCCAGTCGGCATTCAGTTCTATACCGTACACGTCCGCCTTGCTGACGTTGAAGTATTTACTGACGGAGTCCGCCTTGTAGCCATTCACGGAGCACTGATTCGTCGATGTGGTTTCGCAAATGGTTTGTTCAGCAATTTTGTCTTTGAACTGCGTATAGAAGACGGTGCTATCCAGCGACAGCGCATTCCCCGTCCAGTAGAGGCCCAGCTCAGAGTTAACGCTTTGTTCTGGTTTCAGATCGTCGTTACCGACGGTCAGGAAGGGATAAGGTACAGTCGAGCCGTATGGGGTGACAAAGTCGCTGGATGTCGCACGCAGCTCAGGTTTTTTATAACCTGCGGAAACGCCGCCCTTCAGCGCCCAGTCATTGCTGAAGGCCCAGTTACCGTACATTTTCGGCGTAATATGTGTGCCAAAGTTATCATCCTGGTCCATACGCGCTGATGTGGTCAGGATGAAGTCGTCAATGCTCCAGCCGTCTTCAGCAAACAATGCCCAACCGTTACGGCTGATTTTTGTCACTGGCTCAGATCCGGGCAGCGTTTTGTTGGCCACATCAAAGCGGTCATTCAGCTCTTCGCGGGTGAAATTCGCCCCAACGGTCAGTTTATGGTTGTCGAGCGTGAAGGTGGTTTGCGAATTGGCGACGTAGTTCTCCATCTGCACATACTGCGGCGACTGGCTGTCATAAACGTACTTCGAACGGCCTTTTTCATAGTTTATGTAGTTGGTCGTTGCGATGGTGTCGTCGGCATACCAGCCGGTATGCGTTAGGGTGGCGGCGTTACGATCGAACAGCCATGACCACGGCGCGCCGCGCTTCTGGGTACGGTTTTTCTCCTGCTCACCGGTGACCACATTGAGGTCGAACAGGTTATTTTCGCTAGCGGCCAAGCCCAGCGTCATATCAACGGATTTACGGTTGTGTTTGCCGAAATAGTTATTGCGATCGTCATCGCGACGGTCGAGCCAGTCGGCCGCTACGCTAAGGCCGAGAACATCGGGCACAATCGGCCCCATGGTAAACAGATTCATCTGGCTGGTATTACCCAAATACTGGTGTTCCTGAAGCCAGGTATTGGCGGCAATTGCCGTTGTCCACTCTTTTGCACCATACGGTTTTTTAGTAATCACGTTGACCACACCGCCGATGGCATCTGAGCCGTACAGCGAGGACATGGGCCCGCGGATAACTTCGATACGCTCAATGGCCTCCATCGGCGGTAAGAAGTTGGCTTCAGTACCGATGTCATGCCCGTAAGGGCGAGATTCACCGGTATTTTGTTTGACGCTGTTGACCATAAACGCGGTATAGGACGGGTCCATGCCGCGGATCATAATGCTGCCAGCGTTCATGCCGCTGCTGTTAGTGACCGAGACGCCAGGAAGGTTTTTAATCGCTTCACCAATGCTACGGTCCGGCTGAATATCCAGCGTTTTACGATCGATAACGGAAATGGTGGCTGGCGCTTCGCGCTTTTGCTGCGAGAACCCAGATGCGGTGATCACCATTTCATCTTCGCTATTGCGTGAGGTTTCGGTGAGTTCTTCTGCCTGAGTGGGGAAAATAACACCGCCTGAGAATGCAACGATCCCTGTCAGCGTAATAAGTTGACGCGTTTTCATAATATAGATACCTGAAAAGTAAAAAATAAAAGCATCACCTTGCAGCCCAGAAAAGCTGCAAGGTGTCAGAAGCGTTTTTAATTATTAATATTTGGAGAGGTCGATTTTCAGCACGTAGTCGGGCTTCACACCTGCCATTTTTTCCGGCTGTTTGACGCTGACATACAGGGTGTTGGCATCAGACGAGAGCGCCAGGCTGTTAGGTAACGCATTGGTTTCAATGCTTTGTTTTACCTGATAAGTCTTGCTGTCCACAATGCTGATGCGTTTTGCATTTCGGTGGGTGATATACACTTCCTGGCGTTTTTCGTTATATATCACCGCCAGCGAGTTGATAACCTTAATGGGGGCAATAACCTTACCGGTATTAATATCAACAACCAGTACATCCGCTAAATCAGGATCGGTCAGGAATGCGCGATTATTTTTTGCATCCAAAGCAATATTCAGGAAAAAATGTTTTTTGCCGGGCTCAATGCTAAAGCGGCTAATAATTTGATGGTTGGTGGTATCCAGTGTAATAAGTTCGTTGCGGCCATTTACGACATACAGGCGGTTCTTATTTGCATCGACGGCCATGCCGGTCGGATACTGGCCCATGTTTTCAAGGGTAGCGATTTTCTCGCGCTTTTGCGTATCCACCACCCAGACAATGCCTTTTTCAGCCACGCCGGAAACGTACAGGCGGTGATGCTGTTTATCGAGCACCATTTCGCGGGTATGGACAATTTCTTTCGTGTTTTTGGCTTCGCTCAGTTGCAGTATCGCCAGCTCTTTACCGCTGCGGGTATCAATGAGCGTGACGGAACCCTCCAGCGTGTTACCCACGTACAGCACCTGATTTTCTTCATCCAGGGCAGTGGCAAAGGCACGACGGCTGGTTTCGATAACTTCAGTCGTGGTGAGTTTCTCCAGATCGAGTTTATAGATAAGCCCGCTGGTTTTATCTTTATCAAACGACGGCGACGAGGCAGCAAAAAGCGTATTCTGCTGGCTATCAACCGCCAGTTCATACACGCCGTTGCCAACGTCGCGGGTCAGAAAATCTTTCTCAGGTAGCGTCTGTGCCACGCTGGACAGGCTGGTAAATAACAGTGCTATGGCGAGAGCCACGCAGGAATAGCGTTTCAGGGACTTCACATTGTGGAGGTTCATTGACTTTTATTCACATTTATTTACATGCCGAGAATGATAATGAGATCTAATCTCATTCGCAATTAACATAAATGAAATGTGACTACCCAATCTGGTAGGTCAAAAAGAAAACAGCGAAGGGGAGGGGGAAAAGAAAGTAGAAATTAAAAAACCCTTACTAACCAGGGGCTGGCGTTCAGGGCTTTACGCTAACGCGAACTTACTTCTTCGCGCGCTCGAAGGAAGCAACGATTTCAGCTTTAGCAGCTTCAGCGTTGTCCCAACCGTCAACTTTCACCCATTTGCCCGCTTCGAGATCTTTGTAGTGTTCGAAGAAATGGGTGATCTGCGCTTTCAGCAGTTCCGGCAGGTCGGTCACATCTTTGATGTGATCGTATTCTTTGCTCAGCTTGGTGTGCGGTACCGCAACCAGTTTCGCATCTTCACCGGATTCGTCGGTCATTTTCAGTACGCCAACCGGACGGCAGCGGATCACTGAACCTGGCTCCAGCGGGTACGGAGTCGGGACCAGAACGTCTACCGGGTCACCATCCAGAGACAGGGTGTGGTTGATGTAACCGTAGTTGCACGGATAGAACATCGCGGTGGACATGAAGCGGTCAACGAACAGGGCGCCGCTCTCTTTGTCAACTTCGTATTTGATCGGATCTGCGTTCGCAGGGATCTCGATAACAACGTAGATATCTTCCGGCAGGTCTTTACCGGCAGGGACGTTGAGTAAGCTCATGTCTGTTTCCTTTAAATAAGCTATGGCAAACAAGTGGCGGGTATTATAGCCAACTCGCGCGGAATGTCTCCGCTTGTTTTCGCTTTCTCTGCGTGCATTTTCTTCTTTTCACCTCTCTCTCGTGACAGAAAAATCCATATCTTCAGCCGCATTTTTCATAGTGAGATGAAAGCGATTACAAAGTTGTGATTAACGTTTTATTTACTTTTTTGAAGTGTGATGTAACGCAATCCGTTACATGCTCAATTGTCTATAGTTTTTTCGCAACGGTTAATTAACCAACAATAATCACCCTACGAGGACGCACTTATGTGGAAGCGCTTACTTTTAGTCACAGCAGTTTCGGCAGCCATGTCGTCTATGGCAATGGCAGCCCCTTTAACCGTAGGATTTTCGCAGGTTGGTTCTGAATCCGGCTGGCGCGCCGCAGAAACCAACGTCGCGAAAAGCGAGGCCGAAAAGCGGGGAATTACGCTGAAAATCGCTGATGGCCAGCAAAAGCAGGAAAACCAGATTAAAGCAGTCCGCTCATTTGTTGCGCAGGGCGTCGACGCCATCTTTATTGCGCCAGTCGTGGCAACGGGTTGGGAGCCGGTGTTAAAAGAAGCTAAAGATGCCGACATTCCGGTCTTTTTGCTCGATCGTTCCATCGATGTAAAAGACAAATCTCTCTATATGACCACGGTCACCGCCGACAACGTGCTGGAAGGTAAATTGATCGGCGACTGGCTGATTAAACAAGTGGACGGCAAGCCGTGTAACGTCGTTGAGCTGCAAGGGACCGTTGGGGCCAGCGTGGCGATCGATCGTAAGAAAGGCTTTGCTGAAGCTATTGCCAGTGCGCCAAACATCAAAATTATTCGCTCTCAGTCCGGTGACTTCACCCGCAGTAAAGGGAAAGAAGTGATGGAGAGCTTTATCAAAGCGGAAAACAACGGCAAGAACATCTGTATGGTTTACGCCCACAACGATGACATGGTGATCGGTGCGATTCAGGCGATCAAAGAAGCGGGCCTGAAACCTGGCAAAGATATTCTCACCGGTTCTATCGATGGCGTACCGGATATCTACAAAGCGATGATTGACGGCGAAGCCAACGCCAGCGTCGAACTGACGCCGAATATGGCCGGCCCGGCATTCGACGCGCTGGAGAAATTCAAAAAAGACGGCACGATGCCTGAGAAGCTGACCATTACCAAATCGATCCTCTATCTGCCGGATACGGCGAAAGAAGAGTTAGAGAAGAAGAAAAACATGGGCTACTAAGCCTTCATGAAAATGCCGGGGGCGCTGCGCTTGCCCGGCCTACATTACGCTCTTTTGTAGGCCGGATAAGCGTAGCGCAATCCGGCGTGATGCAGGGGGAACCATGACCACCGACCAACATCAGGAAATCCTCCGCACCGAAGGATTAAGCAAATTCTTTCCCGGCGTCAAAGCGTTGGATAACGTGGATTTCAGCTTGCGTCGCGGTGAAATTATGGCGCTGCTGGGAGAAAACGGAGCCGGCAAATCGACGCTCATCAAAGCGCTGACCGGCGTTTACCATGCCGATCGTGGCACTATCTGGCTCGAAGGCCAACCGATTTCCCCCAAAAACACCGCCCATGCCCAGCAACTGGGGATTGGCACCGTGTACCAGGAAGTGAACCTGCTGCCCAATATGTCGGTTGCCGATAACTTATTTATTGGTCGTGAACCGCGGCGCTTTGGCCTGCTCCAGCGCAAACAGATGGAAAAACGCGCGACGGAGCTGATGGCGTCATACGGTTTTTCCCTCGACGTGCGCGAGCCGCTGAACCGCTTTTCCGTGGCGATGCAACAAATCGTCGCCATCTGTCGGGCGATCGATCTCTCCGCGAAAGTGCTGATCCTCGATGAGCCGACCGCCAGCCTTGATACCCAGGAAGTTGAAATGCTGTTTGGCCTGATGCGACATCTACGCGATCGGGGCGTCAGTCTGATCTTCGTCACCCACTTTCTCGATCAGGTTTATCAGGTCAGCGATCGCATTACCGTTCTGCGTAACGGCGGCTTCGTTGGCTGCCGTGAAACCCGAGAACTGCCTCAGATCGAACTGGTCAAAATGATGCTGGGCCGTGAACTGGATACCCATGCACTACAGCGTGCGGGCCGCACGTTGCTGAGTGATAAACCGGTGGCGGCATTCAGCGGCTTTGGCAAAAAAGGCACCATCGCGCCATTTGATCTACAGGTGCGTCCCGGTGAGATCGTCGGTCTCGCCGGACTATTGGGATCCGGGCGAACGGAAACGGCGGAGGTGATCTTCGGTATTAAACCCGCCGACAGCGGAAGTGCGCTGATCAAAGGCAAACCGCAGACCTTGCGATCGCCACATCAGGCTTCGTGTCTGGGGATCGGTTTCTGTCCGGAGGATCGCAAAACGGATGGCATTATTGCTGCCGCTTCGGTGCGGGAAAACATCATTCTGGCATTGCAGGCACAGCGCGGCTGGCTGCGGCCTATTCCCCGTAAAGAGCAAAACGAGATTGCCGATCGGTTTATCCGCCAGCTTGGTATTCGTACTCCAAACGCGGAGCAACCGATCGAATTTCTCTCCGGAGGCAATCAGCAAAAAGTATTGCTCTCGCGCTGGTTACTGACCAAACCGCAGTTCCTGATCCTCGATGAACCCACGCGTGGGATCGACGTTGGCGCGCATGCGGAGATCATCCGCCTGATCGAAACGCTGTGCGCGGATGGTCTGGCGCTGCTGGTGATTTCATCCGAACTGGAAGAGTTAGTGGGCTATGCCGATCGGGTCATTATTATGCGCGATCGCAAACAGGTGGCTGAGATCCCACTGGCTGAACTGTCCGTACCGGCAATCATGAACGCCATTGCGGCCTAAGGAGACTATGGTGATGCCTCAATCTCTCCCTCAATCCAATCCGTCTAAACGGCGGTTCCGTTGGCCAAAGGGGATGCCACAGCTGGTGGCGTTACTGCTGGTGCTGCTGGTGGATAGCCTGGTCGCCCCGCATTTCTACCAGGTGATTTTGCAGGATGGTCGGCTGTTCGGTAGCCCGATTGATATTCTCAACCGCGCCGCTCCCGTGGCGCTGTTGGCGATTGGTATGACGCTGGTGATTGCCACCGGCGGTATCGACCTTTCCGTGGGGGCCGTCATGGCTATTGCCGGTGCCACTACTGCGGCGATGACGGTGGCCGGGCACAGTCTGCCGGTGGTTCTGCTTGCCGCCTTAGGCTCCGGCATTCTGGCTGGGCTGTGGAACGGGATTCTGGTGGCCATCCTCAAGATTCAACCGTTCGTCGCCACGCTAATCCTGATGGTGGCCGGGCGCGGGGTGGCGCAGCTTATCACTTCCGGGCAGATCGTCACCTTTAACTCGCCCGAACTGTCATGGTTTGGCAGCGGCTCGCTTTTACTATTCCCCACGCCGGTAATTATTGCACTGCTCACGCTGGTGGTGTTCTGGCTGCTGACGCGGAAAACGGCGCTGGGTATGTTTATCGAAGCGGTGGGTATCAACATTCGTGCGGCAAAAAACGCCGGGGTGAACACCCGCATTATCGTGATGCTCACCTATGTGCTGAGCGGTCTGTGCGCGGCTATCGCTGGCATTATCGTCACGGCGGATATCCGGGGGGCAGATGCCAATAACGCCGGATTATGGCTGGAGCTGGATGCCATTCTGGCGGTGGTTATCGGCGGCGGCTCGCTGATGGGCGGGCGCTTTAACCTGCTGCTGTCGGTGGTAGGCGCGTTGATTATTCAGGGCATGAACACCGGGATTTTGCTGTCGGGCTTCCAGCCGGAACTGAATCAGGTGGTCAAAGCCGTGGTGGTGTTGTGTGTGCTGGTCGTGCAGTCGCAACGCTTTATCAGCCTGATAAAAGGAGTGCGTGGTCATGATAAAACGTAATTTACCGCTGATGATCACCCTCGGCGTGTTTGTGCTGGGTTATCTCTACTGCCTGACGCAGTTTCCCGCTTTTGCTTCCACCCGGGTCATTTGCAATATCCTGACCGATAACGCCTTTCTGGGCATCATTGCCGTAGGCATGACCTTCGTGATCCTCTCTGGCGGGATCGACCTTTCCGTTGGCTCGGTGATCGCCTTTACCGGCGTATTTCTGGCAAAGGCCATTGGTTATTGGGGCATTTCCCCGCTGCTGGCGTTCCCATTGGTTTTGCTGATGGGCTGCGCGTTTGGTGCGTTTATGGGGTTACTGATTGATGCGCTGAAGATCCCGGCATTTATTATCACCCTGGCGGGAATGTTCTTCCTGCGCGGCGTCAGCTATCTGGTCTCTGAAGAATCTATCCCAATTAATCATCCGGTTTATGACACGCTCTCAAGCCTGGCATGGAAAATTCCCGGCGGTGGTCGCCTGAGCGCGATGGGATTGCTGATGCTGGCGGTTGTCGTCATCGGCATATTCCTGGCGCACCGTACGCGCTTTGGTAATCAGGTTTACGCGATTGGCGGCAACGCCACCTCTGCCAACCTGATGGGCATCTCAACTCGCAGCACCACCATCCGCATTTATATGCTGTCTACCGGGCTTGCGACGCTTGCCGGCATTGTCTTTTCCATTTACACCCAGGCGGGCTATGCGCTGGCGGGCGTTGGCGTCGAACTGGATGCGATAGCCTCAGTGGTGATTGGCGGAACGCTGCTCAGCGGTGGGGTCGGTACAGTGTTAGGGACGTTGTTTGGCGTCGCCATTCAGGGGCTGATCCAGACCTACATTAATTTTGACGGCACATTAAGTTCCTGGTGGACGAAGATCGCGATTGGCATTTTATTGTTTATATTTATAGCGTTACAACGCGGTCTGACGGTGCTTTGGGAAAATCGTCAAAGCTCGCCGGTGACCCGAGTGGGTACGGCGGCAACACCAAAGTAACATCCTGATTTTGCACAAAACATTTAAATACCTAAACTTTTTCCGGTTGTAGTCGATAGGTTCTGTACAGGTCTGTTTTAACCCTACAACCGGAAATATAACGATGCCAAAATCCCTTTCAATTCGATCAAGTTTGTTGGTGTTATTGTCTTTGCTGACGTTCCTTCTGTTACTGACCGGTGGTATGGGGCTATATGCCTCTACGCGCGTCATTACCTCATTGATCTATCACGGTATTATGAGCACTGCGATGTTGGCTGCTATCGCATTGCTGGCGGTTATTTGGTTTATGCTGCGAAATAAGTTTCTCAAACCGTTGGATACTATGGTTGAGCAACTGGAACGCCTGGCAACGGGGGACTTGTCGCCGGTTACCGCGCTGTCAGCCAGCGCCGAATTCAACCGTCTGAACGCGGCAATGGATGACATGCGCCATGCGCTGGGCGACTCGGTACAGCGCGTACGCGATGCCAGTTCGCAAATTGATATTGGCAGTCGTGAACTGACGGCCGGGAACCAGCATCTGGCGCAACGCACTGAATCCACAGCCACTTCGCTGGAGCAGACCGCCGCCAGCATGGAAGAACTCACGGCGACGGTGAAACAGAATGCGCAGAACGCGGAACAGGCGCACCAGCTGGCAAAATCGGTGTCGGATACCGCCGATCGCGGTAGCGAAATGGTGTGCTATGTGATCGAGAAAATGCGCGATATTTCAGGAAGTTCCAGCCGAATCGCCGACATCCTCAGCGTGATTGATGGCATTGCTTTCCAGACCAATATTCTGGCGCTCAATGCTTCCGTTGAAGCGGCGCGAGCTGGTGAGCAGGGGCGGGGCTTTGCGGTTGTTGCTGGTGAAGTGCGTAATCTGGCCAGTCGCAGCGCCGAGGCGGCCAAAGAGATCCGTACGCTAATCAGCGATTCGCACACCCATGTGGGGGAAGGCAGTGAACTGGCGCAGCAGGCGGGCGAAACCATGGATGAAATCGCGACCGAGGTTATGCGTATGACCAAACTGATGCGTGAAATTGCCAGTGCGTCCCAGGAACAGAGTCGCGGCATAGAGCAGGTGAATATCGCGGTGATTCAGATGGATGAAACGGCACAGCAAAACGCGGCGCTGGTACAGCAGTCTTCAGCGGCTACCCGCTCGCTGGAAGAGCAGTCTTCAGCGCTAATCGAAGCAATGGCCGTATTTAAGCTACAGAAAGCGTAACCGGACGATGGATTTTGTAGGCCGGATGGCAACGCTACGCGTTTTATCCGGCCTACGTCCGTGCGATGAATGATACTTACGCGTCCGGGAACTCGCGGATAAAGCGTTCTACATCTTCAACCATATGGTCGTTACCCACGAAGAAGGAGCGGCGCTGGTGCAGACTTTCTGGGGTGATATCCAGAATGCGTTCTTTACCATCGCTGGCTTTGCCGCCCGCCTGCTCGGCCAGGAAGGCCATCGGGTTGCATTCATACAGCAGACGCAGTTTCCCTTGCGGATGGCTGGCGGTGCTTGGGTACAGGTAGATCCCGCCTTTCAGCAGATTGCGATGGAAATCCGCAACCAGAGAGCCAATGTAGCGCGAGGTATACGGGCGCTGGGTTGGCTTATCTTCTTCCTGGCAGAATTTAATGTACTTCTTCACGCCGTTCGGGAATTTGATGTAGTTGCCTTCGTTAATGGAGTACGTGCTGCCTTTCGCCGGGAAGCGCATACGTTCCTGGCTGAGGCAGAATACGCCCAGAGAAGGATCGTAGGTGAAGGCATGTACGCCACAGCCGGTGGTATACACCAGCATGGTGGAAGAACCATAAACAACGTAACCTGCAGCAACCTGCTTGTTGCCCGGTTGCAGGAAATCCTCTTCCGTGACCGGTGTGCCGACTGGGGTTACGCGGCGGTAAATAGAGAAAATCGTACCGACAGAGACGTTAACATCGATGTTGGATGAGCCATCCAGCGGATCCATTAGCACAACGTATTTAGCGTGTTCACAGCCTTCAAAGACGACGATTTCATCTTCTTCTTCTGAGGCAATGCCCGCCACAATGTCGCGCGCCTTCAGTGCAGCTTTCAGTTTTTCGTTCGCGAACAGATCGAGTTTTTGCTGAACCTCTCCCTGCACGTTCTCAGCACCGCTGGCACCCAGGATATCGACCAGACCGGCCTTATTGATATCGCGGTGGATGATCTTGGCGCCCAGCTTTATTGCCGACAACAAAGCAGTGAGTTCACCGGTAGCATGAGAAAACTCGTGCTGCTTTTCGACAATAAATTCACCTAACGTTTTCATAACACTTTCCCTGCAATTTATGTGGAGTAAAGCGACCGCAACAATATTAACAAATATTTCCATTGCTGCGCTTAGGTGAATCGCGCCAGCAAACTGCGGAATATCCTGAAATGCGTTTCTCACTTGCCGGACATGTGCGTAAAATGGCCCCCAGATTAAAAAAGGATAGTGACGTATGCGCATTCATATTTTGGGAATTTGTGGCACTTTCATGGGCGGTCTGGCGATGCTGGCGCGCTCGCTCGGTCATGAAGTAACCGGTTCGGACGCCAATGTGTATCCGCCGATGAGTACCTTACTTGAGAAGCAAGGCATTGATCTGATTCAGGGTTACGATGCCAGCCAGCTCGACCCACAGCCGGACCTGGTGATCATTGGCAATGCTATGACCCGTGGTAATCCGTGCGTGGAAGCGGTGCTGGAAAAGAACATTCCGTACATGTCCGGCCCGCAGTGGCTGCATGACTTTGTCTTGCGCGATCGCTGGGTACTGGCGGTTGCGGGTACGCACGGCAAAACCACTACCGCCGGAATGGCGACCTGGATCCTCGAAGCCTGCGGCTATAAACCTGGCTTTGTGATCGGCGGCGTTCCGGGCAACTTTGAGGTTTCCGCGCGCCTCGGCGAGAGCGACTTCTTCGTGATTGAAGCGGATGAGTACGACTGTGCGTTCTTCGACAAGCGTTCTAAATTCGTGCATTACTGCCCGCGCACGCTGATCCTCAATAACCTTGAGTTCGATCACGCGGATATCTTTGACGATCTGAAAGCTATTCAGAAACAGTTCCACCATCTGGTGCGTATCGTGCCGGGCCAGGGACGCATCATCTACCCGGAAAACGACATCAATCTGAAACAGACGATGGCGATGGGCTGCTGGAGCGAACAAGAGCTGGTGGGCGAACAAGGTCACTGGCAGGCGAAAAAACTGACCACCGATGCCTCCGAGTGGGAAGTGTGGCTGGACGGTGAAAAAGTCGGCGAAGTGAAGTGGGGCCTGGTGGGCGAGCACAACATGCACAACGGCCTGATGGCGATTGCAGCCGCGCGTCATGTTGGCGTCGTGCCTGCGGATGCGGCCAATGCATTGGGCTCGTTCATCAACGCCCGTCGCCGTCTTGAGCTGCGCGGTGAAGCCAATGGCGTGACGGTGTATGACGATTTTGCCCATCACCCGACGGCCATTCTGGCAACGCTTGCGGCACTGCGCGGTAAAGTGGGCGGCACGGCGCGCATCATCGCTGTGCTGGAACCTCGCTCGAACACCATGAAAATGGGCCTGTGCAAAGATGACCTGGCGCCGTCGTTAGGGCGTGCAGACGAAGTGTTCCTGCTGCAACCCCCGCACATTCCGTGGCAGGTCGCAGAAGTCGCTGAAGCCTGCGTTCAGCCGGCACACTGGAGCGGCGATGTGGATGCACTGGCTGATATGGTGGTGAAAACCGCGCAGCCTGGCGATCACATTCTGGTGATGAGCAACGGCGGGTTTGGCGGCATTCATCAAAAACTGCTGGATGGTCTGGCGAAGAAAGCTCAGGCGGAAGAAGAGTAAAAAATGCCCGGTGGCGCTACGCTTACCGGGCCTACAACGGATCGTAGGCCGGATAAGGTATTTGCACCGCCATCCGGCACTTTCGGCGGACGAAGAGGTTAGGCCTCGTTTTCCGCCAGTTCACGCAGATACTGGAAGATCTGGCGGGAAGATTTTGGCGGCTTGTTGCCCGCTTTTTCTTTCCTGGCGTTACGCACCAGCGAACGCAGTTGCTGACGGTCGGCGTCAGGCCACAGGTTCATCACTTCTTCGATAGCTTCATCGCTACCGTCAACCATACGGTCACGCAGTTGCTCCAGCTTATGGAAGACAACGACCTGTTGGTTGTGACGGTTTTTCAGCTTGTCCAGCGCCTGACGGATAGGATCAACATCGCGCTGGCGCAACATTTTGCCAATCAGCTGCAGCTGACGACGGCGACCTTCCATCTTAATACGCTGGGCCAGCTCAATCGCGGCACGTAAATCCGCATCGAGCGGGATTTTATCCAGCGCGTTTTTCCCCAGTTTTACCAGTTCCACACCCAGGTGTTTTAACTCCTCGGCGTCACGTTTTATTTCACTTTTACTGACCCAGATAATTTCATCGTCTTCGTCTTCGATGTCATCACCGGGAACGTCGTCGAGCCAGTCTTCGGGCTGCTTAGTCATGTCAGGCTCCTTAAAAAAAGAGGCTAATGTTACCAGTTAAGATGCGCACTGAAAAACGGTTCTCTGTTAGACTTCAGAGAAACTCTCTCTACATTATGGCATTTGCGATGAAAGTAATCTCACAAGTTGAAGCGCAGCGTAAGATTCTGGAAGAAGCAGTCTCGACGGCACTGGAATTAGCGTCAGGTAAGTCGGATGGCGCGGAAGTCGCTGTGAGCAAGACCACGGGTATTAGCGTCAGCACCCGTTATGGTGAAGTGGAGAACGTCGAATTCAATAGCGATGGTGCACTGGGGATTACGGTTTACCATCAAAACCGTAAAGGCAGCGCATCGTCCACCGATTTAAGCCCGCAGGCGATTGCACGCACCGTGCAGGCCGCGCTGGACATTGCACGTTACACTTCGCCGGACCCGTGTGCGGGCGTGGCAGATAAAGAACTGCTGGCCTTTGATGCGCCCGATCTGGACCTGTTTCACCCGGCGGAAGTTTCCCCTGATGAAGCTATCGAACTGGCTGCTCGTGCAGAACAGGCGGCGTTGCAGGCTGACAAACGTATCACCAACACCGAAGGCGGCAGCTTTAACAGCCACTATGGCATCAAAGTGTTTGGCAACAGCCACGGCATGCTGCAGGGCTATTGCTCCACGCGCCATTCCCTTTCCAGCTGCGTAATCGCAGAAGAAAATGGCGATATGGAGCGTGATTACGCCTACACCATTGGCCGGGCGATGGGCGATCTGCAAACGCCGGAGTGGGTGGGGGCTGACTGTGCTCGCCGTACCTTATCTCGCCTGTCTCCGCGTAAACTTTCCACCATGAAAGCACCAGTGATTTTCGCCAATGAAGTGGCGACCGGACTGTTCGGACACCTGGTTGGCGCGATTGCTGGTGGCTCGGTGTACCGCAAATCCACCTTCCTGCTCGACTCGCTGGGCAAGCAAATTCTGCCGGAATGGCTGACCATTGAAGAACATCCGCACCTGCTGAAAGGGCTGGCGTCGTCGCCGTTCGACAGCGAAGGCGTACGGACCGAACGCCGCGACATTATTAAAGACGGCGTGCTGACTCAGTGGCTGCTGACCAACTATTCCGCACGTAAGCTGGGGCTGAAGAGCACCGGTCATGCAGGCGGGATCCACAACTGGCGAATTCCGGGACAGGGTCTAAGCTTCGAGCAGTTGCTTAAAGAGATGGGCACAGGTCTTGTGGTTACCGAGCTGATGGGACAGGGCGTAAGCGGCATTACCGGCGATTACTCGCGCGGCGCGGCGGGCTTCTGGGTCGAAAACGGCGAAATTCAGTACCCGGTGAGTGAAATTACCATCGCCGGTAACTTAAAAGAGATGTGGCGTAATATCGTCACCGTCGGCAACGATATTGAAACGCGCAGTAATATTCAGTGTGGTTCGGTCCTGTTGCCGGAGATGAAGATCGCCGGGCAATAATATCCGTCATACTTCAAGCTGTGGCGTGAATTATTGAGGGTATCTGGCGTTTGTTTATTTTTGAATAATAAAAAAGGAAGTGAGCAATGCGTAAACACCTGTTAGCGATCGTCGCAGCTTCAACGCTGGTTCTTGGTTCTTCTGCGTTTGCAGCCGATCTTGAAGACGATATGGGGATCCTCAACGACAACCTGAAAATCGTCGAAAAAACGGATAATGCGACTGAACTGAAAGATGCGTTAACCAAAATGCGTGCAGCCGCACTGGACGCGCAAAAGGGAACGCCGCCGAAGCTGGAAAACAAATCCCCGGACAGCCCGGAGATGAAGGATTTCCGCCACGGCTTTGACACGCTGATCGGTCAGATCGACGGTGCGTTGAAGCTGGCGAACGAAGGTAAAGTTAAAGAGGCGAAAGCCGTTGCGGAAGAGCTGAAAACTACGCGCAACGAAAACCACAAGAAGTTCCGCTAATCTGCGCTATCCGGCCTGCATACCCGTAGGTCGGATAAAACCCCCGCTACTGCACGTCCCATAAGTAAACGCTATCCCCATCACATTTTTTCATTTTTATCGTCCATTCATTGTTCGCACTTCCTTCCATTTTTCTGCTCGCTCTTGCGATCTCAATCACATTCTTCCAGTGATAAATCGTGGTTCCAGCCCTTTTTGCGGCACAGATCACTATCGCTGCACACCTTTCCACTTCGAAGTGGAAAACAACTCGCTACAAACTTATAACCTCCGTCGCTAATTTACCCTCAGAGACATTAACGGGGTAAGACGAGTGAATAACGGAGCTGTAATGAATGACATGGGGGAATCGGTGGAACTGGCCGACCGCATGCTGGCGCAGGTGTATGCCTTGCTGCGAGAACGCAACATTATTCCCAACGCCGTACAGGAACAGATGCTGACGTCGCATGTTCGCGCCATGGCGCACCGCTCGGTAACGGGTGAACCCTTACCAGAGGTCGATGCCAGCTTGTTTGATGAAATATCTGCCGAATCAATGGCGCTTGCCCGCGACGTGGTCGCCGAGTTTGGCAATCTTCCTGAGGAAGAGGCCTGGCTGCTGTCGGTGCACTTCGAAGTCGCGAAAGACAACCTTTAAGGAGCAAAAGATGGAACAGATTACCGTAGTGATTGGCGATCGTCTGGGTAAAGGCCAGAAAGTGGCGGCAGGCGTAGAGAAAGCGGGTGGCCGTGCCGTTGTGGTGCCGGGCGTTGCAGCAGATATGAAGCTGGGTGACGTGATGAAAGCGGAAAACGCCACCTTTGGTATCTCGTTTTGTGGCAGTGGTGGTGCGGGTGCGATTACCGCGCAGACCAAATACGGCTACAAGGCGAAATACGGCATGCGCTCGGTCGATGAAGGGGTAACCGCCATCAACGAAGGGTGCAACGTACTGGGATTCGGCTTTATGGATAAAGAAGAGCTCGGCGAGCGCCTGGTGCAGGCGTGGCAAAAGAAACACGGCGCTTAAGCATGAAAGAGCAATTCACCACCACGGTGAGAGTCACGGGTAAGGGCGAGACTAAAGCTCGCGCCTTTGCCGATGCCCTGAACCACGTTCAGGCTGCGGTGATGAAAGCGTCGCCGCATATCTTACTGCGTATTGAGCCACAGGATGTGCAGGTTGTTCAAGCGCGTGAATCGGTGCGTAAAGAGGCATTTTTATTCCTCTTTTTGCGCCGGGAAAGACGCACTTTCAGCGTGGAGCTGGACGTGACCGTCAACGTGACTGCCATCAATCTCGACAAGGTGGATTTCGTTACGCAACGCTGATTTTTCTATTAAAAGGCATAATTATGTTCCTGATAATATTAATAAAATCGCTCATCATCGGCGCGTTGGTTGGCGTTGGTGTCGGCGCTGGGGCTGCACGCATGTTTCATGCGCCTACCACTCAAGGGATGGGCGCGTTTCGTACTCTGGGAGAACTGAATTCCTGCGAAGGAGATCCAGCTTCTCACTTCTCGTTCGGCCTGGGCTTCTTCTTTAATGCCTGGGCTTCCTCCGTTGCGGCGGGGGCGTTCACGCAGGACGTCGACCATCGCATCATCCCTAACTGGGGCGCCGCCGCGCTGATGATTAAAAATCGCAACGTCGGTGAAACGCTGCACGACCCCAAACGCATGGCAATTGCCTGCGGCGTTATCGGGATGATCGTAGTGACCTTCCTGAACCTCACCGCATCATCCGTACCGGAAGCGTTGCAAGTTACCGCCGTCAAGGTGCTGGTGCCCGCGGCTAACCTGCTGGTTAACACCGTGATGCCAGTGATCTTCTGGCTGGCGGCGATCGACGCTGGTAAGAAATCCGGCTTCTGGGCCACCGTTTTTGGCGGCGCGGCGCAGCTGATTATGGGCAACGCCGTTCCGGGTCTGGTTCTCGGCATTCTGATCGGCAAAGGTGTTGAAGAGAGCGGCTGGAACCACGTCACGAAAGTGATGATGGTGGCTATCGTCGCGCTGTTTGTCCTGAGCGGCTTCTTCCGTGGCTTCGACATGAAGATGATCGAATCCTTCCATCTGACCGTGCCTAACTGGCTCGAACTTATCCACAACTCGCTCAGCGGCAAATAACGGAGGTCATCATGGAACAGAATAAAGGTTTTTGGTTCGCTGACTGGTCGTTCCCGATCTTCGTGGGCCTGCTCTCCTCTGGCGTATTTGCCGGAACACACATGTACTACCTGTACGGTATTGGCGCATTTAACGAAGTGGCTTTTGTGGCGATGCTGAAGGCGGGAATGGATACCGGCTCCTACGGGGCGGTGGCGGCATTTGGCGCAAGCTTCCTGTTTGCCCGCATCATTGAAGGTTCGCTGGTGGGGATTTTGGACATCGGCGGGGCGATTCAGACCGGGGTCGGATTAGGTGTTCCGGCGCTGCTGCTGGGCGCGGGCATTATCTTCCCGGTCGCCAACTTCGCCGCCTCGCTGGTCACCGGTCTGGTGATTGGTCTGGCGATTGGCTACATCATCATCCTGGCGCGTAAGTTCACCATCAACCAGAGCGACTCAACCTACGGTGCGGACGTCATGATGGGGGCCGGTAACGCCTCCGGCCGCTTCCTCGGACCGTTGATTATCCTTAGCGCGATGACGGCTTCTATTCCTATCGGAATCGGTTCTCTGGCGGGCGCGCTGCTGTTTTATCTGTGGCAAAAACCGATTACCGGCGGGGCGATCCTCGGCGCAATGATCCTCGGGTCCATCTTCCCGATTGCTATTAGCTGATGGTGTGTCGTTGTAGGCCGGATAAGGCGCAGCCGCCATCCGGCAATGACGCCTGATGGCGCTGCGCCTTA
>NZ_JAOWHO010000036.1:0-40043 GCF_030332605.1 Citrobacter sp. Cpo103 | reverse complement strand
CCTACACGACCGCCCCCATTTCAACAGGAGAGAGACATGTTTGATTTACTCCTGCGCCGTGCGCGCCTCGTTGACGATACGGTGAGCGATATTGCGCTCAAAGACGGCAAGATCGCGGCGTTGGGTGACGTTGATGGTCCGGCGCTGAAAACCATCGAGCTGGGCGGTGAGTGCTACGTCAGCGCAGGCTGGATTGACTCCCACGTTCATTGCTACCCGAAATCCCCGATTTATCACGACCAGCCGGATAGCGTCGGTATTGCGACCGGCGTCACTACCGTGGTGGATGCGGGCAGCACCGGGGCGGATGACATCGACGATTTTTACACCCTGACCCGGGAAGCTGCGACCAAAGTGTACGCGTTGCTGAATATCTCCCGCGTGGGGCTTATCGCCCAGAACGAGCTGGCCAACATGGCCAATATTGACGCTGATGCGGTGCGAGAGGCGGTGAAACGCTACCCTGATTTTATCGTCGGTCTGAAGGCACGTATGAGCAGCAGCGTAGTCGGTGAAAATGGCATCACGCCGCTGGATCGCGCCAAAGCGATGCAAGCACAGAACGGCGACCTGCCGCTGATGGTGCATATCGGCAACAACCCGCCGAATCTCGATGATATCGCTGAGCGCCTGAGCGCGGGTGACATTATTACCCACTGTTACAACGGTAAGCCGAATCGCATTCTGACGCCGCAAGGCGAGCTGCGGGCGTCAGTGACGCGGGCGATTTCACGTGGCGTGCGTCTGGACGTTGGGCATGGCACCGCCAGCCTGAGCTTTGCGGTGGCAAAACGCGCGATCGGCCTGGGCATTTTGCCGCACACCATCAGCTCCGATATTTATTGCCGCAACCGTATCAGCGGCCCGGTACATTCCCTGGCGAATGTGATGTCGAAATTCCTCGCCATTGGGATGTCGCTTCCGCAGGTCATTGAATGCGTTACCGCCAATGCCGCCGATGGTCTGCGCCTGAAACAGAAGGGGCGGCTGCAGGTCGGTCTGGATGCCGATTTAACCCTCTTTACGCTTAAGCGCCAGCCAACCGTGCTGGTAGATGCAGAAAACGACAGCCTGCAGGCTGAACAACTGCTGGTGCCGCTTGCCGCAATACGTGCGGGCAAGGGCTATATGACCGAACAAGGGAGCGCGGAATATGCCTTCGATTTTTGAGAAATACGATTTAAAACAGGTGATTAATACCTCCGGCCGCATGACGGCGCTTGGCGTCTCCACGCCGCGACCAGAAGTGGTTGAAGCCGCGATGGCGGGGATGAACCAATATTTCGAGATGAAAGACCTGGTCAATAAAACAGGCGACTACATCGCGAAATTACTGGAAGTGGAAGGGGCAACGGTTGTCTCTTGCGCCTCGGCCGGGATCGCCCTGTCGGTGGCTGGCGTATTGGTTAAAGATAGCGACTGGCTGCTGGAGAACCTGCACGTCACGCCCATTGAAAACAACGAAATCGTGCTGCCCAGAGGTCACAACGTCAACTTTGGCGCTCCGGTAGGCACCATGGTGGCGCTTGGCGGCGGCAAGTTAGTGGAAGCCGGTTATGCCAACGAATGTTCCGCGGCGCAGCTGGCGGCGGCCATTACACCGCGTACGGCGGCCATTCTGTATATCAAATCTCACCATTGCGTCCAGAAAAGTATGCTCAGCGTGGAGCAGGCCGCGGTGGTGGCGCGTACGCATAATCTGCCGCTGATCATGGACGCGGCGGCGGAAGAGGATTTGCAGTGCTATTACCGGGTTGGTGCAGATCTGGTGATTTATAGTGGCGCCAAGGCGATAGAAGGACCAACCAGCGGTCTGGTGATAGGTAAAACCCAGTACGTTGAGTGGGTGAAGCGCCAGACGGCGGGAATTGGCCGGGCGATGAAGGTGGGCAAAGAGGGAATTCTTGGACTGACCTGCGCCATCGAACTGTATCTGAACGCGCAGAAAGAGAGCGGCGCGGAGATGGTCGAGAAAATGACGCCGTTCATTAATGCCTTGAACCAGCTTAACGGCGTGAGCGCCCGCGTGGTGTGGGATAGTGCAGGGCGCGACATCGCCCGCACGGAAATTAAGTTTGATGAAGCGGTAACCGGGATCGCCACGGGGGAACTGGTCGACGCGCTGAAACAGGGGGAGTACGCGATTTACTTCCGTGGTTACAAAGCCAATGAAGGCATTATCGAAGCCGATGTGCGCAGTGTCGATCGCGCGCAGCTGGAGATTGTGGCCCGTCGAATTGGTGAAGTAATTTCGCAGGAGAAAAACGCATGAAACTGACCCCTAACTTTTATCGCGACCGCGTCTGCCTGAACGTGCTGGCAGGCTCCAAAGAAAATGCCCGAGATATTTATGCGGCGGCGGAAGGACACGTGCTGGTTGGCGTATTGTCAAAAAATTACCCGGATGTCGCAAGCGCGGTAGCGGATATGCGTGAATACGCGACCCTTATCGACAATGCGCTCTCCGTGGGGCTGGGGGCGGGCGATCCTAACCAGTCGGCGATGGTCAGTGAAATCTCCCGTCAGGTGCAGCCACAACATGTCAATCAGGTCTTCACCGGCGTGGCTACCAGTCGCGCGCTGCTGGGCCAGCAGGAGACAGTGGTCAACGGACTGGTCTCGCCAACCGGCACGCCGGGCAGGGTGAAAATCTCCACTGGTCCGCTAAGCAGCCAGACGCCGGACGGTATTGTGCCGGTAGAAACCGCGATTGCGCTGCTCAAAGACATGGGCGGTAGCTCAATTAAATACTTCCCGATGGGCGGCCTGCAATGCCGTGACGAGTACATTGCGGTCGCGCAGGCCTGCGCCCGTCATGACTTCTGGCTGGAGCCAACCGGCGGTATCGATCTGGATAATTTCACTGAAATCCTGCAAATTGCCCTCGATGCCGGAGTGAGTAAAATCATTCCTCACATCTATAGTTCGATTATTGATAAGGTGACTGGTAACACTCGTCCGGACGACGTACGCCAGCTGATGGCGATGACCCGGGCCTGCGTAGGCTAACTGACTGATGAGGAAACTGACGTGCGATTCCCCAACCAACGTTTAGCACAGCTGTTTGACATGTTGCAAAACGAAGCGCTTCCGCAGGACGAGCTGGCGCAGCGGTTGTCGGTTTCCACACGCACCGTACGGGCGGATATCACCGCGCTAAACGCGCTGCTCACCCAGTACGGCGCACAGTTTGTCCTCAGCCGGGGTAATGGTTATCAGCTCAAAATTGACGACCCGGCAAGCTTTCACACCCTGCAAACGCAGCAGCCCAATACGTTGCTGCGCATCCCACGCACCAGCCAGGAACGGATACACTGGCTGGTGGTGCGTTTTCTGACATCGGCTTTCTCGCTGAAGCTGGAAGATTTGGCTGATGAATGGTTTATCAGCCGCGCGACGCTGCAAAACGATATGGCTGAGGTGCGCGAGCATCTGCAACGTTATCATCTGACGCTGGAAACGCGTCCCCGTCACGGCATGAAGCTGTTCGGCAGCGAAATGGCGATCCGCGCCTGTTTGACCGATCTGCTGTGGACGCTGGCGCAGCAGGATCCGCAGCATCCGTTAGTGACGCAAGAAGCGCTGAATGCGGGGCTCCCTGAACAGTTGCAACCCGTTTTGCAGGACATTTTTGCCCGTTTCCATATTCGTCTGACCGATGAGGGCGAGCTGTTTTTACGCTTGTACTGCGCGGTGGCGGTACGGCGGATTAGCGAAGGATATCCACTCCCGGATTTTGCCGCAGAAGAGGCCGATCAATCGGTGTGCCTGGCCACGCGGGAAATCGCGGCGGTATTGCACCGCCTGGCAGACAAACCGCTTTCCGTTTCCGAAGAAAACTGGCTACAGGTGCATATTGCTGCCCGCCAGGTACAAGAGATCGCGCCCAGTGCTATCAATGCGGATGATGATGAAGCGTTGGTCAATTACATCCTGCGTTTTATCAACAGCCAGTACAACTACAACCTGTTGAATGACAAACAGTTACATGCTGACCTGCTGACGCATATTAAGACGATGATCACCCGGGTGCGTTACCAGATAATGATCCCCAATCCGCTGCTGGAAAATATTAAACAGCACTACCCCATGGCGTGGGACATGACGCTGGCCGCCGTCTCGGGATGGGGAAAATATACGCCGTACACCATCAGTGAAAATGAGATTGGCTTCCTTGTGCTGCATATTGGCGTCGGGCTGGAGCGTAGTTACAACATCGGTTACCAGAGACAGCCGAAGGTTCTGCTGGTATGCGATGCCGGAAATGCGATGGCGCGGATGATTGAAGCGGTACTGGCGCGTAAGTATCCGCAGATAGAGATCGTCGATACCGTAACGCTTCGCGACTACGAACAGCGGGAAAGCATCAGCGAAGATTTTGTCATCTCTACCGCGCGGATTGCTGAAAAAGATAAACCGGTGGTGATGATTGCGCCGTTCCCTACCGATTATCAACTGGAACAAATTGGCAAACTGGTGCTGGTCGACAGAACCCGTCCGTGGATGTTGAACAAATTCTTCGATGCCGCCCATTTTCGTGTGATCGACGAGCCAATGGATCAACAAACGTTGTTCAAAACCTTATGCCGTCAGTTGCAGGATGAAGGTTTTGTCGACGCGGAGTTTCTTGATTCGGTGGTGGAACGTGAGGCCATCGTCAGCACCATGCTGGGTGACAGCATTGCCTTGCCGCACGCCCTCGGTCTGCTGGCCAAGAAAACGGTGGTCTACACCATCCTCGCCCCGCAGGGTATCGCCTGGGGCGATGAAACGGCCCACGTGATCTTCTTGCTCGCCATCAGCAAGAGTGAATATGAAGAGGCGATGGCTATCTACGATATCTTCGTCACCTTCCTGCGCGAACGCGCGATGACGCGGCTCTGCGCGTGCCGTAATTTCACCGAGTTCAAAGCGGTTGCCATGGAGTGTGTGAGCCGTTTTTGAGAGGCGGAAAACAGAATATTTACCGCCTGGAAATTAACGCAAATGATGTACAACCTGGTTGCTGCTGCCGCGCCAGATCAGTGCCGGGTCTTTAAGATCCTGCACAAATTTACCATCGACCAGCACGTTGATGAGATCCACCACCTGCATTTGTGCGGCGTTGAGTTCATCAAGCTTGTAGCCGGTCCACACCCAGATATCTTTCCCCGGACACTCAGCGTGAATACGCTGTACCAGTTGCAGGATATCCGGCACGTTTTGCGGATGCAGCGGATCGCCGCCGGACAGCGAAATACCCTGGTGAGGGATTCGCGTGTCGTTCAGATCGGCAATGATCTTGTCTTCCATCTCTTTGGTAAACGGCTGGCCGGAATTGAGTCGCCAGGTGCTTTTGTTATAGCAGCCAGGGCATTCATGCACGCATCCCGACACAAACAGGGTGCAGCGAGTGCCGGGGCCGTTAACGATATCGACGGGATAGTATTGATGGTAGCGCATAGCGGGTGTCCAGAAAGCATGTAGGCCGGATAAGGTGCTTGCACCGCATCCGGCAACATTGTGATGCCTGATGACGACGCGATTGCGTCTTATCAGGCCTACGGCCTTTGCAAACGGAAATTAACCTATCTGCCCATTACCTAAATGCTTAACGCGGCGCTTCACTTCTTCCTGCTTACCGGCGTTAAACGGACGAGCGTCCGGGCTGCCTAAATAACCGCATACGCGGCGGGTGACCGACACGCGTGCGGCGTCGTGGTTACCACATTTCGGGCAGGTAAAGCCTTTGCTGGTGCACTCGAACTCACCGGTAAAGCCGCACTCGTAGCATTCATCGATTGGCGTGTTGGTCCCGTAATACGGCACGTGCTGATAGCTGTAATCCCAGACGTCTTCCAGTGCTTTCAGGTTGTGCTGAATGTTCGGGTACTCGCCGTAGCAAATGAAGCCTCCGTTCGCCAGCGGCGGGTACGGCGCTTCAAAATCGATCTTGTCGTACGGGTTAACCTTTTTCTCCACGTCGAGGTGGAAGCTGTTGGTGTAGTAACCTTTGTCGGTAACACCCGGCACCACGCCAAACTCGGCGGTATCCAGACGGCAGAAACGATCGCACAGGTTTTCACTTGGCGTACTGTACAGACTAAAGCCGTAGCCGGTTTCGTCTTTCCACTGATCGACCGCCTGACGCAGACGTTCCACAATGGCGATAGCTTTAGCGCGAAGCTGCTCGCTGTCGTACAAGTGTTTGTCGCCAAACAGCGCGTTGATGGTTTCGTGAATGCCGATGTAACCCAGAGAAATCGACGCGCGGCCGTTTTTAAAGATTTCAGACACGTCATCGTCTGCTTTCAGACGCACGCCGCAGGCCCCTTCCATATACAGGATCGGTGCAACGCGGGCCTTCACGCCTTCCAGACGCGCAATGCGGGTCATCAGCGCTTTACGCGCCAGGATCAGACGGTCGTCGAGCAGTTTCCAGAAGGTGGCTTCATCGCCATGAGCTTCCAGCGCGATACGCGGCAGGTTAAGGCTGATAACGCCGAGGTTGTTACGGCCATCGTGGACCTGTTCGCCGTTCTCGTTTTCCCATACGCCCAGGAAACTGCGGCAGCCCATCGGCGTTTTGAACGAGCCGGTCACTTTAACCACCTGATCGTAGTTCAGGATGTCCGGATACATACGCTTGCTCGCGCACTCCAGCGCCAGCTGCTTGATGTCATAGTTCGGATCGCCAAACTTGTGGTTCAGACCGTCACGAATCGCAAACACCAGTTTCGGGAACACGGCGGTTTTACGATTTTTACCCAGGCCGGCAATGCGGTTACGCAGAATGGACTGCTGGATCAAACGCGATTCCCAGCTGGTTCCCAGGCCGAAACCGAAGGTAACGAACGGCGTCTGACCGTTGGCGGTATGCAGGGTATTCACTTCATACTCAAGGGACTGGAATGCGTCGTAGCACTCTTTCTCGGTACGGGAATGCGCATAACCGTCGGCATCTGGGATCTGCCACTCTTCAGCGGTTTTGCGATGCTTATTAAAGCTCTCGGTCACGAACGGTGCGAGAACTTCGTCAATACGGTTAATGGTGGTACCGCCATAAATATGGCTGGCAACCTGCGCGATAATTTGCGCGGTGACGGCCGTCGCGGTGGAGATGGATTTTGGCGGCTCAATCTCCGCGTTACCCATCTTAAAGCCCTGCGTCAGCATACCTTTCAGGTCGATCAGCATGCAGTTAAACATTGGGAAGAACGGAGAGTAGTCGAGATCGTGATAGTGAATATCACCACGCTCGTGCGCCTGGACGACATCACGCGGCAGCAGGTGTTGACGCGCATAGTGTTTGGCGACGATACCGGCCAGCAGATCGCGCTGGGTCGGGATCACTTTGCTGTCTTTGTTGGCGTTTTCGTTCAGCAGAGCAGAGTTGGTTTGCTCAACCAGACCACGAATTTCCTGGTTCAGACGGCCACGTTTTTCACGCTGTATATCACGGTCGTGGCGATATTCGATGTACGCACGGGCGAGTTGTTTGTACGGACCAGACATCAGCTGGTTTTCTACCGCTGTCTGGATCTCGTTGATATCGACCTGGCTGCGCTCATTCATCTGGCTACTAACGACTTCTGCGACGGTGGCACAGTAATCTGCGTCATCGACTCCCGCTGCTTTAGCTGCACGCAGAATGGCTTCTTTGATGCGCTCTGATTTAAACGGCACTTTACAGCCATCTCGTTTCATCACATGCGGTGTCATGATCACTCCATATTTATAAGAACAGGTTATCCACAGAGGTTGGAGAAGCGGCCATGGCTTTATTCATCTATCTGGCCAATGACTTCCCGCAATCCTGACCCACTTTATCCACAATTCCACCGTTAAACGGTGCACTGTAGTTGTAGCAATTGTAGTCGATTAATACAACATATTGGGTCGGCGTGCATTTTAAGTTCTATATGTAGTGATTTGCATCAAGGATGTTTACGATTTATTTGATGTAGCGCAAAGTAAAAATCGGAGCGTACAGATGACGGGCAGTACAGCGATTGTAAATTGTGGGCAGAAAATTCTGATTAATTATTCAACAAAAACAGGAAGCTAAGCTAAGCGTATATAGCAACGCCCGGTAGCGCTATGCGTACCGGGCCTGAACATAATTGCAAGCTATTTTTGCAACCACCAGACGGCCTCAAAAGGACGCAGTGTCATGTCCCCAGGTTGGCTGGCAACCTCGGCATAGTTGTGCATCAGCACCTGCCAGTTTCCGTCGGTCTGGACTGGCTGCCAGCTCTGGAAGGTATCGCTCAGATTGGCAATGACCAGCAGCCGCTGCCCTTGCCACTCTCGTTGATAGCACCACAGATGCGGGCTGTCCGGTAGCAGATCCTGGTAGTCGCCCCAGGTGATAACCGGCTCCGCTTTGCGCAATGCGATCAGCTTCTGATAGGTGTAGAACACCGAGTCAGTATCGTTCAGTGCAGCCGCCACGTTGATGTCTGCCGCGTTGTCACACAGATTGATCCACGGCTCGCCGCAGGTGAAGCCCGCGTGTTTGCTGGCATCCCATTGCATCGGCGTGCGGCTGTTATCGCGTGATTTACTGGCGAGGATCGCCAGCAGCTCTTGCGCATCGCGTCCCTGGCCGTTCAGGGCGGCAAACATGTTATGGCTTTCCACATCGCGATAATCGGTAATCTGGCGGAAGTGCGGGTTGGTCATACCGATCTCTTCACCCTGGTAGATATAGGGGGTGCCCTGCATGCCATGCAGCACCATCGCCAGCATTTTGGCCGACGGAACGCGGTATTTACCTTCATCGCCAAAACGCGACACGATGCGCGGCTGATCGTGGTTACACCAGAACAGCGCGTTCCATGCCTGATTGTGCATGCCCTGCTGCCAGTGGCGGAACAGGGTTTTTAGCGCGACATAATTGGGTTTTGCTAACGTCCACTTCTCACCGTTGGGGTAATCCACTTTCAGGTGGTGGAAGTTAAAGGTCATCGACAGTTCGCTACCATCTTGTGCGGCGTACTGCTGGCAATGTTCCAACGTGGTGGATGACATTTCGCCGACCGTCATCAGGTTGCGTGGGGTAAAAACATCGCGGTTCATCTCACGCAAAAATTCATGCGCGCGTGGGCCGTCGGTATAAAAACGCCGTCCATCGCCGTCGGGATCGTTCGGGAAGTCCTGGTCTTTAGAGATAAGATTCACCACGTCGAGGCGCAGTCCGTCCACGCCGCGATCGGCCCAGAACTCGCAGACTTTTTTTAGCTCGGCGCGGACCGCCGGGTTTTCCCAATTCAGGTCGGCTTGCTCCGGAGCAAAGAGGTGCAAATAGTACTGCTCGCTTTCGGCGTGCCAGTCCCAGGCGTTGCCGCCAAACTTGGAACGCCAGTTATTCGGCGGGCAGTCTGGCGTGCCGTCGCGCCAGAGATAAAACTGACGATACGGGCTGTCTTTATCCAGCGCTTCACGAAACCAGGCGTGCTGGGTTGAGGTGTGGTTAAACACCATGTCGAGAATAATACGGATGCCGCGTGCTTTCGCCTGTACCACCAGTTCGTCAAAGTCTTCCAGCGTGCCGTAGGCCGGATCGACAGACGTGTAGTCTGCGACGTCGTAACCGTTATCAACCTGCGGCGAAATATAGAACGGCGTCAGCCAGATGGCATCAACGCCCAGCTTTTGCAGATAGTCGAGGCGCTGCGTCACGCCGCGTAAATCTCCGGTGCCGCTGCCGGTGGTGTCCTGAAAACTCTTGGGGTAAACCTGATAGATAACGCCGTTTTGCCACCAGTGGGGAATATTCATGGTTGTTTCCTGGAAATACGCTGGGGCGCAACTGCGCCCCGAAGAAAAGTTAGACAATCTGTAATGTGCCCAGACGGTGTTTACGCTGGTAAACGAATGAGGTCAGTACCATTGGGATGACAATCGCAATGACCATCGCCATGCCAAAGACCTGCCAGTAAGTCGGCTGGATGGAGAGGATGCCCGGCAAACCGCCGACGCCAATCCCGTTCGCCAGCACACCGTTCAGGCCGCACAGCAGTCCGGCGAGACCGGAACCGATCATCGCGCACAGCATCGGGAAGCGGTATTTCAGGTTGATCCCATACATCGCTGGTTCGGTTACCCCGAGATAAGCGGAGATCGCGGCAGGAACGGAAATTTCACGTTCGTTGTGTTTGCGACTGGAGATAATGATCCCGACCACCGCAGAGGCCTGAGCGATATTCGACAGGGCGATCAGTGGCCATACCGGCGTGCCGCCCATGCTCTGAATCATCTGCATATCGATAGCCAGCGTGGTCTGATGCACACCGGTGATCACCAGCGGGGCGTACAGGAAACCGAACAGCGCCGCGCCGATCGGGGCAAAGCTGCCGGTCAGCAGATGACGGACCGCAAACGCGACACCGTCGCCAATCATGCGGCCAAATGGACCGATAAAGGCGTGCGCAAGGAATACCGCAAGGATCAGCGAGCACACCGGGACGATCACCAGATACAGGTAATCCGGGACGATGCGCTTCATGCGTGTTTCAATAAACCCGAGCGCCAGCCCGGCCAACAGTGCCGGAATGACCTGCGCCTGGTAGCCCACTTTCTCAATGCTGAACAGGCCGAAGTTCCACACGTCCGGCACCTGCTGACCGAGCAAATAGGCGTTCATCAGTTGCGGAGAAACCAGGGTCACGCCCAGCACAATACCGAGGATCGGCGTACCGCCCATTTTCTTCACCGCCGACCAACAAATCCCGACCGGCAAATAGAAGAAGATCGCTTCGCCAATCAGCCACAGGAAGTCATAGAGGGTTTTCAGCGAAGGATGCATCTGCGCCAGCGTCTGCCCGTTACTCATGGGCAGATCGCCGATCACGTTACGGAAACCTAAGATCAGGCCGCCGCTAATCAGCGCTGGCAGCAGCGGGAAGAAGATCTCCGCGAAGTGAGAAATCAGCTGCTCGTGCCACTTCATGTTCTGCCGCGCCGCTTTCTTTGCCTGCTCTTTGTCGGCACTGGCTTGTCCGGTGGTCGCCAACAGCGCTTTGTAGTAATCGCCCACCTCGGTGCCAATTACCACCTGAAATTGCCCGGCGTTGGTGAAGCAGCCTTTGACCATTGGCAACAATTCGATCTCTTTCGGTCTGGCGTTTGCAGGCTGATTCAGCACAAAACGCAGGCGAGTAATGCAGTGACTCACCGTAGCGATATTGTCGCGCCCGCCAACCAGCTCAATCAGCCGGTCGATGTCTGCTTGTTTTATTTTGCTCATGATGGTGTGTGTTCCCCGTAGACCGGAAAAGACGCTGTTGCGTCGTCATTCGGCAACTCTCTCGTTGTTGACGCCAGAGTATATCTTCGATGAATTTTTAAAAATGGGAACGTTCCCGAAACGCAGCGAAGATCACAAATTAATGCTCAGAAAGCGATCAGGAGAGGGTGGAAGGAATAACGATTTGTCGTGGTTCGCTACGGCCGTTGATCTGTTCGATCAGCTGCGAGGCCGCTTGTCGCCCGGCTTCGGCGTATCCTGGATCGACGGTGATAATTTCCGGATGGAGGAATTTCATCAGCGGCGTGCTGCCCACGCTTGCCAACTGCAGGTTCTCTATTCGCTGCTCCTGCAAGTATTTGCTGACGCCAAGGGCAAGGGTATCCGTCGCACAGACTAAGGCGGTGGTTTCCGGGGTGATGACGTTGGCGGCCTGTTCATAGCCCTGCTTCATGGCCAGACCAGGTAGCGCTGCCACAGGATGCAGTTTATGTTTTTTACAGAATGCCAGGTAGGCCTCATGGCGGCGTTTACCAGTGGTCACATCGCTATGCGGAACACCAAGAAAGCTAATATGGCGATGCTCGCGTTCGTATAAACGCTGCATCAGGGTACGAATGGCACCCTCATCGTCATAGCAGACGGAGGCAAAGCCTTTTGCATCTCTTGCCAGCAGCACCAGAGAATCCTGCCAGGAGGCGAGCATGGTTTCAGTAATGCCGGTAAAACCGAACAGCACCACGCCATCAATGTTACGGCGTCTGAGCATGCCGAGATGTTCTTCAACCAGCTCGGGCGAGAACTGGCTTTCCATCATGATCGGATCGTAGCCCTGTTCATAAAAGGCGGGCAACATGGTCTGCACGGCGAGATTTTCCGAAAGCGAGTCCAGACGCGTGACGATAATCGCCACCACCTTGTCGCTTTGTCCGCGCATGGCGCGTGCGGAGCGGGAAGGGGAAAAACCGTGCTGATTCATCACCGCCTCAACGCGTTCGCGGGTGCGTTCACTCACGCCGCTTTCATTGTTGAGCACACGGGAAACGGTTGATTTTCCCACACCGCTTAAGCGGGCGATGTCTTTAATGGTCAGCCGATTTTGCATCCTGTTTTCCCATGTTGCGTGTGAAGTTATGCCAAATAGAGAATAACTTTACTCAAGCGCAGTGCAATGGGCAAAGTCTGGTATATGTTTGGTTTAGTTTCCATGGTTTATCATACCGCCATAATTGCCACAAACCTTATGGTTTTCTGCGTATAATCCGCAGCGCAAATCATTCACTTACCGGAGGCTATATGGATCCCGATCCCACCCCTCTCCCGAGATGGAGAAACAACCCTTTCCGGTAAGCTTGTCTTTCACTGTCTTACCGGAACTGTAAGACAGTGACGTTCTGACGTCCCTGTTGTGATTTTAATATTGCCACCAGGCAAGGCTTTGCCACGCCTGAAGGATTTACTGCGCCTGTTTATACTGGTGCAGAGGGACTGCCTATGTTCAAAAATATAACCCGCCAGCTGTTTGCCCGGCTAAACCGCCATTTACCGCATCGTCTGGTGCATCGTGATCCATTGCCGAATGCTCAGACCGTTGCCAGCACGCCGATCCCGCCATCGCTGAGCGAACATTGCCTGAAAATGGCGCTGATGGACGAAGAAGCGCTGTGGAAAACGTTCGGCGCTCATCCGGAAGGCTTAAACGCCACAGAAGTCGAAAACGCCCGTGAAATACATGGCGAGAACCAGTTGCCGGCGCAGAAGCCGTCGCCCTGGTGGGTGCATCTGTGGGTCTGCTATCGCAACCCGTTTAATATACTGCTGACCATTCTCGGGGCGATTTCCTATGCCACCGAAGATCTGTTTGCCGCTGGGGTCATCGCCCTGATGGTCGTCATCTCTACGCTGCTGAATTTTGTGCAAGAGGCGCGTTCCACCAAAGCGGCTGATGCGCTGAAAGCGATGGTCAGCAACACCGCCACGGTGCTGCGCGTTATCAACGAGAAAGGGGAGAACGGCTGGGTTGAACTGCCGATCGACCAGTTGGTTCCCGGCGATGTCATCAAGCTGGCGGCAGGGGATATGATCCCAGCCGATTTGCGCGTGGTGCAGGCTCGTGACCTGTTCGTGGCCCAGGCTTCGCTGACCGGTGAATCGCTGCCGGTGGAGAAAGTGGCAACCAGTCGCGATCCGCAGCAAAGCAACCCGCTGGAATGCGATACCCTGTGCTTTATGGGCACCAACGTAGTGAGCGGCACGGCGCAGGCCATTGTGATTTCAACCGGCGCCAATACCTGGTTCGGGCAACTGGCAGGCCGCGTCAGCGAGCAGGAAAGCGAGCAGAATGCCTTCCAGAAAGGGATCAGCCGCGTCAGCATGCTGCTGATCCGCTTTATGCTGGTGATGGCGCCCATCGTGCTTATCATCAACGGCTACACTAAAGGCGACTGGTGGGAAGCGGCGCTGTTTGCCCTGTCTGTGGCGGTGGGACTGACACCGGAAATGCTGCCGATGATCGTCACCTCAACGCTGGCGCGTGGGGCGGTGAAGCTGTCAAAACAAAAGGTTATCGTTAAACACCTCGACGCTATCCAGAACTTTGGCGCGATGGATATCCTGTGCACCGATAAAACCGGCACCCTGACTCAGGATAAAATTGTACTTGAGAATCATACGGATATCTCTGGAAAGCCCAGCGAACATGTCCTGCATTCTGCGTGGCTGAACAGCCATTATCAGACCGGGCTGAAGAATCTGCTGGATACGGCGGTGCTGGAAGGCGTGGACGAAGAATCAGCCCGCCAGCTCTCGACTCGCTGGCAGAAAATCGATGAGATCCCGTTTGATTTTGAACGTCGCCGCATGTCGGTAGTGGTGGCAGAAGAAACCGATGTACACCAACTGGTCTGTAAAGGGGCGCTACAGGAGATCCTTAACGTCTGTACCCAGGTGCGTCACAACGGTGAGATAGTCCCGTTAGATGACAACATGCTGCGTCGGGTGAAACGCGTCACGGACACGCTGAACCGCCAGGGGCTGCGCGTGGTGGCGGTGGCGACGAAATACCTGCCAGCGCGTGAAGGTGATTATCAGCGTATTGATGAATCAGATCTGATCCTCGAAGGCTATATTGCGTTCCTCGATCCGCCGAAAGAGACCACCGCACCTGCGCTTAAAGCGCTGAAAGCCAGCGGTATTACGGTGAAAATCCTCACTGGCGATAGCGAATTGGTGGCGGCGAAAGTGTGTCATGAAGTGGGCCTGGATGCGGGTGATGTGGTTATCGGTAGCAGCATTGAAGGGTTAAGCGATGATGAGCTGGCTCGGCTTGCTCAGCGCACCACGCTGTTTGCCCGTCTGACGCCAATGCACAAAGAGCGCATTGTCACGCTGCTCAAGCGCGAAGGCCATGTGGTCGGCTTTATGGGCGATGGTATAAACGATGCCCCGGCGCTGCGCGCGGCGGACATTGGTATCTCCGTTGACGGCGCGGTAGATATTGCACGTGAAGCGGCGGATATCATTCTGCTGGAAAAGAGCCTGATGGTGCTGGAAGAAGGGGTGATCGAAGGACGCCGTACCTTCTCTAACATGCTGAAGTACATCAAAATGACGGCCAGTTCTAACTTCGGTAACGTGTTTAGCGTGCTGGTGGCGAGCGCCTTCTTACCGTTCCTGCCGATGTTACCGCTGCACTTACTGATTCAGAACCTGCTGTACGATGTATCCCAGGTAGCGATTCCGTTTGATAACGTCGACGAAGAGCAGATCAAAAAGCCGCAGCGCTGGAATCCCAGCGAATTGGGCCGCTTTATGATCTTCTTTGGACCGATCAGCTCGATCTTCGACATTCTGACCTTTTGCCTGATGTGGTTCGTCTTCCATGCCAATACGCCTGAACATCAGACGTTGTTCCAGTCTGGCTGGTTCGTGGTGGGCCTGCTGTCGCAAACGTTGATTGTGCATATGATCCGTACCCGTCGCGTGCCCTTCATCCAGAGCCGCGCCGCATGGCCGCTGATGCTGATGACGCTGGTGGTAATGGTGGTGGGCATTGCATTACCGTTCTCGCCGCTGGCCAGCTACCTGCAATTGCAGGCGCTGCCGCTGAGCTACTTCCCATGGCTGATTGCGATTCTGGCGGGTTACATGACATTAACCCAGCTTGTGAAAGGTTTTTATAGCCGTCGCTACGGCTGGCAGTAATCCTCAACGTCTCTGCAGGATGGTGTTAATACCATCCTGCATTTCTCTTTTTCATTCGAAAGATATTCTCCCAAAATATTAGTGTTTTATTTTTATTGAAATGCTAACGGGTGTTATTAGTATCAAATCGCCTTCTTTGCGTTGTTTTTGTATCAATAAAACGATCTGCATTGCAAAAATGAAACAGTGTGCTAAAAATTTTAAGCATCTGCGATTTTTTGTGAACGCAGTCATCGAAATAAATTGTTACACCAGTTAGTCTGCGCAGGTAACGTCGTTAAGAAAGTTTCTCGCTGCCCGTTTTTAATTCCGGCAGTCATTTGCTCTGCAAGCTATTCCTGTTAATGGATATTATGAACTTCTGGAGAAGGACAAATGAAACTGACAAAAAACCTGTTAAGTCTGTGTATTGGCGCGTCTGTATTCCTGGCGAGTCATGCAACGCTGGCACAAACTTTTCGCGCCGCAGATGTGCATCCGGCTGATTACCCGAACGTTGTTGCTGTCAAACATATGGGGGAAAAACTTAGCGCTGCGACCGACGGCCGTCTGGAGATTAAAACCTTTCCAGGTGGCGTGTTAGGCGATGAAAAACAGATGATTGAACAGGCGCAATTAGGCGCTATCGATATTATTCGTGTCTCAATGACGCCTGTTGCCGCCATTCTCCCTGAAATTAACGTGTTTACCCTGCCATATATTTTCCGCGATGAGGACCATCTGCATAAGGTTCTCGATGGCATGATCGGTCAGGAAATTGGCGACCGTCTGACGGCCAATACCAAATCGCGGCTGGTGTTTCTCGGTTGGATGGATGCCGGCACGCGTAACCTGATCACCAAAAATCCGGTGGTGAAACCGGAAGATTTACACGGTATGAAAATCCGCGTTCAAGGAAGTCCGATAGCGCTGGATACCCTGAAAGCGATGGGCGCTAACTCCGTTGTCATGGGCGTCAGTGAAGTATTTAGCGGCATGCAGACCGGCGTTATTGATGGCACGGAAAATAACCCGCCAACGTTTGTTGCGCATAACTATTTGCCGGTCGTGAAAAACTATACCTGGAGTAAACACTTTATTATTCCTGAGCTTTTTCTGTTTTCGAAAGCTAAATGGGATAAGTTGAAAAAAGAAGATCAGGATCTCATTATTAAACTCGCCAAGGAAGCACAGATAGAGCAACGAAAACTTTGGCATGATTATAATGCGAAATCACTGGAGACCATGAAAGCCAACGGCGTTCAGTTCCACGATATTGATACGGACTATTTCTATAAAGCCACGCAGTCAGTGCGGGATAATTACGGTAAAGACCACCAGGATTTGATCAAACGTATTCAGGATGTGAAGTAATTCATCAGGTGGAGGATATCAACCCTCCGCCTGAATCTTTTGATTAATTCGAGGTGATAATTATGGGTGAATGCTATTCATCGGTAATGGATTTTCTTTATCGGGTGTCAATGTGGATTGCCGGTATCGCATTATTGGTCATGGTCGCCATTATCCCCATTGGCATATTCGCGCGTTATATTCTGAATAACGCCCTGTCATGGCCTGAACCCGTCGCTATTCTCTGTATGGTGACATTCACCTTTATTGGCGCGGCGGTGAGCTATCGTGCAGGCTCGCATATCGCGGTGAGCATGGTGACTGACCGTCTGGGGGATGCTTCCCGCCGTTATTGCTCGGTAATCGCAGACGTTATGTTGGTGGCGATAAGCCTGTTTATCCTCTGGTACGGAACCAATCTCTGTCTTGAACTGTGGGACCAGCCCGTGGCGGAATTCCCGCTTTTAAGCGCCGGGCAAAACTATCTTCCGTTGCCAATTGGCTCTGCCATAACGCTGCTGTTTATCGCAGAAAAGATTTTCCGTGGACCGCAGTACCAACGTCCCGTTGTCATGCTGGGATCGACCAGCTAGTTACCGCCCCCATTTCAGAAAGGAAAGCAGATGGATGCATTTATTCTCGTCTTTACGCTCGGCATTATGCTGGCGATTGGGGTACCGGTAGCGTACGCAGTTGGCATTAGCGCCATCATTGGGGCCTGGTACATAGATATTCCGCTGGAAGCGGTAATGATCCAACTGACCAGTGGGGTGAATAAGTTTTCGCTGCTGGCGATCCCATTCTTTATTCTGGCCGGGGCTATTATGGCCGAAGGGGGAATTGCGCGGCGACTGGTGAACTTTGCCTATATTTTTGTTGGTTTTATCCGCGGCGGACTGTCGCTGGTAAATATTGTGGCATCAACCTTTTTTGGCGCTATTTCCGGATCGTCCGTGGCGGATACCGCGTCCATCGGTTCGGTAATGATCCCGGAGATGGATAAAAAAGGTTATCCGCGTGACTTTGCCGCAGCGGTAACGGCCAGCGGTTCGGTGCAGGCGATTCTTACGCCGCCCAGCCATAACTCGGTTATCTACTCGCTGGCAACTGGTGGCACGGTGTCGATTGCCGCGCTGTTCATCGCCGGGATCCTGCCGGGGCTGCTGTTAAGCCTCAGCCTGATGGTGATGTGTGTGGCGTTCGCGCACAAGCGCGGTTATCCAAAAGGAGAACGTGTACCGTTTCGCCAGGCGCTGAAGATTTTCGTCGATACGCTGTGGGGCCTGATGACCGTTGTGATCATCATGGGCGGTATCCTGTCAGGTATCTTTACCGCAACGGAGTCTGCGGCAATTGCCTGCCTGTGGGCCTTCTTTGTCACCATGTTTATCTATCGTGACTATAAATGGTCTGAGCTGCCGAAGCTGATGTTCCGCACGGTGAAAACGGTCACTATCGTCATGATCCTGATAGGCTTTGCCGCTGCGTTCGGTGCCGTCATGACCTATATGCAGTTGCCGATGCGTATCACTGAAGCCTTCACCAGCATCTCGGACAACAAATACGTCATCCTGATGTGTATTAACATCATGCTGCTGCTGATCGGTACGCTGATGGATATGGCACCGCTGATCCTCATTCTGACGCCGGTTCTGCTGCCGGTGACCAACGCGCTCGGCATTGATCCGGTTCATTTTGGCATGATCATGCTGGTGAACTTAGGGATCGGCCTGATTACGCCGCCGGTAGGGTCGGTGCTGTTTGTGGCCAGTGCGGTGAGTAAACAGAAAATAGAGCAGGTGGTGAAGGCGATGCTGCCGTTTTACCTCGTGCTATTCCTGGTGCTGATGCTCGTGACGTACATTCCGGCGATTTCGCTGTTCCTGCCGAAACTGTTTGGTGTGATGTGATAAATGCCCGGTGGCGCTTGCGCTTACCGGGCCTGTAAAGGACCCGTGCATTGGCCGGACGAGGCAAAGCCATCATCCGGCACAAGAAGACTTAGCGACGAACAGCGATCGCTTCAATCTCGATTTTCACGTCTTTCGGCAGACGGGCAACTTCTACGCAAGAACGCGCAGGGAAGGTCGCGTTGTGTTCGGTGAAGAATGCTTCGTAGGTCGCGTTTACAGTTGCGAAATCGTTCAGGTCTTTAACGAAAACGGTCGTTTTTACGATGTCGCCCACTTTCAGGCCTGCTGCTTCAACGATAGCTTTTACGTTTTCCAGCGACTGACGTGCCTGAGCGGACACGTCTTCCGCTACGGCACCGGTTTTCGGATCGACCGGGATCTGACCGGAAGTGATTACCATGCTACCCAGGTCAACGCCCTGAACGTATGGGCCGATTGCTGCTGGTGCATTTTCCGTCGCGATAGTCTTGCTCATGATTTCTCCTGAATTACAGCGGTAGTAGAATGTTCCCGCTCATTATAGGGAGCCGGGATCTCATAACCAACCCCAATTAGTTGGCCAGCACCACATAATGCGAAAACTCTTTTTCACAGTATTTGCATTTGAGTGCGATGTCATCAGCGCGCTTTTTCACTGCAAAACTGGAAGATACTGGTTCAGCATGGCTGATACAGTTGCTGTTTGGGCAAACCAGTACGTTGTCGATACGCTCAGGCAGGCTCGGACGTGATTTACCCACCACGTCGTAATCGTCAATGCGGTTTACCGTTGCCTGCGGGGCGTACAGGGAGAGCTGGTTTACCTGCTCATCGGTCAGGAACGTGTTTTCAATTTTAATCAGGTCCTTACGGCCCATCTCGCCTGACGGCAGGTTCAGACCGATGGTGATACGTTGGTCGGTTTCCGTCAGTTTGAACAGCGTCAGCAGCTTAAAACCAACCTGTGCGGGAATATGGTCAATCACGGTGCCACGTTTGATGGCTTCAACCTGCAGTTTGTTATCGTGTGTCATCTCTTTTTCTCCCTTACAGTGCCAGTTCGCTATTCAGTACCAGTGCCAGTAACGCCTGGCGGGCGAAGATGCCGTTGCCAGCCTGCTGGAAATACCAGGCGTGTGGCGTCTTGTCGACGTCGGTGGTGATCTCATCGATACGCGGCAGCGGATGCAGTACCTTCATGTTTGCTCTGGCGCCGTTCAGATCGCTGGCGCGCAGAACAAACTGCGCTTTCACGTTGGCGTATTCGGACGGGTCCAGACGCTCTTTTTGTACGCGGGTCATGTAGAGGATATCGACCTCCGCCATCACCTCTTCAATAGTGCCGTGCAGGCTCCAGGCGATACCTTTTTCATTCAACATATCCAGAATATATTGCGGCATGGCCAACGCGTCCGGGGCGATGAAGTAGAAACGGTTACCTTCAAACTTCGCCAGCGCCTGGGTCAGGGAATGGACGGTGCGGCCATATTTCAGGTCACCCACCATGGCGATGTGAAGATTGTCCAGGCGACCCTGAGTTTCCTGAATGGTGAACAGATCCAGCAGCGTTTGGGTGGGATGTTGGTTGGAGCCGTCGCCTGCGTTCAGTACCGGAACGTTACCGGAGAACTCCGTAGCCAGACGCGCGGCGCCTTCCTGCGGATGGCGCATTACGATGGCGTCGACATAGGTGCTGATGACGGAAATGGTATCGGCCAGTGTTTCACCTTTTTTGCCCAGAGAGGTGTTGCTGCTGTCAGAGAAACCCACCACGCTGGCGCCCAGGCGGTGCATGGAGGTTTCAAAGGATAAACGGGTGCGGGTTGAGGCTTCAAAGAAGCAGCTGGCGATAACCTTATGCTTTAACAGCTCCGGCTGTGGGTTAGCTTTTAATTTCGCCGCCGTTGCGAGGACCAGATTGAGGTCATCGCGGCTGAGGTCGTTTATGGAAATGATGTGTTTTTGATAGAGCGGATTAGCCATGTTTATCTCCTGACGCCTGGGCAAAAAAAAAGCCCCTCAATTGAGGGGCTCGGAATGGGTGATCAACGGAAAGAAAAACGGCAGGCCAGCGTCCTTTTTCAGACGCGGTAAGACAAAATGTCGTACACACTGAACCATACATCCTCCCGGCAAATTGTCCGCGATTATACTCAGCTCCGTTATGGGATCAAGCGAAAAATGCACAAATTATTCATCGCAAACGATTCTCATGAATATTCATTCACCTTGAATGCCAAACAGTAACAATGAGATAAACATGCGTTGACGCAAAATATCGGCAAATAGCAGTAGTATGGCAGACCATTTTTTCGTATAACAACTAAAATGAAACGATGTTTTAATTAAGGGGTTTGAGATGATTGTCGGCAATATTCACAACCTGGATGCCTGGCTGCCGGAAGAGCTGCGTCAGGCGATTGAACACATTAAAGCGCATGTGACGGATGAGACGGAAAAAGGTAAGCACGACATCGACGGCGATCGTCTGTTTTATCTGATTGCTGAAGATATGACGGAGCCGTTTGCACAGCGCCGCGCCGAGTATCACGCGCGCTATCTGGATATTCAGATCCTGCTCAAAGGTCAGGAAGGCATGACCTTCAGCACGCAGCCTGCGGGCGCGCCGGAAACTGACTGGCTGGCGGATAAAGATATCGCCTTCCTGCCGGAAGGGGGACAGGAGAAAACGGTGGTGCTGAACGAAGGTGATTTCGTGGTGTTTTATCCGGGCGAAGTGCATAAACCGCTGTGCGCGGTCGGTGCTCCAGCGCTGGTACGCAAAGCCGTGGTGAAAATGCGGGTGGCATAAGCGTATTTGCCGGGGGCGGCTTCGCCTTACCCGGCCTACGGGAGCGCGGTTGTAGGCCGGATGGCGATGCTTAGCATCGCCATCCGGCATTCTTTTCATCCATGCCCTCACTTCGCCAGCGTCGCCACCATCACCGCTTTGATGGTGTGCATCCGGTTTTCCGCCTGATCAAATACGATACTGGCGGGGGATTCAAAGACCTCATCGGTCACTTCCATTCCGCCGTGCAGACCATATTCCTGTGCCATTTGTTTGCCAAGCGTGGTTTGATCGTCATGAAACGCGGGCAGGCAGTGCAGGAATTTCACCTGCGGATTGCCGGTCAACGCCATCATCGCGCTATTAACCTGGCACTTACGCAGCAGCGCAATACGTTCGGCCCACTTCTCTTTTGCTTCGCCCATTGATACCCAGACGTCGGTATAGATGAAGTCCGCGTCTTTCACGCCAGTGGCGACATCTTCAGTCAGCGTAATATTGCCGCCGTTTTTCTGCGCCAGCGCTTTGCACTCCGCAACCAGACTTTCTTCCGGCCAGCAGGCCTGCGGTGCGACTAGGCGCAGATCCAGCCCGGTTAACGCGGCGGCTTCCAGCATGGAATTGCCCATATTGTTGCGGGCATCACCGGTGTAGACCAGCGTCATCTCATTAAACGCTTTACCCGGCAGGTGTTCCTGCATAGTTAACAGATCCGCCAGCAGTTGAGTGGGGTGAAACTCGTTGGTTAATCCGTTCCACACCGGAACTCCGGCATATTCCGCCAGCGTCTCGACAATCTCCTGACCGTGACCCCGATACTGAATACCGTCGTACATGCGGCCGAGCACGCGGGCGGTGTCTTTGATCGACTCTTTATGGCCAATCTGGCTGCCGCTTGGCCCGAGATACGTCACGCGCGCGCCCTGATCGTATGCGGCAACTTCGAAAGAGCAACGGGTACGGGTTGAGTCTTTTTCGAAGATGAGCGCGATGTTTTTACCGGTGAGCTTAGCGACTTCAGTGCCGTTTTTCTTATCTGCCTTCAGCTGTGCGGCGAGCTGGAGCAGTGACGTGAGTTCAGCAGAGGTGAAATCAAGCAGTTTCAAAAAATGTTTCTGATAAAACGCAGACATGGTTCCCTCACATGGCTTAGGCCATTTATTGAATTAAAATTCAATTTATATGGATGTTTATTCATTTGCAACCTTGTTTAACAAATCTTTCCTGGAAAGGTGGAGGCAATGACAGCGGTATGTGACAATAAGAGTATCGGCAGGACATTATGAGGAACGAGCCATGGCAAACCCGGAACTACTGGAAGAACAGCGTGAAGAAACGCGCTTGATTATTGAAGAGCTACTCGAAGATGGCAGCGATCCAGATGCGCTGTACACCATCGAGCATCACCTTTCCGCGGATGACTTCGAAACCCTGGAAAAAGCGGCAGTAGAAGCCTTCAAGCTGGGTTATGAAGTGACCGAGCCGGAAGAGCTGGAAGTGGAAGAAGGCGACACGGTTATTTGCTGTGACATTCTGAGCGAATGTGCACTGAATGCGGAGTTGATTGATGCTCAGGTTGAGCAACTGATGAACCTGGCTGAAAAATATGATGTGGAATACGACGGTTGGGGTACCTATTTTGAAGACCCGAACGGCGAAGAAGGTGAAGACGGCGACGATGAAGACCTCGTCGACGAAGATGATGACGGCGTGCGTCACTAAGTCATCTACTGGCCTGCGGTAGCCCAGGCTGCCGCAGGCCAAGGACAACGTATGGATTACCTGCAAATACTTTCCCCGATCTACAACTTCCTGCACTGTAAAACGCCCCAGGCCTGGCTTGATAAAGCGCGAGACCCAGCGAATCTGCCTCTGTTATTGACCGATCACCTCGTCTGTGAGCTGAAAGCGGCGCAAACGGCGATGCTGCTGGTGCGTAAGTATGTCGCGGATAAACAGGGATCGCAGGCGCTGCTGGAATGGCTGAAGCCCTATGAAGCGTTTGCTTTCAGAGAAGGGGATGAGCCGGATTTTATCGCGCTGAATAAACAGATAAGCAAAAGCGTGATGCCGCAAACCGACGACCCGTGGGGACGCAAGCTTATCGACAGCATGGTTTTGCTGATCAAAGAAGAGCTGCATCATTTCTGGCAGGTGCGTGAGGCGATGATGAGCCGCAACATTCCCTATATCAAGATTACCGCCAGCCGTTACGCCAAAGGCATGCTCAAAGAGGTACGCACCCATGAGCCTTTAACGCTAATCGATAAACTGATTTGCGGGGCTTACATTGAGGCGCGTTCCTGCGAACGGTTCGCCGCGCTGGCGCCGTATCTGGATGATGATCTGCAGGCGTTTTATCTGTCGCTATTGCGATCCGAGGCCCGACACTATCAGGATTACCTGGCGCTGGCGCAGCAGGTTTCAGCCGATGATATCAGTAGCCGGGTGCGGTTTTTTGGCGAAGTAGAAGCCGCGTTGATCACCTCTCCTGACGATGAATTCCGCTTCCACAGCGGTGTGCCAGCTTAATTCTTTTCTTTGACGCGCGGTGCTCATCGCCGCGCGGTTTAATCCTTCCTGTTTCTGTTAGCAAAATCTGGTGGCTGGAAATCGCTCGCTGCTGCCGTAATAATCAAAACACACGAAGGGGAAATATATCCCCGTAACAGAGATGATTTGGCATAAGGATGGTTAATGAACTGGGCACACGTTTTGTTGGCAGGTTATATCGGGGCGGTGATTGCTATCGTCGTCGGCATGTTTCGCAAAAAAGGCTGGCTGGGCAAGATCTCCGGCGCGGTGGTTTTTGTGCTGGCGATTATCGCGTGGAATCTGTTTGATGTGCACTACCTGATCCCACGCGAAAGCCCGGATTATGGTCTGACCGAAGAGCAGCAGTTTGAAAAGGCGATGCTCTCCAATCCGGCGTTTCAGGTGATTAAGGAGCAGGAACCTGAGTTGACACAAAAAATTATCAGCCAGGCAGCGCAGATGAAGAAAGCAGGGAGTAGCGAACAGCAGGTTATCGACGCGATACAGCCGCAAATTCTTCAGTTGCAAATGGCAAGATTGCAGCAGGCGCCAGATGCCAATGTCATTGAATATATGAAAATTAACCTTGAGCAGATCGCTGCTGTGGCCAAAATCGGTGATGACGAATGCTTCCGCTTTCTGTTTCCGGCAGTGAAAGGGGGGATTAACCCGGCACGTCTGGTTCCGCATGAGATCATGAACCGTCGTATGGCGAGTGATATGAGTATGATGCGTGCTGCCTATGGTCCGAACAAACATACGGTCGCGGCAGAAGAGAAACAGCTGGCGTTGCAGGATCTGCAAGCAATAAGCCCTGGGTTAGTACAGCGCTATGGGCCGGATATTCAGATCATGGCCGATCCGACTAAAGCGATCGGCAAAGAGAAGATTGCCTGTGAGATAGTGCAGGATCTCTGGTCACAGGTGCTGAAGCTGCCAACCGCCCGCGCGGCTGGCGTTATTCGACTGATGCTCTCAGCCGAGATGCAGTAACGCGGCTAAAGCCTCTCGGCGTAAGGTCAGAGGGGCTTTAACATCCGCACTTCACAATCTACGTGCCCGGTACAGCCGAGCGCTTCGCTGATATGCTCAAAGCCTAAATGTTCATACAGGCGGATAGCCTCGGTCAGAAACGCCGTGGTCTCCAGATAGCACTGCTTAAACCCCTGCTCGCGGGCGTGATCCAGCGCCATCAGCGCCAGCTTTTTCGCCAGCCCTTGACCGCGTGCGCTCGACAGAAAGTACATCTTTTGCAGCTCGCAAATGTCCGGTTCGCTACAGCCTAACGGCGCGACGCCGCCGCCGCCCACCACCTGACCATTCTGCTCAACCACCCAGTAGGCCGCGCCCGGCTGGCTGTAAACCTGAAAAAGTTCGTCCAGATTGGGGTCGGCCACCGTGTAACCTTTATCGGCGGTCAGGCCGTGTTCGGCAGAGACCTCGCGGATGACGTGGGCGATAGCGGCGTTATCGTCGGCGGTAATGCGGCGTAGCGTCGCAGAAACAGGGGTAATGACACTCATAGCGAACTCATGACATAAACGTGGGACATATGCAGTTAATACCACTGCGGTGAGGGGAAGCGCAAGCGAGGATAATTCAATAAAAAGCCTCTGAGCATATGCCTCAGAGGCTTTTGTCGTCTGCGGTGTCGGATGGCGCTACGCTTATCCGACCTACGTTGACGGTGCTGTATGCCGGATAAACGCAGCGCCATCCGGCAAACGTACAGGCACGATGATTACAGCGCGGCGATGACCGCCTGCTGCTCAATCAGCTTCGCTTTTGCTTCTGCGTAACCGTCCAGCTTCTCACGCTCTTTGGCGATGACCGCTTCCGGTGCGCGAGCGACAAACCCTTCGTTGGAAAGCTTGCCTTCGATACGGGCAATCTCACCTTCGATTTTCGTCACTTCTTTCGCCAGACGCGCCAGTTCATCTTCTTTGTTGATGAGGCCCGCCATCGGGATCAGCAGCTCGGCGCCGTCGATGATTTTGGTCACCGAAACCGGACCTTTGTCATCGGCTGGCAGCACGGTGATGCTTTCCAGACGTGCCAGGTTAAGCAGGAAGCTGCGGTTGTCGTTCACACGACGCTCCGCATCGGAGCTCGCACCGCGCAGCAACAGCTCCAGCGGTTTGCCCGGTGCGATGTTCATTTCCGCACGGATGTTACGTACGGCAACGATCGCCTGTTTCAGCCATTCGGTATCAGCAAGCGCGGCTTCATCAACCTGTGCGGCGTTATATTCCGGGAACGGCTGCAGCATGATGGTATCTGCGGTGTTGCCGCAAATCACTTTCACGCGCTGCCAGATGGTCTCGGTGATGAACGGAATAATCGGGTGCGCCAGGCGCAGCAGACCTTCCAGCACGGTAACCAGCGTATTGCGGGTGCCGCGCAGTTCAGACTCAGAACCACCGGTCATTACCGGCTTGGTCAGTTCCAGATACCAGTCGCAGAACTGGTTCCAGGTGAACTCGTACAGGATGCCCGCGGCGATGTCGAAGCGGAAGTTATCCAGCGCTTCGCGGTACGCTTTAACGGTCTGGTTGAATTCAGCGAGGATCCAGCGGTCCGCCAGCGACAGGGTCATTTCGCCGCCGTTGAAACCGCAATCATTTCCTTCGGTGTTCATCAGCACGAAGCGGCTGGCGTTCCACAGCTTGTTACAGAAGTTACGGTAACCTTCCAGACGCTTCATATCCCAGTTGATGTCGCGACCGGTAGAGGCCAGCGCCGCCAGGGTGAAACGCAGGGCGTCGGTACCGTGTGGCTCAATGCCGTCCGGGAACTGCTTCTCGGTACGTTTGGCAATCTTCTCTGCCAGCTGCGGCTGCATCATGTTGCCGGTACGCTTAGCAAGCAGGTCCGCCAGCGAGATACCGTCGACCATATCCAGCGGGTCAATCACGTTACCCTTGGATTTGGACATCTTCTGGCCTTCGTCGTCGCGGATAAGACCGGTCATGTAGACGGTCTTAAACGGTACCTGCGGCTTGCCGTTTTCATCTTTGATGAAGTGCATGGTCATCATGATCATGCGGGCAATCCAGAAGAAGATGATGTCGAAGCCGGAAACCATCACGCTGGTTGGGTGGAACTGACGCAGCGCGTCGGTGTTTTCCGGCCAGCCGAGGGTAGAGAAGGTCCACAGCGCGGAGGAGAACCAGGTATCGAGAACGTCTTCGTCCTGACGAAGCTGAACGTCGGCGCCGAGGTTGTTTTCCTGACGCACTTCGTCTTCTGTACGGCCAACGTAGACGTTGCCGTCGTTGTCATACCATGCCGGGATACGGTGACCCCACCACAGCTGACGGGAAATACACCAGTCCTGAATGTCGCGCATCCAGGAGAAATACATGTTTTCGTACTGTTTTGGTACAAACTGAATGTCGCCGTTCTCAACCGCTTCTACCGCCGGTTTCGCCAGCACGTCGGCACGGACGTACCACTGGTCGGTCAGCATCGGTTCGATAACTACGCCGCCACGGTCACCGTAAGGTACGGTCAGATCGTGCGGTTTAATTTCTTCCAGCAGGCCCAGCGCGTCAACGGCTGCGACGATCGCTTTACGCGCGGCAAAGCGTTCCAGCTTCTGGAATTCAGCCGGGATAGCGTTGGAGTAAACGTCAGACTCTTCGCCTTTGGTGTCGTACACTTCTGCGGTTTCGCGGATGTCGCCATCAAAGGTCAGAATGTTGATCATCGGCAGGCCGTGACGTTTCCCGACTTCGTAGTCGTTAAAGTCGTGCGCAGGCGTGATCTTCACGCAGCCGGTGCCTTTTTCCATATCGGCATGTTCATCGCCCACGATCGGAATACGGCGGTCAACCAGCGGCAGAATAACGAACTTGCCGATCAGATCTTTATAACGCGGATCTTCCGGGTTCACGGCCACGCCGGTATCGCCCAGAATAGTTTCCGGACGGGTGGTGGCGACGACCAGGTAATCTTTACCGTCTGCGGTTTTCGCGCCGTCGGCCAGCGGATAGCGGATGTGCCACATGGAGCCTTTAGACTCGCGGTTTTCCACTTCCAGGTCAGAGATGGCGGTGCGCAGTTTCGGGTCCCAGTTCACCAGGCGCTTGCCACGGTAAATCAGGTCTTCTTTGTACAGGCGAACGAAAACTTCTTTCACGGCATTGGAAAGGCCTTCGTCCATGGTGAAGCGCTCGCGCTCCCAGTCAACGGAGTTGCCGAGACGGCGCATCTGACGGGTAATGGTGCCGCCGGATTCCGCTTTCCACTGCCAGATTTTGTCGATAAACGCTTCGCGACCGTAGTCGTGACGGGTTTTACCTTCTTCAGCGGCAATCTTACGCTCAACCACCATCTGGGTGGCGATACCCGCGTGATCGGTACCGGCCTGCCACAGAGTGTTTTTACCCTGCATGCGCTGGTAGCGGATCATGGTATCCATGATGGTTTGCTGGAAAGCATGACCCATATGCAAACTGCCGGTGACGTTCGGCGGCGGGATCATGATGCAGAAGGACTCTTTGCTTTCATCGCCGTTAGGTTTGAAATAGCCCTGCTTTTCCCAGTGCTCGTAAAGCGGCTGTTCGATATCTTGTGGGTTGTATGTCTTTTCCATTATTTCCAGGTTGCCGTATTCAGGTTAAAACCAGCCACGCGGTAAGCTTTGTAGCGATCGCGTGCCGATTGTTTCAAAGAATCTTCGTAAGGAACGAAGTCTATCACTTCTGTGAAAGCGGTGGCAAAATCTGCAAAGCCAACGCGCAAACTGATCAGCAGGTCGCGCGGGCTGCTGTTGCGTTTCTCCGGCCAGGCTATTTCTACCGGCGCGCCGCCTCTGGGGCCTTCACCCGCCAGATTATGCGGAACAAAGCTTTCTGCCGGTCTTGCCCACAGGGCTTCATCCAGTCGAAGAGCCTGCTTTTCGTTTTCACAGGCGATCAGCACGCGCTTGCCAGCCCGCCAACGTTCTGCGGCAATTTCACACACCAGTTGCTCAACGGCGCTTAAGCCATCTTGTTGTGTGTCGTTGTCCAGAAGATAGAACGTCGCATTCTTCATATATGGGGCTTCTTGTGGTGGATTTAAATGCGTTGCCATGATGCACACCGTAGGCCTGATAAGGCGCAATAGCGCCGCCATCAGGCGTTTTGCCGGATGGCGCTGCGCTTATCCGGCCTACGGGGCAATCTCAAACTTACTCTTCGCCGTTAAAACCGGCGCGATTGAGCAGGAACTGCGACAACAGCGCCACCGGACGACCGGTTGCGCCTTTGGCTTTCCCTGAACGCCATGCGGTACCGGCGATGTCCAGGTGCGCCCAGTTGTACTTACGGGTAAAGCGTGACAGGAAGCAGCCTGCGGTAATGGCTCCGCCAGGACGTCCGCCGATGTTCGCCATATCCGCAAAGTTGGACTCTAACTGCTCCTGGTATTCATCACCCAGCGGCAAACGCCATGCGCGGTCGCCAGCCTGCTCGGACGCGCCGATCAGCTCATGTGCCAGCGGATTGTGGTTCGACATCAGGCCGGTGATGTGATGGCCCAGCGCAATCACGCACGCGCCGGTCAGGGTTGCGACGTCAATCACCGCCTCCGGCTCAAAGCGCTCGACGTAAGTTAACACGTCGCACAGCACCAGACGGCCTTCGGCGTCGGTGTTGAGCACTTCAACGGTCTGCCCGGACATCGTGGTCAGTACATCGCCTGGGCGATACGCGCGGCCACCCGGCATGTTTTCGCAACCCGCCAGCACGCCGACGACGTTGATTGGCAACTGAAGCTCAGCGACCATGCGCATCACGCCGTATACCGCTGCAGCACCGCACATGTCGTACTTCATCTCATCCATGCCTTCGGCAGGTTTGATGGAGATACCACCGGAGTCGAAGGTTAACCCTTTACCGACCAGCACAATCGGACGCGCGTCTTCGGACGGATTACCTTTGTACTCGATGACCGACATCAGCGACTCGTTCTGCGAGCCGTGACCGACGGCCAGATAAGAGTGCATGCCCAGCTCTTTCATCTGCTGTTCGCCGATCACGCGGGTCACAACATTTTTGCTGTAGCTGTCTGCCAGCTGGCGCGCCTGAGAGGCCAGGTAGGCGGCGTTACAGATGTTCGGCGGCATGTTGCCGAGATCTTTTGCCGCTTTAATACCGGCGGCGATCGCCAGACCGTGCTGGATAGCACGCTCACCGCTGGTCAATTCGCGGCGGGTCGGTACGTTGAAGACCATTTTACGCAGCGGGCGACGCGGCTCGCTTTTGTTGGTCTTCAGTTGATCAAAGCTGTATAGCGTTTCCTGTGCCGTCTCAACGGCCTGGCGCACTTTCCAGTAGTTGTTGCGCCCTTTGACGTGCAGCTCAGTCAGGAAGCAGACGGCTTCCATTGAGCCAGTATCATTCAGCGTATTGATGGTTTTCTGAATGACCTGCTTGTACTGGCGCTCATCAAGTTCGCGCTCTTTGCCACATCCAATGAGGAGAATTCGCTCAGACAGAACGTTAGGAACATGGTGCAGCAACAGGGTTTGACCCGGTTTGCCTTCCAGTTCACCACGACGCAGCAGTGCGCTGATGTACCCGTCGCTGATCTTGTCGAGCTGCTCTGCAATCGGAGAGAGGCGGCGTGGTTCAAAGACACCCACGACGATGCACGCACTCCGCTGTTTCTCCGGGCTACCGCTTTTTACACTGAACTCCATGCACTACGCTCCTGAATCTTAAAGACAACGGCGGTGGCTACGGATAGAATTGCAAGCTTTCGTAACTCATACCCGCTGTTGCGGTGACTTCGTGTTAATCTTAACGTTATTACGGCATTGGCACGTCAGAACAATTTCTGAGAGGTGGATCCGTTGAGTATAATGATCTTAGCGACGATTTCGACGACTCAAGAGAATAAATGACGTTTAAGCCATGAAACAAGCTAAATTCCGGCAAAAGACGGGTTTTTACGGGCGTATTTAAAGTGATAATCATAAGATATCTGGTTCGGGAAACGCTCAAAAGCCAACTTGCGATCCTATTCATCCTGCTTTTGATCTTCTTTTGTCAAAAGCTGGTCAGGATCCTTGGTGCGGCGGTTGACGGTGATATCCCGGCGAATCTGGTGCTCTCGCTGCTGGGGCTGGGCGTGCCAGAAATGGCGCAACTTATCTTGCCATTAAGCCTGTTCCTCGGGCTGCTGATGACGCTGGGCAAACTGTATACCGAAAGTGAAATTACGGTCATGCACGCCTGCGGGCTGAGCAAGGCTGTATTAGTGAAAGCGGCGATGGTGCTGGCGCTGTTTACCAGTATTATTGCGGCGGTCAACGTGATGTGGGCTGGACCGTGGTCCTCCAGACATCAGGACGAAGTGCTGGCGGAGGCGAAAGCGAACCCCGGTATGGCGGCGCTCGCTCAGGGCCAGTTCCAGCAGGCGACTAACGGTGGTTCGGTGCTGTTTATCGAAAGCGTTGACGGCAGCAACTTCAAAGATGTGTTCCTCGCGCAAATCCGCCCGAAAGGTAACGCCCGTCCTTCGGTGGTGGTAGCGGATTCCGGACATCTTACCCAGACGCGCGATGGCTCTCAGATCGTGACGCTTAACCAGGGTACGCGCTTTGAAGGGACCGCGCTGCTGCGCGATTTCCGCATTACTGACTTCCAGGATTATCAGGCGATTATCGGTCATCAGGCCGTGGCGCTGGATCCAAACGATACCGACCAGATGAACATGCGTACGCTGTGGACGACCGATACCGATCGCGCCCGTGCGGAGCTGACCTGGCGTATCACGTTAGTATTCACCGTATTTATGATGGCGCTGATGGTCGTACCGCTGAGCGTGGTGAACCCGCGTCAGGGTCGCGTACTGTCGATGCTGCCAGCCATGCTGCTCTATTTGCTGTTCTTCCTGGTGCAGACGTCGCTGAAGTCGAACGGCGGTAAAGGTAAGCTGGATCCGGTATTCTGGATGTGGACGGTTAACCTGGCGTATCTGGCGCTGGCGATTGTGCTTAACCTCTGGGATACGGTGCCGATGCGCCGCTTGCGTGCCCGTTTTATGCGTAAAGGAGCGGTATAATGCAGCCCTTTGGTGTACTTGACCGCTATATCGGTAAAACCATTTTCACCACCATCATGATGACATTGTTCATGTTGGTGTCGCTCTCCGGGATCATCAAGTTTGTCGACCAGCTGAAAAAAGCCGGGCAGGGGAGCTACGATGCGATGGGCGCGGGGCTGTATACCCTGCTCAGCGCGCCGAAAGATATCCAGATCTTCTTCCCGATGGCGGCGCTGCTGGGTGCTTTGTTGGGTCTGGGCATGCTGGCCCAGCGCAGCGAACTGGTGGTGATGCAGGCTTCCGGTTTTACCCGTATGCAGGTGGCGTTGTCGGTGATGAAAACCGCGATTCCGCTGGTGCTGCTGACGATGGCCATCGGTGAATGGGTGGCGCCGCAGGGTGAACAGATGGCGCGTAACTACCGTGCGCAGCAGATGTACGGCGGCTCGCTGCTCTCTACTCAGCAGGGTTTGTGGGCGAAAGACGGTGACAGCTTTGTCTACATCGAGCGAGTGAAAGGCGAGGCCGAGCTGGGCGGGATTAGCATCTACTCGTTTAACGACAAGCGCCGTCTGCAGTCCGTTCGCTATGCCGCAAGCGCGACATTTGACCCGGAGCAGAAGGTCTGGCGTTTGTCGCAGGTGGATGAATCCAACCTGACCGATCCGAAGCAAATCACCGGCTCGCAAACGGTGAGCGGCACCTGGAAAACCAACCTGACACCCGACAAGCTCGGCGTCGTGGCGTTGGATCCTGACGCGCTGTCGATTAGCGGTCTGCATAACTACGTGAAGTACCTGAAGTCGAGCGGCCAGGATGCCGGACGCTACCAGCTCAATATGTGGAGCAAAGTCTTCCAGCCGCTGTCTGTAGCGGTCATGATGCTGATGGCGCTGTCATTTATCTTTGGTCCGCTGCGTAGCGTCCCGATGGGCGTGCGCGTGGTGACAGGGATTAGCTTTGGCTTTGTGTTCTATGTGCTGGACCAAATCTTTGGCCCGCTGACGCTGGTGTACGGCATTCCGCCGATTATCGGTGCGCTGCTGCCAAGCGCCAGCTTCTTCCTGATAAGCCTGTGGCTGATGCTACGTAAGTCGTAATCACAGTAATCGTAGGCCTGATGGCGTTGTGCTTTTCAGGCCTACTCCGGACCCGTAGGCCGGATAGGGCGTCCACGCCGCCATCCGGCAACGTAACACGGGCTAGCGTTTTCTCCCGCCCATCAAACTCCCCAGCATACCGCGGATTATCTGATTGGTAACCTGTCGCGCCGCGCTTTTCGCCACGCTCTGCACCACGCCATCGCGCTTACCGCCACGCGGTCCGGTGCTGCCAAACAGAATATCCTTCAACCCACCGAGAATACCGCCATCCACATCGACAGCTTTACCGTTGGCGGGAGGTGTATTTTGCTGCTCGGTACTGGCCTGCACGCCTTGCTGTAAACGTTCATAGGCGGACTCGCGGTCGATATCTTCTTCATATTTGCCGTACAGCGAAGAGTGATTAATCAGCCCGTTGCGCTCGTCGTCCGTCACCGGTCCCATCCGTGAGCATGGCGCAATCACCATCGCCCGTTCAACCACAGAAGGGCTGCCTTTGGCGTCCAGAAACGACACCAGCGCCTCACCGGTTCCCAGCTCCTGAATGGCTTTTTCGGTATCAAATGCCGGGTTGGCGCGCATGGTTTGCGCCGCGCTTTTCACCGCTTTCTGGTCTTTCGGGGTGAACGCGCGCAGGGCGTGCTGCACGCGGTTCCCCAACTGACCAAGCACGTTGTCCGGAATATCCGACGGGTTTTGCGAGACGAACCACACGCCGACCCCTTTCGAGCGGATCAGGCGGATCACCTGCTCGATTTTATCCAGCAGCACCTGCGGAGCATCGTTGAACAGCAGGTGCGCTTCATCGAAGAAGAACACCAGTTTTGGCTTCTCCAGATCGCCTGCTTCCGGCAATTGTTCGTACAGTTCGGAGAGCATCCACAGCAGGCTGGCAGCGTACAGTTTGGGCATCTGGTAGAGCTTCTCGGCGCTGAGGATGTTGATCATCCCTTTGCCGCTGGCGTCGGTACGCATCCAGTCTTTGATGTCCAGCATCGGTTCGCCAAAGAAGTGTGCCGCGCCCTGTTGATCCAGCGACAGCAGCCCGCGCTGGATAGCCCCGACCGAGGCGCTACTGATATTGCCGTACTGATTCTGGAAGGATTTAGCGTTATCGCCAATGTACTGGGTGATAGCCCGCAGGTCTTTGAAATCGAGCAGCAGCAATCCCTGGTCATCGGCAATACGGAAGATAATATCCAGCACACCGGACTGCACGTCGTTGAGGTTCAGCAGACGGGCCAGCAGCAGCGGTCCGAGGTCAGATACAGTAGCCCGCACGGGATGACCTTTTTCGCCGAAGATATCCCACACGGTGACCGGATTAGCATGCGGTTGCCAGTCGGTAATGCCGATATTTTTCAGGCGGGCGAGCAGCTTTTCAGAGGCTTGTCCTTCCTCGGCTACACCGGTTAAGTCACCTTTCACATCGGCCATAAATACCGGCACGCCAATCTCGGACAACGATTCGGCCAGTTTCTGTAGCGTGACGGTTTTACCGGTCCCGGTCGCGCCGGTAATCAGCCCGTGGCGGTTGGCCATACCTGGCAGTAAAAACAATTCGGTGTCCGGTGTGCGGGCAATTAGCAGGGGTGCGCTCATTGAGATTTCCTCCATTTATCCTGCCTGGAGTATAGGCAACCGTGACGCACTCTTCACCGCTAAATTGCAGAGATTGTGAGGAGAATTTAACCTGTCTGGAATAGCGGGGAGAATAGCCGGGAAGCTTACGCCACCCGGCAAAGACGATCAGAAGTCGGCTTTAAGCACTACGCGGTAGCGGGCTTTGCCGTCACGCACGTGCTGGATAGCTTCGTTAATTTGCGACATCGGGTACAGTTCGGTGGTGGGCGACACCTTGCTGCGCCCGGCAAACTTCATCAGCTTGCGCAGTTCGAACGGCGTACCGGTCGCCGAACCAGAGATACTGCGATCGCCGGCAATTAAGGTGAACGCCGGAACCGGCAGCGGCTTCAGCACCGCGCCGACGGTATGGAAGTTACCGCCGTAGGCCAGCGCTTCAAAATAGGGCTGCCAGTCGAGATCGACGTTAACCGTGTTAATAATGAGATCGAACTGGCCCGCCAGCGCTTTTAGCGCATCCGGATCGCGGCTGTTGACCACTTTATCCGCCCCCATTGCCAGCACTTCCTGCTCTTTCGCCGGATTGGAGCTGAACGCGGTCACTTCGCAACCCATCGCATGTAACAGCTTAATGGCGATATGCCCCAGGCCGCCGATGCCGATCACCCCGACGCGGCTGGTGGCGGTGATATGGTGCATCAGCAGCGGTTTGAACACCGTGATGCCGCCGCACAGTAAGGGGCCAGCGGCTGCCAGATCGATACTGTCCGGCAGCGGGATCACCCACTGCCAGTCGGCCCGCAGCTTCTCGGCAAAGCCGCCGCGATTAAGAATTGTGGGAACAGACCCTTCCAGACAGTTAATCTGATTACCGCTGATACAGGCGTCGCAATGCCCGCAGCTGCGCGCCGTCCAGCCAACGCCGACGCGCTGACCAACTTTCAGGCCCTTATCCTGCGCCGCGCTGCCGAGCGCCGCCACGCGACCAATCACCTCATGCCCGGCAACCAGCGGATACTGAGAGAATCCCCATTCGTTGTCGATCATCGACAAATCGGAATGGCAGATACCGCAGTAATCGACCTGGACTTCTACATCCTCCGGCTTAAGCTCGCCAGCATCATATTCATAGAGTTCGAGTTCGCTGCCCGCCGCTTTTGCAGCGTAGCTTTTTATCATCGACATCGTGTTTCCCTCAGTGTGGTGTTGAACTGGAAGTGTAGAGCATGGGGAAACGGGACGCTTCGCAGAAGGGGGGATTAAGGCGGTTATTGCGTGGGCTAAACCGTGATGTTGATTGCAGGTACAAAAGGTAATGCTGAAATTTTCAACACTTAGCGAGCCAGACACACGCTGGCGCTTGCATGGTGGCGCATGACAGGTATAATCCACAACGTTTTCCGCATCCCTTCCGTGCCGGAGTGGCGAAATCGGTAGACGCAGTTGATTCAAAATCAACCGTAGAAATACGTGCCGGTTCGAGTCCGGCCTTCGGCACCAAGTCACTAAATTCCTTACAATACAGCTAGTTAGGCAATAAAATCTGTCTCTTTTTCCTGTAAGAAATGCTCTGTTATGTCCCTTGAAAAAGCCGCTGTGGTTGATAGTGGTAATTGGGATGTTAACTCATAGCGGCGTGTAGTTCCAAGCGTCAAACACGTACTGACTCAACTTGAAAGCTATGACGTAGCCACCGTCTCAAAACAATCCCAAAAACTTTTAGTGAAGCGCATTTTAGCCCGATGCCCCCGTTCATGTCGCCGTCGCGAGACGCCGCAGGGGATAAACAGGTTTATGGTGGTCACGGTACTTGCAGATCATATGCAAGCTCTGCCAGCGGTTCGGCCTCGCTCCCCTTGGGTACATGGTCACCCTGATAAGCCTCACTATCTGACATAACCCTGATGAAGTCGCCAGACGCTCCGTTTGTTGTCTTACCACCAACGGGGCTAATTGACTTCTTTTATTTAAAAAAATTTGCGGTATCATCTGATTGACAAACCAAATATCTGGGTGGCTATATGACTTTCGTAGAAGTTGCTGTATGGAGCGATGACGCTTGTTCAAAGCAAATTGTAGAGTTCGATTTGCCTATTTCTGTCTGCGATAGACATGATTTTTTTCTGAAAGCTGTTAATGATTATCTGGTCGATAAGGAATATATAGAAGATCAACATGATAATTTTTTGACTAACCTTGAATTATCCGAAGTTAAATCAATCACAACATCAAGAGATGTTATGTATGATTGTTATATGATTGATAAACACACTAATGAATGCACACATGTTTATTCTGGTCATAAGAAGATGCAAATTTCTTCTCGATCTATTTAACCTTGTTGTTAATCTATAATTTTGTAGTTTGAGTTGTCGTTTTTATTTGAATGAAAATATTTTCGATAAGGATAGAATTATGAAATCACGTGACCTCAAAACAATTCATGATTTGATTGCAACTAATTATCAGAAACTTGACCTTGGCAATGGTCACTTTTTACATACTTTTCAACCTGCAACAACTGATACAACATATCAGTTTGAAGCTAATTTCGAAGATGTCATCGTTGAGGGAGAACGATATAATATTGGTTTCACCGAGGAAAATGGCTGTAAGGTAGTTGACCTATCCTGTCTATCCAAGGCGTCCATTTTGGATAAAGATTTTAGCTATCTATATGCTCGTAATATGTCAAAACAAAAACATGATGAGAATAAAGGAAAGAATGACTCGCGGGTAAAATATCAATCCGAAGATGGTTATTACTGGGGTAGGAAATATGCGTGGCGGGAATTTGGTTTGGTTTTGCCTCGCGATGCCTTCGAAAGCTATTTAATTGGTTGTGTTAAGCACCCTACAATTGAATGCGTAGTCGAAACCGAGGGGTATCCAAAAGGTGAGGATTCTATTGCCTTTAAAGAAGATGGCCTTGAAAAAGCCATAGATGAGTTAATAGACACTGCTGTTATGGTTAACAAAGGGCCTTATTTTAAATCTCCATTATACTTTAATAATGAAAAAAGATTTACTATTAAGGGTGTTCCTGCGATAACAGATAAAAAATAAAATAAACTATAAATAAGGTTGGTATGTTGTTTGAGTTTTTATCAGCCTTATTTTATTTTCTTGTCTGCTTTTTAATCCATTCTTTATACCATTTTGAAGCTGTACGGTATGATACCCTCATTATATAGGAGGCAGCGAGCGGAGTTGCTTTTGCATCATAGAGCATGAGTATTCCTTTCGCACCTTCCGCGCTGAATGTGCCATTACTTTTTCTGTTTTTCGGATGGCCGGGTTGTATAGTATCCATAACTTCCCGTGGAATGTTGCGGATTATTTTATTTGTGGTTTCTATAGTAATATTCAGCTTGTCAATCCCAGCGTTAACCTTTTTCTTTAACCGCTTAATCTCCTTGAGGTATGCTTGCTCTGCGGCGTCAAATGCCAATGTGTTAAAAGATAACTCAAAGCAAAATGACTTTTCCATCATTTTTCTTTCTATATTCTTTCTAAACTTTTGTATGCGTTGGACTGCTGAGTAATCATATTTTGCTATTTTATGTCCGTTAGGGAAGTCATACTCTGCCAGATTTAAATATGCTCCAATATCTATGGTTATTCTGTGGATCTCATGACCTATAGTATTACGGTAGTCAATCATTTCTTTCAGTTGTACGCTTTCTTCTTGTGTTATGACACCTTCTAAAATGAGTAATTCATGTGCTTTTTTAAAACTAATTTGCTCTTCGTTATTTGTTTTTGGGTTCGTGTTATCAAGGATTTTTCTTAGGCGTTTTGTAACTTTGACAGAACTGATAATAAAACCTTTCAGGTTTTCTACATAGAAAAGCACTAACACCATTTCTAGCGCTCGAAGTTTAAGTACATCTGCTTCTAAAGTGGTTACGGTACGACCATGTGGGCGATATCTTTCCATTCCTGAAAACTCCCCATTCAACCATCAGTATAATAATTAGTAGCTTCGCAGCTTGAGTAATCTGTGGCCTCAAGTCAATCATGATGGATGAGTAGTATGTATTGAGTCCTTTGTTGCTCATGTCATTTCAGGTATTCTTGGCTTGAAAAATTGCACGCTTGTGGTTGCCCCTCCTGAATCGCCACGGGTTTAACAGACACCTCGGAGTCATTTAAGATGACTTAAAGAGAGGTGCCCATGAGCGGTAAACGTTATCCCGAAGAGTTTAAAATTGAAGCAGTCAAACAGGTTATTGATCGCGGTCATTCTGTTTCCAGCGTTGCAACACGTCTCGATATCACCACCCACAGCCTTTACGCCTGGATAAAGAAGTACGGTCCGGACTCATCCACTAATAAAGAACAGTCAGATGCTCAGGCCGAGATCCGCCGACTCCAGAAGGAGTTGAAGCGGGTTACTGACGAACGGGACATATTAAAAAAAGCCGCGGCGTACTTCGCAAAGCTGTCCGACTGAGGTACGCCTTTATTCGTGACAACTCCCGTTGCTGGCCTGTTCGTCTGCTCTGCAGGGTGCTGGATGTTCATCCCAGTGGCTTTTACGCCTGGTTTAAACAACCGTATTCTCAGCGCCACCAGGTAGATCTGAGACTGACGGGACAGATCAAACAGTTCTGGCTGGAGTCCGGTTGCGTTTATGGTTATCGCAAGATCCATCTGGACTTGCGGGATAGCGGTCAACAGTGCGGAGTGAACAGAGTCTGGCGACTGATGAATCGTGCCGGGATAAAGGCTCAGGTCGGGTACCGGAGCCCGCGGGCACGCAAAGGCGAGGCCAGTATCGTATCGCCCAACAGGCTCCAGCGACAGTTCAATCCGGATGCTCCGGATAAGCGTTGGGTAACGGACATAACCTACATCAGGACCCACGAAGGCTGGCTGTATCTTGCTGTGGTTGTTGATCTGTTCTCACGCAAAATTATCGGCTGGTCAATGCAATCCCGGATGACAAAGGACATTGTCCTGAACGCACTGCTGATGGCTGTATGGCGGCGTAATCCCCAAAAACAGGTGCTGGTTCATTCGGACCAGGGCAGTCAGTACACAAGCCATGAGTGGCAGTCGTTCCTGAAATCACACGGCCTGGAGGGGAGCATGAGCCGTCGCGGTAACTGTCACGATAATGCGGTTGCAGAAAGCTTTTTCCAGTTGCTGAAACGCGAACGGATAAAGAAAAAGATCTACGGAACGCGGGAAGAAGCCCGCAGCGATATTTTTGATTACATCGAAATGTTTTATAACAGTAAGCGTCGGCATGGTTCGAGCAATCAGATGTCACCGACAGAATATGAAAACCAGTATTATCAACGGCTCGGAAGTGTCTAGATTATCCGTGG
>NZ_JAOWHO010000035.1:918850-1322301 GCF_030332605.1 Citrobacter sp. Cpo103 | reverse complement strand
GCTGTGAGTTCAACGGGTCGATGCAACGCTATCCTTAATCAAGGGGGACGTTGCCATGAAACGAAGAACTCGGATTTACTACACGCCAGAGCAGAAGGCGATTATCTGGGACAGATATAAGCAAGGTGATTCCCTGCATGATATCGCCAGAATGTTCGACAGATATCATTCTTCTATTATGCCCACTATCCACCAGACTGGTGGATACCGTCCTCCTGTGAGAAAGCGGCACCGATTAGCGCTTACGCTTGATGAAAGAGAGGAGATATCCAGAGGATTGGTAGCAAAACTCAGTATCAGGGACATCGCTGCCAAATTATCAAGAGCGCCCTCAACGATTAGCCGCGAGGTCAGGAGGCACGGAGGTGCCAGGCAATACCGTGCAGCAAAAGCCGATACTTCTGCGTGGGAAAATGCTCTGAGACCAAAACCTTGCAAGCTAATTGAAAGCCCCACATTGTGTAAAATCATTGCAGAGAAGATGCATCAGGACTGGTCGCCGGAGCAGATCGCCGGTTGGCTGAAACGCTGTTATCCGGATAATCAGGAAATGCATGTGTCACACGAAACGATTTATAAAACGCTTTTTATACAAACCCGGGGCGCATTAAAAAAAGAGCTGCAACAATGCCTCAGAAGCGGAAGAGCGGTTCGTAGATCCCGAACGTCATCACTTAAAGGGAAAGGATTAGGGAAAATCCCGAATGCGCTATCTATCAGCGAAAGGCCACCGGAAGCCGCAGACAGAGCCATACCTGGTCACTGGGAAGGTGATCTGATCCAGGGCTCGAAAAACTCCTATATCGTCACCCTTGTAGAACGCCATTCCCGCTTTGTTATGTTGGCCAAAATCAGGGACAATAAGACCATAACGGTTATATCTGCACTCATCAGACAAGCCCGGGAATTACCTGTTGAGCTTTATAAAACATTAACCTGGGATCGGGGCGCTGAAATGACCAGCCACACCCGGTTTACTGTAGCAACAGACATCCAGATTTACTTCTGTGATCCTCAATCTCCCTGGCAACGTGGCTCAAATGAAAATACGAACAGATTGCTCAGACAATATTTTCCAAAGGGAACTGACTTATCGGTTCACAGTCAGCAGAGACTAAACAGCGTTGCGAGACAGCTCAACGAAAGACCGAGAAAAACGCTAGACTATGAATCACCCGCAGAACGGTTCAATAAGTGTGTTGCGTCCATCAGTTGAACTCACAGCTCAAAGCGGACCTTGCGACGCTTCACTAGATGCCATGAAACGGGCATTTCAGTAGTAGCTTGGGCTGTGTTCAAACTCACCCACCCCTTTGTGATACGATATTTGCTTTAGATTGTCACATGGGGTCAGATTTTGAATTCATACATTTTCCTTGCCGGGGCCATCGTAGCTGAAGTCATAGGTACAACCCTGATGAAGTTCTCTGACGGATTCACACGCCTATGGCCATCTGTAGCAACTATTGTGTGCTACTGCACAGCCTTTTATCTTCTCTCTCAGACCCTGTCGACTATTCCAACGGGTATTGCGTACGCAATTTGGTCAGGTGCTGGAATCGTATTAATCAGTCTTTTGGGCTGGTTGGTAAGTGGGCAAAAGCTAGATTTTCCGGCGATCGCAGGTATGCTTCTTATTTGTGCTGGGGTTCTGGTTATTAATATTTTTTCAAAATCCTCCCCACATTGATCCTCTTATCTTGATCGAGCAGGAAAAGTGCATATGAAAATACCAATACTCCATACAGAACGCTTGCTGTTAAAACCATTAGAAGCCGAAGATGCCTCGCAGATTCAGGTGCTTTATCCCCGCTGGGAGATAGTTCGCTATATGGTCTCCTCAGTACCCTGGCCCTATCCTGATAACGGTGCGGAGAATTACGTCAACAACGTTGCCCTGCCTGATATGGAAAAAGGGATTGCGTGGATCTGGACTATCAGACTCCGTGAGGCCCCTGACGCTCTCATAGGTTTAATTTGCCTTTATGACGTTGAGGATAATAACCGTGGATTTTGGTTAGCTCCGGAATATCAGGGTCAGGGTTTTATGCGTGAAGCCAGTAATGTCGCTACGGATTACTGGTTTAATACGTTAAATAAGACAGTATTGCGTGCGCCGAAAGCCTCTCTCAATATCCGTTCCATACGTATTTCAGACAGTAGCGGCATGCGGCTTATCAAAACGGAAAAGAAAGAGTATGTCAGCGGTTTGCTGGATTCTGAACTTTGGGAAATCACGCGCGACGAATGGAACGATCGTCAGGTTGGTTAAAATAAATTATGGAATGTCCATAACCGAACCGCAGAGAATTTCTATTTTTGCCCTGCACCAATGGCAAGTTTATTAAAACTGCAGTTGCGATCATAATAAATAGATACGCAGCGAAGCCTGTCACTCGCGGGCAACATGAGTAATGCTATCTTATTTGAGGATTCTGGCATGGCCCCCTTTCATCAACTGACTGCCACTAGTTTGCATGGCCAGCCCATCTGTATGGCCGACTACGCTGGCAAACTGGTTCTGGTGGTTAATACCGCCAGCCATTGTGGTTTCACTCCACAATATGCAGGCCTCGAAGCGCTCTACAAGAAGTACGCCGCGCAGGGTCTGGTGGTGCTTGGTTTTCCCTGCAACCAGTTCGGTAACCAGGAGCCCGGTGGAGCCGACGAAATCGCGCAAACCTGCCACATCAACTACGGTGTGAGCTTCCCGATGTTTGAGAAAGTGGAAGTCAACGGTGCTGCTACGCACCCGGTATTTCGTTACCTGAAAGACGAATTACCCGGCGTGCTGGGTGGGCGGATCAAGTGGAATTTTACTAAGTTCCTGATCGGGCGTGACGGCAAGCCGCTTAAGCGATTTGCACCCTTCACTACCCCAGAGAAAATAGAAACCACCATCCTTACAGTGCTTAAAGTCTGAGCGCCTCTGTAATTCAAACCGACCCTGGTATGATCCAGTTCGCTGTCTGAATAAAAAACACGCTGCAAAATCAACAAAATATAATCAACTTGCTTAATTACTCTGCAATCGCGTGAGATCGGGAAGAAAAATGCTATTTCCCTCTTGCCTCATTCGGTCTGTGCCGCTAATATTCGTCCCCGTTGTCACCTACAACGTTGCGTTCATAGCTCAGTTGGTTAGAGCACCACCTTGACATGGTGGGGGTCGTTGGTTCGAGTCCAATTGAACGCACCATCTTGCGTCCGTAGCTCAGTTGGTTAGAGCACCACCTTGACATGGTGGGGGTCGGTGGTTCGAGTCCACTCGGACGCACCAAATCATATCCCTTTGATTTGGTGCCATTTCACTTCAAAACTATCTTTTTATCTTCAGTTTGTATCCGTCAGTTTTGTCATTTCCCTTGATGATTCAATAGCACTGCGCTAAATCATTCTAAGTTCCATGCTCAACGCGTATCATTCATCTTCTTCGTATAATGTCTTTCGTCAGAGCCAGGATACTATGCCCTCTTCCATCTTCCTGTTAGCCGCAGGCAGTTTGCGCCCTGCATTTACGCCACTGATAAGCCAGTTCACGCGCATGAGTGGAATAGACGTTAAGGTTGAATATGGTCCGGCCGGTTTATTGCGTGAGCGTATTGAAGCGGGAGAACCGTGTGCGCTCTTTGCCTCGGCCAACAGGGACCATCCGCAAAACCTGTTAGCACGTAATAAAGCCGTCTCTACGCACACTTTTTGCTGGAACAAACTGAGCCTTGTCAGCAACCGAACCGGTGTCTGGCTGGATTTACTCCGCGACCCAACGCTGCGACCAGGTACATCAACGCCCGGCTGCGACCCTTCCGGAGACTATACCTGGGCATTTTTCGACAATATGGATGTACTGGAACCAGGACTCGGGCAACAGCTTCGGACGCGCGCAATCCCACTGGTGGGTGGTCGTGATACGGTAAAAATCCCGCAAGGAGAACTGGCGAGTACCTGGATCCTGCGCCAGGGACTGGCCGATCTGTTTATCGGTTACGCGCATTACGCACACGCGCTGCGCGCGATGCCCGACGTACATTACGTGGCTATTCCCGATGAGCACAATATTCGCTGCGAATACCAACTGGCGGTGCTTGATGCTTCCAATGAAGTCATGGCGCTGGTTGAATTCATACTCTCCCGCGCCGGACAGGAATTTCTTAGCGCCTCAGGATTCTTACCGCTTAACGACGAATAGAAAACAACGGTGCGATAAACGGCGTCTGATAGTTCTCCACGCTGAGTTTTCGCAGCGTTAAGCCATAAGCCAGGAATAAATTCTCCTCTGTCACAATGCTGTTCGTGGGCCCAGCCCGCCATTTCCCTTCAGGGAGTAGCAGCAAAGTATGGGAAGCAACCTGTAACGCATGAAGCGGATCGTGGGTCGAAAAGACAATGCTGCATCCCTGTTGATGGGCCAGATCGCTGATTAGCTGCAGCACCACCTGCTGATTGGCGAGATCCAGCGCGGAACACGGTTCATCCAGTAACAACGTTTGACACTCCGTCACCAGAGCCCGGGCAATCATCACCAACTGTTGCTGCCCGCCGGAAAGTGAGCCAAAAGAGCTGGAGGCGAGATGCGCGATATTCAACTGCTCTAACGCCTGCATTGATCTTTTTTGATCCTGCGGACTGGGTTGCGCAAACAGCTTCACGTGCTGTGCTCGCCCCATCAACACCACGTCGCTGACCGCGTACGGAAACGGCAGATGGCTATGCTGTGCCACAATCCCTATCCCACCGTTATTTTCAATACTCCCGCCTATAGCAGGCAGCGTGCCGGTTAACGTATCGAGCAGTGTACTTTTACCCAGGCCGTTGCGTCCCAGCACGGCCCAGATCTCACCTTTCTGGCAACAGAACGTTAGCGGCTCAAATAACGGAGCGCGATACCCATAAGTAAGCTGATGTACACGCAGTGCGGCAGGTATCATGATTTCTCCCGACGTCTGGTACGAATGAGTAAGAAAGCAAACAACGGCGCGCCGAACAATGCGGTAATGATCCCCAACGGTATCTCCGCGTGCATCAGGGTACGGGCAATATCATCCACCACAATCATAAAACCGCCCCCCAACCAGAAGGCGCACGGTAGTAAACGACGATGATCAACCCCCACCAGCAAACGCGCCAGATGAGGAATCACTAATCCAACCCAGGCAATACTGCCGCTGACCGCCACCTGAGCAGCGACTAAAAATGCGCAACATACCAAAACGCTGCGTCGCAGAGGAACCACCGCCACACCCAGTGCTCTGGCATCTTTGTCATTAAGCGACAACAGGTTTATCCGCCAGCGTAGCTGGTACAAAACCGTCGCGGCGATACCGACCGGAACCGCCAACAGCAGCACTTTATGCCAGTTGGCCGTCGCAAAGCTGCCAAGCAACCAGAACACAATATTAGGTAACGTCTCTTCGGTATCAGCCTGATACTGGATCAGGCTCACCAGCGCGGCAAAAAACCCACTCAAAATGATACCCGACAGGATCAATACCAGCGTATTCTCCAGCCCCTGTAACGCAGCAATGGCATACACCAGGATCAACGCTGTCAGACCAAAGAAAAACGTTGATCCCATCATCAGCCAGGGCGAAAGACCGAGCAGGATGGCCAGTGTTCCACCAAAGGCCGCCCCCGACGTCACGCCGATAATATGCGGGTCGACCAGAGGGTTATGAAATACCCCTTGCAGCGTCGCGCCGCATAACCCAAGCGCGCCCCCCGCCAGCAGTGCCATCAGAATACGCGGTAGCCTGACTGTCCAGATAACCTGGCTGCCTATTCCCTCAGCGTCGCTATAGTGCGTCAGGTGATAAAACACTTCGCTTAACGACAGTGGATACTGTCCGAGGCATAGCGAACTGACGCCCAGCAACAGGACCACAACGATTAAGAGCGGTTGCTGGGGCAAAATACGGTTACTTAGCTGCATCAGGCTGCCAGTTCACACGATAAAAACGTTGATAGTAGTCCTGGGCCTGCGCATCAACGTCCACGTTTTTATAGGCATCCGGATACAGTTTTTTGGCCATCCAAAGTTCACCGATCGCCAACGCTTCCGGCATCGGATAGCCCCAGGCTTTGGCATATTCAGGCATCAACCAGACGCGATGATTTTTCACCGCATCAATCCCCTGCCAGTTTGGATCGTTTTGGATCTGAGTTACCACCTGCGGATAGCGATCCTGGACAAAAATCACCTGCGGGTTCCACGCTAATACCTGCTCCAGCGCAACCTGATGGGCACCTTTCACACTGGCAGCCGCCACGTTTAATCCCCCCGCGTGCTGCATCATCAGTCCCGTGTACTTCCCGGAGCCGTAGGTCATCAGGTCGGGGTTAGCCATATAAATACGGACTTTTTGCGTATCCGGGATTGTTGCAACCGACGCATTGAATTTTGCCCGCGCGGCAAAAACGTAGTCAATTAACGTTTCGGCCTGCGGTTTGCGCCCAACCACGTCAGCGATCAGGCGAATACCCTGCTTCAACCCTTCGTTGTAGACCTGCTCTTCATCGGCCATGGTCGGGTTCATTTTATTCTGTTGCCCGGTGGCATCCTTACGTAACGAGATAGCCACGACCGGAATACCGGCGTTCTGAATCTGCTGGATCATCTCCGCGGGCGCATAGTTGGCGACAAAAACCACCTGCGGATGAATCGCCAACAGGCTTTCGATGTTCACGCTGGTGAGATCGCCTGGCGTCGGCAATGTAGTAATCGTCGGCATAAAGCGCGCAAATTCAGGCCCGAGCTGCTTTTTCCAGCTCGACATCACACCAACAATGTCCTGCTGGGCATTGAGCTGAACCAGAATATTCAACGTCTGGTGTTGCAGCACGACCACTTTGTCCACGTGGTCAGGAATCGTGACCTGTCGACCAAGCTGATCGGTGATCGTGCGGTCGGCCTGAGCAGAAAACGCAAACAACATGCTGGCGCAAACCAGCACAAAAGAGCGGAAAGTTAACATGGGATACCATCTGAATAGAGGAGTAAAAACGATATGCATTAAATTATATAACGAGAGGCCTGGCAAACCATTTTCATCATGAGCGCACCAAACCCCACATTTCAGAGGGGAAAAAATGGCGTGCAATCCTTATCACGCCTGTCTTTATACGTGAGCGCTACTCCTGTGGGGGTAACGCGTTTAAAACTCGCATCGCCTGCTCCTGAGTGAGCGAATAATCGAAGAACTGGCGATAAAAATCTCGCGTTACGCTGACCATATCCAGGCCGCTAAACAGCGCAGGATGCAGTTTTGATGCGGCCCACTGCAGCTGCAACGCGCTTTCAGTGCCGTAACGGTCCCAGGGGAACACGCCCGCCGGATTGCGCCAGACGTTACCCTGTTTCACTGCGTTAAGTTCTTTGAACAATGCCGCATATGGCGAACTGGCGATATCACCGCACCCCGCACCGAGAATAATGACCTGTGGTTGCCAGTAAAGCACCCTCTCGGGCGACACCTCTTTCATGTTGCCGTCAACTTCACCTGCCGCATTCCGTCCACCCGCCAGCGTAATCCAGGTATCGATCAACGTGTTCCTGCCGTCGACTTTAAGCGGATTTAGCGATTGAATATGAAGTACCCGAGGGCGCTGATTTTCCGTCAGCTCCGCAGTTTTAGCCTGCACATCCGCGAGCACACGGTTGAGATACTGATTGTAAGCCGTTGCCCGGACGCGAGCCTGCTCGGTACCCAGAACCTCTGCGGTCGTAGTGACCGATTTTTCCATCGAAGCATAGTCAGTAAATGCCATTTCAAGGACCGGAATACCCGCCTGACTGTAGCTTTGAGCATCCCCTTTTCCTTTTGCCACAAACACCACGTCGACGTGCCGGGCCAGCAAATCCTCACTATTAAATGATGTTCCCCGTATCTGTAAGGCTTGCCTCAGAGAAGGATTGATTTTAAACATCCATGGCTGGTTTTCCTCATGGTTGACCGTCGCAACAATGTTACGACCTGCGCCCAGCGTCATCAGCACCGAATGATGTGCAAACCAGCCATCCGCAATACGTTCAACATGCGTGGGAACGGTAACTGTGTGACCAGCATCATCCACAACCTGGCGTGTTGCCAGGGCAGGAAACGCCAGCCACACACAAAGCAGCCATGTGTGGCACGTTTTCATAAGCAACCTCTAAAAATCAACCTGAACAGAAAACTGAGCCTGGCGCGGTGCGCCAAGTTGAGCGCTGGCAGCCCCTGCACCCGTGTAACCAGTCAATGCGCCCGGAACAATATTGGTCCAATAGTGACGGTCGGTGAGATTGGTGATATCAAACCGGAAAGTGGTTGGCGTGTTCCACAGTCTGGTGGCATAACGCGTACCGATGTCCACCGTGGTGTAACTCCCGACCCAGCTGTCGTTGGCATTATCGGTAGCCCGACGTCCGACGTAATGCACGTTCGTGTCGACATCCAGTCCCGGAACCCGTTCGATGGTGTAGATTGCGAGGATATTCGAGGCGAAGCGCGGCAAACCAACTACTTGCTTACCATCCGCATTGCTGGCCGCGGTATTATGAAGTGTTGGATCAAGCCAGGCTCCCCCGCCTAACACGCGCAAATTACGGGTGATATGCCCATCAGCCATCAGTTCCAGCCCACGGTTCTTCTGCGTACCATCCTGAGCAAAATCGCCATTGTCGTTGGTATAGGCAAAGGGGCGTTTGGCTTCAAAAAGCGCAGCGGTAAGCAGCAGATCTTTTACTGGCGCATATTTTGCGCCCACCTCCAGTTGATGGCTACGGTAGGGATCTAACACCTGCCCGGCATTGCGCGCTCCGGCGGGCGCGGTATCGCCCTGCTGCAAACTGTCCGCCCAGGTGGTATACAGCGTGACGTTCTCCACCGGTTTATACATAAGGCTGGTAGAACCGCTCATGCCATTGTCCTGCTGACGGCTGCTTTCATGTCCAGCTTTGTTGTAGTTACTGACGGTAAAGAGGTTCTCACTGCCGGAAAGCAGCAAACTCCACTGCGGGGAAAAATGCAGCGTATCGCTGAGCAAAAATGCATGCTGAGTGGTGGTCGCTGAATGATAGCGATCGTTAAAATCTGGATACGGTGGTCGTGGATAGTCGGGATGTTGATCGAGAGAAGAATGCCCCAGAGTGAAAGTGCCGCCGTTTCTTGGATTATAGTTTTTCCACACAAATCCACGCATTCCGGTAGCAATATCCTGCGTCAGCCAGCCGGTATCAACGCTACCGGTCAGGTTCGCTAAATAACTGTTGATGGTAAAGCGACTGGCCGCCGAATTAGAGGTTGTGGTGGTGTAATCGCCCCGGTTATCCGTCAGGGTGTTGGTCACGGCAGTCGACTCGCGGTCTGCAACCTGGTGCAGCGCCCCCAGGTCCAGCATCCAGTTGCCGTCAAAATCATGCTTAATATGCATATCGACGGTAGTCGTTTCGTCATCATGACCCGCATAAGATTGACCATATTTACTGTCCGTAGGATCAAATGCCGCGGGAAAGTGAACGCCTTTCGCCAGGGCAAAGCTACCCGGCATGCCTTTTTCGTAATAATGGTAATAGCTGAAATTACTCTCCAGCACCGTTTGATCTGTCAGTTGAAAGTCCAGCCCCATGCCAGCGTACTGTCGACGGACATGGCTATCGGTGGTGTAGCTATGGCCCTCATCGTTCAGCAAGTTGAGGCGATATTTCACCCGGTCTCCCGCATCGATTGGGCCGCTGAAATCCATCGATGCCAACGTTCCCGACCCTGTACCTTGCCCTACTGTGACGCGATGCAACGGTGTATCGACAGGTCGTTTAGACACCAAATTAAACATCCCTGCTGGATTAGCAGGGCCATACAGCGATCCAGCGATGCCGCTCAACACCTCAATGTTCTGGAACTGTTCGGTCGAATATTCCGTCGTGGAGACGGCGTTCAGGCCATCAATCATATGGTTTTGTACCACGCTCCCCTGCATGCCGCGGGTTTGTGGGCGGACGCCGTCACCCTGAACGGACGGTAGGTAGCGATAGGCGTCTTTCACATCTTTGATTTGTTGCTGATCCAGCTCTTTTTTCGACAACGTCTGCACCGACCAGGGAACGTCTATCAACTCTCGCTCGCCGAGGCTACCTAACGTTGCTTTTTTTTCGCTCGCCGGAGGTTCATGTTCCGATAACGAGGATTGTGACGTGGCTGGCGCCGAAACGATGACGGTATCTTCAGCATGAGCCGTGACGGCAGTAGAAAAACAGGCAAAGGTTAACAACCCAGAGGCCACTGGGGTAAATTTGTTATTTAACATTCGTTAATTCAATTCGTTAGATAGAAAGACTGGAGGCCGCTAACGCAAGCGCCTTCTCTTGAAGAGTACAGTTATTATATTTGTATGATGAATAGGATAGACCCAATCGATATATATGTAAATATATAACGACGTATTGTTGATAAATCCACGACAACAAAAAAGCCGACGGTGATGACGACCGTCGGCTTTGGGTAAATAACAATTAACGAATTACTTGGTTGCTGCTTTGATAATATCGAGCGCTTTGGCGAACTGATCCTGCGGAATTGTCAGCGGGTAAAGGAAACGAATAACGTTGCCATACTGACCGCAGGTCAGCAGCAGTAATCCTTGCTCAAGGGCTTTCTTCTGCACGCGTTGCGCGGCTGCGGCGTTGGGTTCTCCTGTCGCTGCATCACAGAATTCAGCGGCAATCATAGAGCCTAAACCTCGCACTTCGGCCAGTTCAGGACACCCTGCTTGTGCATCTGTCAGAGCGGCGCGCAGCTGTTCACCGAGAGCCGCCGCACGCTGGCATAGCTGCTCATCACGAATGATATCCAGCACCGCATGGGCCGCTGCGATCGACAGCGGGTTTCCAGCGTAGGTTCCCCCCAGACCACCCGGCGCAGGCGCATCCATAATTTCGGCTTTGCCCACGACGCCTGACAGCGGCATGCCGCCCGCAAGGCTTTTCGCCATGGTCATCAGGTCCGCTTTATCGGCGTAATGATCCATCGCAAACAGCTGACCCGTACGGGCAAACCCGCTTTGTACTTCATCAGCAATCATCACGATGCCATGCTCGTCGCAAATACGGCGGATGGCAGCCACAAACTCTGGCGGTGCCACCACGAAGCCCCCTTCGCCCTGGACGGGTTCGAAGATAATCGCCGCAACCTGGGTTGGATCGATATCGGCTTTAAACAGGCGCTCAATCGCTTTTAGGGAATCCGCCGTGGAAATGCCCTGCAATTCAGAAGGATACGGCGCATGGTAAACAGAGCCTGGGAACGGGCCGAACCCTTTTTTATAGGGTGCCACCTTGCCGGTTAACGCCATCGTCATGTAAGTTCGCCCATGAAAACCACCGCCAAATGCGATAACGCCAGGACGGCCGGTATGCGCGCGCGCAATTTTCACCGCGTTTTCTACTGCTTCAGCCCCGGTAGTGAAGAATGTGGTTTTACGCTTGCCGTCGATTGGCGCAACGGCGTTGATTTTCTCAGCCAAAGACACATAGCTTTCGTACGGGACAATCTGATAAGCCGTATGGGTAAAAGCCTGAAGTTGCGCTTCGACTGCCTGCACCAGGCGAGGATGGCGGTGTCCGGTGTTCAGCACGGCGATCCCGGCGGCAAAATCGATGTACTGATTGCCTTCGATATCGGTAATTGTGCTGTTTTCTGCCGACTGGGCATAAAAATCACACATCACACCCACGCCACGCGGGGTGGCATCCAGACGACGTTGTTGCAGGTTTTTATTGTTCATTCTCTACACCTTGTCCATTAATACATTTCGGTTGAATTACCCTTTAAATTTAGACGCCGTCTGGTACTTTAATCGAGAGCCAAATCGTTTTATTTTAAGGATCCAAATGCGTTCACTTGCCGGAGATGTGATCAAGCATGCATTTAATCAGCAGACTGACGAAAAACTACATCGCCGCCTGTATGCCGCCATTTGTAGTTGCATCCTCGAAGGTAGCCTGAAACCGGCTACCCGAATGCCTCCGTCGCGTGACCTGGCAGGAGAGCTGACGCTATCGCGCAATACCGTCCTGCGGGTGTACGAACAGTTGCAAGCTGAAGGGTATATTTCCGCGCGCACCAGCAGCGGCACATTTGTGACCGACAGCGTGCTGGACAATCTCGACCTGCGTCCTGACAAAGAGCCTGTTGCTGCCGCTCTGGAAGATCACACCCGCTTATCCGCCCGCTGCCTTGAGCTACTGGGTCATGCCAGCGCCAGTCCCCGTCAGTGGGGGGCATTTATTCCAGGCGTACCTGATGTAGAGCATTTCCCGCACCGGGTGCTCAAGAAAATTCAGGACAGGCTGGCAAGACGACTGCGCCCGGAGTATCTCACTTACGATGCCACAGGCGGCGTGAATGAGCTAAAAGAAGCACTGGCAGACTATCTGCGCACCGCTCGCGGCGTACGGTGCTCACCGGAGCAAATTCTGATTACTGAAGGTATTCACCAGGCCCTGGATCTGGTGACCCGGACTTTATGCAACCCCGGCGATCACGCCTGGATTGAGGAACCGGGCTACTGGGGAATCAAAAATATTCTGCGCATCAATGCCGTTAATTTTTCGGCTATCCCGGTTGATGAACAAGGCATGGTCCCGCCGGATGCAGGTGAAACACCGCCAAAACTTATTTTTGTGACACCGTCACATCAATACCCGCTCGGTTCGGTAATGAGTCTGAGCCGCCGCCGGCAACTTCTCTTTCGCGCACGTGAAACGCGAAGTTGGATAGTGGAAGATGATTACGACAGTGAGTTCCGCTTTTCCGGCCAGCCGATTCCCTCTTTGCAGGGGCTGGAAGAAGAGACACCGGTCATTTACATCGGGACATTCAGTAAGACACTCTATCCCGCACTGCGACTCGGGTATGTCGTGCTACCTAAATCGTTAGCCGCTCCGCTGAAAAAGGTTCATAACGACCTCTATCGTGGTGGGCATCTGTTGATTCAGGCCGCACTGGCGGAGTTTATTCGCGAGGGTTATTACGCGGCACACATTCGGAAAATGCGTCAGCTATACAGTCGTCGTCGCCAGATGCTGGTAGAGCTTATCAGCCGCCAACTTGGTGAACATTTTCTTGGTTCTTTCAGCAGCAACGCCGGGCTGCATATGATCTTACAGTTACCCGCCGGGAGTGATGATGCGGTCATTGCCCAACAGGCGAATGCGCAAGGGTTGTTGGTGCGCCCACTGTCACGCTACTACGTGAATGAAGAGAAACGCAGCGGCCTGCTGCTGGGGTTTGCCAGTATTGAAGAGCATGAAATGACGGCGGCGTTTACCCGACTCGTGGATATTATCAGGGTAAACACCGTGTAAGCACTGCCGGATGAAGGTGCAAGCACCTTATCCGGCATACTGTTTAATGTGACGCTTTTTTAACGCCAGCCAGGTCTTCCTGGCTTACTTCGCGATTCCCTTCACCCCAACTTTTACGTACGTAGTTAATCACGTCGCGCATTTCGTTGTCGCTTAACAAGCCACCGTAGGCAGGCATCTTAAAGGAGACGCTGCCACGCGTTGTCGGTGTTTCTGCGCCGTGGGCAATCACTCTGAACAGCGGTGTCGGGTCATCAACCATCACCAGTGGATTGTTAACTAAAGAAGGCGCGTTATCATCCGTACCTTTCCCTTCCAGACCGTGACAAGTTGAACAGTAGCGGTTATAGGTCACTTTGCCCGCCTCAGGTGAATTCGACCAGGATGCTGTAGTCGCCGCAGCACGTACCGTTTCAGGCTTCCCACTTTTCAGGCTCAACAGATATTGGGCGATCGCCGTGGCATCTTCGTCGGTCAGATACTGTGTACTCTGCGTGACGACTTCAGCCATCGAACCTGAAACCGCGGCATGCTTGCTTTTACCGGTCAGCAACAGCGATTTTAACTCCTGCTCAGACATACCGGTGCCGCGCAGCGACGGTGCATACCAGCCGTCAATCATCGCGCCGCTCAGGTATTCGGCATCAGCATTAGTATACGCTTTTTCGTTCATCGCCATGCCTCTCGGGGTATGGCATGAACCGCAGTGTCCGGGGCCTTCCACCAGATAAGCGCCTCGTTTTACCAGGGCAGCATTATCATCCGTTTTCGCGCCCTCTACAGCCGTCACTGGCGCGTCGGTAAACAGCCAGTTCCAGATATGCAGCGGCCAGCGGGCGGAGAGTAGCCACGGAATGGCATTCTCTTTATTGGGCTGTGCTGACGGCGTGACGTCATGCATAAAATAGCTATACAGCGCCTTAACATCCTCGTCAGAAAGTTTTGCATACGAGGGATAAGGCATCGCCGGATAGAGCGGATGACCATCTTTGGCAATCCCCTGCCGTACGGCTTTTTCAAAATCCTCGTAAGAATAATTTCCAATACCCTGCGTTTTGTCTGGGGTAATGTTGGTCGAATAAATATCCCCCACCGGAGTAGGAAACTTTTTGCCCCCCGCCATCGCCGCACCACCTTCAGCGGTGTGACAGGCGACGCAGTCTGAAATTCGCGCGATGTATTCACCGTTAGATTCAGCAGCGCTTACCGAAGCGGTAAATAAACAGGCGGCGAGAATGGTTACGTTACGCATAGATCACCCCATATCCTTGAGTTCATTAACCGCACGCCATGCCTGATCGATTGCCGTATGGGCATAAGCACTCCAGTCAGAATCGGAGTTAGCGATGGCAATGCGACCGACTGGCTGACGCGCCCGCTCGATAATTTCTGGCATCTTATCCATATCATCGAACAGCGAGTTGGCGTAGTACGCATAGCCATGCGCCCAGCGGTTAACCGTAATGGCGGAAATATCGCGTTGATTATCAAAGCCTGTTGAGCCAAACATCTCCTGCAACTGGGAGCGAATCATCTCCTCATGCGCCGCAAAGGTGGTCCCCAGCAAATAGGCTCGTCCCAGACGGAACTGCTCTCTGGCCGACAGGTTACTGCCCGGATAGGTCGGCACATAGACCATATGAATGACCATCGGGTCGTCTGGGGAGGCCGGATGTTGATACCCACCAATACTGACCGGATAGTCGAGCTTAACCCTGCTATAAGGTGCCGCCGGAGAATAAAACTCATGCACGCCAAGCTGTTTGAACGCCTGCCAGTTTTTGACCACCACGTTGGTGTACACCAGCGGTGCCTTCACGTTCAGTTTAAGATCCGCCTGCTGCTGTTCCGGCATTTCAGGCACCAGATACGGGATCATCATGTTATAGCCTGCCATGATGGTGTTCTTACCGCGCACACGGTGCATTTTACCGTCACGCAGATAGGTCACCGCCACGCCATCCTGCACGTTGGCCGCATTAATCACCGTGCTGTTCAGGCGCAGGCGCGTAGTGTTTTCCGGCAGATCCAGCTTTTCGTAATGTAGTCTGGCGAGGACAGAGTCTTCCATCGTGTTGCCCGGTAGCGCATCCGGCAGCATATATCTGACTAACAGGCGGGCTAACCCGGCGTTACCGTCCGGGAAGTGGTAAACATACGGCTCTTCGAGGTCGGCCAGCGACTCTCCGTCCAGCGGCGGTAACCCCATCCCTTCCATGCCGGGTAAGGCGCACGCCCTGGCATCACTACAGGAAATACCTTCAATACCAATAGCAAAGAAGTCGTTGGAACGCTGCTGGAAATAGAGCAGCGCCATTTTGCTCAAACCGACTTTTGTTGCCAAAAATTCACTGTAGCTGTGGGTATCCAGCCATTCCATTTTCTCATCGACCGTCATTCCCGGCAGGTAATCACCGGGCCGGACGTGCAGGTCGATCAGCGCTTTTCTGTCATTCTCACTTAGCGGAAAATCATTGATAAAGTCTTCAATTTTACGCCCATTGAGCCTGTCCGGCGGAATATCATCAGATACCGCGCGGCCCGGATCGCCGCTGACGATTTTTGTTTCGCCAAAATTCTTCTTATCGAAGAAAACGCCGCGACTGAGCTGCCAGTCGGGGTAGAAGTTTACGTCAAAACTCTCTTTCAACCGCGTCACGCTGACGCCCACGGTTTCCATCAACTTTTGTACTTCAGGGCTGAAATTATGCGCAGGGGACTGGAATGCTTCGCTGCCACCATAACCGAGTAATTTCTTACCCGAGCTGGTAAATTCATTGCGTTTGGCGTGTCCACCAAAGTCGTCATGGTTATCGAGGATCAGGATCCGGCTATTTTGCCCGGCAACTTGACGCCAAAAACAACCGGCAGCTAACCCGCTAATACCGCCACCCACAATCACCAGATCGTACTCTTCCTCAACGGGCAGAGCGTTTAAATCAAAATGTTTATGCTCGCGACCTAGCGCATGCGCCATTTCAAACGATCCAGGATGATTGCCCCGCAGCCCCGTCAGCGCAGGAGGATAATAATTTCCATCTATAAATGCGTTTCCCTTTCCTGCCGCCCTGACCCACTCCAGCGGGGTAAGTCCCGCCGCAATAGTCACCGCGACGCCGTTGAGAAAATCACGTCTGGTAATTGCCATTAACTTTTTTCCTTATTGCTACACACTGCCTTTAATACGACACAAATAAGAGAGATACCCCTTCTTATTTATAAAGGGGTACAACCGACTACTTCACTGGCTTTAACTCTTCATCCAGTTTTTTAGAATCATAATAATCACCCTGCCAGGTGATTTTTCCTGCTTTAACATGAATATAGCTGACGCCTTCAAATTTGATCGGATTATTTGTCGGCGGACTCCCTGCCCATTCACCACTATTTTTACCTAAAAATTCCCAACGAAAGGCCACGGTGTCTTCGTCGTAGACGGGCTTGCCGACCATTTTCCAGCTAAGATCTGGAACCGCCTTAATAAAAGCGCCGATAACCTCTTTTTCTGCTTTTTCCCTGCCGTTTATCGGTTCTCCCGCGGCGGCATCATAATAGACCGCATCATCAGCAAGAAATTGAGCGGCTCGCGAAGCATCATGCGCATTCCACGCCGCCATATACTCTTTTACGGTATTCAGCGATGTACTTTCTGCCAGGCTATAGCCCGAGAACATCACTAATGAAAGCACCGCGAGTTTTAATGTTTTCATCGTAATCCTCTCTATTCAGAAATGTCACACATGATATGTTTCACCCGAGTGTATTCCTCGAGCGAATAGGATGAGAGATCTTTGCCATAACCCGATTTTTTGAACCCGCCGTGCGGCATTTCGGCGCACAGAGGAATGTGATTGTTAATCCACACTGTGCCAAAATCGAGGTCAATGCTGAAGCGTTGGGCGCGACCATGATTACTGGTCCAGACGCTGGCGGCAAGACCATACTCCACATCATTCGCTTTGTGTAGTACCTCTTCGTCAGTAGTAAACGACTGAATAGTCATCACTGGGCCAAATACTTCATGCTGAATAGCTTCATCATTTTGATGCACTCCGGAGACGATCGTCGGCTCAAAATAGAAGCCTGGACCAGATCCTGCGCGCCCACCGGTTTCAATTTTTGCATGTGCCGGTAAACGCTCAATAAAGCCTTTCACCTGCTCCAGCTGATTCCGGCTATTCAATGCACCGTACAGTGCATTTTGATCTTCTGGCGGCCCAAATTTGATTCTTTTTGTTTTCTGGATCAGTTTTTCCAGAAACTCAGCGTAGATAGATTGTTCTACCAGAATCCGCGTAGCCGCTGTGCAATCCTGCCCGGCATTGAAAAAGCCTGCCGTGGTGATCGTCGCAATCGCCTTGTCTATATCCGCATCGGCGAACACGATTGCGGGCGCTTTCCCGCCCAATTCCAGGTGTGCTCGGGTCAGGTTTGCCGCCGCCGAAGCCGCAACCTGCAAACCCGCACGGACCGAACCGGTAATAGAAACCAATGAAGCCTTCGGGTTTGAAACCACCAGCGAACCAGTGCTGGCTTTGCCCAACACAACGTTAAATGCCCCTCTCGGGAACAACGGTGCGGCCAGTTCAGCCAACAGCAGCGTACTAACTGGCGTGGTGTCGCTTGGTTTTAACACCACAGTGTTGCCTGCCGCCAGCGCTGGTGCAATCTTCCACACCGCCATCATGAACGGGTAGTTCCACGGCGTCACTTGCCCAACAATACCCAGCGGTTCACGACGAATGGTTGAAGTAAATCCTGCGGAATATTCTCCAGCCGCCTTTCCTTCAAGACAGCGCGCCGCACCAGCAAAAAAGCGGATGGCATCGCAAGATGCCGCGATCTCCTCTTTCTCAATAAAATGGCGAAGCTGACCGGTTTCCTGGCTCTGCGCGGTTACCAGTCGCTCAACGTTACGTTCAATCTCATCGGCCAGCCGCAACAATGCTTTTTGCCGCTGTGCCGGCGTCGATTTTCTCCAGATGCTAAACGCCGCCTCCGCTGCTGAGTAAGCCTGCTCTACCTCCGCCTCGTTAGCGTTGGGAGATATTGCGTACGTTTCACCGTCAACCGGACTCACCAGTTCGAAGCTATCTTCGCTACTGCCTGCTACATAGTGCCCATTAATAAAATGCTTCAGGGTTTTCATGTTTGTCTCCTGCCAATTAATACATAAAGAATCTTATGTAATATATATATTGTAAAATTTTTTCAAATGCGCAACATTGACACTATGATAAGCCTCGCATTTTTAACTTAATTTTTACATTTTCAGGATGAGGCTTTTTATTGCCAGCTGACGCGTTACGCCCAGCTCATCATAAGGTTATCGGGACACACATCCGCTTGTGCAGTGACGTTGCGCCCAGGCATGTAAAATAACTCGGCCATTCTTACCTTTCTTGCCCGACGGGCATGTGTTAAAAATGGTCGTTGTTTCAGGGAATTGAGTACAGAAAAGATTATGATTACTCACGCGGTCATATTTGCGCCTATCGGGCAGGTCAGTCGTTCAGACCAGATAGTCCAACGCCTTTCAAATGCCATTATCACGGGGTTGCTGGAGCCAAAAGAACAGCTCCCCAACGAAACTGATTTGGCAAAGATGATGGGTGTCTCACATATCACTATCAGAGAAGCGCTAAACACGCTTCGGGCTAATAATCTTATCCATACGGTTCGTGGTCGTAATGGCGGGAGTTTCGTTTGCGAAAATATTGATGGCAAAAATAGCGCCCTGCATCCGTTCAAGGCGATCAGTACGGATTATCTGTCTGATCTGGGTGAAATGCATTGCGCCATTATTAGCCATAGCGCGCGGCTGGCTTCCCGACGGATGACCGGTGCGGATATCGCCAAATTTCGCGAGTTTGTCGAGGTGCTCAGAAAGGCAAACTCACCTGAGTTGATGACCCAGGCCGATATGCGTTGTCTGCTGGCGATTGCCGCAAGTTCGCATTCAGCGCGACTGGCCAATCAGGAGCTGCAGGTTCAGGCTGAATGGGCATCGCTGGTGGCGATACTTTATCGCACAGACAGTATTCATGCAGAAATTACCGCGCTTTATTCGGCGCTGGCCGATGCGCTGGCTGCTCACAACGAGGCAGAGTCAGTACAGTTTGCCACGCGGATCATCGACACGTTTACCTACTACCTTATTGAAAAAAAGCTGAAATATAACTCGAACTGACAATCAGTGAAGGCAGGACAGACAATGAGCTCTTCGACATCCCTAAGCGCATTAATTCGTAAAATTGATGACATTACTGTTTCTACCGTAGATTCTACCGTTGCGCTGGCGAGGAGCATCCATGAGGCGATTTCAGGGGTACAAAAGGCCTCAGCCGAGGTCGTTCTCGACCCCTCAGTCAGATCCACCGTTCAACAGCACATCAAGCGCACGCTCAATAACAACCATTACTGCTCAGGGGCGGGATTCGCCAGCCATATTGAGAGCACCGCAACCACAAAAGAGTATTGGTTGCTGGAGTGGTGGTATAAGAAAGATAATGGTTTGAGCCAGGCGCATCTGGATTTGGATCAGGCCACGCAACAACGACTGGACTTCAGAACCTTTGAGTGGTTTAAGCATTCTCCTCCGGCTGGCAAAGCCTATATCCACGGTCCCTACGTCGACTATATTTGCAATATCTCCTATACCCTGACGTCAGCCGTCCCGGTCTACTACAACGATCAGTTTCTCGGTGTTGCCGCGGTCGATCTGCTGGTCAGTCAGATAGAAGCCGAACTGCTTTCCTGTGCCCATCCTGACTATGTGATTCTGACTAATCTGGAAAACAGGATCATTTTCTCCAGTTGGCCACGTTTTCGCGTGGGTGAATTGCTGTCACCTGCAAACAGTACAGTGGTGTATCAGAGCGACTACTTTATCCTTTATCACTATCAAAACTAAGGGCCCGAAGGCCCTGAGTTTTTAGTTATCCTGCCCCATATTGAGCTTATTGGCGTAGGCAATGGCGTCGTTTTCCGGCGCCGCTGAACGACCAAACGGACGGGTCAGGAACATATAAATAAGCCCCGAGCCAACAACAATCGCCAGGCCAAACAGGACCGTCCAACGGTCGATGAAGTCGCTGCTGTCTGCCGGTTGCGCCAGTAACCAGATCCCGCACAATCCGTAAGCTAACGCCAGCACATTCACGATTACGCCCCAACCGCCAATAGTCCACTCCCCCGCCGGTTTCCAGCCTTTCAGACGCTGACGCAGCGCGGCCAGCACAACCATCTGGAACGAGATGTATATCCCGATTACAGCAAACGCGGTGATACGCGACAGGTTATCTGGCTGGAAATAAACCCAAACGCAGATAATCACTGGCAGCAGGCAACTGACGACCATGGCATTATCCGGAACACCATTTTTAGAGATTTTGGCCATCCATTCACTTCCCGGCAGCATTCTGTCGCGGGAGAAAGAAAAGATAAGACGGCTTAACGCAGCCTGCAGAGACAAAATGCACGACAACATGGCGATAATTGCGACGACGATAAAGACAGTTGCGCCAGTTTCGCCCAGAGCTTCATTAAGGATTGCAGGGATAGGATCGGACGTTTTGCCATTCACGATGCTGACCAGATTCGGTGAAGCCAGCAAATAACCCATAACAGAAATAATGGCGGAAATCGCGCCGAATACGATGCTTAAAATCATCGCCACCGGGATCTTTTTACTCGGATTCTGCACCTCTTCCGCAACGTTACCGCAGGCCTCAAAGCCAAAGAACATAAACAGCCCCATCAGCGCAGCGGACATAAATGCAGTGGAGTAGCTGCCGTCATGCGCCAGCACGCCCATCGAGTCAAAAATCACAGAGAACGGCTGCGAACGGTGGAAAATCAGCAGATAAATCCCCAGCGCGATCACGCTGACAATTTCACACCAGAAACCAATTTTTGCCACCCGGGCCAGATTTTTAGTCCCGGACATATTAACGGCCATCATCAACAGCAGCAGCAGGACAGAAGTCACCAACATCGTGGCCGGCGTCTGACCATAGTGGAAGAGTGATTCAACAAACGTTGATGTATATTCCGCGATCGACGTAATGGTGACCACCAGCGCCCACAGGTAGATCCAGGCGGCGATCCACGCATACTTCTTGCCCCACAACCTTCTGGCCCAGGGGTAAAGCCCGCCGGTTATCGGATACTGGGAAGCAACCTCACCAAACACCAATGCCACCAAAAGTTGCCCACATGCGACGATTAAAATCCACCATACTGCGGGCGGCCCCGCCAGCGTTACGGCCAGCGCAAACAGCGAATAGACGGCAGTAAGCGGCGACAGGTAGGTAAAACCCAACGCAAAGTTTGAAATAAGACCTATCGATCTATTGAACTGTTCTTTGCCATCTTTTTGAAAATTATCGTTTTTCTTATCAGGTGTCTGTTCCATATAGCTTTCTCTTTTGTGGAATAGTCGCAAGGTTGAACGATTAATGTATAAAAGATATTAAGTTATATGTATAGTGATTTTGTCGCAGATTTGTTAAAAATGATCGCGCATCACGTTAATGAAAAAGTGGAGATAAAACGGTAGAGAGAGCGAGAATTTTGCGGTATTTACAACCAACGATTCTTTAGCAATTGCGAACCATAGGCTATTTTGGCGGATAAATACGCACAGCGGATTGCGTTCGATGCTAAGTAGCAAGAATCGCTGCTGTTAAGCAACATTTTTGCAATATAATAACGTGATGTTAAACGCTGAACCTGAGCAGGTGAATGATGGAAATTGATCTCGATAATCTGGTCTTTGATGGACTGGAAGAAGCGCAAGAGCGTAACGCTGAACGTCTGGAAGATGCAGACAAGAAAGCGCAGGAAATTATTGCTGATAATGACTGCGGCGACGCCTGCAAAATCTGATTTCCAAACCGGCGTAATGCCGGTTTTTATTGCCTGTTTAAGCCACCCGCTTCAGCCCGTATACCGCAACGCCTCAATCAGTTGCGCAAAAGCGGCGGTATGCTGTTTTCGGCTGGGATAGTACATATAATAGCCAGGAAAAGGTTCACACCAGTCCTCTAACACTTTTTCCAATGCCCCCTCAGCAACAGCCTGTTCGACGGTGTCTTCCGGCACAAAAGCCAGCCCCATTCCCGCCATCGCTGCACTAATTCGCGGAGGTAGATTGTTAAAAATAAGCTGCCCTTCCACCCGTACGCGCAAATCTTGCCCGTCTTTAGCAAACTCCCAGGCGTATAATCCGCCCAACGTCGGCATGCGCATGTTAATACAGCTGTGATTTTGCAGGTCGTGAGGGGTTTGCGGTTTGCCATGACGAGCAAAATACGCCGGTGAACCCACCACTACCATGCGCCAGTCCGGGCCAATTCTTATGGCGACCATGTCTTTTGCCACCTGCTCACCGAGCCGAATACCCGCGTCATAGCGGCCAGTCACAATATCCGTCAGACTATTGTCGATGGTCATTTCCACATTCACATCAGGGTAAGCCTGCAAAAACGGCTCCAGCGCGGGCCAGACGGTAGATTGCAATGCATGTTCGCCCAGCGTCAGGCGAATGTTACCGGCCACGCGCTGACGGACATCGGTTAATGCCAGCAGCTCTGTTTCAATGTCATCAAAACGCGGGCTGATACTGTTGATAAGCCGTTCTCCGGCTTCGGTCGGCGCAACGCTGCGCGTGGTGCGGGTCAGAAGCCGTACATCCAGCCTCTCTTCAAGCCCACGAATCGCATGGCTTAGCGCGGATTGCGAAACCCCAAGTTTTGCCGCTGCCCGGGTAAAACTACGCTCGCGGGCAACGATAATGAGATAATAGAGATCGTTAAAATTATCACGCAGCATGCTTATCCCCACTCCAGACCTGTTGTGACATATGGTACAGGTCCGGAGGGTATTCCAGTAGCATTTCTGGACATTAGCACAACTCAATCTTATTCAAGCGTGCTCTCTCACAAAAACAAAATGCGAATTATTACCAGGCTTATGCACGATTTTACCTTTCACTCATGCATTATTTTCACCCGCTATTAACACATCCTTCACTAATAACATTTTGTATATAGATAAGAATTTTTTCTTATTTTATCCCAACCGTAAGTTATGGGAGCGTAAAAAGCACAAACCAAAAACTACAGGGATTTCATACAATGATGGCAACGAAAACGTACCGCGCTAAAAAAACACTGCTGGCATTGGGCGTGCTGCTGGCCTCAGGACTTACCGTCTCGCAGGTTCAGGCTGACCAACTGGCCGATATCAAAGCCGCAGGCGTCGTAAAAGTCGCGACATTTGACGCGAATCCTCCGTTTGGCTCCGTCGATGCCAAAACCCATAAGATTGTCGGCTACGACGTTGATTTTGCCGAAGCGCTGGCCAAATCCCTTGGTGTAAAACTGGAACTGGTGGCGACCAATCCGGCAAACCGCATTCCGTTATTACAATCCGGTAAAGCTGATTTAATCGTCGCGGATATCACGATTACACCTGAACGGGCGCAGGTAATAAATTTCTCCGTCCCTTATTTTGTTACCGGCCAGCAGTTCCTTGTGCCAGCAAAATCTCCGGATAAGCTCGATGAATACAGCAAGGCACGCATCGGCGCGGTAAAAGGCACTACTGGTGAACAGGCACTGCATCAGCGCTTCCCGCAGTCGCGCGTGGTGGCCTACGACGACATCCCGCTGGCGTTAACCGCGCTACGCAACGGCAATGTTCAGGCCATTACCCAGGACAGTACAATTCTGGCCGGTTTATTAGGCGGTGCGCCGGATAAAGCCGATTTCAAAATTCTGCCGGACCTGCTGAGCAAAGAAGAGATCGGCGTGGGGGTGAAAAAAGGTGAGCCAGCGTTGTTAAAAGCCGTCAACGATGAACTTTTGAAGCTGGAATATACCGGGCAGGCGGCCAAAATTTATGATGTCTGGTTTGGTCCTGAAACCAAAAATCCGCAACCCCGCGCCTTTAAAATAGAAGCCAAGTAATATGCTCTCAGCCCTTTTTCATCGCTCCGCAGCTTCGGCTGCGGATTTTACCCATTTGCGCCAGGCGAGCGTCGAACTGCGCAATGTGATTAAACAGTATGACGCTCATTCTGTCCTTAACGGCGTTAGTTTGGCGGTTGAACCCGGTGAAGTGGTGACCATTCTGGGGCCTTCCGGCTCAGGAAAGTCCACTCTTATACGTCTTATCAACCAGCTTGAGTCGCTCAGCGGTGGCGAAATCTTCATTGATGGTAAACCGATTAGCCAGTTGCGTGGGGCGGCGTTACGCCAGCTACGTAGCCGTATCGGTTTCGTCTTTCAGCAATTCAATCTTTATTCGCACCTGACTGCGCTGCAGAACATCGCGCTGGCGCTGGAATATGTTCACGGCTGGAACAAGACGGAAGCGGAACGTCGGGCACTCGAGTTACTGGAAAAGGTAGGACTGGCGGAAAAAGCCAACGCCTATGCCGCGCAGTTGTCCGGAGGGCAGCAGCAGCGCGTGGCCATCGCCCGCGCACTGGCTTCATCACCGCAAATTATTCTGTTTGATGAGCCCACTTCCGCGCTGGATCCGGAAATGATCGGCGAGGTACTGCAGGTGATGAAAAATTTGGCCCACAGCGGTATCACCATGATCGTCGTGACCCACGAAATGCATTTTGCCCGCGAGATTGCCGATCGGGTGGTTTTCATCGATGGTGGCGATATTCTTGAAGTGGCCCCGCCGGAGGTTTTTTTCGTCCGACCACAGCACCCAAGAACCCAGCGTTTCCTGAAAAAAGTGCTCGACCCGTTACACCAGGAGCCATCATCATAATGCATGCAATGGACTGGCAGGGAGTGCTGAGCGGGCAACCCCTGCAATGGATAATTTCCGGTTTTCTCACCACGCTCTGGGTGACGCTGCCAGGTATCGTGCTCGCCACGCTCATTGCCATCTCACTGCTCGGCCTGCGCCTGACGGGCAATCGTCTCGCTAAAGCGATGGTCGGGGTGTGGGTCTCGGTGTTTCGTAATACACCTTTACTGGTGCAACTGATGTTCTGGTATTTTGCCGCCTGGAACTGGCTACCCCGTGACGTCATTAGCTTTATCAATGCCGATCATCCATGGTCAATTTTGCCGGGTGATGTCTGGTGGTTAACACCGGAGTTTATCTGTTCAGCATGGGGGCTTGGCGTATTTACCTCAGCATTTTTGGTTGAAGAGATCGCCTCTGGTTTACAAGCTGTTTCTGCCGGACAACGCGAGGCTGCCGTGGCGCAGGGGTTTTCATCCTGGGCGATATTTCGTCATATTCTGCTGCCTCAGGGGCTGGCAAACGCCTGGCAACCGATTGTTGGGCAATATCTCAACCTGATGAAGCTTTCCTCGCTTGCCAGCGGTATTGGATTTGCTGAGCTCACCTACCAGGTACGGCAAATTGAGAGCTACAACGCGCACGCGCTGGAAGCCTTTGCCGTTGGCACCGCACTTTATCTGTTTACCGGCATCGTTCTGGGTATGCTGCTTACCCGTCTTGGCCCGCAGTCTGCGTCGGATAAATCGTCAAAGATAAGAATGCGCATCTTCAGCGTCAGGAGCATACTGCATGATCGCTAATGTTTCGGTCATTACCGACAATCTTGACTATCTCCTGTGGGGACGTGTAGCTGAGGGGCAACCCGGCGGCGTCCTGCTCACTTTGCTGATGGCTATCGGTGCGGCTTTGCTGGCGCTGCCTGGCGGGATCGTTCTTGCCTGTTGTGCCTGGCGATTTCCGGGCGCGGTTCGCAACGGATTGTTTATCTGGGCGGAATTTATTCGCGGCATTCCGCTCATCTTTGTGATTTTCTGGATGTGGTATTTGCTACCCATGCTGACCGGAAGCGATCTGCCCGGTGCCGTTACCGTGACACTGGCGCTGGCATGGTTCACCGCCGCCTCGGTGATGCACTCGGTGTATGCTGGAATTAGCGCACTGCCTGGCGGGCAATATGAAGCGGCAGTTGTTCAGGGTTTTCGCCCGGATCAGGCCCTGTGGCTTATCTTGCTGCCGCAGGTGCTGCGTAACGTACTGCCGTCGCTGACAGGGATTTTTATTGGGCTACTGAAGGACACGTCACTGGCGTTTATTGTTAACGTGCCGGAACTCACGACGGTTGCCGGTCAGGTTAACAGCCGGGTGCAGATCTACCCCGCTGCCATTTTTATCTTTACCGGGCTGGTCTATTACCTGCTGTGCTTTAGCCTTGAAAAAATCACCCAGCGCCGATTCGCACTAAAATGACCTCTCGGCTCAACATTCCACGAACTGATGGTCTTCGTTGAGCCGATATTTCACGCCTGCCCGAATGTTATTTTCCCCTTCAACGGCAAGCGCAAAACGCATTCTTTCGCCATCGTGATAAGCCAGCGCCGCACATCCGCCGGGACCAAGAATTATCGAGTCGACAGCACCGGTACTGGCAACAACGGCGTTCTCTCCGCTGGCAATAATGTGGATATTGTCCGCGCAGTTAGCGATTTTCGCCTCTGCGCCAAAACAGGCCAGCTGGGTTAAATCACCGCTACTGGCAATCCGGTTTCGGTCGCCGAGCGAACTGATACGTACGCGCATGCCGGTACTGGCGATACGCGTTCCGTCGCCCACGCTGCTGATACGCGCCGAGTTTCCCGCAATCGCTATTCGCCCGCGATCGCCTGAACTGCCGATATGCGTGTTATAGCCTACACTGCCAATCCGTGCGCTGTAACCGGCACAGGCGATCTGCGCAGCATACCCGGCGCTGGCAATTTTAACGTTGTCACCCGCACTGCTAAACCGGGCATAATCTTCCGCACTCGCCAACGGACGGCTGGTTTCCCCCGCGGCTTGCTCACAGGAAATATTCCCCATTGCGTCAATATCCTGCTGAGCAAAACTCGCCTCTTCCCGCCATTTTGACCAGCCGTATTCCACCAGGCTATTTGCCCAATCGGTATACCCTTCCCGCTGGAGCGCGCGATGAACATCGGCATAGCTTCCTCCTGCGGGAAACGTGCGTAGAAACCAGCGGTACATGACGGGCCCAACACGCCAGGCCCGTAAGTCACTTCGCGAAATCATCATCGCTTAATGCCGGTGGTAGCCATCCACCATACACTTAAAGGTTTCGCCCGGCGTGCGGCCCGTAGTGCAGAGATAAAGATGCCCAAAAATGAAAAACAGACTGACTATTGCCAGCGCAAAGTGCGCCTGAAGTAGCCAGTAACGCACCCCGGGGAACAGATCGCCGACGGCCGTCGGGTAAAGCGATAACAATCCAGTGATCAGTAGCAGTGGCAACAAACCATACATCACGCCAACATAGGCCGCCTGCTGTAACGGATTAAACTTAGAGCGAGGTGAGGCCGGAAATGGGTGTGACTCGCCCTGCATAATGCCAAACAGGTAAAAACGAGTTTGTCTTTGCGCGCGTGCGATCCAGCCCTGACGTTGAATAATATAGTGATGTCCGTTGCCGCCAATCAGGTTGATCAGCACAAAACCAATCCAGCAGGCAAGTAGCAAAAAGCCACAAACCTCATGAACGGTAAGCAGGCTTTTCATTACCGGTGCGCTGACGGCAGAGAAGTGATTGACCAGGCCACTGACCAAAAGTAGCAGAAACAGCAGCGCATTCGACCAGTGCCACAAACGAACAGCCTTCGAATATAAATAGACCTTCTCACCGTGCCCTGCCGACGCTTTATGTGCCGCCCGAAAGCGCAGCATGGCGTGAAGCGCCAGCACCAGCCACATTCCCACCAGCATTAACCCGGCAACGACTAACCACGCAGGCCAGTAGTCCGGTGAAAACAGGGGAACATACTGTGCAAGCTGGGCGTGAAACTGTTCGGCATTCTGCGACGCGTTCATACATTTTCCTTTTTAATCAAATGTTGACCGAACCGACGATACAGATGGGGTTTCCCGGCGCCTGCAAGTTGATATTCGTAATACTTGTTTTCTCGCAACCAGGTCTGAATTTCCGGGCTATCTTCACGACCGAAAATCAGCGCATGTTCCGGGCAAGCGTTAACACAGATCGGAGGGAAACCTTTCGCCAGCCGAGATTCTGCACAGAAGTCGCATTTATCAGCCACTTTGGTTTGCGGGTTTAGATAGCGAACCTGATAAGGACACGCACCAATACAGTAACTGCAGCCAATACAGGAAGACGTATCTACTCGCACAATACCGTTCTCATCTCGCCAGGAGGCACCGGTCGGACACACGTCAATACAAGGCGCATCATCACAATGCTGGCAGGACTGACGGAAGTAGTGATACAACGTTTCGTTGTCGTTGTCCGAGACTGGAATATGCGCTATCGACAAACGGCTGCCCAGGGCAGGAACATGGTTGGTTTTCCTGCAAGCCCGGGCGCAGATATTACATCCGTTACACAGTGATTCATCGTGAATCATGACGTAACGAACGGCTTTAGGGCTCCTGGTACTCGCTAACAGATTTTGACCTGGACCGGTGAAAAAAATCACCGTCCCCATGCCAATGACAAATTTTCGTCGGGTGAAGGACATCGGGTTATCCTCTAATACTGTGACAGTGGTCGTCCACACGTTCCATGACATCAACCTGAATAATTCAGGGGTTCTGATACTGCTCAACCTCAAGCCATTCACACAGGCCGTACGCTTTGCCATAACTCATAAAACGTTCGCTAAACAGATAAGGCTCCGCATTTGACGATTCCACAGTACGTATATCCGCGTAATCGGGATGCGTTTCCATGGCCGTGAGCGCCGCTGTAATCTGTTGAGACTCAAAGCTGTACGGCGGTTGCGTCAACATGGCGACCTTATAGGGGCGAGGATACGTTCGACAGTCGAAGCGTACCGCCTCGGCAACCGCACGGCAGATGTCGTTTTCCACCACCTGCACGCACATGTCGGCGTAGTTTGCCGTCATGGTTTGCGTTGAGTAGAAATAGACATCTTCCGCGCCCTGCACACGGGTGATATCCGCGTTATTCGCGTCCTGGCACAGCACATCCAGCAGCGCGGAGAGATCGGCTTCAGGGACCGAATAAGGTGGCTGCAGAAACACGCTGCGCGCTACCAGGTGCCCCGATGCCGAATGCTGGCGGATAAAATCTGCCACAATCGACTCCGGGCTGGCGGCTTCCTGAACCTGCGGCGCAGTCACCTGCTCGACCGGCGGGTGAAACGCCTGTAGCCAGTGTCTCTTTTGGCTATCAACCTCGTCAGGAATCACCTCAACGGGTGCCTGAACGTTGCTCACGTTAGTCATCTCGCGTTCCTTACGCTGGCAACAGATCCTGCGCAGCCAAATCGGCTGCCACATCTTCAAGTCCGAGTCGGTTCAGGGTTTCGCGCGTTGGGCAACCCAACTCGGGATCCCAGCCCATTTCCTGATAGAACATCGTCAGTGACTGACGCATATCCTCCCTGTCCATCTTGTCGGTGCCTTCGGTGAAGACCGGAATTTTCGGATCTTTATCAAACACCCAGGAGCAGATGAGATCGTGTTCATTACGCATATCTTTGGTTTGCATCAGTTTGACCGTATAGGCACGATGCAGGGTAAAGATGCGTTCAGCGGCCAGGTCCAGACTCGCCTGCGTGGTTTCATCACCGGTGACTGCCTGGAAGAATTTCGCTTCCAGATCCAAATCTCCGCGATAGTTGCGGCTCTTAAGTGGTGAAACCGTCATCGGCCAAACCCAGTTACACAGCGTAACCGCGTTATGCAGGCAGACTTTCAGCAGCGTCCATTTGGCATATTTGATCTTGGCGGCATTGATTGGGGTATAGTTTTTGGTCTCGTCGTAGGCGTCCTGCGACCCAAATAACTCGCCCGCCACTTCGCGCTGTAATTTCAGCGGCAAACCGGAACCGATGAAGTTGATATGGGTGTGCGCCATACAGTCACGGTTAAACATACAGTTGGTGATCGCCCCCACCTGCGCCGAGGCTTCGTTTGCATGGTGGACCGGAAAACCAAACGGCGACCACAGTTTATTTTTGGCATAACCCCAGTACTCTTCGCCCAAATCCCAGCGTTCAGCAATGGCATACGAACCGTCTGCAAGATGACTGAGTTCCCCCACGCGATGCGCCAGTCGATAGTAAAAATCTTTGATAAAGTTAGGGTCGCCCGCCTCCAGTTGATCCCAACGGATCTCCGCGTACTCTTCGGTTGGCAGCACGCGTTTAAAGACACCTTTCGAATAGCAGTAGGTAAAGTCACGGTGCAGCTGGCCGTAGTTACACCAGATACCGTAATCGTCAAACAGGTTCAGTCCGATCAGGTTCCCTACGACTCGCCCATCGTCTTTATCGTCAAAATCTTTCGGGCCATTGGGGAAAATGGTGGTGTGAACAAAGTTCGCCACGCAGGTGTTGCCGCCGGTACTCGGCACGCCAAAATCCTTCACCCGCGGGACATTGAGCTGCGACATACAACGAATAGGGCATGAATGGCAGCCGCTCATTTTGACCGTGTATTTTTCTGCGGCTGGACCCAGATCGAACACCGATTTATAGGTACGGAAACCCACCGTATTTTGGTTTCCCGGCGGGATTTCACCGGTTTCGATTGGCCCCCCTTCTGCCGCGCCCCAGAAAAGTCCCTTACGGGCTGTCCAGCGCGAGTTTGGCGAAGAGTATTCTGCCCAGGCCTGCGGGGTGCTTGGCACAACGTGGTTGTTGTTGGCGCCGATAAGCTCGGTCATCATGTAGTCATTGAGCCGCTTCATCTCTTTACGATCGGCAATGTTGACGCCTTTAGTCCCTTCTACTGCAATGGCCTTCAGGTTTTTCGAACCCATCACCGCACCCGTACCGGCACCGCCGCTGTGGTTGCGGCTGTTGATCATGCAGGACAGTGGCACCAGATTCTCACCCGCCTGCCCAATAGCGGCAACGCAGGTTTCCGGGCTGGTAATCCGGCAAATCTCTTCGGTTGTGGCGCGAGTCCCCTTGCCCCACAAGAAATCGGCTTTTTCGATGCTGACTTTATCGTCTTTGATGTTGATCCAGACCGGTGATGCAGACTTGCCTTCAATAATAATGGCGTCGTAACCGGCGAATTTCATTTGTGCAGCAAAGAAACCGCCCATATGGGCATCTACGACTAAGTTACCTTTGGTAAACGTCGATAAGGAGGTGATATTGACGCGGGAGCTACAGGGAGCGCCAGACCCCGTCAATGGTCCGGTGGCAAAAACCAGTTTATTCCCTTCATCAAAAGGCATGGTGCCTGGCGGGACTTCGTCGTACATAATTTTATAACCAAAGCCCATCCCACCGACAAATTTTTTAAATTTACTGGAATCTTCAAGGGTGATATTACCCGTAGTGAGATTGACCCGTAAAATATTACCTGTCCAACCATTAGCCATCATGTTTTCCTTTGCAAGAAGGTTTAATAGATATACCCGCCATTCTTCAGGCAGCTTTCTTATCCAAAGCTGCGGTATTTTTGGCAATTAATGGCGCGAATCAGGCATGCCTGTTATCTATCAAACAGTAATATCTTTCCACTCGATAATTTTTAATGCTCCAGTCGGACAAGCATTGGCGCATTCCCCGCATAACACACATTTTGAGGACTTTTTCGTTTCGGTATTTACGGTCGCCATCATCCACGGGCAGGCTGTGGTACACGCGCTACAGCCAATACAGCGTTTGTGGTCCACCGCAATACAACCGTCTTCCTGTTTCCAGGTAATTGCACCAATTGGGCAGACCTTCATGCACTGCGGATCTTTGCATTGCCGGCAGGTATCAGCGGTATAGTTTAAATCGCCATACAGCCCACCACCGGACCCGACGCCATCATCGCCAAAGAAGAAATTGCGATGGATTTTTATCCGGGAAAAGAAGGTCCCTACGGCACCATCGTTATAATTGGTACAGGATATTTCACAGCGGTGACAGCCCGTACAGCGGGCTCGCTGGGTCACCAGAACCCCTTTCGGCGTATTGATAAGCCCCACGGTCCCACTATCGACATCTTCCTGCTTACAACCAAATAGGGATAACAGCGCGGGGGCAATCGTTAATCCCGCCAGTCCTTTCCCTGATATCCGCAGGAATTCTAGTCGCGTTAAACCACAATCTAAAAATGGACGATCAACCTGGTTCATTTATTTCGCATCCTCTTCGCAAATGCTGTGGTAGCAACACATCCAGGCTAATTTAAACCAGCGCAGCTCAAGCCATATCGGGCGGTTAATGTTGCCAACAACACGTAAATTTTTGCCCTAACCTGATCGCGTAAATGACGGTGGTTAAACTGAATAAATCTAATCCTTTAGGGTTAGGCGTAGAAATAATGTGGTTATTCAGCATGCATAGTCTTGATCGTCATCAATTAAAAAACGGAAGGGATATAATTAATGCGGAGTGAGATTTATTATCATTAAGAAATGGAGTGTAATAGCAGCCCATTTAAATTACAAATATTTGTGAAGCCTCTCACAAATATAATACTGCACGGCCATCGATATATAAATAAATATATATCGATTTATAATTCTCTACAAGAATTTATTAACGAAGATAAATTATATAGATTGATAGATTAACGTATCGAGAATAAGAGGACGGCAAAAAATTTCTGCGGTCCTCTTTTTATGAATTAACCGGCCAATGCTTTAATTACGGTCTCAATAGCCTGTTTTTCTAACTCACTGCGCTTCACGCGCTGGTTAGCAAGGGTGGTTCTCAGTACTCCCGCAATGACGATATGCTTAGGTTCTTGTCCCAGATCGCGCATTTCCAGCACTACTTTACCGACTACTCTGCACATTTCACGGTACAACTCGTCGTCTTTCGTCTGATTTCCCATTTTTGCCCGCTCGTCATTAACCCAAACCAACAGCATATATCACTCTGACGATTTAGACAAAATTCAATGAAAATCAAATAAATGTCATCATTCTACTGAATTCTCTGAAGTCGATTAACGAGCTCAGCAAGAGTTCCTGCCTGCATTTTTTCCATCACCCGCGCCCGGTGCACTTCAACCGTACGCACGGCAATATTCATGGCATCAGCAATTTCCCGATTCATTAACCCTTTTGCTACCAGATGCGCCAGTTCCCGTTCTTTTGGCGTAAGTTGTTGATAGCAACAGATGATCTCTTGTCGCGAGAACGCCGCTGCCGAGACCTGCAATGCATGTTCTAATGCCGCCTGCAGCGGCACGGCTGACACGGGTTTTTGCAAAAAATCGACCGCGCCACGTTTCATTTGCTCAACCGCCATCGGCACGTCGCCGTGCCCGGTGAGAAAGACCACCGCCAGCGTGCTTGCTTTCTGACGCATGATTTCATGCACAGCGTGCCCATCCAGTACCGGCATACGCATATCCAGCAGTAGTACGCCCACCTGGTGCAGATTTGCCTCGGCGAGGAATTTCTCGCCTTGCTCCCAGCAAGACACCTCATATCCCAGACTTTCCAATAAAAACGCACAGGCCTGCGTGACGGCAATGTCGTCATCCAGCAGATGAATTATCGCCACTACGGCCTCCTCCCTGATTTGGTTTAAAATACAATGTCACTCTCGCCCCCGCTTTGCCGTCCGGAGCCTGCTGATTTTTGATCTCAATATCCCCGTTTGCGTAGCGCACCAATCGCTGACAAATGGCCAGTCCTAGTCCCATACCTTCTTTGCGGGTGGTCATAAACGGCTGAAACGCCTGATACAACTGAGCCTCGTCAATGCCTCCGGCATTATCCTGCACCTGAATACGCACGCCACCATCCTTGTGCAGGGCGCTAAACCATACTGTCGTAGCGCCTGCCTGGGCGGCATTAAGTACCAGATTAGCCAGCACCTGCTCAAGAAGAACGCTTGGCAGCATCAACGTTAACGCCTTACTAACCTGCGTGTGCAGCGCTATCGCCGGGAATTGCTGGGGCATGCGCAGTAATTGCCAGACGTGATGGATAGCATCGTGAACGTTGATGGCTTGCCAGTCATCGGTGAGTACCGGATTGCCCTGTGCCTGGCTGACCCACTGCCGGAGATTGCGCAGCGTATCGGCTCCCCGTTGTGCCTGGGCGTCTATGTGCTCAAGCGCGGGCAGCAACGGATGCTGCTCATCCTGACCACGCAGGCGAATCAGACAGCCTTGGGCATAATGGCGGATAGCAGACAACGGCTGATTGAGCTCATGGGCAAAACCGGAGGTCATCTCCCCCAGCACACTCATTTGGCGGGCAGTCTCCAGCGCCTGTTCCTGTTTGTGCAACAACACGTTGTTCCGCTCCAGCTGCCTGCCACGTCGGCGAACCAACAGCATCACCCAGATGTAATTGAGCGTAAGCAACAGCAACACGATGGCCACGCCCCCCATCGCCAGTCGGTGTTGAATAAACCAGCTTTTGACATCCAGCCACAGCTGACGCTGCTGCGGATGCTGGCGGACGTCGCGCAGCAACGCTTCTACTTCACGGGTCGAGGCGGGCGCGCCCCAGCGAAACGCCGCGTTTTGCGGTGCATTGAACAGTACCCGCGTGACGCGATCGGCCAGCTCGTCACTCACTGCTGGTAGTGCGGCAAATGACCAGTCCGGATAGAGCGGCGTACTGGTTAAACAGGGAATTGAAGTCGGATGATTCAACACGGTCATAAAATCGGTTTTACGGATGAGGCCTTCTTCATCCATTTTTTCCAGCAGGCACACCGGCACGATCACCGCCTGCACGGCTTTTTCACGTAATAAATAGAGTAAGGCATCGGCGGGAAATCCGGTGAACGTCAGACGCAAATCGCGCTCCGGGCGCAGACCGGCATCGCTGAGCGCTTTATATCCCAGCAAATAGCCGCCAAACGCCTGTGCATCAATGGCACCAACCGTTTTGCCGATCAGATCGTGTGCGGAGGTTATACCGCTGTCGCGCCTGACGAGAATGGCGCTGCCAATCACGTTACTGGTGGCTTTCCCACCACGGGTGGAGCGTAACGACGCCAGCCAGCGTAGCGCTGAGCGGCTGTTAAGCTGGACAAACTGCGCCGGATTGGTGACAACAAAGTGTACCGTTCCACGATTCACCGCCTCCTGCATCTGTCGCAGGTCCAGCGGTTGAATATGAAACTGCTCACCGGGGATTTGCTGATTCAACAAGGTTTCCAGCGGCTGCCAGTGATTGCGTGTTGAAACCTCCCCGCGCATCGCCAAAACGCCAATGTTCCATGTCTGCGCCCTGACCGCGCCGCTTAGCACCCACAGCGACACCAGCACCGTCAGACATCTTACTACGTTACGTCCCACTCAATTATCCCTGTCAATTATGTTGTTTTAGATCAACAACAAGCCGGGTATGTGGTTAACCACAATAGAGTATACCCCGTCACGATTTTTACACTGTAAATCATTGAGATTCTTTATTCATCACACGCAAATCAACGGCGTGACCAATGTTTCGTTGTTGCATCGTGACGGGAGAAAATATGGACAGCAGTAAACGGCAGTTTCTCCAGCAACTGGGCGTCCTGACCGCTGGGGCATCACTGGTTCCGCTGGCTCAGGCGCAATTTCCCTATTCGCCTGAACGCCGGGAAGGCTCACAACAGCATCGCTACGCCATGCTGGTTGACCTGCGACGCTGTATCGGCTGCCAGGCCTGTACCGTCAGTTGCGCCATTGAAAACCAAACGCCACAGGGCGAATTTCGTACCCTCGTCAACCAGTATCAAGTACAGATTGAAGGTCAGCAAAGCGTCACCAACGTCCTGCTGCCGCGACTGTGCAACCATTGTGATAATCCCCCTTGCGTGCCCGTTTGCCCGGTGCAGGCCACTTTCCAACGCGAAGACGGCATTGTGGTGGTCGACAACACACGCTGCGTGGGCTGCGCCTATTGCGTGCAGGCCTGCCCTTATGATGCGCGATTCATCAATCATGAAACGCAAACCGCCGATAAATGTACCTTTTGCGTTCACCGCCTAGAAGCAGGGCTGCTCCCGGCCTGTGTGGAATCCTGCGTCGGCGGCGCGCGCATCATTGGCGATATTAAAGATCCGCACAGCCGCATTTCACAAATGCTGCATGAACACCATGACGCCATCAAAGTCCTGAAGCCGGAAAGCGGTACGTCTCCTCACGTGTTCTATCTGGGACTGGATGAGGCGTTTGTCACCCCATTGATGGGACGAGCTCAACCCGCTCTCTGGCAGGAGGTTTAAATGAGCCATTCACTGATTATCGACGAGGTTCTGGCCCATCCCCAGGACGTAAGCTGGTTACCCTGGGCCGTACAATATTTCTTTTTCATCGGCATTGCCGCCTGCGCCGCGCTGTTCGCCTGCGTTCTCCACTGGCGCAAAAAAGAAACGGCAAACCTGGAGAATCTGACGCTGTTAATCGCCCTGACCTGTGCGATTACCGCGCCGCTGGCGCTGACCGCTGATCTACACCAAACCGCCCGCGTCTGGCACTTCTATGCGTATCCGACGCCATGGTCCTGGATGCCGTGGGGCGCGCTGTTTTTACCGCTGTTTACCGGTTTTTTAGGTCTGTGGTTTCTGGCGCAGCATGTGAAACGACTAACGCTAAAAAGTTACAGCGTCACAAAATGGTTAGCACTTGGTAGCGCGCTGTCCGCCATCGGATTGCTGGTTTACACCGGCCGTGAAGTGTCGGTGGTACAGGCGCGTCCCATTTGGTTCAGTTACGCCTTTCCGGTTGCGATGTTCCTCAGCGCGCTGCAAACATTTCTTGCCCTGCTTATTGCCACGACAAATAGCAAGGACGCACTACCGCGTAAGCTAGCGTGGGGGCAAATGGTCACGTTGATCGCGCTGGCTATCGTGGTGGTGATCTGGGCGAGTGGTAATACGCTTTCCGGTTCGGCTATCCGTCAGTGGCTGGATGTTGCCTCTTCAGCACAACACTACGCTATCGGTTGGGTTGCGCTATGGCTTGTTTCGCTTGCTCTTTGCGGGTTGGTTGTACGTTACCCCTTGTCGCTACCGCTGCGCATATTACTCGCTTTTAGCGCTATGGCGCTGTGCTGGCTAATGCGCTGGACGTTACTCATCCAGGTGCAGACCGTACCGAAATTTAACGCGCAGTTTAATCCCTATACCCTGCCCGGCGGCACCGATGGCTGGCTGGCTATTGTGGGTACCTTCGGCCTGTGGATAGCACTGATTATTATTGTTCGTGAAGCCCTGAACGCGATCGCAAGGAGAATGCAACATGGCTAATTTAACCCGTCGTCAGTGGCTTAAAGTGGGCCTTGCCGTAGGTGGCATTGTGACTTTTGGCCTGAGTTATCGGGATGTGGCAAAGCGCGCAATAGACGGTTTGTTGGACGGAACCTCGGGCAAAATTACCCGTGACCGCATTTTTGCCAACGCGCTCATCCCCGAAGCCAACGCCCGGCCTCACTGGCAGCAAAACCCGCAGCAGGTGATCTCGATGACGCAGTGCTTTGGTTGCTGGACGCAGTGTGGTGTACGGGTTCGCGTTGACACTGAGCAAGGCAAAGTGCTGCGCATTGCGGGCAACCCTTATCATCCGTTGTCGCACGAGCACCATATAGACGCCTCTGTCCCCTTTGCCACTGCATTGGAACAGCTGGCCGGGGAGTCAGGTCTTGACGCACGTTCTACCGCCTGCGCCCGTGGCGCAACCTTACTCGAAGGTCTGTACAGCCCGCTACGTATACTGGAGCCCATGAAGCGCGTCGGTAAACGCGGTGAAGGAAAATGGCAGCGCATCAGCTTCGAACAGCTGATCAAAGAGGTGGTGGAAGGTGGCGATTTGTTTGGTGAAGGCCACGTTGATGGTCTGAGAGCCATCCACGATCCCACTACACCGCTTGATGCGAAACATCCCGGCTTTGGCCCAAAATCCAATCAACTGCTGGTCACCAATACCAGCGATGAAGGACGTGATACCTTTTTACGTCGCTTCGCGCTGAACAGTTTCGGCAGTAAAAATTTCGGTGCTCATGGCGCTTACTGCGGCCTGGCCTATCGGGCCGGTTCCGGCGCGTTAATGGGCGATCTGGATAAAAATACCCACGTGAAACCCGACTGGGATAACGTCGAATTCGCGCTGTTTATGGGTACCTCTCCGGCGCAATCCGGCAACCCGTTTAAGCGCCAGGCCCGTCAGCTGGCCAGCGCCCGTTTACGTGACGACTTCCGCTATGTTGTGGTGGCGCCAGCCCTGCCATTAACCACGGTGCTGGCTGACGATCGCGGCCACTGGCAGCCCGTACGACCGGGAAGCGATTCCGCGCTGGCTATGGGGATGATAAGCTGGATTATCGATAAACAACGCTATAACGCTGATTATCTCGCTATTCCCGGCGTGCAGGCCATGCAGCAGGCGGGAGAAAAAAGCTGGACTAACGCCACACATCTGGTGATTACCGATGAAATTCCAACGCTTGCCGGACAGCACCTGACCCTCGCCCATCTGAGTGCAAACGCCGCCCAGGAGCCGGTGGTCGTCAACGAGGCAGGTGAGATTGCCGCCGCCAGCAGTTGCCCGCGTGCGCAGCTGTTTGTTACCCGCAAGGTGAAGCTGGCTGACGGGCAGACGGTAACGGTAAAAAGCAGCTTCCAGTGTCTGCGTGAGTCCGCAGAGAAACTGTCGCTAACGCAGTACAGCCAGCAGTGTGGGGTGTCAGAAGCAGACATTGGCGCTCTGGCCGACGCATTCACCCGCCACGGGCGTAAAGCGGCGGTGATCACGCACGGCGGTATGATGGCAGGTAATGGATTTTATAACGCCTGGTCGGTGATGATGCTCAATGCGTTGATTGGCAACCTCAGCCTTGAAGGCGGCGTGTTTGTTGGTGGCGGAAAATTCAATGGTGCCACCGACGGTCCGCGCTACAACATGGACAGCTTCGCCGGGAAGGTAAAACCGAAAGGATTAAGCATCGCGCGCAGTAAAACCGCTTATGAGTCTTCCGAAGAGTACCGCAATAAGGTCGCAGCCGGACAATCCCCCTTCCCGGCTAAAGCCCCCTGGTATCCGTTTGTCGCCGGTCAGCTTACCGAACTCCTCGTCTCGGCGCTTGAAGGTTATCCTTATCCGCTGAAAGCCTGGATCTCCAACATGACCAATCCGTTTTACGGCATTGCGGGATTACGCGGCGTGGCGGAAGAAAAGCTCAAGGATCCTGCTCGCTTGCCGCTGTTTATTGCCATTGACGCCTTTATGAACGAAACCACGGCGCTGGCAGATTACATCGTGCCGGATACCCACAACTTCGAAAGCTGGGGATTCAGCGCTCCGTGGGCGGGCGTGGCCAGCAAAGCCACCACCGCGCGTTGGCCAGTTGTCAGATCGGCGACCAGCTTCACGGCTGACGGTCAACCGGCCTCAATGGAGTCTTTCTGTATCGCAGTGGCAAAACGCATCGGGCTACCCGGTTTCGGCGACAATGCGATTACCGACCCGCAAGGTAATCACTATCCGTTGAATCGTGCGGAAGATTACTACCTGCGCCTCGCCGCCAATATTGCGTTTATGGGCAAAGCCCCGGTTGCAGAGGCACAGCCGGAAGACATTGCGCTGACCGGAGTCCAACGGATCATGCCTGTGATGACCCAAACGCTGAAAGCCGATGAAATCAGCCGAGTGGCGTTTATCTACTCCCGCGGCGGACGCTTTGCGCCGGACAACAGTGGGCGAGTTGATAACCGCGTCGGCAATGCGTGGGAAAAACCGCTCCAAATCTGGAATGCGAACGTCGCCGCGCACCGCCATGCGATTACCGGCGAGCGCTACAGCGGCTGCCCGGCCTGGTATCCTTCACGTCTGTCTGATGGACGTGCGGTCGAGGAGTTGTTCCCGGAACAAGAGTGGCCGTTGAAACTGATTTCCTTCAAATCCAATACCATGTCCAGCGCCACGGCGGTGATCCCACGCCTTCATCATCTGAAGCCGGTTAATCTGGTGGCGCTCAATCCACAGGATGGTCAGCGGTATGGCTTAGCACACGGCGATATCGTGCGTATCACTACCCCAGGCGGTCAGGCGCAAGCGCAGATAAGCCTGCTCCATGGCGTCATGCCGGGTGTCATCGCCATTGAACATGGTTACGGACATAAAGAAATGGGCGCGGCACGGCATACCCTCGACGGTGAGCCGATGGCGTTTGATGAGCAGATTAAGTCGGGGATTAATCTCAACGAGTTGGGTTTTGCGGACCCAACCCGACAGGTAGCCAATACCTGGCTTGACTGGGTGTCGGGTGCGTCGGTGCGTCAGGGGTTGCCCGCGAGAATTGAGCGAGTGTAGCTCTGGTGCCGCATGGCATTGCGAACGCGTTTTACCCGGCCTACAGGACATCGTAGGCCAGGTAAAGCACTGCCGCCACCCGGCAAAAAGCGGATTAGTTGTTTACCGGGATCACCGCACCTTTATATTTAGTACGGATCCAGTCCTGGATCTCTTTTGAATGCAGGACATCAACCAGCGCTACGATATCCTTTTTCTTCTCGTCGCCACGATGCACGGTAATGATGTTGGCATACGGGTTGTTTTCACCACTTTCAACGGCAATAGGATCTTTCACTGGATCCAGCCCGGCGTCGATGGCGTAGTTGGCGTTAATCACCACCGCATCACCTTCGTCGTTGTTATACATCTGCGGTAACAGCGCGGCTTCCACGTTTGGCAGGAACTTCAGCTTTTTCGGGTTTTCGACGATATCGCTAATGCGCGCGGTTACTTTATCCACGCCCGGCTTCAGCTTGATCACTCCCTCTTTTTCGAAAATCGACAGAATTCGGCCTTCCTCAGATACCGCATCACGCATGATGACTTTGCCGCCTTCCGGTAGATCTTTAAGCGATTTCACTTTTTTCGAATAGATACCAATCGGCTCAATGTGAATCGCTCCGGCGCTGACGAAGTCATACGTTTTATCGCCTGCATGATCTTTAATCACGCTGTTCAGGTACGGAATATGCTGGAAGTAGTTGGCGTCAATCTCACGGCCAGCCAGCGCAGTGTTCGGCAGAATGTAATCCTGGAACGGTTTAATCTCCAGATCGATCCCCTGCTTCGCCAGAATCGGTTTGGCCTGTTCAAGGATCTCCGCATGCGGCACATTAGACGCGCCAACGGTCAGAGTATCAGCCCAGGAGGCAAAGCTCAGGGCGCTTAAGGTTGCTGCAGCGAGTAACGTCAGTGATTTTTTCATGATAATGGTTTCCGTATTTTATTAGCGTTTATCTAACAGAGAGGTGATCACATCGCCGCAAAGCTGGATGATGAAGACAATGAGCAAAATCGTCACCGTCGCCACCAGCGTGACGTCGCTGTGGTTGCGCTGGAATCCTTCCAGATAGGCCAAATTCCCTAAACCACCGGCACCAATTACCCCTGCCATCGCGCTGTAGCTCACCAGCGCAATTAGCGTCACGGTGATCCCGGACACCAGAGCAGGAGAGGATTCCGGCAGTAAAACTCGAAAAATAAGCGTGCTCAGCCGTGCGCCCATCGAACGCGTCGCTTCAATAACGCCTTTATCCACTTCACGCAGAGCGATTTCGACCAGACGCGCATAAAACGGCGCGGCCCCCACGATCAGCGCAGGCAACGCGGCATTGGCGCCGAGAATGGTGCCTACCATCGCTTTGGTAAACGGGATAAGCAGCACGATCAAAATGATGAATGGGATCGAACGAAAGATATTCACCACCAGTGAAATAGCGCTATATACCGCGCGATTAGGGAATAATCCGCCGCGCGCTGTCAGGAACAACGCCAGGCCAAGCGCGATGCCCAGGATAAAGGTCGCCGCCCCCGAAAGAGCTGTCATATACAGCGTTTCCTGGGTTGCCGCTAACAGTTGATCCCACTTCAGATGGGGAAACAGTTCTTCAGCCATGTTGAATCACCTCGCCTTCAATGTCGCTCTGGCGCAGGTCGGCCAAAATATTGTTCAATTGTTCCTCAGAGGCCACCACGTGCACCCAAAGTTGACCAAACACGCCGTGTGCGGTTTGCGTCATCTTGCCGTGCAAGATGTTGAACGGCAGGCCATAGCGCAGGGTCAATTCCCCAACCACAGGCCGATGGGTACGTTGCCCGGTAAAGGTTAATTTGATAACCACCCCACCCAACTCGCTTGCCAGTTGCGGATTAAACTCGTCTTCTTCGGTGTACTGGCTCACCTGACGAACAAACTGTCGGGTAATAGGCTGCTGAGGATGGGTAAAGACGCTGAGCACATCACCTTCCTCAACGACCTTGCCGTTTTCCATTACCGCGACGCGGTCGCAGATTTTGCGTACTACGTGCATTTCATGAGTGATCAGCACAATGGTCAATTTGAATCGACGGTTAATATCGAGGAGTAAATCGAGGATCTGATCGGTAGTTTGCGGATCCAGCGCCGAGGTGGCTTCGTCACACAGCAGGACATCCGGATTGTTCGCCAGCGCGCGGGCAATTCCTACACGCTGCTTTTGCCCACCGCTGAGCTGGGAAGGATACGCATTTTCACGACCGCTCAGCCCAACCAGCGTAATCAGTTCAGCAACCCGCGCTTTGATGGACGCTTTGGACGCACCGGCGATTTGCATAGAGAAAGCAATATTTTCGCTAACGGTCCGCGACCACAGCAAATTGAAGTGTTGAAACACCATGCTGATTTTCAGTCGCGCCTGGCGTAACGATTCCCCACTGGCGGCAGAGATATCGTGGCCGTTAATCGTCACGCTGCCGGAGGTCGGTTTTTCGAGACCATTGAGCAAACGAATTAAGGTGCTTTTACCTGCCCCGCTGTAACCAATAATTCCATAAATCTGCCCCCGTTCAACCGTCAGATTGACGTTATCGACAGCGGTGATGGCAAGCCTGCCTGGCGTAAACACTTTCGAAATATTTTTCAGGACAATCATGTCGTTTGGGTATCCGCTGCTTATTGTTCTTCTGCTATCGCTTTTAGCTGTTTAGCAGTATGGATGTCCAAACGAGTGTAATCAGTGGAATTGGCTTTTAGAATGAATTAAAACGAATTTGATATAACTTTTAGAAATATAGTACAAGATCAACGTCAACCGTATAAAACATAGTCATCAGGATGTTAAATGCAGTTTGTTGCGCAACAGAACGCAACGCCCGATAACCTCTTTATCCATACCGATGAACAAATTAATGAATATTTATTGTAAAACTGCACAGAAGTGTTTTGAAACGCTGTTTCCATTTTCCTTTTTGATAATTTTCAGCGTATAATGCGCGCCAATTGTCTCTTGAATGGTTTCAGCACATTGACCTGTAAAACTCAACGACTACAAAACTCACCATCCCGTTGGGCTGAAACACAAGCACACATTCCTCTGCACGCTCTTTCGATGTCACCTATCCTTAGAGCGAGGCATCACAACTTTCGTAACTCAGGTTTAGCTTCCCGTCCGTGCGCGGCGGGAGCCAGATTTCCATATCCTTCTCAACTTAAAGACTAAGACTGTCATGAAAAAGACGAAAATTGTTTGCACCATCGGTCCGAAAACCGAATCCGAAGAGATGTTAACCAAAATGCTGGACGCGGGCATGAACGTCATGCGTCTGAACTTCTCCCACGGCGACTACGCAGAACACGGTCAGCGCATCAAGAACTTGCGCAACGTCATGAGCAAAACCGGCAAGAAAGCCGCAATCCTGCTCGACACCAAAGGTCCGGAAATCCGTACCATCAAACTGGAAGGCGGTAACGACGTTTCCCTGAAAGCGGGCCAGACCTTCACCTTCACCACCGACAAATCTGTCGTAGGCAACAACGAAATCGTTGCTGTTACTTATGAAGGCTTCACTAAAGATCTGTCCGTCGGCAACACCGTTCTGGTTGACGATGGTCTGATCGGCATGGAAGTTACCGCTATCGAAGGTAACAAAGTTATCTGTAAAGTGCTGAACAACGGCGACCTGGGCGAAAACAAAGGCGTTAACCTGCCGGGCGTTTCCATCGCGCTGCCAGCACTGGCTGAAAAAGACAAACAAGACCTGATCTTCGGTTGCGAGCAAGGCGTTGACTTCGTTGCAGCGTCCTTTATCCGTAAACGTTCTGACGTCGTTGAAATCCGTGAGCACCTGAAAGCGCACGGCGGCGAAAACATCCAGATCATCTCCAAAATCGAAAACCAGGAAGGCCTGAACAACTTCGACGAAATCCTCGAAGCGTCTGACGGCATCATGGTTGCGCGTGGCGATATGGGCGTTGAGATCCCGGTTGAAGAAGTTATCTTCGCGCAGAAGATGATCATCGAAAAATGTATCCGTGCACGTAAAGTCGTTATCACTGCGACCCAGATGCTGGACTCCATGATCAAAAACCCGCGTCCGACCCGCGCTGAAGCCGGTGACGTAGCGAACGCCATCCTCGACGGTACCGACGCAGTAATGCTGTCTGGCGAGTCTGCAAAAGGTAAATACCCTCTGGAAGCCGTTACCATCATGGCGACCATCTGTGAGCGTACTGACCGTGTGATGACCAGCCGTCTGGACTTCAACAACGACAGCCGCAAACTGCGCATCACCGAAGCCGTTTGCCGTGGCGCGGTTGAAACTGCTGAAAAACTGGACGCGCCGCTGATCGTCGTCGCAACCCAGGGTGGTAAATCTGCTCGCGCAGTACGTAAATACTTCCCGGATGCCACCATCCTGGCGCTGACCACCAACGAAACTACCGCGCGTCAGCTGGTGCTGAGCAAAGGCGTTGTTGCACAGGTGGTTAAAGAAATCAGCTCTACCGATGATTTCTATCGTCTGGGTAAAGAAGTCGCTCTGGAAAGCGGTCTGGCTCAAAAAGGTGACGTTGTGGTTATGGTTTCTGGTGCACTGGTTCCGAGCGGCACCACCAACACCGCATCCGTTCACGTGCTGTAATAATTCCATCGCGAATTAATTTGCTTAAAAAAGCGCCCTGGTGGCGCTTTTTTTATTTTATCGATAGCCACAATTAATAAAAAATCAAATCGGATTTCACTATCTAATCCGTGATTATCTAAGATGAATCCGATGGAAGCTTTCTGTTTTCACTCGGGTTTTTAGCCGTTTTTGCACAATTCGATGCTTCTTTGAGCGAACGATCAAAAATAAGTGCATTCCCATCAAAAAAATATTCTCAACATAAAAAAGTTTGTGTAATACTTGTAACGCTACATGGAGATTAACTCAATCTAGAGGGTATTAATAATGAATCGTACTAAACTGGTACTGGGCGCGGTAATCCTGGGTTCTACTCTGCTGGCAGGTTGCTCCAGCAACGCTAAAATCGATCAGCTGTCTTCTGACGTTCAGACTCTGAACGCTAAAGTTGACCAGCTGAGCAACGACGTGAACGCAATGCGTTCCGACGTTCAGGCTGCTAAAGATGACGCAGCTCGCGCTAACCAGCGTCTGGACAACGCAGCTACTAAATACCGCAAGTAATAGTATCTGTGTAATAAAAATGGCGCACTTTGTGCGCCATTTTTTTTGCTCTGAATTCCCCTTCCCTGTTATTGCGTAGCGCGTACCTCAGCATCTCCTCCCGGCACGCCATTTTGCGCAGACTTCACTTCTGGCCCATTGCTCGCGACCGATGCTTGCCCGGCAGTGACGGTGACCGGATAACCTGCGCGACGATACAACGCCCTTTCCACCAGATTGTTATCCACCGCTTTATTGTCTTTAAACTGGGTAAATCCGGCTGGCAGCACATACGGCATGGTCTGGACGTTTTGTTCCTCTTCCGGCGACAGCGGTCGATGCACTTCGACATACCTCATGCCGTTCGGCTCAATCGAATATTTTATCGGCTCATTAATCACCCTGACCGGCGTGCCTGTGCGGACCTGAGCAAACAGTGCTTTAATGTCCGGCGCGTTCATGCGAATACAACCAGAACTCACACGCAGGCCCACGCTGTCCGGCGCGCTGGTGCCATGGATCAGATACTCACCGTTTCCATGCGCCAGACGCAGTGCAAAGCGTCCTAACGGGTTATTTGGCCCGGCAGGTACAACAGGCGGTAATGTGATGCCGCGCTCCAGAGAGCGTTTACGGATGCCTGGTGTAGGGGTCCAGGTAGGATTCGGGATTTTCTGCCCAACCCGGGTTTCCATTACCGGCGTTTCCAGCCCCTGCAAACCGATACCAATTGGGAATACCTGAACAATATTCTCTCCCGGCGGGAAGTAATACAGACGCAGTTCCGCCAGATTCACAATAATGCCTTCGCGTGGTGCATCCGGCAGCAGTAATTGTGAGGGAATAGTAATCAGGGTTCCGGGTTTAGGTACGGGGGCAATAGTATTGTTGGCTTCAAGGATCAGCATGGCAGCGGTATCAAACTTACGGGCTATCGCCTGTAGGTTTTTATCGCCTTCCTGCACGGTGTAGGTTTGGTTTTGCCCAACAAGGCGGCTATTCGCCTTGGGCAAAGGATAATCGACCGCCCATGCGGCCTGAATAGCGCTGTAAGCGCCGATTAGCATTAACGTAATAACAGACGCGCGTTTCATACTCACTCACCCCCCTGGCGTTCTTGCCGGACCGCGGCGAGCGCCCAATCCGGCTTACGAGTCACTGCGTTGCCTTACACGAACGCTTTCAAGTCGGTCTGAAAGTTAACGTGTTTTATCAGTTTAGCTAAGAGTTGCGGCTTTGGCGCGAATAGCCCGAATCATCGCCTCCAGCCCTTGTGAACGAGACGGTGTGAGGTGCTGTGCGAGCGCCATTTTTTCAAACCACGGACGCACATCAAAATTCACAATATCCTGGGCCGTCATGCGATCATACAAAATGAATACCACGGCAATAAGTCCTTTAACAATTGCCGCATCACTGTCGCCCTGTAATTCAATAATCCCTTCGCCATTCTGGTTCATAACAATCCATACCTGACTTTGACATCCCTGGATGCTATTTTCCGGGCAGCGTAGGTCGTCGTTTAATTCCGGCAAACGCTGACCCAGCTCAATAATGTACAGGTATTTCTCTTCCCAATTAGCGCAACGCAGAAAATTACGCAACAACTTTTCTTTATCCGGTAGCGCAGCCATAACGCCTCCCTGTTAGCCCAGTAAATGATGAATACGCTTGAGGCCCGTTACCAGGCGATCCACTTCTTCATGGGTGTTGTACATTGCAATCGACGCCCGGCACATAGCAGGAACGTTATAGTAGGCCATCAGCGGCATAGCGCAGTGATGTCCCGTCCGCACGGCTATTCCATAGTTATCAAGAAAACTGCCGACGTCAAAGGCGTGATGTTTACCAAGGTTAAATGCAATCACACCCAGGCGGTTATCCGGCCCGTAGAGCGTCAAATCAGGTACATCTGCCAGCTGCTCCAATGCATAGCGCATCATGAACTGTTCATATTCGCTGATTTCAGTAAGCCCCAGTGCTGAAACATACTCAATAGCCGCGCCGAGTCCGATAATACCTCCGGTGTTTGGCGTTCCGGCTTCAAAACGCCAGGGGGCTTTGGCCCACGTTGTTCCCTGACTCAAACTCACCGTCGCAATCATTGAACCACCGCCTTCCCAGGGTGGCATCTCCTGCAACAGCGACTCTCTGGCATACAGAACGCCAATACCGGTTGGTCCATAAAGTTTATGCCCGGAGAAAACATAAAAATCGCAATCCAGTGCCTGGACATCCACCTGATGATGCATCACCGCCTGCGCGCCATCCACCAACACTTTTGCGCCGTATTGATGCGCTAGCTCAATCATTTCCGATAACGGGTTCTCGGTACCCAACACGTTAGAAACGTGGGTAATCGCCAGCAGTTGCGTACGATCGTCAAACAGCGTCGGCAGCGTCTCCAGCTGCAACGTACCATCGGCATTGAGCGGAATAACACGCAGCTCTGCCCCTACGCGGGCACACAGCATCTGCCAGGGCACAATATTGGCGTGGTGCTCCATTTCGCTGATGATAATGTTATCGCCCGCTCGCACATTGCTGCTGCCCCAGCTGTTCGCCACCAGATTGATGCCTTCCGTCGTACCACGAACAAACACCAGCTCTTCCGCTGAGCGGGCGTTAATAAACAACGAGGCAAGCTTGCGCACATTTTCCATTTTTTCCGTGGCCTGGGCGCTCAGCGTATGAATACCGCGGTGGACCGCCGCATAGCCGTGACGATAAAACTCGGCCTCGGCATCAATCACCTGATTGGGTTTTTGCGCGCTGGCAGCGCTGTCCAGATACGCCAACGGTAAACCGTTCACTTCACGCGTCAGGACCGGAAAGTCTGCCCGTACTTTTTCAATGGGAAATGTCATGCTGCGCCTCCCGGCAAGCGTTGGGCGATCCGCGCCAGTACCTGTTGTTTCAGCGTTTCATCGCCCAGGGCTTCCGTCAGCTCAGCGGCAAACGCATAGAGAATCATGTGTTGAGCATCCTGCTGACCGATTCCGCGTGAACGCAGATAGAACATCTGCTCGTCGTCGATCCGTCCTACCGTCGCCCCGTGGCTGCATTTCACGTCGTCGGCGTAGATTTCGAGCTGTGGCTTGGTATCCACCTCCGCCAGCTTTCCGAGCAACAGATTATTGTTGGTCATCTGACCGTCGGTTTTGATAGCGTGCTGGGCGACGTTGATCAGACCATTGAATACCGCCCGCCCCTTATCGCTGACAATCGTTTTATGCAGCTGGCGACTGTTGCAATACCCTTTATTGTGCTCAAGCCAGGTCCGTGTATCACAGACTTCATTTTTCACCGGCATCGCCAGACTGTTCAGCCGAAGCGTGGTGTTTTCGCCGTTAAGCTGCGTACTGGTGTTATGGCGCAATACCGCATCACCAAGCAAGAAACTGTGGCTAACGGCAGTAGCATCCGCGCCCAATTGAATGTCATTATGCGCGAAGTGGTGGCTGAGGGGATTTTCGAACGCCAGTTTGATATGGCGCAAATGGGCGTTTGCCGCGACGTTCATCGTTAAGCGTGCGCCAGTGAAATGGCGACGCTCGCTGAGGCTGGCATAGTGTTCAATGACGGTGGCTTCTGCGCCTTCCGCTAGCTCCAGATGGTGGCGATAGTGCGCCGTATTCACCTCGTCGCCCGCCAGCCCCTGGGTTATATGCAGCAGCAGCAGCGGTTTCGCGGGGCGCTGGTTACGCTTCACCTGAATGTGCGTTACGCTACGGGACAGGCTTTCGGTAAGGTGCAAAAACACTTCCGGTTGGATAGCCGCTGGCAGCGCCTGGCGCGCATCGTCAATGGTAATGTCAAAACCGCTACCGTCTGTGCTGTCGCTGAGCGTTGGAAAGAATTGCCCGTCAACAAACACCAGTCGTACAGCATCAATTGTCGGCGACAACGCTGCACATTGGGCTGACGTTATCTCAGCGACATGACTGACAAACTGGCTGTTGGTTAATCCCTCCAGCGGCGTGTATTTCCAGTCCTCATGTTTACGCGTTGGCAGCCCCAGACGCAGCATCTGTTGCAAGTGCTGCTGCGCATGGTGTGAGCGTGTCTCCCCTTGCGTCTCAAACAGATGGTGCCACTGTTGCAGCACGTTACTGCTGTTCGCTAAGCCAGCCATAACCTTGCTCCTCCAGTTGTTTGACCAGCGTAAAATCGCCGGACTTCACAATTCGCCCCTGGTAGAGAACGTGAACAAAATCGGGTTTGATATAGTCCAGGATGCGCTGATAGTGAGTGACGATAATGAATGAGCGTTTCCCGTCACGCAGCGAGTTCACGCCATCCGCAACGATTTTCAGCGCATCAATATCCAGGCCGGAATCTGACTCATCAAGAATGCACAACTGAGGCTCCAGTACGGCCATTTGCAGAATGTCATTACGTTTTTTCTCACCGCCGGAGAAACCGACGTTTACCGAGCGCGTGAGCAAATCTTCCGGCATCTTCAGCAGCGCAATTTTCTCTTCCATCAGGTCCTGGAAGTCGAACCTGTCCAGCGACTCTTCGCCACGGTAACTTCGCACCGCATTCAGCGCCGTTTGCAGGAAAAACTGGTTACTGACGCCAGGGATTTCCACCGGATACTGGAATGCCATGAAGATCCCTTCACCGGCCCGGTCTTCCGGCGACAGTTCCAGTAAATCTTTGCCATTGAACTCTACCGTTCCGCCAGTGACGTCGTAGTCTTCCCGTCCAGCGAGAGTTGCAGAAAGCGTACTTTTCCCTGAACCGTTTGGTCCCATAATGGCGTGGACTTCTCCGGGGCGAACCTCAAGGCTCAACCCACGCAGGATCGCCTTATCTTCCACACTGACCTGTAAATCTTTGATGCTTAACATGTGCTTTCCTTAAAATTTAACCGACGCTGTGCTCAAGACTTATGGCGAGAAGTTTTTGCGCTTCCACGGCAAACTCCAGCGGCAGTTCAGAGAACACGTCTTTACAGAAACCATTCACGATCATAGAAATGGCATCCTCTTCACTGATGCCGCGCTGCAGGCAGTAAAACAACTGGTCTTCACCAATACGCGACGTGGTGGCTTCATGTTCAAGCTGGGCGCTATTGTTACGACACTCCACATACGGGAAGGTGTGTGCCCCGCAATCCGCACCGATCAACATCGAGTCGCATTGGGTAAAGTTGCGGGCGTTAGTAGCGGTCGGCATGATTTTCACTAAGCCGCGATAACTGTTCTGACTGTGTCCGGCGGAGATCCCTTTCGAGATAATGGTCGATTTGGTGTGTTTGCCAATGTGGATCATTTTGGTGCCGGTATCGGCCTGCTGATGTCCACTGGTCAGCGCGACTGAGTAGAATTCGCCGATCGAGTTGTCGCCACGCAAAATGCAGCTTGGGTATTTCCAGGTAATGGCCGAGCCGGTCTCCGACTGCGTCCACGACATTTTGCTGTTTTCGCCTTCGCAGAGTGCGCGCTTGGTGACGAAATTCAAAATACCGCCCGTATTGCCATCACCGGGAAACCAGTTTTGCACCGTGGAGTATTTCACTTCGGCATCTTTGTGGATGATGACTTCCACCACCGCCGCGTGTAGTTGGTAACTGTCGCGCACCGGGGCTGAACAACCTTCGATATAGCTGACGTAGCTGCCCTCATCCGCAACCAGAATGGTGCGTTCAAACTGCCCGGTTTTTTCCGCATTGATACGGAAATAGGTCGACAGCTCCATTGGGCAACGCACGCCTTTCGGTACATAAATAAACGTGCCGTCAGATGCCACCGCCGCATTCAGCGCGGCAAAGAAATTGTCATTGCCGGGGACAACCGTGCCCAGGTACTGTTTTACCAGCTCAGGATGATCGTGAATGGCCTCACCGAACGAACAGAAAATAATGCCCTGCTCCGCCAGTTTGTCGCGATAGGTGGTCGCTACCGATACCGAGTCGAAAATAGCATCAACCGCCACTTCTTTGCCTTCACGTACCGGCACGCCAAGCTGTTCGAATGCGTCCTCAACCTCTTTGCTTAAAAATGCATTCGCGCCCGTTTGCTGTACCGCTCCCGGTTCAGAAGCACAGGTTTCATCGCAGTTACCGCAGGAAGGTGCGGAGTAATAGCTGTACTCCTGATAATTCAGTTTGTCGTAATGCGCTTTAAGCCAGTGTGGTTCTTCCATGGTCAGCCACGCTTTAAAGGCATTCAGGCGAAATTCCAGCATCCAGTCGGGTTCATTTCGTTTTGCCGAAATCGCGCGCACGACATCTTCATTGATCCCTTTTGCCAGCTCATCGGTTTGCAGTTGGGTGAAGAAGCCCTCTTTGTAATTAAGGTGCCCGCCAGCCCAGGTGTTGACATCGTCAGTTGCTTCAGTATTACGAGACATAGTACCGCCTATACCCCAAAACTTTCGCCACAGCCGCATTCGTTCTGGGCTTTCGGGTTATGAAATTTAAATAACTGGTTTAATCCTTCGCGAACGAAATCGACTTCTGTGCCGTCAATGAACGGCATCGCCTGCAACGGCACATAAAGTCTGGCGCCCTCCGTTTCAAACAGCAGATCGTCTTTTTCAGGTTGGCGGACGGTATCCAGCACGTAGCCGAATCCCGCGCACCCTGTTTGCTTCACGCCTAACCGTACGCCCAACATGTCAGGTTGCTTTGCCACCAGCTCACGGATATGCGCCGCAGCCGCTGGCGTTAACGTCAGTCCACGCCAGGCAAAATCGTCCGGGTTAAATGTTCCTGAATGCAATTCCATAGGGTTACCTCGAGTCACTAGCTTTAAAGCTATAACATCATGTTAGTGATAATGATTATCACTTCAACCCCTCAACAGCAGGGGCATTCGGGTTAATCGCCCTTTTTGGCTACTTTTACTAAGCATAGACCCTGCAGCGAGGGTTTACAGGGATGGATTATTTTGTTCAATGCATTGATTAATAATGGATTATGGAAATCCAATCGTTCAGTCAGGTCAAATGACAAAAGATGTATAGAAAATGTCTATTTAAGGGATAGGTGGGGATGAAGGTAGGGAAAAACAATTCAAATAATAAACAAGCAACAAAAAACCCTTAAGTCTGCTTGTTGGCAGGCTTAAGGGTTCCGGCCCCATCCGGCGCTTATCTCCGGCACTCATATTGGCTTAGCTCTTGAAGGGGCGATAAGAAGAATCTCATACACTGATTAGTTTTTTTTAACACTAATTGCGGTTTGACTCTTTTATAAACGCGTTCAATCACATATTTAACACTGTGCCTCACTGAGCGTGTCCAGCAGCAGGCGTAGCCCTGCGGGTTGATGTTCACGTGAAAGGTATAAACCATAAATCGGCAGGCATTTAGGTTGAAGTTCTGGCAGTAATCGAATTAGCTTTCCCTGCGCCAGCCCTTCCTGCGCCTCCAGCTCTGGCACCAACGCGATCCCCATTCCTGACACCGCCGACTCGCAGAGCAGCGAAGAGATCCCTGCACTCAAATTCCCTTTGATTGCAACGGAGACAGACTGCCCCTGAGCATCCACAAAGTGCCAGGATTGTCCGGCAAAACCGCTGTAGTAAAGGCAATTGTGCCGTGTGAGATCGTCGATTGTCTCAGGCGTGCCATGTTGATGCAAATAATCTGCGGACGCGCAAAGTACCGATTTACAGTCGCCCAACCGACGGGCGATGGTTCCTGGCTCGGGATTTTCCGTTATGCGGATCGCCACATCGATGCGTTCCCCCACAAGGCTTACCGGTTGATTATTGATCTCCACCTCAATACGTAATTGCGGATATTGCTCCATAAACGACGGCAGAACCGGAGCAAGAATATGCATGGCAGTAAAATGGGCGCAGGCCACACGTAGCGTGCCGGAGGGAATTTGCGCTCCACTGGCGGCACCTATGTCCAGCGAAAGTTGCGCCAGAGAACGCGTCTTCAGTAATGCCTCTTCACCCGCTGGCGTGATCGTCAAGCGACGCGATGAGCGATGGATAAGCCTTGCACCTGCCCATTTTTCCATCTCGTCGAGGTAACGACTGACCATCGGACGGGAAAGCCCCAGCGCACGCGCGGCAGCGCTCAGACTGCCCAAATCACAGATATGGTTGAATACCGTTGCCGCCATCACTCTGTCCATTGCATCCCATCCGATCGTTTTATGAAACTCAGCATGTCCTAATGAGGGAATTCTAACAGATCCGAATTGCCTTAAAATACGGGAACTATCAAAAGACAATTTCCTGCACAAGGTTACCTGGTATGAAAATTAAAACTCTGGCTCTGCTGTTACCTCTGTTTGCGTCTTCAGCTTTCGCCGCGCCGCTACAGCTGGACGTCTATAATCCACAGGATAAGGCTATTTTCCCGGTTTCTTCGACGCTGGTGTCTGGCCCAAAAGAGGCGATTTTGTTTGACGCCCAGTTCAGCACCAAAGATGGCGAACAGTTGGTTCAGATGATTCGCGCCAGCGGTAAAACGCTGAAGGCTATCGTGATCACTTCCGGCGATCCGGATTTCTATTTTGGTCTGCAACCCATCGTCAAAGCCTTCCCACAGGTAAAAGTCCTGGCAACGCCGCAGGTGGTAGACCATATCCGCGCCACCAAAGAGGCCAAGCTGCAATTCTGGGGCCCACAAATGAAGGACGGCGCGCCAACATCGCTCACCGTTCCGCAGGCGACTACGCAAACACAGTTCACGGTTGATGGCGAAACGCTGGAACTGCGTCACTCCAACGAATATGCAGCGTATATCTGGATCCCGGCGAATCGAGCCATTATTGGCGGCACAGGCGTGGCTTCAGGTATTCACGTCTGGACGGCGGATACACAGTCTGAACAACAACGTAGTGCATGGCGTAGCGTGCTGAGCGAAATGCAGAGCTTACAGCCCACTCAGGTGGTCCCGGGTCATTACATTGGTGAACGCCCAACCGGCGATAAAGCGATCCGCTTCACTCAGGACTATTTGCAGTCGTTTGAGCAGGCGCTAGGGGCGAAGAAAGGATCGGACTATGTGATTAAAACCATGACGGCAGCATGGCCAGATCTGGCGGACGTAAGCTCGCTGGAACTAAGTGCGAAGGTTAACAGTGGCGAGATGAAGTGGTAATGAAGATTTAAGGCAAAAAATAACCCCGAACGCATGTCGGGGTTTCGTTACGATAAGCATACCGGAATCAATGAACGCCCATGCGCCAGGCAAAATAGATCTCTTCTTTCAGTTCAGTTGAAGAGAGTGCTAACAGATCTGCAAACTCCAGCTCAAGCTGTTTCAGCCTTTTCAGGTACTGAGCCGGTGAAAGATCGGTTTTATCACGACGTAAAAACTCTATTGCCAGTTGGGCCGGGTCTAATTGGGTAGACATATCATCCTCGCTTGTGTTCAAAACCTGCACAGTATAACACCATTCCCTGTGCAGATAATGACCAAAAGCAATATGCATCACAAAATTGCGGTCGTCAGACGCGACGTGCAGCACAATCGTCCCTGCTCATCGAATATTTCTATTTGCCACACCTGGTGACGAGAACCAGTATGTAACGCGCGACATACGCCCCTGACGTGCCCTTCCCGTGCAGAACGGATATGGTTGGCGTTGATCTCCAGGCCCACCACTTTCTGCTCACCCTGAGTACAAAGGTATCCCGCTACCGAACCAATACTTTCCGCCAGCACCACGGATGCGCCGCCGTGCAACAAACCAAAGGGTTGTTTGGTGCGATGGTCCACCGGCATCGTCGCTTCCAGCGTATCGTCGCCAATGTGCACAAAACGAATATCGAGCAACCCAACCATATTTCCTTGACCCATGGCATTAAGCGCCTCGAGTGTGACTTCACGTTTCCAGATCATCCTATAATCTCCAGCAGTGCCTGTAATGGGTGGCGAACGCCCGTACCTTCAACGCGTTTAACCTGGCTGCGACAGGAGTACCCTGTAGCCAGACAACGGTTACGTGGCAATCGTTGCATTGCCTGGTGCCATGATAACTCATAGATCCCCAATGAGTTTTGGTGATTTTTCACTTCGTGCCCGTAGGTGCCAGCCATACCACAGCATCCCACGCTGACGTTCTCCAGCTTTGCGCCAAAGCGAGCAAAAATAGTCGCCCACTGTGCAGGCGCGCCCGGCAAAGCCGTCACTTCGGTACAGTGGCCAAAGAAGTACCACGGTTCACCGCCAACAGCGACTGACTGCTGTGTTTCCACAGCTTTCGATAACCATTCGTTGGCCAGCAGCACATGGAAATCACCCCGCAGTTCTCCCAGCACCAGCTTGTATTCATCGCGATAACAAAGCACCAGCGCCGGATCAACTCCCACCATCGGAATATTCAGCTTCGCTACACGGTTAAGAAACTCGGATGTCTTTTTCGCCGTTTTGGCAAAACGGTTTAAAAAGCCTTTAATGTGCTGCGCCTTGCCATTTGGCGAAAACGGCAGCAGTACCGGCTGCATACCCAGTTTTTCTACCAGACGTATAAAATCAGCGACCACCTGCGCATCGTAATAGCTGGTGAAAGGGTCCTGCACCACCAGCACCGTACGGGCTTTTTGCTCGAGGCTGAGTAATTCGAGCTGTTCCAGCGTCATATTGGCGGAACGATGTCCCACCAGTTGGCGTTGCAGCGATGGCGCAGACAACAGCGGTAAATCAACCATTCCAATGTGCTTTTTAGCCAGATTTCGCACCAGCGGCTGATTGATGAAGAAGTTAAACGTTTTAGGCGCCCGCGCCATTAGCGGTGCATAGCTCTCAACGGTCGCCACCATATGATCGCGCAACGGGCGCAGATAACGCGTGTGGTACAGCTGCAGGAAGCGTGAGCGAAACTCCGGCACATCAATTTTAATCGGACACTGTGTGGAACAGGCTTTACACGCCAGGCACCCTGACATCGCCTCTTTTACTTCGTGCGAGAAATCGTATTCGCCCTTGCGTGCATGCCAGCTGTTGCGGGTACGGGTAATCAGCGTGCGTAAACTGGCGCGTTTCTCCGGTAGCTCTTTTTCCAGTTGCACAGGATCGATCCCGCGATCGGCCAACAGACGCAGCCATTCACGTACCAGCGTAGCTCGCCCTTTCGGAGAATGGATACGGTTAAGGCTGATTTTCATCGACGGACACATGGGGCTTTTCGCATCGAAGTTAAAGCATAACCCGTTGCCATTACACTCCATTGCCCCACGCCACTCCTGGCGTACGGCCAGCGGGATTTGACGGTCATACGTTCCGCGTTTCACCGCGTCCACTTTCATCATCGGCGCATCAACGTCTTCCGGTGGACAGATTTTGCCGGGATTGAGCCGGTTTTGCGGATCAAACACCGATTTCACTTTGCGCAGTTCACGATACAGTTCATCACCGAAAAATGCCGGACTGTATTCCGCACGGAAACCTTTCCCGTGCTCACCCCACAACAGACCGCCATATTTTGCCGTCAGCGCGACGACATCATCAGAAATGCGTTTCATCAGCACTTCCTGCTGCGGGTCGCACATATCCAACGCCGGTCTGACGTGCAGCACCCCAGCATCCACGTGGCCGAACATGCCGTAACTCAGACCATGGCTGTCGAGCAGCGCGCGAAACTCGGCAATATAGTCAGCCAGATGCTCCGGTGGAACGCAGGTATCCTCGGCAAATGGAATTGGCTTCGCTGAACCTTTTGCATTGCCCAGCAGACCGACGGCCTTTTTACGCATGGCGTAAATACGTTCGACACCCGCCAGCTCGGTACACAGCTGCCAGCCAATAACGCCCGCTTCCTGACGAGCGATTAACCCATCCAGGCGTTCGCAGAGTGCGCTGACTTGCGAATTAATCAAGGTTTCGTCGTCACCGGCAAACTCGACAATATTCAGGCCCAGCATCTCTTTATCCGCTACATCGGTAATCAGTTCGCTTACCGAGTGCCAGACGATGTCTTCACGCGCCAGATTGAGTACTTTGGAGTCGACGGTTTCTACCGACAGTGCGCGCGCTTCCACCATCACCGGCGCGTTACGCAACGCCGAATCAAACGAATCGTACTTAACGTTAACCAACTGTCTGACTTTGGGCAGTGGCGTGATATCAAGGCGGGCTTCGGTGATAAACGCCAGCGTACCTTCAGAGCCGGTAAGAATGCGGGTTAAATCAAATTCGGTCATCTCATCGTTAAAGACGTGCCGCAGATCGTAACCCGTCAGGAAGCGATTAAGTTTCGGGAATTTATCCATGATCAGCTGTCGGTTATCACGACAACGCTCATAAACGGTCTTATAGATACGGCCAATCGTGGTATTGCTTTTACCCAGCATTTCGGCAAGCTCGACCGGCATGGGCTGGGTATCCAGAATATCACCGCCCATCAGCACCGCACGGATGCCCAACACATGATCGGAAGTTTTACCGTAAACCAACGATCCTTGCCCGGACGCATCGGTGTTGATCATCCCGCCGAGCGTTGCCCGGTTACTGGTGGATAATTCGGGGGCAAAGAAATAGCCGTATGGCTTCAGAAACTGGTTGAGCTGGTCTTTTATCACCCCGGCTTCTACCCGCACCCAACCTTCTTGCGGGTTGATTTCAATAATGCGGCTCATATAGCGGGACATATCAACAATAATGCCCTGATTCAGCGCCTGACCGTTGGTCCCGGTGCCGCCGCCGCGTGGGGTAAAAATCAACGACGAGAAAAGCGGTTCTGCCGCCAGACGGGCGATTAGCGCCACATCTGCGGTTGAACGAGGGAAAACGACAGCATCAGGAAGCAGCTGATAAATACTGTTATCCGTCGACATTGTCAGACGATCGGCATAGCTCGTTGCCGTATCACCCGTGAATCCTTGCTGCTCCAGCGCCTGCAAAAAATTGAGCACCAGTTGAACGACACCTGGCGCCTGAGAAATTTGTGGAATCATTATAGTGACCCTTTCCTGCGGTCTGTGTTGTGAATTTAATCGTTTGCGTGTTGCTTTGTTTGTTGTATCACATTTTTTTCTAATACGCTCAGCAGATTTACAGGCAGAATCCGCCTGTTCAAAACCGCTGAAATTGCTCATCATTACAGGGTGTCATTTAAGTATTCACGTCGCGTCAACGTTCTGGCGCAAAGACAAAGGTGAAAAGTATTTATGGTAAATTTCCGTCAGCCCAGGGATATTGCACAAGTGCTGCTATCGGTGCTGTTTTTAGCCATCCTGATTGTGGCCTGTCTCTGGATTGTTCAGCCCTTTATCCTTGGTTTTGCCTGGGCAGGCACGATTGTCATTGCGACCTGGCCTATCCTGCTACGCTTACAAAAATTGCTCTGGGGACGCCGTTCACTTGCCGTACTGGTGATGACGCTGTTGTTAGTGCTGTTGTTCATCATCCCCATCGCGCTGCTGGTTAACAGTATCGTCGATGGCAGCGGGCCGCTAATCCATGCCGTAACCGCAGGTGATATGACGCTACCGGATCTGGCATGGTTGAACAGCATTCCACTGGTGGGTGCCAAAATGTATGGCGCATGGCACAGCTTACTGGATATGGGCGGCTCGGCCATTATGGCCAAGGTTCGTCCTTATATCGGTACCACCACCACCTGGTTCGTCGGTCAGGCCGCGCATATCGGCCGCTTTATGATGCACTGTGGTCTGATGCTGCTGTTCAGTGCCCTGTTGTACTGGCGCGGTGAACAGGTCGCATTAGGTATTCGTCACTTCGCTTGCCGTCTTGCCTCTAAACGTGGCGATGCTGCCATTTTGCTGGCCGCGCAAGCCATTCGCGCAGTCGCATTAGGCGTTGTGGTCACCGCTCTGGTGCAGGCAGTGCTCGGGGGAATTGGTCTGGCGGTAACCGGCGTGCCTTACGCCACGCTGCTGGCGGTATTGATGATCCTGTCTTGTCTGGTGCAGCTGGGGCCGTTGCCGGTGCTGATTCCGGCCATTATCTGGCTATACTGGACGGGGGATTCCACCTGGGGCACCGTGCTGTTGGTGTGGAGCGGCGTGGTCGGAACACTGGATAACGTGATTCGACCGATGCTGATTCGTATGGGTGCCGATTTGCCACTGATCCTGATTCTCTCCGGGGTCATCGGTGGACTGATTGCCTTCGGCATGATTGGTCTGTTTATCGGCCCAGTGGTACTGGCCGTTTCCTGGCGTCTGTTCTCCGCCTGGGTAAACGAAGCTCCTGCGCCAGGTACCAATCCGGATGAAATCCTCGAAGAAATTGCTGAAATCGAACGCAATAAGTAATCCAACATCAGGCGGCAGCGCCGCCTGATTGTTTAACAATACTAATCAATCCTCCCTCTTGCGGGATTAGACCTAACCTTGTCTTTCTTAAAATAATCATTTGTGTCGCAAATCCTTTACAGTTTTTAAACTATTGAGATGAATCTGATCGACGTAAAAAATCACTATGCCTACTATTAACCCATGGCTTTAGATCAACACATTGATTTATAAGCATGGAAATCCCCTGAGTGAAACAACGAATTGCTGTGTGTAGTCTTTGCCCATCTCCCACGATGGGCTTTTTTTTATCCTTCGCGCGCCACTCCACCAACCTTAACGCACCAACACATTATCTTCCCCGTCAAGGAACAAATAATATTGCACAAAATACTGTGACTCTCTTCAAGCCGAAATATCCACAGCAATGTTATTACTATTCTAACGTCTTTTATGAAGTGACCAAATAATGAACGCATTAGAGCTACAGGCGATCCGCCATATTTTTGCTATGACGGTGGAAGAAAGCGCGAGGTATATCGCGCGCGATGACAATGTTTCCGCCTGGCAACAATGGGAAAAGGGTGAAAGAGAAATTCCAGACGACATCATCCGCATTTGTTCAGAAATGAAAGCCAGGAGGAAGTTAAGAATTAATGCAATTATCGACAAAATAAATAACCGTATCGGTAATAACACCATGCGTTTTTTCCCCGATCTGAACGCTTTTCAGGCGGTTTATCACCACGATGGTTTTCTCGACTGGAAAATCTATCAGTCGGCTGCTGTTGAACTCTATGCTCACGATCTCGAGCGTATGTGTTAAGAGATTGCAACGCCATACCTATTTAGCCTCTTCGCTGAGTAACACATTATGAAAAACACCTATTTCTCCACTGCGATAGGGCTGTACCTAAATTACCTGGTTCACGGCATGGGGGTCATTCTGATGAGCCTCAATATGTCTTCGCTGGAACAACAGTGGCAAACCAATGCTGCGGGCGTCTCGATTGTTATTTCCTCACTCGGTATCGGCCGCTTAAGCGTTTTATTAGTGGCAGGGATGCTTTCCGATCGCTACGGTCGCAGACCATTTATTATCCTTGGTATGACCTGCTACCTGATTTTCTTTATTGGCATCATAAATACTCACAGTATTGTTCTTGCCTATGCTTTTGGTTTTTTAGCAGGAATGGCAAACAGTTTTCTCGATGCCGGAACCTATCCCAGCCTGATGGAGGCGTTCCCCCGCTCACCCAGCACGGCCAATATTTTGATAAAAGCCTTCGTCTCCAGCGGTCAATTCCTGCTGCCAATGATTATCAGTCTGCTGGTGTGGGCCGAACTTTGGTTTGGCTGGTCCTTCCTGCTGGCTGCAGCCGTTATGGTACTCAACGGCGTATTTTTGTTTCGCTGTCGGTTTCCGCCACACCCCGGGCCTCATACCGTCATCCGGGCTCAACCTGCAGAACGGGAAACCGCACAACCTGAACATCGTTGCTCCCTGCTCGACCTTGCCAGTTACACCCTGTACGGCTACATCGCAATGGCAACATTTTACCTGGTAAGCCAGTGGCTGGCGCAATACGGACAGTTTGTCGCCGGAATGTCCTATACGTTATCTATCAAACTGTTAAGCATTTATACCTGCGGCTCTCTACTGTGTGTGCTGATCACCGCTCCGCTGGCGCGAAAAGCAGAACGCGCGACATCGATGCTGATGCTGTATACGTTTATCTCATTTGTCGCACTGCTGATGGTTTGTCTGCATCCGACACCCTACGTGGTCATTATCTTTGCGTTTGTCATCGGTTTTTCTTCCGCCGGGGGCGTTGTGCAAATCGGTTTAACGCTTATGGCCGCACGCTTTCCGCATGCGAAGGGTAAAGCGACCGGGATTTACTATAGCGCGGGCAGCATTGCGACCTTCACCATTCCATTGATAACAGCAAAACTATCAGAAACCAGTATTGCTCACATCATGTGGTTTGATACTGGCATAGCTGCTGTCGGGTTCCTGTTGGCGTTGTTTATTGGTTATCGCAGCCACATCGCGTCAAAGCATCAGCTAAAAATGATACAAGCCGTAGAATAGCGTGGATGCAATATTGTTCCCCCCTTCTGCAAAATAATTGGCATATATTTTAAAACATCAGCAAAACACCGGCTGGCAGAGTTCAATTTCACAGTGTGTTATGCAATATACCTGGTAACTTAAACGCCATGCTATGTAGGTTCTGTGGCTGCCGCCCGGTATATTAATTGCAAGGTCGCCGCAATTTAAACAATATCGACGAGCACAGAACAATTTTAAAATCCGCAAGGAGTTGTGAAAATGTCTCAAAGCAAGACCTTTAATACGCCATTTCTTTTGGCGATAACCTGTATTTATTTAAGTTATTTCCTACACGGTATTAGCGTCATAACACTGGCGCAAAATATGACCTCTCTTGCAGAAAAGTTTTCCACCGACAATGCAGGAATTGCCTATTTGATTTCAGGCATTGGTCTGGGGCGACTGGTGAGCATCTTATTCTTTGGCGTGCTCTCAGATAAATTTGGTCGTCGGGCTATCATTCTGTTAGGGGCGATTCTTTATATACTGTTCTTCTTCGGTATTCCCGCCAGCCCTAATCTGATGATTGCCTTTATTCTGGCCGTTTGCGTTGGCGTGGCAAACTCGGCACTGGATACCGGTGGGTACCCGGCGTTAATGGAATGCTTCCCTAAAGCCTCTGGCTCAGCCGTTATCCTGGTAAAAGCTATGGTCTCGTTTGGGCAGATGATCTATCCCATCGTCGTCAGCACCATGCTGCTCAACCATATCTGGTACGGTTATGCGGTCATTATCCCGGGTGCGTTGTTTGTAGTCATTACCCTGATGCTGCTAAAAAGTCGTTTCCCCAGCCAGATGGTGGATGCTGGCATCGCGAAAGATCTGCCACAGATGAACAGTAAACCGTTGGTCTGGCTGGAAGGTGTGGCATCCGTCATGTTTGGTGTTGCTGCCTTTTCGACTTTTTACGTCATCGTAGTCTGGATGCCGAAATATGCGATGGCCTTTGCCGGTATGGCAGAATCCGACGCCCTGAAAACAATCTCTTACTACAGTATGGGTTCGTTGGTCTGCGTATTTATCTTTGCCGCACTGTTGAAAAAATGGGTACGGCCTATTTGGGCGAATGTATTTAACGCCGGACTGGCAACCATCACCGCAGCCGTCATCTATTTATACCCATCTCCGTTGGTATGTAACGCAGGTTCATTTCTCATTGGATTCTCTGCCGCTGGCGGTATTTTACAGCTCGGTGTCTCGGTGATGTCGGAGTTCTTTCCCAGGAGCAAAGCCAAAGTCACCAGTATTTATATGATGATGGGTGGCGTAGCTAACTTTATTATCCCATTAATCACCGGATACCTCTCTAACATTGGTCTGCAATACATTATTTTGCTGGACCTTGCATTTGCTCTGTTGGCTTTTGTCACCGCCATCATCGTCTTTATTCGTTACTACCGCGTATTTGATATCCCCAAAAATGATGTGCGGTTGGGCGAGCGTTATTTTCAATAAATTGTTTAGAAGGAGTATCAAATGGACGTAACTGCAAAATATGAACTGATTGGTTTGATGGCCTACCCTATCAGACACAGTCTGTCGCCTGAAATGCAAAATAAGGCATTAGAAAAAGCGGGATTGCCATTCACTTACATGGCGTTTGAAGTCGATAACTCAACGTTTGCTAATGCCATTGCCGGGCTGAAGGCCTTAAAGATGCGGGGTACCGGGGTCTCAATGCCGAACAAGCAGCTGGCATGTGAATATGTTGATGAATTAACACCTGCAGCCAAGCTGGTCGGCGCAATTAACACTATCGTCAATGATGATGGTTACCTGCGTGGTTACAATACCGATGGCACGGGCCATATTCGTGCAATTAAGGAAAGTGGTTTCGATATCAAAGGTAAAACCATGGTACTGTTGGGCGCAGGCGGTGCGTCGACGGCCATTGGTGCACAGGCAGCGATTGAAGGCATCAAAGAAATTAAACTCTTTAACCGCCAGGATGAATTTTTTACCAAAGCGCAGGAGTTTGCCAAACGCGTCAATGAAAACACCGACTGCGTGGTCACCGTTATCGATCTCGCCGATCGCCAAGCTTTTGCTGACGCACTTGCCAGCGCAGATATTTTGACCAACGGCACTAAAGTCGGCATGAAGCCGCTGGAAAATGAATCTCTCGTGACCGACGCTTCCCTGCTGCGTCCGGAACTGCTGGTAACCGAATGCGTCTACAACCCGCATATGACCAAATTATTGCAGCAGGCACAAAATGCTGGTTGCAAAACAATTGATGGTTACGGCATGTTGTTGTGGCAAGGGGCTGAACAGTTCAAGCTCTGGACCGGGAAAGATTTCCCACTGGATTATGTGAAACAGGTTATGGGTTTTGCCGCCTGACGGGCAAGCATTTGTACAATAGTTAAAGGGTAATCAATGAAAACCGTAACCGTAAGAAACCTCGTTATTGGCGAGGGTGCGCCGAAGATCATTGTCTCGCTGATGGGTAAAGACATCGCAACGGTAAAAAGCGAAGCGCTGGCCTATCGCGAAGCGGATTTCGACATTCTGGAATGGCGCGTAGACCATTTCACCGATGTCTCTTCCATTGAGGCGGTGTTGGAAGCTGCGCGCACCATCCGCGATGTGATGGCTGACAAACCACTGCTTTTCACCTTCCGTAGCGCCAAAGAAGGCGGTGAACAGGCTCTGTCTGTTGAGCACTATATTGCACTTAACCGCGCGGCAGTAGACAGCGGTCTGGTGGATATGATCGATCTGGAACTGTTTACCGGAGACGAACTGGTCAAAGCGACCGTCGAGCATGCGCACGCGAAAAATGTCTTTGTGATTATGTCCAATCACGATTTTCATAAGACACCAGCCGCGGAAGAGATTGTTCAGCGCTTGCGTAAAATGCAGGAACTGGGCGCAGATATCCCGAAAATTGCCTTGATGCCGCAAAATAAAGCGGATGTTCTGACGCTGCTTAGTGCCACGCTGGAAATGCAAGAACGCTATGCCGATCGCCCGATAATTACCATGTCGATGGCTAAAACAGGGGTGATTTCACGTCTGTCTGGTGAGATTTTCGGTTCAGCGGCAACCTTTGGGGCAGTAAAAAAAGCCTCCGCACCAGGACAAATTTCGGTCACCGACCTGCGTACTGTATTGACAATATTGCATCAGGCTTAATTACAGATATATCCATATAAATATCAGTAATGCCCTACCCCAGATATTCGTCTAACCACGGATATCTGGCCAGTAATTAAGCGTTATTATATAACTCACAATATTATTGTCGAATATAGCGACAGGTAGACGCACGCATATAATCTGGAGTTCACATGAAATTTTCAAGACCAAATCGTATAGATGGTCGGGTACCCGTATTATCCGCTGCAGATGCAGTCAATTATATTCCTGATGAAGCAACTCTTTGTGTATTAGGTGCAGGCGGGGGTATTCTCGAAGCAACAACATTAATTAATGCACTGGCTGAAAAATATAAAAACTCTCAGTCACCACGAAATTTAGCGTTGATTAGTCCTACAGGCTTGGGTGACCGTGCCGACCGGGGAATTAGCCCGCTGGCACAGGAAGGCTTAGTCAAATGGGCATTATGCGGACACTGGGGACAATCACCACGAATCTCCGACCTGGCGGAACAAAATAAAATTGCTGCCTATAACTATCCTCAGGGTGTATTAACCCAAACCCTGCGTGCATCGGCGGCTCACCAGCCAGGTATCCTCAGTGATATCGGCATCGGTACATTTGTTGATCCTCGCCAACAGGGCGGTAAGCTGAATGAAGTGACCACCGAAGATCTGATCAAATTGGTGGAAATTGATAACAAAGAGTACCTGTATTACAAAGCCATTGCGCCAAACATCGCCTTTATTCGCGCCACCACCTGTGACAGTGAAGGTTACGCCACCTTTGAAGATGAAGTTATGTATCTCGATGCGCTGGTGATTGCCCAGGCCGTACACAATAACGGCGGCATTGTTATGATGCAGGTGCAAAAAATGGTGAAGAAAGCCACGTTGCATCCGAAGTCGGTACGTATTCCAGGCTATCTGGTCGATATTGTGGTCATCGACCCCGACCAAACGCAACTGTACGGTGGCGCGCCGGTTAACCGCTTTATCTCTGGCGATTTTGTTCTTGATGACAACCAGCAAACTTCCCTGCCGCTCAATCAGCGTAAACTGGTGGCCCGACGCGCCCTGTTTGAAATGCGCAAAGGTGCGGTCGGCAACGTTGGTGTAGGCATTGCGGATGGCATTGGTCTCGTCGCGCGCGAAGAAGGCTGTGCTGACGATTTTATTCTGACAGTCGAAACGGGTCCGATTGGCGGCATCACCTCTCAAGGTATTGCTTTCGGTGCCAACGTCAACACCCGCGCCATTCTGGATATGACCTCCCAGTTTGACTTCTATCACGGTGGCGGGCTGGATGTGTGCTATTTAAGTTTTGCCGAAGTGGATCGCCACGGCAACGTCGGCGTACATAAATTCAATGGCAAAATCATGGGTACCGGCGGTTTTATCGATATTAGCGCCACCTCCAAAAAAATTATTTTCTGCGGCACGTTAACTGCCGGAAGTCTGAAAACGGAAGTTGCCGATGGCAAGTTAAATATTGTGCAGGAAGGTCGGGTGAAAAAATTCGTCAACGAATTACCTGAAGTGACTTTCAGCGGAAAAATTGCTCTCGAACGTGGACTTGATGTGCGTTACATCACTGAGCGCGCTGTATTTACGTTAAAAGCAGATGGTCTTCATTTAATCGAAATTGCACCGGGAGTCTCTTTACAGGAAGACATCCTGGACAAGATGGATTTCACGCCAATTATTTCGCCAAATCTGAAGTTGATGGACGAAAGATTATTTATCGATGCCTCGATGGGTTTTGTATTACCCGACGCCGCCAATTAAAAGGAGTACCATGATGGACTTTTCTTTAACTGAAGAACAAGAACTGCTACTTGCCAGTATTCGAGAACTGATTACCAGCAATTTCCCGGAAGAATATTTCCGTACCTGTGATCAGACGGCGACCTACCCGAAAGAGTTTATGCGTGCCCTGGCGGACAACGGTATTTCGATGCTGGGCGTTCCGGAAGAGTTTGGTGGCATCCCGGCGGATTACGTCACACAGATGCTGGCGCTGATGGAAGTTTCAAAATGCGGCGCACCCGCTTTTTTGATCACTAACGGTCAGTGCATTCACAGTATGCGTCGTTTTGGATCCGCCGAACAGCTGCGTAAGACCGCAGAAAGCACCATGGAAACTGGCGATCCAGCGTATGCGCTGGCATTAACCGAACCGGGAGCGGGTTCCGACAACAACAGCGCGACCACCAGTTACACTCGCAAAAACGGTAAGGTCTATCTCAACGGGCAGAAAACCTTTATCACCGGCGCGAAAGAGTATCCATATATGCTGGTACTGGCCCGCGATCCAGAACCAAAAGATCCGAAAAAAGCCTTTACGCTGTGGTGGGTCGATTCGAAGAAACCCGGCATTAAGGTTAATCCGCTGCACAAAATCGGTTGGCATATGCTCAGCACATGCGAAGTCTATCTTGATGACGTTGAAGTGGATGAAAGTGATATGGTCGGAGAGGAAGGCATGGGTTTCCTCAACGTCATGTACAACTTCGAGATGGAACGTTTGATCAACGCTGCGCGCAGTACCGGTTTTGCTGAATGCGCCTTCGAAGATGCCGCCCGTTACGCCAACCAGCGCATCGCATTCGGTAAGCCAATTGGTCACAATCAGATGATCCAGGAAAAACTGGCGCTGATGGCGATTAAAATCGATAACATGCGCAATATGGTGTTAAAAGTCGCCTGGCAGGCCGATCAGGAACAGTCTCTGCGCACCAGTGCAGCGCTGGCAAAACTGTATTGTGCACGTACTGCAATGGAAGTGATTGATGACGCCATTCAGATTATGGGTGGGCTGGGTTACACCGACGAAGCACGCGTTTCCCGCTTCTGGCGTGATGTCCGCTGTGAACGCATTGGCGGTGGTACAGATGAAATCATGATTTACGTCGCGGGTCGCCAAATCCTGAAAGATTATCAGAATAAGTAAGCAGTAATACTTGCCGGATAGCGCAAATGCGTTATCCGGCACGTGCCAGGTGAATCATATTTCTGGCATCAGACATTCCTGTTCTACAAGGTTATTTTTAAACTGCTTACGATAATCGCTGGGGGTACAACCCACATGCCGCTGAAAGAGTTTGGCAAAGTGATCGACGTTTTCATACCCTACCCGCCAGGAAATTTCTGCCAACGAGGACTCCGTATTCGTCAGGGCAAATTTTGCCTCTGTCATTCGCCGCTGAATCACATAATTAATCGGCGAAATACGATACTCCTTAGTAAACTCGTGACAGATATAGCTCACGCTGGCACGAAATTTCTTAGACAACTGTTCCAGCGTAATTTTCTCTCGGAAATTGTTATTTAAATAAACCAACACATCTTTAATTAAAATATCTTTTTTAATATATCCCTGCTCAGAACGATAAGCATTTTTAAAGTTTTCGTAATATAAAACGGTTAATGCATAAGCGAAGGCGTCATAAGCGGAAGACGTCAGGTTATTCTTGCTCTGCGGGAGCATAACACTCAGTTCATTAAAGATACTTTTAATAACCTCTTTGCCCTGGCTGACGCTAATAACCGGACACGAGTGCATCTGCAAGAGTTGGTTCTCCTGCCAGTCGTTGAAACGAAAGCCGTAGAGCGCACAGGTGTAAGTGGTTGCAGGTGCGCTGCTATCTGAAGCAACCGCATGTAACCGCCCTTGTTCTATCACCACGATATCACCCGCATGCGCGACATACAGCGAAGAGTCGATAATTAGTCTTGCGACACCCTTTTTTACATAGATAAGCTCTGTTTCATTGTCATGAACATGATGGCCCGACTCCCAGTTAGGATCATCACTGATGACGAATCGCGAAAATCTCGGGGTTTTCCCCTGTTCAAAAAGGGTCTCCATGGCATTATCAAAACAGCGTTGATACATGACAACCTCCACCGAAAGGCAGTTATTTTGCGGATAATTAATATCGAAAAGTAAAAACGATGATGACGTTATACAACGTTATTCTGTCAAGGCGAAACAAAATTATTTGCGTCGTCTGCAAGATGACACCTCCAACTCCAGCACGCTGCTCGTGCAAATTGTTTTTATTTTAAAATAATAGGAAAGTATAAATGTTATTAAGTCAGCAATAATAATTTACACACCAGAAACAAAGTGCGTGCAGAATCGCATAAAAATATGATCCATTTCTCAAAAAAGCGCCTCGATTTTATTTCCATGTTTATCACTTTAACACCCGACGTCTTCTTTACGTTCATAAACTCAGCATTCCTAAAGTCCTTTTTTTTGCAAGATTGTTGGGAATGAAAACAGATTGCCCCGTCGAAAACAGTCTCCCTCTGCCGCACACTATTTTCAGTCAATTTTCCCTACTGTTGATGATGGCACTCCCCGTCATCATCCACACGAGAATCACTGGAGATGCCATGAAACTAATAACCTGCTTTAAGTTGGTGCCTGAAGAACAGGACATTGTTGTTACCCCACAACGTTCGCTTAACTTTGACCGGGCCGATGCCAAAATCAGTCAGTTTGATTTGAATGCAATAGAGGCCGCGACGCAACTTAGTGCGGAAGGTGATGAAATTGTCGCCTTAACGGTTGGCGGCTCGCTACTGCAAAACTCCAAAGTGCGTAAAGACGTACTGTCCCGCGGGCCGGACAGTTTGTTTATGGTGCAGGATCCCCAACTGGAGCATTCATTACCGCGAGACACGGCTCAGGCGCTGGCCTGCGCGGCCAAAAACATTGAATTCGACCTGATGCTGTTCGGCGAAGGGTCTGGAGACATCTACGCCCAGCAGGTTGGCTTACTGGTTGGCGAACTCTTACAACTTCCGGTGATTAACGCCGTCAGCAACATCCAACGTAACGGCGATCGCATTGTGGTTGAACGTACGCTGGAAGACGAAGTTGAAGTGATTGAACTGTCGCTCCCCGCCGTGCTGTGCGTAACCTCGGATATCAACACGCCACGTATTCCCTCGATGAAAGCCATTCTGGGCGCAGGTAAAAAACCGGTCACACCGTGGCAAGCCAGCGATATTGGCTGGACACCTGCCTCACCGTTAGCAGAACTGGTGAGCCTCACCGTTCCGCCACAAACAGAACGTAAGCACATCATTCTGGAAAATGACTCAGCAGAAGCCATCGCCGAGCTGGCTGAACATCTGAAAAAAGCCCTGAACTAAGCCCAACGGAGAGAAATTATCATGAGTAAATTAGCTAACGTATGGGTGTTCAGCGATAACGTAGAACGCTATGCAGAATTAATGTCCGGCGCACGCCTGTGGGGTGAACAGGTACACCTTATTGTACAAGGCAACGAACAGGCCAATCAGGTTAAACCTCTGGGTGCCGATGAGATTGTCGTGCTTGAAACAACGTCTGGTTTACAGCGTGTTGAAAATTTTGCCGAGACCATCGCCGCCCTGATACAAGAAAATACCGGGCTATTGCTGATGCCAGCTACTAAACGCGCTAAATCCCTTGGTGCACGGTTAAGTATTCAACTCAATGCAGCGATGGTAAATGACGCCACGTCGGTAACGCTTGATGATGGCTCACTGTTCGCAGAACACCGTATGTACGGTGGCCTGGCATTCGGCAAAGAAAAAATCAAAACAACTCAGGCAATTATCACTCTTGCCCCAGGCGTACTTGAACCGGTAGAGGCTAATGCTTCACATACCTGCCCTGTTGTCTCTGCACCTTACATCGCACCGCACCATGAAATTATGTGCCAGGAACGTCGCGCCAAATCCGTGAGCAGTGTGGATCTCAGCAAAGCCAAACGTGTGGTGGGTGTGGGCCGCGGCCTGGTTGCGCAAAACGATCTGGAGATGGTGCACCAGTTGGCATCTGTACTGGGTGCAGAAGTGGGTTGTTCACGACCGATTGCCGAAGGCGAAAACTGGATGGAACGCGAACGCTACATCGGCGTTTCTGGCGTGTTACTGAAATCGGACCTTTACCTCACCCTCGGCATTTCAGGACAAATTCAGCATATGGTCGGCGGTAACGGCGCGAAAGTCATTGTCGCCATCAACAAAGATAAGAAAGCCCCTATTTTCAATTACGCCGATTACGGACTGGTCGGCGACATCTACAAAGTCGTTCCGGCTCTTATCGAGCATCTCAGCCGCTAACCCCACTTTTAACGCACATATCCCGCTGCCCTCGCAGCGGGAAGGGAGCATAAAGCATGTCAGATGAAAAATTTGATGCCATTGTGGTCGGTGCTGGCGTGGCGGGTACGGTTGCAGGCTACGTGATGGCTCAGGCCGGACTGGACGTGCTGGTCATCGAGCGCGGAAACAGTGCAGGTAGTAAAAATATGACCGGCGGAAGACTCTATGCACATAGTCTTGAGCGCATCATGCCGGGGTTCGCGCAGGAAGCGCCGCTCGAGCGTAAAGTCACCCGCGAAAAAATCTCCTTTCTGACCGAAGAAAGCGCCGTCACTCTCGACTTTCATCGTGAAAAGGCTGACGCACCAACGCAGGATTCGTATACCGTTTTGCGCAACAGACTTGACCCATGGCTAATGGAAAAAGCGGAACAAGCTGGCGTGCAGTTCATTCCCGGCGTGCGCGTCGATGCCCTGATCCGCGAAGGAAATAAGGTTACCGGAGTTCAGGCCGGCGACGATATCCTGGAAGCCAATATTGTCATCCTTGCCGATGGCGTCAACTCTATGCTGGGGCGTTCCCTGGGGATGGTTCCGCCCTCTTCTGCACATCACTATGCCGTTGGCGTAAAAGAGCTGATCGGCTTACCTCCAGCGGTCATTGCAGATCGCTTCAATCTTTCAGGTAATGAAGGCGCGGCCTGGCTGTTTGCAGGCTCACCGTCTGATGGGTTGATGGGAGGCGGATTTTTGTATACCAACCAGGACTCCATCTCTCTGGGTCTGGTGTGTGGTCTGGGGGATATTGCTCATGCCACAAAAAGTATTCCACAAATGCTGGAAGACTTTAAGCAACATCCAACTATTCGGCCATTGATTGCCGGTGGAGAACTACTGGAATATTCCGCGCATATGGTTCCGGAAGGCGGTCTGGCAATGGTTCCAAAGCTGGTCGATGACGGTGTGATGATCGTGGGCGATGCCGCCGGTTTCTGTTTGAACCTGGGTTTCACGGTGCGAGGTATGGATTTGGCCATCGCTTCCGCAGAAGCCGCTGCCCAAACAGCCATTGCAGCAAAAGAACGCCAGGATTTCTCTGCCAACAGCCTGATGGACTACAAGCGCGCGCTCGAACAGGGCTGTGTAATGCGTGATTTACAGCATTTTCGCAAGATCCCGGCGCTAATGGAAAACCCACGGCTGTTCACCCAGTATCCGCGTATGGTGGCCGACATCATGAGCGATATGTTCACCGTTGACGGACGTCCAAATCAACCGGTTCGCAAGATGATTATGTCCCACGCAAAACAAATCGGGCTGATGAACTTACTGAAAGACGGTATCAAGGGGGCAACTGCACTATGAATCAGGACAATACCGTTAACGTTGACGTCAAACTGGGCGTCAATAAATTCAATGTCGATGAAGGCCACCCGCACATTATCCTGGCCGAACATCCAGACCTTAATGAATTTCGCAAGCTGCTGAAAGCCTGCCCCGCCGGGCTGTATAAGCAGGATGAGAGTGGAAACATTCATTTTGATTCTGCTGGTTGCCTGGAGTGCGGAACGTGTCGAGTACTGTGCGGCGACACGATCCTCGACCAATGGGAATATCCGGTCGGAACATTTGGCGTTGATTTTCGCTACGGCTAATGGATTTTGCCTGTAGTACACCGGATCGGCCACGCCGGCCATCCGGTCAGATGTATGCCGAAATCATCCTGGGAATAACTTCATGAGTATCACACTAACGTTTAACGCCGAACGTCGCGAAGTCTGGCGGCAACAGGGTTTATGGGGAGATGCTTCGCTTGGCGATTACTGGAACCAAACTGCCAGAGCCATGCCAGATAAAATCGCCGTGGTTGATAACCATGGCGCTTCATACACCTATGCTGCACTCGACAGCGCGGCCAGCAGTCTGGCAACCTGGTTTTTAGCCTGCGGTATTCAACCCGGCGATCGCATTGCCTTCCAGTTACCGGGCTGGTGCGAGTTTACGATTATCTACCTGGCCTGCCTGAAAACCGGGGCCGTTTCCGTACCGCTGCTGCCAGCGTGGCGTGAAGCAGAGCTGGTATGGGTGCTGAATAAGTGTAAAGCGAAGATTTTTTTCGCACCGACACTGTTTAAACAGACCCGACCGGTCGATCTGATCCTCCCCTTACAAAACCAGTTGCCGCATCTGCAACAGATCGTTGCCGTGGATAAACTGGCTCCGGCAACTACCTCGCTGGCGCTCAGTCAACTGCTTTTAGCTCCGCCTTTAACCCAGACGATTAATGTTCACGCCGATGAATTGGCGGCGGTGTTGTTTACCTCCGGTACCGAGGGAATGCCAAAAGGCGTAATGCTGACCCACAACAACATCCTTGCCAGCGAGCGTGCCTACTGTGCCCGCCTCAATCTCACCTGGCAGGATGTGTTTTTGATGCCCGCACCACTGGGACATGCTACCGGTTTTCTGCATGGCGTTACCGCACCGTTTTTAATCGGCGCACGCAGCGTATTGTTAGATATTTTCACCCCAACCGCCTGTCTTGATCTGCTGGAGCAACAGCGCTGTACCTGTGTGCTCGGCGCAACACCCTTCGTCTACGACATGTTGTGTAGCATGGAAAAGCGGTCAAGCGATATCTCATCACTACGCTTTTTCTTATGTGGGGGCACAACCATTCCCCAGAAGATTGCCCATGACTGCCAGCAGCTCGGCATAAAATTATTAAGCATTTATGGCTCGACTGAGAGTTCACCACATGCGCTGGTCAATCTCGACGATTCGCTTTCTCGCATGATGAATACGGACGGATATGCCGCTGCAGGCGTTGAAATTAAAGTCGTCGATGAAGCGCGCAATACGTTGCCCGCGGGGGTAGAAGGTGAAGAAGCTTCGCGTGGTCCCAATGTGTTTATGGGCTACCTCGATGAACCCGAACTCACCGCCCGCGCGCTGGATCAAGACGGCTGGTATTACAGCGGCGACTTATGCCGAATGGACGATGCGGGGTACATCAAAATCACCGGGCGGAAAAAAGATATCATTGTCCGTGGTGGAGAAAACATCAGCAGCCGCGAAGTTGAGGATATTTTATTGCAGCATCCTCGCATTCACGATGCTTGTGTTGTCGCGATGCCGGACGAACGCTTAGGTGAAAGGTCGTGTGCTTACGTGGTCCTAAAACCTCCGCATCATTCGTTGTCGCTGGAATCAGTGGTGGCCTTTTTTAGCCGCAAGCGGGTGGCAAAGTACAAATACCCTGAGCACATTGTGATCGTGGAGAAATTACCGCGCACGGCGTCCGGTAAAGTACAAAAATACCAGCTTCGTCAGGATATTATTCAGCGTTTGAGCGTGGAGAGTATTACAGGATAAAGCGCCGGATGGCGATGCTAACGCATCTTATCCGGCCTACGTTGAATAGGCCGGATAAGGCATGATATTACTTGTTCAGTTCAGCCAGACTCAGCCAGGTTTGTACGACGGTGTCCGGGTTCAGCGACAGGCTGTCGATCCCCTCTTCCATCAGCCAGGCCGCGAAGTCTTCGTGGTCAGAAGGTCCCTGGCCGCAAATACCCACGTATTTACCCTGTTTCTTGGCTGCACGAATCGCCATCGACAGCAGTGCTTTCACCGCGTCGTTACGCTCATCAAACAGTTCAGAAACCACACCAGAGTCACGATCCAGACCCAGCGCTAACTGCGTCATGTCGTTTGAGCCGATGGAGAAGCCGTCGAAGTACTCGAGGAACTGCTCGGCCAGCAAGGCGTTAGACGGGATCTCACACATCATGATGATCTTCAGTCCGTTCTCGCCGCGTTTCAGCCCCTGGCGTGCCAGCTCTTCCACCACCGCTTTCGCCTGAGCAACGGTACGTACAAACGGTACCATCACTTCAACGTTAGTCAGGCCCATGTCGTTACGGACACGTTTTACTGCGTCGCATTCCAGCGCAAAGCAGTCGCGGAAGCTATCGGCAACATAACGGCCCGCCCCACGGAAGCCCAGCATCGGGTTCTCTTCATGCGGTTCATAACGCTCACCGCCGACCAGGTTGGCATATTCGTTGGACTTAAAGTCCGACATACGCACGATGACGCGTTTTGGATAAAACGCCGCACCCAGCGTCGCGATCCCTTCCGTCAGACGACCTACGTAGAATTCACGCGGAGAATCGAAACCTTTCATCATGGCGCGGATTTCATTTTGCAGCTCAGGCGTTTGGTCATCAAACTCCAGCAACGCACGCGGGTGCACGCCAATCATACGGTTGATGATAAATTCCAGACGCGCCAGGCCGACGCCTTCATTTGGCAGACAGGCGAAGTCGAAAGCCCGATCCGGGTTACCGACGTTCATCATCACCTTCAACGGCAGATCCGGCATGGTCTCCACGCTGGAACTCTTCACGCTAAAGTCGAGCATGTCAGCGTAGACATAACCGGTGTCACCTTCGGCACAGGAGACGGTTACCTTCTCACCGTCTTTCATGCGCTCGGTCGCATCACCACAGCCCACCACGGCCGGGATCCCCAGTTCACGGGCAATAATCGCCGCGTGACAGGTACGGCCGCCACGGTTAGTGACAATTGCTGCTGCTTTCTTCATGATCGGTTCCCAGTCCGGGTCGGTCATGTCGGTAACCAGTACGTCACCTGGTTCGATACGGTTCATTTCGCTGATGTCATGAATGACTTTGACCGGACCCGCGCCAATGCGGTGGCCGATGGCGCGACCTTCAGCAATAATTTTACCCTGAGCATGCAGCGTATAACGCTCCATCACCTGGCCGCGAGAACGCACGGTTTCCGGACGCGCCTGAACAATGAACAGCTTGCCGGTATGACCGTCTTTCGCCCATTCGATGTCCATTGGACGACCGTAGTGCTTCTCGATTTGTACCGCCTGCTTCGCCAGTTCCTGCACTTCTTCGTTAGTCAGGGAGAAAATGTCACGTTGTTCCTGCGGGACATCTTCAATGGTCACCTGCTTACCGTGTTCCTGGGTCGGCGCGTAAATCATGCGGATTTTTTTCGAACCCATTGTGCGACGGACGATCGCCGGACGGTTAGCCGCCAGGGTCGGTTTGTGCACGTAGAATTCATCCGGGTTAACGGCGCCCTGCACGACCATTTCGCCCAGACCCCAGGCAGACGTAATAAAGACGACCTGGTCGAAACCGGATTCGGTATCGATGGAGAACATTACGCCTGAGGATGCGAGGTCAGAACGCACCATCCGCTGAACGCCAGCAGAGAGCGCTACGCCACGGTGGTCATAGCCCTGGTGAACACGATAAGAGATCGCGCGGTCGTTAAACAGCGAGGCAAATACGTGTTTGATGGCAACCAGTACGGCATCAAATCCCTGGACGTTGAGGAAGGTTTCCTGCTGACCGGCAAATGACGCATCTGGCATATCTTCTGCGGTAGCGGAAGAACGCACGGCAAAAGAGGCATTGGCATCGTCCGCTGACAGCTGCGCGTAGGCATCGCGGACGGCATTTTCCAGCTCTGGCTGGAAAGGAGTGTCGATAATCCACTGGCGGATCTGCGCCCCGGCTTTCGCAAGCTCGGTGACATCGTCGATATCCGTTTTATCCAGCAGCTCATAAATGCGCTGGTTTACACCGCTCTGGTCCAGAAACTGGTTAAACGCATCGGCGGTCGTTGCAAAACCATTCGGTACGGAAACACCCATACCTGAAAGGTTAGTAATCATTTCACCCAGGGAGGCATTTTTGCCTCCAACTCTGTCTACATCATTCATGCCGAGTTGGTTATACCAAAGCACCAGCGGTGACGAGCCATTGTTGGACATCGAACAATCCTTATATATGAACGAGGTTAGGAAACTCAATTTTGCGTAATTATCTTGGCATATTTACTCCGTCGAAAAAAACGGTGAATCGTTCAAGCAACTTTATTTTTTATTTTTTCAGATTGTTTCCGCATTTGCGCAAACCCGCGAACCACACGGGATCACCACAAAAACGACCGGTATAAACATTTGTTCCGAAAAATGAAATGTACTTTTCAGTAAATATAAAAATACCGTTTCATTTTATAAAATAGATGCAGCAATATTCGCTTCTGGCAAATTTTAATTTATGCTTTCAGAGAATTATATCTGCCCCAGGATGAGCAAAATGGATAATGCTGTTGATCGTCACGTATTTTATATTTCTGATGGTACGGCCATCACCGCCGAGGTATTGGGTCACGCGGTGATGTCGCAATTTCCTGTCACGATCAGCAGTATTACGCTGCCGTTTGTGGAAAATGAGAGTCGTGCGCGCGCGGTTAAAGACCAGATTGACGCGATCTATCAACAAACTGGTGTGCGCCCTTTGGTGTTTTACTCCATCGTCCTGCCGGAAATTCGCTCGATCATTCTGCAAAGCGAAGGATTTTGTCAGGATATCGTGCAGGCGCTGGTTGCCCCACTGCAACACGAGATGAAACTCGACCCTACGCCTATCGCCCATCGCACGCACGGTCTGAATCCCGGTAACCTCAACAAGTACGACGCGCGCATCGCCGCCATTGACTACACCCTCGCCCACGACGACGGTATTTCGTTGCGCAACCTCGATCAGGCGCAGGTGATCCTGCTCGGCGTTTCCCGTTGCGGCAAAACGCCGACCAGTCTTTATCTGGCCATGCAGTTTGGTATCCGCGCGGCCAACTACCCCTTTATTGCCGATGATATGGATAATCTGGTGCTGCCAGCATCCCTTAAGCCGTTGCAGCATAAATTATTCGGCCTGACCATCGACCCTGAGCGCCTGGCAGCCATCCGCGAAGAGCGTCGTGAGAACAGTCGTTACGCCTCGCTGCGTCAGTGCCGTATGGAAGTCGCTGAGGTAGAAGCGCTGTACCGGAAAAACCAGATCCCCTGGCTGAACAGTACCAATTATTCGGTAGAAGAGATTGCTACCAAGATCCTCGATATCATGGGACTAAATCGCCGCATGTACTAGAATGCTAGTGCATTGGTTCGATTTTTTGTTATTATGCTCGCCACCAGGCAGGATGAGTGTGATATTGTGATGTACATCACTTCCCGGTAGTCCTGCCGTTGAAGCAACAAATTTCTGAGACAAGTAATGAACAGAACCGATGAACTCCGTACTGCGCGTATTGACAACTTGGTCACTCCAGCAGAGCTTGCGCAACGGCATCCTGTTTCGTCCTCCGTCGCCCGTCATGTTACGGACTCCCGACGTCGGATAGAAAAAATTTTAAATGGTGAAGACCCCCGTTTACTGGTGATCGTAGGTCCCTGCTCGATTCACGATCTTGATGCCGCGATGGAATACGCGACACGATTACAGGCGCTGCGCACTAAGCACCAGGCGCGTCTGGAAATCGTGATGCGTACCTATTTTGAAAAACCACGCACCGTCGTAGGCTGGAAAGGCCTGATTTCCGACCCGGATTTGAACGGCAGTTATCGTGTAAACCACGGTATTGAACTGGCGCGAAAACTGCTGTTGCAGGTCAACGAACTGGGCGTCCCCACGGCGACTGAATTCCTCGACATGGTGACCGGCCAGTTTATTGCCGATTTAATCAGTTGGGGAGCTATTGGCGCGCGCACCACCGAAAGTCAGATCCATCGTGAAATGGCCTCCGCGCTCTCCTGCCCGGTCGGCTTTAAGAACGGAACGGATGGCAACACGCGCATCGCCGTCGATGCGATTCGCGCCTCCCGCGCCAGTCACATGTTCCTCTCGCCGGATAAAACTGGCCAGATGACCATTTATCAGACCAGCGGTAACCCTTACGGGCATATCATCATGCGCGGCGGTAAAAAGCCGAATTATTATGCTGAAGATATTGCTGCCGCCTGCGATACCCTGCACGAATTTTCTCTGCCTGAGCATCTGGTGGTCGATTTTAGCCACGGTAATTGCCAGAAGCAGCATCGCCGTCAGTTGGAGGTTTGTGATGACGTGTGCCAGCAAATTCGTAACGGTTCAACGGCAATAGCCGGGATCATGGCGGAGAGTTTCCTGCGTGAAGGCACGCAAAAAATCGTTAGCGGCCAGCCGCTGGTTTACGGTCAGTCCATTACCGACCCATGCCTGAACTGGGAAGATACTGAACTGTTGGTTGAAAAACTCGCCTCTGCAGTTGATAGCCGTTTTTAATGCTGTTCGCCGGGCAATATCACTTTGCCCGGCGCTAATCCCTTGTTTTTCCCTTGATTGTTGTGCAAAAAACGTTCTCGTCACAATTATTTCACAAAAACGCTTGCCGCAAATTTGCAGTTTGATGATAATGATTATCATTGTTACATTGATTGTTATTTTTAAACACTATGTCACGTATGGATAACACAACGGCAACGCCAGCAAAAGACAAAACACCGCCTTCCGTCGCGCCACACGACCGACGAATTGACAGTAAAACCCTGCTGGGTAACGAAGGACGCGTGATCATAGAACATGATGGTCAGCACTACCTGCTGCGCCAGACCCAAGCCGGAAAACTCATTCTGACTAAATAAACAACACATTTCGCCAGCCACCCAGGTCATACCCAGGCAGCCAGCGCTTTTCGATTTCCTAATGGAGAGTTGCTATGCCTTACCTGCACACCGCTTCCCTGCGCCCATCGCTGTTGGCGCTTGCGATTGTCAGTAACCTGCCCGCCGTCGCCTATGCGGCGGCCGAGGATATGACCGTTACCGCCACCGGCAATGCCCGTAGCGCCTTTGAAGCACCGATGATGGTCAGCGTCATTGACGCCACCGCCCCAGAAAACCAAACCGCCAGCTCAGCTGCCGACCTGTTACGTAGGGTTCCAGGCCTGACCCTTGACGGTACGGGCCGTACCAACGGCCAGGACGTGAATCTGCGCGGGTACGATCGACGCGGCGTTCTGGTGCTGGTTGACGGCGTTCGCCAGGGAACCGACACCGGACACCTGAACAGTACCTTCCTCGACCCGGCGCTTATCAAACGCATCGAAGTCGTGCGTGGTCCTTCCGCACTACTGTACGGTAGCGGCGCGCTAGGCGGCGTGATCGCCTATGACACTGCAGATGCCAAAGATCTACTGGAAGTCGGGCAAAACAGCGGTTATCGCGTGTTCGGTACCGCGGCGACCGGCGATCACAGTCTCGGCATGGGCGCCAGCACGTATGGCCGTACCGATACGCTGGACGGACTGCTTGCCTGGTCCAGCCGCGATCGCGGTGATTTACGCCAGAGTGACGGTACTACTGCGCCGAATGACGAAGCAATTAACAATATGCTGGCGAAAGGTAGCTGGAAAATTAACAGCGCCCAGACGCTGGCCGGTTCGCTGCGTTACTACAACAATGACGCCCGGGAACCTAAAAACCCGCAGACCAGCACGGCGGATGCCAGCAACCCGATGACCAACCGTTCAACGATCCAGCGTGATGCGCAACTGACCTACTCGCTCGCTCCGGCGGACAATGACTGGCTGAACGCTGACGCCCGTATCTACTGGTCCGAAGCGCGCATTAATGCTCAGAATGCAGATAACACTAGCGAATTTCGCAAGCAAACCACCAAAGGCGGGAAGATCGACAACCGCAGCCGCCTGTTTACCGACTCTTTTGCATCTCACCTGTTGACCTACGGCGGTGAATACTATCGTCAGGAACAACAGCCTGGAGGAGCAACAACTGGCTTCCCGGAGGCAAAGATCGATTTCAGCTCCGGCTGGCTACAGGATGAAATCACCCTGCGCGACCTGCCGATTACGCTGCTGGGCGGTACCCGTTATGACTCTTATCGCGGCAGCAGCGACGGCTATGAAGATGTCGATGCCGACAAATGGTCATCCCGCGCCGGATTAACAGTTGCGCCAACTGACTGGCTGATGCTGTTCGGTTCATACGCTCAGGCTTTCCGTGCCCCGACTATGGGCGAGATGTATAACGATGCGAAACACTTCTCGATTGGTCGTTTTTACACCAACTACTGGGTACCTAACCCTAACCTGCGCCCGGAAACCAACGAAACACAGGAATCCGGATTTGGCCTGCGCTTTGACGATCTGCTGATGGCGAGCGACGCGCTCGAATTTAAAGCCAGCTATTTCGACACCAAAGCGAAAGATTACATCTCCACCAGCGTCGATTTCGCCGCTGCGACAACCACGTCCTATAACGTACCCAACGCCAAAATCTGGGGGTGGGACGTGATGGCGAAATATTCCACCGACCTGTTCAGCCTCGACATGGCCTATAACCGCACACGCGGAAAAGATACTGACACAGGTGAATACATTTCCAGCATTAACCCGGATACCGTCACCAGCAAACTGAATGTGCCGGTTGCGCACAGCGGTTTCTCTGTCGGCTGGATAGGGACATTTGCTGACCGTTCCACGCATATCAGCAACAGCTACACTAAACAGCCTGGCTATGCGGTAAACGATTTCTACGTGAGCTATCAGGGCCAACAAGCGCTGAAAGGCATGACCACCACGCTGGTACTGGGCAACGCCTTCGACAAAGAGTACTGGTCGCCGCAAGGCATTCCGCAGGATGGTCGTAATGGCAAAATTTTCGTGAGTTATCAGTGGTAATCACTTTTCCCCGGTTCGCCGGGGCCGCAATCTGGAAGGAAGAGACAATGAATCATTACACACGCTGGCTGGAACTGAAGAAAGAAAATCCTGGCAAATACGCACGTGATATTGCGGGGTTGATGAATATTAGCGAAGCCGAACTGACCTTTGCACGTGTCGGTCACGACGCCTGGCGCTTACGTGGCGAAGTGCGTGAAATTCTCAGCGCACTGGAAACAGTGGGCGAAACCAAATGTATTTGCCGCAATGAATACGCAGTACATGAGCAGGTGGGTGCTTTTACCAATCAGCACCTCAACGGCCATGCTGGGCTGGTTCTCAATCCGCGCGCCCTCGATCTGCGTCTGTTCCTGAATCAGTGGGCCAGCACCTTTCATATCAGCGAAACAACCGCCCATGGTGAGCGTCAGAGCATTCAGTTCTTCGACCATCAGGGAGATGCGCTGCTGAAGGTCTATACCACGCCAAATACCCTCGTTGAGGAATGGGCGGCGTTGCTGACCCGTTTCATCTTTGCAGAAAACCCGCCGCTGGTGCTGCAACCTGCCAACAATTCTGCGCCTGCCACCGTCACGGTCGACGCACAGACCGTTGATCAAGAGTGGCGAGCAATGACCGATGTCCACCAGTTCTTCGGTCTGCTGAAACGCCACGATCTCACCCGCCAACAGGCGTTTAATCTGGTTGGCGACGATCTGGCCTGTAAGGTTTCTAATAGTGCACTGGCGCAGTTACTCGATACCGCGCGTCAGGATGGCAACGAAATTATGGTTTTTGTGGGTAATCGCGGCTGTGTACAGATTTTTACCGGTGTGATTGAAAAACTGGTACCGATGAAAGGCTGGCTGAACATCTTCAACCCAACCTTTACCCTGCATCTGCTGGAAGAGAGCGTGGCCGAAACGTGGGTGACGCGCAAACCGACCGCCGATGGTCACGTCACCAGTCTGGAACTGTTTGCTGCCGACGGTACGCAAATCGCACAACTGTATGGTCAACGTACGGAAGGCGAGCCGGAACAGACGCAATGGCGCACACAGATTGACGCGCTAACGCCAAAAGGACTGGCCGCATGAAAAAACTGCTGGCCCTGATCGCGCTGCTGCCCTTCGCCGCACTTGCTGCGCCTGAGGAGCGAGTTGTTGCCCTCGGTGGCGATGTCACCGAGATCGTATACGCACTGGGAGCACAACCCTCCCTTGTGGCGAGAGACAGCACCAGCCAGTGGCCTGCTGCGGCAACCGCGTTACCTGATGTTGGTTATTTGCGCCAGCTCAACGCCGAAGGGATCCTTGCCACACGCCCTACGCTGGTCCTTGCCAGCGCGCAGGCGCAGCCTTCTCTGGTGTTAAAACAGATCGAGCAGAGCAATGTCAGGGTTGTCACGATCCCGGCAAGCAACGATCTTAACGCGATTGATGAAAAAGTTCGGGTTATCGCCGAGGCTACTCATCGGGAGGCCGACGGCGAAACGCTGCGCGCAACGTTACGTCAGGAACTGGCGACGCTCCCGTCATCTGAACTTAATAAACGTGTGCTGTTTATTCTCAATCATGGCGGGATGACAGCGATGGCGGCGGGCCAGCAAACCGGAGCCGATGCGGCGATTCGTGCCGCAGGTCTACGCAACGCGATGCAGGGCGTTAATCGCTATCAGCAGCTGTCACAAGAAGGCGTCATTGCCAGCCAGCCCGATCTGGTAGTGATTTCACAAGAAGGTGTTAAGGCGATGGGTGGCGAGGCAAACCTGTGGGCGCTACCGGGACTTGCGCAAACACCTGCCGGCAGGAATAAACAGGTATTGCAGGTTGACGATATGGCGCTGTTGGGCTTCAGCGTTCGCACGCCACAGGCTATTTTGCAGCTTCGAGCTAAAGCGGAGCAATTGCCCTGATGTCCCGGCGGATCACCTGTTCGTTGTGGATGTTGGCATTGATGCTGGTTGTAATGACGGTTCTGGCTACCGGTTTTGGCGCGTTGCGCCTGCCGGTAAGTCTGCTCTGGCGTGATGGCGATGAGGCACTGCGTCAAATCTGGCTCACGATTCGTCTGCCCCGCGTCCTGCTTGCGCTGGTGATTGGCGGCTCTCTGGCGCTCGCTGGCTGCGTGATGCAGGGGCTGTTTCGCAATCCACTTGCAGACCCTGGATTACTGGGAATAAGCAGTGGTGCCGCCTGCGCTGTGGCCCTGTGGGTGGTGCTGCCTGTCTCCTTGCCCGCGCTGCTGATGTTGTATGCTCCAATGCTGGCCGCTTTTTTTGGCGCGCTGGCGGCAACCGTAGTGATTTTTATCCTTAGCCAACAGCGCGACGGTTCACTATCACGCCTGCTGCTGGTCGGCATTGCCATTAACGCGCTCTGTGGGGCGGCGGTTGGCGTTTTGTCGTGGGTCAGTAATGATGCGCAACTGCGCCAGCTGTCGCTATGGGGAATGGGAAGTCTGGGGGCCGCGCAGTGGTCCACACTGTTGGCTGTCACTTCACTGACAATCCCGACAGTGCTGATCATCTGGCGACTTGCTCCGGCGCTGAATCTTCTGCAGCTGGGTGAGGAAGAGGCGCATTATCTCGGCGTTGATGTGCGTACAATCCAGCGTATTTTGCTGCTTTGTAGCGCATTACTGGTTGCCTCAGCCGTGGCGGTAAGCGGCGTGATTGGCTTTATCGGGTTGGTCATCCCACATTTAATACGTATGTGGCTCGGCTCAGACCATCGGGCCGTTATTCCGGGTTCCGTGCTGGCGGGCGCGTTTTTATTGCTGATTGCCGACACTCTGGCCCGTACGGCGGTTGCGCCTGCGGAGATGCCGGTCGGTCTGTTGACCAGTCTTCTCGGCGCACCGTGGTTTTTATGGCTTATTTTTCGTCAGCGAGGAGCGCATGGCTGAACATTTCATCGCTGAAGGGCTTCACTATCACGTAGCTGGCAGACCAGTGATTGACGACGTATCGCTCGCCCTTACAAAAGGTGAACTGGTGGCGCTGATCGGCCCAAACGGTGCGGGGAAATCCACTCTGCTACGCTTGCTGACCGGTTTTCTGAAACCGGCTACCGGGCGCTGCGTGCTGTCGGGCAAACCGCTGGAGGAGTGGCCTACCCAGAAGCTGTCACGACACCGGGCGGTGATGCGTCAGCAAACACAGTTGGGGTTTGACTGGCCGGTAGAGGCCGTCATCGCGATGGGGCGCGCGCCCTGGAGCCAACGACCGGAACCTGGGCTTATTGCACAGGTAATGGAGATGACCGGATGTACGCCTCTGGCAGGCCGGCAATACGCCGCGCTTTCCGGCGGCGAGCAACAGCGAGTGCAGTTAGCCCGTGCGCTGGCGCAACTCTGGTGCGACGGTGCGCCTCGCGGTTGGTTATTCCTTGATGAACCGACCTCCGCGCTGGATCTTTACCACCAGCAGCATTTGTTGCGCATGCTAAAAACGCTAACCGCTTCGGGTGGGCTGCATGTGTGCATTGTGCTTCACGATTTGAACCTCGCCGCACTGTGGGCAGACAGAATAGTGCTGCTGCACAACGGCAGGCTGGTGTCGCAGGGAACACCGGAAACTGTGTTACAGGCCGATGATCTGAAGCGCTGGTACGGTGCTCAGGTACACGTTGGCCAGCATCCGGCCAACGCCTCCCCGCAGGTATTTCTGGCCCCTTAGCTTGAACAACTCACTTCCAGCCGTTTGCCCCAGTCAGGTGGACGGCTGGCATAGTCATCATCACGATCGGCAAACGGGGTACGCAACGCCTGGTGCAACCGATGCAGTTCAGCGTAATCCCCCTGCTCTGCCTGACTAATCGCCCGTTGCGCCAGCCAGTTACGTAATACCATCGCCGGATTTGCCGCCTTCATCTGTGTTTGTCTGACTGCATCGGCAATATTGTCTTGCTGAAGGCGCGAGCGATACCGCGTGAACCAGTCGTCAAATGCTGCGCGGTCGATAAACTCATCGCGCAACGGAGATTGCGCACTGTGCTGCTCCGTTTCGCTGAGCATGCGAAACGTTCGCGTATAGTCGCTTCTTTCTCGCGCCATCAGGCTAAACAGTTCGCTAAGCAGTTCGTTATCGTCTTTCTGCTCGCTAAAGAAGCCGAGCTTTTGCCGCATCCGCTGACCGTAGCGAGTTAACAGCGCCAGCTGGTAACTGTCCAGCGCATCATTGAGCGCCTTGACCGGGATAAATGGCGACAGGGTTTGCGCCAGACGTTGCAGGTTCCACAACGCGGCGGCCGGTTGATTATCGAAACTGTATCGCCCCTGGTTGTCAGAGTGGTTGCAGATATAATCGGGCACGTAATCATCAAGAAAACCGAATGGACCGTAATCCATCGTCAGACCCAGAATCGACATGTTGTCCGTGTTCATAACACCATGTGCAAATCCTACCGCCTGCCAGTCAGCGATTAACGTCGCAGTACGCGTGACAACATCGTTAAACCACAGCTGATACTTATCGGCTTCTTCCTGCCATTGCGGCCAGTAATGGCGAATCGCAAAGTCAGCCAACTGGCGCACTTTTTCCGGCTCTCGGCGATAGTAAAAATGCTCAAAATGGCCAAACCGCATATGGCTTTGCGCCACGCGAATGAGCATCGCCCCCGCTTCGACCGTTTCGCGATAAACCGGCGTGTCGCTGGTGACAATCGACAATGCCCGCGTGGTCGGTATTCCCAGGTAATGCATCGCTTCACTGGCCAGGCTTTCACGAATGGTCGAGCGCAGCACGGCACGCCCATCACCCATGCGGGAATACGGCGTGAGTCCGGCGCCTTTCAGGTGCCAGTCAAACGTTGAACCATCCGCGAGCTGTTGTTCGCCCAGCAGGATCCCACGTCCGTCGCCAAGCTGACCAGCCCAGACGCCGAACTGATGCCCACTATAAACCTGGGCTAAAGGCGACATCCCGGGAAGCAACGATTCGCCTCCCCAAACGCCTGCACCAGTCGGAATATCAAATAGCGCCGCAGGAATTGCTAATTGCTCCGCCAGCGCATCGTTATGCCAGATAAGGCGCGCGTTTTTCAGAGGGGTGGGTGAAAGCGCGGTATAGGTTGCTGGTAGTTCATCACGCCAGCGAGTGGTAAAAGACAGGGTCATAGGGCCTCCTGCCTCTAGTGTAGACTGTTAATAGCCTGTTAAACACCAGCAAATAAAAGGGTTATATCTTAGCGAGCGAAATTATCTGCGCAGGAGGCACCGCAGGCCACAATCCTCCCTGCATGGCACTGAATCCCACAGGCAAGACGCGCTCCAGCATCTCTTGTGTATCAATTCCGCTAATGATTATTGACTCACAGCTGGGCGATAGTTGCGCCAGAATAGCCCGCATAAACGGTTCAAACGAAATATGTGCAATCCTTTGTTGAACAAAGTTTTTATCCAGCACGACGCGTTTGAACAGGCCGTCAAAAATTGCCCGGGTTGATATACCACCAGAACCATAGTTTGTCAGGACTAATGGAAATCGCGCAGCAAGTGCGGCCAATATTGGATTATCTTTACCTTTGTTTAACTCCGGATAGCTTTCATTAATAGTCAGCTCCAGAAATGAAAATCGTTCAACTTGTGAAGCAAGTTCAGTATCTGATAATAAAGTATTAGCAACTGCTGGCGTTAAATTAATCCAGGCGGATACTTTTCGCTGAATAAAGAAATGTTGGCACGTTTCGATTAATTCTAGTTTTTCTACAAATAAACGACATTGTTCGTCGTCTGACATCCGAGGTAGGACCAGCTCGGTGGGTATACGCACATCCCCATGCGCACTGGCGAAACTGGTGATGATATCGACGAATTCAAGATCGCCTTTTTCGCTTCTCGCAGGAAGAAAAGAGAACTCAGAATGGTAAAGATTATCCAGTGAAACAATCATCGTGCCAGCCCCGCTGCATGGGTGTTATCCGGCATCCTGTAGCAAAGGATGGAGAAATACGTTACTGCTGATGCAAGTAGAGGCCCTTTCATTTTTCCCTTTTTAGCCGGTAAATCGAATCCTTTTTTTTAGCTTATCCTGATTATAAGCGAATATCCAGCTTTGCACTTTTTAATATCTCGGAATAAATCATATTTTTAGCAAGATACGCTCTTAATGTTCAGGGGTATTGTCTAACCAAAAGCAGAAATAAAAGTTAACTTTCAAATGGTGATGTTAAGGCTGCGCACTCGATGGCAGCCTCGGAGTTACGGGGGATTAAATACGTCGTGCCTGCCAAAAGTTTTTACGCCAGTAAACGTTATCCAGAGACGAGCGCATCACGCCACGGCTGGTTGAAGCATGAATAAACTGATTATTGGTATCGTAAATACCAACATGCAGACCGCTTTCCCCAGACCCGGTTTTAAAGAAAACCAGATCGCCTGGCAGCAAATCATCTTTATCAATTTCGGTACCAATCTTTGATTGCGTACGCGTATCGCGCGGAAGTTGCAGGTCGAATTTATCGCGCATCGTCATCAAAACAAATCCAGAACAATCCACCCCACTACGACTCATACCGCCATAACGATAGGGTGTGCCATGCCAGGTTTGGAGCTGATCATTAAGACCGGCGATAACGGCAATAGAATCCGACAAGCGGGCATTTGGCGCAGGCGCACGATGGCTGCTGCAGCCCGCCAAAAACAATGCTGTGATGAAAAGGAGCCAAAAGCGCATTCAGTACGAATCCTCTGAATTTTATTTTTATGCCAATTTAGCGTGGAAATTATATGATTTTCAAGAACCCATTTCACTTAAGTGGTTGATATGAGCATTCTGTGCCCTTCAATATCCAAACGTCGGAAGTTGACGCCATAGGCCGCAGACAGATTGGCCGGCGTCAGTACCGCATCTCGTGAACCACTGGCAAGCAGTTTCCCGCGTTTGAGTAGCCAGGCTTTATGCGCATGGCGTAAGGTGTGATTAAGGTCATGGCTACTCATCACAATCGCTATGCCCTGCAAACACAGCTGACTCAACAGTCGGTCCAGTGCGTTTTGTTGCGCGACGTCCAGACTGTTCATCGGCTCATCCAGCAGTAAAAGCTGACCTAATGGATTCGCTTGTGGGCAAATCTGCAGGATAACCGCAGCCAGGCGCACACGCTGCCACTCACCGCCGGAGAGTTGGTTCACGCCGCGCCCCAGTTTATCTCCCAGACCGAGCGCATCAGCGATCTCCTGTAACAGATCGGTGCGTGCTTTGTCGGGTTGATGCAGCGTCAGAAAATGCCAGACCGGCATGGCAAACGGCGGATTTTGCTGTTGCGCAAGATAGGCGCGATATTGCGCCAGCCTGGCGGCCGGCCATTCCTCCAACGGCATATCACCAAAAGTGATACTGCCCTCTCCGTTTGTCAGACCCGCCATACGCGCCAACAGCGTACTTTTTCCGGCACCGTTTGGTCCCACTAAATGCAAGATCTCTCCTGCTTTTATCTCACCAGAAAGCGGGCCGAGACGGGTCGATTCCGCGACGTCCTGTAGCTGCATCAATCGAGACATTAGTTTGCCAGCGCCTGCTTGATGGTTTGCACCAGGATGGGATCCTCAGGCGTCATATCCGGTGAGAATCGTTGCAGCACTTTTCCATCGCGACCCACTAAAAACTTCTCGAAATTCCACAGGATATCGTCCGGGTAGAGCGGCGCACGACCTTTGCTCGCCATTCGCTCGTAGAACCCACTGTCCGCAGGCGCAACGGCCGTTGGCGCGGCATCAATCAGCTTCTGATACAGCGGATGGCGTCCCTCGCCGTTGACGTCAATTTTGCTGAACATCGGGAAAGTTACGCCCCATGTGGTACTGCAGTACGTTTTTATTTCCTCTTCGCTGCCCGGCTCCTGGCCCAGAAACTGATTGCAAGGGAAACCAAGAACGCTGAAGCCCTGTTGGTGCCAGGCTTTCTGCAGATTCTCCAGTTGCTCGTACTGCGGCGTCAGCCCACATTTTGAAGCAACGTTGACGATTAACAGCACATTCCCGGAATACGGCTGCAGTGAGGTAACCTCGCCGTCGATGGTCGTCACTTCTGTATCGAGGATAGTGTTTTGCATAGCATCTCCAGAACAACAGGTGGATTTTCAGTTTTTAATCATAGACCGAACCAACGCGTTCTAGCGCGCGGCTTTTAACAATAGCCAGATAAATACCGGCGCACCCATAGTGGCCGTTACCACGCCGATAGGTAACTCAGCCGAGGCCAGCACCAAACGCGCGACAACATCAGCAAACAATAATGCGATTGCGCCAGCCAACGCACAACCTGGCAGTAAAACACGGTGATCGGTGAGGCCGCACAGTCGCAAAATATGCGGGATCACAAGCCCAATAAAACCAATCGCCCCTGCCAGAGCCACGCTCACGCCAACCATCCAGCCTGTGGCAACCACCAGCAGGTTGCGCCAGAACCATAATGGCAGTCCCAGCTGACGCGCAGAAGTCTCTCCTAACGCCAGCATATTCATCGGCTGCGACTGACAGCAGATCCACACCAGTACCGGAATCAACGCCACCATGAGCCAAGCCTGATGCCAGTCTACGCCACCGAAGCCCCCCATCATCCAGTACATCAGCTGTCGTAAGTCAAACGAGGTAGAGAAGTAGATAGCCCATGTCATCAGCGCGCTACAGATTATCCCCAGCGCCACCCCCGCCAGCAGCAGACGGCTGGTAGACAGATGTCGACGGGCGAAACGTAGCAAAATAAGCGTGATAATCAGCGCCCCGGCAATGGCGCAAAGGCCCAACGCCCAGCCGGGGAGTTGCCCCTGCCCCAGCAGCACCGCCGCGATAAGCCCGACTCCCGCGCCGTTAGATACGCCCAGTAATCCAGGCTCTGCGAGCGGGTTTTCAAACAGAGCTTGCATCACTGCGCCAGATAAGGCCAATGCAGCGCCTACCAGCAAAACGGCAAGAGTACGGGGAAGTCGAATTTGCCAGACGAACAGATCGCCGCGGGCGCTGAACCAGTCGCCGGGAGCGATCCATTGTTCTCCTGCGCACAAGCTTAGAATCGTTGCCAGTAGCATAAGTACTGACAGTGACAGTATCCAGCGTACGTTTCGACGCTGCTGTTGATGGGCGAAAGTCAGCATGTTTTCCATTCTGCTGAAAAGAGATGGAGGTGATTCTACGGTGCTGATTCGGTAGTGAAAAGGAAAAAGGCCGCATAGCGGCCTTTTTAGTTATACGCGTCATACTCTGCGTATCGTTAAATCACTCTTCTTTGGGCGTTGCGTTTTCAACCCGGCTTTTTAACTTCTGTCCGGGTCTGAAGGTCACCACGCGCCGTGCTGTAATGGGAATATCTTCGCCCGTTTTCGGGTTACGGCCCGGACGTTGATTCTTATCACGCAGATCGAAGTTACCAAAACCAGAGAGTTTTACCTGCTCACCATTTTCCAGAGCACGACGGATCTCTTCGAAAAACAGCTCGACCAGTTCTTTGGCATCCCGCTTGCTAAGCCCAAGCTTATCAAACAGATATTCTGACATTTCAGCTTTTGTAAGCGCCATAGGTTCAATCCCTCAATGATGCCTGGAATCGCTCTTTTAATGCCTCTACACATTTGGCGACGGTAGCGGCAATCTCCTCTTCTTCAAGTGTACGGCTGGTATCCTGAAGGATCAGGCTGATAGCGAGGCTCTTATAGCCCTCCGCAACACCCTTACCGCGGTACACGTCAAATAAGTTTACGCCAACTACCTGATTTACGCCAACTTTCTTACACTCGGATAAAATATCCGCAGCGGGAACGTTTTCTGCCACAACGACTGCGATATCGCGACGGTTCGCTGGGAAGCGAGAAACTTCACGCGCCTGAGGCACCACGCGGTCTGCGAGCTTATTCCACTCCAGTTCAAACACCAAAGTGCGACCGTTCAGATCCAGTTTACGTTCCAGTTCAGGATGAACAACCCCAATGAAACCAATACGTTCACCTTTCAGATAAATCGCCGCAGACTGACCCGGATGCAGTGCTGGATTCGCTTCAGCTTTGAACTGAATGTCCCCCAGTTTTCCGGTCAGGTCGAGAACTGCTTCCAGATCGCCTTTCAGATCATAGAAATCAACGGTCTCTTTTGCCAGATTCCAGTGCTCATCATGACGGTTACCGCAGATCACGCCAGCCAGCATCAGATCCTGACGGATCCCGAGGTTGGCCTGCGTATCTGGCACGAAACGTAAACCCGTTTCGAAAATACGTACGCGGTTCTGCTGACGATTCTGGTTATACACTACCGTAGACAGCAAGCCGGTCCACAGGGACAAACGCATTGCCGACATATCAATAGAGATTGGGCTTGGCAGCAGCAGCGCTTCTTCACCCGGGTGCAGCAGCGACTGGACTTTCGGGTCGACGAAACTATAGGTAATGACTTCCTGATAGCCTTTGTCATTCAGCATGGTTTTTACACGTTTCAGCGACAAATCCGCTTCACGATGCGTACCCATGATAAGACCCGCCTGAATCGGCGTGTTCGGGATATTGTCATAACCGTATACGCGGGCGACTTCTTCGACCAGGTCTTCTTCGATTTCCATATCGAAACGCCAGCTCGGCGCGACCGCTTTCCACTCATCCTGCCCTTCCGACACGTCACAACCCAGACGACGCAGAATATCGCTCACCTGCTCATCGGCAATATGGTGTCCGATCAGACGATCCAGTTTGCTACGACGAAGCGTAATGGTTGCGCGTTTTGGCAGCGTGGCTTCGTTCGTCACGTCAATGACTGGGCCCGCTTCACCGCCGCAGATATCAATCAGCAGGCGCGTTGCACGTTCCATGGCCTTATGTTGCAGCGCAGGATCGACACCACGCTCATAGCGGTGAGATGCATCGGTGTGCAGGCCGTGACGACGCGCGCGACCGGTAATAGACAGCGGGCTGAAGAATGCACATTCCAGCAGGACGTTTTGTGTTTCATCGTTCACGCCGGAATGTTCGCCACCAAAGATGCCGCCCATCGCCAGCGCTTTGTTGTGGTCCGCAATCACCAGCGTATCTGCATTCAGCTTCGCTTCGCTTCCATCCAGCAATACCAGGGTCTCACCTTCTTTTGCCATACGGACAACAATTCCGCCTTCAATGCGGTCCTTGTCGAATGCGTGCATCGGCTGGCCCAGTTCGAGCAGCACATAGTTAGTCACGTCGACCACGGCATCGATAGAACGAATACCGCAACGGCGCAGTTTTTCTTTCATCCACAGCGGGGTCGGCGCTTTAACATTGATGCCTTTTACCACGCGCCCCAGATAGCGTGGGCAGGCTTCCACGGCTTCGACCTGAATCGGCAGGACGTCGCTAATAGTCGCGGCTACTGGCGCGATTTCCGGCTCAACCAGCGGGGCTTTGTTCAGTACAGCAACGTCACGCGCTACACCGATGATGCCTAAGCAGTCGGCGCGGTTCGGCGTGACGCTGATTTCGATGGTGTTGTCGTCAAGCTTCAGGTATTCACGGATATCGGTGCCAATTGGCGCATCGGCAGGCAGTTCGATAATCCCGTTATGATCGTCGGAAATACCCAGCTCGGAGAACGAACACAGCATGCCTTCAGATGGTTCACCGCGCAGTTTCGCGGCTTTAATTTTGAAATCGCCCGGCAGAACGGCACCAACGGTTGCCACAGCCACTTTCAACCCCTGACGGCAGTTTGGCGCACCGCAGACGATATCCAGCAGGCGGTCGCCGCCTACATTCACTTTGGTGACACGCAGTTTGTCAGCGTTAGGGTGTTGGCCGCATTCAACCACTTCACCTACCACAACGCCGTTAAACGCGCCGGAAACAGGTTCCACACCGTCAACTTCCAGACCCGCCATCGTGATTTGGTTTGACAGCGCATCGCTATCAATCGCCGGATTTACCCATTCGCGTAACCACAGTTCACTGAATTTCATTGTTTTATCCTGCCTTTATTTAAACTGTTTGAGGAAACGCAGATCGTTTTCGAAGAAAGAACGCAGATCGGTAACGCCGTAACGCAGCATGGTCAGACGCTCCATACCCATACCGAATGCAAAGCCGGAATAGATTTCCGGATCGATGCCAACATTACGCAACACGTTCGGGTGAACCATCCCGCAGCCCAGCACTTCCAGCCATTTGCCGTTTTTGCCCATCACGTCAACTTCCGCAGATGGTTCAGTAAACGGGAAGTAGGAAGGACGGAAACGTACCTGCAGGTCTTCTTCAAAGAAGTTGCGCAGGAAATCGTGCAGCGTGCCTTTCAGGTTGGTGAAGTTGATGTTGGTATCAACAATCAGCCCTTCCATCTGGTGGAACATTGGGGTGTGAGTCTGATCGTAATCGTTACGATATACGCGGCCCGGGGCGATAATACGGATCGGCGGCTGTTTTTCTTTCATGGTGCGGATCTGCACGCCGGAAGTCTGCGTGCGCAGCAGACGCGTCGCGTCAAACCAGAAAGTGTCGTGGTCAGCGCGCGCCGGGTGATGGCCAGGAATGTTGAGCGCATCGAAGTTATGATAGTCATCTTCGATTTCCGGACCGGTCGCCACGGTAAAGCCCAGCTCACCGAAGAAACTTTCAATCCTGTCGATTGTACGCGTTACAGGATGCAGACCGCCGTTTTCGATACGACGCCCAGGAAGGGAGATATCGATCGTTTCTTCAGCCAGACGAGCATTCAGTGCAGCGCTTTCTAATTCGGCCTTACGTGCGTTCAGCGCTTGCTGTACCTGCTCTTTAGCTTCGTTAATCACCGCACCTGCTGCCGGGCGCTCTTCTGGCGGCAGTTCGCGCAGGGTTGTCATCTGAAGGGTCAAGTGCCCTTTCTTGCCCAAATATTCGACGCGGACATTGTCTAACGCGGCAACATCTGAAGCCTGGTTAATGGCGGCCGTTGCACTGGCAACCAGCTCTGCGAGATGTGACATGGTTTTCCTCGTTATGTTGCGATATTCACTAGTCGCTCGTATATACGCAAAATCATTCAAGTTGTATCAACGCGGCCAAAGAGCGAATGCAGCCAATATAGAGACAACTTGAAGGATGACGCGTATAAAAAAAGCCTCCACCAGGGAGGCTTTTAGGCGCTGTTTTCCGTTTCTTCTTTCACGCGCAAGCCTCCTGAGTTCAGGTGCTAAAGTAAAAGAAGAAGCGGAAAATAGCAGCATTCATGCTTGCGTTACCTTGTGTGGTAAAAACCGGACAACCTTTATTGAAAAGGCTTACGGATAAATTGTCAACTAATTGATTGCTCTACAAATAAAAGAGAGGGAGCCAGGCTCCCTCTTTTCACCGGCTTATGCCAGAGCTGCTTTCGCTTTTTCGACCAGAGCGGTGAACGCTACTTTGTCGAATACTGCGATGTCAGCCAGGATCTTACGGTCGATTTCAACAGAGGCTTTTTTCAGGCCGTTGATGAATTTGCTGTAAGAAATACCGTTCTGACGTGCTGCTGCGTTGATACGCGCAATCCACAGTTGACGGAACTGACGCTTTTTCTGACGACGGTCACGATAAGCGTACTGACCAGCTTTGATAACAGCCTGGAAGGCAACGCGGTATACGCGAGAACGCGCACCGTAGTAGCCTTTAGCTTGTTTCAAAATTTTCTTGTGACGTGCACGGGCAACTACACCACGTTTTACGCGAGCCATATGTGCTCTCCTGTATCTATATTCTTAGTAAAAAAATGAATTAAACGTTAACGGCTTATGCGTACGGCAGGCACGCGATAACCAGACCCAGATCGCCTTTAGACACGAGGCCTTTTGGACGCAGGTGACGTTTACGCTTAGTAGATTTTTTGGTCAGAATATGACGCAGGTTTGCGTGCTTACGCTTAAATCCACCACCACCGGTTTTTTTGAAACGCTTAGCAGCACCGCGTACGGTCTTAATTTTTGGCATTTTAATAACTTCCACTTCGCATTGTTAATAAACGAAACGTAGGCGAACAACGGCTGTGGAACCCGTAGGCTCCACAGACATTGCTACTTGAAGGCCTTACTGTTTCTTCTTAGGAGCGAGCACCATGATCATCTGGCGGCCTTCGATCTTCGTAGGGAAGGATTCGACTACTGCCAGTTCACTCAGATCGTCACGGACGCGGTTGAGCACTTCCATACCGATCTGTTGGTGGGCCATCTCACGACCGCGAAAACGCAGCGTGATCTTAGCCTTATCGCCATCTTCCAGAAAGCGTACCAGGCTGCGGAGTTTTACCTGGTAATCGCCATCGTCGGTGCCAGGACGGAATTTAATTTCCTTAACCTGGATAACTTTTTGCTTTTTCTTCTGTTCCTTAGAAGACTTACTCTTTTCATAAAGGAACTTGCCGTAGTCCATAATACGACAAACTGGCGGTTCGGCGTTAGGGCTGATTTCAACTAAATCTACTCCAGCTTCTTCAGCTTTTTCGATCGCTTCTCTCAGACTCACAATACCCAAAGCTTCGCCTTCCAGACCTGTTAAGCGAACTTCCAGGGCGCGAATCTCGCCATTGATACGATTCGGACGTGCCGTTTGAACTCGTTTTCCGCCTTTAATACCTTATTCCTCCAGTTGTTGAAGACTGCGGCTGCGAATCTCTTGTTGCAGCTTCTCAATCACTTCATTTACGTCCAGGCTGCCCAAGTCTTTGCCACGACGGGTGCGCACGGCAACTTTGCCTGCTTCTACCTCTTTGTCGCCACAGACCAACATGTAAGGGACACGACGTAAAGTGTGCTCGCGGATTTTAAAGCCAATCTTCTCATTTCTCAAGTCTGCTTTTACACGAATACCCGCATTTTGTAGTTTCTGCGTTAATTCGTTAACGTATTCAGACTGAGAATCGGTGATGTTCATGACCACAACCTGAACCGGCGCGAGCCAGGTCGGGAAGAAGCCAGCGAACTCTTCGGTCAGGATACCGATGAAACGTTCCATCGACCCAAGAATTGCACGGTGAATCATAACCGGAACCTGACGCTCGTTGTTTTCGCCAACGTAAGAGGCGCTTAAACGGGACGGCAGGGAGAAGTCCAGCTGTACAGTACCGCACTGCCATGCACGATCGAGGCAGTCATACAGGGTAAATTCAATTTTCGGACCGTAGAACGCGCCCTCACCCAGTTGGAACTCAAACGGGATGTTGTTTTCTTCCAGCGCAACGGCCAGGTCAGCTTCAGCACGGTCCCACATTTCATCGCTACCGATACGTTTTTCGGGGCGAGTGGACAGTTTGACGACGATTTTCTCGAAGCCAAAGGTGCTGTACATATCGTAGACCATACGAATGCACGCGTTAACTTCATCACGAATCTGCTCTTCAGTACAGAAGATATGTGCATCATCTTGAGTGAAGCCACGAACACGCATCAGGCCATGCAGCGCACCTGACGGTTCATTACGGTGGCAGCTACCAAACTCAGCCATACGCAGCGGCAGATCGCGATAGGATTTCAGACCCTGATTAAAGATCTGCACGTGGCCTGGGCAGTTCATTGGCTTAATGCAGTATTCACGGTTCTCAGAAGAGGTGGTGAACATTGCATCTTTGTAGTTGTCCCAGTGACCTGTTTTTTCCCACAGCACACGGTCCATCATGAACGGACCTTTCACTTCCTGATACTGGTATTCTTTCAGTTTTGAGCGAACGAATACTTCCAGTTCACGGAAGATAGTCCAGCCATCGTTGTGCCAGAACACCATACCCGGTGCTTCTTCCTGCATATGATACAGGTCAAGCTGTTTACCGATTTTACGGTGATCGCGTTTGGCCGCTTCTTCCAGACGTTGCAGGTAGGCATTCAGGGCTTTTTTATCTGCCCATGCAGTACCATAAATACGCTGCAGCATCTTGTTATTGCTGTCGCCACGCCAGTATGCCCCTGCAGTCTTCATCAGTTTGAAATGATGGCAGAAACGCATGTTCGGCACGTGCGGGCCACGGCACATATCGACATATTCTTCATGATGGTACAAGCCAGGCTTGTCATCATGGGCAATGTTTTCATCAAGAATGGAGACTTTATAGGTCTCGCCACGCTTCACGAAGGTTTCACGCGCTTCGTACCAGCTGACTTTCTTCTTAATGACATCGTAGTTTTTCTCAGCGAGCTCGTGCATCCGCTTCTCGAGCGCGTCGACATCTTCCTGGGTTAACGTACGGTCAAGATCGATATCGTAGTAAAAACCGTTATCAACAACCGGTCCGATCGCCATTTTGGTGTGCGGCCAGAGTTGTTTGATCGCGTGCCCTAACAAGTGCGCACAGGAGTGACGAATGATCTCCAGACCTTCTTCATCCTTCGCGGTAATGATGGAGAGCTTCGCATCATGCTCAATCAGATCGGAAGCATCTACGAGCTCACCGTCAACACGGCCAGCAATAGTGGCTTTCGCCAGACCTGGACCGATGTCCAGCGCAACATCCATGGGGCTTACAGCGTGGTCGTAATGGCGTTGGCTGCCATCAGGAAGAGTAATAACAGGCATGTTATATCCTTATTTGCAGTGGTGACCCACACGTAAGATCACATACAAAGAGAAAATTTATTTGTTTACAATAAGTTGCGCAACCATCTAACCAACAATCGCTAAATTGGTACACAATCTGGTACACAAATGAAAAACTGACATCCTCAGTCCCTCACCCGGCAAAACGATGGTAACACTAAAAAAGTGGTGATTGCACCACTCTGTTTCACATTGATTCAAATTGTCTTGCAACAATGGATGCGATCGACTAAGTGAGAGCAGCACAAAGCCTTGCAAGCCGATGCAAAGCTTTGTGTGTCCCGTTTTTGTCTCATCAATCCCGATATAAGGTATCGATAGTTGCCAGTTCAGATGCTAAACTTTGCATGATCGCCACATATGGTTCGCTTAATTTGTGTTTTGTAGTTTTTTACCGAGAAAAACTTTTTATTAGAAATGGAAAAAAGATGCTACTTTCATCGTACCTAAAACGAGATAACAATAACCTTGACTTAGTTAGAATAATTGCTGCATGCATGGTTATTTATGGGCATGCATATGCAATTTCACCGCAAGTAGGTAAAGACGATATCATCCATCAACTCATTGGATTTGACTACTCAGGGTCATTGGCTGTTAAAATTTTCTTTTTTGTAAGCGGACTGGTAGTAACCAACTCTTTTTTCTCAAAAAGAAACATTAACGATTTTGTTTCTTCAAGATTTTTTAGAATATGGCCAGCATTTGCAACTGTAGTAATTATAGGATATTTGATTGGGATAAGTATTTCTACATTATCCGCATCTGAATTTATGATTCAGACTCCATTTATTCCATATCTTTTAAAATCCCTTACGTTAGATATTACATGGTCATTTCCTGGAGTTTTCAGCACAAACAACATTAACACATTCAATGGTTCACTTTGGACTATTATTTATGAGGTTGGGGCTTACATAGTTTTAATGGCAACCATGGTGCTATTTAAATACAATAAAACAGCCATTACACTATTTTGTTTATTTATCATTGCAGACCCGATCATTCTAGATGGTTTCATATTAAAACTGACAGCATTAAACGATGAAGTTAAATATTTACCAGTTTGTTTTTCAATTGGGGTTTTATTCGGAATAAATAAAGACAGTATAGAAATAAAGTCAACTACACTCCTTATGCTAGTGTTAATTACGGCTATCTTTTCTTCTCAGGATAGTGGTTTATCAAAACTACTTTTTTATATATCATTAATGTATGGTGTTTTATATTTATCATCAACACCATTGTTTCTTTCACTAAAAGTAAAAAATGATATATCTTACGGCATTTATTTATGGGGATTTCCAGTTCAGCAAATCGTTGCAAGTGCAATTGGAAATTATAACATTATTTACAATCAAGTGGCGTCTATTTTTATTTCTATTATTGCCGGAACGCTTAGTTGGATTTTAATTGAAAAAAGATTTATAGAATACGGGAAGAAATTCACAAAGATGAATGAAGTAATTCAATAAAGAGTAACTGGACTATTCATTATCTAAATGATTGAATTAAATAATAAATAATGTTATTATCTTAAAATCACTTATAACACATTGTTTATATGAATATGCTGAAAAAATACAGAGCTGATATTGATGGACTTAGGGCTATTGCTGTTCTTGCAGTTATAGTTTTTCATTTAAACCCTAACCTTCTACCTGGCGGGTTTGTTGGTGTGGATATATTCTTTGTCATATCAGGATACCTCATTACATCCATCATATATAATGATATTAAATCTAACTCATTTAGCTATAAAGGCTTCTACAATAGAAGAATAAAAAGGATTCTTCCTATATTTTTTGTTGTTCTTTTCGCAACTATAATAGCCTCAGCCTTGGTTATGATGCCTGAAGATTTTAAATTTATGATGCGCTCTGCGTTTTCTACTATAATCTTCTCTTCTAATATATTCTTTTCAACTAACGTTAATTACTTCGCACAAGACGTAAAGGAGTATCCTCTACTTCACACCTGGTCATTGTCCACTGAAGAACAATACTACTTTATATTCCCAATAATAATTTTCTTATTAGCAAAGCTTAGCGGATTTAATGTAAAGAGAATACTTGTTGGGCTTTCTGTTATAGCTTTACTGTCATTTTCTTTAGCAATCTATTCTAGATTTAATGCTGAATTATCAAAATTTAATTATTATTACTTGCCTTCCAGGGCATGGGAAATGATGATTGGTAGCTGCATTGCAGTATATAAGTCGAGAAACACAAATAGCTATAGCAATCGGCATATACCTTTGATTGGTGCCTTGGTAATTGCTATATCTTTATTTATATCAAAAGATGATTTTTATCCAAATTTTTATGCTTTGCTTCCTTGTTTTGGTGCGGCTTGTATATTAATTCATAGTGGAATTAATAATAATTTCACAACTAAAATATTATCATCAAGAGTTGCTTCAACTTTAGGGTTAATGTCATATTCAATGTATTTATGGCACTGGCCAATAATATCAATTCAAAAATATTATAATATTGTTGGGAATGTTCCAATTAAAAATGCTGTTTATTCTTTTATTGCTACAATTGTTCTATCTTATGCCTCGCTAAAATTCATAGAGACTCCAATAAGAAAATCAAAAATATCATTTAAATCGTCTGTGATATTTATATTTTTGTTGCCATCACTACTTATTACATCTATATTCATCGTCTCTGAAAAGACAAACGGAATACCTCAGAGATATGGTGATAAGTGGGGTAATATGTTTCTAGAAACGGCTTATCTATATACTCCATTCTGTCACAATACTGTTATAGGTGAGTGTGTATTTGGTGATACAACCAAGAAGCCCAGTTTCATTGTTATGGGAGACTCTCACGCAGGTCATTTTGTTCCTATGATTGATGAGTACTCAAAGAAGAAAGGGATGTCATTCGAGGAGCGAACAGCAGACGCATGTTATCCGTTGATAAACACAGAAAACAAAAAACCATCTGATTTTGGCGGGATTATTTCAGAAAACTGTAGTAATAACATAAAATACTTTTCAAAGCGCATCAAGGAATATAATGACGTCGTTTTAATTGGAGCGTGGAGCCTTTATTTTCACAATATTCCTGATTTTGATTCAATGCTGAAGGATACAATTTTAAAATTATCCTCTGAAGGGAAAAACATTTATATTTTTGAGCAGATACCAACTTTCAAAGATGGTTCTTACATACATTTATTTAGACAGCGATTTGCACCTTTTGGCAACACAATGGATTTATCATCAATTGACTTCTCAGCCATGATATCACCAAGAGATGGTGGTAACGTTGATTTTAAAGATGGTAATGACAAGGTGTTTAACATTATTAAAAATCTAAAGCTAGATAATGTTCATTACATTACACCAATATCAAACATACCTGAAGTTGCTAAAAAATTTCCTGTTTACAATGGAAGGCTTATATACAAGGATGACGCTCATTTTAATGAGGTTGGATCCAGAGATCTAATAACCAACAATCCTGGAATGCTTGGTGATTTCATAAAATAGAAAAGATATACATAAAGAATAAGATGGTGCTGAGAAGCACCATCTTATTCTTATGCGCAAGCTCCATAAATATTAACACCGCTAATATTAAATGCATCTTACCTAAAGATACCTAATGCACCCTGTAATAACGACATCATCAGGAGAAACAATACCAGTCCCTGTAATATTTACAGATGTATTACCATCAGAATCACCACCAATAACAAATGTATACCCATACTGTTTAATCAACTGATCTCCTATAAATAAAGCACCGCACTCATTATTATTGATATTTATTGTTATGGCTAATATATTATGTAAGTTGTTTTTTATCTTAGTTCTAAGTAAAACATCACCAGACACAACGGAGGCAACATTTTGCTTTGATATATTTTCAGCAACAGATCCCAATGAATTTGTAATGGCTTCGTTATTTATTACATTATTTATTTTTTCTTGTATTGGAAACTCAAAAGAAATAATACTAGCACTGTCATAGTTAATGCGATTTCCATAACCATTGCTGTTCGCAGTGTAAACTTTACATATTGAATCACTAAACAATAAAGAGGATGGTTTTGGTGGCGTATGATCGTTCTGTATTGCTTGATGGATTATACTTCTACCTTTTAGATTTTTAAATTCTCCCATATTTTCAACACCAATAACCCATGACGGCTCGCCAATACTTAAATCATACTGATCACCAGATAACACCCTAAACAGAGGTCCACTGACAACTTCAGCGTAAAAGTCTTCAATTCTTAGTGAGTATCCTTTAATATCAAGAGTCAAAGGAAAGTCAACATGTTCCCATGAACACTGCCTAAGCGTTACCATCTCATAGAAGACATTCTTTTTCCCTGGAAGCGGATCATTATCACCAAAATAAGTGCCATACTTTCTCTCGGATATTGTTACTTTAAACATATCAACCAAATTGGTTTGCCTACCCATGCTATAAGCATAGTAATCCTCGAAACCAGTTTTTGTTGTTCTTATAAAGATGTTATTGAAAAATGAATAAAATGGCATAACCATTTCCCATGCCACCCCACACCTTTCAAAATATAGATCTTGCAGGCCACATCTTTCATTGAAATTTCTAAACTTAATAACTTTTGCACAATCTACAAAAGTTATTCCAGTAATTGTGGTGCCTTTCAGTCTAGCTTTTGCGATCGCTTCATCGTCGGATAGGTACCAGTTTGAAACTAACTCACCATTTTCATCTACGTAAGCTGATTCAAAAATGAAATCATTCAAGCTAGATGTGATAGTGGCCCAATTACCTTTCAACCTCAGATCAGTAGGTATTAGTACTTTTTTGTCAATTCTGTATGACCCATCGATGATCACATCAGAACTAGTTCCCCAACCAAGGGAAGCCCTGTCTTTTATTGCTGCCTGCAATGCATCTGAACAATCTTCTCCCTCTACCGCTCCCCACCCCCTCATGTCACCAGTATCTCTCCATCTCGCAATTTGTAGCGCTGGGTATTTTGTAGAGCCATCAGGATCTGAAATTTGCGTACGTAATACTGCATCACCAACACTCAGCCATTTACCGGCCCCGATGCCGCCGGTGGATTCAGGGGTTGATTCCTCAGGAACAACTTTAGGAAATGCGCCATCCCATCGATAATAATCACCATCTCCATCAGGAAGTTTCCAGCGCAATACCTGATTGGGAAGTGTTAGTATGGCACCATCCTGAAATGAGTCCATTGGCACCCACCCAAAGGCTGAAATTGCCTGTTGAGCAAGTTGGCGTAGTCCTTCAATTGTGTAGTGCTCACCGCCGAAGCGATCTGAATATTTTAGATTAAGTGACGTGACAAACTCGTCAATCTTGCCTGCGTTAAACTTAAGATCGCGAGCTGATTCACTTGGTACTGGTAGGTTCGTAGGAGTAGTGGCCATAATTTTTCCATTAAAAAACCCGGCGCGATGGCCGGGTCTGGGTGATCGGGATGGGTATTATTGGTAAATAAGATCGCTATACTCAGCGAGGGTTAATGCGGTACTACCCTTTCCATCTGGTTGCTTGGCAGTGACAGTCCATCGCCCGGCGTCCAGATCCTCAGAGGTAGCAATTGCGTACCTTGAAGGAGACTGAACGTCGTAACCGTCATACAGGTTAAGAGAGATAGATGGGATTTCAGCAGTGAATCCGAACGGTGTATCTGTGCGCGGTGATGCTGGATAGCGCGCCGTAGTCGACCCCATCGAGTCAGTTATCTGAACGAACATCAATCCGGAGAAGGTGATCCTCTCACTGGTTTCAAAGTCATTACCGGTACGCGACACGATGTAGCCAGCCTGCTGGTTAGTATCGTAGGTGTCCGGCACCTGCACCATATCCCCGATATTCACCCATTCTCCGTCAGCGAGCGCTGTGACAGACATCGTCATGCGGGAGTAGATAAGCCGTCGGCACTCACGCAAGGCGCGTTCATTAGCCTGGAAGCGGTTCCTGATATACAGCAGTTCGAACTTTTTCGCCTTTGTCGGATTTCCTTCAACAATACTGTTTCCATCTACCCGGTACCGCACGTAGTCCTGCTTGTTGGTGTCCGGATTGCGAAACTGAACTTCCACGCCGTCAAATCCACCGGGAAGCGTCATGTCATAGGACAGTGAATATCCGTCTGCCTTCGTGTTTGACCGGTTGAAGATGGTGGTTGGCGATGTCTTTTTACTGTCACGCGTAAATGACAGCACGCCATTATCATCGTAAACCGACACGCTGGCCGCATCGCAAATGGACTCCATGCGTGCCCCCAAAGAAATATCCTCATCATCGAATGTGTAGTCGAAGTAACCCAGACGAGGGTCGATAGCATCAAGATCTGCCTGAATCTGGTACAACCCATAAATGTCTATCGTGTCTTCTGGCTGCTTACCCGTGACCAGCCAGTTGTGCAGTGCAATGTCTGCAAACTTACGCGACGGTCTGGTGGTGTAGTCAACCTGCTGCGTCGCGACGTTGTAGCTGATAACGTGCCTGGTGATAAGCGCGTTGTACTTACGCTCACGCCCGCTGGTCGCGTTTTCAGTGGCCCTGACTTTCACCATAACCAGGGTATCGTCAGGATATACAACATTACTGCGTATATTGACTGAGTGAATTTCTTCCAGCTGCAGCACGCTTCTGTCGTTACTGCCGTTTGTTCTTGTCAGGGAAATGGAATATCGACCAAACCCGGCTGTAGGAATGATTTTATCTGTCTGGTAAAAGGTATCTGACAGATCATCTCGCGGGTTCTGAACGTGGTAGACGAATTCCTGCATCGTACCGGGGATCTGATTATTATCATCATCAACTTTCCAGATAACCACCTTCCAGTCAGTGTAATCCTCCGGACCGAGCCTGGACTGCGTGTGTATCCATAGCTGTTCTGCCGGAAGCGGCGAGAAAAACGGACCGACGGTAACGCCAGAATTCTGCATCAGGATAAATTTGGTCGTGTTTATCGTCGCGGTATCAATAGGGACGCCCGGGCCATTCAGCTGGTCAAAGATGAACTCGTAATATTGAACTGGGTTTATCACCGCACCATCATCACTTTCAATGCAGTTGATGAGGTTGGCGCTGAGGGTCACATCCTGTGTAACCGCCCCCTCAGTAGTCGAATACGTGATGTTGATAATGAATTTAACTGGTGAAGGCCGCGGCAGGTCTTTGAAAAAATCAAATTCCGCCTGCTTGACGATCTTCATCGATATCTGACCACCAGCATAATTACCGCTGACTACTGTATTGGCGGTTGCCGTTTCAACCGGTAGCTCATCACTTTCGTTAGGGCCTGGCAATTCCTGACCATCAACGTCATCAAACTGATACCCTTCCTGAATTGTTGGGATGGTTTCTCCAGGCTGATAAATCGTGTAGCTGGCGCCAGCCATAGAGCCTAGATTCGACTCTGAAAAGCGAACTGACGTAACGTCATAATTACCCAGGCCAAAGCACATCAACTCGTTAACGTATTTCAGGTTGCTCACATACTCAAAAAGCGATTCCTGAATCAGGTCTGGGAATGCCCTCACCTGTCCGAAGTTATCCGGCTTCGCCTCTCCGTTACGCGCGATGTTCGTCTGCCCTTTCAGGCTGTTATTTGGTGATGTCTTGCTGTTGCCGGCGTAAGCTGACCCAACATTAGGCTTTGGCATCAGGCCGGAAAGAACCTTCTGCGTGAATTTAATCGGGTTAAGGTGCTCCAGTGGGTTCAGGATGGTCCCTATCAGGCCGCCGCCTTTTGGCTGGTCAAAGATGATGACCCGGTCAGACTCCTGGAGGCTGAACGCCAGCTCATCATCTGGCTGCAGCTCTCTGCCGTTCACGTTTATTCTGACGTCTTTATGCAGGCTTTCCTGCATCAGCCACTCAGAGAATACAGTACCGACCTCTACGACAGCCCGGTCCTTAGGCAGTCCTGGAACTCGCTGAATTTCGATTATCGGCATAAGAATAAAACTCGACTCTGGTGAATAGTTTTTGAATTGTTCTGATGGCGTCAGACCTGACGTGCCCGTTTTCCCCGCGGCTGTGTAGTGCGCGACCATCAACTATCAGCCCGACGTGAACCGGTTGACTCCCCACCCACGCCACGAATATGCCGTTCTCCGCAAACACGTCGTAGCGCTTCCAGAAAACAACATCAGCGTCATAGCAGGTCAGGAAGTCGTGTCCACACTCGTAGTCAGTGGACTGGTGTATTTCGATGCCAAGAACGTGACGGTAGTAAAGCACTACCAGCCCCCAGCAATCTGCCGCCTCGAAACTGCATGCCCGGTTTCGCCACGACATTCCCGTAACAAGGGACACAAACTCATCTTTAGACATTCTGCAGCCCCGGGAACTCTTCGACGGTATACAGGCGTCCAACGTTGCGGTTGAGTGGGTTTATTCGGGTGAGCGGACAGGTAACGTCCTTATCATCCATCGAGCAGTCGCTGACATACAGCGTCCACGACTTAATCGCCGTCCCCATGTCTGCAGCATCAAACAGTTGGTAAGTGGCAGATATTGGCGTGATGCGGTCGAAGGCCTTCCACTGTTTCAGCTTTTGCTTGAAATCCTGCGCCAGTCGGCTGAACTTTACGGTACTGTCGAGGATCGGCGTATTGCTTTGCTGGCTTTCAGTCAGCTCCATGCGGCATGGCGTATACACTTGGCCACCGAGCGTCTTCGGGAAGATTTGATTATTTACCAGCCTCACATAACCAAAAACCGGACTGTAGAACGTTATCGTTTCGTACAGTATCCGGTTTGGTCGCTGGCTTTGAAACTCTCTGAGTGTTGGCATTAAGGTACCCTGGGGATGCTTTCCGGATCCCGGTCATCAGGATATCCGGTGACAATAATATCCAGCCATGACGCCCACGGCGGTGGAAGCTCGACAATGATGTCGTCGTATTCGTCATCAGAGTTAACCAGTTTCCGCGCAACGACATCGCCGCTCCAGGTAAACACGGACCCTGACTGCGACCAGGTCGGCCATGCAAGGAAATGCAGCTCCTGTATCTCAATTCCGGTGTCTCCGGTCCCCGTTCCAATAGGCATCGTGAACCACTGGTTGCCGTTGTCGAGATAGTTTGGACTGCGCAACCATTGCATAAAGGCCCGGTGCTGGTCTCTGGTTTTGAAAATCCATGTTAACGAAAACGTCGTCTTCAGATCGTCGGTGAGTTTCTGGAATATCGGCGCACCGACCGTCGGCTGGTCAGTCCTGAACCCGGTATCTGTGGCTGGTGTTTTTCCTTTTTGCGCCAGCGGGAGCCAGTCAGGATATGGGATCGCCATTATTAGCTCCTTGCCTTGCGCGGCGCTGTGAAGTTTCTCTGTATTGCCTGACTTGCTATGCCGCCATTATCCATGTCGTAAATAAACGCATCGACAGACCAGCCGCCTTTTCCATCAGGTGTTGCCTGGGCATCAACTGTGGCACCGGTGTAGTTATTGATATTCACAACCACACCTCCTCCTGCAGACCCACTATTCAGGTCTTTGTTGCTGATGACTTTCCCGTTGTCCCCGGGAATCATGTACTGGCTACCATTCGATGCCTGGTAAATTTCAGGCATGCCGCCCTCACCTACCTGGTACATCGAACCGGCTGAAACCGGGCCGCCGTTCTTGCGTTTACCAGCAATTCCTCCGGCCATCGCCATTGCAGCTATGACAGCACCGATACCAATGGCCGCCGCGCCGCCAAAAGAACCAATAGATGCGACGATAGCCGCTGGAGTCCATGCTGCGGTGGTTGCCGCTGCTGAGGAAACGCTCGCTGCGGTAGTCGTTGCTGTACCTGCGACTGCAGCCGATGTCGTTGCTGTGGTGGCGGCGATTTGAGCAGCACTACCAGTGATCGCGGATTTAACCCACTCAACACCCATTTGCACAAAGCCATTGATGAGGCTATTCAGCGCGTTGCTTGCTAGAGATTGCATTGCCTCTTGAGCAGACATGCTTCCGGTCAGGATCCCGGTAAAGGCATTGGATGCATTGCCTGCGAGAGAATCAAAGCTCGCGGCAAGCAACTCATTGCCCATACTTTGGTTACGGAAAATCTCCCACTGGGCAGCAATACGCGCCTGCTCATACTGCGTGTCAGTTGCAGCACGCAATGCCATGGCGTTCTGGTGAGTAATGAGCCCCTGCTGCTCGTATGCCTGAATAAGCGCGAGCTTCCTGGAGTTCTCGTTAGCCAGTTGCTGAACTGGGTCAACTCCGCCGACCGCTTCCTGCTGTGGCGTTACGGCCTGATCAGCACGGATTTTCGCAAGGTTGGCCTGGTGGGTCGCTTCCAGCCGTTCAGATGTCTGATTGAACTGCTCCTGACTGATTTTCTTCGCAGCCAGTGCGGTTTTCAGATCCTCAACATCCTGCTTATAGCTGGCGTTTTCGCGCGCTTCTGGCAGCAGTTTCTCGGCTGCGGCCTGCGCTTTGAGTGCGTTGGCCGTATCCCATTTTGTAGCGGCGTACTGAGCAGCCAGCGCCAGTTGTTCTTTCGTTGCTCCTTTTCCGAGAGACTGCTGAGCATTCAGGATCGCCTGCTCGCGGCTCAACTTACTGGTTGAGTCGGCGGCAAGTTCTGATTGCTGTTTCAGATTCGCAAGCTTCTGCGCTATAGACTCAGCTTGGGAGGCTCCTTTCTTCTGTTCAGACTTGAGGGTCTTCTGCGCCTCTGTATTTTTGTACGTAGCGGCAGCATCATCTTCCATCTGCTTAGCGTGCGGATCATCCTTCGCAAACCCTGCATCTTCGGCTGCATATTGTGCCTGCAGCCGCGCGCGGGCCTCTCCCTGCAATTTCGAGAGAGCCAGGTTGCGCTCTGACTGCTTGATGAGGTTTTTCTGGCCAGAAGTAAGGTTGTCGACCTCTTTTTTCATCCCGGAGAGATTGATCTGAGCCTCTCCTGCCACCCTGACGAGTTCTGTTAACGGGCCAAGGAACGTCCTTATTGCCTCGGCACCATTTTTAGTTGAGCTCTCAGTATTCTGCAGCTCAAGAACAAGCTTCTGTAACGCCTCAGGTGTTGGGTTGCTTGCAACCTCAGAAAGTTGCTTGCTTAACTCGAAAGCCCGCTGCTCAGAAACACCGAACTTATCTGCAAGGGTGGTTACGGTGTTTTGAATAGCGTTAGCGTTTACCGTGAACTTCGCTCCGGCATTCCTTGCTTGCTCCATGGCGGCCGAGTAAGTGTCAGCTGTTGCACCGACGGTAGAAAGGTTTTTATTGAATTCATCGATGGACGCAATACCACCAACGAAAGAGGTCTTCAGTTTGTCGGTGAATCCAACAATAGAATTGGACGCATCGTTGATGGATTTAGGTATCTTAGCTATGGCAGCGTTGTACTCAATCATTGCCTGATTTCTCAGGATGGTTGCTGCCTCGGCGTTTGTTCTTGCCAGGTTCGCGTACTTGTCGGATAGAGCAGCCACGCCATTTTGAGAAATGGTGATCACCTTATCCATCGCTTCGGCTGCATCTTTCAGCGCGTCCATGGCGTTCTTACCACCATTTAGCGATGTGATCAGCGTGCCAGCGATGATTGACCCAAGAGCAATAATTGCACCAATTACTGCCCCGCCCGGGCCGAATGCACCAGCGAGTTGTGAGCCTTGCTGGGAGAAGGCAACTAGGGCCGACTGCCCGCCCTGCACCTGCACAATGAAATCGTTCACCTGGTATCCAGCCTGCTGCATGCTGGATTTCCAGTTCTTGCTTCCTCCAGCCGCCACGTCAGTAGTGCGCTTCATATCGAAGAGCTTACCCGTTAGCTCGGCTATCTTCTGTTTATCCGCGTCAGTGGCACTAGCACCGGCGCGGAGCTGGGAAGCAAGAATTGCAGCGCTGCGGGCACCATTAGTTTGCTGCTCGCTAAGTATGGCGATTTGATGAGATAGATCAGAAGTTATTCCGCTAATGCGATTGGCTTCGTTTGCTTGCTGAGCTAACTGCTTCGCTGCCTCTGCGGATGCCAATGATGCAGCCTTCTGAGCCTCCTTCATGTCAAAGAGAGAGCCAGCGAGCTGTGCAATTTTCGCCTTCTGGGCGTCAGATGCCCCTTCTCCAGCACTCAACTGAGCGGCAAGGATGGCCGCACTTCGAGATCCTGCCTGCATTTCTGTATTGAGAATTGATACTTCTTTCTCAAGCCCAGAGATTGATGATTCAGCTCGCTGAGTGGCTGCTGCAATTGACGCGGCTGACTTTGCGGCCTCGTCTGACGAGGCTTTCATGTCATAAAAAGCACCTGCCAACTCAGCAATAGTACGCTTTTCTTCCTCGGTGGCATTGGCTCCAGCCCTTAACTGCGATGCGAATACTGCGGCGCTTCTGGCTCCATTAACCTGCGCTTCTTCAAGGATCGCAACCTGGTTACCAAGTGCCTCAATAACAGCATTTGCTCGGTTAAACTCGCTCGTGGTGCTTCCGGTGCCAGTGCGAGCCTCCTCCATGGCGCGCGCAATACCGCTAACGCTCGTGTTCAGCTTGCGAAGCTGGTTGTCCATGGAGTTAGCATAACCGGCCAGCTCAGTAAACGCGGATCCTGTCTGGGAAGTGCTCTGGTCGAGGTTGTCCATTCCCTTTCCGGACTGCTGGGCCGCAGCATCCAGTTTATCCAGAGCATCAATGGCCTGTTTCCCGCCCTGCAGCAGCGGCTCAACGTCGGCGCTGATTTCATAAACGATGCTACCGGCGTTCTTCTCACCTGCCATGTCATTCTCCGGTTATTGCTTTGCTTTTGCCCTTCGCGCGGCCTGTTTAGCCAGGTATTCGTCGGCGATGCTGTCGTATTCATCGCGAGTGAAGCCTTTCTGGTCCGGGTATTTTGCCGCCAACAGCATCTGAAATTCGGTCATCGTTAACTGCGAGGCTTCGGCGCGATTCATGCCGAAGTGGCTGCGAGCTGCGCTGATGTAGTCGAATGCTTTAAACTCTGTTGTGCGCTCGCCTGTTTCATGGCGCTGCAACTGGCGAACCCTGGCTTTTCCGACGATGCCGTGCTGCATGAGGTGCTGCGCCAGCACGATAATGTCGTTCTTTGGCAATCTGCCCGGCCGGTATACGACGCAGTGCCGCCACCCCTTCCACTCGCCTATCATTGGCGTCAGGTCGTCATCGCAGCACGATTGCAGCACCAGCATGCACGTTGATAACAGCTTCTCAGCGGCGCGGTTGAATGATGGAGATAACCAGTCAGGAAAGCGCCCCAGCGTGCCAGCGCAAACCTCAATCAACTGAGCAACGTCATTGCCGTGGATGGTGGCGTATGCCTGCACAATCTCTTCCGGAGTGCCGATCCTGGTCATAGCCTCGAATGAAGGCCTGAGCAGGTAGTCTTTCCCGCCTTCGCGGCTGTCACTGATGGAGAGTTCGCCAATATCGGTTAAAGCGGTCATAAGCCTTCCAGTAAACGGTCATTATCAAGGGCAGCACGCCGCCCTTTGAAATGTCCGTTAGGTAATGGTAACCGTGTGCACGGCCACAAAGTTGCCGTCTTCGGTGTTAATGATGATCTGCGCGCTGCCGGTGGCGACACGCGTCACGGTAACGGTGTTGCCTGAGGCGGTTGCCTTTGCTTTGGTCGCGTCGGTAGTCGCCACAGTGAAATCTTTGTTGGTAGCGCCGGTTGGTGCGATGTTCACCGTGAAGGTGCTGGTGCCGCCTGCCGTGCCGGTGCTGGTAGCCGGAGTTACCGTTACACCAGTCACCGCAACCGCAGTCAGTTCGTTCACTTCGATGGTGGTTGCATCGCCGACTTTGAACTCGGTAGAGAACGTGACGATGTCGTTGGTGCCGCCGTCAGAGCTCAGCGCCGTGATGTTCATATAGCCGACGAATTCGACCGGGCCGTAGTCCATGCGCACCCAGATCCCAGGCTGGCGCTTGGCCTTCAGCTCGTCAGCGAAATACTTGATGAACTTGCCAACGCCGTACTGATCCAGCTTGTCCTTCTTGCGCACTTCGCCTTCAAAGCTCAGGGTGAAGTCACTGTTGGTGATGATGGTCTCGACATAGCCGCCGCCATCATCCGCATCAGAGGTAACCGAGTTCGGGTTGAAGTCGAAGCCCTTAGACGTACCGGCAGCCAGCGCCATCCACTCAGATTCAAGTGGCTTGACGTCAGGGCAGCCATCGGCGACTTCCAGCACGACCGCACCGCCGAACAGGCGCTCGTTCGAGTTCTGGCAATTAGCCATGTGAAACTCCTCTTTGACGTATAAAAGAAAACCCGCCGAAGCGGGTTATTTGGTTTGGATGGCTATTCGCCGTAAGTGCAGGCGAACTGGAGTCGGAAGACTATTCGCCCTTCTTCTGTGAGCACGGGCGCGGGAATTGCGCCCATGTTCTGGATGTAGCCGACGCACTCGTCAGCCATGGGGTTGGCCTGGACGTAATCGACGATGCGCTGCACGGCGCTAAGCGCGTCTTTGCGCTTATCTTTTGCGCCGACCACGTCGACCAGGACGTGATACTCAGAGCCGAGGTCAGTTCGAATATTCGAACCGCCGTTTGGCCTGAATACCATGACCGCCTTCGACAGGTCGTCCGGGTCGTCGTACATCAGCTGCTGCACCGTGAAACCGGTAGTTAGCCCTGCGTCGCCGAACATGTTGCGCACCCGCTCGTGCATCATGGGTGTCATAGCGAAAGCTCCTTGCGCATCACCGCATCAACGTTATCGCGCTCGTCATTTGCGCCTTTGGTCAGGAATTGCGGCTCACCATGCGGATCCCAGTAGTTGCCCGTCCCTGTCCCGCCGCCGAACTGCTGCCCGGCACGGGTCGTACCGAAGTGCACGCGCGGCTGGCCTTTCAGTTTTCTTGACGCCTCATGCACGTATGCGGCATAGTTGGCTGAGTAACCAATGCGGCCGGTGATGAGCACGCCGCCAGCATCGATTTCCCGAAACTGGCTGTTAATCAGCGTGGAGGTGTCGATCGGGGTGTAATAGGCTGCCCGTGCACCAATAAGAATCATCGCCGACTGCAACGCGCGAATAACTTTGCGCCCCTTTACGTCGTTGATGACATCGTTCAGATGTTTCTTGGCCTGGCTGATGCCCTTCACTTTGATACCCATGGCTACACCCCCGTCAGGATGGCGTAATCATCCGCCAGGCGTTCGAACGTGTCGGCGTAGCGGATAACCTGGCGCACTTCATCAGCTCCGGCCACAACAGGGTCGGCTTCGGTTGACACGCCAATCAGCAGGTAATCACCGGCGGACGCGAGAGCGAACTCTGTCCAGACGGTGTTCTTGACGACGATTTCAGCGCCCAGGCTGGCTAACTTCTTGCTGAGCCCTCCCTCGTAATCACAGAGGATTTGCTCCGGCTCGGCATAACCCAGCGGATCGCCGTATTCGTCATTGCCTTCCAGCTTGCGCCAGATGGTCGCAGTGGCTGTGTATGACCAGTTCGCAACGCTAGACATTGCTACCCCCTCAAAGCTCTGGTAGCGGCACCGTCATGCCTGCCATGCTATGTGTGCAGTCATTCAGATATTGAATCTGCCCATCCGTCACAAATGAATGGCAGGTAAACGGTTTGTCTTTCGTGGCGTCGTCAAACTCCTCTGGATCATCGCTGGGCAAGAAGCCAGTAACCAAAACGCTTGGAGTCAGCGTCGGCTTATCAACGCTGCCATTCCATCCCCATCGCGGACCATTGCCAATGCCAACCTGCACCACATGGCTACTTCCGCACCCGGGGCACATGAACGATAAACGGCTATCGCTCGCTTCCTTCACTCGCTCTGTCATTCTTTCCACCTCAGCACCTTCGCGCCTGTCGCCCGGATGCGCGGGCAGTTGATGAACCACTCGCCGTCCGTTTTGACATAGCCGGTCGTCTCCCGCCCGGTGTCTGTCAGCACCCAGACGCGGGTGAATGAGCGCGGCAGTCCGTGCTTAACTGATTTGTACGTCATCAGCAGCCCCCGACCACCAGGAACAGGCCAACGCTATTACCGGCGCTGATTGGCAACTCACTGGTGCATCCGCTGGTATCGAGTTTCGCCAGCGAGTCGCGCAGCCAGGTAATACTGTCGTCGCCATATTCAAAAGAACGGGACGCGCCAGACGGCGCACCCTGCGATTTGATTCGGCGGGCACCAGAAGATGTCGCCATGAGCGCAGCGGCATACATCAGGATGAGCTTTGCCGTGCAGTCGTCATATCCCGCACCATCAAGGCACGGGATAATCTTATTCACCACGCAGAGAATCGGATCGAGCAGCGATCCGGGGATGGAGTAACCCAACTCACCGAGGAACGCCTGCACGTCTGCCGCTGTGATTGGGTCAGCCATGGTTATTTCGCCTTTTTCGATTTAGCGGTGGTATCTGCCTGCTCTGCCTGCTCTGCAGCATCATTACCCGGCGTAGCCACTTCCAGCGCTTGCTCTTCCACTTCGCCCACCACCGACACACGACCAGCAAAAGCTGCAGGAACGTCCGCCGCGACGAATTCGTGGCCAACAGGAAGTTGCTGGAAGACGCCATCAATCATGCCCCAGCAGCCGGTTTTCTCGACCTTTAACGTTTTCATGCTTTCTCCCAAAGAAAGGGGCCGAAGCCCCTTAACCCTGTGCGTTGAAGACTTTAGAGCGACCGTTGAAATCACGCTTAATCTGCAGACCAACAGCACTCCAGACCAGAGTGTTGTAGTTGTCGAACGGATTCTGTCGCGGGATCATGAAGGTACCCACCGGCGCGGCGATGCGCGTCTTGATGTACTGCGAGTTGCGAACGTACGCAATGAAGTGGTTACCGGTCAGCTTAAAGGTCTGGTTCACCGACTCAATGCGGCCGTAGCGCAGGATGTATTCCAGCACGGTGCCTTCTTTGAAGCCCGCAGCGGAGGAGTACGGCTTGCTCATGTTGCGCATGATGTCAGGCGACACCCAAACCTTCACCTTCTCCTGCACGTAGTTATCGTCCAGAAGCTTCGCGAACGGTCCGGTGAAGAAAGCGACCATCTCGTCAGGAGTAGCAGTGGTCAGGTCGATGTTGAGGCCTGAAGCACTCAGGTCTACCTGGTTGGTGTTGGCGTGGTTGGTGATACCGGCGCCGACATACCCCTTCACCTTCACCTTCGAATCGCCTGAAAGCATGTAGTCAGCCATGTCTTCACGGATAGCCGCAACGTGCGCTTCCTGGTCATCGGCCATCGCGTCGAGGTTTTCGGACTGCATGCCGTTCCACTCACGCCATTCGCGGCTGTAGCCGGTGTTAAAGATCGGGATCGGGTCGCCGGCTTCGTCGTAGATGACTTTATCCAGCTCTTCCGGAACATGGCCAGTCAGTGTGCGATGAACCTTGCCAGCGTCACTGGAAACGCGGTACAGCGCAGCCGTCTTGCCGATAGAGATCGGCGTACCGAGACCGAGCAGGTCATCAAGTAGGCCGTTGCCTTCGTCGTTGCGGAAGACCCGGGTGGTGATGTTGTCCACTTCACGCCAGTAGTCTTTAGAGATCAGCGCAGCCTGGTTAACTTCCAGCGCGCCGCCGTACTGGGCGGAAATGTTGTTCTGGTTAACGTTGAAGGATTCGCGCTGCATCAGCAGCTGATTCCATGCCTTCTTGATCTGGTTATGTTCAGTAACCAGCTTTTTGTTAAATACGATCATGCTCATGCGGTAGCTTTCCCTGATTTGCGAACTTTCACGAGCTGGGCTTCAGCACCAACGGTGATTTTTTCGCGTGAAAAAAAGAGGACCTGGTCGGTGGCCGGAGTGGTCGACTTGGCCAGTGTGCCGTCACCGGCAGAAACCAGACCTTCGTTTTCCAGCAACACTTCGCCAGCCTTTACCAGCATGTGGTAATCGACATCGTCTTCGCACATGATGGCCGCCCCAGTATCCCCGGCCGGCACTGCATCGCGGATATCACCGCCGCCGATATAATTGTGCTGGAGCGCCAGGGCTACCCCTGCACCACCGGCCACATTGTGAACAGCCAGTTTCCCTGTGCTATCCAGCATTACCAGAGACCCGGGCTTCACTGCTGCCGCCATGATTGCTTCAATGACCTGCGGGTCATTCTTGCGGGCCGGGCCCGCGATTACGGTATGGAAACGAGGTGCGAGAGCCATTATTCAGGAGCCTCCATAGAAAGGATTTCACTCTGAGCGCCATTCCCCTGGAATGCCGGGTTCAGACCTGTGCTGGTCTGGCACTGCGAGTACAAGTCGTTCAACGCGTCACCGGACAGGGAGTTAACCGCTGCTTCGGTCATGAACGAGAATTTCGCTTTAACAGCGTCACGTTTGGTTTTCAGCTCGCTCTCAGCGTTCGCCTGCAGCTGAGTTTCCAGCTTGCTCAGCTTTTCGTTCAGCGGGGTGAGCGCAGCATTAACAGCAGCAGTAATCACATCAGAGTTGATCTGAGCCTTGCCCGGGTCGCCGCCGCCATCTTTCTTCTGCATCTGCTGGTTGTAGGCATCCCAGACCTGATCGTCGGTCAGCCCCTCGGTTTTAACGCCTGCGGCATTGGGCGCGGCGATCATCTTCTCTTTCATCGGGTTTGTTTCTCCGTTGGTTTTGACTTCGTACTCAGTTGGTTTGCGCACGACTTCTACTGGATCACCGACGAGTTCAGCCTTGCCATCGTCGTCAATGAGGTACTTTTGCTGGAGGTATTTGCCGTTTTCCTCGTAAATGAAGCGATCAGGCCAGACGGCTTCCGGCCAGAAGTAATATGTTTCAGGCTTACCCTCGCTCATCTTGTTTCGCAGCGCCGCGCAGATTTCATCGAATGAGTAATTCGAGGCGTTGCTCAAATAAAACTTGGTTTTGTTCCACCAGCCGTCTTTCATGCTGTTGGCGGCATCAATAAGGCTCGTCGATTCAACATCGGCCTCTTGCCCGTCAGCGTTGACGAACATGCCTACACCTTCATCCGGCGTACTGGCACCGGGTTCGTCGAGCAGGATCGCGATGTGGTCGAACTGCATGTTGTGAGCGACCCAGGAGTATTTCTTCTGCTTCGACTCACCTGCCTTTTGCTCTTTGTTCAGCAGAAGACCGGTAGAGACATGAATCGGGTCGGCGTTATTGCCGGAAATCATGTCGTCCAGGCGCTGAATAAGGCGCTTGCCGTCAGGCTTGGTATCTGCCACAGCCTTATTGACGTATACGTCCATCACGACCTTGTCATTGGCCTTGCTGACGTTCTGAGCCCATGCCCCGGCGTAGTAATCGTTGACCGCCTGCGGGTCGTTGGCGCTGACGTATTTGCCGTTCACCATCGGGTGGCCGATCGGCATTAACTTGCGCTCCATCGTCTGGTAGCTGTTGTTAATCTCCTCCGCCGGGTACAGGCCGCCATTCATCACGATGTCATCGACGATCGGGACCGCACCACGAATGACGTAGTGTTCCTGGCCGTTGATGGTTGTCGTTGAGATGTTGGAGGCGTTGATGGCGAGGGATTTAACGTGGATGCTGGATAGCTTCACGTTGCGTCCTCATTGGTGGATTTCAGGCAATAAAAAAGGCCGCCGTGGCGACCTTGTTATTATTTTTTATAGCTTACTAGTTCGATACCATCCTTGGGGTATCGTTTCTTTAATTCGGAAATTAATGCTGATTCGGTGTCACCGTTAATCGTCAGAAAAGCTATGTGCGTTCGGTGCTTAGCTTTAGTGACTGGCTGCACTCTATCAAAGCGAATATCTTTAAATTTTGATTGCATGTCATTTTCCATTTAATTAAGGAGTCGTTAATTAATAACGGCAAAAATAACATGAACTTTATTGATTATTTACCCCAGTCTTTTCTCTCTTTTGCAAGCTTATCCGCCAGCCCCTCGTTGAAGATGCTGCCGTCGTCGTTAAGCAGCACCGGAATCTGGCTGCAGTAACAGTTGTACCGGTTGCCGTTCTCGGCGTAGAAGTCCCGCACCTCTTCGGTGGTGTAGACCTTGCCGTGACGGCTGGCGTGCCAGGTGCGCGTTGTTGGTTTGAGTGCCGACAACCACAGCAGGCCGGTATTCAGCCCCAGCCGGTCAGCAGCCCAGTCCGTTTCATTCCATTGTGCCTGTCGTAGCGCGCCGACCTGTTCAGTTTGAGCGATAGTCTTTGCCTTCGACATGGACACATCGAGACGCTTGCTGATGATGCTGGCCGTCTCGCGAGGATTCACCCCACGCGCGACCGCATCGGTGATGATGTTGGTTAAATCGCCGCGGGCAGTGTCGCTGATGACCTTCCAGTCACTGAACGTTGTCAGCCTGGTCGCCGCCACCTGATTAAGGTGACCGGGGCTGCTTAAAAGCTGCTGTAGCGTCGTCTGGCTGGCGTACACCTGCGACTGCTGCGAGAGGTTGTTGAATGCCTCCAGTGTGCCGCGCTGAGCTTCTGCAACGACGTAATCCATCGCCCATAGGTTTTGCTCTCCACCATCCAGCAGGTAATCGTCCAGAATGACCTGCACCGCTTCCAGCAGGTCCGCCAGTTCCTGCGCCGACATGTCGTAGATAAACTTGCCGGCATTGACTTGATAGAGCCGCACATCCTCACCGTGGTCATGGCAGAGGAAGTGCCAGTTATGGCTGTTTACCTCACGCTCTCGCCCACTCAGTCGCTGGTCGAACAAAGCTTTTAGCGCTCGCTTAATGCCGAGATAACGATCCTCGATATCCCGGAATATCGCAGAGACCTGCTTTGCCGATCTGGTCGGGTCAACCTTGCTGCGCGGAACTACCGGTGTCCCGACTTTCGTCTTTTGCTCCGGTGTCATCGGAAAGAGGATCATCGGTCGTTACCTTTTTATTTGGGTCAGGTGGCTTAACATCCTCACGCGGCTCAAGTTCTCCAGCCTCCCTGACCTCGTTCTCATCAACAGCAGGTGTGCCATAGGCTTGCTGGGTATCCTTCGCGACCGCAGCCATTTCCTTCATGTTGGCAATCTTCTCTTTCTCGCTTGGCGCGAGTAGATCGGACCAGGTTAACGTGATTTCGCCAGATTTAGGTGGTTCGATAACCTCCACTGTCCACAGGCGTTCGATTACAGCGGTTACACGACCAGTTTGGAATCCACCACGACGTCCATTACAACGCTTCGCAAAGTCGTTCTTATCTTGATCGGAGGCCAGACGGCCCGTCTGCTGACCAAAAATAATGGTGAAAGGTATCTGGACAGAAGAAGAGAACTGGTTAGCCGAAACTGTCCAGGTTGGGCTCGGGTCAGCAGCGGCCACAGAAAGCACCTTAGCCTCACCGTCCTGCGTCACCAGCGCGGAATCTGTGCCTGAGTTGAGCTTCTGGATGGCGGCGTTCAGCGCCTCTGCCAGGCCTGAGTAACCAGCTTTCTTCGCCTCGTCGATGATTGTCTTTAGGTTTGTTTCCTTCGACATGTTAATGCCGAGCTGTCTGCTGGCATTTTTCAGGAAACCCTCAGCACTACCACCAGAGGTCTTTGCCATGTCGAGCAGGTCGTTGTAACCAGCTCGTAGGAAAGGGATACCCGCCAGAGAAGTCTCGTCTTCTGAGCCCTCACAGAACATGATGATGCGCTCAGGGTGGATCTTAATCGATCGCATCGGCCCTGCGATGTTTCCGTTATCGCCGACCTGCTGCTCCTGGAAATAGTAGAACTTCGGCATGCCATAGTCTGGCGACTTTTGGTCCTGCTCAAGCTCACCGGGTTTAACCTGCGCTTCCCATGCGGGGATCATCTTGACCAGACCGCGCTCACGTGTGTTTCGCATTACACTGCGGTCTACGGGCTCCCACCATTCCTTACTGTCTGCAAACTGAAGAATGAGCGCTGAGTAATGCCCAACCAGATTTCGCCGATCCGCATCCTTCACTTTCGCCCAGTGCTTCTTCATGAGCTTGGTGACTTTCTTTTCCCACGGCGTCGACTTCTTCGACTTCTTCGTCTCATCGCCGTCGACGATCACCGGGGTATCAGTCCAGCATGCATCGAGCAACTTATGCACCGCGCCGAACGCCGCGCCGTTACGCTCATACATGTTATAGAAGTGGTCAAAGTCGAGACGCTCAGGGTAGCCAAATTCACACCACAGATGGTGCCGCTTGGTGTTACCTGATTTGTTGAAGCCAGCCGCATAAAGCTGACGTGATCTCGAGACCTCGTTGAGGCTGTTCACAATGAGCCCAGCGAGGACTTGCATTTCTGTATCGTTACTCACTGAGTTGTCCTTATGTAAAGAATATCGCCCCTGAACGGCGAGGAGAGTGCAGTACACGGTATCGGGTGGCGTCCCAGTCGTGATCTTCCTGCTGGGTATCTACGTCATCCGGGTTTTTGCTGTCACGTACCAGAACTGGGATGCGGCTAACCCAGCCACGACAATGTTCGAACACGTAAAATGCAGGCTTCTCCGGGATGCCGGATTCCAGCTTTTTACCTTCAACGACTGCCTCAAGCATGTCTGCGAAAACCGAAGCGCCGTTAACTCGAGAGCCTGGTTTCTTATTGGCTTCAAGCCATTCCACACCCTGATTTTCCATTTTCTGTCCGATCGACAATTCATCGTCACCAGTGTTGAAAATGGCGCTATCCGCCGGGCCGGGGATAACTTCCGAGCATATGCCCGGCACTATGTTCAGTTGCCCCTGAGTGATGCCTTCGAGCTTGATCTCTTCCGGCTCGTCGACATCTTCACCTGTCAGTCGCTTATCAATCCACGCTACGCCCTTCGCGACGTTGGTGGACGACATATTCAGGCCTTTGTTCAGCTCGTCTGGCGGGCAGCCATACCACTCGCCAATCAGAATCAGAGACCCGGCAGGCGGGCAGAACTGGCGACCATCTGGCAGTTCTGCGGCGGTGCCATCAGCCTGGGCCCACCAGAGGTTAGAGAACGGCTTCGACTCGCCCCAGTCGTGAGAGCGGTCGACGGTCCAGCTATCAGGTATGCGGAACGGCTTGATGACGTGCAGCGCTTCATTCCACAGGTGGTCAAAGCGCCCACCGCTGGTTACATCCCAAGAACCCTCTACCCAGGCTTTGCGCCGGTTCGGGTCTTTGATCGCCATCAGCGTCGCGATGTACTGTGGATCGAGATACGGGTTCTCTTTGAACGAGCCGTGAATTGCCACCCGGGTTAACGTCACATCCTCTTCGCGCTCGGTCTGCGGGTTAAACACCTTTTGCGTTTCGCGAATGATGGTCCCACGTGGCGCGGGCTCAATGAAGCGCTTCTTCACCCAGGTATGGCCGATGCCAAACGGGTTGGTAGTACTGAATGTTTCGAGCGGGATTGGCTTCAACAGGCCGCCGTTAGCCAGCGGGTAGTTCTCTGGCCGGAACGACGAGCGTCGGCAGGAGAACATCATCTCGTAGAACTCAGCCGACTGCTGCTTGGTCAGTTCGTTGAAGCCGATAAACGGGAACTCCTGACCGTGATAGTCCCAGTAGTCGCCCTCTTCTTTCCCAAAGCGGAACAGCAGCTCTTCGCCAGTAGGCCATACCCAGCGCAGCTCAGATGCTGACGCCAGATAGCGCGCACCGTCGTTAAACAGGCGATACATACGCTTTGACTGGGTAATGATGTCGGTGAGGTTCTTATACTCGGTATCGAAAATGACGCCACGCCAGAACGAGCCATAACCAAGACCAACCAAGCGACGGAAGCGCGCCAGTTGCGCAGCGGTTTTACCCGGGCCGCGCGTTCCCTCGTAGAGGATTTCGTTACACGGGCAGCTCAGGGAGAGCGATTGCGATCCCGGCAGAGGTTTCCAGACGGCTTTGTAATTCATCCACCAAGAACCTCGCCCTGCTGCTGTTGTGCCGCCTTCTCCCACTCATCAACGCTCGTGCATGATGGGATCGGCATGATGTTGTGAGTAGCAGTAACCTTCTGCTCAATCTGCTCTTTGAATGCCTGGACAGAGATATGCTTTCCGAGCAGTTCTAGGTTCTTTACCTTGTCAGGCCACTTAATCTTCTTCAGTAGTGCAGCGGTGCCGCCTTCTGCTGCCATCTCCATGACCTCGAGGCCTGACAGCGTCGTACGCCAGACCTTCGGCCACTGAGAAACTGGCTTGAGTTCCCCGGTCGAGGTCAGGATGTCGAGCACATCCATCTGGTCTATCTCAACGAGCCGCGTTAAGACATAGGTCGCATTAATGCCAACCAGATCATTGCGTTGGGCCTTTAGTTCAGCAATCCTAGATTGAATGTCAGGTTTTGACATGTTTTCTGACGCGGTACGGTTTGCAGTCTTTTCGCTGTACCCCGCCCGAATAGCCGCTTGTGTGGCATTTAAATCGATGAGGTACTCGCGACAGAACATTTCTTGCTTGTCGGTGAGTGCCATTTTTATTCCAAAATGAAAGGTTTATTTATGTCTACAGAATCTCTTCTCGATACCATGCTCGAACATGATCGGTTCCATGACCAAGATACGATGGTGGCTGGAATAGCTCAGAGGGCTGTAAATATTGGTTACGAAAACTTAACTCCGCGACAAAAAGCGGTACTAGTGCCGTTTCTCACCCAACCTTGCGATGGCGTAACCGACCCTGGCGGGTATCACAATGACTGCCAGCATATTCTTGAAGGCGATGATCTTGAGAGCGCCATTCAAAACGATATGTACTACGGCGGATTACTTTGCCCTTCCTGTGTGGATGAGAAGGAGGAGCATCGACGCCAATGGGAAAACATTCAAAGGCAGTAGTTTTAATCCACCAATGATTCCCTGGCCTTCAGGTAATCAAATGTCATATCGAGGAGGAGAATGCGTAGCGCGTCCTCCTCTGAGATTCTAGGGCTAAGCTCACTCGCTCTACGCTGCAACTCGTCAAGAACTTCACGCGAACGTGCAACCTGCTCTCTCATATCAAGAGTAAAGGTGATAGGACCTATTGTCGTTGTCATGAGGTGGCTTCCCCTGATTCCCCCTCATCTGATACTGGCGTGAACTGTACGCGCTTCACATCGGCAGGGGCGAAATACAACCACTCACCCGTTTCGGTCGCAAGCGGCACAAAGCCATTAACCAGCTCAGGCTGACGTCGTGACATCTTGCCCGTGAAGGTTTCGCCTGTTTGGGTGGTTAGAGTGATTTGGTAGATATCGGACATTGAGAACCTCTTTATCCGCTTATGGGAGATTGCCATTACGATGAGCCGCCCCATGGTGATGGCAACAAAAAACCGCCCGGAGGCGGCTTTTAGATTTCACCACGTGATTTTTCAAGTTCATACAAGCCATGCCCATCACCAGCATCAAGCAATGCGTAAAACTCAGGATCTTTTAACCGCTCGAGTGTGTTTGACATTTCCTGCATCTCATCTCTTAGGAGGTTTATTTGCTCTGATAGTTCTTCGTTTTCATCCTTGAGCTCAGCCATTTCAGCCTGTAATTGCAAGAGACTTTTGTTTGTTGCTGGAAACCTATTTATCTCATGCCAGACAGCTATAGCCAACGCCATTACCGCAATCATTAAAACAGTCATGTTAATCCCTGCTGATTTGTTATTCCGAGCATTCTACTCAATTTGTCAACAGAGCGAGATACTAATTAACCATCGGTATCTTCAGCCAAACAGTGTTGGATATCCTGCGCATGCCTTTAGAAACTACAATAGAAGGAGGAATTCGCCTCCCTCGTTTCTATAGGAGGTAACATGTTCTCAGTATTAGATATTTCTTTATTTATTGCTTGCGCACCATCAATCAACCAGATCGTTAAAACCGTTTGTCTGGCTATGCAATTGGCGCTTTTGAAACGCTATGGCATTATCAAGCCCATCAAAAGATGATCTTTGTGATACCCAGAGTCAGCCAATCAGCAATTCTGGCTGCGTCACCTGCATGATGTGCTCATGCTCCAGTGCCAGGACGCGCTTCTCTTTCTTCCGTTCGTTCATCAACCGGCTGCCGATTGTGCCTTTCAACTTGGATCGAGTTTCTTTGATGGCGTAACGGTGCTGCATTTCCTCACCCAAGGCAACTCTTCTGCTAAGTTGCTCAGCCATCCAGTTAAAGGCATTGATGTAACACTCCTTAACTGCGGCGGCGGTTTTGCCAGTAAATCCCATCACGAGCATCATGCATCCATCGCGGGTGATGTTATACATCGGCTGAACATCGCCATTTTTATCAATGAAATCAATGGGCGCAAAATTGCGCTTGGTAAAATCATCGGAGCATTTAAGGTTTCTGATGGCTCGCAGAACGTCTTTGTGTCGTTTACCAAAATAGTTAGCCACTTTTAACGATGTGGTGATTATCTTGTTGTCGAGTGTCGTAACCATTTCGCGGAAGTCGAAGGCAGGAATAACTGACGGATTATTCATAGCGTTTTTACCTTTTAGAAAGATGAGCCTGTTCGCACAGAAAAGCCGCCCCGAGATGGTCGCCACCATATACGGCAGTTCTCAGGCTCAGCTTTCTGAAAGACTCGGGATTTTCATGCGCTGCGATGCGCGGTTTACTGCGGGCATAAAAAAGCCCCGCTATTGCGAGGCTTGATTAAATCATTCAAATTCAGATAGATATAATCACTCAATGAATAGATATTCGTTGAATTGAATAGCTATAAATAGACATGACCAACTGAAATATTTTTCAATTTTGCTTATTTAAGGCACTGCGTGTTGATGTATTCATGCAGCCCATGAATCATTTCTTTGGTAACTTCGATTCCGTCCCGGTGATCGAAATAATTCCGTCTAGCGTCTGGAGTAAGTTCGGGGGCTCCTGCATCATCCACGCCGGTGGCGGAGGTGGCTTTGGACACTCTAGGGCAGGTTGCGGAGATGCGCAGCCGCTTAGCGCCAGAATCGACATCCCGACGCAAATCGCTAATGGTTTTTTTCGCATCGGCTAGTTCCTTTGTGTATTTAGCATCAAGTGCAGCGACATCGCGCTGGCGAGTCTGCATGTCTTTGATGGCGGCGTTCGCCAGGCTGAGCTTTTCAATGGCTTTGTCACGCTGGTCTTTATAGGTGATGGCGTTGTCGCGGTAGTGATTAACAGCCCAACCCAGCGACACGATGATGCAGACAACCACGCCGATGATGATTGCAGTAAACCTGCTCATTTCTCACCCCATAGACACACTTCGCGCTCAATCTCGCGCCGGGTCACTAGTCCTTTCCAGACAACTCCACTAGCTTTATTCCAGCGCCTTAATTGCTCGCATGCGCCTTTGATATCGCCCTGGTTGATTTTGTACAGGAGCGTTGAAGTCTTGAAGTTTCCGGCGCCAACGTTGTAGACGAATGAGTAAAGCGCCCCGCGAGTAGTTTCGGGGATCGGCACTTTGATGTAAGGGTTAATCTGTCGGGCGACGGTGTTCAGGTCTTTATTCAGCAGCGCCTTACACTCAGCTTCCGTGTAAGTCTTGCCGAGCATGATGTCTTTACCGGTGTGACCGTAGCAAACAGTCTGGATGCCAACCACATCCCGATACGGCTTGTATCGCACGCCTTCAAGACCATCGTTACCGGTTGGTCCAGTGATCAAAGCCGAAGCTATCGCGATGGCTCCACCGCCCATGGCGGCAAGTACGCTATTTCGCAATGCAGGGGACATTATTCACCTCGCGCGGCCTTACGCCGATCCTCTTTGATTTTGAAATACAGATTCGTCAGGTATGTCAGCAAACCAAAAACAAGGCTGCCTAATACACCAATGGCAGCCCACTGGGATGGGGATACTTTATCGAGTAGTTGCAGCATCCAGAATCCCGCATTGCCCGCCGATGTGCCGTAGGCAATTCCTGTAGTGAGTTTGTCCATTCGATACATACTCTCACCTCCGATTTAGTCGGGGTGCTGTGTGTTGTAGGGTCAGGCCCTCGGGCTGGATTTAACAACGAGGCATGTCGATGATGATTCCCGGGGCCTGAAATAAAAAACCCGCTCGCGGCGGGAATGTGAGGGTGTGGCAATGTCAGCTCTGCGGCTGAAGATACCCTGGCTGGGTTTTGGTGGGCCGCGAAGGATTCGAACCTGTCTACCCTTCCCTTATGAGGGGACCGCTCATACCAAATGAGCTTCCGGCCCGGAAACGAAAAAGCCCCGTATTTAGCGAGGCTCTTAATTCTTTGTCGACCTACGAAGCTATAGCGACGATATCAGATTTACATAAAATGTATGCTGTTTAATTGACTTTTGCAATACCATGCTGCGAAAAAGTCGCCTTTTGTTGTGATCGTGTTCTCACAGTGCAAAGAAGAGAATCGCCATCAAGCCGCTTAAAGATGGTGCACATGGCCCGCCAGTAGTCGGCGTAGTTATGACACCAGTTATCAGGCTTAACGCCGCACAGAGCCGCCAGGTCCTGATGCTGATACACATCCTTTCCCGCCAGCTCAGCTTTGACGTCCTGTGCCGCCAGCCAGATAAGTTTCTTCAGCCTTTCCATCGTCTTGGCAGCCACCTTCTTCGCGCCGAGCTGCTCCCGGAACTCAGCCCACGCCCACTTGGTAATCGCCACCTGGTACTCGAAGCGGATGTTCTCACTGTAGTTCCACAACAGCCAGGCTTTCTGATGTTCCTCCAGCGATAGGACAGCGCGGCGCCACGATGCGGTCACGAACTCTACCGGGCACACCAGCGCGATTGACGAGCCCTTTGCGTGTGACTGGCTGCCGTTCATCGGCGGGCCATCTGGGTTAACCATGCGCTTTTTCTGCACGTCATAAATTTTCTTCCGGCCACGGCTGCGCGCCGTTGCTGTGAATTGCGCGTTCTCGGCGAAAGCTACCAGTTGCCCTTTCGTCGCCCCGCTAAGATCTGCGGTCGCCACAATGAGCTGCTGACGTACGTATTCCAGTTGCTGACTGTTCATTGTGCGGCTCCTGCTGGGTGATAGACGCGAACGAAGTTACGGAGGATGCGGTAATCCACCAGCACGGAGCCCGGGCGGCGGTAAATCCGTAGGCGCTGCCAGCGCGTGCGGAGTATCTCAAGCGTTTCTGGTTTCACACTCCATCCTCCATGACTTGTGCATAGTTCAGATACTTCCCCCAACAACTGACCAGAACCCGTGCTTTCACAACTGCTTTCTCTTCATTGCACCACCGGCAGAACCAGTTAACAGCACCTTCGACCTCTTGCTTAACCTTGTCGGCATTATCGAAGCGCACAGGGTAAACAACATCATCGAAAATAGCCGCCGTGGTCATTGGGTATTGGATTTTACTCATGCTGCCTCCTGCTGTTTTAGTGCGCGAAGATCTGCCCTGGCTTTGGCGCGGATGCCGTCCAGTTCTTCGTGGGTATATCGGTGGTTTTCGTTGTTGGATTCGAGGGCCAGTACGCGTTCTTCACCGATCAGCTCGACCAAGGCTGCACGATAGGCCTCGATATTCCCTGATTTATGAACGTTGCAGACTGGACACTGTAACCACACATTATCTGGGTTGAAGCGCAGCTGAGGTGCAGCCGCTGTGGTGCGGTAATGTCCGGCGTGCCATACAAAAGCGCTCTTAGTGCCGCATGAGATGCAGCCATAGCCGGCAGCAAGCAGCATTTCGCGACGCCAGTCGTTGAAGGCGCGCTGAGTCATCTGCACCCAGTGACGGATCGGCTTCAACTCGTTGCGACGTTCAGCACGACGCTTGCGCCCGGCCTTCTCTGCCTCTTTCTGCTCCTTGATCCGTTTAGCCGCGGCTTTCACCTTCTCCTTTTCGCGCTCTTCCATCGCGAGGATTGCTCCGTGCTCCGGGCAGCACCAGCGGATCCGGATGTCGTGGAATTTAGGCACGAAGTATTCACCGCACACTTTGCACTTACGGCGGGATGGTTTACGCATGGGCACCACCTTGAACCTGTACCAGCGTGAGGTTTCCGCAGAACACGGCACCGGTATCGATGTACATCTGGTTGGCATACTTCAGGGGCTGGCGCGCTGGGGTGTGCCCGAAGATAAAAAGATCAGCACCGGATATCGGCGAGACAATGCCGTCCTGAGCGTCGCTAACCCTCTCACGATTCCAGATGACCATATCTTTCGGGGCGGGCTTATCGAACACATATTCGTTATGCGGGTAGTCAGCGTGGCAGATAACGATTTTACGCTCAGCGGTAACCAGCTCGATGACGAGTGGCAGCTCAGCTGCTTTGTGAACCAGAGCCTTAGCCAGCACTTCTTTGTCATAGTCGAGATTGAAGAACCAGCCGCCACCATTTGCCAACCAGTGATTGACGTTCCCATACTCCGATAGCCCATCAATCATCATCTGCTCATGGTTTCCTCGCACAGCCCGGAACCAAGGCATAATAATCAGCTCCAGGCACTCGACGTTTTCCGCGCCGCGGTCAACAAGGTCTCCAACCGAAATCAGCAAATCACACGCAGGGTCGAACGAAACTTCTTCGAGCTCATTCATCAGCAGCGTGTAGCACCCATGCAGATCGCCGACGACAAAAATATTGCGCCAGTCAGCGCCATTAATGCGTTGATACATGCTCATGCGGATTTTCTCCTCGCCGCGAGACGCAGCCATTTCTGATCCACCAGGCGGGCGGTGTAGCCCTTCAGTGTCGGGATATCGGACGGCTTAACCGCGGGCTTGCGCTGGCGGCGCGCCGGAACGCGGAAGATTTCATTGGTGATGACGCGGGAAAGTGGAGTAGACATCAGGCCTCCTGCTTATCGCGCAGCTGCTGGTATTCACAGCTCTGCGGAATGGTCAGGTGGCATCCAATATTCATCGCCCAGGCTTCGACTTTGCACAGGAAGATGTACATCTCGCCGGTTTCAAGATCGGCGGTATGGCGGAGGGATTGGACGGTGGTGACCTCTCCGGACACGACATCTACCCGGTCTTTGTTTTCGTAGCCGAGATAGGTGTGCTTCATCGCGTCCTTGACCCACTCGGGTGTAGCGAAGGTCTTGCCGCGGGCGATGAGGTACTCGCTGATTTCCGTGTACCACATGTGGCTGAGCGCGTTCTGCGACAGGCTGCGCTTCTCCCGCCACGGCTTCACCTGCAGGCGGAAGCATTGCCCGGCATCCAGCAATGGCTGAATCTGCTGCCCGATGGCCGCGAAGTTACCGCGATGGAGTTTGATGCCGTCTACGGGCAGAGTCATACGGCCTCCTTAACGGAAACCGCAGAATGCAGAAAATCGCAGGTGCATTTCTGCATCTGTGACAAGGTGAGGAGTTCAGATTGTGATCGCATTTAAGTCCCCTTAAATGCGCAGAAGTCACCAGAGTTGTTCAGGCTCCGATGACATGATTATGGAGGGTTGATTCTGGAAAATCAATTTATGGCATGCTGAATCTAATTAATTCTTGGTATTCTTCTTCTGTTGCTTTACACCGTTGTTTATCTTTTACAATTTTAGCAGTACATGCCGCCTCTGAGTAACCAGCAAAGGCGGCATTCAACAGCATTGACTTAACTATTTTTTCACATAAATCTTGCTTTTCTTTATTGGATGGGTCAAAGCAAACTGACTCTGTTTTTCTTTTGTAATCAAATGAGTCATTGTTTTTTGCAATTGAAGTTGAAATTGGCATAACTAACGCCATTGCTAAAATCCATCTCATTTACTCGATTCCCATTATACGTGATAGTAAATTCTCTAAATAAATTGAGATGGATTATACATCATTCCCACAGAGGTGCTGCTGGAAGTGGCATCCAGTGTGTTACCTTTCGAACCGTTTCGTCATCTATGGTCCACCATTTGTTTCTAGTTGCGTCGTAGTAAGCTTCAAAGCCATCTGATTCCGTCCACCCAGAGACATATCCCCAACACCATACAAAGTCTTTATCATTTGGCATCCGCTCGCTTACCGGAATCCAACCATCCGGAGTTACCGGAGAGTTGCCAGTCTGAAGCATGGCGGAGCGGCAGGCGTTCCAACCGAACTTATAGGCGACGTTTATCGAATCGCATGGTTCGTGACTTTCCATTTTTGCTATAGCCTGGCGCGTGCTGATAGCATCAGGCACAGATACCGGCGCTGGCGGTGCGGTGTAGAGCGGTTGGCGCTCAAAACAATCTGAGGGGTTACACTCATCCTCGCTATCACAGAGTTTCCATTCCGTAGTGAATGGTGAACCATGCTCTTCTGTCTTTGGCGTATGCACATAGCGATATCGCCACGCCACAGGCTCAGCACCAAACGATGCAATAGCCCCATCAATCACCTTCACAGCATCAGCCATTGCGTAGCCGAGATTACCGCCGTCACTTTGTGCGGATGCTTTGCTGAGTATTTCGCTTATCTGGTGCAGGCGATCGAGTGATACAGGACCGTGCGCCGGGTGGTTGTTAGTTGTCATGCAGTAGCCCCTTCTTGATATTTTTCGAACCAGAACACCACTGGGTCAGATTTCATTTCAACCAATCCCATACGAACTAGCGCTTTGCCTTTCCCGGAAACAAGGAATTCACGACGACCATCACCGATAATTCGCCGATAATCTTCCAGGCTACTGCAATGCTTGTGCAGATTGCATGGGTGGCATGCTGGAACCATGTTGGATATATCGTCACGTTCCTGGTGAAGCATATTTCCATCAAAACGAATGACCGGTTTTACATGGTCAGCATGCCACTTATCTCCAAGTTCGCAGCCGCAATAAGCACAGCGACCGCCAAACTTCATGCGCAACTCTGCACGTTGTTTTTTCGTCAGAGCCATCTCACTCCCCCTTCACGCCAATGCCAGCGGCGGTCTCAAGTAATTCGTCAGCGGCCTGAATTTCAGGATGTTCGTCATAATCAGGCAGGTAGCGACGGGCTACAGCTGCCAGGCTATTTAGCACCTTGCGGTGTTCTGCTATGCGCTTCTCTGCGGCTTCCAGCTTATCCTCAGCCTCTCCTGCTCTCCGCCTCCAGATGGAGCGCCGTCTATGGGTGTGGTCTAAAGACTTCTGCATTTCATCTACCTCCCTAAACGCCTCTTCTCGACCAGCACAAGCTCGGGCAAGCTGCTCCTTCAGCTCGGTTGCGTATTTTATTGCTTCGTGGGCCTCCTCCTGATTTGCAATGAATCCCTGCTGTAATTCATCTTTTTCATGCTGCGCGGCTTCCAGCTCATCCAGCAGCGCCAGAACGGTGGCGGGGCTGGCAGCGGCGATGAATTTTGCTTTGCTTTCTGCATTGTCCTGACCATCGAAACCAGGCCATTTGATAATGTCTTCGCCACGTTCATGACCTAACGAACCTATGGCGTAAGTACCAGACGCCTTGTGAACGAAGGCAACCCACTCCTTACCGGATAATGCTTTTGCTAGCTTACGCAGCGCCTGTTTGTTGAGTGCTGTCATTGGGCTGCCTCCTGTTTCGATTTGCGCAGAGCTTCTTTGTAGCTGGCCTTCGCTGCTTTTTTGGTGTCGCACCACTCGCCTTCAACATCACGTCGTGGATAGCCATAAGCCGCGTCGTATGAGCAGCGAAACATTCGGCATTTTCCATCACGGCTGTATTCGACTTCAGGCAGTCGATATCCCAACAACCATTCACTGAACGGCTGGCAGCTATCAGCATCAAGATATTCTTCGTATCGAGTGCGTTTCTTTGGCTCTGGCAGTGCAGAAATTGCCGTTGCTTCACCTTTTTCTGTGACGTGATAAAGCATTCCGCCGCCTACGAAATCAGGTGCGGGACGGGAAGTAGCGAAACCATCAGATACCAGTTCTTCCCACTTCTCGTTATCCGTATGCCCTTCGCCAGCCAGGAAATAATTACGGTATGGCGTGCGGTTTCGCTCACTAATTCCCAGAGCATGCTGCATGAGTTCAATTCCTGTGCTCATAGCGCGGCTCCTTTGCGAAGTTGGGCGGCGAACTCCATGATGTAAGAGCGAGTTACGGAAACAGCAACCAACCCTTCGAGAGTTTGCGCTAAGGCATCTACTCCCTGCGCCCGCACTTCAGCCAGGAACGCGTCGGTTGCCGGGGTTTCGGCTTTCCACCAAAGCAAATGCATTTTCGGCCCATCGAAAGCACCATTAGACTCATAACCACGCAGTTCTTCAGACAGGCAATCGTTCATGACTTTGATTGCAGAATTATCAGCAGCCAGCTCCCTGCACTTGCTCTCGGCGTTAGCGAGCTGTACTGCCATGTCTGTGAGTTTCAGTTCAAGATTGTGAATAGTCGCGTCTGATGACCGGAACTCACGACGGGATTCTTCGAGTTGACGCTCTAATTCTTCGTAAGTTGGTTTCATGCTGATGCTCTCCCGTAAAACGCCAGTACACGCTGCATAGCCGCACTGTTACGACATTCGTTGAATATTCCATTAGTGCTGCAGCGCACTGTCCCAGCCTGCTCTTCTGGTGTAGCCAGGCGATAGGTAACCGTTCGCCAGACCTTGCTGATGCGCACCAACCTGTTGGCCCGTTCCAGTTCGATAGCGTTCTTTGTGATGCAGTTGATGGTCATGCCACACTCGGCAGCCACATCCTTCGCAGTGAAGGTACGATGCGTTTCGAGATAACGCAGAATTGCCTGTTTGCCTTTCATCTCACACCATCCCGTTCGACTTGTTACGGTTGTACTTTGCCTGTAGCAGCTGGATTGGAGTCGGTCCTCGATCGGCAGCAGGCGCTGCGATTGCCCGGCGTACCGGTGGCACTGGTTTGCCCTCAAAGACGCGCTTCTCCCACATGTCCAGCAGGTCACCCGCCTCACGTGCCAGTTCACCATGTGTCAACTGGCGCTCTGTGCTGCGGTGGCGCAGTTCGACGCAGATGTGGTACATGACCGGCTGCGACCAGGGGAATTGCTCGCTGGAAGTGAATTCAAACGAGCGGTTACGCCAGTCCCAGTATTCGGCGATCAGCTGGTCAACAGTGATGCCCAGCACCCCGCCGCTCTGTTTGCACCAGGCGACGAACTGGCCCGGTGATGGCAGGAATGGACGCTCCTGGCGACGTGCTATGCGCATACCGGCATCAACCTGGGCCATTGAGTGGATCCCGTTCTCCTGAAACGCCAGCAGCCACTGACGGCGGAATTCGTCCAAATCACGCTGTTCGCGGAAGTTCGACATGCTGGCCGGGAACGCGGCACGCAGTTGGTTAAACAGTCCGTTGAATACCTGAGCTACCTGCTCGACCGGCGCACGCTCCTGGTACTGCTCTGGCAGGTTATGGGCTATGCGACTCATCTGCTCGCGGTCGAAGTTGTGCATCTGCTCTGCAAGAGATTTCATCGCATCACCTCATAGGCCCAGTCAGTGTTGTTGAAGTCGAGATCTGGCTTGCCAGCACGTTGCTCAGTACCAGCGTTGCGTTGTACCACCAACTTGTCCCACTGCTTGCGCAGGCTTTCAGGGCTCAGGATGTTGGTCTGCCAGAAGTGGTGCTTGCTGGCCCAGTCATACAGCGCGCAAATGTCCTGGTGCGACCGGTTGTCAATCTGGCGCATCAGGCGAACGGTGTTAGACCAGGAGGTCATATCCGGCGCTTTGCAGGTTGGGTTAATCATCTTCACCCTGGTGGAAATCCACTGGGAGGTTTTGAGATCTTCAGCCGTCCCCCATTTCGCACCGGATGGTGTGTAAACCACTGCGTCAGGGTGAGCCGATAAAAATTTCTTGAGACGTCCGTCTGAGGATTCGCCAGAATTCTCGGACGATAAGTTATTTATATTCTTGTTATTACCTTCTTGTTCATGATGTGCGGGGAATTGTGCGGCCTTATGTGCGGCATACCCACCAGAACCCGCGCCATTACTGGCTTCGCCATGTGCGCTTGTATGTGCGGCCTTATGTGCGGGTAAATCGTCCATTTTTTGAGCATATTCAACGTAATTCGTGATGGTGATCACCCTGCCTTTTCTCTTCTCTCCTTCGATGGAAATCATCCCTTCGCGGACGAAAACAGACAGCATTCTCTCCACTGCATCACGGCTTGTCGGATTGCCCTGACGGTCACACAACTGAAGGCCAAGATCTGCAGCAGTGACGACCAGTTGACCGGGTTGCAGAGGCCATTGCTTGCCCTTGAAGAATGCCGTGTATGGCTGTCTGGCTGCGTCAATGAGCAGGTTCTCCCACAGCGCGCGCAGGAATACATCCTTAGCCCAGGACTTCTTCTTGATGCTCCGGTACAACGGGACGTAACCAGACTTCTGGTTCTCCATCCTGTTGCTCCTTGCGGCTGAGTGCGCCGCAAAATTTGCGTAAGCGACGTTCGACACAGTTAAACCTCCTGCGCCTGGCGTTTTGGATTAGCGTTTGTCATAATGACCTCGCAATTGACTCGCGTTTGTTGCACCAGAAAGTCGGTTCTGTTCGCGCAGACCGGCTTTCGCCATTTCTGTAGTCCTCACATGACCCCCAGCATCGATGTGACCATCGTCATCAGAGGCCCTACCTGTTCCGGCATGAGGCGGAACAGCGACGCTATACCCTCGCTTACTTCTTTCAGTTTCTGATGCTCTGGAGCGTCCAGCAGCACAGCTTGCTTTGCCTCTGAACATTCCTTCATGGCTGATGCAATCAGCGACATAGTGTCGTTCTGTGGCGCCAGACGAGCACGAAACTCAACAGGAAGGACCGCCATGATTGCGGGAGTCAGTTCACTGACGTTCTCGCGGTACTGATCGGAGTCGAAACGGTTATCTAGAAAGCGAAATAGCTTCTGGCGCGCCCGGCTGATATCGTCCGGAAAGCTGATGGCGGTCCCGCCCTGCTCCCGGTATTCGTTGATGATCAGCGCTGACACCACGTCCTGATTTTCCAGCGCCGACGACCATGCCCGGACCGCATCGCGGATTTTTTCGTGGTCAGGTGCCTCTTTGGGTTGAGCGCGGTTTATCATCGCTCCCGGATGTATTCCGGTATTGTGTTGATACGCAAGTGATTGCATTTGCTTTCCCTTTCGTGGTGAGAGCCGCCGTTAAGCGGCTGTGTTATTCGCCCCAAGTAGTTGGGCGAGATCTGGACGGATATCTGCTGGTTTGAGCTTGCCGTTGGTTGCAGACACAATTTTCATTACATAACGGGCATCTATTCCGCCGCCGTGCAACCAGCGCCATACCGTCGGCTGCGCCACACCGCAAAGGTCGGCTAATTTCTTCTGGCTACCAGCGATATCAATGGCGCGCTGGATGGTTTTGTTCATCATTTTCCAATTCCTATGAGTATTGGTGCAAAATTATAATAGCAATGCGTATTAATTTAAGCAATAGCAAAACGTGTTTTGACCATCAATACGCAAGCGTATAAATTTAAACTCATGAAAAAAGAAACTCTTGCAGAACGCCTGAATCAGGCAATGGAACTATCTGGCATGTCTCAGGGCGCTTTAGCTAAAGCGGCTGGCATTGCTCAGCCCACCATATGGAGGCTGACCAGTGGAAATGCGCGTGGCTCGACTAAAATCGTTGAGATCGCCAATGCGCTTGGCGTTCGCACTGAGTGGCTTTCAACCGGAGTTGGGCCGATGCGTGCAGATGGTCAAACTCCTGAAATTTCGCAGCCAAAAACAGAGCTTGCACCTACTGACACTTTTCGAATTGAAGCGCTAGACTTTTGCGTGAGCGCCGGACCAGGCGCCATCAATAGCGAGTTTGTAGAGGTGCTTAGATCCGTGGAATATTCAGTCGAAGATGCTCGCCGGATGTTCAATGGCAGGAAGGCAGAACAAATAAGGATTATCAACGTCCGCGGCGACAGCATGTCTGGCACTATTGAGCCAGGCGATCTGCTGTTTGTGGATATCAGCGTCCAGCACTTTGACGGTGACGGAATATACGCATTCATCTACGACGACACGTCACACGTTAAACGCTTGCAGAAGATGAAGGATAAGCTGCTGGTAATATCTGACAATAAGACATATCGCCCGTGGGAACCGATCGAAAAAGAAGAGATGAATAAAATCTTCGTGTTCGGCAAGGTGATTGGTAGTATGCCACAGACATACAGAAAGCACGGTTGAAATACATTTAGCTTCATCGTTAGAAGCTTTCACAGCAAAGGAAAAGGAATGAAAAAATACCTTTTGGCAGTCGCTTTGGCTTTTACTGTTGCAGGCTGCGCATCCTCTGGTAACCAGCAACTGAAGAACGAGACAGAAACTAGCGTTCAATCTAAAATTCAAGAAGGAAAGACAACAAAAGCAGACGTGAAATCTTATTTTGGATCACCAGACGCTGTTTCTTACACTGACGGCGGAAATGAGATCTGGAAATATGCTTTCGCAAAAGTGAAAGTGAACGGGACTACGTTCATCCCCTTCTATGGTCTTTTCCATAATGGAACAAATGGCACTAAGAAAGAGCTGACCATTCTGTTTAAAGACGATAAGGTGCAGAAATACACCATGGCCGAATCGGCAATCAATACAAAATCAGGCTGGGCTGATTAATAATCCGATGAGTTATACCCGGCTATCTGGCCGGGTTTCTTCACCTTAATGCTTTCCTGCCATTCCGAACGATCTCCGCAGCATCTCTGTTAATCCCCTTACCAATCACGTTACCGGTTTCCTTCCGGTACTGCTCCAGCTTGTCGATGATAGCTTGCTGAGTCACAGGCATGTCTGCTAGGCACAATTCCATCACTGCACGCCCAGCTGCGTGAGCCATCATATTTACTCTTTCATCATCCAGTTCCATAAAAAGCTTTCCTCTTGATGTTTTTATGAGCATAACACGCAACTTTTACAAAAATAAATTCCTTTAGCTATCAACGCATTAATACCATTTGCTATCAATTAATATCAATACGTATTGCTATAAATAATACTCATCGCTATTATCAACCCATCGAAACGAAACATCGACAGCTGAGCGAAGTTAGCCAGCGGCGGACAGCAAGTCGCCTGCTCATTAAGAATTCAGTCAAGCAGCAAATCACCCGGAGCGCTCCTGGCAAATTGAAATGGCGCCCAATGGGATTGAGGCAGGTGTGTAACGCGTGGCGGGTATAGCACACGAAGAGGACTCCGCACCGGAATGGTTTGCTGCTCAGTTCCCGAACATCGGGGAATCTTCAGTGGGAATGTTTTGGGATTGGATGAATGCGCAGGCTGATGCGCAGGGGGACGTGACTGACTCCCGAGGATAGCTAAGCAAATAAGTCAGCTCCAGCCGCCTAAAAAGCGCCTTATGCCGGAGATCAGCGCCGGCCATCCAATCGCCAAAGCATTTCGAAAGTTCCTGGCTAGCCGCTGCCACCCTTTTCGACGCGGCGCATCGTATCGGAGGAGTTATGTAACAGGTAACAGTGACGACTGAAAACCAACATTGAGCCCCGGATTATGCCGGGGCACACAGTGGAATGTTTTGGGGTGTGGTGGGCAGCTGATTCGTGATGCTCGCGGATCAATCCGGTCCACGAATCCACCACACCGACCAAAGCATTTCTCCCGCATCAGCGGGTAACGACAGAGGGTAAGGCGATGGACACAGATTTAACATTGAGCGCGTTGTTGACTCAGCGCTGCGTTGAGTTTTCGCATAGCAAAAAAGCAGTCGAAATAATTGATAACAGCATTGAAAAGATGTTCAAAGAGCTGGTTGATGATGCATTTCGCTCTTATGGTGATTTTGGCAAATCAGCTCGAGAAGCATTCAAAGCAGCGCTTCCAGCCAATATAGACAACCTAATCGAATTAAGCCGCTACAACGAAATGATTGCCAACGCGCTCCGCACTAAGTGGACAGAGAGCGGCATAGCTGACGACATGTTGCGAAAGGCTGATGAAGCGCTGGCTGAAGTGATGCAGGATAACTCTGTGCCTGAATACATAAAACTCAGCACTATCTTTGATGGTTTCATTGAAGATAACAGAGAGGAAGCATTCGAAAACCAATGGGAAGCTCCTGATTTCAGACTTGAAGAAGAACGTGGCTTTATCCACCTCTACTTCGACAAGCGCCCAGATAAGGATTTCGATTCACTCCGTTACAGTTCTCGTACAGAACGTAATAAATACGAACTTGAGCATAACCTTGCTGCTCGAATCGTTGATTGCGAGCAAGTCGATGGTCACCCGGTGTATGAAATTTACAGTGCAAAACTTGACGACACCGAAATCCGCAAAATCACATCGCTTGGACTCGTACGATCGAACTGGGAGCGAGCGTTAGTGGCGCTTTATTACGGGCAGTCAAAACTCGTTCTTGATTGCGATCCAGATGATTACGCCTATCCCGGCGCCGATTACTAACTTCCTTGAAGCCGCTTAACAAGCGGCTTTTTTCATACCTGGAGTCATTTACGAGTGGCTCAAGTTATGAATGGCGGCTATCCACCGCCCATTAGCGCAGAAGTCTTGTTTAACGTTCGGCGGCGCGGCCTTAAGCGCGGAGATGATTATGAGTAATCCAATCATGGTGAATCGCAGCGGACTTACCAACCGCATATACGCTGGAAGAGCAAAGCCAGCAAAGAACTTTGCTTTTAGCGCAATGAAATTTGTTGGCGAGAAGTTTGATGTTACTGACCAGGTCCTTCATGCCACAGCTCATTACCTCGCGAAGACCGACGACATAAAAGTTTTTTCACTTCCTGATGGTCGTGAAATTCACCTCCGAGCTGACATCAAAGAAAAGCAGGAGGCTGGGTCATGACAGTCACCCACAACGGCAAGCAGTACCACGCATCAAAACTCAACGACAACGAGTGGCAACTCTCATCAGTCGATAAACCTCGCGAGAAAATCACAATGAACAGCTGGCAGATGGCGTATGCCGGGTTGCTTAAGCAGGTGGAGAAACAATCATGACCATCAATCACCAGTTACTCCGTATGGCCCAGAAGAAAGCCCGTGACGCCAAAGCTCAACGCAACGGTGCCAAGTGGATGGAAGCCAACGAAGAGATGAAGAGAGCCGCTGGCATGCCGTGGTATCGCGGTAATTCGAATCAGTCTGTAGGAGATAGCAATGGAAGAATTTAAAGGTAGCGCTGGCCCATGGGTTGCTCATGATGACGAAGAGTCAATGGCAACATCAGTAATTATGAATGATTTCGGTGACATCCTTTGCGTAGTCGGCACGTACATGACCAGCGCGGAGGAAGACTTCGCAAACGCCGACTTGATCGCTGCCGCCCCAGAGCTTTTGGAAGCTTGTCTCCGCTTGAGGAATCAACTTTACGCAGCTGGTTACGAAAGCGAAGAGAAGTCGTTAAACCCGACAAAAGACCTCCTGTATCAGACAGAGCAGGCCATCGACAAAGCTCTCGGCAAGTAATAACTCCCACCCCACATTCCCCCTATTCGTCCGGCTATCGCAGACGGGAAGCGCACAACCAAATTTCAGGAGAGACCATGAGTGAAGTAACGGATTTAGTCGTTATCGAAAAATCGAACGCAATGGCTGTATTCACCAATAACGAGCAGCTCGATCCCATCATTGAAAAAATCGAGAAAGAGGCTCGCAGCCTGGTTCCGGATGTATCCACCAAGAAAGGTCGTGATGCTATCGCATCCATGGCGCACAAGGTTGCGCGTTCCAAAACGTATATCGACAACGCTGGTAAAGACCTTGTAGCAGAACTGAAAGCGCTACCAAAGCAGATTGATGAGAGTCGCCGCATTGTTCGTGAACGTCTTGACGCGCTGAAAGATGAAGTGCGCCGACCTCTAACAGAGTGGGAAGCAGAACAGGAACGAATTAAGGCAGAGGAGGCCGCCAAGATTAAAGCAGAGGAAGACCGTAAGCAGTTCGAGTCAGACCATGAAATTGCTTTGCTCATGAACGAAAAACATGACCGTGAAGCCAAAGAAAAAGCAGAAGAAGCAGAACGCCAGCGCATTGCTCACGAAGAGGAATTGAAGCGTCAAGCAGCAGAACAGGCAAAGCGCGAAGCCGAAGAGAAAGCAGCGGCTGAACTGGCAGCGGCGAAGAAGCGTGAAGAGGATGCGATTGCAGCAAGAGCACAGGCTGAATTACTGGCTAAGCAAGCACAAGAACGCGCAGAGCAGGAAGCTAAAGACGCCGCGGAGAAAGCTGAAGCAGAGAAGAAAGCAGCCATTGAAGCTGAACAACGCAAAGCTCAGGAAGAAGCAGATCGCATCAAGCGTGAGGCTGAAGCGAAAGAAGCCGCACGTCTGGCAGAAGAGAAGCGTATCTCTGACGAGAAGGCAAAGCGTGAAGCAGATGTTAAGCACCGCAAGGCGATTGGTGCAGACATCGTTAAGTCGCTCACCGAAAACTCCAGCATAACCCGCGAGCAAGCCATCGAAGTGCTGACGGCTCTAATGAATGGCCTAGTCCCACACACCAATATTAATTACTGAGGTTGATCATGGCAGCGTACCACGTTCAAGACCGTATCGAGGCGCAGAACTGGACGCGCCATTATCAGCAAATAGCCAGAGAAGAGCGTGAATCTGAACTGGCTGATGACCTTGAGAAAGGGTTACCACAGAGCAAATTGGAATCGTTGTGCGTTGACGAGCTGCAACGACGCGGGGCCAGCAAGAAGGCAATTTCACGCGCGTTCGATGACGACGTCGAGTTTCAGGAAAGGACCGCTGAATACTTTCGTTTTATGGCTGAGACAATTGCTCGCCACCAAATAGATATTGATGAGGAGTAGTAATGGCTAATCTGCTAATCAACCAGGTATTCGAACTGGTTAACCCGCTGAAGGCTGAATTTGAGCAGGTATGTGCAGAGCCTTCTATCAACTTCAAACGCGAGTCAGAATTCGCGATGCAGATATTCGCGAATAATGATTATCTGGCAAAAATTGCCGTCGCCAACCCGGTAAGCACCCGCAGCGCGGTGATGAACGTTGCAGGGATCGGTATATCACTTAATCCGGCTCAGAAACTGGCTTATCTGGTTCCTCGCAAAGGTTCTATCTGTCTAGACATTAGCTATATGGGATTGATGCACATCGCCCAACAGTCCGGTGCGATTAAGTGGTGTCAGTCGGCTATCGTGCGGAATAACGACACCTTTCTCCGGGAGTTCATCGATCAGGCTCCATGTCACAAATACAACGACTTCGACACCGCTGAACAACGCGGAGAGATTGTTGGCGCGTATGTCGTGGTAAAAACTGATGAAGGCGATTACCTGACCCATACCATGCGAATCGCAGATATCTATGCGATCCGTGACCGGTCAGAAGCTTGGAAGAAATACAAGCAGGACAGCAGCAAAAAGTGCCCATGGGTTACTGACGAAGAGCAGATGATCCTCAAGACAGTCGTGAAGCAAGCTGCCAAATACTGGCCTCGCCGTGAACGACTGGATGCCGCTATCGACCACGTTAATACCGAGGGAGAGGAAGGTATCAACTTTTCGGCAGAGCGCCAGCCTGAGCGAGATATTACGCCTCTTAGCGAAACCACTCAGAAAGAGATTAACGACCTGCTCGTCTCTCTGGATAAGACATGGGACGCCGATCTTCTACCTCTCTGCTCACGCATTTTCAAACGCCCTATCTCGCATCCAACCGACCTGACAGAGCGGGAAGGCGTTAAGGCTCTCGGGTTCCTCAGGCAAAAGGCGGCTGCATGACACCAGATATTATCCTTGCCCGGACCAGCATTGACGTAACCACTATACAACAGGGCGATGAGGCGTGGCACCGGCTGCGCCTCGGCGTCATCACCGCATCAGAAGTTCATAACGTCATTTCAAAACCAAGATCAGGTAAGAAGTGGACAGACATGAAAATGTCTTACTTTCACACCCTTCTAGCCGAGGTGTGCACCGGTGTATCGCCTGAGGTTAATGCAAAGGCTCTGGCGTGGGGTAAGCAGTTCGAGGAAGACGCACGCACACTCTTCGAGTTCACTACTGACGTGACAGTTACGGAGTCTCCGATCCTGTTCCGTGACGAAAGCATGCGCACCGCTTGTTCCCCTGACGGCCTGTGCAGTAACGGGTTCGGACTTGAACTTAAATGCCCGTTCACATCACGCGACTTTATGAAATTCAGACTTGGTGGCTTCGAAGCTATCAAGTCGGCTTACATGGCACAGGTGCAGTTCAGCATGTGGGTGACAGGTAAAGATGCCTGGTATTTCGCAAACTATGACCCGCGCATGAAGCGAGAGGGCATTCACCACGTCATCGTTGATCGGGATCCGCAGTACATGACAGATTTCAACGAAATGGTCCCGGAGTTCATCGAGAAGATGGACGAGGCGCTGGCGGAGATCGGCTTCACTTTCGGTGAGCAATGGAGGTAGCGATGAGCGAACTTTGGCAACCGTGGGAAAATCTGTTCCTGCATGAAGTTGGCAGAACAATGCCGGTTCATGTTATCGCAGAAAAACTCGAGCGTTCCGAATCGGCAGTCACTCGCCAGGCATCACGTATCGGCGCACCACTCATCAGCAAGATGACCGGCAGACCATGGACTGCCGCAGAGCTTCATCTCTTTGGTCGGTTCTCAGAGGAAGAGATAGCCACGGCAACCGGTCGCTCCATTTACTCAGTCAGAAGCAAGCGTAACGCACTGTCCCGCTCCAGAGGATTAACTATGCGTGAATGGTCAACGGAAGAGTTAGCGATTCTCATGCGCTACACCAACGCAGAAGTAGCAGAGATTACCGGTCGGAGTATCGAAGAGGTCGGAGATAAGAGGCTGTCTGTGAATATTGAGCGGAATGGATGGGATGTAAGAAATCCTGAACGGGAGGATTCATGACTGATTACACCGGAAGTAACACGCCAGCAGATCAGCGTGATTTATGGCGCACTCCACCGGCACTGTTCGCCGCGCTGGATGCTGAGTTCTGCTTTCAGCTGGACGCGGCAGCAGCACCGCACAATGCACTATGCCGCAAGTTCATCACCGCCGAGCAGAACACGCTGGAAACGCCGTGGAGCGATTTACTGACGATACCCGGTTACTGCTGGCTGAACCCACCGTATAGCGACATCACGCCATTCGTGAAGAAAGCCGCAGCGGAGAGCAAGAATCAGATTGGCACCGTCATGCTTGTTCCGGCTGATACTTCCGTCGGCTGGTTCCGCGAGGCTATCGAGACAGCAAGCGAGGTGCGATTCATAACCGCCGGGCGATTGGCATTTATCAACCCGGTCACCGGTAAGCCGGTATCGGGAAATAATAAAGGATCGATGCTCATCATCTGGCATCCGTACCCGCGTACACACTGCCACTTCGCAACTGTGGAACGGGACGAACTAATGACTTTCGGAGCGAAACTTCTCGCTCGACGGGAGGCTGCATGACACCAGAGCAAAACAACGTAGTGAGAGCACAGGGACGTAAATGCGTGGCAGAGATTCAGCAGGCACTGAAATGCAGGCCTAAGCCGAAATGGAATGCAGTCGTGCCGCCAATCATCAAGAAGCATCACCAGAAAATTGCGCCGCTGGGTATCAGCCTGGTGGCATTCGTTAGCAGCATCGGTCGGATGCAAGGCCGGTACGGAGTCGAATCATGACGCTAACCAAAATGAATCACAAGGTCGCTAATGCGGCCTTTTTATTTTCTCGCGTTCACCTTCAACCGAATTAACCGACAGTTCATGGAGCACTGATGAAAAGGTCATCACTCGCTATTGCTATCGCTCTTTCTTCAATAGCATCAGTCAGACAATGGAGCGCTGCTGAAATATCTCCTGCTTTACGTATGGATGCCAGTTATCCAGTTGGTGGTGGGAAGACTGGTATTGCAGCAGCACGCCGAGCAGCCAAAAAACGCAGGAGAAGTCGCAAATGACATCAGAAATAATCGATCAGGCCAGCGCTCTCGAAGAGATGATGCGCGAACAAGCAATACAGGCTCACCGGATTAACCGTGATGCGGTATCGGCAACGCACTGTAGTGATTGCGGCGAGGATATCCCGGAACTGCGACGGGTGAAGGTGCCCGGATGCCAGCGATGCGCCAGTTGCCAGCAGGATAGCGAACTTCGCCGAAAGCAAGGGAGGGGGTGATGGACAACAGGAAAGCCCGCCGCCTGGTTAGAGCTCACATCAACAACACCTATCGGATCAGCAATAGGCGCTGGCAGGTATGGGGCAGCAACTGGCCTTTTGTCTGGGAGCATGCGAAACCGTCACCTCGGCAGAAAAGAAAGGCTAAAGAGGTTGCCGCGTACCGAGAGGAATTAAAGCGCAAGCAGGAGTCAGCCAATGTTCAAGCTAATCCAGCGCGGCCAGATATTCGCTGATCGTCATGGGTGGCCCGTCATCATTGAAGGGGTCAGGAATGATGTCGTGCGCTACAGAAGAAACGGCAGAATTGGTTACGCATCAATCTACCGACTTAATACAGATTTCGAACCACTCGACCACCGGGAGGCGGAGCAGATCCGCGCCGAACTGGAAACGAGCGAGCACATTAAATCGCTTCGCGCTATGCGTGCGGCATGAGGAGAGATTATGTCAGACCAAAGCAAATTTTATGATTACTACATGGTTGAAGGCGATGAAGTGAAGTCGCTTATTGCAGGTTATGACGATATCAGAGAGCAGCGTAACTCTATTCTGCCTGAAGCGGCAGGCAAGGTCGGCGCTATTGCGTGGACAACGTCCAGTGGATGGGGTGGCGGAGGCGGTTTGCTAAATGGTTTTGTATGGGAGAAGGGATATCAATTCCCCTGCCCTATGACCATTAAGCGTGAAGAGATGTTTGATGGTAAGCGAGTGGTGCTGGGGAGAGGGAAAGGGAATACAAAAGAGGGCCGGGCTTACAACAAAGAGCTCGACTCTGTAATGGAGGAAGCCAACAAAAAGCTGAAATCTCTGCCTGAGTGGAAAGACTACATCGTTAACCACTACGGCATTATGCGAACCGGCATCGGCGGCCAGTCTGGACGTGGCTTCGGTTTCGCGATGCTCTCTACATATGGCGGTAAGCACCCGGGCCGTGATGACTGCCTGGTATTCGCTATCCCGAACAATAAAGAAGAGCGGCATGGCGAAGTAGAGATACCGGGAAACTTCCAGAAAATAACCTACGGGCAGTTTTACGACATCGCTAACCAGCCGAATGACTGAACGCAACTGATAGCCAGTTATGAGCTGGCTATTGGGTGCGAATGCACTGCCACGTTATCCCTCATTTGCCCTCCAGTGTGAGGGCATTCTTTTTGCCTGGAGAAAAGCATGCAAACAACAATCAGCATTCAACCGGTTCTGGTTAACCGTGAGCGCGTTCAGGAGATGCTTGGTGGTATCTCCAGAACCACGTTCTATCGTAAGCGCAAACAGTGGGAGGAATCTGGCACACCATTCCCGCAGGAAGTGGAAGAAATTCACCCTCCGAAAGGTGGCGCTCTCTTCCGCTACGTAGAGGTTATTCAGTTCTGTAAAGATAAAGGGCTATTGGCTGCACACGCCTGAATCTTCTCGGCCCACAATTCCGCTGCCGCCTGCTGCTCGGGGATGTAATCATACTGGTCATAAACAGCCAGCATCCCCGTTAGCTTATGCCCGAGTATCTTCTCTGATACGTGAGGCGCAACGCCAAGCTCAGCCATCTTTGTTTTGCACGTTCTGCGCAGGTCGTGCAGAGACCAGTGTTCCCCACCCATAACCTCTTCCACCTGCCCCGCGATGGAAATCAATGTACTGGCTGACATAGGCCTGTCCACCTGTAGTTTTGCCGGTGGAAACACGATTGTCTGATCGGGGTACACATCAAAAACCTTCTGCAGATAATCGGCTGCCAGTTGAGAAATCCCTCGTACAAAGCGCTTACGCGTTTTCGAGTTTTCTTTCGGTATAACCCATTCCCTCGCCTTCAGGTCAAAGTCACCCTTCCTTGCTAATCTCAATTCAACGCCTCGGCAGCCGGTAAGCGCCACAATGCGGATCAGCATTTTGTTTTGCCATGACATCTTGGTTTTATCGATAGCATTCCAGAACACGCCTATCTCATCATCATTCAGAAATCTTTCCCCGTCATCCGGGCGGCTACCGACATCATTAATTTCGAGTAACATTAGCGAATTTGAAGTTATACGTTTTCGGCGCAGCGCATAGCGGATCACCTGCTTCATCTTCACCAGAACATTACCAGCCTGAACCGGCGAGCCACCTTTCGTTATGCGCAGGAATATCTGCTCCCACTCAACGGGGCTCATCTCATCTGCTATCAGTCGGCCGTAATTGTCGGTAACGTGAAGCTTCAGCATCCGCTTCCAGTATTCGTACTTCACCATCTCTTTCACTGATGGTGTTTCAAGCCACTCATCAACGAGGGTGCTGATGCTCGGAGAACTGGATACGATGTCTCTGGCTTTCTTCCGCTGCATTGCTGGGTCACGTCCCTCTTCCAGCCAGCCCTTGCATTCCTCCATCGCGTCACGGGCTTCTTTGATCGACATCTTGCCGTAGGTGCCAAGTTTTAGCCGGGCCGGTTTCCCGTTGAAGCGATAGCGGTACTGAAAGGTGATTAGTCCCTTTGGGCTGATCCTGGCAGAAAGCCCACCACCGTCAGCTATCTCCTCTGGTCCATCATATGGCTTGCCAGCTATACGTCTGAGCTTGGTATCGTTGAGAGGCATGCTTGTCCCTGTTCAGCTTTGTCGGAATTGGTACACGATTTGGTACACAGATTCTACGACACGAACGCGGACAAGATGAACTAAATTGAAACGGGTAAATTGAATAAAGTTAGGAGTGGTGCGGAATTTATGAAACAGGTAGGAACAGACAGGAATGAGGTGAAATTCTGGATGGTACTTACACGTAAGATCACATACAAAGATTCAATATTTAAAATTATCAAAAAGGTGTGGGCTGATTCCCGCTTCACTCTGCGAAATATGTCACTGGTCGCCTTAAAGACCACACTGGACCTACACCCGCTTTTTGATAACACCGTTTAACAGTGTACACGGCATTACGGGTCGATCAAAGCAACAATCAACGTGCACTCTATGATGTAAATCAATTCACTGACACCCAACCGTCTTTGTTACACTTGCACAAAGTCATCTAACCTGAGCAGGAAAAAAACAATGCCCACAAATCGCTTTGCGAAGAAACACTGGAAGATGGTTGTGATTCTGCTCGTTATTTGTGCGGCCATGTTGATGCTGCGCTGGGCTGCGATGATCTGGGGCTAAATGACGCTCACCCACTGTTCCGGTTTCGTTTATTTATCGATTAATCGAATTTGTCTGAAAATAGCGTGTTATGGCCAGGTAAAAAATAAAACGCAAATTAAATATTAAATAACCTTAACTTTAATAGATAAAAACCGGGCCAATTATTTGACCCGATTTGTCATTACATCCGGTAGCCGAGTGAAACAGTAGTACGACGATCGGTATGCTCCGGCGCTGTTGCCGGCGGTTCAGAGTTCCAGGTCACGTTGTAAGCCACCTTTAACCCAAAGTGTTCGTTGATGGCAACGTTGAGGGCTGTTTCAGAGTTGAGTGTGGTATCGTCAGCGCCGAATACCGACACACCCTGAGTAAACTTGGTGTTGTCCGTCATCTGCCATGCATAGGCCCCGGACGCATAGCCCAACGGCTGCGTTTCGGTGGTGCCATCCGTGTGCTCGTCATAGCGCACGCCAGGACCGAATTCGAAACGGAAGCTGTGCACAGGTCCGTTGAGGAACTGGCGACCATAACCCGCGGTCAGCACGTCACGCTCGCGGTAGCCGTTGTAGCGGTCGGTCAACCAGCTTGCCTGTCCAAAGAGATAGTCATAGTCGGTCATGTTGTAACGACTACGGCCACCTACGGCATATTTCTCCGATGAACGCTCATCATTTGAGGAGGTATTGCTGGCATTTCCCCACAGAGACCATGCCGTCGTTTGGCCGTACCAGGTCATGGTGGTATCTGCGGTTAAAGAAGAACTTTTTGTGTTGCCTGACTGGGCGAGATATCCCGCGTTCAGGTTACCTTCAAAGGGTTTTTTCGCGCTGGAAGGGTCATCCATGACAGTAAAAACGGAATCATCGGCTACAGCATGCATTGACGCAAGCAGGCCTCCCGTCAGCAGTAGTGCTGCGGGCACTGTCTTCAAAAGCTTCATTTATTAAGAGTCCGTACAACAAAAAAAGAGACCATTACGGTCTCGGAAACTTTCATATGGATCAATGACAAAAGACCCCTGAAAGGTAACAAATTATAAAAAGACTCGAATAACATAGCAATAAATTCTTATTTCATTTTTTGAATAAGAGCGTTCCTAAACCTTTATTTTATTTATATATCTTTATGACGATAATTTTAAATAAAGATATGAAAAATCATGTTGTTAATTACTTCACTTTCGGGAGGTTAAGTGCCAGACTGAGTTCAGCCTAACAGGAGGTAAAGATGGTACGTATCTATACGTTAACACTTGCGCCCTCTCTCGATAGCGCAACAATCACCCCGCAAATTTACCCGGAAGGTAAGCTTCGTTGTACCTCGCCGGTTTTTGAACCCGGCGGCGGCGGTATCAACGTCGCTCGCGCAATTGCCCATCTTGGCGGAACCGCAACGGCGATTTTCCCCGCGGGGGGTGCAACCGGAGAGCATCTTGTTGCATTGCTCGCCGACGAAAATGTTCCCGTATCTACCGTCGAAGCCAAAGACTGGACCCGACAAAATCTTCATGTCCACGTGGAGTCCAGCGGTGAACAATATCGTTTTGTCATGCCAGGCGCTGCGCTGACCGATGACGAGTTCTACCAACTTCAGGATCAGGTGCTGGAAATTGAGTCTGGTGCGCTGCTGGTCATCAGCGGCAGTTTGCCGCCCGGCGTACAGCTTGAGAAGTTGACCCGGCTCATTACCACCGCACAAAAACAGGGGATCCGCTGTATTGTCGACAGCTCAGGCGAAGCACTGACGGCGGCGTTAGCCATCGGCAATATCGAACTGGTCAAACCCAACCTCAAAGAACTGAGTGCGCTGGTAAACCGCGAACTCACTCAACCCGATGATGTGCGCAAGGCCGCGCAGGAAATCGTACAGAGTGGGAAAGCGCACCGCGTTGTGGTCTCGCTTGGGCCGCAAGGGGCGCTGGGCGTAGATCGCGATACCTGCGTTCAGATGGTTCCGCCACCGGTGAAAAGTCAAAGTACCGTAGGTGCAGGCGACAGTATGGTCGGGGCCATGACGCTTAAACTGGCAGAGAACGCGCCTTTTGAGGATATTGTCCGTTACGGTGTCGCCGCGGGCAGTGCAGCAACGCTGAATCAGGGTACTCGCCTGTGCTCTTTGGACGACACGCAAAAAATATATTCGTATCTCGCTCAGTAATGACACCGTCCCTCTTTTGAAGAAAAAGGGGGATTCTCGCGTAAAACTGTCAGCATGGGTGTTATGCGACTATGATAAAAAATCACGTGATTACAAAGAAGTGAATCATGTGCAGTCAGGTGTCTCCACAACGGTGCGAGGTGAAGAAGAACGACAAACATTAAGTGCCTTTCCAGCGATGACGCGTCCGTGGTGTGCGTCAGTTCGTGTTTTTTAACCGCATTCTTGCGCTAACCTTATGATCTGGCAGACAACATGGGGAGAGACATCATGTGGCAGGCTATCAGTCGTCTTTTAAGCGAGCAATTAGGTGAAGGCGAAATCGAACTGCGTAATGAACTGCCCGGCGGAGAGATCCACGCCGCATGGCATTTACGCTATGCGGGGCGAGATTTTTTCGTCAAATGCGATGAAAGAGAGCTGTTAACCGGCTTTACGGCAGAAGCCGATCAGCTGGAGCTACTTTCCCGCAGTCAAACTGTATCGGTACCGAAAGTCTGGGCAGTAGGCGCAGACAGAGATTACAGCTTTCTGGTGATGGATTTCCTCCCTCCCCGTCCGCTTGATGCACATAACGCATTTATCCTCGGTCAACAGCTTGCGCATTTGCACGAATGGAGCGACCAGCCTCAGTTTGGTCTCGACTTCGATAACGCGCTCTCTACCACGCCGCAGCCAAATACCTGGCAACGTCGCTGGTCAACCTTTTTCGCCGAGCAGCGTATAGGCTGGCAGCTAGAACTCGCCGCTGAAAAAGGCATAGCGTTTGGCAATATTGACGCTATCGTCGAACATGTCCAGCAACGTCTCTCTTCTCATCAGCCGCAGCCGTCTCTCCTGCACGGTGATTTGTGGTCCGGGAACTGCGCCCTCGGTCCTAACGGTCCGTACATCTTTGACCCTGCCTGCTACTGGGGGGACAGAGAGTGTGACCTGGCAATGCTGCCGTTACATACCGATCAGCCGCCGCAAATTTATGACGGTTACCAGTCTGTCTCGCCACTGCCGCTGGACTTTCTCGACAGGCAGCCAATCTACCAGCTCTATACGCTGCTGAATCGGGCAATTCTGTTCGGGGGACAGCATTTAGTTGTGGCGCAGAAAGCGCTGGATAGATTACTGGCGGCTTAACGACGTACCGTGTTGCTTATCAGGCCTGCCGTTTCGCAACGTGGCAGGCCCGATAGAGTGGCACTTACAAAAAGCCCAGCAGTGAGAAGAAGAAGTAGCCGATCACGATAACGATCACCGGCAGAATATAAAGCGGGAAAATTTGTAAGAAGATCGTATGGTGCGGTACCACAATTCGCGACTCAAGTTGCTCGCGGGATAATCCTTCACTGCCCTTTGCTTGTTCCAGAATTAGCTGATCCTCAACGCCTTCGCGTAAGAAACGCGCCTGGCGGCTCATTCTGGCGCCTGAGTCCTGCAACGCCAGGCCGATAAAAATCAGAATGAATATCAGCCAAAAAACGAGATTCAGTCCACTTTGAAAATCAGGCGTTGGTGAGTTATACCAGAACACGTTAAGAAAAGGTGTGTTCACCCGCATCATGTCGATCATCACATGGGCAAAATCGAGCATGACCGCGTTAATCCCTTCCTGCTTTTCGCTGTGCGCGTACATAAACTTCAGTACTGAAACCAGCGTTGAAATCAGCGCGGGAATGAAAACCACCCATCCCACCAGCCTTTTCAAGATGGCAATGCGTCCAGCTTGTTGATACGTCATGAGTTCCCCTTGATTAAGACGTGTCATTTTGGCCTAAGTTTACCCGTTGATTACCGTTTTCGCCTGATCTTTAAAGGCGGTATACTGCTGAATTAGCCGTAATGAACGCTCAGAGTCCGTCCAGGCTGGCTCTAATCCCTTTTATCACCGTAAAGGAGAGGTTGTAATGTCAACCCCGCGTCAAATTCTTGCTGCAATTTTCGATATGGATGGGTTACTGGTCGATTCTGAACCGCTTTGGGATCAGGCTGAACTGGATGTGATAGCAAGTTTAGGCGTTGATATCTCCCGCCGCCATGAACTTCCCGATACCCTTGGCTTACGCATCGACATGGTGGTTGATTTGTGGTTTGCGCAGCAACCCTGGAACGGCCCCTCACGTCAGGAAGTCACCGAGCGCATCATTACCCGGGCCATTGCGTTGGTTGAAGAGACAAAACCGCTGCTGCCAGGCGTTCGTGAAGCTGTAGCACTGTGCAAATCTCAGGGAATCAAAGTAGGACTGGCATCCGCTTCTCCGCTGCATATGCTGGAAAAAGTGCTGACCATGTTTGATCTGCGCGATGACTTCGACGCACTGGCTTCTGCAGAAAAACTGCCTTACAGCAAACCGCACCCACAGGTTTACCTCGATTGTGCGGCAAAACTGGGCATTGACCCGTTAAACTGCGTAGCACTAGAAGACTCAGTGAACGGCATGATTGCCTCGAAAGCTGCTCGTATGCGTTCCATCGTCGTACCAGCGCATGAGAATCAGGACGATCCTCGCTTCGTGCTTGCCGACGTCAAACTAACCTCGCTCACCAAACTTACTGCCGCACATCTGCGCGGCTAATCCTGTAACGGGCAATGATCGTATTGCCCGCTTTTTCATTTTTCATCCTTGCATTTTTAAAACGCCGTTTCATTTTAAATTGTATTTCTGTTTAACCTCTCCTATCCTTGCCCTATAGCGCAAGCGTTAATGACATAAATAGTTGAGGTAAACATGATTCAGGAAGCTTTTCGTCTCGAAGGTAAAGTCGCCATCGTCACTGGATGTGACACCGGCCTCGGGCAGGGTATGGCAGTGGCGCTGGCTGAAGCGGGCTGCGATGTAGTCGGCGTGAATCGTAAAATACCGCATGAAACCTCAGAGAAAATTAACGCCCTCGGTCGACGCTTTATGGCCATTCAGGCCGACCTCAGTCACCAAGATGCCCTCACCAGCATCGTGACAAAAACGGTGTCGGCGTTTGGCCGGGTCGATATTCTGGTCAACAATGCAGGAACTATACGCCGTCAGGATGCGCTGGACTTCAGTGAAAAAGATTGGGATGACGTGATGAATCTGAATCTCAAATCCGTTTTCTTTCTGTCGCAGGCTGTGGCGCGTCAGTTTCTGGTTCAGGGCAATGGCGGAAAAATCATTAACATTGCATCGATGCTCTCTTTTCAGGGCGGTATCCGTGTACCTTCCTATACCGCATCAAAAAGCGGTGTTCTGGGCATCACCCGCCTGCTCACCAATGAATGGGCGGCCAAGGGAATTAATGTCAACGCCATCGCGCCCGGCTATATGGCGACCAACAACACCCAGCAACTGCGCGCGGACAGCGAGCGCAATCAGGAGATTATCGATCGTATTCCCGCAGGACGCTGGGGCACGCCAAATGACCTGAAAGGCCCGGTCGTTTTCCTTGCAAGTCCCGCCTCTGACTATATTCATGGCTATACGCTGGCCGTGGATGGCGGTTGGTTGGCACGCTAAACCCGCACTTGTGACATAGGGTTACAACGTCACCTCTTCCGCCTACTGTATAAAACCCCTATACTGTATGAATTGACAGTTTATTGGGTTTTATCATGACGGCGGAAGGCCACCTTCTTTTTTCTATTGCCTGTGCGGTATTTGCCAAGAATGCCGAACTAACGCCCGTTCTTGCCCAGGGTGACTGGTGGCATATTGTTCCTTCAGCCATTTTAACGTGCCTGCTGCCGGATATCGATCATCCCAAATCTCTGCTGGGACAGCGTCTGAAGTGGATATCAAAACCCATTGCCCGGGCATTTGGTCATCGCGGGTTTACACATAGCCTGCTGGCGGTTTTTGCCCTGCTGGCCACGTTCTACCTGAAAGTCCCGGATACCTGGATAATACCGGCCGATGCCTTACAAGGTATGGTACTCGGCTATCTTAGTCACATTCTGGCCGACATGCTGACCCCAGCAGGCGTTCCCCTGCTTTGGCCCTGCCGCTGGCGTTTTCGTCTGCCTATCCTCGTGCCGCAAAAAGGCAATCAACTGGAGCGGTTTCTGTGCATGGCGCTGTTCGCATGGGCAATCTGGATGCCGCAAACCATACAAGAGAACAGCGCGGTACGCTGGTCTTCGCAGATGATTAATACGCTACAAATGCAGTTTAATCGTTTCATAACGCATCAGATTGACTAATAAATCAGCCAAAAAGTCATTTTAGGTATAAACAATTCCATTTGAATATAAGAGGCAAGTCACAGTTCTGCTAATCTTGCGCCAACAGAATCACCTTTAAACGGTGATACGTATAATAAGATCAGGAGAACGGGGATGAACTTTCCATTAATCGCGAACATTATCGTGTTCGTAGTGCTGCTGTTCGTGCTGGCGCAAGCCCGTCACAAACAGTGGAGTCTGGCCAAAAAAGTACTGGTCGGTCTGGTCATGGGTGTCGTGTTCGGCCTTGCCCTGCACACCATTTATGGCTCCGACAGCCAGGTTCTTAAAGATTCCGTACAGTGGTTCAACATTGTCGGCAACGGTTATGTCCAACTGCTGCAGATGATTGTTATGCCGCTGGTATTTGCGTCTATTCTCAGCGCCGTTGCACGTCTGCATAACGCCTCTCAGTTAGGTAAAATCAGCTTCCTGACCATCGGAACGCTGCTGTTTACCACGCTGATTGCCGCGCTGGTAGGGGTTCTGGTGACCAACCTGTTCGGCCTGACCGCCGAAGGTCTGGTGCAAGGTGGTGCCGAAACCGCACGTCTGAACGCGATTGAAACCAACTATGTTGGCAAAGTGGCTGACCTCAGCGTTCCGCAACTGGTGCTGTCGTTTATTCCGAAAAACCCGTTTGCCGATCTGACTGGCGCGAACCCGACGTCGATTATCAGCGTGGTTATCTTCGCCGCATTCCTCGGTGTAGCCGCACTGAAACTGCTGAAAGATGATGCACCAAAAGGCGAGCGCGTTCTGGTCGCTATCGATACCCTGCAAAGCTGGGTGATGAAACTGGTTCGTCTGGTGATGCAGTTGACGCCGTACGGTGTTCTGGCGCTGATGACCAAAGTGGTTGCAGGTTCCAACCTGCAGGACATCATCAAGCTGGGTAGCTTCGTCGTGGCCTCTTATCTCGGTCTGGGCATTATGTTCGTGGTTCACGGGATCCTGCTGGGTATTAACGGCGTTAGCCCGCTGAAATACTTCCGCAAGGTATGGCCAGTGCTGACTTTCGCCTTCACCAGCCGCTCCAGCGCAGCCTCAATTCCGCTGAACGTTGAAGCGCAGACCCGTCGTCTGGGCGTGCCTGAATCCATCGCCTCATTTGCCGCCTCGTTTGGTGCCACGATTGGTCAGAACGGTTGTGCGGGCCTGTACCCGGCAATGCTGGCAGTAATGGTTGCACCGACCGTCGGTATCAACCCACTGGACCCAATGTGGATTGCCACGCTGGTTGGTATCGTGACCGTGAGCTCCGCAGGGGTTGCGGGTGTCGGTGGCGGTGCAACATTTGCCGCGCTGATCGTCCTGCCCGCTATGGGTCTGCCGGTCACGCTGGTTGCGCTGCTGATCTCCGTTGAGCCGCTGATCGATATGGGTCGTACCGCGCTGAACGTAAGCGGTTCCATGACTGCCGGTACGCTGACCAGCCAATGGCTCAAGCAAACTGATAAAACGATTCTGGACAGCGACGATAACGCCGAACTGGCGCATCGCTAAGTCTGTCAGCTAAAAAAAAACAAAAAACCGCCGGAGTGTCATGCTCCGGCGGTTTTTTTATATCCATTAATCGCTTAGTTCATTTTCCTGGCGAACCTGATTAGCCCAGCGTTGCGCTGATTCCGGGACCGTAAATGCAGGCGAACGTTGAAACGCCTCCCCCATTAAGACAAAAGCGACATATTTTCCGCGCAGTATCCATACGTCACGAAACGCATCCATTTTAACCGCATGCTCTGGTGGCGCGGGCTCCACGCGGGGAACATAGCTGATAACCGGACGATTTTGTTGGCGAAGAGGTTTCATAATCAGTTGCTTCACTAAAGACAAATTCTAAAAATCAGAAAACCGCTATCTTAGCCGATTTTGCCGCCTTGCGTCCTGCCTTGCGTGCGCTGTTTGCCTGGTTCATCGTGCTTTACGTCATCGGCCTGTACCTGCGCCGCTGAGTGAGTGGTCTATAGTTAAAGCTTTTGACAACAACAACGACCCTTTCAGCAATGAAACCAGGAGACGAGTTTAATGTCACAGAATGATAAGCATCCACTCCATCACTCAGCGCCGATTCATGATGCCAGCGAATCCCAGCCAGGACTTGACTCACTGGCACCCACAGACGGTTCACATCGGTCAACACCTGAACCCACACCGCCAAGTATGCAGCCCACTACGTCCGGCAGTTTAAAAGCGCCAGATATCAAAAGTGACAAACTCAATGCACTGGACAGTTTTCGTAAAGGAAGCGAAGATTTTGCTCTGACAACTAATCAGGGTGTGCGAATCGCAGACGATCAAAACTCTCTGCGCGCAGGTAATCGCGGGCCAACCCTGCTGGAAGACTTTATCCTGCGGGAAAAGATTACCCATTTTGATCATGAACGCATCCCGGAGCGGATTGTACATGCCCGAGGTTCTGCCGCTCATGGTTACTTTCAGTCCTATGCCAACCTGAGTGCGACGACGAAAGCGGACTTTCTAAGTGATGAAAATAAAATCACCCCGGTTTTTGTCCGATTCTCTACCGTTCAGGGCGGCGCAGGCTCTGCGGATACGGTCAGGGATATACGGGGATTTGCGACCAAGTTTTACACTGAAGAGGGCATTTTCGACCTGGTGGGAAACAATACTCCCATCTTCTTTATTCAGGATGCCCATAAATTTCGTCCATGCGGTTAAACCGGAGCCGCATTGGGCTATCCCGCAGGGCCAAAGCGCCCATGACACCTTCTGGGATTATGTCTCATTACAGCCTGAAACGTTGCACAACGTCATATGGGCAATGTCCGATCGGGCTATTCCGCGCAGCTATCGCACGATGGAAGGCTTCGGTATTCACACATTTCGGTTGATTAATGCGCAAGGGAAAGCCACCTTTGTCCGTTTCCACTGGAAACCGCTGGCAGGCAAAGCCTCGCTGGTATGGGATGAAGCGCAAAAACTTACCGGTCGGGATCCTGACTTTCATCGCCGCGATCTGTGGGAAGCTATCGAAGCGGGCGATTATCCGGAATATGAACTGGGACTACAGCTGATTCCCGAAGAAGATGAATTTAAGTTCGATTTTGACCTGCTCGACCCGACCAAGCTGATCCCGGAAGAGCTGGTTCCGGTGCAACGCGTCGGTAAAATGGTGCTGAACCGCAATCCTGATAATTTCTTCGCCGAAAATGAACAAGTCGCTTTTCATCCCGGACATATCGTCCCTGGCATCGATTTTACTAACGATCCCCTGCTGCAGGGTCGCTTGTTCTCCTATACCGATACCCAAATCAGTCGCCTGGGCGGGCCCAATTTCCATGAAATCCCGATTAATCGCCCGACCTGTCCGTACCATAATTTCCAGCGTGACGGCATGCATCGAATGGACATCGATACCAATCCAGCCAACTATGAACCGAATTCCATCAATGATAACTGGCCGCGTGAAACGCCGCCGGGGCCAAAACGCGGCGGATTTGAGTCGTATCAGGAACGGATTGAAGGAAACAAAATCCGCGAACGTAGCCCCTCTTTTGGCGAATACTATGCGCACCCTCGCCTGTTCTGGCTAAGTCAGACGCCAATTGAACAGCAGCATATTATCGGCGGATTCAGTTTCGAACTCAGTAAGGTTACGCGCCCCTATATTCGGGAAAGAGTGGTCGAACAGTTAGCTCATATTGATACTGCCCTCGCCGAGGCGGTTGCCGATAATCTCGGTTTTAAGCTAACCAAGGAACAGGCCAGCATTGCGCCACCGCCCAACGTTAACGGTTTGAAAAATGCACCGTCACTCAGTTTATATGCAGGTGCGCAAGGTGAGATTAAGGGCCGCGTGGTCGCCATCCTACTTAATGACCAGGTGAAATCGAGCGACCTGCTCGCCATCATGCAAGCCCTACAGGCCAAAGGCGTTCATGCCAAATTGCTCTATTCCCGAATGGGTAAGGTAGTTGCCGATGATGGATCTGCCCTGACGATCGCCGGTACTTTTGCGGGTTCGCCATCCCTGACAGTCGATGCGGTTATCGTTCCATGCGGTAATCTCGCGGACATCATTAAGAACGGTGATGCCCGATATTATTTACTCGAAGCGTATAAGCACTTAAAACCTATCGCCCTGGCCGGCGATGCTCGTCAGTTTAAAGCAACGTTGAATATCAAAAATGAAGGAGAAGAAGGTGTGGTGGAAGCGGACAGTGCAGACGCACAGTTTATGGATACCCTGTTGACGCTGATGACCGCACACCGCGTCTGGTCACGTGCCGGAAAAATAGAAACGATTCCCGCCTAAAAAAATGCGGCGCATTAAGCGCCGCAAACTCAGGAATTACACGTTCAGAAAACTGCCAAGACGATAACCGCGCTCCGCAATTGCATATTTCAGTGACGAAGACGTCAGCACGTCGAGCTCAGTTAAGCGGGGGTAACAGTAGGCACTTTGACGAATAATGTCATCGATAAAGGCCGGATGACACATCACTTCCAGCGAAGACTCTCCCCGGTCGACTGACGCATCCAGCGTCTGTAAAAACAGAGCCTCGGAAATCGCTTCGCCGTAAAACTCGCTGCTGAATCCCTGGGAGGTACGTAACGTTTCCGGAAAATCAGACGCCTGAAACACGGTCTGACGATCGATACGCAATGCAATCCCCTTCTGGGCAGCAAACCCGGCTACGATAGGGAAAATTTGCGGGAACATATGCACATGGTGATGGCTATCCAGATGCGTCGGCTCCCGCCCGAACAGGTCAATAAAACGCTGATACTGCGCGGCCAGTTCCAGAGAAATTTCATCCAGCGGCAAAGTATCCTCCTCTGCCATCTGCCAGATCCATTTCCCCAGTAATCCGTCACGGGTAAGGCCCGGCATTGCCGTCAACGGCCTACCCAGCGTCAGAACAAAATGCATTCCGACGGCGAGTGCAGGTATGTCGCGACTCAGCTGTACCGCATGGTCAATCGCCGCACCGTTAACCAATGCCGTTGTCGAGGTGACAACGCCATTACGACAGGCTTCAACAATGCCGTAGTTTTGTCCTTTACTCAGGCCAAAATCATCCGCATTCACAATCAGTACGCGTTCCATAGCCGACCTCAGTTAGTGTTGTTCGCTTTTGAGTTTCTCAATGCACCCGGCGAAGTTTGGCAACCATTTTTCATGCGCCAGGATTAGCTCACGCGCCAGAATCTCGGCATCGCTGTCAGAATGAACCAGCGGACTCAGGTTTAACGCCAGCAGCACATCATTCAGCTCGCCGCTCAATGCCGCATTGCTCGCCGCAACCTCAAAGCCTTTAATGGTGTAGATAAGGCCAAGCACTTTCTCATCAAAATGGGTAATACGCGGGTGCGGCGTAGCACCGTTACGTCCCAGCGTGCAGGTCATCTCAACCGCCCAGTCCGCAGGAATGTTATCAACGTGTCCATGATGTGGAATGTTGACGTAGTGCTCGGTCTGTTTGTCGTTGTAGATGGCGTTGATCACTTCACAGGCCGCATCGGAGTAATACGCACCACCGCGCTGCTCCAGCTCTTTCGGCTTAACGTTTAACTCAGGATTTTTGTAGAGGTCAAACAATTGTTTTTCTACTTTTTGTACTACCTGGGCACGTGCGCCGCCCTTATAGTACTCGCCCATTTCGATCGCCAGCATCTCTTTTGGCTTGAAGTAGTACAGCAAATACGAGCACGGCAGCAGCTTCAGCGAACGAATCAACCCTTCGCTGAACGGCAGGTCGAAAATGTTCTTCACGGTGGAAGCTTTCAGTTGTCCAGAAGCCACGCCGTCCAGCAGTTCATCAAAGCGCGATGTACCGTTCACCAGCACATCTTTAATAAAGACCATGTGGTTCAGACCGAACAGATCGATGGATAAGTCATCACTCTCTTTCAACGCCAGCACATCGCTAATGAACATTTTCATGCCGACAGGAATATTACACACACCGATGAATTTCTTGAAATTCGTGTGGCGATAGACCGCTTCAGTCACCATCCCTGCCGGGTTAGTAAAGTTAATCACCCAGGCATTCGGGCACAGTTCTTCCACATCTTTAATAATATCAAAGATAACTGGAATGGTACGCAGACCTTTGAACAGCCCACCCGCACCGTTGGTTTCCTGTCCCAGATAACCGTGGCTCAGCGGAATGCGTTCATCCTTTTCACGGGCTTTCAGCTGCCCTACGCGCAGTTGGGTGGTAACGAAATCAGCATCTTTCAGTGCTTCACGACGGTCCAGCGTTTTAAACAACTTCATCGGTACGCCGGCTTTGTCGATCATGCGCTGGCAAAGGTCAAAAATAATGTCCAGCTTCTCTTTTCCACCGTCGACATCAACCAGCCACAACTCAGAAACCGGTAATTCATGATAACGCTTAATAAAGCCTTCAAGTAATTCAGGGGTGTAGCTGCTCCCGCCACCGATAGTGACGACTTTTAATTTCTGGCTCATACTTTCTCCCTTCAGTGTAAAAACACTGACGTGTATTATGCTCAACCCGTTTGTCAGGTATAGCGTGGCTGTCCCGACGCTATTTTGGGCAAGCTATAAAAAATGGGTTATTGGCAAATAATATCTACTGATTAAATTCAGTTAATTTCTTACGGTAGCTATTCGGTGTAAACGACGTCAGCTTTTTAAACGTTTTAATAAACAGGCTTGGACTACTGTAGCCAGACTCGTAAGCAATATCCGTTACAGAATAGTTCGTCATTTCCAGCTGTTTTTTAGCAAAGTTAATGCGGATTTCATTAATAATCTGCATCGGCGTTTTGCTGTAATAACGCTGGGTAGCGCGGGTCAGATACTCCTGGGATTTCGCGGACAGGTGTACCATATTTTCCAGCGCATTCTCGCTAAACTGCCGTTTGTCGTGCATGGTCTCGACGGTGGTTTTAAGCCACTGCGGAATATCATCCAGCACCTGCTCTTCACGATGATGGCGTAACCGATTTATAATATAGAAGGTGACCACTTCTACAAATTCATCCAGCCCGCTCTCACGAAAGTTCAGTGATGCAATAACCGTTTCAATGTAGGTAAGAAACGAGTTATTTGCCCGGTAGACCTGCGATGCAACGAAACAAAATGGCAGCAGCGGGTGATAGTGCTGTTCAAAAAAACGTTTACTGATGCCGACGTTAAGGATCCTTGTCGCACCAAAATCATAAAAACTCTGGTGGTGCGATCCCAACGGGATAAAGACAAAGTCTCCACGTTCGAGCAGGACGCGTTTACCGTTGATTTCCTGATAATAGCGCCCGGTTAAAACCAGGGTAAATTCATAGTAGTCATGCTGATGCAGCCCGCTGATGCTCTCAGTTTTGTTATAGATGAACACATGGAAATTTTTGCCATTAAACAGCTGCTGTTCATAAACGGTTTTGATTTCCGGTGCGTTAATCTGTAGCTGCATTATGCACTCCTCGCTATTTCAACTTTTCGTGAAGCTCAATCAGTTCAGTCACCAGCTCACGCGCCAGCATTGATGTCATCAGGTGGTCCTGTGCGTGGACCAGCACCAGGCTAACTTTCATTTTACCTTCGCCCTGATCGCCTTCAATCAATTTCGTTTGCACGAGGTGCGCTTCGTTCAGCGCCAGACGAGACTGGTCCATCATGGTCTTAGCTGACTCGAAATCACCCTGCTTGGCCATTTTGAGTGCGCCGTACGCCAGGCTACGCGCCTGACCGGAGTTGATGATGAGGCCCATCACCACTTCTTCAAGTTCTTCTGCTTCTGACTGCGTGTCGACGATGTTCTCGATATCCAACATACTTTTTTCCTCTGGTTCAGTCCGGCATGACCGTAAAGCCATGCCGGATTAAATTTAGAATTTTAATGCGTTAGCGATATCTTCTTCGCTTTCTTCTTGGTCAATAACGTTCTGCGCTTTGTTGGCTACCACCACGAACGGCAGGTAAACCAGCGTTGCGATACCGAGGTTGAACAGCGCGACCAGCAGAGCAGCGACGCTACCGTTGGTGTTAAAGAACGCGCCCAAACCGGTTGGCATAGTCCACGGTGCAATGTTGGTAATCGGTGGAATAATGCCTGAGTAGTAAGCTGCCAGCGTAATCGCCGCCAGAATCGGTTGCACCAGAATGAACGGGATAAACATCACCGGGTTCATGATGATCGGCAGACCGAACAGGATAGGTTCGTTAATCTGGAACAGACCTGATGGCAGTGCCAGCTTAGCAACCTGACGATAGTCAGGACGACGCGATGCCAGGAAGATAGCGATAATCAGACCCAGCGTTGCCCCACTACCCCCAAGGAAAATATAGGAGTCGAGCATCGGCTTCGCCCAGACGTGGAACGTCTTACCGGCTTCCAGCGCGGCATCTACGGAACCAAACTGTTGGTAGATAGAGATGTTTTCCAGCGCCCATGGCGTCATGATACCGCTGTCCAGCGCAGTCAGCGCCAGTGAACCGTGAATACCGAAGAACCACAGCAGCGGAACAAAAATCACGTAGGCCCAGCCCACCACGCTACCCAACGACGCCAGCGGAGTTGAAATGGAATCCATAATGATCTGGTGGAAGTTCGTACCCCAGGTGTTCAATGCCCAGGCGATGATCCCCATAATGGAGAGGATAAGGAAGCCAGGAATCAGCGCAGAGAAAGAGCGCGATACGGATGTCGGTACGCTATCAGGTAATTTAATGACCCAATTGCGACGAACCACAAAGGTGAACATTTCCGCGACCGCAAGGCCGATAATAATACCGGAAATAATATTGGCACCGCCGAGCCAGTTTGCGCCAACGGCATAGGCTTCACCCACGCTATAAGGCGTTACGGTCATAAACGCGGCGACGGATAATAACCCGGCTGCCAGTGAGTCGACTTTACGTTCTTCTGCCAGCGCCATGCCGATAAAGAACGGTGCCATCAATGACATGATACCCAACGTACCGTTATAGACGTTTCCACCAATGCCTTTCAAGCTATTCAAAGTTTCAATAGTTGAAGCATCAAGTCGAATGCCCATTGAATAAAAAAACGACCCCTCCCCAAAGCTCAGGAAAACGTTATTGATTAATACAAACATGGCCCCTGCGAGGGTTAACGGCATTAAACGAATAAAACCGTTCTTGATTGCATTAACGTGTGGCTGCTTTCCAATTTTTACAGCAAAAGGAAGGAGTACCTTTTCAAGTGAAGCAATAGCGTTACTCATAGAAAAATACCCTTAAATACCGCAATTAATAATTGCGGTGAATGTTAATGAAATAACTCTTTGACGGGAAAAATTAAAATAAAATAATTAATTTGCTGCGGCTTTTTTAATTGCTGCAACAGCAGCCTTAAGCACGCCTAAACCATCGACTTTGCCATACAGCAGCGAGTCAATCACTTCCACAGGCTTGTTGGGTAACAAACGCTGAATTTCGGGCAACATATAAGCAATTTGTGGACCTAATAACACGACATCGGCGACAGGACCTTTTTCTCCGGCCAGCGTTTCAGGAAATGCTTCAATAATAACCGGTACTTCGTATTTTTCGGCCTGAGCACGCATCTTCGAAACCAACAATGAAGTCGACATGCCCGCAGAACAAAACAGATAAATGTGTTTCTTTTCCATTAAAACGATCCTCATGTGCGATTATCTGTCAACCAGACACTCCGCAAGCCATAACCTGCATCCATGCTCTGGGTAACTTGCGTCAGCTAAATTACTTTTTTAGGTGGCTGAAATGAGTATACGGGATTGCACCGGTGGATGGTATTTCCTTGACCAACTAAATTGTCTCTCCTTGACCTGTCGTTATGACCCCCCTCACATTTCGGGTAAATAATTCGCGGCAATAAATAAGATCGTTCGGCACAAAAAAACCGGCACAATGGCCGGTTCTTCTGAATGCTCAGGCAATAAGCAGTTGTTACTTCTTCGCCGCCTGCGGGTCAGTGTCGTACTCTGCGCAGGTCTGGTAACCGGAGTTAATCACATGTCCGGTGTCGTCTAAAGCAACAAAATAGGTTTCAGCTTTACCATCTCGTTGACCCAGGATGTAGGTCTGGCATGTCCCTCGCGCATGAATCATGCTGACTTCAGAAGAAGGTTTACCGGCAATCTGCGCCACCTGCGCCCGGCTCATCCCTTTCTTCACATCTTTCACCACGGGCTGAACAAATTGGTCTTTAGTACGATCGTAGGCCGTACACCCTGCCAGCATAGTCAAAACAGCCGCTGCACTCAGAATTCCTGTTAGGTTCTTGTTCATATTCCGTCCTCTTGTATTTCAGCGTGTTATATAAGCCTGGAGCACAACAACACATTTTTCAAGCAATCAGATGATACTTAGGTCGTTTCGGAAAATTCTATTAAAACAAAATGATGTTAGATCAGGCCTGCATCCCTTGTCGTTTGGGTCCCAACGCGTTAGCTTTAACACATCATTTTTTTGATCATTTCATTTTTCGGAGGGGGTTAAATGACTCTGCAGCAAGAGATAATCCAGGCGCTTGGCGCAAAACCGCAAATTAATGCAGAAGAGGAAATTCGCCGCAGCGTGGATTTCTTGAAATCCTACCTGCAAACGTACCCTTTTCTGAAATCACTGGTATTAGGGATAAGCGGCGGACAGGACTCAACGCTCGCGGGAAAACTTTGCCAGATGGCTATTTCCGAGCTTCGCGAAGAAACGGGGAATGACGCGTTGCAGTTTATTGCCGTACGTCTGCCGTATGGCGTTCAGGCTGATGAACAGGACTGCCAGGATGCCATCGCCTTTATCCAACCTGACCGAGTGCTCACAGTAAATATTAAGGGTGCGGTACTGGCCAGTGAACAGGCCCTGCGTGAAGCGGGTATTGAACTGAGCGATTTTGTCCGTGGCAATGAAAAAGCCCGTGAACGTATGAAGGCCCAGTACAGTATCGCCGGAATGACCAGCGGTGTTGTCGTGGGTACCGATCATGCAGCAGAAGCCATCACCGGATTTTTCACCAAATACGGCGATGGCGGTACTGACATTAACCCTATTTTCCGTCTGAACAAGCGTCAGGGTAAGCAGTTGCTTGCCGCGCTGGGTTGCCCGGAGCATTTATATAAGAAAGCGCCAACCGCCGACCTCGAAGACGATCGCCCTTCTCTGCCGGATGAAGCCGCATTAGGCGTCACCTATGACAACATCGACGATTACCTGGAAGGAAAAACGCTGGCTGCCGACGTCGCGAAAAAAATTGAAGGCTGGTATCTGAAGACCGAGCACAAACGTCGCACACCGATTACGGTGTTTGATGACTTCTGGAAAAAAGCGTAATTCTTTTAGTCGCATATTGCCGGATAGCACTGGGATCACCGCTGTCCGGCCCCTCCTCCAGGTCTGATGCCGCTTTTTTAATCGGTTTCAAACTGCTATACTGGATGAATAACCAGCATCCGGAGTGAGAAGTGGTACGGCGTCAATCAGCCCCACGCCTGACATTTGAGGCAGCGGCAATCTATGAATATCCTGAACACCTGCGTCCATTTTTGAGTGCGCTTCCCACCGCACCAGGCGTCTATCTGTTTCACAGTGAAAGCGACACTATGCCGCTCTACATTGGTAAAAGTGTCAATATTCGCAGCCGCGTGCTGGCACACCTGCGTACCGCGGACGAAGCGGCAATGCTGCGTCAGACCAAACGCATTAGCTGGATTTGTACGGCGGGAGAAATTGGTGCCCTGCTGCTGGAAGCGCGGTTGATCAAAGAACAACAGCCGTTGTTTAACAAACGACTGCGGCGCAATCGTCAGCTTTGCGCCTTGCAGCTTACCGACCGAACTGTTCAGGTTGTCTACGCACGAGATATTGATTTCTCCAATGCACCCAATCTGTTTGGCCTGTTTGCCAATCGTCGCGCAGCGCTACAAGCGTTGCAAAGCCTCGCGGATGAACAACAGCTGTGCTACGGCCTGTTGGGGCTGGAACCCCTGAGTCGCGGGCGCGCCTGTTTTCGCTCCGCGCTTAAACGCTGCGCCGGAGCGTGCTGCGGGAAAGAGAGTCATGAAGCGCATCATTTGCGTCTGTTAGCGGCGCTGGAAAGAGTGAGAGTGATTTGCTGGCCATGGAGCAATGCCATTGCACTGCAGGAAACCGGCGCTGAAATGACACAGTACCATATCATCAACAACTGGCTGTGGCTGGGAGCTGTTTCAACGCTGGATGAAGCGACTACCCTGGCGCGTATGCCAGCAGGGTTTGACCATGATGGCTACAAAATTCTCTGCCGGCCTGTTCTGTCTGGTCAATATGACATTATTGAACTGCATCCGGAGAATGCCCCGGCATCCAGTTAATCTCGCTGAACAGCAATTTTCCCTCGCGTTCCAGCAGTCGTAATGTGTGTTTGCCGTCATGCCAGCTCGCACCCTGGTCGGCCGTCAGCAGTTTATCGCCCAGTTGCCATGCACCACTGATAACAAACACCACGCCGCCGCGTGAACCAAAGGTCGTAAAGGTGCGATCGGCCACTCTGACTTTTGCCTGGCAAACATCTCGTCGGGTCATGATATTAAAATCCATCGACATCTGCCCTTCCGTCAGCTTTGCTTTTACCACCTTGTCACCGGCAAAGGTAAAAGGCTGATGCTGTTTCAGGGTATGCGTAAAGATGTTCGTTTCTTCCAGGGTCACTTCTCCACCTTCCAGCAGAGTAATCACACGTTCTACGCCGGGAAAAAGAGAAAACTCACCGTTTGCTGCAATGGAGGCGATACTCGCCCGCCAGTGAAAATCTCGTGTTGCTGGTGGAAAACAGCAAATCTCACGCGTTTCTCCCGCACCATTCCGCCAGAGGTTAATCGGCATTTTGCGGATATCAAAGTATTCCATCATCCCTCCAGAAAGGAGCAGCATGGCAGCCTGCCGTAAACAGACAGCCATAAATCATCATTATTATGTTCACCCTGCAGATTATTGTTATCGGCAGCAGAGTTGATTTGCCTTAGCGATGAACCCGGCATTTTGCAAAAAAGAATAACGCGCTGATCCAGGTAGAATTTTCGCGGGCTTCAGGAGAATAGCGTGTCGTGCGTCCGGTGCAATAGGCAGAAATGAAAAAACCGCCGATCCTGCCCACATCGTTATACGTGTTGTGGACAAGAGCGGCGGTCTTGAGTTTGGTTTCACACTGTGCGGCAATCAGCGCGACACAGTGTGAATGATTTAGTGTAGACGCTGATCGATTACTCGGCAGCTTCCGGCATTTTACCTTTCTGCGCTGCACGTTCTGTCAGACGCTTCTCAAAATTGGCATTAAACTGCTTTTTCTGTTCCGGGGTCAGAATGTTGTAAATTTTGTTCTGAGTTTCCATATGCGCCAGCATGTTGGCTTTGCGCTGTTCTTCCATCTTCGCAATCTGCGCTTCGGCTTTCGCTTTATCGAAGCTATCGCTGGCGATGATGTCGTGCATTGCACGGCGTTCTTCCAGCGGCGGACGTTTCATCTGATCGCGCTGGCCTTTCATGATTTCGCGGATCTGCTGTTTCTGTGCGTCAGTCAGGTTCAGGTCTTTAAACATCATGTCGTGATGCGGGGCAAATTTGCCGTTGTGATGCATCATCGGTTTAGCATCCGCTGGTGCAGCTGTTGTAGTGTCAGCAGCATGAGCCAGGTTCGCAGCACCCAGCGCCAGAGTAGAGGCAACAAACAGAGCAGTCAGTTTACGCATAATTTCTATCCTTTCTTTCAGTTATTTTTACGACACTCATGCGACTCTTATGCAATGTGATGTCGTGTTGACGAGATTAACTTTACCGGCTTAAGCGTCAATTAATCAGAGCAACGGTAAAACAGTGAAAGTGTAAAAAACAAACTTTCATCAATTATGAAGAAAAAAAGAATAAATTGCGGAGAGTTGCAATAAAAAATTACAACAGGATGATTTTGAACGGATTATGAAGAACTATACCTGAACCCTGTTTATTAAGAAAGCAATTCACCAGGAATAATCCGTAATAAATAAAAACAGCACGCAAAAATAAGCCCTAAAGGATAATCCTGCAGGGCGAATATATTGATCACAACTTTTCGAGCATCAATCCGGCACGTAAACCACAGGCCACGTTAGGGTTGGGAAAGAGAACGTATTCAACATCATGGGTGACGATAAAACGTTCATCTCCGTCCTGCGCCAGCAAGGTGCCTTCTTTAAAGGGGGTAAAGTTTAGCGTCTGGTTATCGATGTGGAGAATGAAATCATTGCTACGACGCGTGATTTGCGACACCACGCGATAACGCAGCGGGGATATTTCTCTCGTCGACACCCGTTCACCCCGCAGCAGTTTCTCCAGTGCGTCTGCCGTTTGTGCAAACTGGGTGAGATCGTTTTGTCCAAACGGCAGCGCTTTACCCAGTTCCAACGTACAGGCCAACGCACCAAAATGTTCCCCGCTAAAATGGGTGAACGTGCCGCCAGGCGTCTGATGGAAAACCAGCGCTTCCAGTCCCGCGTCTCCCAGCCATTCAAGGAAATCCTCGTCCCAGGCAACGTTGCGTTGTGGCAATACGCCAAAGCGCAGATGCTGTGAACCGCGAATCGCGGTGTGCAGATCCAGATGCCAGCGCACAGGCTCCTTTGCGCGCGAATAAAAATCTTCCAGACACAGCTCAAGCCCATGGGCTCGGTGCGTTTCTTCACTTGCGGTAAAAATCTGCCACCGACCGCCAAACATACGATTCAGGTCGCTATGACAATATCGTTTTCCCGCAGCCAGCGCCTGCGGGTTTCCCAGAATCACCAGCAGCCGCCATGTCAGTGTCAGCTCGCCGCTAAACAGCCTGGAAAGCAATGAATCGAGTATCTCTACCGGCGCGGTTTCATTGCCATGGATCCCCGCAGACAGCACCAGAGAATGTTCAACGGGTGCAAGCGGCGTCAGTTCCAGAATTCCGTGACCGATCCACTGCCAGTCAAAACCATGAGTGGTTCCTTGCGTTTTCTCTGGAGTGGCGCCTGCGAGCGTGATCGCCAGAAAGTTATCCATGGCGCATCCCCTCCTGCTGGAAAGGATACACTGAGCCGAGGTTGAGCAATTGCGTCAGCGTATCCAGCGCTTCACGCCCCTCGCGCAACAGTTGTGGGTCGGCAAGGTCGGCAGCGGTAAGACGATCGCGATAGTAACGGTCAACCCAGTTATTCAACGTGTTAAACAGCGTGTCGTTCATGATAACCGCCGGATTCACCGCCTGCTGTTCCTGCGGAGTGAGCACCACTCTCAGGCGCAAGCATGCCGGACCACCGCCGTTGGACATACTTTCACGCAGATCGAATACCCGCAGGTCATCGATCGGATTGTCTTCCTCGAGAAGCCGGTTCAAATACCGCCACACGCCAGCATGCTCCCGACACTCCTGCGGCAGGACCAGCATCATCGAACCGTCACTACGACTCAGCAACTGACTGTTAAACAGATAAGTGGTCACGGCATCCTGCACCGACACTTCCGCTGTCGGGACTTCCAGCGGGGTAAAACCTGCCACCTGGCTGCGCAACTGCTCTAACAATGCCTGCTGTCTGACAAACGCCTGCTGATGACAAAACAGCACCTGGCGATTCGACACCGCAATCACATCGTTATGGAACACACCAAGATCGATAACGTCCGGGTTTTGCTGAGCAAAAATGCGCTGATGTGGGTTGACCTGATTCAGTCGCGCGACCGCCTCGCTGGCCTCACGGGATTGCCTTGCCGGATAGCGCTTCGGTTGGGATGCATTGCCTTCTTCACGACCGTAAACAAACAGCTGTACGCCGGGGTCACCGTAATCTCCACCCAGGCGGTTATGGTTTGCCGCCCCTTCATCGCCAAATAGCGCAACCTGGGGTAACGCACCGTGGACCGCAAAGCTATTCTCATCACGGAAAATCGCCCGTAACAATGCTTCGGTAGTAGGCGCTTCCAGTGAACGGTGGAACTTATTATTCAGATTCGCCACCGTCAGATGCACTTTCCCGTCCAGCGAGTCTGCCGAAGGGCAAACCGTCGCCGCATTCGCTACCCACATAGGCGATGCGGAGCTGGCACTGGAGAGCCAGTGAGGCGCCTGACGCGACACTTTATCCAGCACCTGTTCGTCACTGCCGCTAAAACCCAACTGACGCAGAACCGGAATATAAGGCCGCTCGTGGGGCGGGATCACCGCCTGAGGAAATCCTGCATCCGCCAGTGCTTTCATCTTTAGCAGACCTTGCTTTGCCGCCAGACGCGGGTTCGACACCTGAAATCGATGTTTGGTTGAGGCCTCATTACCAAATGACAATCCAGCATAGTGGTGAGTCAGTCCCACCAGACCATCAAAATTTACCTCACGGGCTTTCATAGCTTATCCTCGCGAGAAAAATCCAGTCCGGGGCTAAGCGCCGTTGGCAGCGTTAAGGCCGGGGATTCCAGACTTGCCATCGGCCAGGCGCAATAATCTGCGGCATACCACGCGCTGGCGCGATGGTTCCCGGAAGCGCCTACACCGCCAAACGGTGCGGTACTCGCAGCGCCGGTTAACGGCTTATTCCAGTTGACGATCCCTGCCCGCGCCTCCAACAGTAGCTGTTCGAACTGGCCGCGATCGGGCGAAACTAACCCACACGACAATCCAAAGCGAGTGTTGTTCGCCATACGAATCGCATCATCAAAGCTGTCATAACGCCAGACGCCGAGCAGCGGACCGAAAACCTCTTCATCAGGTACGTTCCCCGCCCCGGTCAGTTCGATGATTCCAGGGGTCAGCAGTGACGTTCCGGCATTTACCAGACGTGGCGCTAACAGCGTACGGCCGCCCAACGACGCCAGACGCTGCCAGGCATCATAGACGTGTTGCGCTGCTTGTTCGGAAATTAGTCCACCCATAAATGGCTGCGGTTGTGCATCCCAGTTGCCGGGCATTAAACGCTGACTAACCTCCACCAGACGCGTCAGGAACGCATCACCCTGCGCGCCTTTTTTTACGAGCAGGCGGCGGGCACAGGTACAGCGCTGTCCGGCGGTGACAAATGCGGACTGAATGGTCAGATGCACTGCGGCATCAATATCTTCCGGATTCTCAATAATCAGCGGGTTGTTGCCCCCCATCTCCAGGGCAAGGATTTTTTCCGGCTGGCCGGATAACTGCTTATGCAGCTGATAACCGGTATTCGCACTGCCGGTAAACAGCAGGCCATCGAGGTCTTCCAGCGCACTCAGCGCCTGCCCCGTTTCACGTCCGCCCTGCACCAGATTCAGCACGCCCGGCGGCAACCCCGCCTGCTCCCACAGTTTTGTAACTGCTTCACCGGTCCACGGCGTCAACTCGCTGGGTTTGAAAATCAACGTATTGCCTGCCAGCAATGCCGGAACAATATGACCATTGGGTAAATGACCGGGGAAGTTATACGGACCAAAAACCGCCAGCACGCCGTGTGGGCGATGGCGCAACGTTGCCGCGCCATCCGGTAGTTCGCTGTGCTGCTCACCGGTACGAGCGTGATAAGCTTTGACGGAGATGGCGATTTTATTGATCATCGCCGTCAGTTCAGTCGCGGCTTCCCAATGAGGTTTTCCGGTTTCCTTGGCGATAATCTGAGTTAGCTCGGCTTTATTGCTTTCCAGCAATAAAGCAAACTTTTCAACAATAGTCTGGCGTGCGCTGAAAGGCTGTTTAGCCCAACCGGCAAAGGCTGCGCGTGCGGCCTGGCACGCTTGCGTCACCTGCGCTGCATCTGCATCATTACCGTGCCACAGCACATCACCGCTTACCGGGTTGGTTTTCACCCGACGCTCGCCCAGCCCCGTCACCCAGTCACCGTTTATCCATAGTGTCATGCTGTTTTCTCCTCTGCACAAAGACGTACAAAACGTACATGGTCGCCAGCGTGGCATTTCAGGGCGTCCAGTTGCGCCGCCGTCAGCACCAGACGTTGGGTATCCGGGTCTGCGCGAACCAGCATGACGCGGAAGTTTTGATAGTTTTCATTGGCAACCAGACAGGCCGGATATTCGCCGGTTGCTGGCTGACCTTCCGCCACTTCCACCAGCCTGCTTTTACGAATAGCCCGAACCCGGTCAATATCGCATTCCAGCGTTGGCCCGCCGTCGAAAATATCGACATAGTTGCGGTAGCGAAATCCTTCTTTCTCCAGCACCGCCCGCGCCGGGGCAGTTTGCGGATGCACCTGACCAATCACGCCTTGCGCTTCATCAGACAGAAAATGGGTATAAATAGGATGCTTGGGCATCAGTTCAGCAATAAAGGCTTTCTGTCCTGTCCCGCAGAGAAAATCCGCCCGGCTGAACTCCATTGAGAAAAAGCGTTTACCGAGGCTTTGCCAGAACGGCGAGTAACCGTGCTCATCAATCACGCCGCGCATTTCGGCCACGACTTTCTCATTAAATCGGTCGCGAAAGGCCGCCATAAACATAAAGCGCGATTTTGACAGCAAATAGCCGTTGCCTTCTTTTCGCCAGTCCGGATCGAGAAACAGAGTACAAAGCTCGCTGCTACCTGTGTGATCGTTACTCAGAAACAACGTCGGCAGCGCGTTATAGACATTCAGCTCTTTCGAGGCGTGGACCAGGGTACCAACCCGGTAGTTGTACCAGGGATCGTTAAGCCCTACCGCCACCTCAATGGCGCAAATCCCGGCCACGGTTCCGCTGGTACTGTCTTCAAGCACAAACACATATCCCTGCTCACTTTTTGGCAACTCACCGCGCCAGGTTTGGAGTGAACGTTCGATACGCGCCATCAGCGTAGCTTCATTCGCCGGTAGCGAGGTCAACCCGCCGCCGGTCTTACTGGCAAGCTGCATCAACGCGGTGATATCCGCGCGTTCAATGGGACGAATCACCATCATGATGAACCCCCTGCTTTAATGCGTTCGCAGGCCAGCGCAAAGCGATCCAGTCCGGTGGCGACTTCTTCTTCGCTGACGTTGAGCGCTGGCGCAAAACGCACCACGTTAGCGCCAGCGATCAGTACCATCACCCCGGCAACAGCCGCTTCTTGCGAGATGAGTTTCGCTTTCCCGGCAAATTCCGCGTTCAGCACGCAGCCGATCAGCAGTCCGAGTCCACGAATTTCACTAAACAGTCCAAAACGTTCGTTAATGGCGTTTATACGCTCCACAAACCAGTCGTGGCGCTGTTTTACTCCGTTGAGCACTTCTGGTGTATTCACAATTTCCAGCAATTTACCTGCCACCGCCGTCGCCAGCGGGTTTCCGCCGTACGTTGTACCATGTGTACCAACCGTCATCACACTGGCGCAACGCTCTGTCGCCAGCAGTGCGCCGATGGGGAAACCACCGCCCAGCGCTTTTGCTGTCGTCAGCAGATCCGGCGTCACGCCGTAGTGCATATAGGCATACAGCTCCCCGGTACGGCCAACGCCGGTCTGAACTTCATCAAAAATCAGCAGCGCATTATGGCGATCGCATAACTCACGTAGCCCCTGCAAAAAGGCTTTTGTTGCCGGTACCACACCGCCTTCACCCTGCACAGGCTCCACGATAACCGCACAAGTAGTGTCATCAATGAGTTGGCTGGCAGAATCGAGATCGTTGTATACGGCATGACGGATATCCGGCGGCAGCGGCGCGAAATCCTGTGAGTAGGCAGGTTGTCCTCCGGCGCTGACGGTAAACAGCGTGCGGCCATGGAAAGCATTTTTAAACGCTACAATCCCGCTCTTCTGGCTGCCAAAACGATCGTGGGCATATTTACGCGCCAGTTTTAGTGCCGCTTCGTTGGCTTCTGCGCCGGAGTTACAGAAGAAAATGCGCTCGGCGAAGGTGGCGTCAATCAGCTTTTTCGCCAGACGCAGTACCGGCTCGTTGGTGTAGCCATTTCCCGTATGCCAGAATTTGCTCGCCTGGTCGTTTAATGCCTCGCGCAATGCCGGGTGGGCGTGACCCAGCGCATTAACCGCAATGCCTCCCGCGAAATCGATATACTCTTTACCCTGTTGATCCCACAGACGTGAACCTTCACCCCGCACCGGAATAAAAGGGGCCGGAGCATATACGGGCATCATCCATTCATCAAAATTTTCACGCGTAATTGACAGAGACATAGCGACCTCAACGGTAAATAAAAGGTTATTTATATGTTAATAAATATAGTGTTTGCGGTGTAAATGTAGATTGCAGGGTTCGTGCCAGCCAGCGAAAAAAGTGCATAAACGGAGGTCGATGACGGAATATCAACAGGTTACAACGTGGCGATATTCACTGCATGTGCATATAAAGTGAATATGTTTGCGCATCAGGCGACTAAACAGAGGAAAAAACGCAGTTTTATTCAGTCGCCAAATATAATTCTGGAATTGTGATCGTATACGAAATTTTTCGGAAATTATTGCTCCATTCCGACGCGCTTCGCGCCAAAACGGTGCAGTTTTTGCTCCATCGTTAACACCATTAGCAATCATTGTTGGAATCAGGTGACAAGAAGCAGTCAGCCTGCAGAAATTCTGCTACCATCCTTGCACTATTCATCTTGCAAAGTGGCAGCGACTATGAAATTTGTCTCTTTTAATATCAACGGCCTGCGTGCCCGTCCCCATCAACTGGCAGCCATTGTCGAAAAACACCAACCGGATGTTATTGGCTTACAGGAGACAAAAGTCCACGACGATATGTTCCCTCTCGAAGAGGTAGCAAAGCTCGGTTACAACGTCTTTTATCACGGCCAGAAAGGTCATTACGGCGTGGCGTTGTTAACGAAAGAAACACCAATTGCGGTACGTCGTGGCTTCCCGGGCGATGACGAAGAAGCGCAGCGTCGTATCATCATGGCAGAAATTCCGTCCCCTCTGGGCAGCATCACGGTGATCAACGGCTATTTCCCGCAGGGCGAAAGCCGTGACCATGAAACCAAATTCCCGGCCAAAGCCGCGTTTTATCAGAACCTGCAAAACTATCTGGAGACTGAACTGAAGCGCGACAATCCGGTATTGATCATGGGCGATATGAATATTAGCCCAACCGATCTCGATATCGGCATTGGCGAAGAAAACCGTAAACGCTGGCTGCGTACCGGTAAATGTTCCTTCCTGCCGGAGGAGCGTGAGTGGATGGAACGCCTGCTGGGCTGGGGTCTGGTGGATACTTACCGTCACGCAAATCCTGAAAAGAATGACCAGTTCTCGTGGTTCGACTATCGCTCAAAAGGCTTTGACGATAACCGTGGCCTGCGTATCGATCTGCTGCTGGCGAGCAACCCATTGGCGGAACGCTGCGAAGAAACCGGCATCGACTATGAAATTCGCAGCATGGAAAAACCGTCCGACCATGCGCCTGTATGGGCTAAATTCCGCGTCTGACCTTCTGCATCTTTTTACTCTCCAGGCCCGGTCTGGAGAGTCTGTTTATTCTGTGCAAAATCAATAAAGTGACGGTAATACATTGTTACGGCCGGGAATTTATTATATCTTCGCGCGCGCTTTTCGCTGATGAAAATGCTCCATTGCACTCGGTTTTACAGGAGAACCCCCATGAAAAAGAAGTTCGCATAAAGCAGAATACCGGCTGCTGATTGTCGCGGTCCTGTTCTGCGTTCTGGCGGGAGTTTTCCATCATTATGGTCTGACCGACCTGATAACCAATTTCCATCATTTACAAGACGTCATCCGCCAAAGCGGTATGTTCGGCTATACGCTTTATATCCTGCTTTTTATTGTTGCTGCGCTGTGTCTGATTCCAGGCAGCATCCTGGTGATCGTCGGCGGTGTGCTGTTTGGCCCCGTGGCTGGGACGCTTATCTCGTTAGTGGCTGCAACCGTGGCCTCAGCGCTGTCGTTTTTGCTGGCTCGCTGGCTTGGACGGGATCTACTACTGAAATACGTTGGGCACACGGCGACGTTTCAGGCTATCGAAAAAGGCATTGCCCATAGCGGAGTAGACTTTCTGATCCTGACCCGGCTCGTGCCGCTGTTCCCCTATAATATTCAAAATTACGCCTATGGGCTGACGGCCATTCCGTTCTGGTCATTTACCGTAATATCGGCACTTACCACCTTACCCGGCATCTTTATCTATACGCTGATGTCGCATGAACTCGCCAGCGAAGGCATTACCCTGGTATTCATCGGTAAGCTCAGCGTGGCAGGGCTGGCGTTATTCGCCCTCGTTCAGGCAGCCAAAGCCTGGGCCCGATATAAGCATATCGATCCGTCAGCCAACCATGAGTGTACAGGTAAATGATAAAACGGAATAAAGCGCGGCTGGCTCGCTATTACCGGGTGGGTTTGATTGCTCTGCTACTGCTCGGGCTAATGGCATGGGCATGGATACCTGGCGTGAGTGATTTTCTCCACGGCGGCCTGGCAGCATTTACCACACTCGATCAGCATGCTCTGGAAAACTTTATTCGTTCTTATGGAACCCAGGCGGCGGTGGTGTCGTTCTTCCTGATGATCTTACAGGCCATCGTTGCACCGCTTCCTGCGTTTGTGATCACGTTTGCCAATGCCTCGCTGTTTGGCGCATTTTGGGGCGGCGTACTATCCTGGAGCAGCGCAATGGCAGGTGCGGCGCTGTGCTTTTTTATTGCCCGCATTTTAGGTCGCGGTGCGGTAGAAAAGCTGACCGGAAAAACGGTGCTGAACAATATGGACGCTTTTTTCGAGCGCTATGGTAAGCACACTATTCTGGTCTGCCGCCTGTTACCTTTTGTGCCGTTCGACCCGGTAAGCTACGCGGCAGGCCTGACCTCAATTCGTTTTCGCCATTTTTTCATCGCCACCGGCATCGGACAGTTACCCGCCACTATCGTCTACTCATGGGCGGGAAGCCTGTTAACCGGCGGCACATTTTGGTTTGTGACGGGTCTGTTTGTCCTGTTTGCCCTAAGCGTGGTGATATCGGTGGCGAGAAGCCTTTATCTTGAGCGCCAACGGAAAAAAAGCTGAGACCTTCCCCCATTTTTAACCATGGAGATATTATGCGTTACTGCTTATTGTGTCTGAGTTTGTTGCTCTGCCCGCTGGCGACGTTTGCCCAGGACGCCAGCTGGCAACAAATCAAAAATGACGCCCGTGGTCAAACGGTGTGGTTCAACGCCTGGGGTGGCGACAATGCAGTTAACCAGTATCTCGACTGGGTTAGCGGCGAGATGAAAACGCACTACGACATTAACCTGAAAATCGTGCGCCTGGCAGACGCTGCCGATGCCGTAAAACGCATCCAGACGGAAGCGGCATCCGGGCGAAAAACCGGCGGCTCTGTCGATTTACTGTGGGTTAACGGCGAAAACTTCCGTACGCTAAAAGAAGCCGGGCTACTGCAAACCCAGTGGGCGCAAACGCTGCCTAACTGGCGCTATGTTGATACACAAAAACCGGTGACCGAAGATTTCTCCGTTCAAACAGAGGGGGCTGAATCACCGTGGGGCGGTGCCCAACTCACTTTTATTGCCCGGCGCGATCTTACCGCGCAGCCGCCACAATCTCCGCAGGCACTGTTTAAATTCGCGCAGGCGCACCCTGGCACGGTGACCTATCCACGCCCGCCCGACTTTACTGGAACGGCTTTTCTTGAGCAGTTGCTAATTTCGCTCACCACCAAACCACAGGCATTGAAAGTTGCGCCAGATACAGCGACATTCGCCGAAGTTACCGCGCCATTGTGGCAGTATCTTGATACTTTGCATCCTGTACTTTGGCGTGAAGGCAAAGATTTTCCGCCCACGCCAGCACGAATGGATGCACTGCTCAATAGCGGTACCCTGCGTTTATCATTGACCTTTAACCCGGCCCACGCGCAGCAAAAAGTGGCGAGCGGCGAATTGCCTAAAAGCAGTTACAGTTTTGGTTTCTCACAGGGCATGCTCGGCAACGTGCACTTTGTTGCCATTCCGGCGAATGCCCACGCCAGTGCCGGAGCAAAAGTCGTGGCAAACTTCCTGCTTTCTCCTGAAGCACAACTGCGCAAAGCTGACCCGGCTGTCTGGGGAGATCCTTCGGTGCTTGATCCACAAAAATTGCCTGACGAACAGCGTGATGCGCTGCTGGCGCGGATCCCACAGGGGCTCCCTGCCGTGTTGCCAGAACCGCATGCAGCCTGGGTAAACGCTCTGGAACAAGAATGGTTACGCCGCTACGGTACGCATTAATTCTGCTACTCTGGGCCATCATGGCGGCAGTTTATCTGCCGTTGGCGCCAGCGGCATGGTCTCTGATAACACCGGCGCTTAGTACCACACACTGGCTGGCGCTCTTTGCCGATCCTCAACTCCCGCAGGCGTTACTGGCAACGCTGGTTTCCGTCGGCCTCGCGGCTGGGGGCGCGCTGATCATCGCGCTGCTGGCGATCCTCGCCTTGTGGCCCGGCGCAGGCTGGGTACGTCTGTATACGCGTCTTCCTTGGCTGCTGGCAATTCCGCACGTTGCCTTCGCCACCAGCGTGCTGTTGGTTTTTGCTGAAGGCGGCATACTTTGGCAATGGCTCCCGTTCCTCAGCCCACAGCCGGACCGCTACGGCATTGGACTTGGCGTAACGCTGGCGGTGAAAGAGAGCGCTTTTTTGTTATGGATTCTCTCGGCCCTACTGAGTGAGAAACAACTTTCTCAGCAGGTTATCGTATTGGATTCGCTGGGTTACAGCCGACTGCAATGCCTGAACTGGCTGGTTCTGCCCGCTATCGGCCCGGCATTAGGTAAAGCTATGCTGGCGATTGTTGCCTGGTCACTCTCCGTTGTTGATGTGGCAATCGTTCTTGGCCCCGGCAATCCGCCAACGCTTGCCGTATTGAGCTGGCAGTGGCTCAGTCAGGGCGACGTCGAACAGCAGGCGAAAGGCGCACTTGCCAGTCTGTTACTGGTGCTGTTGCTCCTTGTTATCGCGCTGGTGGGTTATCTGCTCTGGCGTGCCTGGCGACATACTATTCCGGCAGTAAACGGTGAACGCCAGCATTTTTCATCTATGACAATCGCACGCCCGCTGGTACAGATTTTGCCCGTCAGCGGTGTGGTATGCGCGCTGGTACTGGCGCTTATCGCCAGCTATTCCTCGCTAAACAACGAGGCGCTCAACAATAGCCTGCAACTGGGGCTCCTTTCCAGCGTGCTGGCGCTACTGATACTTTTTGCCTGGCTAGAATGGGGTCCACAAACCGGACACCGCTGGGTCTGGCTACCGCTGATTTTGCCTGCGCTACCACTGGTAACCGGACAATATCTGCTGGCGTTAGATGCCGAACAAGATGGACTGATGACGACCATTATCTGGGGCCACCTGCTGTGGGTGATGCCCTGGATGCTATTTGTGCTTAAACCGGCTTGGCAGCGCATTGACCCACGATTAATTTTGATTGCGCAAACCCTGGGCTGGACGCGGGGGCGGATATTCTGGCTGGTGAAATGCCCGCAGCTGGCGCGCCCGGCATTGATTGCCTTCGCGGTTGGCTTCTCAGTTAGTATCGCCCAGTATATGCCAACGCTGTGGCTAGGTGCCGGACGCTATCCCACGTTCACCACCGAAGCGGTGGCATTAAGCAGCGGCGGTAGCAGTGCGATTCTGGCAACACAAGCGTTGTGGCAGCTGCTTTTACCACTGCTCGTTTTCGCACTTGCAGCCTTTCTCGCCGCGTGGATCGGCCGCTTTCGACAAGGACTCCGCTAATGCTTACCGTACGAGGCGTTTCGTTGTACCAGGGCGTGAAAGCGCTGGTGAAAGACGTTAATTTTCAGGTTAACAAAAGTGACATCGTCACAATTATGGGACCTTCCGGCAGCGGGAAATCTTCGCTGTTTTCATGGATGATCGGGGCGTTGCCTCCCCAGTTTCAGGCCTCAGGCGAACTGTGGCTTAATGAACGACGCATCGATACGTTACCTACCGCGCAGCGCCAGATTGGTATTTTGTTCCAGGATGCGCTGCTGTTTGACCATTTCAGCGTTGGGCAGAATTTACTGCTGGCCTTACCCGCCAGCCTGCAAGGTCCCGCCAGACGCCATGAGATTGAATGCGCTCTCGCACGCGCTGACCTGGCAGGTTTTTATTCGCGCGATCCGGCGTCACTCTCCGGCGGACAACGCTCGCGTGTCGCCCTGCTCCGTGCACTACTGGCGCAGCCCCAGGCACTGTTACTCGATGAACCCTTTAGCAGGCTGGATGCGTCGCTACGCGATAACTTTCGCCAATGGGTCTTCACCGAGGTGCGTAAGCTGGGGATCCCGGTGGTACAGGTGACCCATGACGCGCAGGACGTGCCGCCTGCAGGCCGCGTATTTCAGATGGAAAACTGGGCGTGAATGTGTCGATATGCTGCGTTAACGCAAGGTTTTTACGTAACTGGCGGCACAGAATGTCGTCTTCTTTTTTTCAATGTCGGGCTATTCGATGAAACGTGTTTCTCAAATGACCGCGCTGGCACTGGCTTTAGGGCTCGCTTGCGCTTCTTCCTGGGCTGCTGAAACAGCACAGGCGCTCACCCTCAACCAGTTACAGCAAAAGCAAGGCGCGGCGATCGATACCCGTCAGAGCGCTTTTTACAACGGTTGGCCACAATCGCTCAATGGTCCTTCAGGACACGAACCTTCCGCACTGAATCTGTCTGCCGCCTGGCTCGACAAGATGAATGATGAACAACTCAGCGCCTGGGTTAAGTCACATCAACTTAAGACCGACGCTCCGGTGGCGCTGTATGGCAGTGATAACGACATGCAGGCCGTTAAATCCCGTCTGCAAAAAGTTGGCTTTAACCATATCTCAACCCTCAGCGATGCGCTGACAGATCCTGCGCGTCTGCAACGTCTGCCGCACTTCGAACAGTTGGTTTACCCACAGTGGCTGCACGAACTTCAGCAGGGTAAAGACGTGACTGCCAAACCAGCGGGTAACTGGAAAGTGATTGAAGCCGCCTGGGGCGCGCCGAAGTTGTATCTGCTCAGCCACATCCCCGGCGCGGGTTACATTGATACCAATGAAGTTGAAAGCGAACCGCTGTGGAATAAGGTTTCCGATGAGCAGCTTAAAGCGATGCTGGCGAAACACGGTGTCCGCCACGACACCACGGTAATTTTATACGGCCGCGATGTCTATGCCGCCGCACGCGTGGCACAAATTATGTTGTACGCAGGCGTGAAAGACGTTCGTCTGCTCGACGGCGGTTGGCAAACCTGGTCCGACTCAGGTTTACCGGTCGAACGCGGCACTCCGCCAACGGTGAAACCAGAACCTGATTTCGGCGTGAAAATCCCTGCCCAGCCGCAGCTGATGCTCGATACGGAACAGGCTCGCGGTCTGCTGCATCGCCAGGATGCGTCTTTAGTAAGCATTCGTTCATGGCCAGAATTTGTCGGTACTACCAGCGGCTACAGCTACATTAAGCCAAAAGGTGAGATCGCAGGCGCACGTTGGGGCCACGCGGGCAGCGACTCCACCCACATGGAAGATTTCCATAACCCGGATGGCACCATGCGCAGCGCGGATGACATCGCCGCCATGTGGAAGCAATGGAATATCCTGCCGAATCAACAGGTCTCTTTCTATTGCGGTACCGGCTGGCGTGCTTCAGAAACGTTTATGTATGCCCGCGCGATGGGCTGGAAAAACGTCTCTGTTTACGATGGTGGCTGGTACGAGTGGAGCAGCAATCCGAAAAACCCGGTCGCCAGCGGTGAACGGGGTCCGGACGCCAGCAAATAAGAGCGTCATTATTGCCGGATGCGGCGAGAGCGCTTTACCCAGCCTGGATAAACCATCATTGGAGGCCGGATAAGCGAAGCGCATCCGGCAACGTAATATCTTACGCCTGACGCTGAACCGCTTTCAGCGTCAGATATCCGCTCCAGATCCGGGTGAACGTTGTCATCCAGCACAGCGCGCCAAAGACCCACGCCAGCACGGCAAAATAGTCCGGGAACAGACACCCCAACACAAACAGCAAAATCGTCTCAGTTCCTTCGGTTAATCCACCCAGATAATAAAACGATTTATGCGCGTAACCGGGGTTATCAATCTGATGTTTTGCTGCCAGTGCGGCGAAAGCCAGAAAGCTGCTACCGGTGCCAATAAACGCGAACAACAGCCAACTGCCTGCCAGCGCATTCTGCGCCGGAGCGGCAAGAATAAAACCAAACGGCACAAGGGCGTAAAACAAAAAATCGAGCGAGATATCGAGAAATCCGCCGGCGTCGGATAGTCCTCTGCGCCGCGCCAGCGCCCCATCCAGTCCGTCAAACAACCGATTGAGTACAATGGCCACCAGCGCCGCCAGATACCAGCCTAACGCCAGAAATGGCAACGCCAGCACGCCAATGGCAAATCCGACCAGCGTAAGTCCGTCCGGGGTAATCGCCGGTTTATCGATAATACCTACGCACCGATGCAACAGCGGTTTTAATCGTGGATGAAGATGGCGGTCAAGCATGCGGGCGTCCTTTAAAACTGTCACACAGTCCCTGCGAGGGAATATCGAGAGCGGCATTAAAACGCGCCGAGAGATTTTGAAACGCAATCAGCGCGGTCATTTCCGTAATGGCAACATCGGTAAAATGCTGCTTCATCTGCGCTTTCAGCGCATCGTCAACCTGTGGAGGCGTTGCGGTAACCGCATCGGCATAGGCCAGCGCTACGCGTTCTTCAGCGCTAAACAGCGTCGAATCTTGCCAGTTGACAACCTGCATGACTTTATCCAGCGCGCCACAGCGTTCTGCCAGCCGTAAACTATTCGCATCAACACAGAAAGCACAGTGGCAGACCTGAGAAACGCGGGTCATCAACAGCGCGCGCATCACCGGCGTTAAGCGCGCCTTTTTACGCTCCAGAAACCCGACAAACAGCGCCACCAGCCAGAACAGAAACGGCATCCGCCCCCACCAGCGCGTGGGATGCAGCACATCGCCATAATGTTTTTTCTGCGTGGCAACGAGCGGTTTTAAACTGGAAGGGATACGCGTTAACGGCTTTACCCACGACTGAGGTTCGTTCAACGGTGACTCCTGAATACTTTAGATAAAACAAAGATAACGATAGTATGTCATTTTCTGCTGTTAGATCTTGATGAATATGATGAAAACCCTCGACGTGGTCGCCGCTATCATTGAACGTGATGGCAAAATTTTACTGGCTCAGCGTCCGCTTCATGCGGATCAGTCAGGCATGTGGGAGTTTGCCGGGGGTAAGGTTGAGCCGGGCGAAAGTCAGCCCGAAGCGCTGATCCGTGAATTGCGTGAAGAGTTGGGCATTGAGGCGGTCGTGGGGCGCTACATTGCCAGTCATCAACGCGAGGTTTCAGGCCGATTGATTCACCTGCATGCCTGGCATGTACCGTCTTTTCAGGGGGAATTGAGAGCGTTTGAACATCAGGATATCGTCTGGTGCTCACCTGAAGAGGCGCTGCGTTATCCACTGGCGCCCGCCGATATCCCGTTGTTAGAGGCGTTTATCCTTTTACGCGCCGCCAGACCAGCGGATTCGTGCTGATCGTTTTATCATCGCGCTGGCACTGCAACAGAACGCCATCGGCTTTAATCACCGCCCCTTCAGAGTAGTTTTGATCCTGATAAATACAGCACTGGCTACAGGGCTGTGCCCGTTGACCGCTGGAACTGAACACTTCCGGCGGTACATTCACCTGCACATCCGGGCGATAAAGCTGATTTGCCAGCGTCGCGCTGGACACCAGAACCAACGCTCCTGCCATGATTAAACGGCGCATTGTGTTTCCTTTTTAACTGACATTTATGCTCAGTATAACGGTATAAATCGGCAGAAACTTTAGTCCCTTCCATCATCGTTTTTGGTTATGACCCACGGCGCAATATTAATTTACTTAGCGGGGTTAATTTTTTCTTGCGTCACGTCACACTGCTGATGGTATAGTCAAAAACTGCACAACACATAACATAAATATCAAAAATATAACCATATCAATACATAAGAGGTTCTTATATCTATGGATCAGACATGTTCTCTGGAGTCATTTCTCAACCATGTGCAAAAGCGCGACCCGAATCAGACCGAGTTCGCGCAAGCCGTTCGTGAGGTAATGACGACGCTGTGGCCCTTTCTTGAGCAGAACCCGCGTTATCGTCAGATGTCGTTGCTGGAACGTCTGGTTGAACCGGAGCGCGTGATCCAGTTCCGCGTAGTTTGGCTGGACGATCGCAATCAGGTGCAGGTCAACCGCGCGTGGCGCGTACAGTTTAGCTCTGCCATTGGCCCGTACAAAGGCGGTATGCGTTTCCACCCTTCCGTGAACCTGTCTATCCTGAAATTCCTGGGTTTCGAGCAGACCTTTAAGAACGCCCTCACCACGCTGCCAATGGGCGGTGGTAAAGGCGGGAGCGATTTCGATCCGAAAGGTAAAAGCGAAGGCGAAATCATGCGTTTCTGCCAGGCACTGATGACCGAACTGTTCCGCCATTTAGGTCCTGATACCGACGTCCCGGCGGGCGATATCGGCGTGGGTGGTCGTGAAGTCGGCTTTATGGCCGGGATGATGAAAAAACTGTCCAACAACAGCGCCTGCGTCTTTACCGGTAAAGGTCTCTCTTTTGGCGGCAGCCTGATCCGCCCGGAAGCCACCGGCTACGGTCTGGTGTACTTCACCGAAGCAATGCTCAAACGCCATGGTCTGGGCTTTGAAGGCATGCGCGTGGCGGTTTCTGGCTCCGGCAACGTGGCGCAATTCGCCATTGAGAAAGCCATGGAGTTTGGCGCGCGGGTAGTTACCGCCTCTGATTCCAGCGGTACCGTGGTTGACGAAAGTGGATTTACTAAAGAAAAACTGGCGCGTCTGTGTGCGATCAAAGACAGCCGTGACGGTCGCGTGGCGGATTACGCCCGTGAGTTTGGTCTGACCTATCTGGAAGGCAAACAACCGTGGTCGGTTCCGGTCGACATCGCCCTGCCGTGCGCCACTCAGAACGAACTGGATGTCGATGCAGCGCGCGTACTGATCGCCAACGGCGTGAAAGCTGTCGCCGAAGGGGCAAACATGCCGACCACTATCGAGGCCACAGATCTGTTCCTCGAAGCGGGCGTACTGTTCGCACCGGGTAAAGCCGCAAACGCCGGTGGCGTAGCGACATCCGGTCTGGAAATGGCGCAAAACGCCGCTCGTCTGGGCTGGAAAGCGGAGAAAGTGGATGCGCGCCTGCACCACATCATGCTGGATATTCACCATGCCTGCGTTGAATACGGCGGCGAAAGCAAGCAGACCAACTACGTACGTGGCGCCAACATCGCGGGCTTCGTGAAGGTTGCCGACGCGATGCTGGGTCAGGGCGTGATTTAATATTGTCTCTGCAGGCCACTAAGCCGGATTAGGTACGGGTGCCGCATCCGGCTAAGCCTGATGCGCTATGCTTATCAGGCCTACAAACTTACAGGCCCGCCTCTTCAGAAGGCGGGCTTTTTTTCGCCGGACGTTTACGCGGCGCGCTTTTTTTCTTATCGCTACCACTACCGCCAGGTGCAGCAATTCCACGAAAGCGTCGTACCGGTGTGCTGCGCGCCTGATCGATAAGCTGATACAGCGTCCCCACCAGCGGCTGCATGAAATCCTGATAGCGACACTGCTTTTCGCTGATTTGGGTCAGGATAGATTCCCAGTGCGCTGTCATGTCCGGGCGCGTCGCCATTTCTGGCAACGAGTGGAACAGCGCTTTTCCCGCGTCAGTCGAATGGATATAACGTCCTTTTTTCACCAGGAATCCACGCTTAAACAGCAGCTCGATAATTCCGGCACGCGTCGCTTCCGTACCTAAACCATCCGTTGCGCGCAGGATCTTTTTCAGATCTTTATCCTGTACGAATCGCGCAATCCCGGTCATCGCTGACAGCAGAGTTGCATCAGTAAAGTGCCGCGGGGGCTGGGTCTGACGTTCAACTACTTCGCCTTTTTCGCACAGCAGTTCGTCATCTTTTGCCACCACCGGCAGCGGCGTCCCGTCATTATCTTCGTCGCGCTCTTTGTTGCCGAGCAGCGTGCGCCATCCGGCTTCCGCCAGAAAACGCGCTTTAGCGACAAACTTACCTTTGGCGATATCCAGCTCAATAACGCACTTCCTGAATACCGCATCTGCGCAAAATTGCATCAGATACTGACGGGCAATCAGGTTGTAAATTTTCGCTTCGTTGTCATTCAGGTTGATGGACGAACTGCGCGCGGTAGGAATGATGGCGTGGTGCGCATCCACTTTTTTGTCGTCCCAACAGCGATTTCGCGTATCGGGATTGACCGCCGGCTGCGGGAGCAGATCCGGCGCATGGACGCTAATCGCGTTCAGTACCGCGTGACGCCCGGCAAAGTGTTCTTCCGGCAGATAACGGCTATCCGAACGCGGATAGGTAATCAACTTATGGGTTTCATACAGTTTCTGGCAGATATCCAGAACGTTTTGCGCACTTAAACCGAAGCGCTTCGCCGCTTCAATCTGCAACGCAGACAGCGAGAACGGCAACGGCGCGGATTCTGATTCCCGTTTATCGTTATAGCTGGTGACTATCGCCGGTTGACCGTTAATGCGGTTCACCACGTGTTCAGCCAGCGTGCGATTCAGCAAGCGCCCTTCTTCATCCTGATACGGCTCACACGCTTCGCTCGGCTGCCAGATAGCGGTAAACCGCTCATCGGCAGGCGTTACGATATGCGCTTTCACTTCGAAGAAGTCTTTGGCGACGAAGTTCTCTATCTCTTCATCGCGACGCACAACCAGCCCGAGCACCGGTGTTTGTACGCGCCCGACCGAAAGTACGCCCTGATAGCCCGCGTTACGTCCAAGAATGGTGTAAGCGCGCGTCATATTGATACCGTACAACCAGTCCGCACGCGCTCGCGCCAGTGCCGACACGCACAGCGGGATAAACTCACTGTTGGCGCGCAGCCGCTCAATAGCCCGCTCAACGGCCTGCGGGTTGAGGTCGTTAATCAGGCAACGCTGCACCTTCTGACGCTTTTCAGGTGCCAGTTGCAGGTAATCCAGCACTTCATCCACCAGCAGTTGCCCTTCACGATCGGGGTCACCGGCGTGAATAACTTCGCTGGCTTCATGCAAAAAGCGCTTAATGACGTTGAGCTGTTTGGTCACCGAGGGGCGCGGTTGCAGTTGCCACTTTTCCGGGACAATCGGCAGATCGACCAGACTCCAGCGAGCATAACGACTGTCGTAGGCATCCGGCTGCGCCTGTTCAAGCAGGTGACCAATACACCAGGTCACCACTTGTCCATTTCCGCATTCGATAAAACCATCGCCTTTGCGATGCGGCTTCGGCAGCACATCGGCGATAGCACGCGCCAGACTTGGTTTTTCGGCAATAAACAACCGCATCGAGTTAACGAATCTCAACCATGGCGCGACCGCCACGAGCTTCCACTAACTCACCAATGGCGGTGAGATCGATACCGAACTGCGCCGCTGCCGCTTTCACTTCGGCTTCAGCTTCCGGCGTTACCGCCAGCAACAGGCCACCGGAAGTTTGCGGATCGCACAGCAGATCGCGTACCGATTGCGGCATTTCACCCATCAGGTGTCCGTAGCTGGCAAAGTTACGTTGGGTACCACCCGGCACCGCGCCCTGCGCGATGTATTCTTCAACGCCTGGCAGCTTAGGAATATCCTGGTAGACGATCTGCGCCTGAACGCCTGCACCCTGACACATCTCACTCAGATGCCCCAGCAGACCAAAACCGGTAACATCGGTCATGGCTTTCACGCCATCAATATCGGCGAATGCCGCACCGGCAATGTTCATCCGGCACATCACTTCTGTCGCCAGTCCTTTGTGTTCTTCTTTCAGCAGTGATTTTTTCTCAGCAGTTGTCAGAACGCCAATACCCAGAGGCTTGGTCAGGAACAACTTACACCCTGCTTCAGCGGTGCTGTTTTTCTTCACGCGTTCGGTCGGCACAACGCCGGTTACCGCAAGGCCGAAGATTGGCTCTGGGGCATCGATAGAGTGACCGCCCGCCAGCGCAATACCCGCCTGACGGCAGGCAAAGCGTCCGCCTTCGGTTACTTCGCGGGCGATTTCCGGTGCCAGCTTATCCAGCGGCCAGCCCAGAATAGCAATTGCCATAATCGGTTTGCCGCCCATAGCGAAAATATCGCTGATGGCGTTAGTCGCGGCGATGCGGCCAAAATCAAACGGATTATCGACAATCGGCATAAAGAAATCGGTGGTGCTGATAACGCTGGTGCCGTTTCCCAGATCGTATACGGCCGCGTCGTCGCGGGTTTCATTACCCACCAGTAAGTTCGGATCAACAAACTTCGCCTGCTCGCTGTGCAGGATGGTTTCCAGCACTTTTGGGGAAATTTTACAACCGCAACCGGCTCCGTGGCTGTATTGCGTTAAACGAATAGCTTGCTCGCTCATGGACATCTCCTGTCATTGCAATCCGGATATGGTAGCGCTCATTCCATGATGTGGTAAGAGTGACTGTCTGAATTCGGGTGTCTTTGCTCAGAATCCAGACAGTTTTGCCGTTGATATCAGAAATAACGGACGAATGCGCTCGGATCGGCAAGGTTAATCGTCGTGGATGCTTTTAGCTGCGGTGTGCCCAGATAGAGGAAACCGACGATTTTATCTTGCGGGCGACAGTCGAATGCTTCGCGAACGACCGCACTTTCGGTTAATGCACCACTGCGCCAGATACCGCCAAAGCCCTGGGCAATTGCGGCCATCTGCATAGCCATCACCGCACAACCGGCAGACATTTCTTGTTCCCACAGAGGAACCTTGTCGTTTTCTTCACATTTCGCCACCACGGTAATAATTAGCGGCGCGCGAAACGGTGCGCTGCGGGCTTTGTCCTGGGCTTTCTCGTCACTGCCTGCGGCAATCGCCCCTTTTTCAAGCACCGCGCTAAAACGCTCACGCCCTTCGCCCTCAATGACAAAGAATTGCCACGGTTGCAGCGTTTTGTGGTCTGGCGCGCGCATACCCGCCCGCAGAATGTTTTGCAGTTGCTCTCCTGTCGGGGCCGGCTCGACGAGACGAGAGGCGCTACGACGGGTAATCAGTAATTCGAGTGCATCCATTTGCTTAACTCCAACAATGAGATTTGTTCACAAAATTAACACGTGAGCGGATTTTGTTACAGCACAGGCGGTGATTCCTGCTGACAAGTGCTTGTCGGGTCATTACGATAGCCTCATCTTATCGCCTTTCTCCGGAATTTCGGGGTGGCGTGTTGTTAATCGGTAGGGAGAATACATGCGAACCCTGTGGCGATTTATTGCCGGATTTTTTAAATGGACATGGCGATTACTGAATTTCGTCCGTGAATTTGTGCTTAACCTGTTCTTCATCTTGTTGGTACTGGTGGGTGTGGGCATCTGGATGCAGGTCAGCAGCAGCAATACCAGTGAACACGCTGAGCGAGGCGCACTGCTGCTGGATATCTCGGGGGTGATTGTCGATAAGCCTTCGAGCACCAGTCGTTTAAGCGTTATTGGTCGTCAGCTGTTTGGCGCCAGTTCCGATCGTCTGCAGGAAAACTCCCTGTTCGATATCGTGAATACTATTCGCCAGGCAAAAGATGATCGCAACATCACCGGCATTGTGATGGATCTGAAAAATTTTGCCGGGGCCGACCAGCCTTCCATGCAGTATATCGGTAAAGCGCTGCGGGAATTCCGCGACAGCGGCAAGCCGGTCTTTGCCGTAGGCGATAACTTCAGCCAGGGGCAGTACTACCTCGCCAGTTTCGCCAATAAAATTTATCTCTCTCCGCAGGGTTCCGTTGATCTGCACGGCTTTGCCACCAACGGTTTGTACTACAAGTCCCTGCTCGACAAGCTGAAAGTTTCCACGCACGTGTTCCGTGTCGGAACTTATAAGTCTGCCGTAGAACCGTTTATCCGCGATGATATGTCTCCTGCCGCGCGTGAAGCCGACAGCCGCTGGATCGGCGAGCTGTGGCAGAACTATCTCGACACAGTCGCTGCCAACCGCCAGATCCCTGCCCAGCAGGTGTTACCGGGCGCACAGGCCATGCTGGACGGTTTGACAAAAGTCGATGGCGATACCGCGAAATATGCGCTCGACAACAAACTGGTGGATGCACTCGCTTCCAGCGCTGAAGTCGAAAAAATGCTGACCAAACAGTTTGGCTGGAGCAAAACGGATAAAAATTATCGCGCCGTCAGCTATTACGATTACTCGCTGAAAACGCCAGCGGATACTGGGGACAGCATTGGCGTCGTCTTCGCGAATGGCGCAATTATGGACGGTGAAGAAACCCCTGGGAATGTGGGCGGGGACACGACTGCCGCGCAGATCCGCGAAGCGCGTCTTGATCCGAAAGTGAAAGCAATTGTCCTGCGGGTGAACAGCCCTGGTGGCAGCGTCAGCGCTTCCGAAGTCATTCGCGCTGAGCTGGCTGCGGCAAAAGCGGCAGGCAAGCCGGTTGTCGTGTCCATGGGCGGCATGGCGGCATCCGGCGGGTACTGGATCTCCACCCCAGCAAGCTACATTGTGGCAAACCCCAGCACGCTGACCGGTTCAATTGGGATCTTTGGCGTGATCAACACTGTGGAAAACAGTCTGGATTCCATTGGTGTACACACCGACGGCGTGGCGACATCCCCACTGGCGGATATCTCCATTACCAAGGCGTTACCACCTGAAGTGCAGCAAATGATGCAACTGAGCATCGAGAACGGCTATAAGCGCTTTATCACGCTGGTCGCAGATGCGCGTAAGACAACGCCTGAGCAGATTGACAAAATCGCGCAGGGCCACGTCTGGACCGGCCAGGATGCGAAAGCCAATGGTCTGGTAGACAGTTTGGGTGATTTTGATGACGCCGTGGCGAAAGCGGCTGAGCTGGCCAAACTGAAGCAATGGCACATTGAATATTATCAGGACGAACCGACATTCGTTGATATGGTGATGGACAGCATGTCCGGTTCCGTTCGTGCCATGCTGCCTGAAGCGATCCAGGCGATGCTCCCGGCGCCGCTCGCTTCTGCGGCGAGTACGGTTAAAGCAGAAAGCGAAAAGCTGGCCGCGTTTAACGATCCGCAAAACCGCTATGCGTTTTGCCTGACCTGCGCCAACGTTCGCTAACTATTGACCCCTCTTCGGGATGAAGAGGGGTTTTCTTTGAGACAGAAGAAAAGTCATGCAAAAGAAATCGATTTACGTTGCCTATACCGGCGGTACCATTGGTATGCAGCGCTCAGAACAGGGTTATATTCCTGTTTCCGGTCATCTCCAGCGTCAGCTGGCACTGATGCCTGAATTCCACCGCCCAGAGATGCCAGACTTCACCATCCATGAATACGTTCCGCTGATGGATTCCTCCGACATGACGCCAGAAGACTGGCAGCATATTGCGGAAGACATTAAAGCGCACTACGACGATTACGATGGTTTTGTCATTCTGCACGGCACTGACACCATGGCGTTTACGGCTTCGGCACTCTCATTTATGCTGGAGAATCTGGGCAAGCCAGTCATTGTGACAGGGTCACAAATCCCATTAGCAGAGCTACGTTCTGACGGACAAATCAATTTGCTGAATGCGTTGTACGTTGCAGCAAATTATCCGATCAATGAAGTTACCCTGTTTTTCAACAATCGATTGTTTCGCGGCAACCGGACCACTAAAGCGCATGCTGATGGTTTTGACGCGTTTGCCTCACCCAACCTTGCACCACTGCTGGAAGCCGGGATCCACATTCGCCGGCTGGGAACACCGCCCGCACCTCACGGCACAGGTGAGTTGATTGTGCATCCTATCACTCCGCAACCGATTGGCGTGGTCACTATTTATCCTGGGATCTCCGCTGATGTAGTACGCAACTTCCTGCGCCAGCCGGTAAAAGCATTAATTTTGCGCTCCTACGGCGTGGGCAATGCGCCGCAGAATAAAGAGTTCCTGAAAGAACTTGAAGATGCGAGCTCGCGTGGCATTGTGGTGGTGAACCTTACGCAGTGTATGTCCGGCAAGGTGAACATGGGGGGCTACGCGACAGGGAATGCGCTGGCACATGCTGGCGTGATTGGCGGCGCGGATATGACCGTCGAAGCCACTCTCACCAAACTGCACTATTTGCTGAGTCAGGGACTGGATACGCAGACAATTCGTGAAGCAATGACGCAAAATCTGCGTGGTGAGCTCACACCTGACGATTAAAGGAGTCTATGCCCATGGCCCGAACCTTACTGTTGGTCGATTTACAAAATGACTTTTGTGCCGGTGGTGCCCTCGCGGTCCCACAAGGTGACAGCACAATCGATATCGCCAACCGCCTGATTGACTGGTGTGCCATACGCGGCGACACGGTCGTTGCCAGTCTGGACTGGCACCCGGCGAATCATGGTAGTTTTGCCAGCCAGCATCAGGTCGAGTCCTACAGCCAGGGACAACTCGATGGCCTGGCGCAGACGTTCTGGCCCGATCATTGCGTACAAAACAGCGAAGGTGCTGCCCTGCATCCGCTGCTGAACCAGCGTGCGATAAGTCAAACGTTCACTAAAGGTGAGAACCCGCTGGTCGACAGCTACAGCGCGTTTTTTGATAATGGTCGTCGTCAGGCTACCGCGCTGAATGCATGGCTACTCGAACACCGCATTGCCGAGCTCATCATCATGGGTCTGGCTACCGACTATTGCGTTAAATTCACCGTTCTGGATGCGCTCGATCTTGGCTACACTGTCAGCGTTATAACCGACGGCTGCCGTGGCGTTAATATTCAACCCCAGGACAGTGCAAACGCCTTTATGGAAATGGCAACTGCGGGCGCAACGCTGTATACGTTGGACGACTGGCTGGAAACCCAGCCGTAAGCGATGCCGACAGGGCTCTCCTGTCGGCGCGTTATCTCAGGCCAGCGCTGAAATCTCTTCCAGTGATACTTTGCGCGTTTCGATGCCGAAACAAAAAAGAATCAGCGCACATAGCACCAACATTACTCCTAGCACGATAAAGACCGTAACCGAGCCATAGCGGGTCAACAAAATAGCGACGCCATAAGGCGTAAACACAGCGACAATCCTCCCCACAGCATTCACAAAACCCGATCCTCTCAATCTAAGATGCGTGGGCCATAGTTCCGGGACATAAACTGCAGAGGCAAAGCAGACATACATATACAGAAAAAAAATCATCACCAGCCCGTAGCTCAGAATTGCCCACTCTTCAGTTTGAAGCGAATAGAAATACCCAAGCAAGGCGATAATAATCAACAAGAATGAGCCAAACAATCGCCGAGGAAAGCGATCGATAATTAACGCGGCAATAAATATCCCAACCGGCGCGCCAATCATAATTATCGCGGTCATAAATATGGATTTCGTTACATCGATTCCCGAATTAACAAATATCGTCGGGATCCATACAGTAATGGTATAGAGCGAAATATTCATTGCGATAAGCACCGTGATCGCCACCAATGTACAGCGTAACATTGGCCCCTTAAATAAGAGCCAAAATGAACCACTTATCGTACTTAAATCCGCCGACGAGCATTCGCTCCGGCAGGATGGTAAAGTGATGTTTTTTTCTTTCTCAATTTGCGATTCCACCTGCATAAGATGTTTTTCAGCTTCGCTTCTCTGCCCTTTGCCAGCCAACCAACGCGGGGATTCAATATAGTATTTTCCCGACAGATACCAGGCCAACAGCATTGCCATGCCGCCGAGCAGAAACATCACCCGCCAGCTTAAAAGTGCAATAATCACGACGCCAATTGCCGCAGATAGCATTGGTGCCCAGTTGCCGACAAATGACAGACGGGCAGACCATTTCCCACGAACCGCGGGTGGAATGAATTCTGTAAATGAGGCATAGCCCACCATAATTAGCGCCCCCATTCCAATCCCCATCAGACAGCGGAAGAAAATAAGCCAGTACATGTTGGGCACAAACGTTGCAGCGCAGGCTGAGGCCCCGACGATTAACAAATTGACGCGGAACGCTTTGCGTCGACCGAGATAATCACCAATAAAGCCACCGGCTAGCGAACCGATAAAGTAACCAAACATCAGCGCTGAGGTAAACGCGGCATTTAGATAATTGTTTGACCAGCCTGTGCTGACTAGTTTTGCTAATACCACATTTCCGGAATAGCTGAGAAAACCAGTGATTAACAAACTAAAACTAATAATTCCAAAAATACGAAAATGAAATCGAGATAAAGGTAAGCGATCTAATCTTGCGCCGATAGGGTCACATTGTTCCATCTGGATGCCTCAAATTCAGCTAAATAGAAAGTATGGCGATCGCGGCAGAAAAATTTTGCCGCGCCATCCATCATCATTAGATTCTTATGGCATTTACCAGGTGCAAACTTAAAATAATATCGACACAATCCTCGTTATAGCTAATAAACGAGTTGAATATTATTCTCTTTGCAAAATGCAATCCACTCTGCACCCGGAGCCTTATTGGTTATTAGGTAATTAATATGGCTAAAGTCCACGAGCTGAACGAAAGCTTTACGGTCAAACTTTGAGTGATCAACTAACAGGGCCACCTCAGTCGCCTGGCGGATCATGGTTTTTTTGATTTCCGCTTCCGCTTCATTAGAATCAAGCGCCCCACTCTGCATATCCAAACCTTTGCAGCTCATCACCATGATATCAACATGATAACGGCTGATAATCTCCTTGGTGATTCTTCCCTGCAGCGACAGCGTATTCTTATTCAGCTCACCGCCGGTAGAAACCACGTTAATTTCTGACTGCGCCAACTCATGAAATGCTTCAGCCGAATTGGTAAGCAACGTCAGATCGTTTCTTTCCTTCAACAGCTTTAATAATTCCATCGCGGTACTGCTGGAGTCGGCAGCCATTGTGGTCTTATTTTTAATAAACGGTAAGGCATTACGGGCAATGATCTGCTTTTCTTCGAAGAAAGATTTTGCACGCTTATAAAAATGAATATTGTCGGACAACGCGGTGGTATTGAGCACTGCACCACCATATGTTCGGGTCAAAAAACCTTCATCTTCCAGTTTTTCAAGATCGCGGCGAATCGTTTCCTCAGTCACCTGAAAGATTGAACTTAAATTAGATACCGCCACTTTCTTATCGTTAGCCACCATTTGCTTAATGGCTTGAATCCTGTCTTTTGCCGCCACGATGACACCTCTGTTTCCTGCAAAGTAATAATAAGACCCTAGTATCTCACAGGCTATGTTTATTTTCAAAAGAACATGTCTGAATCACAGATTTCAATACTTTTTTACGCAGAAACAGAGGTCAATTCTATCCGACTTAATTTATATCCAACGCTTCCGCCATTCGCCTCATCAATAATGAATCATCATCTGTCAGGGGAATGGTTAACGCCTCGACGTTCTCGCGAACCTGTTCAGGTGCGGTTGCACCACTCAGTAAGGTGATCAAATCGCTTTGCTTTAAAATCCACGCCAGAGCTAATGCGGGGATTGTGCAGCGGTATTTTTCACACAGTGGCTGCCACTGCTCTAGCATATCAATCACCCGCAGCATATTTTCCCGCTGAAACCAAACCTTGTTAGCCCGTGCGCCGCCAGGAACATAATCTCGGGCGATAGTACCGGTCAACAACCCCTGCTCAAGTGGTGAATATACCTGCACGATGATGCCATTCTGCTGGCATAGCGGCAGCAGATCAGCTTCCAGCGCCCGGTCAAGAATGCTGTACTTGGCCTGGATGATATCCAGCTCACCGTGTTTGAGATACTCTTTGATATGCCCGGCATCGACGTTCGCCGCACCAATCGAACGGATTTTCCCCTCTTTTTTCAGTGCATTCAGCGTGTCTACGGTTTCCGCAATCGGCGTAAAACAGGGTTCGACCGACTGCCAGTGGGTCATATAGATATCAATACTGTCGATACCCAATCTTTGCAGGCTGGCATCAACCTCCTCACGAATAGACTCAGGCGTGAGGTTTTTATACAGCTGGCGATCGCCCACTTTGTTAAACAGGCTGCCTGTTCGTTCCCAGACGATGCCGCATTTGGTTTCAACAACTACCTCGCTGCGCTGCAGCTTTTTCAGCGCCTGACCGACAATCACTTCACTGTTGCCAAAGTTGTAGCCTGGCGCGGTATCAATCAGATTAATACCGCAGCGATGCGCCTCAACAATGGTATCAATACAAATCTGCAAATCGAGATCGCCATTCCATGCCGGACCGCCGCCAATGGCCCATGTACCTAATCCCATGCGGGAAAGCGTAATATCCGTACTGCCTAAAGGAATCATTTTCATCTGCCGCTATTACCCTTCGTATTCGTCAAGAAGTTGTTCAACCAGCTTTCTGTTCTTCACACCCGTCGTCGCGCCCACGCTCAGTACCGATATTGCCGCCGTTGCATTAGCAAACAGCGCGCAGTCGCGAAGCGGCTTACCTTCAAGCAGCGCGGAGATAAATCCTGAAGCAAAGTTATCCCCCGCGCCGATGGTGTCGATGGCGGTAATCCCCGACACGGCCGGGACTACCATTTTCATATCGACACGTTTGATAAAGCAGCCTCCTTTGCCGGTCTTAATCACGACGGTTTTCACACCACAGTTCAGGAAACTGTCGGCAATCTCATCCAGCGTATCTTTCCCGGTGAGCAGTTTTGCCTCTTCAAAATTGGGAAACAGATAATCCACGTAGCTCAGCGCTTCACGGATGTCGTCCAGCGTTTCATTCAGTCGCGGTTTAATCATATCCGCGCAGATAATGAGCTTATGCGCTTTCGCCTGTGTGAAAATTGCCGTCAGTGCATCACCATCCAACAACGGGCTATTAAAAATACTCGCTAGCGACAGCAGCTTTGCCTGAGAAAAACGGTCGAAATCAACATCGTTTATATTCAGTTTCCATAAACTGCCGTTACGGTTAGTCACAAAGGTGCGTTCGCCATCAGCGGTGACTAAACCTACGTTAATGGAAGTATCAATATCAGCATCCTGCTTCAGGCTTTTAATATCAATATTCTCCCGATGGCAGTGGTCGACAATAAAATAACCGGCTGCATCATTACCTATCCGACTCATTAACGCCGTGCGATGGCCAAGGCGAGAAATAATCGTCGCCTCATTAATAGCGTCACCTCCCGTGGTCATTGCTATTCGTTCTAATGGATAAGAGTCAACATCAAAGATATTTTTACTCACTGGTTGCAAGGGAATATCAACAATTGCCGCCCCTATACAAATGACCTCGATATTATCCATATTGTCATTCCGCTTTACCGTCAGAGCCAAACAGTTTGATTTTCTCCAGCGCGCGCTCTTTTACCGCTTTGCGAACTTCACGCTCAACGTGCAGGAACGGCTGATTCTGGTTCTCCTGCACCGCCGCCATTGCCGCCTGGCACAGTTCGGTATGAATATTGATTTTCGAAATACCTAATGAAATGGCTTTTTTGATATCCGCATCGCTAATGCCGGACGCGCCGTGCAGCACCAGCGGAACGGATACCGCCTCGCGCACGCGTTTGACCACATCGAAATTCAGTTTCGGCTCAGAGGTATAAACGCCGTGCTGGTTACCAATCGCCACCGCCAGAGAATCGCAGCCGGTACGCTCGACAAATTCCGCCGCCTGACTCGGGTCGGTATAGTGATAGCCCGCCAGCGCTTCTTCATAAACCGTTTCATTCCCCACGTGGCCCAGCTCCGCCTCAACCGGAATACCCAACGGATGGAAGAAGTCCACCGCCTCTTTAGTCAGGCGAATATTCTCTTCGAAATCAAAAGCGGAGGCATCGCGCATCAGTGAATTCATGCCGTGAGTCCAGGCGTTATGAATAATTTCCATGCTGCGCCCGTGATCCCAATGGGTAATAACCGGCACCGAGGCTTTTTTCGCCATCGAAACCATCATATGTGAAAAATCTTCAAACGAGGTATTACCCACAAAACCGGTGCCGAATGAGATAATCACCGGCGATTTAGACTCTTCCGCCGCATCCATCACCCCCATTAACATTTCCGCATTCCACACGTTAAAGTGGGCAATCGCATAATGTTTATTCTGGGCATCATTTTCCCAATATTTAATATCTGCCAGCATAGTTGTTTCTCCCTCTTCAATAAATTAATGGTTAACTTTAATAACGCCTTTGATAATTTCACGTTTGTTGTTAACTGACTCATCAAACGCGCGCTGAACATCTTCATAATCATAAATATGCGTCACCATCGACTTGACATCGAAACGCCCGGAGGAAATGGCTTCAATAGTGACCGGATAGCGGTTGGCGTAGCGGAAAACAGTCTGAATGGAGACTTCACGGTTAATTTTGAGGAAATTAATTGCCGAATCACCAGGAACCGTCCCAACGATCATGATTTTCCCACCGCGCATCACCAGGTACGGAGCCTGCTTAACGGTGATTGCCGAGCCGGCAGTTTCAAAAACAATGTCAGCCCCCATATCGCCGGAGAACTGCTGACAGCGGGCAACGGTGTCCTCTTTCGCCCCGTTGATCACAGTCGTCGCGCCAAGCTGCTCGGCCATGGCCAGACGCTTTTCCAGGACATCAACAACGGCGATGTCGGTAGCACCCAAACATTTACAGGCTTGCAGGGTCATTAAACCAATACAGCCCGCCCCCAAAATGACGATTTTCTTGCCCGGTTTAACGTCCGCCAGCATTGCGGCATGCATCCCTACCGCCGCAGGCTCTACCAGCGCGCCTTCCATGGTGTCCATGTTATCGGGCAGCTTGTAAGTGAAGCTCTCCGGATGGCACAGATAGTGGGTTAGCGCGCCGCGATAATTAGGCTGCGTGGCCATAAAGTCGACATCAGGACAGATGTTGTATTTGCCCTCCAGACAGTAGCGGCAGTGACCGCACGGCACGCCGGGTTCAATGTTCACCCGGTCGCCCGGTTTAAATTTACTGACGCGATTTCCTACCGCCACCACCGTACCGGCACATTCATGTCCGAGGCCAATTTCCTGGTTCGGGTCTTTTGGCGGAATAAAGGGACCTGATTCGAAACCGTGAACATCTGAACCGCAAATACCTACGTATTCAATTTTGATCAGTACTTCATGCTCTTTGGGTACCGGGATATCGGCGGCAATAATTTTCATCGTGCCCGGCGTTTTTAATATCGCTTTTGAATTTTTCATTTTATTTCCCATCAATATTATTTGCTGGTAACTGCATCAATACCGAGACTTTCGACAGAGACGCCTTTGGTTTCAATTCCGATGGTAGCAATGGCGACAGCGACAATAATGGAGACCGCACCCAGCAGTACAAATACACCCGTCACTCCATAACCGTTAAGCAATACCGCGACCGCATAAGGCGCGGCGATACCGCTGATACGCCCTACCGCATTCGCCAGACCAGAACCGCGAAGTTTCGCTTCGGTCGGCCATATTTCCGGAACATAGACTGCCGAGGCGTAACAAACGTACATATAGACAAAAGTAATCAGGAAGAAACCAATTAGCGTAATCAGTAGCATGCTGGTTTGCAGTGAATAGATATATCCCAGCACGGCAATTAACACTAATAATCCCACACCCATTGTCTTTCTGGGAATTTTATCCATTACCAGCATGGCGATAAAAATCCCAAACGGCGCGCCGAACATACTCATGGTATTTAAGACAATGGAGTCTTTCAGATTAATACCCTGAGTCATAAATATTGTCGGTAGCCAATTAATTAAGGTGTACTGGACGACGTTCATGGCAATCAGGACAAAGGAACCTAAAATAACTCGCTTGAGTAACACACCCGTTAATAAGGCCGAGTAAGGAACTGTGCGCGGGGCTTTGCCGTCATCTTCAAATACCACAGGCGGCAGTGGCTTGCCGGTCTGCTGAACAACCCCTTCTTCAATGGCCCGCATCACCTTTTCAGCTTCGGCGTAGCGTCCGCGGGATTCCAGCCAACGAGGCGACTCTGGGAAACTACGCCAGGCAATAATGGTCGCCACCAGCGACAGTACGGCCGGGATCAGCAACTGCACGCGCCAGTTCCATTCGGCGCTGATTAACGGCGTCAATCCCATCGCGATCAGCGAACAGAGCGGATAAGACCAGTTACCGATAAACGAGACCCGGCTTGACCAGGTGCCGCGATTTCTGCCTGGCATATATTCGGTGAACCCGGCAAACAGAGTCACCAACAGCGCGCCTAATCCAACTCCCATTACAAAACGGCAGGCGATCAGGAAAGTCATATTGGGTGAAAACGCGCCAACGATCATAGAAATAATATGAATCGCTTCATACAAAATAAATGCGTTTTTACGTCCGGTTTTATCGCCAATAATTCCCCCACCGAGCGCGCCGAGAAACATTCCCGCCGTCGTAATGGCAGAAAACGTGGCGGTGGTGGAATTATCGGTCCAACCAAGCTCTTTTAACTGCGCGAGAATTAATCCGCCAACGGCATTACTCCAACAAACCAGTAATCCAAAGGCAACCATCGCAAACATCGACGTGTGCCAACGGCAGTCAGGTAGCCTGTCCAGCCTGGCTCCGCAGTGCGGTTTTGCTATTTGTTCCATGCGATAACGTCCTTTTAATAAACATGTTATTCATCAAAGTCGTAAGTCATGATGACTTTAATCGCGGTTTTATCGACCATGGCGTCAAACCCTTCGCGCCATTGCGACAGGCCGATACGGTGAGTGATCATCGGTTTAACGTTGATTGCGCCGCTGGCCAGCAGGCGTATAGCATTGCGCCAGGATGTGGAATCGTAGGCCATATGGCCAATGATGCTTTTATTCCACGCGGTGATATCGTTGATGGAGAAATCGAGAGGTTTAAAGCCCATACCGACGCGAACGACTTCACCATTCGGGCGCAGCATTTCGATCGATTGTTTTAGGGCGATATTGGCACCAGAGCATTCGATGACCAGCCCCAGATTGTCTTTACCGCAGATTTCCTGGCAGCGTGCAACCACATCTTCGGTCGAACCGTTAACGACAGCTGTCGCACCCAGCTCTTTGGCGATCGGGAAGCGTACGGCAACATCCTCTTCCAGCCCGACCATCACAATATTAACGGCCCCCATAATGCGCGCCATTTGAACGGAAAAGAGTCCTAATGGACCGGTACCAAAGACCACCACATCCTGGCCTGGAAGAAATTTGGATTGCTGAGCGATAGATTTGTAGGCATTGCATATAGGATCCAGTACAGCCGCCTCTTCATAATCTACCCCTGCCGGGATTTCCCACAGAGCATGGCGGTGAATTTTGAGTATTTCCCCAGGGACCAGACAATATTTAGAAAACCCACCGCCCCAGGTATTGTTGTCCAGACCTAAATTCACCTTTTCTGTACAACAAAGAAAATCGCCCTGTTCACAGGCCGGACAAACGCCGCAAACGTGCCCGCTGTTGTCAGACACAACTCGCTGTCCCACCTTCCAGTCCTTAACCTTGTCGCCAACCTGCACAATTTGACCCGCAAATTCATGACCACGAATCGAATTAAACTGCTCGGATCCACTGTCGACATTGTAGTGTTTCATGTCAGCGCCGCAGATAGCAGCAGCCTTAATTTCAATCACAACGTCATCCGGACCACATACCGGTTCCGGAACATCAATCATCTTGTAGCCGCCAAAGGCCTTGCCAAATCTTGCCAGTGCTTTCATGGAATTTTCCTTTGTGTTTAGTTTTGCATCAGTGACCATCATACTTATCCATATAATTTTTGAGGTCAACACCAAATCTTTAAAACACAGATTTTGATCTGTATTTCACAACCAAGATCACAAATAAATGCAAAGTTGAACTGAAACCCAAGTGAACGTGGCTGCCGCTTCGCTAAAATGGCGTGAACCCCTTCGCATTTTTCCTGTTATGAAACTGTTAACCTGTGGGTGCTGTTTTTTTCGCCACGCCATTTCCGTGGCGTGTTTGCTTGTTTAAATGTCAAAGAGGAACACCGATGAAACTATTGCCTTTGTTGGCAGCACTACCCCTGCTCTGCGCCAGCGTTGTTTCCGCCAGTTCACTGATGTCAGTTGGCTACTTTAATGGTGGCGGCGACGTCACTGCCGGTCCCGGTGGCGACATCAATAAACTGGATGTTCGCCAGATAACCCATCTCAACTATTCGTTTGGCCTTGTCTATAACAACGAAAAAGACGAGACCAATGACGCCTTAAAAGACGCCAGCAAACTGCATCAGATTTGGCTTTCACAGAAAGTGCAGGATGATTTGCTGAAAATTCCACAGCTGCGTAAACAAAATCCAAACCTGAAAGTTTTGCTTTCCGTCGGCGGTTGGGGAGCGCGTGGATTCTCTGGCGCGGCAGCAACGAAGGAAACACGCGCAGTGTTTATTCAGTCTGCGCAGGAGATAATTGCGAAATATGGTCTGGATGGCATCGATCTCGACTGGGAATATCCGGTTAACGGCGCCTGGGGACTGGTCGAAAGCCAACCGGCTGACCGCGCTAACTTCACCGCGCTATTAACAGAGCTGCGCGCCGCATTGGGGCATAAAAAACTGCTGACCATCGCCGTGGGCGCAAATGCAGAAAGTCCGAAAAGCTGGGTGGATGTCAAAGCCATTGCACCATCGCTCGACTACATCAACCTGATGACCTACGACATGGCTTACGGCACCCAATATTTCAACTCGAACCTGTATGATTCGACGCAATGGCCGACGGTCGCCGCAGCGGATAAGTACAGCGCCGATTTTGTGGTCAATAACTATCTCGCCGCCGGTCTGAAACCGAGTCAAATGAATCTGGGCATTGGCTTTTATGGCCGCGTACCAAAACGCGCCGTTGAGCCAGGTATTGACTGGAGCAAACCTGACGCGCAGAAAAACCCGGCTACCCAGCCCTATTTCGAGTCAGCTCAAATTGAGTTGTTCAAATCACTGGGCATCGACCTGAGCAAAGATACCTACGTGAAGTACAACGATATTGTGGCGAAGTTGATTAACGATCCGCAAAAACGCTTTAGCCAACATTGGGATGATGAAGCGAAAGTGCCGTGGCTGTCGGTACAGTCTGCGGATGGAAAAAAACTCTTTGCCCTCTCCTATGAAAACCCGCGTTCAGTGGCGATCAAAGCCGACTACATCAAAAGCAAAGGGTTGGCAGGCGCCATGTTTTGGGAGTACGGCGCAGATGACAATAATCAGTTGGCGAAGCAGTTAGCCGATTCGTTAGGCATCAAACACTGATCCCAACACCTGACACAATAGGTTATGATTAGCGCATTCCGCTGCGCCAGCTTTTGGCGCAGCTCTTCATTTCTACTGGAGGCATGAGCTTTATGGCTTTTATCCCTAAAAATTACGCCCGTCTGGAAGTCGGTTACCGGGAAAAGGCGCTTAAACTCTTTCCCTGGGTCTGCGGACGCTGTTCCCGTGAGTTCGTGTATTCAAATTTGCGCGAGTTGACGGTACACCATATCGATCACGATCACTCGAATAACCCGGAAGATGGTAGCAACTGGGAAATGTTGTGCCTGTACTGCCACGATCACGAGCATTCCAAATATACGGAAGCGGACCAGTATGGTTCAACGGTGGTTGCAGGAGAAGATGCGCAAAAGGCCGTAGGCGAAGCGAAATACAACCCATTCGCCGATCTGAAGGCGATGATGAACAAGAAATAATATCAACTGCAGGCCCGACACAGATGTTTGCCGGGCCTGGGTAATCAGGATTTAAACGTCGCAATCGGTTCTGGCGTAATACCAAACTCAACCTTCAACTGCTGCTTGCTCTTCATAACCATCTCACCATTGGTATCAATCGTCATATGCTGTGCGTCAATATTGTTTCGCGCCTGCCATAACATCACCAGCTGTAAGCTATTCTCTTTTTGTTCTGCCGTTAGCGCTACGCCATCCGGCCATTTCCCTAGCTCAACGGCAGTCGATAAGCGCTGATAAACTTCCGGCGTCATGCTGTTGATCATCTCATCAAGATTCATGTTAAATCCACTCTCCGTAGAATAATTTGCTGAATCGTTTCTTCAACCCTTGGTTTGCTCACCGTTTTCACCATCGGTGAAGTTCAAAGACGCTGAGTTAACGCAGTACCGTTCACCGGTAGGTTTCGGACCATCCGGGAAGACGTGTCCCAGGTGCGCATCACAGTTTCCACAGCGGATTTCAATGCGCTGCATGCCGTGTGACGTATCTTTTATGTAACGGATAGCCTCATCGCTGACAGGCTCGTAAAAGCTGGGCCAGCCGCAGCCAGAGTCATATTTTGTCTCGGAACGAAATAGCGGATTGTCGCAGATCAAACAGTGGTAGATGCCGTCACGTTTGTTATGTAGCAAACGTCCGGTAAATGGCGGTTCTGTCCCGTGATTCTGCGTTACGTAGAACTGCATTTCGGTTAAATTTTTTTTCAGTTCTTCTGGAGAAGGTTGATTAGCCATTTGCTCACATCTCGCTTTATCTAAACTCACATCGCGAGACAGATTCTAACAAAACATTAACACCGGAGTGCGAACTTTTGTTCTAAACTTGATCCTTGCGAAATGGCAGCCTGCAATTCGTGATCAGAATCACGTTTTTATCTTGATTGCCCTTTAAAATTCGGGCCGCCGACCCCATGTGGTTTCAAGCCCAAAGGAAGAGTGAGGCGAGTCAGTTGCGCAAAGCTTAGGCAGCAGATTGATTTGTCGCAATGATTGACACGATTCCGCTTGACGCTGCGTAAGGTTTTTGTAATTTTACAGGCAACCTTTTATTCACTAACAAATAGCTGGTGGAATATATGACTATCAAAGTAGGTATCAACGGTTTTGGCCGTATCGGTCGCATTGTTTTCCGTGCTGCTCAAGAACGCTCTGACATCGAGATCGTTGCAATCAACGACCTGTTAGACGCTGACTACATGGCTTACATGCTGAAATATGACTCCACTCACGGCCGTTTCAACGGTACCGTTGAAGTGAAAGACGGTCATCTGATCGTAAACGGTAAAAAAATCCGTGTTACCGCTGAACGTGATCCGGCTAACCTGAAATGGGACGAAGTTGGTGTTGACGTAGTAGCTGAAGCTACTGGCCTGTTCCTGACAGATGAAACCGCTCGTAAGCACATCACTGCTGGCGCGAAAAAAGTGGTTCTGACTGGTCCGTCCAAAGATAACACTCCGATGTTTGTTAAAGGCGCTAACTTTGACAAATACGAAGGTCAGGACATCGTTTCTAACGCTTCCTGCACCACTAACTGCCTGGCTCCGCTGGCTAAAGTTATCAACGACAACTTCGGCATCATCGAAGGTCTGATGACTACTGTTCACGCGACCACCGCTACTCAGAAAACCGTTGATGGCCCGTCTCACAAAGACTGGCGCGGCGGCCGCGGCGCATCCCAGAACATCATCCCGTCCTCTACCGGTGCAGCTAAAGCTGTAGGTAAAGTACTGCCAGAACTGAACGGCAAACTGACTGGTATGGCGTTCCGCGTTCCTACCCCGAACGTATCCGTTGTTGACCTGACTGTTCGTCTGGAAAAAGCTGCTTCTTACGAAGAAATTAAGAAAGCAATCAAAGCTGCTTCCGAAGGCCCGATGAAAGGCGTTCTGGGTTACACCGAAGACGACGTAGTATCTACCGATTTCAACGGTGAAGTTTGCACTTCCGTGTTCGATGCTAAAGCTGGTATCGCACTGAACGACAACTTCGTGAAACTGGTATCCTGGTACGACAACGAAACCGGCTACTCCAACAAAGTTCTGGACCTGATTGCACACATCTCCAAATAAGTTGAGATGAAATAGTAATCTGTAAGAGCGACTCAGGTCGCTCTTTTTTTTGCCTGAAGAAAGGATTGCGTAATGATTAATAAAATTTTTGCACTTCCGGTAATCGAACAAATTACCCCTGTCCTCTCCCGCCGTCAGCTTGATGAGCTTGAGGTTCTTGTTGTCGATCACCCACAGGTTAAAGCTTCTTTCGCACTGCAGGGCGCACATCTTCTTTCCTGGAAACCAAATGGTGAAGAGGAAGTCCTGTGGCTAAGTAATAATACCCCATTTAAAACCGGCGTAGCGCTGCGTGGCGGCGTACCAATTTGCTGGCCGTGGTTTGGTCCGGCTGCTCAGCAGGGCCTGCCTTCGCATGGTTTTGCCCGCAATCTACCATGGACGCTGAAAGCTCACAACGAAGACGACAATGGCGTGATGCTGACGTTTGAACTGCAGAGCAACGCTGAAACGCGTCAGCTTTGGCCACACGAGTTTTGCCTACTGGCCCGCTTCAAAGTGGGAGCCACCTGTGAGATGGAGCTGGAAGCTCATGGTGAGTTTGAAACCACCTCGGCACTGCATACCTATTTCAACGTTGGTGACATTGCGGCAGTGAAAGTCAGTGGTCTTGGCGATCGCCTGATCGATAAAGTGAATGATGCTAAAGAAGATGTGCTGGCTGATGGTATCCAGACCTTCCCGGACCGCACCGATCGCGTTTATCTGAATCCGGAAGCGTGTAGCGTGATTCATGATGATGCGTTGAATCGCAATATCGACGTTGTCCATCACCACCACCTGAATGTCGTGGGCTGGAACCCTGGCCCGGCGCTGTCCGTCAGCATGGGCGACATGCCGGATGATGGTTACAAAACGTTTGTTTGCGTAGAAACGGCTTACGCGACCGCTCCGCAGAAAACCACCGAAGAAAAACCATCTCGCCTCGCGCAGACTATTCGTGTAGCTAAACGCTAACACAGCTCCGCGCACCATGCCGGATGCGGCCAACGCCTTATCCGGTCTACAAACTACATGCAGCCATAGGCCTGATAAGCACAGCGCATCAGGCAGTTCCGCGCACCGTGCCGGATGCGGCCAACGCCTTATCCGGCCTACAAACTACATGCAGCCATAGGCCTGATAAGCACAGCGCATCAGGCAGTTCCGCGCACCGTGCCGGATGCGGCTAACGCCTTATCCGGCCTACAAACTACATGCAGCCATAGGCCTGATAAGCACAGCGCCATCAGGCAGTTCCGCGCACCGTGCCGGATGCTGCCAACGCCTTATCCGGTCTACAAACTACACGCAGCCGTAGGCCTGATAAGCACAGCGCATCAGGCAGTTCCGCGCACCGTGCCGGATGTGGCTAACGCCTTATCCGGCCAACAAACTACATGCAGCCATAGGCCTGATAAGCACAGCGCATCAGGCAGTTCCGCGCACCATGCCGGATGCTGCCAACGCCTTATCCGGTCTACAAACTACACGCAGCCGTAGGCCTGATAAGCACAGCGCATCAGGCAGTTCCGCGCACCGTGCCGGATGTGGCTAACGCCTTATCCGGCCTATAAACTACACGCAGCCGTAGGCCTGATAAGCTGTGGGAACATCGGCATTTGGCAAATCAGGCCATATCCAGCGCGGTTTTACCTTTTGGCGCCGGATACGCCTTATCTAACTGCTTCAACTCATCTACAGAGAGCGTTATCTCCAGCGCGGCGGCATTTTGTTCGACATGCGCTACGCTTGCGGCTTTCGGAATTGCTATTACCCCCGACTGGCGAATCACCCATGCCAGCAAAATCTGCGCAGCGCTAACATTGTGCGCGTGCGCGATGTCATTCACCACAGAGTTAGAAAGCAAATCGCCACGCAGTCGTCCCGCCTGGGCCAGCGGACTGTATGCCATGACCGGCATCTGCTGCTGCTGGCACCACGGCAGTAAATCATATTCAATACCGCGCGAGGCTAAATGATAAAGCACCTGATTAGTTGCACACTCTCGTCCACCGGGTACCTGCCATAACGCCTGCATATCATCATAATCGAGATTCGAGACGCCCCAACGGCAGATTTTCCCCTGCGCAATCAGTGTTTCCATGGCATCGACGGTCTCTGCAAATGAAAAATCGCCCATCCAGTGCAGCAAATAGAGATCCAGATAATCAGTTTTCAGTCGACGCAGGCTCGCTTCGCAGGCGGCAATGGCTTTCTGTCCGCCGGCATTCCATGGGTAAACTTTCGAGACTAAAAAAGCGCTATCACGCCGCCCCGTTAATGCTTCACCCACTACCTCCTCCGCTGCACCATCAGCGTACATTTCTGCGGTATCAATCAATCGCAGGCCTAGATCCAGTCCGGCCTGCAGCGCAGACACTTCATCCCGGCGTCGGCTTGGATCCTCGCCCATGTACCATGTTCCCTGCCCAATAGCAGGAAGCGATACCTGGTTTGTAAACGTCACCTGTTTCGCTGTCATCGCACCCTCCTGTGTTAATGCACCACAGTAAAGCAAAACAACGCGCATGTGTCCTGTTAGGGTGCACAAATTGCACCATCATGGATTGGAAACCGATCGTTAAGGCGAGCGAAATAAAAAGCCCGGGAACAGCAGATGTTCCCGGGCCGAAATAATACAAAATCTTAACTACGAAGTGGTTACTTTAACCGACCTAGATATTTTCCCTCTTTCATGGCGTTGATTTTTCCGTTTTTATAGACGATGACGGAAATCAAACCTGCGCTATAAGACTGAGCTTCTGCACTATTCTCATCATTTGCCGCAGGTTTGCCATTAATATAAGCAATGCCATCAGCACCACGTTTAAAGTCCACTCCAAGTTTATTCACATGCACGGGCGTGATTTTACTGGCGTGTACCGGAGCATTCGCGTCACTGACCATGGTTTTATGTTCATGCTGTAACTGCTGGCGGTAAGCCTCGCTAATGGCATACGCAGGTGCAGCAGAGGAAGCCACCAACGCAGCGATAATAATTAATTTTTTCATACGTTACACCTTAATACTTATCGTGTTTGTGGTGATGGCTGGAATTAGTATCATTTGTGCCATACACGTTTTGCGCGTTTTCCATAGCCTGTTTTTCAGCGGCAGCATTGATTGTCGCCTGACGGTTTTGCTCCGCAACATAACAGGCATCACGGCTCACACCCTTACTTTCGCAAGCATTCATGCGTGAAGCCTCGGTGGAACAACCAGCCAGAATCCCGCCCATCACAGCTATCATGATTAACTTTTTCATTATATATACCAGGTTTATTCTCAAAATATCCACATGGCGTATTATATTTAATGCCATGAAGAGTTGCTGTCGCTACTTTAAAGTTTACTTAATATCTGCAATGGAATATTTAATGTCAATTTTAATTTTTTCAGATAAACACCTAAAGATGTAAAATTAAAATCAATCGATTAATTTTTGTTTTTTTCACATGAAAGTTAACTTTCGCCATGAGATAAACATGCTAAAAGAGTTATCAATAATTTTCATTGCGCTTAACAATAAGAAAATTACGCTTACCTCGATCGTAAATTTTAGTATTATCAACGCATTGAATAGCTACAAACCATTACTTCATGACAATGATTTGCTAAACCATCACGACTTTATTTCGTTCAAAAATGAATAGATAACAGGCTAATAAAATAGCAAGTATATTTTTAGTAACAGCGACAGGAATAATACGTTAAAAATTCGTTGTAGCCTGACAGAATGCCAAAACAGCACAAAAAATCAAATTTCATGTTTTAGATCAATATTCATCTCCGTCAAGCGCAAAAAAGCCCGCACTGATGCGGGCTAGTGTTTGACGCGCATTAGTATCAGAACTTGTAGGTTACACCCACCGAGAAGATGCCAGACCAGGACTTATCGACCATCGGGCTGTCTTTCACTTCATCACTCAAACGCACATAACGGCCAGTGCCGTATACGTTCCAGTTGCCAAGGAAGTTATAGCTCGCGGTCAACTCCAGGTACGGATCCCATCCATCGTCAGCGTTGTAGCTTTTCAGACCACTGCGGCGAGACTCGTGATTGGACACGCCATAATAATAGTCGTTGTAGTTTTCGCTGCTGTACTGCACACCGATACCCGGCGTCAGAGTCAGCCCACCATTAGTGTAACGGTAGAGCCAGGCCAGATCCCAGATAAAGCCGTTGCTGTTATCCAGAGTATCACCCGCCAGTGCAGTACGCAGGAAACCATACTGGGTGTTATGTACATACGAGAGGCCAGCCATCATGCTGCTTTTACGCTTGTCGAGTTGGCGCAAAGCATGGCTATCGCTATCACCTGGCTTGAAATGCGTCGGATCATAGTACGCCATGATGGAAAGCTTATCTGTCGTGTCATTCCACAAATAGTAACCGCCACCCAAGCCGTGGAACCACACATTATCGCCTTCATAGGTGACAACCGGAACAGGGTAAACATCGCGGTCATACTGTTTGTATGGGCTGTTAATCACGCCGACACCCGCGCCAACAGTCCACTGGCTTTCAGCCTGTGCGGTGCTAACTGCGGTTGCGGCAAGGACGCTAAGTGCCAGAAGTTTGAGTTTGGTCACAATCCATAATTCCTTATTCAAATGTGTAGCGGTCAAAGTGTAACCGCCAATACGCTTCAGCCCAACTATTTTACGTATTCGCCCCAGAATGTAACCCCCTAATTTCTCAGCGAGTGATGACATTTTGCTTGCAGGACGATGAACACCGCATGAATCCCGCTCCAATTCTTTACATAAGATGTGCTTTTTTTGCTGATGAGTTATTGATATGCCATTGAAATTCATTTGCGCACACAGGCAAGTTTTGCAAATGCCATCTACGCTTAATTTTAGAAGGTGTATCACCGAATACGTTGATCTCCTGACCACTAAAATGGCATGAGAGTTGCTTATTTCCTCAGCAGCGACGTCGTTCAGTTTACCTCTTCAGGGGCCTCTACTATTCATATGAACGGCTCTTAACATGTGCTAAAAAACGAAAGGACGGCATACCATGAATATATTCGATCACTATCGCCAGCGTTATGAAGCTGCCAAGGACGAAGAGTTCACGCTGCAGGAGTTTCTTACCACTTGTCGGCAAGATCGCAGTGCTTATGCCAACGCGGCAGAGCGGCTATTAATGGCTATTGGTGAGCCTGTCATGGTCGACACTGCCCACGAACCTCGACTTTCTCGACTCTTTTCGAATCGGGTAATTGCACGCTATCCCGCCTTTGAAGAGTTTTACGGCATGGAAGACGCCATTGAGCAAATTGTTTCTTATTTGAAACATGCGGCTCAGGGTCTGGAAGAGAAGAAGCAGATTCTGTATCTGCTGGGGCCTGTGGGAGGGGGGAAATCATCTCTTGCTGAGCGGCTGAAGTCGCTGATGCAGAGAGTACCAATTTATGTCCTGAGTGCCAATGGCGAACGTAGCCCGGTCAACGATCATCCGTTATGCCTGTTTAATCCGCAGGAGGACGCGCAGATCCTGGAAAAAGAGTATGGGATCCCGCGTCGCTATCTCGGTACGATCATGTCGCCCTGGGCTGCGAAACGTCTGCACGATTTTGGCGGGGACATTACAAAATTCCGCGTCGTCAAAGTCTGGCCGTCTATTCTGGAGCAGATCGCTATCGCCAAAACGGAGCCTGGTGATGAAAACAACCAGGATATTTCTGCGCTGGTCGGGAAAGTGGATATTCGTAAACTCGAACACCACGCCCAGAACGATCCTGATGCCTACGGTTATTCGGGGGCACTGTGCCGCTCAAACCAGGGGATTATGGAATTCGTTGAGATGTTTAAAGCACCGATTAAAGTGCTGCATCCTCTGCTGACCGCCACCCAGGAAGGAAACTACAACGGGACAGAAGGTATCTCTGCCCTGCCGTTTAACGGGATTATTCTTGCCCACTCGAACGAGTCCGAATGGGTAACGTTCCGTAATAACAAAAACAATGAGGCGTTCCTTGACCGTGTTTACATCGTCAAAGTGCCTTATTGCCTGCGGATCTCTGAAGAGATCAAAATTTACGAAAAACTGCTTAACCACAGTGAGCTGACCCATGCGCCTTGCGCACCGGGCACGCTGGAAACGCTCTCTCGCTTTACCATTCTTTCTCGCCTGAAAGAACCTGAGAACTCGAGCATTTATTCGAAGATGCGCGTTTACGATGGCGAAAGCCTGAAAGATACCGATCCGAAAGCGAAATCCTATCAGGAGTATCGGGATTACGCCGGGGTTGATGAGGGAATGAACGGTCTGTCCACGCGTTTCGCGTTTAAGATCCTCTCTCGCGTCTTTAACTTTGACCATGCCGAAGTGGCAGCTAACCCGGTACATCTGTTTTACGTACTGGAGCAGCAAATCGAACGTGAACAGTTCCCGCAGGAGCAAGCTGAGCGTTATCTTGAGTTCCTGAAAGGCTATTTGATCCCGAAATATGCTGAATTCATCGGCAAAGAGATCCAGACGGCTTATCTCGAATCCTATTCCGAATACGGACAGAACATTTTCGACCGTTATGTCACTTATGCGGATTTCTGGATTCAGGATCAGGAGTATCGCGACCCGGATACCGGTCAGCTGTTTGACCGCGAGTCACTGAACTCAGAACTGGAGAAAATTGAGAAGCCGGCGGGTATCAGTAACCCGAAAGATTTCCGTAACGAGATCGTCAACTTTGTTCTGCGTGCCAGAGCGAATAACAGCGGTCGCAATCCAAACTGGACCAGTTACGAAAAACTACGCACGGTTATTGAGAAGAAAATGTTCTCCAATACCGAGGAGTTGCTGCCGGTCATTTCGTTCAATGCTAAAACCTCGACTGACGAGCAGAAAAAACACGACGATTTTGTCGACCGTATGATGGAAAAAGGCTACACGCGTAAACAGGTGCGTTTACTGTGCGAATGGTATTTGCGCGTACGTAAATCGTCTTAACATAAGTGCCCGGTGGCGCATGCCTTACCGGGCTTGCAAAACAATGTTCCGTAGGCCGGATAGCGCCAGCGCCATCCGGCACTTACAGACATGGCGAACAGTTGGCAGTACGGGGGGCTTATGACCTGGTTTATTGACCGGCGTCTTAACGGCAAAAACAAGAGCACGGTAAACCGCCAGCGCTTCTTACGCCGTTATAAATCGCAAATTAAACAGTCGATCTCCGAGGCCATTAACAAGCGTTCGGTGACTGATGTGGATAGCGGCGAATCTGTCTCTATTCCGACTGATGATATTAGCGAACCAATGTTTCATCAGGGACGTGGTGGTCTGCGCCATCGCGTGCATCCGGGTAACGACCATTTTGTGCAGAATGACCGCATTGAACGCCCACAGGGCGGCGGTGGCGGTTCAGGAAGCGGACAAGGCCAGGCCAGCCAGGATGGTGAGGGTCAGGATGAGTTCGTCTTTCAGATCTCTAAAGATGAATATCTCGATCTGTTGTTCGAAGATTTAGCACTTCCTAACCTGAAGCAGAATCAGCAGCGTCAGTTAACGGAGTACAAAACGCACCGGGCAGGTTTTACCTCTAACGGTGTGCCTGCCAACATCAGCGTGGTGCGATCCCTGCAAAACTCACTGGCGCGCCGCACGGCGATGACAGCGGGTAAGCGTCGCGAACTGCATGCTCTCGAAGCGGATCTGGAAACCATCGCGAAAAGCGAACCAGCGCAGTTGCTGGAAGAGGAACGGTTACGCAAAGAGATTGCCGAACTACGGGCAAAAATCGAACGCGTGCCATTTATCGACACCTTTGATTTACGCTACAAGAATTATGAAAAACGCCCCGACCCTTCCAGCCAGGCGGTGATGTTCTGCCTGATGGACGTCTCTGGTTCAATGGATCAGTCGACCAAAGATATGGCTAAACGTTTTTATATCCTGCTGTATTTGTTCTTAAGCCGGACCTATAAGAACGTGGAGGTGGTTTATATTCGCCACCATACCCAGGCGAAAGAAGTGGATGAGCACGAGTTCTTCTACTCTCAGGAAACCGGGGGAACCATTGTCTCCAGTGCGCTGAAGTTAATGGATGAAGTGGTGAAAGATCGCTACAACCCTGCCCAATGGAACATCTATGCTGCACAGGCATCGGACGGTGATAACTGGGCTGATGATTCACCGCTGTGTCATGAGATTTTGGCGAAAAAACTGCTGCCAGTGGTACGCTATTACAGCTATATCGAAATCACTCGCCGCGCTCACCAAACCTTGTGGCGTGAATACGAACATCTGCAATCAACTTTTGATAACTTTGCGATGCAACATATTCGCGATCAGGATGATATTTACCCGGTATTCCGCGAACTGTTTCATAAACAAAGTACGACCAGCAATAGTTAATCACCTAAACAAATCAGCCAGAGGTTATCTTCTCTGGCTGATTTTTTACGGGTGCTGATTTTTCATCTTATCAATATTCATCCGTTTATCCTTTTTATTTTCCCTTTACAGAGCAGCAGGCAATGTAATTGAGTTGATGACGTTGCGAACGGAAGAAGCGAAACATTTTCAGGAAACGACGACGATTTTCGCTCGTGCGTAAGCCGTTAAACACAATTTTTACCGCCCCCGTAAGCCCTTCATCACGAACTAATCCGCGCGGCGACATCAGCGACATGTTGCCATTCTGTTGCAGGACCTGTTCGAACCCGCAGTTAAGAAATAAATCACGCCAGCCTTGTCTGGTCATTGGACTAACGTTTGATTTCACCACATCGACAAGCTGGCCCTGATCGCCCGCGCCCAGTTTCTGGGCGGTGAACATAATGTCGTGGGTGAGCAGACGCCCACCGGGCTTCAACACGCGATAATATTCGGCAATTAACTTCGCCTTCGCTTTATCGGCATACATTGTCAGCATGGCTTCGTTAATCACAACATCGAAACTGTTATCCGCAAAAGGAAGAGTGTTGGCGTTAGCAGCCATCACATGAATATGATTTTCCAGACCATTTGCCGCTACGTTATTCCTTGCATTTGACAGTGCGGTTTTATCCATATCAATGGCGTATACGGTACAGCCATAGCGTTGAACTAACTCTATCGCCGTCGTGGCCATGTTGCACGCCACTTCAAGTACCTGGCTGCCGGGCGTCAGCTGTGACTGGCTAAACAACCATTCGGTTGCTTCAACGCCGCCCGGACGCAGACGGGTTTTGCCCAGGCTGGCTAAAAATGTATGACCCGCTTTTTCAGTCGCGCTCATTGGCCTGTCTCCTTTCTATAAGTTGCATTATAAATACAACATTAAGAGTTAAAGGTGAAGCGCGCGAATGATTTTTATTACAAAATGTCCTTGCCCGTAGCGTTAGAGCGGATGTATGCCCTGTGATAGACTGAAGTATCAGACTTACAGGGCTGTAAATCATTATGAAATTGCATCATAAAGCGCTCAGGATCTTTATCTCCGTCAGCGTAATTGTTTTGACATCTTCTTTTTTGGTTTATGAGCTCATTGCCAGCGATAAAGCAATGAATGCGTACATGCGCTATATCAATGAGAAAGCCGACTCCTCGTTTCTCTATGATAAGTACACAAATCAGAGCATCGCAGCCCATCTGATGCGCACATTTTCGTCCCCTCAGGGGCCTGCTTCTCTCGAACAGCAAAAAGCACTTTGCAACGCTTTCGACAGCGTTAACGGCACTCATGGGCTCAATCTCACTAAGCGTAACTATCTGCCATTACACGGTACGTTGCAGACCACCTCAACAAAATGTAGCGAACAACTTGATGACATTTTTCTGCTGCCCTCTTTTGACCGGGCGGTCAATGTTAATCGCCAGCAGAAAGATTACGGTCAGGGATTAGGGACGCTGGAGTATAAATTTCGATATTACGTCGATCTCAAAAATAACTACGTCTATTTCTATGATGTGATCGACTCGCGGAAATTTGCGATACACAACTGGTCGTTTTTGCAAAAAGGCACGCTGGGAATCGACCAGAATGATATTGACGGTATTTTTACTGGCCGCACGGTGATCTCCAGTATTTATGAAGATAACCTGACCGAGAAAAAGGTGATGAGCTTTTTAACACCGGTTTACTACGCCAATAAGCTAAAAGGCGTGGTGATGGTGGATATTAACAAAGAGAATTTACAGAATATTTTCTATACCAGCGACCGTCCTCTCGTCTGGCGCTATCTTAACGTAACGGTCTCTGACACCAGTTCAGGTAAAGAGATTCTCGTTCATAAAAGTGAAACCGATCTGTTCCGCTATGTTAACTATGAGAAGGACATACCCGGCGGTATACGCATCACTCTCTCACTCGATGTTATGTACTTTATTGTCTCGTCCTGGAAGATATTCGCGTTCTATCTACTGGCAACGATATTGCTGCTGAATATGGTCAGAACGCATTTTCGGCTGTATCACAACGTCACGCGGGAAAATATCAGTGACGCGATGACCGGGCTCTACAACCGTAAAATTCTAACGCCGACGCTCGAACAGCGTTTACAACAGTTAGTAAACTCCGGCACCCTCGTGACCTTTATCGCTATTGATTGCGACAAACTAAAAGTTATTAATGATACGTTGGGGCATAAGGAAGGCGATCGCATTATCACCCTCCTGGCCAAAGCTATTCAAACGTCCATTCGCAAAAGTGACTATGCCATCCGCCTCGGTGGCGATGAGTTTTGCATTATCCTCATCGATCACCCCAGTGAATTAACGCCCCGCCTGCTGGAGAGGATTCGCTATAACTTACAAATTATTGCGCAAGATAGATCAATCAGCTTCTCTGTCGGAATTTATAATATGCAGCCAAACGACACCATTGATGATGCCTACAAAGCATCTGATACACAGCTCTACCTGAACAAACAGAAAAAACGCACCGATGCGTAATCATTTTTCTGACAGGATTTTCATTGTTGTACCAGGAGTAAGTCATGACGGAAGTAAACAAAGGTAACGCAACGCACCAGCGTTTAATCTCCCTGTTGTCAGAACACGGTGCGACCTACCGCGTAGTCAGCCATGAAGCCGTAGGCAAATGTGAAGCTGTCTCTGAAATTCGCGGTACCGCACTGGGTCAGGGTGCAAAAGCGCTGGTCTGCAAAGTAAAAGGCAACGGCGTCAATCAGCATGTTCTGGCGATCCTCTCTGCCGATCAGCAGGCGGACCTGAGCCTGTTGGCCAGCCATATTGGCGGGTTGAGAGCGTCACTTGCCAGCCCGGCGGAGGTAGATGAACTAACAGGCTGCGTATTTGGTGCTATCCCACCGTTCAGTTTTCATCCGAATCTCAAGCTGGTCGCCGACCCGCTGTTGTTTGAGCGTTTTAATGAAATTGCGTTCAATGCCGGAATGCTGGAAAAATCCGTGATCATGGATACCGCAGATTACCTGCGCATCGCGAAACCGGAATTAATCCCGTTCCGCAGAGCACAATAACTGCCCAAGTTAGCAGTAAAAAACATCGCTTCGTGCGTTAGCCCAAAAAAAATCATAATCATTAAAAAAAGCCTGTTCCGTCACGCGTTTACGCGTACAGTAAGCAGGCTTATTTTTTCTTTTGGCAAGGAAACTACGATGTTTGATGTCACTCTGCTGATCCTGCTCGGACTGGCAGCTCTGGGCTTTGTCAGCCACAACACCACAGTCGCTGTTTCAATTCTGGTGCTGATTATTGTCCGTGTTACCCCTCTGAATACCTTCTTTCCCTGGATTGAAAAACAGGGCCTGACCGTCGGGATTATAATTCTGACCATTGGCGTCATGGCGCCGATCGCCAGCGGAACGCTACCGCCCTCCACGCTCATCCACTCCTTTGTGAACTGGAAATCACTGGTTGCTATTGCCGTTGGGGTATTTGTCTCCTGGCTTGGCGGACGCGGCGTTACGCTAATGGGCAGCCAGCCTCAGCTTGTTGCTGGTTTACTGGTGGGCACGGTACTGGGCGTGGCGCTGTTTCGCGGTGTGCCAGTGGGGCCGCTTATTGCGGCAGGTCTGGTCTCATTGATTGTTGGGAAGCAGTAGCCAGCCCGTTCAGATAACGGCCTGGTGTCTGTCCCAGGCCTTTTTTGAACATAGTGATAAATGCCGTGGTCGAATCGTACCCGAGCATTTGCGCGACCTGTTGTACATTGCGACCATCAATTAACGCCTGCAGCGCCAGAATCAGCTGGAGCTGGTGACGCCAGCGGCGAAAACTCAACCCCGTTTCTTTGACGACCAGGCGAGCAAGGTTACGTTCACTCATCGCAAATACGCTGGCCCATTGTCCCAACGTCTGCCATTGTGCAGGCTCTCTCGCCATCGTTGCGACCATTCTGCGAATTTTCGGGTGATCGGAAACCGGCAACTGCATTTGCTCCTGGGGTTGCTGCGGCAGTTCATCAAACAACACCTGCGTCAGCCGCTGGGTTGCCGGCTCCAGCCGTTGGGCATCCGTTTTGGATGCCAGCGCCAGAATAAGCTCCCGGCACAACGGAGCAATTTTCAGCGTGCAGCAACGATCGGGCATCACGACGGCCTGCGGCTCAATAAACAAAAAGCATAATTGTGCGCCAACGGTAACGTGGTTGCTGTGTGGAATTTCACCGGGGATCCACACTGCATATTGCGGGGGCACCATCCACATAGCATTTTCAACCTCACAAGTGATCGCGCCATGCAACGCCAGAATCAACTGGCCTTTACGGTGCTGATGCAGCGGACTAAAAAGTTCATCTTCCCGGGCCTGAATACAAAACGCCACGGCCGCATCGTGGTGAAGATCCGGTTCATATCCATCCAGCCTCAGTCCTAACATAAAAATGTCCGATTTAAGCGATAAACTGTCATTTTAGCTTGATTCATCCATTGTGTAAAAACGCTAAGGTATCGCCTCGCCTGACGATATGAGAAAAAAATGACAAATACTCCTTCCTCCCGTGGCAAGAACGCAGCGTTGCTGATCGCGGGGATCCTGATGATTGCCACCACATTGCGCGTCACCTTTACCGGAGCTGCCCCGTTGCTGGATGCAATTCGCGCCGACTACGGACTGAGCACTGCCCAGACGGGGCTTCTGACCACCCTGCCACTGCTGGCTTTCGCACTGGTTTCACCTCTGGCTGCCGCCGTTGCGCACCGTTGGGGTATCGAACGCAGCTTGTGTGTCGCTATGCTACTGATTTGCGCTGGTATTGCGATACGTTCGCTGCCCTCACCAGGGTTCCTGTTTAGCGGCACCGCGATCATTGGTTGCGGAATCGCCTTGGGCAATGTGCTTTTACCCGGACTGATTAAGCGTGATTTTGCTCAGCATGTGGCGAAACTCACTGGCGCATACTCGCTGACCATGGGCGCGGCAGCGGCACTGGGTTCCGCCATTGTGGTACCGCTGGCGTTGAACGGGTTTGGCTGGCGCGGTGCGCTGATGGTACTGATGGCCTTTCCGCTACTGGCGCTGATTATCTGGTTACCCCAATGCCGCCAGACGGCCAATGCCAGCTTGAGCAACTCGCGCGCGCTGCATTCCCGCGCGATCTGGCGCTCCAGCCTCGCCTGGCAGGTGACGCTGTTTCTGGGGATCAATTCGCTTATCTACTACGTCATCATCGGCTGGCTGCCCGCTATTTTGATCAGTCACGGCTACAGCGAGTCGCAGGCCGGTTCACTGCATGGTTTACTGCAGCTGGCGACCGCCGCGCCGGGATTATTGATTCCTCTCGTCCTGAACAGATTTAAGGATCAGCGCGCCATCGCCGCTCTGGTTTCATTAATGTGCGCCGTCGGCGCGGCGGGATTCGCCATAATGCCCGACCAGGCATTGCTATGGACCATCCTGTTTGGCTTTGGCTCGGGCGCGACGATGATCCTCGGCTTGACCTTTATTGGCCTGCGCGCAAGCTCAGCGCATCAGGCTGCTGCCCTCTCCGGCATGGCACAGTCTGTCGGATATTTACTGGCGGCCTGCGGACCACCACTGATGGGGAAAATTCACGACCTCAACGATAGCTGGCTGATTCCTCTTGGCGGGGTCGCCGTGTTAGCGATGCTGATGGCGGTATTTGGTTTGTGCGCGGGGCGCAATCGGGAGATCGCGAGCGCATAATGCACAGGGCAGGTTCGTGAACAACCTGCCCGTTTTTTTATCCGCGCGCGGCGCGCAGCATCGCCTGAACTAACGGCACGGGTTTTCCCGCCAGCGCTCCGCGTTCATGTTGAAAGAGCGTGCCAACATAAAATGGATGCGTCACCAGCTCAATGGCACGAATATCACCAACCTCATCCCAACCGGTCACCCGAAGATCGCCGCTTTCAAGCTCGGCGGCAAAATCCTCCGATACGCCATAGTTGCAGTGATATCCCTCGGTGATAACATCCCGCCCGTAGGCTTTGGCAATCAGCGTATTGGCCCGCAGCTCAATATCATCCGTTTTTTCTACCAGCGAGCAGGTCAATGGTGCTATCACCATTCGACCCGTGGTGTCCGTCTCGGCGTGGCCGGCATCGCTCCAGCCCAGCACGTTGCGGGCGTACTCCAGAATCGCATGCTGAAAGCCGCCGCAGGTACCCAGGAATGGGATGCTGTTTTCACGCGCGTAGCGTATCGCTATCAGCGCCCCTTCAAGATGGCGATATGGACTGCCTGGAACGACCCAGATGGCATCATAGCCAATCAAGTCCTCACTGCTGTTGATATCAGATGTAGTTAGCCAGTCGTAATCGGCCACTAATTCCAGAACGGCGGCAGCATCATCGATAGCAAGGGGAATAGCCTGGTGCGCCACAATATCGGGGCTGTAATCACCCACCAGCGCAATGCGAAGCGTATCTTTAATTGGGGAAATTTCCATTAAGCTTTCCTTGTGTCCTGACAATAAGGGACAGCATAAGGAGCCTCAGCCTACCGACTTTTTAGTGGTATCACAATCCCTTAAATTGGGAGTCAGGACAGGCAAAATGCTATAATGGTCACGTTTTACGATCTTATTTAACCGTAATAAAGTTGATGATAAATACCTGAGCGGTAGCTGAAAGGAGCGGATGAAGAGATGAAGATTCAGTGTAAACGTGTGTATGACCCGGCAGAAAAAAGTGATGGTTACCGCGTGTTGGTCGACCGGTTGTGGCCACGCGGGATAAAAAAGACTGACCTTGCTTTCAACGAATGGAACAAAACGCTGACGCCATCCTCTGAATTGCGCAAAGCATTCCACGCAGAACTGATCGATTTTTCACACTTTTCCGAGCAATATCGCGCAGAGCTGGCCCAACAGCAGCAGGAAGGAAAGCGCCTCGCAGAGATTGCCCGACAGCAAACCTTAACGCTACTGTATGCAGCGAAAAATACCCAGCAAAACCACGCACTGGTGCTCGCTGAATGGCTACGTCAATGCTGACCGCGTATTACTTGGCCGTTGCCGGATGATCTCTACGCCAGAGTGACCATTCATCAATTACTTCCCCGTTGGGTAGTTTGCAGTCAGACTTAACACCTTGCGGAGTCTGCACCGCAATCAACGAGCCGCCCTTTTGTTCGCAATACACCGATGCTGGATTCGCCATGCCAACTTTCGGTGGCACAGGCGCTTCCGGTTCCGTGGTACACCCCGCCAGCACCAGCAAGCCGGGCAAAAAAATAGATGCCAGTTTCATATTTACTCCTGTTAAAAACCTTATCCTGGCAGGTTACCCCGACTTTCCATCTATCTCCATGTTTTCCTGTCAGCTATCCATTTTATGTTTACATTCTGAGCTGGATGGCGTGTTTCATCTTTCACCTCGATGTTCTATCATGCGGGCAACGTCAGCCCAATCATTACTCAGGAGCATTTCACCTCATGTCGGACATGATCCTTGCCAGAGTCTCACAATCCTTAGCTACGGAGCAGTCAGTTGAGAGTCTGGTTCGCCAACTTCTGGAGATGCTGGAGATGGTGACTGAGATGGAATCAACCTACCTGACCAAGGTCGATCTGGATGCCCGTCTGCAGCATATTCTGTATGCGCGTAATAGCCGCCAAATGCAGATCCCCGAAGGGCTATCCGTGCCGTGGGATGAAACGCTGTGCAAACGCGCGATTGAGGAAAACTGTCTGTACAGTGACAACGTGCCCGCACGCTGGCCGGAATGTACCGCTGCTCGCGCACTGGACATCACCACCTTTCTAAGTACTCCCGTTCATCTTCCGGACGGAACGTTTTACGGTACACTCTGCGCTACCAGCCGCCGTCAGCAGGCACTGAGCCAACGTGGAGAACAAGTATTACATCTGTTTGCCGGTCTGATCGCCCAGTCGATTCAAAAAGAGTCGCTGGTTGCTCAGTTACGTGAAGCGAACGCCGCGCTGATTGCTCACTCCTACACCGATGCCCTGACAGGGTTACCGAATCGGCGCGCAATTTTTGAAAATGTGGAGACCCTATTTTCGCTTGCCCGCCACCTCAGGCAGAAGATAGTTGTTGCCTATATCGATTTGGATGATTTCAAACTGATTAATGACCGCTTTGGCCACGAGGTTGGTGACCAGTTCCTGATCCAGATTGGGCAGCGCCTGCTCCGTGAATGTAGTGATAATGACATTCTCGGTCGACTGGGCGGTGACGAATTTTTAGTCGTTCGCCTGTCAGCGGAAGATGAACTTGATCAGCTTATGCGTCTGCAGCAGGTGAAAAATCAGCTGCAACAGCAGATTTGCGGTGACTACCACCTGGGTGATATTCATCTGTATTATCCTGGTGCCAGTCTGGGTGTGGTGGAAATTGATCCGCTGGAGACTGATGTAAACTGTGCGCTTCATCTTGCAGACAGCGCAATGTATCAGGATAAAAAGCGTCAGGATAAAACCCCTTTTGTCGTACATTAAGCCCTGCTATGCTGGCTCGTCTTTAAATAACTCTGGTAGATAATCGTATGCGACTCGGTATTATTTTCCCCGTCATTATTTTCATTTCCGCTGTCGTTTTCTTATCCTGGTTTTTTATTGGCGGCTACGCTGCGCCGGGAGCATAACGATGAAAAAAACAACGATTATTATGATTGGCGTGGCGATCATCGTGGTTCTGGGCACGGAACTGGGGTGGTGGTAACCAAAATAAAGGCCACTTATCAGTGGCCTCTATTGTCTGTATGTTTACTTAACTTTTGATTTTTCTGTAGATAAACAACACCACAATCGCACCGATAACCGCTACGACGAAACTGCCGAAGTTGAAACCATCAACTTTACCAAAACCAAAGAAGGTACTGATCCAGCCACCCACTACCGCACCGACAACCCCTAAGATAATGGTCATAAAGAATCCGCCGCCATCTTTACCCGGCATAATCCATTTTGCCAAAATCCCAGCGATAAGACCGAAAACCACCCATGAAATAATGCCCATAATTTTCCTCACTTATGTTTTTAAATTAACGATTCACTCGTTGTATAAAAGCATAGCATAGCGCTGAAAAATTAAAATTTGTGATCGTCATCACTTCATATTTTCATCTTTTTCCGATGTTTCATAAGGTTATGACTGCTGACCGGTAGGCTAAATTTTTGCCGCTCCTCGTCATTAATGTCGAATCGTCAGTCATTATGCTTAACGCTTTTGCCGTCAGCCCCGTTATTGCTGGGTTTTCACTTCTGGCACACTTTATGCTTTAACAACCCGTCGCTACGACAAATCGTAGTCCGCGGTGCTTATCGCGTGGCTGCGTCTACAATTCGCGCTATTTCAGCATTTAACAGGTCTGTTATTGATGAAAAAAATCACCAGTGTTTGCCCATACTGTGGGGCCGGGTGCAAGCTCAAGCTTGTTGTCGAAAATAACAAAATCATCCGTGCCGAAGCCGCAGAGGGTGTAACGAACCAAAATCAGTTATGCCTGAAAGGCTATTATGGTTGGGACTTTCTTAACGACACTCGCCTCCTGACTCCCCGTCTGACTCGCCCGATGATCCGTTATGAAAAAGGTGGCAAATTCACGCCCGTTAGCTGGGATGAAGCCATTCGTTACACCGCAAAACGCCTGTCTGAAATCAAAAAAACCTATGGTCCTCGCGCCATCATGACCACCGGCTCCTCCCGGGGAACCGGAAATGAAACTAACTACGTGATGCAAAAATTCGCACGTGGTGTACTTCATACCAATAATGTCGATTGTTGTGCCCGCGTCTGTCACGGTCCTTCCGTTGCCGGGTTACAAGAAACGTTAGGCAATGGCGCCATGAGCAATTCCATCAGCGACATTGAAAACTCAAAATGTCTGCTGATCTTTGGTTATAACTGCGCCGACTCGCACCCAATCGTAGCCCGCCGGGTAATTAAAGCTCGCCAGAACGGCGCAAAAATCATTGTCTGCGACCCACGTCGTATTGAAACCGCTCGTATTGCTGACCAACATTTGCAGTTGAAAAACGGTTGCAACATGGCTCTGGTTAATGCCTTTGGTCATGTTCTTATCGAAGAGCAACTCTACGATCGCGAGTATGTGCAAAAGCATGCGGAAGGGCTGGAAACATACTGGGAAACCGTTAAAGACTATGCGCCTGAAGCGGTTGAACATTTGACCGGCGTTCCCGCACAGCAGGTTCGTCAGGCAATGCGTACATTTGCCGCAGCACCATCGGCAACCGTAATGTGGGGGATGGGCGTCACTCAGTTTGGTCAGGCTGTTGATGTGGTTCGCGGTTTATCGAGCCTGGCGTTGTTGACCGGGAATCTGGGTCGCCCTAACGTCGGCGTTGGTCCGGTGCGCGGGCAAAATAACGTGCAGGGTGCGTGTGATATGGGGGTACTACCTAACCAGTTCCCGGGATATCAGGACGTGACCGATTCCGCAGTCAGGGAAAAATTCGCCAGCGCATGGGGCATTGACGTTAATCAGATGGATGACAAGGTTGGAACGCGCATCACTGAAGTTCCACACCTGGCTATCGAAGGCAAAATAAAAGCCTACTACATCATGGGAGAGGATCCGCTGCAAACCGAGGCCGACCTGGGCCTGGTCCGCGAAGGGTTTAACGCGCTCGATTTTATCGTCGTGCAAGACATCTTCATGACTAAGACAGCGGAAATGGCCGATGTTCTCCTGCCCGCCACCTCATGGGGCGAACATGGCGGCGTCTTTACCTGCGCCGATCGCGGCTTCCAGCGTTTTGAGAAAGCGATTGAACCCACCGCTGATGTAAAACGTGACTGGGAGATCATCAGCCTTTTGGCCAGCGAAATGGGCCATCCAATGCAGTATCAAAATAACCAGCAAATCTGGGATGAGATGCGCGAGCTGTGTCCGCTGTTCTACGGCGTGACCTATGAGAAAATGGGGGAAATGGGGCATGTTCAGTGGCCATGCCCGGATCTCGATAGTCCTGGTACGCCATACCTTTACGCACACAGCCAGTTTGATACCGCCAACGGCAAAGGCAAACTGTTTGCCGCACCGTGGCGAGCGCCCGCAGAAGTTCCGGATGACAATTATCCGCTGGTACTGTGTACCGTGCGTGAGGTTGGGCATTACTCCTGTCGCTCTATGACCGGTAACTGCGCAGCGTTACAAGCGTTGGCTGATGAACCAGGATATGTGCAAATCAATACCCATGATGCCGAAAAACTCGGTATCCGTCATCGTGATCTGGTGTGGGTCAGCTCGCGTCGGGGTAAGGTCATCAGCCGTGCGGATGTATCCGAGCGCATCAATTCCGGAACGGTTTATATGACCTATCAATGGTGGATTGGTGCATGCAACGAGTTGACCCAGGATAACCTCGATCCAATCTCGAAAACGCCAGAAACCAAATATTGTGCCGTAAATATCGAGCACATTAGCGATCAGAGATGGGCTGAAAAGTATGCCGCTCAATCGTATAGCGACATGAAATCACGCTTATGTGAGGCCATTGCGTAATTCCCCACCATCGCCACCTGAGTCTGGTTACCCAGACTCAGGTCTTATCTCATTACTTTACCAGGTGAGGTTCACTGAAACGGATGGAGACAGATTCCTCCTGCATATCCCGCTGCATAAAACCGAGGTTCATCAGAAACAGGCCAGCCATAAACGGCAGTTCGTACAATTCTTCAATCATATCGCCATATTGGGCATTGTGCAGGAAGATGGGAGCCAGCAGACGATGATGCTCTACCGTATCGGAAATCAAAAATGCGCAGGCGGTGATCGCCAGCAGCCAGAGCGGTAGCGGTTCATTACGCACGCGTCGGACAATATCCAAGCGTAAGCGCTTCGACAACAGCACCGGCAGAATAATCATGGAAATCATTACAACAGAGATAGCTCTGAACAGAAGTTTAGGCTGCTCCGGGAAATAGTCGCGGCCCCAACTGGTGCTTCTCCCCAGCAATACCAACCACCACGCGGCTGCCCAAAGCCAAAATTGCTTCTCGCCTTCAGGTCGTGATAAAGGCCGAATATAGCCAAGGGTAAATACCGCACCAAACAGTAGCCATAGCGCCTGCCCATTTTCGATCCATCTGACGACAGTGCCGTTAAGCAGCGGAAGATTCCAGTTCGCGGTGAACGGGATCGCCACAATGACCAGTCCTAGAATAAGTGTGGGGAATGTAATTTGGGTATTCAGTTTCATAAGCGCGATGTTCTGTATTGTTACTTTTTTGCGATCATAACTCCTGTGAATGATCGACAATTAGCATTCAATGCGGATTTCTTAAGGTATTCTTAAGGAATCTTTTTTCGGACATCACTACGTTCAACACAAATAAAATAACCGCACAGCGCCGTCAAAACGCTGTGCGGTTAGTATATTAAAATTCTTTTTATTCAATCAGTAAGAGTATTTAATACCTACCATCCGCAGACTTCATGCTCATTCTCGGTATCGTACGAACGAACGGTATTGACCAAGTCTTTGACCACTTCTGCTGCCACATCCGGCACCAGTAACGTCATCGGCGCTTCTGTTTCATAATCAACAGAAACACCGTTGCTGTTATTGGTCACGGTTACGGTATAGGTTGCTTTGCCCATGATTTACTCCTTGCCGGTGCGCACGACTTTTCGTTGATTTACACTCTCCATCAGAACTTCCGGGGCAACGAAAAAATCGATATTAAAGTAAGTGTCGTCGGTCATCACTTCGATGTTATGCCATTTTTCCGGCGGAAAAACGCCAAACTGACCGGCTTCAATAACCATCACCTCTACTGGCTCCGGACTGTGTTCATCGGCGTATCCGAGATATTTGACCGCCCCCTGCATAACCGAAAGTCGTGGATAAACCCCAGCACGAGTTCCTTTATCAAGGTGGCGTTCGAAAATTCCGGCAGGCGCGGTTTCTTTGTTCCAGAATGGTGTAGAGCGTGTATGGATATGATTCTGTGGAATTTGAAGCATTTTTCTTCCCTTTTCCAGTCGACAACCAGCGAGTCTTATTGAATCGCTGCTGTACACAGGGTACGCCTCAAAATATACATTTAAAATACCATTTATTGGTTATAACCCTACAATTATAAATGAAAAGCAAAGCGTCATATTGAAGGCCCGCCGCAACCAGCGGGCCATTGGCATCACGACTGAAGCGTGGCCAGACGAGCGGCAAAACCAACGAAAATCAGGCCGATTAGGGAATTACCCACTTTGGCCAGTTTTTTCTTCGTGCGAATATACTGCGTCACAAACGCGCCGGAGAAAATAAGGAAGCTCAGATAGAAAAAGCTCACTACTTCAAGCGTAATGGCCAAAATAAAGAATGACAGCCCTGAGTGCGGTGCATTGACATCAATAAACTGCACAAAGAACGAAACATAAAACAAAATAGCTTTGGGATTCGTCAGGCTCAGAATTAATGCTCGCTTAAAAATAGCGCCAAACGGGACTTCCTCAGGTGCGGCGTCGCTTGCTTTCGATTTCAGTGTCGCATACAGGATCTTCGCACCTAGGTACAGCAGATAAAACGCGCCAAGATAGCGAACGATATTGAACAAAACAGGCGTTGTTTTGATCAATGCGGCAACACCGGCATAGGCCAAAAACATCAGCACGGCATCACCGATAAACACACCGCTTGCGGCGAGATAACCACCCTTCACTCCCCGACCGACGCTGTTCTTCAACACAAATATCGTATTTGGCCCCGGTACCAACACGATAAAAATGGCTCCCACCAGATACGTCCAGTAATTCAGAACTCCATACTCTGCGAACACGTTAACCTCTTCCTGAAAAAACACATGCACTTGCTGCGATACAATATGCTAACGAATGCATCGGGTGATGGAAAGAAAAGGTTATGAATTAAAAAACCCGCCACTGGTGACGGGTGTGTACAGATAAGGTTAGCCCGGATTAATGGTGCAGCATCTCATCCACAACCTCTTCTCCCTTCAACTGATAAGGGTAATAGGTAGGCCAGTTTTCCATCTCTTCAAGCAAGGCTGCCTGCGAGGTATTTCCCATAAAGATATGGAAGTGGCTCGATTTACGCGGCGCGATAATATGATCGCTAAATTGCACATATTTTGGCGCTTTGCTGTCAGCAGCTTTACACTCAAACAGATACCGTACACCTTTCTTGCCTGATTTATAATTCAGGATCTTATATCCGGCATAGTCGTATTTACATGATGCAACCTGATTCCCGGTATGAAACTCCATCACGCCATTTTCAATACCGATAGTGTCTACGTTGGTTGCATAGCCTGTACGGTAATACGCTTTGATTTGTTCTGCCGTTTTGCTTTTATCTTTCTCCGCTTTCTTTTTGAACACCGGATCAAGCTCGCCGCTGACCAGATACGGATAGACAGATTGCCACATGCCATCCCAGTCGGTCAGCGCCCTGTTCTGCACCTGGTTGTCATCAAATACCCCTTCAGACGCCTTTTGTTCTGCTTCACTCATTGGCGCACCATGGGAATGATGACCATGCGCCAGAACCGAACTACTGACTAAAAGCATCCCCAGAGCGATTGTCAGTTTCTTAAAACGAATAGCCAAAATTTCACCCTCAAATCAATTGCGAGTGAAATGTTATAATATAACATCACATTTAAATCAACGGCGTTGTGAAACATTTAACCGCTCTGGTGCGCGATTTTCCAACGGCTGTCAAAATGGGCCTGATACTGCGCAACAACGGCAGGTTCGTCACGAATAACTAACACATTTTCAGAGTTAGCAAATTCTGCGGATTTGGCAAAGTTGAACGAACCGGTTTCCAGCGTGTCGCCATCAATAATCATTACCTTGTCGTGCTGGATGTGGTAGTGACCATCCAGTTGAACATCAACCCCATTCGCGGCAGCAAAAGCGATGGCCTTCTGGCTCACCTTACCCTGGTTTCGTTTCTTATCGATAACAGCCCGAACCACAACGCCTCTCTTTTCAGCGTTGACCAATGCCTGAACAATATCTGCAGACTGAAATGAATAAGCCATCATATCGATGCTGTGCTGCGCATGGTTGATTGAATCCAGCACTAAAGCCCGAGCCGATCCTTCCGGTGAAAAACCCACCTGAATGGAAGCATGTGCTGCAAAAGCACCCGCCCCGTACATTAGCGCAGCCACAGCGATAGTTTTTACGATCACGTTAGTTATTTGCCTGAAATGCGAAAGAGACCTAAGAGAGTAGCGCTCGCGTGCAGATCTGATCAAGCAGTGCCTGCTGATGACTGATAATGAGCATACCCAATGGCCGACGCTGAGATTCTTCAAGCAGCAGCGCCCAGATATCCCGTTGAATAGAAGGATCAAGCTGGGCAGTAATTTCATCGGCAATAAGAAAACGTGTCCGCGGGTCCAGCGCGCGAAGTAAAGCAATTCGCGCCAGTTCACCACCAGAAAGTTGTCCAGGACGGCGGGTTAACCACTCTGGATTGATGTGAAGACGGGTAAGCATTGCAGCATCCGGTCGCCATGCATCATACACCGCATCACCGGTGCTGCGTCGGGGGTTAAAAGTTAATTCCGGATGCTGTGGCACCAGTTGCACCGGGCAATACTGGTGCATCGGCAAAGGTTGGTCATCAACCAGAATGTCACCGGAAGTTGGTTTCTGCCAGCCCGCCAGCACGCGTCCCAGCGTCGTTTTGCCAGTTCCACTGGGCGCACAAATCCCAATACGTTCTCCAGGGCGTAGAGAGAAGGTCAGATTTTGCCACAGAACCTTTTCCCCCTGACGGATTGTTACATCACGACAGCACAGCATCGCGCTCTCCAAAAAGTTGATTTCTTTCAGGCAGCGCCCGCCATTGTCGTTGCAGGTGTTCGCTAATCTCTCCGCGTAACAGCTGTTCCCGGCTGACGTTATCCGACACCCTTCCCTGATGCAGCGCGACAATACGATCCGCATGGCGGGCCGCCAGCGTGAGGTCATGCGTTACCCATAAAACGCCAGCCCCTTGCTCACATTGCTCACGCAACTGTTCAAGCAGTTGATTAGCGAGAGGTGCATCAAGCCAGGCGGTAATTTCATCCGCCAGAATATAGCGAGCCTGACTCAGAGACGCATGACAAGCCAGAACACGTTTTGCCATACCGCCTGAAAGCTGACGCGGAAAAGCATCTAATACGCGACTTTCCAGTCGGCTACGCTGGAGCAATCGTTCAATTTTTCCGGCACTCCATTGCTGGTCAGAAAGCTGGCATGCCCTGCGCAGATGCTTTTCAATCGAGAGCAGCGGGTTAAGTGCCTGAATACCTTGCGGGACGTAGCTAAAGGTATTGCCACGACATTTGCGAATGTCATCACTGTCCAGCGTTTTACCTTCCAGGGTAATAACGCCGTTGAAACGCAAATTGTCTGGTAAGAGATCGAGCAGACATTGCAGCAATAGGCTTTTACCTTCTCCACTTCCTCCAACTAGCGCCACCATCTGACCAGGCGCTACGTCGAAAGAGATATCCTGCAACAGCGAAGACCAGTTTTTCGCGCCGTACCAGCGATAACGCGCCACGTCCAGTGAGACCTGCCTTAAACTCAACATGCGTCACCTCGTAACCATAAACGATGCACCGCCCTTGCGAGCTGATCGAATAACATCACCAGACTGAACAGCATCAGTCCAGGAAACAGCACTAACCACCAGTCGCCATGACTGATAAACCTCAGCGCATCCGCCAGCAGCAGGCCCAGCGACGGTTCATGCGGTGCCAGTCCAAAACCGAGGAAGCTTAACGCCGCGCTGTGCAACACTGCATGGGGAAACATCAGCAATGTTCCCGTTAGCCACTGGGGTAACAACGCCGGTAGATAGTGATGCCGCCAGCAGTAAAAATGGCCGTGCCCCAGACGCCAGGTCAACGTCAGATAGTCACTGTGGGCCACGCGCTGCGCTTCAGCACGCAGGATCAGCGCCAGACGCGGCCAGTGCGTTAGTGCAACCGCCATGATTACCCCGTTTTTCCCGCCGCCCAGCGTAAAACAGATCAAAATAAGCAATAGCAGATGCGGCATCGACAGCATGGCATCAGTTATAAGGCGCATAAGCACATCCAGACGCGGATGTATGCGCGAAACCGCCGCCATCATTAACGCAATCAAGCCACTGCACAACGCCGCACCAATACCAATTTGCAGACTGGTTAGTGCCCCCTGAAAACAACGGATCCACAGATCGCGACCAAGATTATCGGTGCCAAACCAATACATCGCATCAGGTGGAAGATGACGGGCAAGCAGATTAACGCTCAACGGATTATCCAGCATTGCGGCACCATACACTGCAATGAATAACAGGCAGCTGAAAGAGAACAAAAGACGAATTAGCGTCGGCGTCGGGTTATAGAGCATCAGGTCGCTCCAGAGCACGGTTCAACATACGGACAAGCCAGGTAGACAGCGAATTGCCAATGAACACCAGTACGGTACTGAACAACACAATCCCCATCAGTAACGGCAGATCGCCGCGTAATCCGGCATCAATGGTGGCCTGCCCCAGTCCTGGATACGCGAAGACTTTTTCGGCCAATAGTGCACCTCCCAGCAGTTCTCCCAGTGAGGCAAACTGCAAACACAGCGCAGGCGTAATTGCATGACGCAGAACCTGATGGCGTAACAGTGACCAGCCTTTATCTCCCTGGGAACGTGCAAAACGGACAAATTCGCTTTTCATTACGCTGGCGATGCTTTCCCGCGTATGAAGCGTAATTTGTCCCAGTCCCAGCAAACTGAGCGCGCAAACGGGAAGCACCAGATGGCGCAGACGCTCGGTCAGCATGGCCATATCGCCGCTGTTACCCGGCTCCCATGCGCAGCAGACCGGAAATACCGGCCAGCGCACGGCAAATAACGCCAGCAGCAACATGCCAATCCAGAAGGTCGGCAACGAGGAGAGCAGATAGCTGAGGCGACAGATTGCTTTGTCCGGCCAGCGATTCAGGTAGCGACCCGCGACAAACCCCATTGCCGTTCCCAATATGCCGGAGAGTAGCCACGCGCCGCCAAGCAGCGCAAACGAGGTGGAAAAGCGTTCCTTGATCACGCTGGCAACCGGCGCATTAAACAACATGGAATAGCCGAGATCGCCCTGCAATACCCGTAAAAACCAGTGACCAAAACGCTCCCATAGCGGCTGGTCCAATCCCCAGCGAGCAGCAATGCGTGCATATTGCTCCGGCGGCACATGCAGGAGATCGTTGCCAATATAAGCGCGAATCGGATCGACTGGAGAAAAGCTGAGCAGCACAAAAGTGCCAGCCGCAACCAGCACTAATAACACTATCAGCCGTAGAAAATGGCCCACAACAGACTTCATCAACGGCAGGTCCAGGTCCATTCGTCCAGATTATTGAGCAGTGACCAGCTACCGTGAATCTCCGGTGCACCTTTGCCTAAATCAATACACGGATTTGCCAGGTAGGTGTGCTGAATATTCAGCAGCCATGCCCAGGCAGCATCGCCCTGCACGCCAGCCCCTTGCTTGCCATCCCACTCCACCTGTTGCCAGAAAGGCAACGCCTTTTGCCAGTCTGGGGCGTCGATAGCCTGTTTAAGATGCTGTTCAACAACAGGATTGCTGTAATAGCCTGGGTTGTAATATTCCACGCCCGCGGCCTGACTACTGTAATGATGGAAAAGCTCCATCGGATCCAGGCTTCCCCAACCAAATAGTGTCGGGTTCGCATGCATGTGACGCTCAACAGTTTCCCAGCTTCCGGACTGTAGTGATACCTGAATTCCCAACGGTTCCAGCATCGCACGTACGGCCTCAGCTAAATCCCGGCGCGTACTGTCACCGCTGGCGTACCATAAAGTCAGTCGAGCCTCTTTGCCGTCTTTCACTCGCACGCCATCTTTACCTACCTTCCAGCCGGCTTCTTCCAGAATCGTACGTGCTTTTTCACTGTCACCATCTTTGAACGCAACGGATTGCCCCTGCCACGGCAGCCCCTGCACTGCGCTATACGCAGGAATCGCATGACCTTCCATGACCTGATCGGCAAGCTGCTTACGGTCGATGGCATAGTTGATGGCGCGCCTGATGGCAACATCGGCCGTGATATCGTTCCCAATCGGATAGCCATTGGCATCTTTTTTACCTGCAGGAACCATCGGGAACACAATGCCCCGGTTTTCCACGCTATCGCGTACCCAAAGTTTCAAATTTGTCTGCTGAGGAGCGACCGCCATCGACGGCGCGATACGTACGAGTCCCAGTTGGCCACTGCGCGCTGCGGCATAAGCGTTATCTTCATCAAGGAAGACAAACACCAGCTTACTAAAATCATTTTTCTTACCGGCATACCAGGGGTTAGCCTCCACGATCAACTGCTGTCCCGGCTGAAAACTCACCAGCCGATAAGGACCCGCGCCAATCGGATTTTTGGCAAATGTTTTTTCGTCATACCGTTTCGCCGGAACAATACCCAAAGAACCCAGCACATTCACAAAGGTGCTCTGTGGGCTATTTAGCGTAATTTCTACCGTACGGTTATCTTTCAGGCTGGCATGGGTGAAGTTTCCCATGTCGATTTTGCCGCCGCTTTTTGCTGCTTTGTTATAGGTGAACACCACATCTTCAGCGGTTAGCGGGGAACCATCAGAGAATTTAAGGTCAGGTTTTAACGTCAATGTCCAGGTTTTGCCGTCTGCGCTGGTCTCTACTTTTTCCGTCAGCAGGTTTCCCCAGCTCATATCTGCATTTTGTTTTAATAATGGTGCATGCAAAAGCAAATAGCTGCCATGACTCCAGCCCAGCATCGGGTCAAACCCTTCCGTTGGTTCTGGGCCAATTGCCAGTTTTAACGTCTGCCCTTCGTTCGCATTTTGCGCGGCAAGAAGTGGTGAAGTTAATGCGAGAGTCAATGCGCACGTAAGCAGTGCCAGCTTGCCTTTGATCATTATGTTATCCAGATTTACGTTATTTTTATGCTGCATAACGATTTACCCTCGTTAAGCAGTCTCCTGGGGAAGGGATTATGGCGGACAGAAATGACGAAAAAAATGATGCGGCGCAGAAAAGTATGACGATTTTCTAAAATTATCATACTTTTTTCTGATACTCCGTTATGAGTACGATGTGAACCTCAGAAAATAGATTAATCCCTCGCCATTTATTCACAGGGATATTAATCCCGAACTAATAATTGCCTGTGCGGACTATTGGCCCTTCCTGCTAATTCCTTTTCTAAAACTCATGACAATTTATGTATATTTATTCAAGAAAAACACCAGAAGTGACAAGTTATGTAAATTTGTAATGATAATTATTTGTATTATCATTTCCATCAATTATCTTACTGCCTTTGAATTTTTAACAAAGGAAGTTTGACTATGCGTTTAAAACCTGTTTCCTCTGTCGTTCTGTCCTGTTTAGGATTTTCCAGCCCCCTGGTATTTGCTGAAGATGTCATGGTGGTAACCGCTTCCGGTTATGAAAAGAAAATCACCAATGCCGCCGCCAGCGTCTCTGTTATTTCTCAGCAAGAGTTACAAACCAATAAATATAATGACTTAGGTGAAGCCCTGCGTTCTGTTGAAGGGGTAGATGTTGAAAGCAGCACCGGTAAAACCGGCGGTCTGGAGATCAGCATCCGTGGCATGCCTGCCAGCTATACCTTGATCCTGATTGACGGTATTCGTCAAAACGGCAGCAGCGACGTAACGCCAAACGGTTTCTCTGCCATGAATACCAGCTTTATGCCCCCACTGGCGGCGATCGATCATATTGAGGTGATCCGCGGCCCGATGTCGACGCTTTATGGGTCCGACGCAATCGGTGGCGTGGTGAATATCATCACCAAAAAAAGCACCGATAAATGGAGCACTTCCATCAATACCGGCGTTAACCTGCAAGAGAGTAATAAATGGGGTAACAGTACGGTCGCCAACTTCTGGTCAAGCGGCCCGTTGATTGCGGGCGTATTGGATATGCAGGTTCGGGGGAGCACAACCCAGCGTCAGGGTTCCAGCGTCACCTCCCTCAGCGATACCTCCTCCACCCGCGTACCTTATCCTACCGAGTCGGAAAACTATAATATTGGCACGCGTCTCGACTGGAAAACCAACGAGAACAATACGTTATGGTTAGATCTCGACTCCGCCAGACAGCGCTATGACAACGATGACGGGCAGTTGGGCAACCTGACAGGGGGGTATGATAAAACGCTACGCTATGAGCGTAACAAAGTGACCCTCGGCCACGATACAGCCTTAACGTTCGGCACCTGGAAATCCTCCCTCGGCTGGAATAAAACCGAAAACAAAGGCCGGCAATTGGTATCTTCCGCACTCACGCCAGAGAACGCAGGCCGGGCCGGTGACGCGCGTGAACTGAAGAACACCAACGTCATTCTTGACTCAGTGCTGCTGACGCCATTAGGTGATTCACACCTCTTAACCCTTGGCGGAGAATACTGGGATGCACGGATGAAAGATGGTGTGGTACTGGCCAATACCGGCGAGACGTTCCATCAAAAAACGTGGGCAGCTTATGCGGAAGATGAATGGCATATTCTCGACTCGCTGGCCTTAACCGCAGGAACACGCTATGAGCATAACGATGTCTTTGGCGGTCATCTCAGCCCGCGTGCCTATATGGTCTGGGACGTTTCCGACGCCTGGACGCTCAAAGGCGGCGTAACGACAGGTTATAAAGCACCATCACTAAGCCAGTTGCATAACGGGATCAGCGGTGTAACCGCACAGGGAACGGTGAATACGGTCGGTAACCCGGACCTCAAACCTGAGGAAAGTATCAGCTACGAAACCGGGCTGTATTACGAGAACGACGCCGGGCTTAACGCCAACATTACCGGCTTCTATACCGAATACAAAAATAAAATTGTCTCATATTCTATCGATGATAATACCAACAGCTATACCAACAGCGGCAAGGCAAGGACCGATGGCGTTGAATTTGCCAGCACCTTCCCTCTATGGTCGGATGTGCTGACCTTATCTCTCAACTACACCTACACTCAGAGCAAGCAAAAAGATGGTGACAATAAAGGCGCGCCATTAAGTTACACACCAAAACATATGGCTAACGCCCGTCTGAACTGGCAGGCAACGGAAGATATGAACGCCTGGCTCAGCGCACGTTATCGCGGCAAAGCCCCACGCTTTACCGAAAATTACGACAACCTTAGTGCGGTACAAAAGGCCGTCTATGACGATAAAGGCGCTGATTTAAAAGCCTGGACCGTTGTCGACATGGGGATGTCTTATAAGCTGACCAAAGATCTGACGCTTAATACGGCGGTTAATAACGTGCTGGATAAAGACTTTAGTGAGGTCAAATTGTACCAGGTGGGCCGCAATAGCACCTACGCAGGTGATTATTATCAGACTGCACAATCCACTACCGGATACGTAAACCCTGGTCGTAACTACTGGGTATCTTTAAATTATCAGTTCTAATTTTATAAGATCCTGCTGGTCGGGGCACACTAATACCCCGACCAGCAGAATATTATTGAGAGAAGACACAAGATATAATCATCATCTTATTTTAACATATAAGAATATTTAAACAATTAATACAGAAATACCCCTTCCTGCACCATTAGATATAATGCCAAAACAATAATCCCGACGATACCGCCTAAAAACAGGACTGCGGCAATCGCAAGCTGATTGCGATTTGTGTTCTTCGCTTTGCTTCGCACATCCAACTTATTTTTCGCCGCTTTGTGACTTGAATCACGCTCCATCGCGAATGTTATATCTGCCATACCATTATCCAGTTGCTGTATATGAAAACACAAATAACCACCACATCGATAAGGGTATAGATTTTAAATATCAGAATCCGAGATTTGCCTCACGATAAAGATAATCGTCGGATTTTTGCTACCGAAGCAGATTTCATGCTCACTTTTCATCAATTAGGTTATCTTGTATTTATTCGACAAAAACCTTCACTTTAGGCTTTGACAGCAGAATCATGACGAACTCAGTGAAGGTTACTGGTTTATAGAAATAGTACCCTTGCAGGAAAACAATGTTGTTTTTGTTGAGATAATCAAGCTGAGCCTTCGTTTCAACCCCTTCAGCAACGATGCTTAAAGACAGCTTGCGCGCCAAATCGAGAACACAATCCAAAATTCGGGTTGAATCGGGAAGCTCATTTACCCTTCCCACAAAGCTCTGATCGATTTTAATGTAATCAATGTGCATGTCATGCAAATAAGAAAGCCCAGAATAGCCCGTACCAAAATCATCCAGCGCAATCACAAAGCCATTCTCATGCAGGATATTGAGCCTCTGCACAAGATCTTCATCCACATCTAACGGCTCGCGCTCAGTAACTTCGATTACCAGATTGAGGTCATCTCGGTTAAAACTATCCCTGTAATGCAGGCACTCCTGCACGAATGTAGGGGATGTGATATGGGATGCGCTGAAGTTAATGCCGATATGGAAGCCAGATGGCAGTTTGCTGGCAATGGCGTTCATATTCGCCGCGACCTGCCTCATCAGACTTTGAGTTAGGGGCACTATCAGGCCTGATTTTTCGGCCACGGGAATGAAGGAAGCAGGAGAGATATATCCGGCTTTTGGATGTTTCCATCGGGCCAGCACTTCAACACCGCGTAACGTCCCCTCACGACCATTTACGATAGGTTGATAAAAGGGCACGATCTCTCCTTTTACTATCGCCCTGCTCAACGTTTCTTCAGGGGTATCGTTCTTGTTCATATACTTATCAATGGCATAAGCAACTGCGAAAGACATTAACAGGATAAAAACCAGAATCCCTGAACCTTGTGTAACCAGCCTTTTTGCACTAAACAGTGGCGGTTTATTATAAATAATACTGAACGGATACTTTGCGGAATTCACCAGGCCAGACATCCGTGCGCTTGCCGTAACGGTTTTCACATCGCCCAATAAACCCAGCACTTCGTCACCTACGAGTAGTGAATATGCCACTCCCTTTAACGGAACATTCAATGCTCCACGGATATGCACCCCGCTAATGGTGACAATGATGCGGTTAATTTGAAAACGAGTTTGATACAGCAGAACGGGTATCTCATTTTCCGTATTTCTTGCGGGAGTAAGCAGCAGATTTGTATCAGCAATCACCGGAATATGCTTAAGCAAGATCCGATTACCTGGCAGTGACGTACACCAAACCTTCCCTTGTCGGATAATGATCAGCGTTCGCAAATGAGGCCGCAGAGCAGCTTCGGTTCCGAGTTGGTATTGCCCCTCCAGATCGCATTTTTTTTCGGCGATGTGCATAGCGGTTCGGGTTGCCTGGAAAGCTTCATCCAGTATGTTATCCATATTTTTCGCGGCATATCTGGCTCCTCCAAGGGTTTCTGTCGAAGAGGAATACCAAAGCTGCATATTAAGAATAAAAACACCGATCAAAAAAAGACACACCGCAGCGGTTACCGGTAAAAGTGCTTTGCGCATTCTCATGTCCTGTGGCGAAAGCCGATCAGTCGTTGCGATGAGCATTGACGTGTTCTAATTCATCTCTACAGAGCATGGTAGACAGAAACAAAAGTCGCCATGCGCCCAGTCACATTTCCTCAATAACAACGTAACTTACTAATTTATTGATAAAATCATTACTGAAATTTGCAGTACAAAACCGGCGTTGCACCTCATCCAATTTTGCTATCATAGGAATGCACTAATAAGAGGTAATCAAATGAAAATCTTTATCACTGACAATGACGGGCACCTGATTCCTGTTGACGGAAAAAGCGTTGTCATCGAATTGAATAGTGGCGGAACCATCGAGATCGCCGAGGAGTACAGTCGGGACGATGTTCCTGAGGGCATTAATCTGTGGGGCGGACGAGAACCATCCCCTTCACTCTCTTTCGAGGAAATCAAAGCCAGAACAGAAGGCCTGGGAGTTTACCCCATCGCAGCCAACGCTCTGCATGTATTTCCGTACAAACTTTCATCAAAAGAATGATCGCACACAGCAGACGAAGCGTTTTTCTCAAACCAAAGTAAGGCCATGGTTATCAAAAAAACTCTGGCTTTGGGGGAAGTCAGTTCGCCGATATCTGTTACTTTCTGATTGCAGCCCATGCTGGCGCTGCATTATTTCATCACTATATACAGAAGGATAATACGCTTTTGAGAGTGATGCCTGAGCAAAACCATTTGAATAATTAATAGATGATTAAAATATTAAGAACATAAGCACTCAAGACCGTATGTGCGTGTTCTTAAATATTAATCGTCATCATGATGCTTATGTTTCTTGTGATCACTCATAGCCTCTTTGAAAGCATCCGCTTGTGTATTAGCTGCCTGCAGTCGACTCATATTAGCACTGTAATTATTCCAATATTCTTTTTCTTCGTGATAACAAACATCACGGCTAATTCCCTTCGCTTCGCACTTTGCTAAGCGTTGTTCTTCTGATACACAACCAGACATCAAGGAAACAGCAGAAAACGCAACCAATATTATCATTAATTTATTCATATAAATAACCTTAGAATGTCCAGCCGGCGCCGACTACAATACTATTAGCTTGTGCGCCAAAGACCTTAGAACCTTCATAGCCTGCATCAACAGTGAAACCTGCAATGGGGATAAACTGAATACCAGCGCCATAGGCAAAACCTGTAGAAGTGTCAGTTTCACCATTAGCTTTGATCGCACCTCTCCCAATACCCGCCATTACATAAGGTTTTACCACATCATTTACTTTATAACTTGCGCCGACTAATGCAGAACCATAACCACGATCTATATCATTATCGTCATTTGCTGAAATGGTTAAGGATGTCATAACACCAAAATCACTCTCATCTGGGGTATAACCATATTTAGCGTTAAAACCATTAAGGTTCTGTCCATCTGTCCGGGTATGTACATAACCGCCGGTGACTACGCTTTCTCCTGCATAAACTGTCATAGCAAAACATAATGTAACAGCCACTAAACCTGTTTTTAAACTTAGCATTTTAATAACCATTTTCATCATCAACTAATAGTAAGTAACACACATAATAAGGAATCATGCTTTGAGTTTTATTTCTCAAGCATGTTGCCAACAGAAAAACAGAAAGGTAAAAAAACATCAATCGGAGAAAATGTTCTTTTTTGGACATTACTAATATTCAGAATAATCAACTGTCATAACACGCTGATAAAAATGGATTTAAAATTAGAGCAAAAAAAATCTTAAAATGCTTATTCCTTTTACATATTCCCAATATTTTCCTTATTGTTAAAATGATTATTTCCCATCTGATAATCAATAAGATACAAACACCACTCAATTATAGTTAGTTCTCATACCCGAATAGAGTTAAATAAAGAAATATTGACAGCCATGGAAATTTTTATCAAAAAAATAAAATTGTAATGGCAAAGATAAAAATTTGTTCTTCAGTGCTATTTAAATGAGTTTAATAGTATGAGCGCCAGGAAAGCATTTTGCAGGTAAAAAAAAACGGGAACCTCTCGGCTCCCGTTCTCATACAACCCAAGATCTGGATTACATGTTTTCGATGATCGCGTCACCAAACTCTGAACATTTCAGCAGCTTAGCGCCGTCCATCAGACGTTCGAAGTCATAGGTTACGGTTTTCGCGTTAATCGCGCCTTCCATACCTTTAACAATCAGGTCAGCCGCTTCTACCCAACCCATGTGGCGTAACATCATTTCAGCAGACAGAATGATGGAACCTGGGTTCACTTTATCCTGACCTGCATACTTCGGTGCAGTACCGTGGGTTGCTTCGAACAGAGCGCATTCGTCACCAATGTTTGCACCCGGCGCGATACCAATACCACCCACCTGTGCGGCCAGCGCATCGGAGATGTAGTCACCGTTCAGGTTCATACAGGCAATCACGTCATACTCAGCCGGACGCAGCAGGATCTGTTGCAGGAACGCATCGGCGATAACGTCCTTAACCACGATCTCTTTACCGGTTTTCGGGTTCTTGATTTTCACCCATGGACCGCCGTCGATCAGTTCACCACCGAATTCTTCACGCGCTAACTGGTAACCCCAGTCTTTGAACGCGCCTTCGGTGAACTTCATGATGTTGCCTTTGTGTACCAGGGTAACTGAATCACGATCGTTGGCGATGGCGTATTCAATCGCTGCACGCACCAGACGTTTAGTCCCTTCTTCAGAACACGGTTTGATACCAATGCCGCAATGTTCCGGGAAGCGGATTTTCTTCACGCCCATCTCTTCGCGCAGGAATTTAATCACTTTCTCAGCATCGGCAGAGTCAGCTTTCCACTCGATACCCGCGTAGATATCTTCGGAGTTTTCGCGGAAGATGACCATGTCGGTCAGTTCAGGGTGTTTAACCGGGCTTGGTGTGCCCTGATAATAACGCACCGGACGCAGGCAGACATACAGGTCAAGTTCCTGACGCAGAGCTACGTTCAGAGAGCGAATACCGCCGCCAACAGGGGTGGTCAGAGGGCCTTTAATGGCAACACGATATTCACGAATCAGATCTAAGGTTTCAGCAGGCAGCCAGACGTCCTGGCCATAAACCTGAGTGGATTTCTCGCCGGTGTAGATTTCCATCCAGGAGATTTTACGCTCGCCTTTATAGGCTTTCTCGACAGCAGCATCGACAACTTTGATCATCGGTGGGGTTACATCAACGCCGATACCGTCGCCTTCAATGAACGGGATAATCGGATTTTCAGGAACGTTGAGTTTGCCGTTTTGCAGGGTGATCTTCTTACCTTCCGCCGGAACAACTACTTTGCTTTCCATTCACCTCTCCTTCGAGCGCTTCTGGTTCTGCTCGTCTGTCATCACGCTGCATGTGCGTTTGCGTCCTGCTACACGGATGCGTTAGAGCAACTTTTTGTTAATGATTTGTAATGAGCGTGTCAATACTACCCTATTGTTCGCCGCCATGAAAGACACTCGTTCTTAGGCTATAATGCGGCAATTGATATAATCTGAAAATACCATGCAAAAAACTTCTTTTAGAAATCACCGGGTTGAGCGATTCAGCTCACGACAAGTCACTAAGCAGCGTAAAGAAAACCAGCCAAAACGCGTGGTTTTGTTCAATAAACCCTACGATGTTTTGCCACAATTTACTGACGAGGCTGGCAGAAGCACGTTAAAAGATTTTATTCCCGTGCCGGGAATTTATGCGGCGGGCCGACTCGACCGGGACAGCGAAGGGCTTTTGGTGCTAACCAATGACGGCGCGCTGCAGGCGCGGTTAACGCAACCCGGTAAGCGTACCGGGAAAATTTATTACGTCCAGGTTGAAGGCGAGCCGACAGCAGAAGCGCTGGACGCCCTGCGTAACGGAGTAACGCTCAATGATGGCCCCACGCTACCCGCAGGCATTGAAGTAGTAGAGGAACCCGTATGGCTGTGGCCGAGAAATCCGCCGATTCGGGAACGGAAAAACATTCCCACCAGCTGGTTGAAAGTTACCTTATATGAAGGCCGCAACCGTCAGGTACGTCGTATGACAGCGCATGTTGGATTTCCTACGCTGCGCCTCATCCGCTATGCCATGGGGGATTACACGCTGGAAAATCTTGCTAACGGCGAGTGGCGGGAACTGAAATCGTAACCGTACGGTTTAACGTGAGTGTTAACAGGGAAGAATGAAAAAAATGGATAAGCAGCTTTTTGCAGCATTCATCCTGCTCGGCGCGTCACCGTTTTGTTCAGCAAAACTGGACTGTGAGACGATTGCCGGAACAGCAGCCGGAGAGGCAAACTACCTTTATGAGTCTGCCAAAGTAAAAACCGACTCACGCCTGCATTTCTATTCTGCACCAGCAACAGAGTGTCAACTCCCCGCGTTCATGGTCAATGGCGACACCGTCGAGGTGCTCAGGAGTTCACAGCGCTACAAAAGCACGGGCATGCTTTCCAAAGATGAACCTTATCGTTACGTACGTTATCGGGACGCTAAAGGAACCTTCGCCACCGGCTGGGTCTCGGTAGTTGGGTTAACGCCGTTATCCAGTCCGCTTGCAGTAAGCGCGTCTTGCCAGACATGGGCAAATAAAGCGATGTCGCAGCGCGGGTTCTTACCCTCCTCCTCCGCAAACCACTATCAGGTAACAGGAGACACCCGCGCATGGTTCTATGCGATGCCAACCGAACAGTGTCGCAGCCCGTCCGTATTTTTAGTGCCCGGCGACCTCGTCTCTGTACAAGAACAATCCAACGATGATTTTATGGAAGCGGTCTATTACACCACCGATCGCCAAATCATACGCGGCTGGTTAAAAAAGTCGCAGTTACAGGCTATAAACAGCGGTGACCACTATCGCGACGACATCAACCCGCAGTCGACAGACAAAGCAACAAGAGTCGCCACCCTTGGGCTACGTCACGACCACCAATGTATCTTTTATGAAAGCTGGAATGCTAAAAAGGCCATTGAAATTATCGTGCGCGAGGATCATCAAACTGCATTGTGCCGTGGAGGGGCCGACCCACAAACGTCACCTCCCGTGGCTTATATCAGTATCGACAAGGCCAGCGGTGAAATTAGCTGGCCTGATGTTACCGAAGGATTTGCTGAGGAATAAGGGGAAAACATGTTCAAACCGCACGTCACGGTCGCCTGCATTGTGCATGCAGAAGATAAATTCTTAGTCGTTGAAGAAACGATCAATGGCAAAGCCTTGTGGAATCAGCCTGCAGGACACCTGGAAGCCGATGAAACGCTGGTGCAAGCCGCAGCACGCGAACTGTGGGAAGAAACAGGCATTAAAGCGCAGCCGCAGCATTTCATTCGTATGCATCAATGGATTGCGCCGGACAGAACGCCCTTTTTGCGTTTTCTTTTCTCTATCGAGCTTGCCAATATGTGCGCTACAGAACCCCATGACAGCGATATAGATTGCTGTCGTTGGGTCAGCGCAGAAGAGATTTTCTCTGCGCCAAACCTGCGTTCGCCGTTGGTTGCAGAGAGTATTCGCTGTTATCAGAGCGGACAGCGCTACCCACTGGCCATGATCGGCGAATTTAACTGGCCGTTTACAGAGGGTGTCAAGTAAAGGGCTGCGTGCTAGAATATGCCGCCTTGAAGTTCAATGTCGTGAGTATTCCTATGTCTGAAAGCCCAAAAAAAGTGATCGTCGGCATGTCCGGCGGTGTCGATTCCTCCGTTTCTGCCTGGCTGTTACAACAACAGGGCTATCAGGTAGAAGGCCTGTTCATGAAGAACTGGGAAGAGGACGATGGCGAGGAATACTGCACAGCGGCCGCCGACCTTGCGGATGCGCAGGCTGTCTGTGACAAACTCGGCATTGAACTGCATACCGTCAACTTTGCCGCAGAATACTGGGACAACGTCTTTGAACTGTTCCTTGAAGAGTACAAAGCGGGCCGTACGCCGAACCCGGATATTCTGTGCAATAAAGAAATTAAGTTTAAAGCCTTCCTTGAGTTTGCCGCAGAAGATTTAGGTGCCGATTACATCGCCACCGGTCACTACGTGCGTCGCGCGGATGTCGACGGCAAAAGCCGCCTGCTGCGTGGGCTCGATGGCAATAAAGACCAGAGTTATTTCCTCTATACGCTCGGCCATGAGCAAATCGCGCAAAGCCTGTTCCCGGTCGGTGAACTGGAAAAACCGCAGGTGCGTAAAATTGCCGAAGATCTTGGTCTGATTACAGCCAAGAAAAAAGACTCCACCGGCATCTGCTTCATTGGCGAACGTAAGTTCCGCGAGTTTCTTGGTCGTTACCTGCCGGCTCAGCCAGGCAAAATCATCACCGTTGACGGCGAAGAGATTGGCCAGCATCAGGGGCTGATGTACCACACTCTGGGTCAGCGTAAAGGTCTGGGTATTGGCGGAACGAAAGAAGGGACAGAAGATCCATGGTATGTGGTGGATAAAGACGTTGAGAACAACATTCTGGTTGTCGCTCAGGGTCATGAACATCCACGTCTGATGTCCATTGGGCTGGTGGCGCAACAGCTGCATTGGGTCGATCGCGAACCGTTCACCGGCACCATGCGCTGCACGGTGAAAACCCGCTATCGTCAGACCGACATTCCGTGCACCGTTAAGGCACTGGATGCTGAGCGTATTGAAGTCATTTTCGACGAGCCAGTCGCGGCGGTCACGCCGGGTCAGTCGGCTGTCTTTTACAATGGCGAAGTGTGCCTCGGCGGCGGCATTATCGAACAACGATTGCCTCTGCCGGTATAATTACTTACACATTTGATACAAGGAAGCAGTGAACGTGGCAAAGAATTATTATGACATCACCCTCGCCCTGGCAGGCATTTGTCAGTCGGCACGCCTGGTGCAGGAACTGGCGCACCAGGGGCATTGTGATGCCGATGCATTACACGTTTCACTGAACAGTGTCATCGACATGAATCCCAGCTCTACGCTGGGCGTGTTTGGCGGCAGCGAAGCCAATCTGCGTCTTGGCCTTGAAACGCTGCTTGGCGTACTGAACGCCAGCAGTCGTCAGGGACTGAACGCGGAACTCACCCGCTATACGCTAAGCCTGATGGTGCTGGAGCGTAAGCTGTCAGCGGCCAAGGGCGCTATGGACACGCTGGGAGACCGTATTAGCGGCTTGCAGCGCCAACTAGACCATTTTGATTTGCAGTCAGAAACGTTGATGAGTGCGATGGCTGGCATTTATGTTGACGTCATCAGCCCACTTGGCCCGCGTATTCAGGTCACGGGTTCCCCGGCCATCCTTCAGAGCCCACAAGTACAGGCTAAAGTACGCGCTTCGCTGCTGGCTGGCATCCGTGCTGCCGTGCTCTGGCATCAGGTTGGTGGAGGCCGTCTGCAACTCATGTTTTCTCGTAATCGCCTGACGACTCAGGCAAAACAAATTCTTGCTCATTTAACCCCGGAGTTGTGATCTATGGAATTATCCTCACTGACCGCCGTTTCCCCTGTCGATGGACGCTACGGCGATAAAGTCAGCGCGCTGCGCGGGATTTTCAGCGAATACGGTTTGCTGAAATTCCGCGTACAGGTTGAAGTACGCTGGCTGCAAAAACTGGCCGCGCACGCAGCGATCAAGGAAGTTCCTGCTTTTGCTGCCGACGCAATCGGTTTCCTTGATGCGATCGTCGCTAACTTCAATGAAGAAGATGCTGCGCGCATCAAAACCATTGAGCGTACGACCAACCATGATGTGAAGGCAGTTGAGTATTTCCTGAAAGAGAAAGTGGCGGATATCCCGGAACTGCACGCTGTTTCCGAATTTATCCACTTTGCGTGTACTTCAGAAGACATCAACAACCTGTCTCACGCGCTGATGTTGAAAACCGCACGCGAAGAAGTGGTTCTGCCGTACTGGCGTAAGCTTATCGACGCGGTGAAAGATCTGTCTGTACAGTATCGCGATATTCCTCTGCTCTCCCGTACCCACGGTCAGCCAGCCACCCCTTCTACGCTAGGCAAAGAAATGGCTAACGTGGCTTACCGTATGGAGCGTCAGTATCGTCAGCTCAACCAGGTTGAAATTCTTGGTAAGATCAATGGTGCAGTCGGTAACTATAACGCCCACATCGCCGCTTACCCGGAAGTTGACTGGCATCAGTTCAGCGAAGAGTTTGTCACCTCGCTGGGCATCCAGTGGAACCCGTACACCACGCAGATTGAGCCGCACGACTACATTGCCGAGCTGTTTGACTGCATCGCCCGTTTCAACACCATCCTGATCGACTTTGACCGCGATGTCTGGGGTTACGTGGCGCTGAACCATTTCAAACAGAAAACCATCGCGGGTGAAATCGGCTCTTCCACCATGCCGCACAAAGTTAACCCCATCGATTTCGAAAACTCCGAGGGTAACCTGGGTCTGTCTAACGCGGTTCTGCAGCACCTGGCGAGCAAACTGCCGGTCTCCCGCTGGCAGCGTGACCTGACTGACTCTACCGTTCTGCGTAACCTGGGCGTAGGTATTGGCTATGCGCTGATCGCGTATCAGTCCACGCTGAAAGGCGTGAGCAAACTGGAAGTGAACCGCGATCATCTGCTGGATGAACTGGATCATAACTGGGAAGTTCTGGCAGAGCCGATTCAGACCGTGATGCGTCGCTACGGTATTGAGAAGCCGTACGAGAAACTGAAAGAGCTGACCCGCGGTAAGCGCGTTGACGCCGAAGGTATGAAGCAGTTTATCGACGGTCTGGCGCTGCCGGAAGAAGAGAAAACTCGCCTGAAAGCAATGACGCCTGCCAATTATATTGGTCGCGCCATCACCATGGTTGATGAACTGAAGTAATCTGTTTGATGCCGGAGCGTGCTTGAGCCTGTTCCGGTCTTCCGTTCATATCGTAGTAAGCCGGAAAGCATCAGCGCTTCCGGCTTTTTTATTGTCCGCGAGATTATCCCTTCCCCCGGTTTATTAAATGTTTATCCCCACAGCCACATAATCAGCGTTAAACTATTCATACCATTATTTTAGGGAGAAACGATGATGCGCGTACTGGTTGTCGAGGATAATGCTTTATTACGCCACCACCTCAAGGTTCAGTTACAGGATTTAGGGCATCAGGTGGATGATGCAGAAGATGCGAAGGAAGCGGACTATTATCTGAATGAACATCTGCCAGATATCGCGATCGTTGATTTAGGACTCCCCGATGAAGATGGTTTGTCGCTGATCCGCCGCTGGCGCAGTAATGAGGTTTCGCTGCCGATTCTGGTATTAACCGCGCGCGAAGGCTGGCAGGACAAGGTGGAAGTCCTCAGCGCTGGCGCTGACGATTATGTCACCAAACCGTTTCACATCGAAGAAGTGGCTGCGCGCATGCAGGCACTGATGCGCCGCAACAGCGGTCTGGCATCGCAAATTATCTCCCTTCCGCCTTTTCAGGTGGACCTCTCTCGACGCGAGTTATCCGTCAATGATGAAGTTATCAAGCTCACTGCGTTTGAATACACCATTATGGAAACGCTCATCCGTAATAATGGCAAAGTGGTCAGTAAAGATTCGCTCATGCTGCAGCTTTATCCGGATGCCGAGCTGCGCGAAAGTCACACCATTGATGTTCTAATGGGACGTCTGCGTAAGAAAATACAGGCGCAGTATCCGGACGACGTCATCACCACCGTGCGTGGTCAGGGATATCTTTTTGAACTGCGCTAATGAATAAACTATTGCGTCATTTTTTCCCGCTATCGCTGCGGTTGCGCTTTTTACTGGCAACCGCAGGCGTGGTGTTGGTGCTTTCGCTGGCCTACGGCATGGTTGCCCTGGTGGGCTACAGCGTCAGCTTTGATAAGACAACGTTCCGCCTGCTGCGGGGTGAAAGTAATCTGTTTTATACCCTGGCAAAGTGGGAAAACGGCAAGATAAACGTCGAGCTGCCTGAACATCTCGATATGCAAAGCCCAACAATGTCGCTGATCTATAACGAAAGCGGTGAATTGTTGTGGGCGCAGCGCAATGTTCCCTGGCTGACGAAAAGTATCCAACCGGACTGGCTAAAAACGAACGGTTTTCATGAAATTGAAGCCAATGTAGACGCCACCAGCACTTTACTGGGCGAAGATCACTCCGCTCAGCAGCAGTTAAAAGAAGTCAGAGAAGATGATGACGACGCCGAAATGACCCACTCCGTGGCGGTGAACGTCTACCCCGCCACAGCCAGAATGCCGCAACTGACTATTGTGGTTGTCGACACCATTCCTATAGAGCTAAAGCGCTCGTATATGGTCTGGAGCTGGTTTATTTATGTCCTGGTCGCCAATCTGTTGCTGGTCATTCCGCTGTTATGGGTGGCCGCCTGGTGGAGCCTGCGGCCAATTGAGTCGCTAGCGCGTGAAGTCCGTGAGCTTGAGGAACATCATCGTGAGATGCTAAACCCCGCCACCACACGCGAATTGACCAGCCTGGTTCGCAATCTCAATCGACTTTTAAAAAGCGAACGTGAGCGCTACGATAAATACCGCACCACGTTAACCGATCTCACCCATAGCCTGAAAACGCCACTAGCGGTACTGCAAAGTACGCTGCGCTCAATGCGTAACGAAAAGATGAACGTCAGCGACGCAGAGCCTATCATGCTGGAACAAATCAGTCGTATTTCCCAACAGATAGGCTATTACCTGCATCGCGCCAGTATGCGTGGCAGCAGTGCCCTACTCAGCCGCGAGCTGCACCCGGTCGCGCCGTTGCTGGATAAGCTCACCTCGGCGCTGAATAAAGTGTATCAGCGTAAAGGGGTCAACATTAATCTCGATATCTCACCTGAGATCAGCTTTGTGGGTGAACAGAATGACTTTGTCGAGGTGTTGGGCAACGTCCTGGATAACGCCTGTAAATATTGTCTGGAGTTTGTCGAGATTTCGGCGCAACTGTCTGAGGATCAGCTGCATATTCTGGTCGAAGACGATGGTCCTGGTATTCCGCAAAGCAAACGGGAAGTGGTGTTTGACCGTGGACAGCGCGTAGATACACTACGTCCCGGACAAGGCGTCGGTCTGGCGGTGGCGCGAGAAATCACTGAACAGTATGACGGGCAAATTATTGCTGGTGATAGCCTGCTGGGTGGAGCGCGCATGGAAGTTATTTTTGGCCGCCAGCAGCCGGGCCAGAAAGACGAGTAATCGTCGCATGTAATAAATATGTACTGACTTCACGCTTGAGGTTAAGTATCCGTTATAATCGGTTGCAGATACCAGCCTGCGGGATGCTCACTATGGAATACCAACTCACACTTAACTGGCACGATTTTCTTGAACGCCACTGGCAGAAACGCCCGGTGGTCTTAAAACGCGGGTTTAACAACTTTATCGACCCACTCTCTCCTGACGAACTGGCTGGACTGGCAATGGAAAGCGAAGTCGACAGCCGACTCGTCAGCCATCAGGATGGTAAATGGCAGGTTAGCCATGGTCCCTTCGAAAGCTACGACCATCTTGGCGAGAACAACTGGTCTTTGCTGGTGCAGGCGGTCAACCACTGGCACGAACCTACCGCCGCGCTGATGCGCCCGTTCCGTGAATTACCGGACTGGCGTATCGACGATCTGATGATTTCTTTCTCTGTACCCGGCGGCGGCGTTGGCCCGCACCTGGATCAGTACGATGTATTTATCATTCAGGGAACCGGTCGTCGTCGCTGGCGCGTAGGCGAAAAGCTGCAGTTGAAGCAGCACTGCCCTCACCCGGATCTTCTTCAGGTCGACCCGTTCGAAGCCATCATTGATGAAGAGCTGGAACCCGGCGATATCCTGTACATTCCACCGGGATTCCCGCACGAAGGCTATGCGTTAGAAAACGCGATGAACTATTCGGTTGGCTTCCGCGCGCCAAACACTCGCGAGCTGATCAGCGGGTTCGCCGATTACGTTTTGCAACGCGAACTGGGCAGCACCTATTACAGCGATCCTGACCTGCCACCGCGCGATCATCCGGCAGATGTTCTGCCGCAGGAAATGGACAAGCTGCGCGAAATGATGCTGGGTCTGATTAATCAGCCAGAACATTTTCAGCAGTGGTTTGGCGAGTTTATCTCTCAGTCTCGTCATGAGCTGGATATTGCCCCGCCGGAGCCACCGTATCAGCCAGACGAAATTTATGATGCCCTGAAACAAGGTGATGTGTTAGTGCGTCTGGGCGGATTGCGCGTATTGCGCATTGGCGATGACGTCTACGCTAACGGTGAGAAAATTGACTCGCCACATCGTCCTGCGCTGGAAGCGCTGGCCAGTCATATTGTGCTGACGGCTGAGAACTTTGAGGATGCGCTGGAAGATCCTTCTTTCCTTGCCATGCTTGCCGCGCTGGTCAACAGCGGGTACTGGTTCTTCGAAGGGTAATAGACTGTGCCTGATGCGACGCCATGCGTCTTATCAGGCCTACTGGAGTGAAATATTGTAGGCCGGATAAGCAAAGCGCCATCCGGCAACTACACATGCTTTATTTTTGTTTCGCGGCCAATTCAGCAATACGCACAATCACCTGCACCGCTTTTTCCATTCCTTCCAGCGTCACAAACTCATGCTTGCCATGATAGTTGTAGCCGCCGGTGAACAGATTCGGACACGGTAATCCCATAAACGACAGCTGCGCGCCGTCAGTGCCGCCACGGATCGGTTTCAGCACCGGCTCAATATCACAATCGCGCATCGCCTGCTGGGCGATATCCAGCACGTACGGATGCTCAATCACTTTTTCGCGCATATTGTAGTAACTGTCTTCAATCACCAGTTCGATATAGCAGTCTGGGTGTAACCCTTTGCCAACCTTCTTGGCGATATCCATGACCTTGCGTTTACGCGCTTCAAACTGCTTACGGTCAAAATCACGAATAATGTAGTGCATATCCGCCCGATCGACCGTCCCTTTCATGCTCGCCAGATGATAAAAGCCTTCATAGCCTTCCGTCTTTTCAGGGCTTTCATCTGCCGGAACCTCAGCGTGAATACGCGCCGCCAGGGACAGCGCATTCACCATCACCCCTTTTGCGGTGCCGGGATGCACATTGTTGCCAACAATTTTGATATTAACCGACGCGGCGTTGAAGTTTTCAAACTCCAGCTCACCTACGCCACCACCGTCAACGGTATAGGCCCACTGCGCATCGAATGCCGCAACATCAAAATGCTTCGCCCCTTTACCCACCTCTTCGTCCGGCGTAAAGGCCACGCGGATATCACCGTGCGCAATATTTTTTTGGATAAGCACAGCCAGTGCGGTCATGATTTCCGCCACGCCTGCTTTATCATCCGCGCCCAACAACGTTTTACCGTCTGTGGTGATCAGCGTCTGACCCAGAAGTTGATGCAGCACCGGGAACATCACCGGCGATAAAACTTCATCACCAATGCCTAACGCAATATCGCCACCGCGATAGTTTTCAACGATTTGCGGATTGACATTTTTACCGCTGAAATCCGGTGAGGTATCCACATGGGAAATAAAGCCGATCGCAGGAATATTGCCAGCAACGTTAGCGGGTAACGTTGCCATCAGCGTGCCTTTTTCGCTCAGTGAAATATTAACCAGCCCCATCTCTTCGAGCTGTTGTTTGAGCAGTTGTAATAATTTCCACTGTCCTTCGGTGCTGGGTACCTGCCGCACACCCGATTTTGATTGGGTGTCCAGCGACACGTAGTGTAAAAAACGCTCAAGTAGTTTATCCATGCAGTCACCCTCACTTTTTGTGACAACATTATCAATAAGCAACAAAAGACAAATATTGCGTCAGGTCACTTTTATCCCCGCAAGTGAGAATATTTCGCCCTGACATCCCCTCTGACTATAGGGCTAAGTCAGTAATTCGCAACAAGGATTGGCGATTACAATGGTTTGCCGTAGAATAACGGCCCTCATTAAGAGTCATCAAGGTGGTTAACCACAAACCCCGCATCGGTCAGCCATCCGTTGCGTTTACATGGGACAGAGTAAAAAATTGAATAAACAACCGCGTTCGCTTTCTCCACTGGTGCAATTAGCGGGAATTCGCAAAAGTTTCGATGGCAAAGAGGTGATTTCCAGCCTGGATTTGACCATCAATAATGGCGAGTTTCTTACGCTGCTTGGCCCCTCTGGCTGCGGTAAAACAACCGTTCTTCGCCTGATTGCCGGTCTGGAAACGGTTGATTCCGGTCATATTTTGTTGGACAACGAGGACATCACTCACGTTCCAGCGGAAAATCGCTACGTGAATACCGTCTTCCAAAGCTATGCACTATTCCCCCACATGACTGTGTTTGAGAATGTGGCCTTTGGTTTACGCATGCAAAAAACGCCCGCAGCCGACATTTCTCCCCGCGTTACCGAAGCCCTGCGCATGGTGCAACTGGAAGAGTTCGCCCAGCGAAAACCGCATCAACTTTCCGGCGGACAGCAGCAGCGCGTAGCGATTGCCCGAGCAGTGGTCAACAAACCCCGCTTACTCTTGTTAGATGAATCCCTCTCTGCGCTGGACTACAAGCTGCGTAAGCAGATGCAGAACGAACTGAAAGCGCTGCAGCGTAAGCTTGGTATCACTTTTGTCTTTGTCACACACGATCAGGAAGAAGCGCTGACTATGTCTGACCGCATCGTGGTGATGCGCGATGGTAAGATTGAGCAGGACGGTACGCCGCGCGAAATCTACGAAGAGCCAAAGAATCTGTTTGTCGCCGGGTTTATCGGCGAGATCAATATGTTTAACGCCACGGTGATTGAACGTCTGGATGAACAACGTGTTCGTGCTAACGTTGAAGGCCGCGAGTGCAATATTTATGTCAACTTCGCGGTAGCTCCCGGACAAAAGCTGCACGTTCTGTTACGCCCTGAAGATTTACGCGTTGATGAAATCAACGATGATAATCATATCGAAGGCCTGATCGGCTACGTGCGCGAACGCAACTACAAAGGCATGACGCTGGAGTCGGTTGTGGAACTGGAAAATGGCAAAATGGTGATGGTCAGCGAATTCTTCAACGAAGATGATCCTGACTTTGACCACTCGCTCGACCAGAAAATGGCAATTAACTGGGTAGAAAGCTGGGAGGTCGTACTGGCTGATGAAGAGCACAAGTAAATTCCAGAGTGTGGTGATCTTCACCATTGTCGGTTGGCTTGTGTTATTTGTCTTTCTGCCCAACCTGATGATCATCGGCACCAGCTTTTTGACCCGTGACGACGCCAATTTCGTCAAAATGGTCTTTACGCTGGAGAACTATACGCGTCTGCTCGATCCGCTCTATTTTGAGGTGCTGGTTCACTCCCTCAATATGGCGCTGATTGCCACGCTCGCCTGTCTGGTACTCGGCTACCCGTTTGCCTGGTTTTTGGTGAAACTGCCGGAAAAAGTACGCCCGCTGCTGCTATTCCTGCTGATTGTTCCGTTCTGGACCAATTCCCTTATTCGCATCTACGGACTCAAAATTTTCCTCAGTACCAAAGGCTATCTCAACGAGTTTCTGTTATGGCTCGGCGTTATCGATACACCCATTCGCATTATGTTTACCCCCAGCGCGGTGATTATCGGGCTGGTATACATCCTGCTGCCGTTTATGGTGATGCCGCTCTATTCCAGCATTGAAAAGCTCGATAAACCGCTGCTGGAAGCCGCACGCGATTTAGGTGCCAATAAGCTTCAGACCTTCACTCGCATCATTATTCCGTTGACGATGCCGGGGATTATCGCCGGATGCCTGCTGGTCATGCTGCCCGCAATGGGGCTGTTTTACGTTTCCGACTTAATGGGCGGTGCGAAAAACCTGCTGATTGGTAACGTAATTAAAGTTCAGTTCCTGAACATCCGCGACTGGCCGTTTGGTGCAGCCACCAGCATTACGCTGACCATCGTGATGGGTCTGATGCTGCTGATCTACTGGCGCGCCTCCCGCTTACTGAACAAGAAGGTGGAACTCGAATGATCGGTCGACTGCTTCGCGGCGGTTTTATGACCGCTATCTACGCGTATCTGTATATTCCAATCATCATTCTGATTGTGAACTCCTTTAACAGTTCGCGCTTTGGCATCAACTGGCAGGGTTTTACTACCAAATGGTACGGCCTGCTGATGAATAACGACAGCCTGTTGCAGGCAGCACAGCACTCGCTGACGATGGCGGTGCTATCCGCCACGTTTGCCACCTTGATCGGCTCACTTACTGCGGTTGCGCTGTACCGTTACCGTTTTCGCGGTAAACCGTTCGTCAGTGGCATGCTGTTCGTGGTGATGATGTCGCCGGATATTGTGATGGCAATATCTCTGCTGGTGCTGTTTATGCTGATCGGCATTCAACTGGGTTTCTGGTCGCTGCTGTTCTCGCATATCACTTTTTGTCTGCCTTTTGTGGTGGTGACGGTTTACTCTCGCCTGAAAGGTTTTGATGTCCGCATGCTTGAGGCGGCTAAAGATTTGGGTGCCAGCGAAGTAACTATTCTGCGCAAGATAATACTACCACTGGCTATGCCTGCGGTGGCTGCGGGTTGGTTGCTGAGTTTTACGCTGTCGATGGATGATGTTGTTGTTTCATCTTTCGTCACCGGACCGGGTTATGAAATTTTGCCATTAAAAATCTACTCAATGGTTAAAGTCGGCGTATCACCAGAGGTGAACGCGCTGGCGACCATTTTGTTGGTTCTGTCGCTGGTTATGGTGATTGCCAGCCAGCTTATTGCACGTGATAAAACCAAGGGCCGCTAAGGCCCTTAATTCAGGGGACGTTAAATGATGAAAAAATGGTCACGCCACCTGCTCGCGGCGGGTGCTCTGGCACTGGGCATGAGCGCCGCTCACGCGAATGACAACAACACGCTCTATTTCTATAACTGGACTGAATACGTACCACCGGGTCTGCTGGAACAGTTCACCAAAGAAACCGGCATTAAGGTTATCTATTCGACCTACGAGTCGAATGAAACCATGTACGCCAAGCTCAAAACCTATAAAGACGGCGCATACGATTTGGTGGTTCCGTCCACCTATTACGTCGATAAAATGCGTAAAGAAGGCATGATCCAGAAGATCGACAAATCGACGTTGACCAACTTCCACAACCTCGATCCGGAAATGCTCAACAAGCCGTTTGACCCGAACAATGACTACTCCATCCCGTATATCTGGGGTGCGACGGCCATTGGCGTCAACAGCGATGCTATCGATCCTAAAACCGTCACCAGTTGGGCCGATCTGTGGAAGCCGGAGTACAAAGGCAGTCTGCTGTTAACCGATGATGCGCGAGAAGTGTTCCAGATGGCGCTGCGCAAGCTGGGATATTCCGGCAATACCACCGATCCTAAAGAGATTGAAGCCGCCTATAACGAGTTGAAGAAGCTGATGCCTAACGTTGCGGCATTTAACTCTGACAACCCGGCCAACCCGTATATGGAAGGCGAAGTTAATCTGGGGATGGTGTGGAACGGCTCCGCGTATGTTGCGCGTCAGGCGGGCACACCGCTGGAAGTGGTATGGCCGAAAGAAGGTGGCATTTTCTGGATGGACAGCCTGTCTATTCCGGCTAACGCGAAAAACAAAGAAGGTGCACTGAAGCTGATTAACTTCCTGCTGCGCCCGGACGTGGCGAAAGAAGTCGCAGAAACTATCGGTTACCCGACGCCAAACCTGGCAGCACGCAAGCTGTTAAGTCCTGAGGTCGCGAACGACAAAACGCTCTACCCTGATGCAGAAACCATCAACAAAGGGGAATGGCAGAACGATGTCGGTTCCGCCAGTGCTATCTACGAAGAGTATTATCAGAAGCTAAAAGCAGGACGCTAATTCAGCGTTGTAAGGAATGCCCGATGGCGCGACGCTTATCGGGCCTACATAAATGCAAACCGTAGGCCGGATAAGGCATTTGCCGCCATCCGGCAAAAAAAATCACAGCCCTTTCAATAACTTCTCAACAAACTCAGGCACTACCTGGCTTGCCGGACCGTAATACTTCTCTTCAAACTCGCTGCCTACCTGGCTCGGTTCGAGATTTAGTTCTACCGTATGTGCCCCATGCAGCCGCGCCTCATGCACAAAACCCGCTGCCGGATAAACATGTCCCGATGTGCCAATCGCAATGAACACATCTGCCATTGCCAGTGCCATATAAATTTCATCCATACCCAGCGGCATTTCACCAAACCACACTACGTGTGGTCGCAGCGGTGCCGGAAACTGGCAGCAATGACATTTATCTTCCGGGGTCACATCGCCCGTCCATTCCAGAATCTGCCCGCTTTGCGAACAGCGAACTTTGAGCAACTCGCCGTGCATATGGATAACGTTCTGGCTGCCCGCACGCTCATGCAGATTATCAATGTTCTGCGTCACCAGTAAAAAACGATCGCCCAACTCGGCTTCGAGTTTTGCCAGTGCGATATGCGCCGCGTTGGGCTGGATTTCCGGCTGTTGCAACTGATGGCGACGGGCGTTATAAAACGACTGAACCAGTTCCGGGTTTCGACTAAATCCTTCCGGAGTCGCAACGTCCTCTACCCGATGTTCTTCCCAGAGACCATCCGCCGCGCGGAATGTTCGAATTCCTGACTCAGCGGAGATTCCCGCTCCAGTCAGTACCAGCACTCTTGGTTTTTCCATCAATTCAGGCACCACTCTGTCTCTGAAAAAGATTCGTTGACGCAGGCGATCGCGCAAATGGCGTTTATTTTTACGAAAGCGGCTTAACCGATGACCCCGACGCGACAGCATAACAACCTCTTTGTATTAATCGGTAAGATGTAGGAAAGCAGCCCCGCGCATCCCGCCGGCATCACCGTGCCGTGCCTGCTCAATACGCGGTACCCGGGCAACCGGCAGCAGATGACGCGGCAATCGGTTCGTCAGTTGCGTCGTAATAGCGGTAAAATTCGACAAGCCTCCGCCAATCACCACCAAATCAGGATCGACGATAGTCAGGATATTCCCAAGACACACCGCCAGCAAATCCAGATAGCGTTCAACGTGGGCCAGCGCGTGCTCATCACCCTGCTCCCACAGCGCGATAATTTCGCGGGCATCCAGCGGTTGATGGTAGTAATGCTGATACAACCACGCAAATCCACCGCCGGAAAGATAGCTTTCGATGCATCCCAGTTGACCGCATCCGCAGCGGCGCAGCGGGAAATCAAAGCCCATCAGCGTCAGCGCATCGACCGGCAAACGAATATGACCAAACTCACCGGTGATATAGCTGCGTCCGGTGATGGATTTCCCGTTAAGCACCAGGCCGCCGCCGACGCCCGTACCGAGGATCAACCCCATCACCAGCGGATACTGGGTGAACTCGTCATCCCAGGCTTCGGAGAGAGCAAAACAGTTCGCATCGTTATCCAGACGCACATCGCGGTCAAGGCGAGCGCTGAGATCGGCGCGGAGCGGTTTGCCACTGGCGGCAGGAACGTTGGCCGCGTACAGCGTGCCGTCTTCGGTTTCCGGCATGCCCGGAATGCCGATGCCTACCGAACCTTTGATGCCAAACCGCTGATCCGCTTCCGTCACCAGATTGCAGACCGCATCAAGGAAAGCGTCGTAGCTGTCGCGAGGCGTAGGAACGCGAGTTTCCCATTGCAGACGACGTTGCTTATCAAACACGCCCAGCGCAATTTTGGTCCCGCCGATGTCAAATCCGTAATACATCACCGCTCCTTGATACACGTCATCCTTCAAGATGCCTCTGCGTTGGCTACGCCTTGATGCAGCATGAATGCTGTCGTGTATTATTGTTGTTATTGGCCGCTAAGTACTCTCGCAGGATCAATATTGCTGGCGCGACGCGCCGGATACCAACTTGCCAAAAGACTCAGCACGAGTGCTGTCACCAGCACGTAAATCACATCCAGCCAGTGTAATTCCGATGGCAGGAAGTCAATGAAATAGATATCGCCGGACAGGAACTGATGGCCGATAAGCGCCTCAATCCCGTTTATGATCGGCGTCAGTTGCAACGAGACAACCACCCCGATGACGACGCCTATCAGGCTACCGAACAGACCCGCCAGCAGGCCGTACCAGACAAAAATGGCACGGATCAACCCATCTTTCGCCCCGAGTGTTCTTAATACCGCAATATCGCCACTTTTGTCTTTTACCGCCATCACTAACGTGGAAACGATATTAAAACAGGCCACGCCAATCACCAGCACCATAGCCAGATACATAATGGCGCGGATCATTTGAATATCGCGGTACATATAGCCGTAGGTGCCAATCCAGCTCTTGATGTAAACATAGTTATTGGTGACTTCACCCGCGTCTCGCACCAGCTTATTGGCGTTAAACACGTCGTTAACCTTCAGCGCGATCCCGGAAACGCTGGTTCCCATATCGAGATATTGCTGCGCATCTTCCATTGGGATCATGGCAAAGCTGTGATCGAGCTGACCGCTCAGTTGCAGGATCCCCGTCACGTGCAAACGCACGCGTTTAGGCTGCTGTAGCTTATGATCCGCACTGGCGTTAGGGATCATAATCGACACCCAGTCGCCCTGCTTCACCTTCAGCGCATCGGCAATACCCTTACCAATGATGATTTGTTGTTCACCGGCTTTAAAATTATCCCAGGCGTGGTTTTGCACAAAGGATGGCAGCGCGCTTAAACGCTGTTCCTGTTTCGGGTCAACGCCCTTCACCTGCACCGCGCGTAAGTTCGCCCCGCTCTCCACCAGTCCGGTAAAGTTGATATAAGGCGCCGCGGCGACAATACCCGGCACTTTTTGTACCTTGTCGAGCGCTTCCTGCCAGTTATTCCACGGCTGATTTACGGCTTCAATCTCTCCGTGTGGGACTACGGCCAGAATACGGTTGTTCAGCTCACGCTCAAATCCGTTCATGGCACTTAAACCGACGATCAGCACCGCCACACCCAACGCGATGCCAACGGTAGATATCACCGAAATCAAAGAAACCATACCGCCGCGACGCCGACCACGGCTAAAGCGCAGACCAATCAATAACGATAAAGGCGAAGCCATTACTCAGCTCCCATCAAGCTCAGTTCAGCCGTCAGGCGACCATCGCGCATTTCAAGCTGGCGACTCATCCGCTTCGCCAGTTGCAGATCGTGCGTCACCACCAGAAATGCCGTGCCCTGAGAGCGGTTCAGCTCGCCCAGAAGCTCAAAAATGCTGTCCGCGTTACGCGCATCCAGGTTACCTGTTGGCTCATCTGCCAGGACCAGGCGCGGGTTATTCACCAGCGCACGCGCGATGGCCACACGCTGGCGTTCGCCGCCAGACAGTTCAGACGGGCGATGACTGGCACGATGATCCAGCCCTACTGCTTTCAGCATATCCCGTGCGCGCTCGGTGATTTCAGCCGGTTTTTTCTTGCCGATCAGCAGCGGCATCGCTACGTTTTCCAGCGCGGTAAAATCCGGCAGCAAATGGTGGAACTGGTAAATAAAGCCCAGCTTCTGATTACGCAGTTCCGCTTTCGCCGCCGACGAGAGCTTGCTCATTGGCTGACCGCTAAAAATGACGTCGCCGGAAGTCGGGGTATCCAACCCACCTAACAGATGCAGCAGCGTACTCTTGCCGGAGCCGGAGCTGCCGACAATCGCCATCATCTCACCTTCACCGACGCAAAAACTGACATCGTGCAGTACATCGGTCTGCACAGTGCCTTCCTGATAGCGTTTGCACAGGTTGTCGCATTGCAGCAGGATCTTATTCATAACGTAAAGCCTCAGCGGGTTGAGTGGCGGCAGCGCGCCAGGAAGGATAAAGCGTAGACAGCAGCGCGATGGCCATCGCCACCAGCGCAATGACGATAACCTGCAGCGGCTCGATAGCGACCGGCAGCGCAGCGCCATCCAGCAGCACACCAATAATTGGCATCAGATTGTTCAGTTGGCTGGCGAGCAATGCACCCAGTACAGCGCCCAGCAGCGCGCCAATCACCCCGGCACTGGCCCCCTGAACCATAAACACCATCATTATCTGCCGCGGCGTTAGCCCCTGCGTTTGTAAAATCGCCACTTCCCCTTGCTTCTCCATTACCATCAGACCCAGCGAGGTAATAATATTAAAAGCCGCCACCGCCACGATCAGGCTAAGCAGCAGCCCCATCATGTTCTTTTCCATGCGCACGGCCTGGAACAGTTCCCCTTTGCGCTCGCGCCAGTCCTGCCATTTGGTGCCTTGCGGCAGCGTTTGCTGGCTCAGCGTGTCAACTTTTAACGGTTCGTTCAGCCACAGACGCCAGCCAGTGATATTACCCACCGGATAGCGCATCAGACGCGAGGCATCCTGAATGTTGGTCAGCATCTGGTAGCCATCGACTTCGCTGTTGGCGGCGAAAGTGCCAATCACCGTAAACAAACGCTGGCTCGGCAAACGCCCCATCGGCGTAAACTGGCTGGCCGAGGGCACCATCACACGGATTTGATCGCCACGGTTCACGCCCAACTGCCCGGCAAGCTGCTCGCCGAGGATGACATTATACTTACCCGGTTGCAGATCTGTTTGCTTCACATTGACCAGATACGGCGTTAACGGATCTTTTTGTGCCGGATTGATACCGAGCATCACGCCGACCGCCACGCTACGCGCGCTTTGCAGCACCACATCTCCCGTAGTTATGGGTGCAACGCGGTTGACGCCGTTCAACACCACCGCTTTTTCCGGCAGTTGTTGCGGGTTGAGGGAACCCTGTTCAGATGAGAGTACGGCCTGAGGCATCAGGCCAAGAATATTGTTTTGCAGCTCGCGCTCGAAACCGTTCATCACCGACAACACCGTGACCAGCGCCATTACCCCGAGAGTAATGCCTATGGTGGAGAGCCAGGAAACGAAGCGACCGAAGCGATCTGCTGCACGCCCACGCATATAACGCAGGCCGATGAATAGAGCGACAGGTTGGTACATGAAATCCGTCTGGTTGCTGTTAGCAAAGTCACGAGTATATAAGCGAAAGCGGAATGGGTAAATGACTGAACCGTAAGTGTTCGTCAGCACTATTCCTAAAAGTATAAATAAATCAATTCGCTAAAGTTGTCCCTCTTCCCTTCAGCCCGGGTCCCTGATCTTTATCTTAAAAAAACAAAATGCAGACAGTTACGCATTACAGCGCACAGTGGGTTGCGCAGGATGGCAGGCTATAGCCAACAATATGGATACGCCGTCTCGATGAAGAAAAAAGAACTATGGATTAATCAAATCAAAGGGTTATGTATTTGTCTGGTGGTGATTTACCACTCGGTAATCACATTTTACCCGCACCTTACTACTTTTCAGCATCCGCTTTCAGAGCTGCTGAGCAAATGCTGGATTTACCTCAATTTGTACCTGGCGCCATTTCGCATGCCGGTGTTTTTCTTTATTTCGGGATATCTGATCCGTCGCTACATTGATAGCGTCCCGTGGACAACCTGCGTGGAAAAACGGATCTGGAGCATTGCCTGGGTGCTGGTACTTTGGGGTGTGGTGCAATGGCTGGCGTTAGTTGCGCTCAATAACTGGTTGGCCCCACAGCGCGATCTGAGCCATGCCGCCAACGCCGCTTATGCCGATTCGATCACAGGTTTTACCCACGGAATGCTGACCGCCAGCACCAGCTTGTGGTATCTGTATGCGCTGATTGTCTATTTTGTTCTGTGTAAGATTTTCAGCCGCTGGGCGGCGCCGCTGTTGGCGTTATTTGTGGTGCTGAGCGTGGCGATCAATTTTGTCCCGACGCCGTGGTGGGGAATGAACAGCGTGATTCGCAATCTGCCCTGGTACAGCCTCGGTGCATGGTTTGGCGCAACGCTGATGGTATGGATCAAGGAGGTGCCTCTGCGCCGCCATGCGGTCATTGTTCTGGTTAGCGCAATCGCCGCCGTCGTCGCGTGGCTGGCAAATGTCTCACTATTACTTTCTCTGCTTTCCATTGTGCTGATCATGAAGCTGTTTTATCAATTTGAGCTGCGCTTTGGTATGCGTGAGTCCGGCCCGTTAAGCGTGATTGGTGCCAATACCATTGCCATCTACACCACCCACCGTATTTTGGTTGAGCTGTTCAGCTTAACGCTAATCCCTAAAATCAATTATACCGCCTGGCCTGCCTATGCGGAGCTGGCCCTGCTGCTGGTGTATCCGTTCGCCTGCCTGCTGCTGTGCACCTTGTTTGGCCTGTTGGTACGTAATATTTCACAAAAAACAGTGGCTGACCTGCTCTTTTCCCCGCCTTCTTTATCGGCTGTCTCGCGCTAACCCCTACGCGCTTTTTGCCCCCATCAGGGGGCGAATCAATTTGCTTATGAGAAACGATCACGGATAATAAAGAACATTGCTTATCAGATGTATATCTAAACGAGATCCTGACAACCGAATGCCTGAACAACATCGTTATACGCTCCCGGCGAAAGCTGGCGATCAGCGCCAGTTAGGTGAGCTTACCGGTGCAGCCTGCGCAACGCTGGTCGCCGAAATCGCCGAACATCACGCGGGTCCAGTGGTCCTGATCGCGCCGGACATGCAAAATGCGCTGCGTCTGCATGATGAAATTCGTCAGTTTACCGACCAGATGGTGATGAACCTGGCCGACTGGGAAACGCTACCCTACGACAGCTTTTCTCCCCATCAGGAGATTATCTCCTCGCGGCTCTCCACGCTGTATCAACTGCCTGCCATGCAGCGCGGCGTGCTGATCGTTCCGGTAAATACACTGATGCAGCGCGTTTGTCCGCACAGCTATCTGCACGGCCATGCGCTGGTCATGAAAAAGGGCCAGCGACTTTCACGTGACGCTCTGCGTGAACAGCTGGACAGTGCGGGCTATCGCCATGTTGATCAGGTCATGGAACACGGCGAATACGCCACCCGCGGCGCGTTGTTGGATTTGTTCCCGATGGGCAGCGAGTTGCCTTATCGTCTGGATTTCTTTGATGACGAAATCGACAGCCTGCGTCTGTTTGATACCGACACCCAGCGCACGCTGGAAGAAGTCGATGCCATTAATTTGCTTCCCGCGCACGAATTCCCGACTGACAAAACGGCCATCGAGCTATTCCGTAGCCAGTGGCGCGATACCTTTGAGGTGAAACGCGACGCCGAACATATTTACCAGCAGGTTAGCAAAGGCACGTTACCTGCGGGTATTGAATACTGGCAACCGCTGTTTTTCTGCGAGCCGCTGCCGCCGCTGTTCAGCTACTTCCCCTCCAATACATTATTGGTGAATACCGGTGATATCGAGACCAGCGCAGAACGCTTCCAGGCCGATACCCTGTCACGCTTTGAAAATCGCGGTGTTGATCCGATGCGCCCGCTTCTGCCGCCGGAATCGCTGTGGCTGCGGGTTGATGAGCTGTTTTCTGAACTTAAACGCTGGCCGCGCGTTCAACTGAAAACCGAGAGTCTGGCGAACAAAGCAGCAAATACCAACCTCGGGTTCCAGAAGCTGCCGGATATTGCCGTTCAGGCGCAGCAAAAAGCGCCGTTAGATGCGTTACGTAAATTCCTTGAAGGCTTCACCGGTCCGGTGATTTTCTCGGTGGAAAGTGAAGGCCGCCGTGAAGCGCTTGGCGAACTGCTCGCCCGTATCAAAGTGGCGCCGAAGCGGATATTGCGACTCGATGAAGCCGTAGATAACGGTCGTTATCTGATGATTGGCGCAGCTGAGCACGGCTTCATCGATAGCAAACGCAATCTGGCGCTGATTTGTGAAAGCGATCTGCTTGGGGAACGCGTGGCGCGCCGCCGCCAGGATTCTCGTCGCACCATCAACCCGGATACGTTAATTCGTAACCTCGCAGAGCTGCATCCCGGTCAACCGGTGGTGCATCTGGAGCACGGCGTGGGTCGTTATGCCGGTATGACCACGCTGGAAGCGGGCGGCATCACCGGTGAATACCTGATGCTCACTTATGCCAACGACGCCAAACTGTACGTGCCGGTGTCGTCACTGCATCTGATCAGCCGCTATGCCGGTGGCGCGGAAGAGAATGCGCCGCTGCATAAACTTGGCGGCGATGCCTGGTCACGCGCCCGACAGAAAGCCGCTGAGAAGGTGCGCGATGTTGCGGCAGAGCTGCTGGATATTTATGCCCAGCGCGCGGCGAAAGAAGGCTTTGCCTTTAAGCATGACCGTGAACAGTACCAGCTGTTTTGCGACAGCTTCCCGTTTGAAACCACGCCTGACCAGGCGCAGGCGATTAACGCGGTACTCAGCGATATGTGTCAACCGCTGGCCATGGACCGTCTGGTGTGCGGCGACGTCGGCTTTGGTAAAACCGAAGTCGCGATGCGCGCGGCCTTTCTCGCCGTAGAGAACCACAAGCAGGTTGCCGTGCTGGTGCCGACCACTCTGCTCGCACAGCAGCACTTCGACAACTTCCGCGACCGCTTTGCCAACTGGCCGGTACGCATTGAGATGTTGTCCCGTTTCCGTAGCGCCAAAGAGCAAGCGCAGATTCTGGAGCAAGTTGCCGAGGGAAAAATTGATATTCTCATCGGCACGCACAAACTGCTGCAAGCGGATGTGAAGTTAAAAGATCTGGGTCTGCTGATTGTCGATGAAGAGCACCGTTTCGGCGTTCGCCACAAAGAACGCATCAAGGCGATGCGCGCAGATGTCGATATTCTGACCCTGACGGCAACGCCAATTCCACGTACGCTCAATATGGCAATGAGCGGCATGCGCGATCTGTCGATTATCGCCACACCACCCGCTCGTCGTCTGGCGGTCAAAACCTTCGTGCGCGAATACGACAATCTGGTGGTACGCGAGGCGATCCTGCGTGAAGTTCTGCGCGGGGGACAAGTTTATTATCTGTTTAACGACGTCGAAAACATCCAGAAAACCGCTGACAGGCTGGCTGAACTGGTGCCGGAAGCGCGTATTGGTATCGGTCACGGACAAATGCGCGAGCGCGAACTGGAACGCGTGATGAACGATTTCCACCATCAGCGTTTTAACGTGCTGGTGTGTACCACCATTATCGAAACCGGGATCGACATCCCCACCGCTAACACCATCATCATCGAACGAGCGGATCACTTCGGTTTAGCGCAATTACACCAGCTGCGCGGTCGTGTGGGACGTTCTCACCACCAGGCTTACGCCTGGCTGCTGACGCCGCATCCGAAAGCAATGACCACCGACGCGCAAAAACGTCTGGAAGCCATCGCCTCGCTGGAAGATTTGGGCGCAGGTTTTGCGCTGGCGACCCACGACCTCGAAATTCGCGGCGCCGGGGAATTACTGGGTGAAGATCAGAGTGGTTCCATGGAAAGCATCGGCTTCTCACTGTATATGGAACTGCTGGAAAACGCGGTCGATGCGCTCAAAGAAGGGCGTGAGCCGTCACTGGAAGATCTCACCAGCCAGCAAACCGAAGTTGAACTGCGCATGCCGTCTCTGCTGCCGGATGACTATATCCCGGATGTAAACACCCGACTGTCGTTCTACAAGCGCATTGCCAGTGCGAAAGGCGAAAACGAACTGGAAAAAATTAAGGTTGAGCTGATAGACCGTTTTGGCTTGCTGCCCGACCCGGCTCGTACGCTGCTGGATATCGCCCGTTTACGCCAGCAGGCGCAGAAACTGGGGATCAGAAAGCTCGAAGGCAATGAAAAAGGCGGTACCATTGAATTTGCCGAGAAAAACCACGTCAACCCGGTCTGGCTGATTGGTTTACTGCAAAAGCAGCCGCAGCACTTCCGTCTGGACGGTCCAACCCGGCTGAAATTCATGCAGGAGTTGAGCGAGCGTAAAACGCGGATCGACTGGGTCCGCCAGTTTATGCGTCAGCTTGAAGAAAACGCCGTAGCATAAGCATAGCGAACAGGCCGGGTGAGCACACCACTCACCCGGCCTGATGAATTTACAAACTCTTTGCACTTCCCTGCACTTCCCGACACAGCAAACAGCCATAATTCTCGTTTACTTTTACACAATAAAAACCACGTAAAAACAATGGATTTATGGTGATGTTAAACAATAAACGACTCTCTCGCTGGCTCGCGTTTTTTACGCTTGCAGCGACATTCGCGTTAGCACTTCCGGTTCAGGCAAACACCTGGCCGCTGCCGCCACCGGGAAGCCGTATGGTGGGTCAGAATGCCGTTCATGTTGTTGAAGACAATGGCGGTTCTCTGGAGGCGATTGCGAAAAAGTACAATGTCGGCTTTCTCGCGCTACTGCAGGCCAACCCTGGCGTTGACCCTTACGTACCACGTCCGGGCAGCGTTTTGACGATCCCGTTACAAACTCTGCTACCTGACGCCCCGCGCGAAGGTATTGTTATCAACCTCGCCGAACTGCGTCTTTATTATTACCAGCCGGGGACCAATTCGGTGACCGTGTATCCTATTGGTATTGGCCAGTTAGGTGGTGACACGCTGACGCCTACGATGGTAACCACCATCTCTGATAAACGCGCCAATCCCACCTGGACGCCAACGGCAAATATCCGCGCGCGATACAAAGCAAACGGGATTGACCTGCCTGCCGTTGTGCCTGCCGGTCCGGATAACCCGATGGGCCATCATGCGATTCGCTTAGCGGCATACGGCGGCGTGTACCTGTTGCACGGTACAAATGCTGATTTTGGCATCGGAATGCGTGTCAGTTCCGGCTGTATTCGTCTGCGCGACGGTGATATCGAAACCCTGTTCCGTCAGGTAACGCCCGGAACTAAGGTCAATATTATCAATACGCCGATTAAAGCATCCGTAGAGCCTAATGGCGTGCGCCTGGTGGAAGTACACCAACCGCTGTCCGAAAAAATCAATGACGATCCGCAACTGCTGCCGATCGTGCTGAACGCGTCCATGCAGACATTTAAAAATGCGGCGCAAACAGATACCGCCGTCATGGATCATGCGATGGAGATTCGCTCAGGCATGCCGGTCGATGTGACCCGTCATCATGACGTTGCTCAACAACCGCTGTAATCGTAGCGTATAAAAAAACCCCCGCTGGATTTTATTCCGCGGGGTTTTTTTATTTAACTCGCAGTGGCATTGCGATGGGTTAAATCTTATTTGTAGATAACAGCAGTTCCGTGAAGAGTGTTAGGACCGGTAACGGAAGTAATACGGAAAGACTTAGCACCCATCTCATCGGCTTTCTGCGCCAGTTGATCTTCCAGAGAACCTAAGTTAGTCCCCGCATTCGCAGAAATAGTACCGACTTTCTCTTGACCCGCAGGAGTGGACTGAACTTCAACAGCGGCAAAACTTGCAAATGACAGTGAGCTAAGAACAGCAGCGACAAACAGTGTTTTTACGTTTTTCATGATAGTGACCTTTAGCAGATGAATGGGTGTCGAAAATATTAACTTAACGATCGATAGGTAAATGATAGATGTGATCCAGGTCACACGTCAACATTTTTTTATAATGATCGTTATATAAAATATAAAGGTCTTATTTTTCATGCTAATAGCTATAAATTATTTTTATCGTGAATCCGCTGGAGTGTGCAGTCGAATATTTTTATAATGGTTATTCAATAAACCCAACAAAGGTACATCGGCGCCATGACAACTGAAACGACAGGTTGTGCAAAAAAAAGCCGTGGCCGACCAAAAGTGTTCGACAGGGAAGCCGCGCTTGATAAGGCCATGACACTCTTCTGGCAGCACGGATATGAAGCGACATCACTCGCCGATCTCGTGGAAGCCACCGGCGCAAAAGCGCCCACGCTGTATGCGGAGTTCACCAATAAAGAAGGGTTGTTCCGTGCCGTACTGGACCGCTACATCACCCGCTTTGCGGCGAAACACGAAGCCCAACTGTTTTGTGAAGAAAAAAGCCTTGAGTCCGCACTAGAAGACTATTTCACCGCCATAGCGACCTGCTTTACCAGCAAGGACACCCCGGCGGGATGTTTCATGATTAACACTTCTGCGACGCTGGCGGCCTCTTCCCGCGATATTGCGCACACGGTGAAATCCCGCCATGCAATGCAGGAACAGACGCTTACCCAGTTTCTTCGCCAGCGCCAGCAACGAGGCGAAATTCCAGCCCATTGCGACGTGCAAAAACTGGCCGAATACCTGAACTGTATTTTACAAGGTATGTCGATCAGCGCCCGGGAAGGTGCAACGTTTGAAAAACTGATGCAGATCGCACACACAACGCTGCGTCTGTGGCCCGAACTCGTCAAAGCTTAACCCTTTCCCGTAATTCCCCCGCAGTACTCACAACCCCGGGAGCTGATAAAGCCCCCGGTTAGAATTTCACGCATTACCCCTACATTCTTCATTGTTTTCATCATCTTACCCGATCATTTTTTGTAAAATGTATTGATAACGACAATTATTATCAGCAATATTCGCATTTGTTTTAACGCCTGTTTCACAATGTAACCATCGGTTTCTTTACCGTCATAACAAAAACAGATCGACTCTTTTTTAAAAGGAATACAAATGCATAAGCGTCTCTGGGTGCTCAATCCTCTCCTGTTGTCTTTAACCCTTCCGGCCATTGCGGCTGAGGAAGAGAATCTCATCGTCAGCGCCAACCGTAGCCAGCGCACCGTGGCAGAAATGGCGCAAACGACCTGGGTTATTGAAGGAAGCGAGATTGAACAACAGGTTCAGGGAGGAAAAGAGTTCAAGGATGTTCTTGCTCAGCTAATCCCAGGAATCGATGTTAGTAGCCAGGGACGCACAAACTACGGCATGAACATGCGTGGTCGCGCCATTGTCGTGCTCATTGACGGCGTCCGTCTGAACTCCTCGCGAACCGACAGCCGTCAACTTGACTCCATTGACCCGTTTAATATTGCGCACATTGAAGTCATTTCAGGCGCAACCTCACTTTATGGCGGTGGCAGCACCGGCGGATTAATCAACATTGTCACCAAAAAAGGCCAGCCGGAGCGTGAAGTAGAACTCGAACTGGGGAGCAAAAGCGGTTTCAACAATAGCAACGATCATGATGAACGTGTTGCCGCGGCGGTGAGTGGCGGAACCGATCGCGCTTCCGGGCGTATGTCCGTCGCGTATCAACGATTTGGCGGCTGGTATGACGGTAATCACGATGCCCTGCTGCTGGATAACACCCAAACCGGGCTACAGCACTCCGATCGTCTGGACATCATGGGCACCGGGACAATTGAACTTGACGACAACCGTCAGTTGCAACTGGTTACTCAGTACTATAAGAGTCAGGGGGATGACGATTACGGGCTGGATCTCGGCGAGAACATGTCCGCCGTGACCGGAAACGGCAAAGCATACACCAGCAGCGGACTGAATTCCGATCGTATTCCCGGCACCGAACGTCATCTTATTAGCCTGCAATATTCAGATGCGGATTTTTATGGCCAGAACCTGGTCAGCCAAATCTATTACCGTGATGAATCACTGAAATTCTATCCCTTCCCTACGCTCAGCAAAGGTAAGGTCACCAGTTTCTCCGCATCACAGCAGGACACAGACCAGTTTGGTGCCAAAATTACTCTCAACAGCCAGTTGATGGATAACTGGGAGCTGACGTGGGGTGTCGATGCCGATCACGAAACCTTCGACTCCAATCAGAAATTCTTCGATCTGGCCTGGTCCCTGCCCTCCGGCGGTATGGATAACCGTACAGCTTATACCACCGGACGTTACCCCGGTTACAGCATCACCAACTTCGCGCCTTTCCTGCAAAACAGCTATGACATTAACGATATCTTTACCCTCAGCGGCGGCGTGCGCTATCAGTGGACCGAAAACAGGGTTGATGATTTCGTTGGCTATGCTCAACAGCAGGGAATCGCGACCGGGCTTGCGAACTCTGCCGATACCATTCCGGGCGGCAAAACCGATTACGATAATTTCCTGTTCAACGCCGGTATCCTTGCCCACCTGACCGACCGTCAGCAAACGTGGTTTAACTTTTCTCAGGGCGTGGAGCTTCCGGACCCAGGGAAATATTACGGTAACGGTACCTATTCGCTGGTTGGCGATCATTACCAGCTCCAGCGCAGCGTCAACGTGGCGGATTCACGTCTGGAAGGGATTAAAGTGAACTCGTACGAACTGGGGTGGCGCTACACCGGCGATAGTCTGCGCACGCAACTGGCCGCTTACTACTCGACTTCGGATAAATCGATCGTTATCAACCGCAGCGATATGACCATTAACGTTCAGCCCGACGATCGCCGCATTTATGGCCTTGAAGGTGCAGTGGATTATTTCATTGCGGATACGGACTGGAGTCTGGGCGGCAACTTCAATGTCATTAAATCGGAAGTGAAGCAGAACGGTAAATGGCAAAAATGGGATGTCACGCTGGCCTCACCGTCCAAAGCAACCGCGTGGGTCGGCTGGGCACCAGAACCGTGGACCTTGCGCGTACAGAGCCAGCAAACATTTGATCTGACCGACGCCAGCGGTAACAAGCTCGATGGCTATAACACCATGGACTTTATCGGCAGCTATCAGCTCCCGTTGGGTAAGCTGACCTTTAGCGTGGAAAACCTGCTGAATGAAGAGTACACCACACTGTGGGGACAACGTGCGCCACTGCTGTACAGCCCAACCTACGGCAGCCCGTCACTGTATGAATACAAGGGTCGGGGCCGCACCTTTGGTCTGAACTACGCCTTAACCTTCTGATAAAAAAAGCCCCCCAGCCTGAGCGAATGGGGGGCTAATGTTCAGGATAATGCTATTTTACGCTTTGTTATTCAGTACCAACTGTCCGTTGTTATCCAACGGAATTTGCGCGCCGGGGTCCTTATCCATACGGATTTTCCCCTGCTGATCGCCAATTTTGTACGTCACGTCGTAGCCGAGCATCTTTTCAGATTTGTCATACACCGTTTTACAACGCTGCTGCGTGGTGGTGTAAGTATCGTTTTCCTGCATCGAACCCTGAATCTGGTTACCTGCATAGCCGCCGCCTAAAGCCCCGGCCACGGTGGCAATATCTTTACCTCGTCCGCCACCAAACTGATGGCCAATAACGCCACCCGCAACCGCGCCCAATACGGAACCCGCAATACGGTTTTCATCTTGTACCGGCTTACGGTGCGTGACCGTTACGTTCCGGCACTCCTGACGCGGTGTTTTTACCGACTCTTTAATCGGTGTTGCAGAGACAACTTGTGCATACTGTGGGCCACGCTCGAAAACGTTCAGACTGGCCACTGCTGCAACACCCAGCGCAGCAGCTACGCCAATCCCTATACCCGCCAACATTGATTTATTCACGGGACTTCCTCCTTTTTTGCTATTAGCAACAACTTTGCAACAGAAGGTAAGGAATGCCAATCAGATTACGGATGAAAATAGCAGGATGAGGCACGAACGCAGGATGATTCGGAGAACTCTGAAGGAAGACGCCGGATGCGTAAAATCATCCGGCGCCACACGTCGATATTAATGCAGTTTCAGACGCGGGCGAATCACCCGGTTGATACTGCCGACCAGCATCATCAGGCCGGTTTTGAAGTAGCCGTGCAAGGCAATCTGGTGCATGCGGTACAGTGAGATGTATACAAAGCGCGCAATACGCCCTTCCACCATCATCGAACCACGAGTCAGGTTGCCCATCAGGCTACCCACGGTAGAGAAGTTAGAGAGCGAGACCAGAGAGCCGTGATCTTTGTACTGATACGCTTTCAGCGGCTTGCCGTTCATCTGTGCCAGAATATTGTTCATCGCACAGGTCGCCATCTGGTGTGCAGCCTGAGCGCGCGGAGGCACAAAACCGCCTTCCGGACGGGCGCAGGAAGCGCAGTCGCCAATCGCGTACACGTCAGGATCGCGCGTGCTCTGCAGAGTTGGCTCAACCACCAGTTGGTTAATACGGTTCGTTTCCAGACCGCCAATGTCTTTCATAAAGTCTGGCGCTTTGATACCCGCCGCCCACACCATCAGATCGGCTTTAATGTATTCGCCATCTTTGGTGTGCAGTCCGCCTTCGTCAGCGCTGGTTACCATCGTCTGGGTCAGTACGCGTACGCCCAGTTTGGTTAACTCATTATGCGCAGCACCGGAAATACGCGGCGGCAACGCAGGCAGAATACGCTCACCGGCTTCGACCAGCGTAACGTTCAGCGCGTCGTTGGTCAGCCCTTTGTAACCATAGCTGTGCAGTTGTTTTACCGCATTGTGCAGCTCAGCGGAGAGTTCAACCCCCGTCGCACCGCCACCCACAATGGCGATATTCACTTTTCCGTTAGCGCCCAGATTCGCGGAATACTTCAGGAACAGATTCAGCATCTCCTGGTGGAAACGACGCGCCTGATGCGGGTTATCGAGGAAAATGCAGTTTTCTTTCACGCCAGGGGTGTTGAAATCGTTGGACGTACTGCCCAACGCCATCACCAGCGTGTCATACGGCACTTTACGCTCAGGAACCAGCAGCTCACCCTTCTCATCACGCAGCTCAGCGAGAGTAATGGTCTTCGCTTCACGATCGATATCCACCACCGAGCCTAACTGGAACTGGAAGCCATGGTTACGGGCATGAGCCAGATAACTCAGCGCATCCACACCTTCGTCCAGTGAACCCGTCGCCACTTCATGCAGTAACGGTTTCCACAAGTGACTGTGGTTTCTGTCTACCAGTGTGATTTTGGCCTTTTTCTTACGCCCGAGTTTTTTACCCAGCTGCGTCGCCATTTCCAGTCCGCCAGCACCGCCGCCGACAATCACGATCCTTTTCAATGGTGTAGTCAACGTGACCCCCTCAAATTTATTAACCAATTGTTAATTAAAGGTTATAAGCATAGCCTTTAATTAACAACAAGTTACGGTAATGAAAATGTTCTTCGAGAGTGAGAATAACACGAACGGTGCATTGGTCATACCAAAATTGATGTGTATCAAGTTTTGATGCTGAAAAGATAGACAACCGGAACTTTAAGAACAAAAAAACAGCCCGATGGCTGTAATGCCAGTCAGTTAGCGCCTCAGTTTCAGAAAGCTTCAAGCTGTGCTGCCCGAGGTAAAAAACATGCTATCTCGGAGAAAGAGTTCCGTTCACCTCATGCTCATCATTTCTCTTAAGCACCGATTCCTGTGAACGTGTAAAGGGCGTTCTCCGCCACGCCCTTTACAATCCCGGCTCCCGGCAGGAAAATTGTTGCTGCGCAATACCCTCCGCTTATTCCTCCAGGCTACCGGGCCGGGCGCGAGGAAGCGTCCTTGCAAAGCGCGCCCTGAGCCAGCATCCATGCTGGCTCTCCCGGCCTTACGGAAACACGTCGGCAATTTTCAGCCGGACCAGCCCACACCTGACCATCTGCGTTTTTTGTTTAAACAGCAAAAAAGATTTAACTGGAAGTCAGTGCGTTGAAGCGATGACCCCGGTCCGGCTGAAAATCGATGAGGCATTGACGGCTGACCGGGTCTGTCCGCAAGGATGCGGACAGAGGGGACGGCCTGCATGGACGCAGGCTCGACCCCGACCCGACAGGCAGACGGCATAAGACGAATAACAAAATTGCCGGGAGCAATTTTGAACAGCGCTTGCGCTGGCCCCGAAGGGGTAAGCCCCAGGGATGGGGCGAATAATCGCGCAGCGACGATTTTCCCGCCGGGAGCCTGGGTTGCAAGGGAGGCGGCGGTGAGCCTCCCTTGCACGTTCACAGGTATCTGCGCTTCAGAGAAATGACACCGCTGAGGTGAACGGAACCCTGAGCCGGGATCACATGTTCACCATACGTTCGTAACTGACGAGCATTAGCCTGGAGGCTGTTTTTTTAAACGCTCAATAAGAATTAACCTAACGTCTTGAACGCTTTGATGCGCTGCAAATGCGGAGAGATATTCTTAAACTTATGCGTCTGCTCTTCGTCCCAGACTATCTCGTAAAAATGATGCAGCTCTTCCGACGAACGCTGACTGTTAAGCGCTTCATCATGACGTGACAGGATCACCAGGCAGCGATCGCGATTCTTCTCACGGAAATTGGTCACGCATTTTGTTGCGATGTCTGCATACTCCTCAGGTCTGTCGATTTTGCCTTCCATGTTCTCATACGGGAACAGGTTGGGATTAAACACTACCTGACGAATATCACACAGGAAACCAATCCGTTCAGCCCAATATCCCCCGAGCCCCACACCACAAATCAGCGGACGGTCATCCACATTCAGCTGCAGCATTTTGTCCACTTCTTTCAGCAGATGCTGCATATCATGTTTAGGATGCCGCGTACTGTAGCTAATCAGCCTGACATCCGGGTCGATGAATTGCAGCTGCAACACCTTCTCATGGTTGCCCGGGCTGTTAGAGTCAAAACCGTGTAAATAGATAATCATCGCATCCTCGCCAAACTTGCGTTAATGACCTGCTTTCTCTTCCTGCCAGCGCTCATGAAGTTGGTTAAGTTGAGCGCTTACCGTCTTCCAGCGTGCCGAGTCCATCAGTTCCTGACGTGAAAATGAACCTTTATGATACAAACGTGTAACACGTTCTGCATTGATCGGCGACAGATTATCTAACACACTGACCGCTCCCTTACGATTATTGCAGACCAGGATCATATCGCAACCTGCATCCAGCGATGCCTGTCCACGCTCCGCATAGCTTCCCATAATCGCCGCCCCTTCCATCGACAAATCGTCTGAGAAAATGACACCATCGAAGCCAAGCTCCTGGCGCAGCACCGTTTTCAGCCAGTGAGGTGAACCACTCGCCGGACGCGGATCTACATCACTGTAGATGACGTGCGCAGGCATAATGGCATCCAGTTTGTTTTCCGTAATCAACGTCTGGAACACGGACATATCTTTCGCACGAATCTCGGCTTCTGGGCGTGGATCGGTTGGGGTTTCTTTGTGTGAATCCGCCGTCACCGCCCCATGTCCTGGGAAATGTTTACCGGTCGTTTTCATGCCAGCAGTATGCATCCCGTCAATGAAGCGGGTCGCCATCGCCAGCGCTTTTAGCGGATCGGCATGGTAAGAACGCTCGCCGATTGCCGCGCTGATATGGCCCACATCCAGTACCGGTGCAAAGCTGATATCAATGTCCATCGCGATCATTTCGCTGGCCATCAACCATCCAGCGTCCTGAGCCAGTTTGCCGCCCTCTTCCAGACCGTGCAACGCAGCAAAGGATTGAGCCGCAGGCAGGCGGGTAAAGCCTTCACGAAAACGCTGTACGCGTCCGCCTTCCTGATCTACCGCCACCACCAGATGGTTACGTGACGCAGCCCGGATCTGGCGCACTAATTCACGCAGCTGTTCCGGGTCATGATAATTTCGGGTAAAGAGGATCAACCCACCTACCAGCGGATGTGCCAGAATCTCACGCTCTTCAGCGTCCAGCTCATACCCTTCGACATCCAACATTACTGGGCCCACACTGCTCTCCTTATCCTTTCATTGTTAGCTGCCGCCAGGTTTCATCGGCCAGCCTGATAAATTGTCGATCGCCGGTTTGCCGCCAGCGATACTCAAACCACCCCGCCTTCAGCATCATTATCCAGGGTTGCCATTGTCTGACCTGTCGCCACAAAACGTCTGGCTCAATGTGCGCTCGTTGGGCGTAGGTGCTAACCAACTGTTGGTGCTGGGATTCATCGCTAACCCATACTGCCGCCAGCTCCAGGGCAATATCACCGTCTCCGGCGTATTCCCAGTCAATCAGCCGCAGCCCTGAGGCTGTACGTACGATGTTGTCACCGTGAACATCCATATGCAGCGGCCCCAGGCGCAAAGGTCGGGGCTCACCTCGTTTCCTTAGCCGCTTCAGCGCGCGCAGCCAGCATGGTGTACGACGCGCCGGATCGCCACACTGCCAGTACTGTTCAAGTAGCGGAAGCAGGCTAATTCGCCAGCCCAATCGGGGTTGCTGGTGCAGATGATACAGTAAGCCTGCGAGTTCGTCGGCGTCCGGTAATCTGGATTCTACCTTACCGTGAAAAAACTCGACTGCCATCCACCCACGCGTATAAAAGTGAGGACGTGGCGCAAGGCTTTCTGGCAGGTGTTTTAGCGCATGGTATTGGCGTAAGAAATGAGATTCCGGCGCGTCAGGATCGTGATGGCAGCGCAGTACCAGTCGGTGGGAACTGTGTTCAATGATGCAGCTCCCGCCGCTCAGGCCGGTTTGGCTGGTTGCGACGGGATGATACTGCGGGAAATAGCGCGACAATACTTCGCCGCGCGTGAGTCTGTTATTGTTGCTGAACGGCACCTTTACCTGACCAGATTATCTCGCCAGTTTGTACCAGCATTAATTGCATTTGCAGCGCAGGCGAATTGACGTTGCCAGATGCGCTGGAATAAAGCACATACTGCGCACCAACGTTACGGGCGATACCAATCGCTTTACTGCGTGTTCCCAGGCTATCGTTTGGCGACAGACCTAACTGCTGCTTGGCGACGGCCAGTTGCTGAGCGGAAACCAGAGTAAACTTACCGTTATTCGCCAGCGCGTTACGCAAGGTCTCGGTGGCTTCCCCCGCGTTCAACGAGCCGTTGGTACGGTTATTCACGCTATCAACCAGCAGAACGCCACCCGCTTTGACGCCGTCGGCCTGCAGCATTTTGCCGACCATCGGCTGCATCGCCCCATTCCAGTCATAATGACGTTGACGTGGCGTCGGCTGCGCCGTTTGGTCCTCGTGCTCAATCGGGCCCGGCTGCTGCGGTATGGTTGGCACCGTTGGCACAACCGGAACCGGCTGTTGCGGCTGCGCAGGCTGTTCCGGCACCGGCTTGACTTCCTCTACCGGCGCGGGCTCACGTTGCACCACACAGCCAGAGAGAAACATCGCCAGCGCGGCAATCAGTGCGTAGCGATTCATTTTGTTCATCAAGATTCACCCCTTACAAATAAAGATAAAGTCTAACCTTGTGCGCCCCCAGATAATTGGCGCTGCCATACAGCGTCACCGACGAATGAGCCGGAACAGTCACACTGCGTGGCGCTTCCAGAGGGTGCATTTCCAGCCCTCTGGCGTCATACCAGTAAAACCGATAATGAACGGTAACGGGTTCTTGTCTTTCGTTATAGAGTCGAGAGGATGCCGAGGCCTGAATATCAGACGTGGTTAACGTGGGCTGTTCTGCTGTTATACCCGCCGCCAGAATCGTTGATTCCATCACCAGCGACTGTTCATCACTTACCGGAATTTCAGGATGTGTTCGACAACCCGCCAGCAACAGCAAACCCAGTGAAAGCGCAATGCATCCTCTGGTCATGCTTACAGACCTTTATGCGCAAGCATTGGGCCAAGCGCACGTCCACCCAGCAGGTGCATATGAATGTGATACACCTCCTGCCCCCCGTGGCGGTTGGTGTTCATGATTAAGCGGTACCCATCTGCAGCAATGCCTTCCTGCTCAGCAATTTTCGCCGCAACGGTGATCATGCGGCCCAATGCCTGTTCATGTTCCGCCGTCACATCGTTGACAGTTGGGATCAGAATGTTAGGAATGATCAGGATATGCGTTGGTGCCTGAGGGGAAATATCACGAAACGCAGTGACCAGTTCATCCTGGTATACGATATCTGACGGAATCTCACGACGAATAATTTTGCTGAATATAGTTTCTTCTGCCACGACGTTTTCCTTTTTCATTAACAGCCCAAGCGTTTTGCCATGCTACGCCGGGTAACTCTGCGAGTATAGAGTATGAGCGAGTTACTCACGCTCTTTCAACTTTAACCCTCGATTTTTTAAGCGAAAACCTCAGTTAGTGCTGCTCTTATAACCATTTCCCTGCGCTATTGCTCAAGCATAGTACTGAAACAATATTTCATTTATGTCGTAGCATCTGTTTACACATTGACTGCTAATGCGTATATTTCGCATTTGTATTTACATGCGCATTTAATAATTTACAACCAAAGGGTTCATCACAACTACCGGTGATTCGAACTTAATATTAATAATTATCAAGGGCTTTTCGATGTCTTTCACAACACTCAACGGGAATGTTCAACGCCAACCGGGGCTTGCCCTTTCTTTGCTGGCAGCATGCATCACGCTAGCCCTTTTACCTTCCACCAGCCTCGCAGCCCCTGCAGAAGAGACAGTGATCGTGGAGGGTTCTGCTCCATCCGCATCCGGTGAGGAGCAGGATTACAGCGTTAAATCGACCACCGCTGGCACAAAAATGCAGATGACACAGCGCGATATTCCGCAATCGGTCAGCATTGTCAGCCAGCAACGCATGGAAGATCAGCAATTGCAAACGCTGGGCGATGTGATGGACAACACGTTGGGGATAAGCAAAAGCCAGGCGGATTCAGATCGCAGCAGCTATTACTCGCGCGGATTTCAGATTGATAACTATATGGTCGATGGGATCCCGACCTATTTTGAATCCCGCTGGAATCTCGGTGACGCCCTTTCTGACACCGCCCTTTTTGAGCGTGTCGAAGTGGTCCGTGGCGCAAACGGGCTAATGACCGGGACGGGTAACCCTTCAGCCTCCATTAACATGATCCGTAAGCATGCCACCAGCCGCGAGTTCACCGGTAATGTTTCAGCGGAATATGGCAGCTGGAATAAACAACGCTATGTGACCGATCTGCAAAGCCCGCTTACGGCAGACGGCAACGTGCGCGGCCGCATCGTGGCGGGTTACCAGAATAACGACTCCTGGCTTGATCGCTACAATAGCGAAAAAATGTTCTTCTCCGGGATTGTCGATGCCGATTTGGGTGACACCACCAGCCTGTCTGCGGGCTATGAATATCAGCGCATTGATATCAACAGCCCAACCTGGGGTGGATTGCCGCGCTGGAATACCGATGGCAGTAAAAACAGCTATGACCGTTCGCGCAGCACTGCGCCGGACTGGGCTTACAACGATAAAGACTTCAACAAAGTGTTTGTCACCATCAAACAACGTTTTGCCGATACCTGGCAGGCGACCATGAACGCCACCCACTCCGAGGTCAAGTTCGACAGTAAAATGATGTACGTCGATGCCTATGTTAATAAGGCCGACGGCACGCTGATTGGCCCATATGGCAACTATGGTCCGGGATATGACTACGTCGGAGGAACCGGCTGGAACAGCGGCAAACGTAAAGTGGATGCTGTCGATCTATTTGCCGACGGCGGTTACGATCTGTTTGGTCGTCAGCATAATCTGATGCTGGGCGGCAGCTACAGTAAACAGAATAACCGTTATGAAAGCTCGTGGGCGAACGTTTTCCCCAACGAAATCGGCAGCTTCTATACCTACGATGGTAACTTCCCGGAAACCAACTGGAACCCGCAGTCATTGGCTCAGGACGATACCACGCACATGAAATCGCTGTACGCCGCAACGCGTATTTCGCTGGCTGACCCACTGCATTTGATTGTCGGCGCACGTTACACCAACTGGCGTATCGACACCCTGACCTACAGCATGGAGCAAAACCACACCACGCCGTATGCGGGTCTGGTATATGACATTGACGATAACTGGTCTACCTACGCCAGCTATACCTCAATCTTCCAGCCGCAGAACAAGCGCGACAGCTCCGGTAAATATCTCTCTCCGATCACCGGCAACAACTATGAGCTTGGTCTGAAGTCCGACTGGATGAACAGCCGTTTAACCACCACGCTCGCGGTGTTCCGCATTGAACAGGACAACGTAGCGCAATCAACCGGCGTGCCAATCGCCGGTAGCAATGGCGACACGGCCTTTAAAGCGATGGATGGCACGGTCAGCAAAGGGGTTGAATTCGAGATTAACGGTGCGATCACCGATAACTGGCAGATGACATTTGGCGCGACACGCTATGTTGCAGAAGACAACGAAGGCAATGCAGTAAACCCAAACCTGCCGCGGACCACGGTCAAACTGTTTACCCGTTATCGCCTGCCAGCCATGCCGGAACTGACCGTCGGCGGTGGAGTTAACTGGCAGAATCGTGTTTACAGCGATACGGTCACGCCTTATGGCACATTCCGCGCGGAACAGGGAAGCTACGCCCTGGTAGATTTGTTCACCCGCTACCAGGTAACAAAAAACTTCTCAGTGCAGGGTAACCTTAATAACCTGTTCGATAAAACCTACGACACGAATATCGACGGTTCTATCGTTTATGGTGAGCCGCGCAACGTCAGCATCACCGCCAGCTATCAGTTCTGACATCGGGTATTGCGTAGAATCGCTAACTCGCTGACTTAGGTTGCAAATTCTCATCAAACTCCAGCCGCTTTCTGTCGGGTTCTACCGCAGTCAGCGGCTTCACTTCTGCAAGCGTCTGCTGACAGCGCCCCACCAGCACCTGATACTCGCGAGTGCCCTGTTTTTTCCACACCAGTTCCTGCTCAGTTAACATGCGAATCGCTTTCGCCGGGCTGCCGACAATCAGATGGTTGGCGGGCATCTCAGCGCGCGCTTTCACAAACGCCGAAGCACCAACGATACTGTTTTCACCGATGGTCGCGCCATCGATAATCACCGCGCTCATGCCGACCAGCGCGTTACGCCCAATCACACAGCCATGCAGAATCGCCCCGTGGCCGATATGTCCGTCCTCTTCCACCACCGTATCCTGGCCGGGAAATCCGTGCATCACGCAGTTATCCTGGATATTCGCCCCATCTTTAACCACAATACGCCCAAAATCTCCGCGCAGGCTGGCGTTGGGACCAACATAAACACCTTTGCCGAGAATGACATCGCCAATCAGCACTGCGGTTGGGTGAACATAGCTTTCTGCAGGAACTACCGGGATCATCCCGTCAATCTGGTAAATCGGCATGGCTTCTCCTGTTACACCTCGGCTAATCCGCCGAAACGTTGATAATAGAGCGGCCCCGGCGCGGGCAGTTCCCCCACCGAACTCTCGCCTTTTTCGCTGACGAAAACCTGGGCGCCGGGCGCAACACGTTGATAAATATTAATGCACAGCTGACGCGCCGTCTGACCCAGCCAGTGAGCAGGCAGCAATTCTTCCGGCAGCAGCGGATCTTTGAGCACAACCCGACGATAGAAGTGAATGAGCAACAGGCGGATCTGGAAGCAGCGCTCTGGCGTAAGTTCGTCCGGCCCGGCGTCACGCAGTAGCGGTAACAACGGACGGAACAGCGTGATAAACGCCTCGTACATGGCATTTTGTTCGGTTAAGTGCCAGCACCCTTCTACCCGCTCACGCAGCGCAGCGCGGGAGAGTGCCAACGGCGAATGCGCCTCAAAAACGATGACATTTTCCGCCACCCCAGCCTCATGGAGCAGCGACTGTACGTCCGCCAGCTTTTGCGATGGCGACGCCAGCAGACTCGGCGCCAGTACGCCAAAACCTTGCCATAACAGCTGCTTTTTAACTTCGGCCAGGGTATTTTTCTCCAGCCCCTCCGACAGCAGCAGCAGCCAGGTACCGTCCCACTCAGGGGCGCTGGCACGATAGATTTTGCTCTCGGCGCGGCGCGTCAAGCGTAGCCCTTTATCACTCAGGCGGTAGAAACTGCGGCGGCCGATACGTACTACGTCCAGCCATTCTTCTTTATTAAGGCGAAACAGTGCGGTACGTACAAAACGTTCACCGAAGCCAAGCCCTTCCAGCAGCGCGGCAACGCTACCGAGCCAGACTTCTCCACCGCGTTGCGATAAACAGTCCCCGTAAAGCGAGGCGATAAGCGAGGTGCCGCTGACCGGCATCGCGGTGACCGCCTGCTGAATAAAATTATCGAGTTTTTCCATATGATTCATAGTGTTGTAATTTTTGTCCTTTTTGAATCATAGCACAGGAATAAAGCAGCGAAACGCCAGGAGTTTGTAGGCCGGATAAGGCAACGCCGCCATCCGGCAGCGTTGCACTGTTCTGCCTGATGGCGCTACGCTTATCAGGCCTACAGGGTTAACCGTTGGCGGCAACTTTGCGCAGGTCGAACACCCGGCACGCCTTACCTTCAGAGCGCGGGATGCTGCCGCAGTTAACAATGCTTACGTCGGTGGAAATACCCACCATCGACTTAATACGATGACGCAAATGATGGCAAATCTGGCAGCGCTGCTCATGGCTCAGCACCAGGCTACTCTCTTTAAGCTCCACGCGTACCGAAAGCGAATCAAGATGCCCTCGGCGATCCACTTCCAACTGGTAATGCGGAGCCAGATGCTCAATCTTGAGGATCTCTTCTTCCACCTGCGATGGGAAGACGTTGACGCCGCGAATAATCAGCATATCGTCGCTGCGCCCGCTAATGCGATCCATACGACGCATCGTGCGCGCGGTACCCGGCAGCAGGCGCGTCAGGTCGCGGGTACGATAACGAATGACCGGTAGCGCTTCTTTCGTCAGCGTGGTGAACAGCAGTTCGCCGTGCTCGCCGTCGGCCAGTGGCGTACCGTCATCCGGATTGACCACTTCCGGGAAGAAATGATCCTCCCATATTGTCGGACCATCACCCGTTTCGATGCACTCCATCGCCACGCCCGGCCCCATCACTTCCGAGAGGCCATAAATATCCAGCGCCGTAATACCGAGGCGACGTTCGATCTCCGCGCGCATCCCCGTGGTCCACGGCTCTGCGCCAAATACACCGGTACGCAGTGAACACCCCCGCGCGTCACCGCCCATCTGGCGCTCCAGCTCTTCAATCAGGTTCAGGCAGTAAGACGGCGTGACCATAATCATGTCAGGTTTGAAATCGCGAATCAGCTGCGCCTGCTTTTCAGTCTGCCCGCCGGACATTGGGATAACCGTTGCCCCTAAGCGCTCCGCGCCGTAGTGCGCGCCCAGGCCGCCGGTGAAAAGGCCATAGCCATAAGCGACGTGGATTTTATCTTTCGCGGTACCGCCTGCGGCACGCAGCGAGCGGGCGACGATATTAGCCCTGGTATCAATATCATTTTGCGTATAGCCCACCACAGTCGGTTTACCCGTGGTGCCGGATGATGCATGGATACGCACCACCTGCTCCATCGGTACCGCGAAGGTGTCGAAGGGATAGTTGTCACGCAGGTCCTGCTTGGTGGTGCAGGGAAACTTGCTCAGATCGCTCAGCTCACGGAAATCATCCGGGTGAACCCCCGCCGCGTCGAACTTACGGCGGTACATCGGGACATTTTCATAGGCGTGTTTTAACGTCCATTTCAGGCGCTCGGTTTGCAAAGCCTGTAATTCGTCACGCGATGCGGTTTCAATCGGATCTAATTTTGTTGTTGTCGTTGTCATTTTGTAGGGCACTCGCAGGTCAATTAGCTCACACTCGCTCAAGGATCATGGCAATGCCCTGACCCACGCCAATACACATCGTACACAGCGCATAACGTCCATTGCGTCGTTCCAGCTCCAGCGTTGCGGCCAGCGCTAACCGCACACCGCTCATCCCCAGCGGGTGACCTAAAGCGATAGCCCCCCCATTGGGATTCACGTGTTCTGCGTCATCTGCCAGTCCAAGCTGTCTCATCACACCCAACGCCTGGGCGGCAAAGGCTTCATTCAGCTCAATCACATCCATATCGTTGATATTCAGCCCGGCGCGCTCCAGCACTTTTCGTACCGCAGGAACTGGCCCAAGACCCATGTACTTCGGTTCAACGCCCGCGGTCGCCATGGCGACAATGCGTGCACGCGGCGTTAGTCCCTGGGCCTTTATGTGTTGCTCGCTGGCTACGATCATTGCTGCCGCGCCGTCGTTCACCCCAGAGGCATTGCCTGCGGTGACCACGCCGTTCTTACGAAACGGTGTTTTCAGTTGTGCGAGTTGCTCCAGCGTGGTTTCTGCACGCGGATGTTCATCTTCACGTACTGCGCTAACTGCCCCTTTCTTGCCAATGATTTGTACCGGCACAATTTCCTGCGCCAGAATGCCGTCACACTGGGCTTTCGCCGTGCGCTGCTGGCTGCGATACGCAAAGGCGTCCTGGTCCTCTCGGCTTATATTTAACAATTCAGCTACATTCTCCGCCGTTTCGGGCATGCTGTCAGTTCCGAATTGTTGCTGCATGAGCGGGTTCACAAAACGCCAGCCAATGGTGGTATCAAACATCTCTGCCTGACGCTGAAACGGCGCGGTCGCTTTGCCCATTACAAACGGCGCGCGTGACATTGACTCAACACCACCGGCGATCAGCAGATCGGCATCACCGGCTTTGATCGTGCGAGCAGCGAAGCCGATCGCATCAAGCCCGGAGCCGCACAGACGGTTGATGGTCGTGCCGGCAACGCTGTGCGGATAATCCGCCAGCAGGGTCGCCATATGCGCCACGTTGCGGTTATCCTCGCCCGCCTGGTTGGCGCAACCGAAGATCACATCGTCAATAGCGCTGGGATCCAGGCGTGGATTGCGGTTGAGTAATTCACGCAACGGGATGGCCGCCAGATCGTCGGCACGCACGCCTGCCAGCGCCCCGCCGTAGCGACCAATCGGGGTACGAATACCGTCACAAATAAATGCGTCACGCATTAGACTTCTCCTGTAATCGTGCCACCGATGCGGTGAGATTTGCCGCGAAACAGGGCCACGGTTTTGTGTTGCTGATTGACAATTTCAATGTAGTAAACGCCAGTGAGTTTGCCTTGCTGCTTAACCCGCGCGGTGGCGGTCAGTTTGTCACCTGCAAAGGCCGGACGCAGAAAGTCGATACTGGCTGCTGAGGCTACTGCTGCCAGTCCCTGACTGTTGCAGGCGTAAGCAAAGGCAGTATCCGCCAGCGAAAACAGTTGCCCGCCGTGACAGGTCTGATGGCCATTCAGCTGCGACGGCGACACGGTCATGGTCATCTGCGAATAACCGTCGTCCATCTCAATAATTTCAATCCCCAGCGCCTGCGCGCAGGTGTCTTTCACATACATGGCGCGGGCGTTGCGCCAGGCTTCATTACTCATGACGCATCTCCATCAGCACTTTCTGGCGCAGCAGCGCACTCGGGCGATAGCGTTCTTCGCCATAGTGCTGTTGTAGGTTTTCCAGCAGACGCAGCACACGTCCCCAGCCGAGCGAGTCGCCCCAGGCCAGCGGCCCGTGCGGGTAGTTAACCCCCAAGCGCATGGCGATATCGATATCCTCGGCGCTGGCGACTCCTTTTTGCAGCGCATCCAGCGCTTCGTTCGCCAGCATCGCTACCGTGCGCCATACCAGCAGCCCTGGGTAGTCGGCAATACGCAGCACTTTTTTGCCCTGCTGCTGGAAGTAGTACACCGCTTTGTCGGTGGCTGAAGCCGGGTTGGTTGGTGCGCTTGCCAGCACGACGGTGTCGCCCACAGCATGGTCATACACCACAACCGGGCGCTGGTGCTGCACGCTTAAGGCCAGCGCGGTTTCACCGGTTGTTTCAAGGAGCAGCACATCATCCAGTTCAGTGACAACGTCACGCTTGATATTTTTTGCTGCATTTTCAGGCGCTACCGCTGCAACAGCCAGTTCAGGCGATACTTCAGCAGGCCAGCAATAGACGCCGTGGCCGCTCTTCTTGCCCAGACGCCCCGCCAGAGCGAGCTCCTGTTGCAGCAAAGACGGTAGAAAACGGCGGTCCTGCCAGAAGGCGTTAAACACCGAACAGGTCACGGCAAAATTGACGTCCTGACCAATCAAGTCGGTCAGCGCCAGCGGTCCCATCGGGAAGCCGCCGCCGTCACGCAGCGCCGCATCAATCACTTCCGCTGACGCAACCTGTTCTTCCAGCGCGCGCCAGGCTTCAGCGTAGTACGGACGCGCCACGCGGTTGACGATAAAACCCGGCGTTGAGCGGCAGCGCACCGGCTGCTTGCCCCAGGCGATTACGCACTGGCAAAGCAGCTCGACTACCTCAGTTGAGGTGGCAAGGCCGCTCACCACTTCCACCAGTTTCATCACCGGTGCCGGGTTAAAGAAGTGCAGCCCCGCCACACGTTCCGGATGCTTCACTCCCGCCGCAATTGCGGTAATTGAGATCGACGAGGTATTACTGGTCAGCAGCGTTGACGGCAAACAGATCTCCGCCAACTGACTGAACAGCGCTTTTTTAATTTCCAGCCGCTCGGAAGCGGCTTCAATCACCAGTTGTGCATCGGCAAGCTGATTCAGTTCAGTCGCGGGTACGATTCGTGCCAGCAGCTCAATGGCCTGTTCCGCACTAATTTTTCCACGACCAACACGAACGTCGAGTCGCTGGCGAATACCCTCAATGGCGCGAGTAATCGCCTCAGCGGAAATGTCATACAGCAGGACCGAATGCCCGGCGCTGGCAGCCACCTCGGCAATGCCTGCACCCATTGTTCCGCCGCCGATCACGGCAACGCGGTGAAGAGTTTTCGTCATGGCTTATTTCCCGCTGAACTGTGGTGGGCGTTTGCCGAGAAAGGCGCTGACCCCTTCGCGATAGTCGTCGCTGCGACCGGCCATGCGCTGGTAGTCGCGCTCAAGCTCAAGCTGCTGATCCAGCGTGTTGGTTTCGGAAAGCTGCAAGGCTTTCTTAATCAGCCCCAGGCCATAGGTCGGCTGCGTCGCGAAACGGCGCGCCATGGTCAACGCGGTATCTTTCAACTCGGCATCGTCGACCACTTGCCAGATCATGCCCCACTGCGCGGCCTGTTCGGCGCTGAGGTTATCGCCAAGCATCAGTAAGCCGACGGCGCGAGCGCGACCGGCTACGCGCGGCAGCACCCAGCTTCCGCCGCAGTCCGGCACCAGGCCGAGCTTGCTGAAGGCCATGACAAACTTCGCCGAGCGTGCGGCGAGGACGATGTCGCAGCCCAAGGCCAGTGTGGCACCGGCACCAGCGGCAACGCCGTTGACGGCACAGATAACCGGCTTCGGCAGCGCGGCTAAGCGGCGCACCAGCGGGTTGTAGAAGCGTTCCACCGACATGCCCAGATCCGGCGCGGGGCCGCTCGGGTCAACGTTACGGTCGTTCAGATCCTGTCCGGCGCAAAACCCGCGTCCGGCACCGGTGATCAGCAGGCAACGAATGGCGTCGTCGCGCTCGGCCTGTTTCAGGCAGTCGGCGAGCTGCTGGTGCATCACGTCGTTAAAGCTGTTGAGTCGGTCCGGGCGGTTCAGGGTGATAGTCATCACGCCCTGCTCCACTTCGCTGAGAATAAATGCGTCCACGATTAGCGTCCTTTAAATTCCGGTGTGCGTTTTTCTAAAAAGGCGCTGACGCCTTCACGACGATCTTCGGTGCCGCTCAGCAGCGTAAACAGCTGACGTTCCTGCACCAGACCGGCCTGGAGACCCACTTCTTGCGCAGCGCGTAGAGACTGTTTTGCCGCCCGCAGCGCCAGCGGTGAGTGACGGGCGATGGTCGCCGCCAGCTTGAGCGCGTATTCATCGGAGAGGTTCGCCGGGTGGATGTCACTCACCAGCCCGGCCTGTTGCGCTCGTTCTGCATCAATGCTTTCACCGCCCAGCACCATTCGGCTGGCCAGCGCTTTGCCAACACAACGGATAAGCCGCTGCGTACCGCCCGCCCCTGGCATGGTGCCGAGAGTAATCTCCGGCAGACCAAAGCGCGCGTTATCCCCGGCAATCACCAGGTCGCACAGCAGCGCCAGCTCGCAGCCCGCGCCCAGTGCGTAACCGTTAACCACCGCGATCAACGGCTTGTTGAAGGCATCAATACGTGCCCACAGGCGTGGGCGAATATCGTCGAAAGTGGCGGGCAGATCTTTTTCCGCCATTTCATTAAGATCGGCCCCGGCGGCGAAATAGCTCGGGTTACCGCCAATCACGCAAACGCTGATGCTGGCGTCCGCCGCCGCGCTTTCCAGCGCGTCAGCAATCTGCGTTAGCAGCGCATTGTTCAGTGCATTTCGCGCCTGCGGACGGTTCAGAGTCAGTTGCAGTACACGGTCGTGACGGGAAATCAGCAGTTCGCTCATGCCATCCCCCGCGCATCGAAGTCGACCACTACGTCACCGCTGGTTGGCAGCGCCTGGCAGCTCAGCACATAGCCCGCCGCCAGTTCATCGGCTTCAAGGCTGTAGTTGGCGGCCATCGCCACCTCGCCACTGACCACCTTGCATTTGCAGGTGGCGCACACGCCGCCTTTACAGGCGAACGGCAGGTCAGCGCCCTGGCGCAGCGCGGCGTCGAGAATGCTGTCATCTTCCGCATTCAGTGAAATCAGGCGATCGCGCCCATCCTGACGAAGGGTGACCGTGCGGCCTTCCGCCTGGATGCCGGTGGCGTGTTTCACGCTGGTCCCCGGCGTATTAAAACGCTCAAGGTGAATGGATTTTTCCGCTATACCCAGTTCACGCAGTGCCACTTCGGCTTCATCCATCATCGCCGATGGGCCACAGATAAAGGCGTCATCAAAGCGGCTGAAATCGAGCAAGTTTTTGCCCAGCGCACGCAGTTTGTCGCCGTCAATACGACCCTGTAGCAGATCGCTGTCCATCGACTCCTGACTGAACAGGTGCACCACCTGTAAACGCTGCGGATAGCGGTCTTTCAGATCGGCCAGCGCCTGACGGAACATCATGCTGTGGCTGCTGCGGTTGCCGTAGATCAGCGTGAACTGGCTGGCCGGTTCGGTCGTCAGCGTCGCTTCAATAATCGCCATCATCGGCGTAATGCCGGACCCGGCGGCAATCGCCAGATATTCGGCTTCGCGCTCGGCCTGCGGCTGGTAGCCAAAATGGCCTTGCGGCACCATCACTTCCAGCGTCATACCCTGCTGGATATCCTGCTGGGCATAGCGGGAGAAACGCCCACCGTCGATAGCTTTAACCGCGACGCTAATTTCCGACGGCGAGCGGCTGCGACAAATGGAGTAACAACGACGCAGCTCTTCTCCACCGAGGTGAGCTTTCAGCGTCAAATGCTGGCCCGGTCGAAAGGCGTAGTCATTACGCAGCGCGTCAGGAATGGTGAAAGTGATGGTCACCGCATCGCGCGTTTCCGCTTCGACGTTGGCCACGGTAAGCGAATGAAATGTTGTCATCGCAACCTCAAATACATTTAAAGTAATCAAAGGGTTCGCGGCAGCTGTCGCAGCGATATAACGCTTTACAGGCCGTGGAACCGAATTCGCTAATCAGCGAGGTATGGGTGCTGGCGCAGCGCGGGCACTGTACGTCAGTTGGCATTTCGGCATGACAGGCGTGGGCCTGCGGCGGGCTGATACCATACTGGCGCAGGCGTTCGCGGGCGTCCGGGCTCATCCAGTCAGTGGTCCACGGTGGGTCAAGCTGCAGGACGATATGTACTGGCGTATAGCCGCGCTCCGCCATCACCGCGCGAATTTCACCCAGTAGATGCTCGGTGGCCGGGCAGCCGGAGTACGTCGGCGTAAAGCCGATTACCCAGCCGTCGCCGCAGCGCTCAACGCTGCGTACCATGCCGAGATCGGTGATGGTCAGCACCGGCACTTCCGGATCGGAAATCGCACTTAACAGCCCCCAAACGGTGTGCACCTCTGGCGGTGCGATCGCGGTAAGACGTTGCATAGCCCCCCCCTGCTACCACTGCTGCCCAGGATACGCACGCTGCAAGTACTGCATCTCGGCCAACATCGGCCCGAGATGTTCGCTGTGTAGCCCCTGCTTACCGCCGTTGCGAAACGCCGCCTCTTGCGGAACGTGTAAACCAGAATCAATCAGCGCAGTGTGTACCGTCGTTTGCCATTCGGTTTGCAGTTCCCGCGGATCGACGGCAATGCCCTGCCTGGCCAGAGCGATCTCCAGTTCGTCGGCAAGGAACAATTCGCCGGTATAACGCCACAGATTGTCCACCGCCTTCTGCATCAGTTGCGCGGAGTAGTCAGTACCATTCCCCAGTCGCTCCAGCCAGCCGCGGCTGAAGCGCAGGTGATAACGCACTTCTTTCAGTCCTTTGGCAGCGATAGCCGCAATCTGCTTATCGCGGCTGTTAACCAAACGAGTGAACAGCGCCACGTGCCAGACGTCGATAAAGAACTGGCGAGCGATCGTGTCGGCAAAGTTGCCGTTAAGCTGTTCCACCAGCAACAGGTTGCGGAACTGACGCTCATCACGACCAAAAGCCAGCGTGTCTTCGTCGCCGCTACCCGCCAGTTCGGCTGCGTAGCTGAGGAAGTTGCGCGCCTGCCCCAGCAGGTCGAGGCCGATATTAGCCAGCGCCAGATCAATCTCCAGCTCCGGCGCATGGCCGCACCAGGCACCCAGACGCTGAGCCAGCACCAGGCCGTTATCGCCCAGACGCAGGGCATAGGTTGCAACGGGATTCAGGTTATTCATCGTTGCCTCACATATGTTCCATGCCGTCCGGCACGGTGTAGAACGTGGGATGGCGATAGACTTTGCTCTCCGCCGGGTCGAAAAATTCACCGCGTTCCTCCGGCTGTGACGCAACAATTTCGCTGGCTTTCACCACCCAGAGGGAGCAGCCTTCGCTGCGGCGAGTATAGGCATCGCGGGCATTTTCCAGCGCCATCTGGTCATCGGCGGCATGCAGACTGCCAACGTGACGGTGCGATAACCCCTGTTTGCTGCGGACAAAAACTTCGTATAACGGCCAGTATGTTTTGCTCATGACTCTCTCCTTACGCCGCGTCGCGGGCCTGTTGCTTTTCGGCGTGCGCCAGTGCGGCCTCGCGCACCCATGCCCCTTCTTCCCAGGCCTTACGCTTTGCGCCCAGACGTTCGTGGTTGCAGACACCACGACCGTTGATGACCTCATTAAATTCCTGCCAGTCGATCTCGCCGAATCGATATTTCCCCGTCGCTTCATCAAGCTGTAGGTCGGCGTCCGGCACGGTCATACCGAGGATTTCTACCTGCGGGACCGTGTTATCAACAAAGCGCTGACGCAGTTCGTCGTTGGAGTGCAGTTTGATTTTCCACGTCATGCTGCGGGCGCTGTTCGGTGAGTTGTCGTCGTTCGGGCCAAACATCATCAGCGCAGGCCACCAGAAACGGTTGATGGCGTCCTGCAGCATCTGACGCTGTTCCTCGCTACCGGTAGCCAGCGCCATACACGCTTCGAAGCCCTGACGCTGATGGAAGCTCTCTTCTTTGCAGATTTTGACCATCGCCCTGGCATACGGGCCGTAGGAGGTACGACACAGCGCCACCTGGTTAACAATCGCCGCGCCATCGACAAGCCAGCCGATCACACCGATATCCGCCCAGCTCAGAGTTGGGTAGTTGAAAATGGAGGAGTATTTCATCTGGCCGTCGAGCATCTTCTGGTACAGATCTTCACGCGCGCAGCCCAGTGTTTCCGCCGCGCTGTAGAGGTACAGTCCGTGTCCGGCCTCGTCCTGTACTTTTGCCAGCAGAATGGCCTTACGCCGCAGCGTGGGTGCGCGGGTTATCCAGTTGCCTTCCGGCAACATGCCGACAATTTCCGAGTGCGCATGCTGGCCAATCTGGCGGATCAGCGTCTTACGGTATGCGTCCGGCATCCAGTCCTGCGGCTCGATGGCCGTTTCCTGCGCGATGCGCTGGTCAAAGCGTTGTTCTTCTGTCACGTCATCACCTTATGATTCCGATAATTTCAACAAATCAATATTTTTGAATCACTTTGTTTTATAAAAGTTACATCTTGGTTAAATAAAACCACAAATTTTGTTTGCTGGTTTTGCGATACTTGTCGCAAATGGTTTTTATTTATCCATTAATAACAGATAGATAACCAATGAAGGTAAAGTGTTCGCGATCTCATTGTTAATAAATTATTAAAATCTCGCTTGCATTTTGTGATTCATAAAAGAACTATTTAAAGAGATATTACGGAACACATCTGGAGATTAACGATGCAGCAGTTAGCCAGTTATTTATCCGGTGCCTGGCAGACAGGCCGGGGCCGCACCCGCACCATCCACCACGCCCTTACCGGTGAAGCGCTTTGGGAAGTGACAAGCGTTGGACTGGATATGGCGCAGGCGCGCCGCTTTGCTATTGAGCACGGCGGCAAAGCGTTACAGGCAATGAGTTTTATTGAGCGCAGCGCGATGCTAAAAGCGGTGGCGAAGCATTTAATGGAACTGAAAGCCGATTTCTATGCCATATCCGCGCAAACCGGGGCAACGCGCGGTGACAGCTGGGTCGATATCGAAGGCGGCATTGGCACGCTTTTCACTTATGCCAGTCTCGGTGGCCGCGAGCTGCCGGACGATACGCTGTGGCCGGAAGACGAACTGATCCCGCTGTCCAAACAGGGCGGTTTTGCCGCACGCCACGTGCTGACCTCCAAATCCGGTGTTGCGGTGCATATCAACGCCTTTAACTTCCCCTGCTGGGGTATGCTGGAGAAGCTGGCGCCAACCTGGCTTGCCGGGATGCCAGCCATTATCAAACCTGCAACCGCCACCGCGCAGCTCACTCAGGCAATGGTGAAAGCGATTATCGACAGTGGCCTGGTACCGAACGGCGCAATTAGCCTTATCTGTGGCGGCGCGGGTGACCTGCTCGATCACCTCGACAGCCAGGATGTGGTGACTTTTACCGGTTCTGCTCATACCGGGCAGCAGTTGCGCGTGCACCCCAACCTGGTGGCTAAATCGGTTCCATTCACCATGGAAGCGGATTCACTCAACTGCTGTGTGCTTGGTGATGACGTCACCCCAGAACAGCCTGAGTTTGCATTGTTTGTACGTGAAGTCGTGCGCGAGATGACGACCAAAGCCGGGCAGAAATGTACCGCTATCCGCCGCATTATCGTGCCACAGGCGCAGGTGAAAGCAGTCAGCGAGGCGCTGATTACCCGTCTGCAAAAAGTGGTAGTGGGCGATCCGGCGCAGGAAGGCGTGAAGATGGGGTCGCTGGTGAATAACGATCAGCGTCAGGACGTGCAGGATAATGTGAATCGTCTGGTTGAAGCCGGGTGTGAGGTGCTGCTGGGCGGAAAAGCAGATCTGAGCACGGCTGGGGCTTTCTTCCCGCCAACGCTGCTGTTTTGTCCGCAGCCGGATGAAATTGCCGCGGTACATGCAATTGAAGCCTTTGGTCCGGTCGCCACGCTGATGCCGTATCAAAATACCGGGCATGCCATGACGCTGGCGCGCGCCGGTGAAGGCAGTCTGGCAGGAACGCTGGTGACGGCGAGCGGCGAACTGGCGCGAGAGTTTATCCTCGGTGCGGCCCGCGCCCACGGGCGTATTCAGGTGCTGAACGAAGAGTCCTCGGCGGAATCGACCGGTCACGGCTCTCCGCTGCCACAGCTGGTCCACGGCGGGCCTGGACGTGCAGGCGGCGGTGAAGAGCTGGGCGGTCTGCGTGCGGTGAAACACTACATGCAACGCACCGCCATTCAGGGCAGCCCAACCATGCTCGCGGCGGTAAGCCAACAGTGGGTGCGTGGCGCTCGGGTAGAGGAAGATCGTATTCACCCGTTTCGTAAATACTTCGAAGAGATCCAGCCGGGCGACAGCCTGCTGACGCCACGTCGTACACTGACCGAAGCGGATATCGTTAACTTTGCCTGCCTCAGCGGTGACCACTTCTACGCCCATATGGACAAGATTGCAGCAGCCGATTCCATTTTCGGCGAGCGCGTGGTGCACGGTTACTTCCTGATTTCCGCCGCCGCCGGTCTGTTTGTTGACGCGGGCGTCGGTCCGGTGATTGCCAACTATGGCATGGAAAACCTGCGCTTTATCGAACCGGTTAAGCCGGGCGACACTATCCAGGTGCGTTTAACCTGCAAACGCAAAACAGTGAAACGTCAGCGCAATGCCGAAGAAAAAGCGACCGGCGTGGTGGAGTGGTCGGTGGAGATCTTTAATCAGCACCAGCAGGCGGTGGCGCTGTATTCCATTCTGACGTTGGTTGCGCGTCAGCATGGGGATTTCCCGGCGTAAGATTCCGGTGTAGGTTCGCTCGATCAGGCTTGAAACAAAAAGCAAAAAGCCTGCTTAGTTTCCTGAGCAGGCTTCTTAAATATGGCTCCTCTGACTGGACTCGAACCAGTGACATACGGATTAACAGTCCGCCGTTCTACCGACTGAACTACAGAGGAATCGTTGTGGAGGCTTATCTTAGCGGCGAAAAAAATTTTGTCAAACCCCATTTCCTCGAATGCGAATCAATTGATGCTTCTCTCGACAGTTTGTTGCATTTACAGACATTTTAAATAGAAAAAACTTTGCAGCTTTTTTGATTCTCCCTCATCATTTGAAATGAGGTTTCAACTTTCTTCGTTAAGGTCCACTTTGAACGTCTCCGCTGCCTTACGCCAGGTCGCTTCCCGCACGCCCTGGTATGCCAAACGCAAGAGTTATAAGGTTCTCTTTTGGCGCGAAATCACTCCGCTGGCTGTCCCCATTTTTCTGGAAAACACCTGTGTGCTATTGATGGGTGTTCTCAGTACCTTCCTGGTCAGCTGGTTGGGAAAAGAAGCGATGGCCGGTGTCGGACTCGCCGACAGCTTTAATATGGTCATCATGGCATTTTTCGCCGCCATCGATCTGGGCACCACCGTGGTTGTAGCATTTAGCCTCGGGAAACGAGATCGTCGACGGGCCAGAGCCGCGGCCAGACAATCACTGGTGATCATGACAATTTTTGCTACCGTTCTGGCAGCTGTCATTCACTATTTTGGTCAACAGATTATTGACGTTGTCGCAGGTGAAGCAACGCCAGACGTTAAAGCTTTGGCACTCACCTATCTGGAGCTGACGGTGCTCAGCTACCCGGCGGCAGCCATTGCGCTGATCGGCAGTGGCGCACTACGTGGAGCCGGAAATACAAAAATACCGTTGTTGATTAACGGCGGCATGAACATCCTGAATATCATCATCAGTAGCATCCTGATTTACGGGATCTTTTCCTGGCAAGGTCTGGGATTTGTGGGAGCAGGCCTGGGACTGACCATTTCGCGCTACATCGGGGCGATTGCCATCATCTGGGTACTGATGATTGGTTTTAACCCCGCGCTGCGAATTCCCTTCAAAAGCTATTTTAAGCCACTCAATCTCGCCATTATCTGGGAGGTGATGGGGATCGGCATTCCGGCAAGTATCGAGTCAGTGCTGTTCAATGGCGGTAAACTTTTGACGCAGATGTTTGTTTCAGGCATGGGAACCAGCGTTATCGCCGGGAATTTTATTGCATTTTCTATCGCCGCGCTTATCAACTTACCGGGGAATGCTTTAGGTTCCGCGTCGACAATCATTACCGGCAGGCGTCTGGGAAATGGTCAGATTGCCCAGGCTGAAATCCAGCTGCGGCATGTATTCTGGCTGTCGACGATCGGCCTGACGGCAATTGCCTGGCTAACCGCTCCTTTCGCCGGAGTGATGGCCTCATTTTATACCCACGATCAGGATGTAAAAGAGGTCATAGTCATCCTGATTTGGCTCAACGCAGCATTTATGCCGATATGGGCTGCATCCTGGGTGTTACCAGCAGGCTTTAAAGGTGCGCGAGATGCACGTTTTGCTATGTGGGTATCGATGCTGGGCATGTGGGGCTGCCGCGTAGTCGCGGGTTACACCCTGGGTATCGTATTAGGATGGGGCGTTGTCGGCGTTTGGTTAGGTATGTTCTTCGACTGGGCCGTACGCGCCGCGTTATTTTACTGGCGTATGGTCACCGGACGCTGGCTGTGGAAATACCCGCGCCCCGAACGCGAAAAGTGCATAAAACAACCGGTTGCGTCTGAATAAGCGGCGAAATGGGGAATATTTCAGCAAACGATCGCATTTATCTATTCAGGCTTTGACAACGCTGAGCGGCATCGCTAATATTCGCCTCGTTCAAACGATTCCTCTGTAGTTCAGTCGGTAGAACGGCGGACTGTTAATCCGTATGTCACTGGTTCGAGTCCAGTCAGAGGAGCCAAATCCCTGTTTTCAGGCGTGCTTATAAGTCCCTATTCAATTAGGTTTCAATAAGTTAGCGTGAAAATCTTTCCCGATGCGTATCTGGTTTTCCCTGCGCATCCGGCGAAATTGGTGGTCTGATTTGGGGTCATTTCAGTTCGATAATGGAGTGACCACCATATGTCCCTGTCCGACGCGAAAATCCGCAGTATCAAGCCTTCTGATAAACCCTTTAAACTGACCGATTCTCAGGGTCTGTATCTGCTTGTCAATCCGGGCGGTTCACGCCTCTGGTATCTCAAATATCGCTTCAACCGAAAAGAATCCCGCATCGCACTGGGTGCCTATCCGCAGGTCTCGCTTTCCGACGCCCGCCAGCAGCGCGACGGTATCCGTAAGCTACTGGCGCAGAATATCAATCCCGCACAACAACGCATGACTGAAAAAGCCGCCGCGTCACCGGAAAAATGCTTTGAGGCCGTTGCGGTGGCATGGCACAAAACCAATAAAAAATGGTCGGCTGACTATGCAGAGCGCATCCTCGCCAGTATGAAAAATCATATCTTTCCGGCAATCGGTCATCTGCCCGTCACTCTGCTGAAAACGCAGCATTTCACGGCGTTACTGAAAGTTATCGAGGATAAAGGCTTTCTGGAAGTCGCATCCCGTACCCGGCAGCAACTCTGCAACATCATGCGTTACGCCGTTCAGCAGGGACTGACCGAAAACAACCCGGCGCTGCATCTGGAAGGCGTCACCGCGCCGCCGGTTAAAAATCACTATCCCGCCCTGCCGCTGGAGCGGTTGCCCGAATTGTTTGAACGCATTGGCGACTATCAGCAGGGACGGCAGCTTACGAGGCTGGCGGTGGTGCTGATACTCCATCTGTTTATTCGCTCCAGTGAACTGCGCTTCGCACGCTGGAGCGAGTTTGATTTCAGACACAAAATCTGGACCATCCCCGCCACACGCGAGGCAATCGACAAAGTTCGTTTTTCAGGTCGTGGCGCTAAGATGCGTACTCCGCATATTGTCCCGCTATCTCAACAGGCTATCGCTATTCTGAAGCAAATAAAAGAAATCTCCGGCCATCTGGAATTGGTCTTTCCCGGCGACCATAACCCGTATAAACCAATGAGTGAAAATACCATCAACCGGGCGCTTCGTCTGATGGGGTACGATACTAAAATCGACGTCTGTGGACATGGCTTCCGCGCGATGGCCTGTAGTGCGCTGGTTGAATCTGAACTCTGGTCGCGGGATGCCGTAGAGCGGCAAATGAGTCATCAGGAACGCAACAGCGTCCGGGCAGCGTATATCCACCGTGCTGAACATCTCGATGCACGCAAGGACATGATGCAGTGGTGGTCAGACTATCTGGACGTGAGCCGCGAAGGATACATTGCCCCGTATATTTATGCGCGGCGGCATAAGGCAGCCTGAGCCAGTAGCAGTATAATTTGTTAAAAATGAAAAAGCAGATCCTGATTGAATTCGGATCTGCTTTTTGCATTGAAAGGATTTATCTTCAATTTTTGGGTTATTAATCGGAAAGCGTACAAAATTATTCGACGTAGAATAATTTTGTACGAAAACCTATCAATATATTACGAATCAATAGGCAAATAACGAAAATTATTCACAGTGAATAATTTCAGGCGATAACAGCCAGACAATCTGCACCAGAACCTGATTTGCCAATACGCCACAACTGCACCAGTTCAATGCCATCGTTTACCTGCACCAGTCCGCCGTCACCTGCCTGTGTCAGAACTGCGCCAGATACTGCGGGATAAGCATCGAACTGCTCCAGTTAAGGCCCTTTCAGCCTTTTGGCCTTTTCCGGTCTGGCGCTGTTACCCTTAACCACCCTTTACCTTTATCTGACCTTTTTCCTTTTGCTGGCGCAATCATCAGCAAAAATACCGTAATGCTGCACCAGAATCCTGTTAATAGGTTATACCGTTCGTAAGTACCGCTATTAAGAGGAAACCGTACAAAAAATTTCTACGTAGAAATTTTTTTGGTGGATAACGATGAATAAAGGGTATTTTATAATGTGATGGCTATCAAAAATCGACCATCCAAACTTAATCAATTGATTTATAATTAATAATCATGAAGTTAATAGTCGATAATTATTGTTCCTGTCAGTATTGATAGGAAAGCGTACAAAAAATTTTGCCCCCAAAATTTTTTGTACGAAAACCGATGAATAACTCGATCTTTTCAAGGCAACAACTATCAGTCAGTATCCCTTCGCCCGTAAACCTGCGCCACATACCGTCCGCGCCCGTCGCCGTGACCCAAATCCATCGCCGTCATTGCCAGCGCTTCCTTCTCACAAAATCCCTGCGCCAGATAATAACTAATGGCATCCTGCGCCCACGCATAGCGCTGCGAATGCGGGGAATATGCGCCCGTTAAGCCGAGACGTGCCGCCTGGCTGTGCCAGTATTTCATCGCACTTTTCAGATCCGGCTTATCTATCAGCCTGCCGTGACGATCTTCTGCTACGGTCAGCGCATTATCCAGTGCTTTTCTGACTGCGACAGCATCAAGAATAATCGTCTCACGGGGCCGCCCGCCTTTGGTGCCAAACACCACGGTTAAGCGGGTGTTTCCACGATCCAACGCCTGCCGCCACGTTTTCAGCGACTGTACGCTCTGCACCGCCTCCTGCGAACGTAATCCCATCAGCCTTGAGAGTTCCAGCGCTGCCGCCATCCCCGGATCTTTTGCGCGGGCTGTCTCCAGTACGTCACGATAGTGCTCCGGCGTGATCGCCAGCTTCGTACCGTTACGGGATGCGCCGGACAATCCCAGAGAACGGTTGTTCAGCCGCTCACTCTGCGCCAGCCTGTCGCGCCCGGCCTGTTTCAGAATGCAGCGCACTGCCGCCATCTCGTTTTGCAGGGAACGCTTCGTGATGCCCTGCGCCAGTCGCTCGCGGACATAGCCTTCAATATGCCGTGCCTTAAGCTGCTCCACCCGGCGGATCTGCGCATTTTGCGCCAGCACCAGACGCTCACAAAACCGCTGCGCCAGCTTAATGCGGTCGTGAACGGTTTTATGGCTGCCGCCAGCCTGCTGTGCAAGACGCTTCATTTCCTGCTCCAGAATCCCCATATTTTCCCCTTTTCATGATTGCCGCAAACTCATCTCCAAAAAACCAACACTGGTACAGCTCTCCCCGGCGCACAGGCCGATAGCCCCTGTTTTTTTGTCGGGGCTGCGAACGATACCTGAGCGCCGGGGCGGCAGCCGTTGAGGTGTGGTGGGGCTTCGGTTGTGCTCTCTGAGCAGCCGCCCGCTTGCGCGGGTTATCCCCCGGATCGTCCAGATCCGCCTCGGTATCGGTTCATGTTCTCCTTATGGGTAAAATGGCCTGAAAAGGCGGTGTCAGAATCCAGCCATGAGCTGGCGCAGTTGAGTTATCTGGTGCAGGTCGAAAGGGCTGCGTGCGTCACTTTCCCGCTCTGCGCGGTTAAAGTGACGCACTGGCACTGGTGCAGTGTTTTAAACATCGCAGTCTGGTGCAGTTTTACGGCCACGCGGCAGCAAATGCCTGCCGGCAATGCAGGCCGCAGCCCGTAAGGTAAATGACGCTGAGGGTGTCAGCAGTACAGGTTAGCCGGGAGAATTCCGGCGCGGTACAGATTCAGACCAGCAGGCTGGCGCAGTAAAGGACATATCGTGTGAAAACTCAGGCCTCCGTCGCGATGTTCTGCGACCCGGTGTTTGCAAAGGCCTGCACCGGTAAACGGATCAACCGTCCTGATAACAGGCGCTTCTTTCAGGTTGTGAAGCGTGGCGCTGTCAACGACAGCATAGGGCAAGGGGGAGACTACGCCAGTGCCGCTGACGCGGAAAGGAGAAACTGTTTTTACCTGCAAAAGGATTTTTAATCACATGTCGTTAAAAAAATGAGGGCGCTGTATATGACAGCGCCCTCGTTCAGGTTACATAAAAAACATCAGCTCAGAATGGCTTCCAGTCGGGCCAGCACTTCATTCACGACAGCGTCGGGTATGCGCTCCAGTCGCTTACCATTTCGGGCTCCCATATCAATGGTTCTGGGCTGGTCGCAGCGGATCACGCCCGTTGTTTTTGTTCCCGCCCCGTCCAGTGAAACGGTAAAACCGGCTTCGCGAGCAAAGTTTCCGCCGCTGGTCACAGGGACAACAACGGGCAACCGGGTGAACGTGTTAAATGATGCCTTCGATACGATAAGCACCGGACGTTTTCCGCTTTGCTCGTGGCCGGCAATCGGATCCAGTGAAACAAGCCAAATTTCCCCTCTGTCCATCTACAGGATCTCCTTGCCCACCGCAGGCGCATCAATCCATTCCCGACCCTCTTCGCTTATTTCAGCGTGCGGATCGCACTGCGCCAGCAGTTCTTCGAGCGAATAACGGGGACGTTTTTGAGGTTCAATAATCAGGCAGCCATTATCAATGGTCATGCCCACTTCGCTGTCCGTCGACAGCTCCAGCGTTTTCAGCACGGCGGGAGGAACCGCCAGCATGATGGATCCGCCAACCTTTTTCAGACGAGTGATATACATAGAGCACCTCCGGATATTATATTTTAATATAACATCTGCGGCGGGAGATGCACAATTATTCATCAGGTTCATTGTGATTTCCTTTGCGTAATAAAGCGTGGAGAAAGCCTTAATCCATCGGAAGACAGATCCGGCAGTTTTCAAAGGCGACATTGCCGGTAAAACGGCAACCGTCCTGATACATCAGGCGCTTCTTTCAGGTCATGAAGCATTTCGTACAGGCGGGAGCTTAGTGCGTAACAAAGAAGGCCGATAATAGAAAACTGTTTTTGCAGTTTAAAGGATTATGACGGATCGAATAAACGAAATGCGGCGCAGCTTCCGTATCCGGGCTGCGCCGGAGGGATATCAGCGGTAGCGCGAAGGCCAGATTTGCTCAGGCGCGATGCCTAACGCTTCCGCTATCAATCTTTCGCCTTTGGGCCAGCGGCGGTTAAGGGCATTGGTCAGTGTGGAGGACGCCAACCCGGCGTTACGGGAAACCGCCGCCAGCGACGTTCCCCGCTTCTTCAGCGTCGCAATAATGTCGGCGGGATGCCAGTCCTGTTGCGTCATGCCATCACCTCGTCAATAAATTTCACACCTTCAGATGTGCGGAGCCAGCGCGGGGCTTTCATTTCCGCAGCGAAATAGTTGATCAGGTCATACAGCAGGCAGCTAAGGTGCTTCTCCATTTCAGAGTAAAAGCCTTGCCCTGCCAACATCTGCGTCAGGGCGAGGCAGTAGCGGCAAAGCTCCGTACATTCAGGCTCGAAACGGGAAGTGATCGCAGGGAGAGTGTCAACGGTCAGGCTTTCAACCAGATGGGGTGGAACAGGCTCTAACAGGGTGGGTTGCAGCAGCGTCAGACAAGTGTTGATTCTGCCGCAGAGCGCCATTTTCAGTGTGGGATCGTTGCTTTCAATCAGGGTTTCGGCGAAGTTTTCGCAGTGATTGGCCAGTACGGTAAAATCCGTAGCGGCGCTGAAAGGGACGGAAAGTAACTCACCGGGTGACTTAATGAAAGATGGAGTGAAATCTGGCATAAATGCCTCCGTGAAATTTTTTTGAGATGACCACATAAAGTGGTGCCGGGAGGCTCAAAACGGCTTCACGAAACCGCGGACTTATTCCCCCAAAGGGTGTTGTATTAGTCGCCCTCCCGACTTTGATCGGGCAGCATACCCCCTCCGTCCTTACGGACGGAGGGTATAAAAAAGCCAACACTGACGGGGTTGGTTTTGGCCGCGTGAAAGAGGTTTTGAGTCCTCGTTTGCTAGGATATCAACGATTAGGGACTCACGGCAAGAGGGCTTGAGGAATATTACTGACATTCATACAATAAAAATATCATTAAATTGTCATTTATATGAATTCTGACTCTTCCTGAAGCCAATATTACAAAAGGTATCACTCAGGAAAACTGTCCCCATAAACTGGATCGACTACAATTATTCGTTGCTAAGTTTAAAAGTAGAGAGAAAAGGTTGTATATATTGGGATTTGTTCGCATTACTTATTGCCCACAAGCTCTCTAATTATAGAGAACTGTCAAAAAAATTATATATCCATTACTAACCCTTCGTAAATAATGAGTAATATAAACATTCTAAATGCAATATCTTTGGCATAATTTACAAAATTAAAAAGGCACATTATATTAAAATAACATGCCTTACAATTTATTATTCAGATAATGTCCGAACACACTTCTTGCCATCAGGATCTATATCTATTAGAGTGTATTTATATTTACCGCCTAAGTTGCCTAGTACTTTGCTCAAGTTAGCAGTATCAGTTTTATGCCGTGTATCTTTTGATATACACATAATAATCTGTTTCTTCGTTAAAGACGCATATTTCAGTAAGGCAGACATACTCTCAACATTCATAGCATGTTGTCCAGGTTCATCCATGACCAAGAACCCAGGATGATTTTTAGATGATTCTAGTAATGTCAGATAAAAAGCCCATTGAGCACGGATAAAATCGCTTGCAGACGAACTAAGTCTAATAGGTTGAACATTCCCTCGAATAATAACAACTGGAAGCAGTCTTGATGGGGGTTTATTCTGTATAGTTATATGATTTATATCGTTGCTTGTATAAAAGAAATATTCCTTGCTTAATAACCGTTTAAATCCACCAATATAATTAGATATCTTTACATTATCTCGCTCGTCAGAAATTTTTAAGGAGCTTTTTTCATCTTTAATTTCTGACAATTCCACTAATATATCTTTAAGTTCCTTTTTTATTCTACTGAAATCATCTAAAAGTCTGTTGCACTCGTTTATTTTTTGGCCTGTAGTTATTTCATTAAATATAAGGGTCCTGATATTTTTATCTTGAGATGATGAGATATCTTTTCTTAGATTTTTAATCTCTTCTTTCTTAAGAAAAATTTCTTTTGACAAAAAAGAACTCACGTCATTAAAATTAGAGTCCAATTCCTTATATTTTCTTATATAAATATCATATAAGTTTCGTTGACTTTTAAGAAAGCTTATCGAATCTTTTAAACTAACCTTGGAGCTATCAATTTTCAGTCTTGATTCAACATCTAACTCATGATCACATACAGGGCATAGAATGAGATCTTCAGCATCAGGCATAAATCTATCCAATTTTATAGCACTATCTAACCTCTCAATCTCAATATCAATCTTTTTAATTTCCTCAAGGTAGCCATCTATTTTTCTCTGTTCCTTTATTTTTTCATTGTTTATAGCTCTCAACTGTCTATTCAATAATGTGATTTCTGACTGTAATTTTAACTGAGAGTTTTTAATATTATCTGGAGTATTAGAATTCTCTTCATTTTTTATTTTCTTAATAATATCAGAACGTTCACCAACTAGATTTGATATGTAATCTTTTAGATCAATCCAATCTCTTTTTTCTTCAGATATGACGCTCAATGATGATAATGAGACTCCTTTTAGATCATTCTTTATTAAATCAGGATAAACACCTCTCAAAGAAAACCCTTGTGAAGTTGCTCGCTCACTAATTTTTGTATATCTCATTCCCCATTCATCTTTTATATTTTTTTCACGCTGTAGTAAAATATCTTTTCTTATTTCATTATCTAAGCTTTCTAGTTGCAACAAGAACTCAACAAGTTTTTGTTTTGCATCTTTAATTCCAAAGTTTGGCATCTGTGCAAAAAAATCAGACCATCCCTTTGTTTGTTCAATAAGAGCACAAGGAAATACATTCTGTAGGTATAAACTTTTACCTTGGTCTAAAGCATCTTCATGAACCGTTGGTAATGTAATACCTAAAAATAAGGTTAACCAATTATAAAAGCCTTCGGGTCTATCATGATCCCCTCCAGAATGTAAGTAATATGAGGATGTACTACCATTTTCTATCACTATAATTTTATTACAACTTTCATTGTTAAAACTTTTTATATATCTCTTTAATGTTGCTTCACGAGTTTCATTTTTTATAATCAGTTCCGCATAGGAATTTGTAACCTGTAGAGTATTATTATCGTATTCAAACTCTTCAAACAAACTTTTATCAAGAACTAAACTCCTATTTCCCCCCAGTAACTGCTCCATCCCTAAACAATAATAAATACATGAGACTATCGTTGACTTTCCACTTGAATTTTGCCCCGTTATAATATTCAAACCACTGCTAAAACCATAACAGAAACCGAACCTTGTAGCATGATGCTTTACATCTATAAGAACCTTTATTTGCTTTATTTCCATGTTCTCACCAAATTAGTTTTTGATTATCTAATTTTTTCAAAGTTAACGAATACGCCAATCTTTGAGCAGATATATTTATTTCTGAAAACAAACCTTCATTTATCATCTCTTCGACGTAACTATTCCCATTTTCCGTCATATGAAATTCTAATCCCGTAGATTTCCTTTGGAATGAAAGAAGTCCATAAGAACATAACATGACTAACAAGGGTTTTAATAAAGGATTGATATTCCATGTGGATACATACTCATGATCTGTTAGGATTGTATTATTCATGACACAATCAAAGGAAAAATTAATATAATTAATTCTAACTGATTTACATCTACCTCTTACAGCATGGTATATGATGAACATTATAATTGCCGAATAGATCTCATTTGTATTAAAACTACTAGCCAAGACTCTTTTATTTTTTAGTTTTATTTCAATCATCATTTTCATCCATAAAATCTAAATCACAATTGGCAAGCCAAAAAGCAATGTCTCTGTTACAAAGCATATGAATATCATCATCAGATAACCCTAAAGGGCGCAGGGCTCCTGCTAATGTAGTGAAATAATCATCACTTATTTTATGATATCGATTATTGGCCTCAACTCTACTGGTAGCATAAAAAGTCATATCTTTATCACAAAAAGCTGAGTGAGCATATGAATATCCTTTTTCAAATTCAGGTGTAACCCTCATTTTTTCGCTATATAAATAATCACCTATCATAAGACCTCTGATTACTTTCCCTTTTACAACATCTAATTTGTTTTTATTATGCAAAACACCCAATTTTCTGTTGATATTATTAGCATACTCAATGTTTTTTGAGTCATTTTCCCATTCATCAATAGTAGAATCTAAAATTTCTTTTCTCATTATATTTACAGAATCTATTATTACATCACGACTATAATTATATTCACTATCATTATATGCTTTTAACGAAGACTCTAAACTTAAAAAACCATTAGCATTACTACACACTACTTTTGCCAACATTCCTTCATCAGGAATTGATGTTATAATACCGGTTAGGATTAAATACTGATGTGTCTTAAGAAAAACGCCAGCACCAGAAATGCCTTCCATTGCATTTGCTCCCCAATTTCCTGATGAATCACCTAATATATCCTTACTTACATTAAGTATAAAACACGAATCACCATGTTGTTCTACTTGCTCTTGAGAATATAGAATCGCAGGCATAGACATAGTTTTTGATTTAACTTTAGAAATTAAATCTGTTTCTGGTTTCAAAGTCCCTGAAAAAAACACAATAGTATTTAATTCATTAATACCACCAATTAGATAGAGTATTGCAATATCTTTTTCAGCACAAAATTTGCAGTCAGAAACTGAATAAATAGAACCGTTTTCATTTTTTATTTTAATTCTATGAAAACAATTATCCATATGAGAGACAGCTGTACTAATTACATGATATGCAGTGACTACCAATATATAATTCTCATTTTTAAAAATCACTGCACAACCTTTGAATTCATCATCAATGAAAACAAACGCCATAACATCTTTTATTTTATTAACTTGCGACATTATCATATGAACACCTCGGTAGATATTATTCTATGAATTTTTATACCCAACTCACTTTCATTAATAACATCAAAAGATGACGGATATTCATAGTTAAAATAGAAATAAACCTCTGTAAATCCTTTTGATCTGACACTAATTATTATTTTCGATAGAACTTCTGAGTCAGGATGGCTATACGGTCTACTGCCATCTGTTGATATGATGAATCTATTGCATGATATAAGATTAAGAAATTCAATAGTCGTATTATGCTTGCTGCCGTGATGAGATATTTTTATCAAATCAACATCTAGAACTTCGACTTTACGTGTAAGTAATATTTTTCTTAATGATTTTGATATAACACTAGGATGTGAATCCCCTAATAATATAATTCTCTTATCATTATATTCAGCTAGCAACGCTATTGAACTGGCATTTATGATATCCTTACATGGATTATTTTCAAATTCTTCCACCATGACATCAGACGTTACAGAAAAAGATTTTTTTCTTGCTGAGACTTGGTCATTAACAATATCGTGTTGGTATCGTCCATTATGGAACTCATTCCATTTTTCAGCTAAAATTTTAAGATGTTCATTATCAGGTGACAGAGCAAAAAAACTTGCCCCATCAACATTAAAATAATCACCAGAATTCATACTTTGTATATTTATTCTTAATTTTTTAACGCTTTCACTTAATAAACCTCCATGATGATAACCTACCTTGTCATCATTTTTATATCTTATTAATTCTGGAGTGTTAACAAAAAATCTTAAGTCAGGATGAAATGATTTTATTTCTGAATGGCTAAATATATGCAGAAAACCACCTATATGATCATAATCAATATGAGTAAGGACGAAAAAGTCAATATCTTTTATAGGAGGTAATAAAGGATTTCGATCTTTCCTTAAGGTGGCAGGGGTTCCACTATCAATGAGCATATGATGCTTTTTCCATGATAAAAGCAACGAATCACCTTTTCCAGCCTTAAGGACTAAAACTCGCATATCAATCTTCCTTGAAGAGATTTATATCAATAGCTACACATTGATTACACTAGAGTTTCCCATAAACATCCTAGCATCAAGTATTCATATTTACACTATGTACAAATAAACACTGTATTTATATACACTAAAATTAATAGCTATAGGAAATGGGCTTCTCTTTGATATGGAGGCTAAAGGCTTTGGGGAAAGCCCGAACTACATAAGTATATTTCAACGCAAAAAATTGCAGCTATGCTGTAGTAAGCATTCAATAGTAGGTGGTCATTCTGGTGGTCTTGACAACCCCAATTTTTAGGTTTAGCTTATCAATCAGCCAGTTAATGGCAAAGGCGATCCCAGTCAGAGGAGCCATATTTAAGAAGCCTGCTCAGGAAACTAAGCAGGCTTTTTGCTTTTCTGCGATCCCATTTGCCGGGTAAAGCGCTTCACTCCACATCCAGGCTTTTCCATACTGACGACGGGAGAATGTCCGTCTGCATATGCAAAATGTCTCTATGATCCAATTCGTTAACGTCATGGTTAAGTATCTTATCGTGCAACGACATCAAAATGAGACCCATACTTGCCCATGCCGATACTGCTGAAAGCAGCGCTAACCGCTTTATTAGTAATTCCACTGAGTACAATAGCCGGTGAGAAAGTCACGCTACGTTGCCCGGCGTAGTCAGAGTAATAAATTCTATATGTTTACCAATCGAGATGTTCTTTCGGTGAAGAATGGATTTCAGTTTATTTATGCGGATTCGGGACGGGCGGTGTCTTGTTCGATATTGTCGCGGGTACCGACGCAGGATCTGAGGCTGGAGACCTTGAGGTAACGCAGCTTTCTACCCGCCATTCAGCGACGTCAGGGAAGCCCGTTTACTCACGGGCTTTTGTAGTTAAATCTGATAATCAATCACCGCCTCATCTGGCTCCATCGCCTGGCGCTTAATTTCATCGACGGATAACCCTGCATTGCATAGCTCGATGAATCGCCAGACGTAGTTGCGCTGCAGCTGTCCGCGTTTAAGCCCTAGCCAAACGGTATTTGCATCAAACAAATGCCGGGTATCAAGACGGGTTAAGGTCCCCTCTTCCTGCTCGCCGCTGGATTGCTCTGCCACCAGCCCAATCCCCAACCCCAGCGACACGTAAGTTTTAATCACATCCGAGTCCTGGGCGCTGAGAACAATATCCGGTATCAGCCCTTTGCGAGCAAATGCTTCATCAATGCGGGAACGCCCTGTAATCCCCTGACGATAGGTAATTAACGGCCAGTGAGCGATAGACTCCAGCGTGAGCGGAGAAGCTTTCACTAATGGATGGTCGTGAGGAACAAGCAGGCTGTGATGCCAACGAAACCAGGGAAAAGCCACCAACAATGGATCGCTGCTCAGCCGCTCACTGGCAATTCCGATATCTGCCCCGCCATTTTGTAGCAGGACATCAATCTCCTGTGGCGTACCCTGAATAAGTTCCAGACGCACCTCAGGGAACAGCTCACGAAAGGCTTTTATCACCGCAGGCAAGCTATAGCGTGCCTGGGTATGCGTGGTGGCAATCGTCAGAACGCCGGACGTGTCATTGGTAAACAGATCCGCCAGTCGACGAACATTACTGGCCTCATTCAGAATACGCTCGGCAATAATCAGCAAGGCTTTACCCGGTTCGGTCATGCCCAACAGGCGTTTACCGCGACGGATAAAAATCTCGATGCCAAGTTCATCTTCAAGTTCACGAATGTGTCGGCTGACGCCCGACTGCGAGGTGTACAGTATATTCGCGACCTCTGTCAGGTTGTAATCCTGACGGGCCGCCTCGCGGATTATTTTAAGTTGCTGGAAATTCACATTTCGCTCCGGGCACATCAGACATTACGCTATTGTTAAAGTCTGATGCCCGGCATAACAAATAATAAAAACCTGCATCTTATTCCTTGTGGGAATAAGGTTTAGCTGACCAGCTGCAGCTCGCGATTTTCCAGCGCCGGACGGCTGACCAGCGACAACAGGATCTCCTTCACGGCCTGCGCCTGGGGCGATAAGCTCCCTCTGGCTGATACGTTCAACGATAATGGCAGATTCATCGATGGTGTTGTGATGCGTGCCATCCAGCCGTTAGCCGCATTGCATAATGAACGGGCGGCCGACTCAGGCAACACTGTGACACCCATACCACTGGCAATGGCGGCCGTTAGGGTGGAGATAGACTCAATTTCGCCAATCACTTTAGCCGTTAAGCGACGTAGCGAAAAAGCTTCATCCACGCGCAGGCGAACCGCGCTGTAATCCCGTGGCAAGAACAAATTCATCTGCGCCACTGCGGCTAAATCGACGCTTTGGCCAGGACACTCACGCGTGCCGACCAGGTAGAGATCCTCTTTAAGCAACGGTTGACTGCTGATGCCCGCCACAGGTGAACGCTCATAGAGCACTGCCATATCTAATTGCCCGCTGAGCAGCTTGTCATTCAGCACTGCCCCACTGTTTTCATGCAAATAGACCAGCACATCAGGCAGTTCGGCACGTAGCGTCTGTAATAACGGCATGGTAATGGATGACGCGACTGTCCCCGGCGCAAGGCCGATAGAGACCTGTCCACTCAAGGTCTGGCCCACGTTATTAACCGCAAGTTGCGCCTGTTCGCACTGACGTAAAATCGTCCGGGCGTGGGTATATAGCACTTTTCCTGCTTCCGTCGGCGTGACGCCACGCTTGGTACGAATCAGCAATTGCTGATCCAGCTCACCTTCCAGCGTAGCGACCTGCTGGCTCAGCGCGGGTTGCGCAATGTGCAACACTTCCGCTGCCTGGGTCAGGCTACCAATATCGACGATTTTCACGAAATATTTCAGTCGTCTGAAGTTCATTTTGCCTCCTGTCGGAATACCAGAACCCGTGCTGGCAGTCATTAAATTCAGGACTGCAAGATGCTTGCCACTTTCGTCTAAAACGGTGTTTTACGGTTAAAGCCGCGTAAAGTCAGGAGTAAAAGCGAAGGAAGATCATTCTGCACACCTAAGTATCTCATTCAGTCTGCCCTGGAAGAGGTAGACACGCACCAGAATGGGGCAAAAGCATAAAAAGACGGAAAGATCGCCGCTTTGCTGATTTTGTCAGCAAACGAACACACAAATGTGTTTACCCCTTTGACAAGCCTCACCACCCTCGCTAATATGCGCCTCGTTCAAACGATTCCTCTGTAGTTCAGTCGGTAGAACGGCGGACTGTTAATCCGTATGTCACTGGTTCGAGTCCAGTCAGAGGAGCCATATTTAAGAAGCCTGCTTAGGAAACTAAGCAGGCTTTTTGCTTTTATGCCATTGCTCATTGCGCATATCAAAACCTCAACTTAGTCTGGCCAACACTTCATTCATAATAGCCGCAGGTATTTGTTCCAGACACTTGCCGTTCCGGGCTTCCATATCAATAGACAGGAACACCAATGAGTTGAGATGTCCGCTCTTCGCTCACTGCAGACTTTAAACTCACCCAGTACCTCCGCTCTGTGCCAGCAGAGGACTTTTCTATCGCCGCTGATATATTAATCCATGGAGAGCAGGCCAAATTTATAATATAAATTGACGGGTACGCTGAATTTTACAGGAACATCTCCAATGAATATTGCCGCCTCAATTGCCCTTTTGGGCGCTTGCCCATTTGTGAGTCTGGCGGCAGTACCGGTGACCTTTTCCGAAACTGTCCTGGATGCCGCAGGGCCAAAAGGCCCTTTGAAAGGCACGTTACTCACCCCGAATTCAAAACCAACAGCCGTTGTTCTTATCATTCCTGGCTCCGGGCCAACCGATCGGGATGGAAACAACCCGCTTGGTGTGAATGCATCGCCTTACCGACTTCTTGCTGAAGGCCTTGCTGCCAAAGGCTTTGCGACGCTTCGTATCGACAAACGTGGAATGTTCGCTAGCGCAATGGCCGTAGAGGATGCCAATGCGGTGACGATTGCTGACTATGTTGACGACGTTCGATCCTGGGTAGACGTGCTTAGACGTCACATGCACACCCCCTGTATTTGGGTTTTAGGGCACAGTGAAGGGGGCGTAGTCGCACTTGCCTCGGCTCAAGAAGAGAATGTGTGCGGTGTGATTCTTATCGCAACGCCCGGGAGGCCGATGGGCGAGGTGTTGAGGGGGCAACTTAACGCTAATCCGGAAAATGAAATTCTATTAAAGCAGGCACTGCCGATAATTGATGCTCTGGAGCATCGGCGGCGAGTCGATATTACGAATATTCACCCAGCACTGCAAAGTATCTTTAATCCTGCTGTTCAGGGTTTTTTGATCAATGCGTTTTCATATAATCCAGGTCATCTCATTTCGAGTATTTCCAAACCCGTGTTAGTGCTACAAGGGCAACGCGATCTCCAGGTGGAAGAAACGGATGCAAGACTGCTTAAGGCCGCGAATCCTCAAGCGTCCCTGGTTATACTGCCCAATATGAACCATGTTATGAAAGAGGTGACTTCGGACGATCGCAAAGCGAATATCGCGTCATACACTGAACCCGCGCTCCCCTTAGCTCCCGGTTTAATCGACTCGATTGAGCATTTCCTGATCTGCAACTCACCTTTTCCCGAAAAGTAACAGCTGCTTCACGCTCACACTGGACCTTCAACTCAGTAAATATGCCCGCTCCGTGTCAGGAGTGGACGTTGGTATTTTTAATATCTCGTTTCCAGTTCCTTAGCAACTCTGCGAACTTTATCGTTACATCAACGTGTTATCCCTATCTGCTTCCGTGCCCTGAAAACTAAGATAAGAAATGAAAATAGTACATTTTAATAATGAATTAAATGCAGCGCAGGCAAATGATAGCGCAAGTAAACTGAACACATGCTAATCATCGACCTGAATCTCAGGACTAACCATGCGTTTGTTAAATGTCTTTATCTTTTTGTTTACTGCACTTGTTCTAGTGAAAACTATTCACGATAACCCCCCTTTTCTCTGCTCGATATTTTTGTTTCATCTCCTGAATTCAGCGTTAGCCATGGGCGCGTTTTTCTTTTGTTTATTTTCGATACTGGAACTGGCGTCATGGCCAGTGCTTAAATCTGTTGACTGGAAACGTGAAAAAAGATGAATGCTCCCAAACTTTCAAGCTATCTCAACCAGTTTCAGGTGCTTATCAAAGTGGCAGAAACGGGTAATCAATCAAGGGCAGCCAGAGAACTGGGGTTGACCCCTTCGGCTGTCAGCAAGAGTCTTACTCAACTTGAGGGCGTTGTTGGCAATGTGCTGATTTCTCGCGAATCGCGCCCAATTCAGTTAACGGCAAGTGGGCGGCGAATACTTCAGGTGGCACGCCGGGTGATTGCTGACATTGAAGGACTGGCTGCCAGCGTAGAAACTGAAACACTGCGTATCAACTGTTCAGTGGCATTTGGTTGCACCCACATTCCACATATTTCAAATTCCTTTCAGCAGCTACACCCGGGTGTGTGCATTAACGTCACACTTGACGACCGTCTGATTAATCTGGCGCGCGATGAGTTTGATATCGCCTTAAGGATCTCTTCGGAAGCGGCACGATATGAAGAAGATGATACATGCCTGATGGATATCAGCTGGTTCTATTGTGCCTCTCCGGAATATCTGAAATGTCATCCGCCGATTCACACTCCCGCCGATTTACGTTTCCATCAGTGCCTGGTCTACCCGCAAATGACCAGCGAGGGAAGATGGACATTTCATCATGGGGTCATGAGCGAAACGGTAAAAGTAATGCCCTATTTTTCGTGTAATTCCAGCCTGCTATTGCTGCAAAGAGCGTTAGCCCATGGTGGGGTTGCTTGTCTGCCGGATTATCTGGTGAGCCATTATCTGGATTCCGGGAAGTTAATACGCGTACTACCAGCTCACGATCCTGGCGTCACTCATCGTTTACAGGCCATTGTCTCGCCTTCAGCACAAGGGGACAAAACTATTATTAATTTTCTGGATTTTCTGAAGACTGCATTACGGGAAAAAATGTGATGGCGCGCTGATCATTGACGACACCATCTGTGACTCACATTCACAGTCATTGCTATATATCAGTGCGAATCACAATTCGGCGATGCTGTTATCGGGACAATATTGTTTTACCAACATCTTCGTTAAAAGATGAACTTACAGAAATAGATTCTGTAATGACTAGAACCCTACACACATATTTAAGGTTCGGCAGAAATCCAGAAAATATAAGTCTCTTTTAAGAGGTTAAAAATGATGGTAAACAGTGAAGATACAGTGATTAAGCATAGAATTCCTTTCACAACCTACGATCTTGGATGGGTAGTATTGTGTATCGGCATGGCGATAGGAGCAGGTATTATCTACATGCCGATTCAGGCTGGCGTAAAGGGAATATGGGTATTTGTTGCCTCTATTTCATTAAGCTATCCAGCAATCTACTGGCTTCAGAACCTGTACCTTAAAACCTTAACCCAGACACCAGCCTGTGACAGCTATGCAGAAATTATAACCCAATATCTTGGTAAAAACTGGGGAGGATTGTTAGGTGTTGCTTACTTTTTAATGTTGCTAATGGGGATTTTGAATTATGCCATGAGTCTGGTAAACGATAGCGCTGCGTATTTTCATAGCTATCACATCACCGATGGTTTTTTATCCAAAACAGCATGGTACCCTCTTATTTTATTAGGTGTTATGGTGTTGATTGCTAATCAGGGTGAAAGATGGCTGTTTCGTATCTCCGGGCCGATGATTTTCTTTAAACTTGCCGTAATTGTCTTTCTTGGTGCAGTAATGACTCCATACTGGAGTATCAATAATATCTCTGCATTTCCTCCTGTCATGAGCTTCCTGCGAGATGTTTTGCTAACGCTGCCATTTACGTTGTTTTCAATTTTGTTTGTTCAGATCCTCAACCCAATGAACATCGCATATCGCAAACTGGAGTCCGACCCAGTCATTGCTTCACTACGAGCAATCCGTGCTACGCGCATTGCCTACATTGTACTTGTCGTCAGTGTGCTGTTCTTCGCCTTTTCCTTTAGTTTCGCCATCACCAAAGAAGAGGCAGCGTCAGCTCTTGAACAAAATATCTCTGCCCTGGCGCTGGCATCACAAATCATGCCGGGAAATTTAGTGAGCATACTTTCAGTAACACTAAATATCTTTGCAATATTAACGGCATTTTTTAGTATTTATCTGGGGTTCAAAGAAGCTATTATGGGACTAGCGGTAAATATGATATCCCGCATCTCAGGCAGCGAAAGTATTAACCGTAGACTGCTTTCAATCATTATTGCCGTAGCGATTGTCATATTTCTCTGGGGTTGGGTAAGTTTTGATTTTTCAGTGATGCTGCTAATGCAAATTTCCGGCCCAGTATTTGGACTGGTAGCCTGTTTAATACCCTTCTATCTGGTAAAAAGAATCTCGGCACTGGACAACCTGCGATCCTGTAAAAATTATTATGTTGCCTTTTATGGCATTCTTCTTTGCATCTCACCATTTTTAAAATTTGTTGAATAAAATTGACCAGCTGTCAAGGTCATAAATTATGGATGTGTATATGAAAAATATGAACAGTCACTCCCTTAAATTATCAACCCGTCTAACGCAAATGGGGCGGAATACTCGTGAACAGCACGGTTTTGTGAACAGCCCGGTGTATCGTGGCTCAACCGTTGTATTTGAAACTGTGGAAGATCTCGAAAACAATCGGGCGGCCTTTGCTTACGGTACGCTTGGCACACCCACTATTAAAAATCTGGAAGATGCCTGGACGGAGCTTGCAGGAGCTGCTGGCACAGTGATGTCACCTTCTGGACTGGGCGCCGTGGCTCTGGCGCTAATGACGACACTCAAGGCAGGAGATCATCTCCTGATGCCGGACTCCGTTTACCGCCCAACGCGAAATTTTTGCGATCTCACCCTGCAAAAATTTGGCGTCACAACCACTTATTACGACCCGATGGTGGGAGAAGGTATCTGCGCACTGATCCGCCCTGAAACCAGCACGCTATTCCTGGAGTCTCCCGGCTCGCAAACCTTTGAGATTCAGGACGTCCCGCTGCTTACCCGCATTGCACGTAGCCGGAATATTAAAACTATCATCGATAACACCTGGGCAACGCCGCTGTTCTTCCAGGCACATCAACACGGCTGCGACATCTCTGTGGAAGCCGGGACCAAATACCTTAGTGGACACTCTGACTTGCTGATGGGGATGGTGAGCGCTAATGCCGAGACCTGGCCTGCGCTACGTGCCACCTATGACAGTATGGCCATGTTACCGGGTGCAGAAGACTGTTTCCTTGCCTTACGTGGTTTGAGAACGTTGCATATTCGCCTGAAAGAAGCGGAAACACGGGCACTGGCAATTGCTCACTGGCTTGCAGAACAACCTGAAGTCAATACTGTACTCCACCCCGCAATGCCGGATTGTCCGGGACATGAAATCTGGAAGCGAGACTTTACGGGATCGTCAGGGCTGTTCTCTGTGGTGCTTGATCCCGTATTCAGCAAACAGGCGGTAACACGCATGCTGAATGACATGCAGCTGTTCGGAATGGGGTATTCCTGGGGCGGTTTTGAAAGCCTGATTATTCCTTTCGACTGCCGGGAATATCGAACTGCGACAACCTGGAACAAGAAGGGAGAAACCCTCCGGCTCCAGATTGGTCTGGAAGATCCGGATGACCTGATCACCGATCTGCGTCAGGGGCTTGATCGGCTGCATTCATTGACGTAATCGGGTTTTACGGCTCGCAAACCTGCAAAATTTGCTCTTTCATCCATAAATGTCCAGGTGAGTTACTGAGCTGTGGGCTGTAATAAGCCTTCAGAATATACTGGGGTGTCGGGAATGGAGGAGTAAACACCACAAGATTTTTCATATCAAAAACAGATGAGATGCCCCGCTTGGGAAGCGTGATGACCAGATCAGTATTTGAAACAATGAGCGGGGCAATCATCAGACTTGGCAATTCAACAACAATTCGGCGGCGTACCTGCTGACTTTCCAGATAACGGTCGATAGCACCCCGGGATTCCAGCCATGGGCGTACCACCACGTGCCCGGCGCTAAGATAGCGCTCATGGGTAAGGGAATCATGAATTTCAGGATGACCGCGTCGCGCAGCAACCACGTAATCATCAGTAAAGCAGGTAATAGACTCAATACCACGCCGGGGATTTTTCTGCTCTTCTTCAAAACCAAGGGCATAATCAACTTTGCCCGAAAGCAGATCTTCATCGGCGTTAAAATCACGTGAGTAGATAAGCTTAATAGTAATGCCCGGCGCGAGGCTGTTAACTCTCGCGATCAGGCCAGGCAGGATCACCGCAGCCGTGTAGTCCGTAGCGGCAAAAGTAAACGTCTCCCGGCTTTTTTCCGGCTCAAAGTGTTCAGGCTCATGCAGGCAAGTAGAGAGACTGCTCAGAGCGGCGGAAACGTTGGCGGCAATGCTCTCTGCTTTTGACGTTGGCACCATGCGTCCGCCGGTGCGCACAAATAAAGGATCGTCAAGTGAGGCTCTTAAGCGATTCAGCGCATGACTTAGCGCCGATGGACTTAGTGCCATTTCGTTAGCTGCCTCCGTTACGCTCCCATGCCGATAAAGAGAATCGAAGATAAGCAATAAATTCAGATCGGTCTTACGCAACGTCGACACCATGGTTCTTTTATCCGGGGCAAATTTGAAAACAGCAGTTAATGAATATTATACATTTTATTGTTGCATAAAATGCAGCGAAAGCATGATTGAAAAAAGATAATATATTTACAACAAAATGATTCTGAAGAGGCAAAACTATGTCTACCCCTGTATTCCGTCAGGCCACTGTCGCCGATGTCGATCGTTGCTATGATATTGAAATCACATCCTACGAAGGGGATGAAGCCGCAACGCGCGAGAAAATAGCCACCCGAATTAACCGCTATCCGGAAGGTTTCCTGTGTATGGAGCTGAACGGCGACATTATTGGTTTCATCAATGCAGGCTGCGCATGGGAAGTCGTGATGTCTGATGAAGAATTTAAAGAACTGGTTGGACACGATCCGGATGCTCCTAATGCCGTGATTATGTCTGTCGTGGTTCACCCGGATTATCAGGGGAAAGGATACTCGTCGTTGCTGATGCGTGAATTCGTATCGCATATGAAAGCAATGAACAAAAAAACAATTCACCTGTTGTGTAAAGATCGCCACGTCGATCTGTATGCTCATTTTGGTTACCAGTATATAAAACCGTCAGAGTCAGACCACGGTGGTATGGCCTGGCACGAAATGATGATGACACTCTGATTTAACGATCAAGGCACGACTATTTTTCTTTTCATCTCCGGTTTGCGCTGACAGTTTGCTGTGGTTGTCAGCGCCTCCTCACCTGATTTTTTTATGCAAAATACTCAAACTGCTCCGCAGACGCTTAAGCGTACCCTGCATACACGCCACCTTTCGATGATCGCTATTGGCGGTTCTATTGGTACAGGCCTGTTTCTGGCCTCCGGTGCTGCTATCGCTCAGGCGGGTCCTGCTGGTGCGCTATTGTCGTATATTATCATCGGTCTTATGGTCTACTTCATCATGACCGGCCTTGGTGAACTTGCTGCATTTATGCCCGTTTCCGGTGCGTTCGCCGTCTATGGCGCACGCTTTGTTGATGAAGGTTTTGGCTTCGCACTAGGTTGGAATTACTGGTTCAGCTGGGCCGTCGCCACGGCAGTGGATTTAGTGGCCGCGCAACTGGTGATGGGGTACTGGTTCCCGGAGATCTCTGGATGGATCTGGAGCGCAGGATTTCTGGTGCTGATCTTCTTGCTAAACGCGCTGTCGGTCAGAGGGTTTGGCGAGGCGGAATACTGGTTCTCTCTCATTAAGGTCGCAACGGTAGTGATTTTCATTGTGCTGGGGTTACTGATGATTACTGGTATCCTGCGTGGGGCACCTGACGCCGGGCTGCTTAACTGGCAAACAGGTTCGGGGCCATTTGCAGGCAATATCTTTAGTATGATCGGCGTGGCGATGATTGTTGGCGTATCTTTCCAGGGTACAGAACTGATTGGTATTGCCGCCGGTGAGGCGCAAGAGCCAGAGAAAGCCATTCCGCGTGCCATGCGTCAGATTTTCTGGCGAATTTTGCTGTTCTACGTTTTTGCGATTCTGGTGATCAGCTTGATTGTGCCTTATACGGATCCGCACCTGCTGCAATCCGATGTAGATAATGTCAGCATGAGTCCGTTTACACTGGTATTCCAGAATGCAGGATTATTATCCGCCGCGGCGATCATGAATGCGGTTATCCTCACCTCCGTGGTCTCAGCTGGTAACTCTGGTCTATACGCTTCAACCCGTATGCTTTTTAACCTGGCGCATGAAGGAAAGGCTCCTGCATTTTTTACCCAACTGACGCGTAACGGCGTGCCGCTGCTTGCTTTACTGGCAACTGCCATGGTGTCGGCACTGTGTTTTTTATCGTCGATGTTTGATAACGCATCCGTCTATATGTGGTTACTGAACATGACGGGAATGACTGGCTTTATTGCCTGGTTAGGGATTGCCGTCAGCCACTACCGTTTTCGACGTGGATATGTACAGCAAGGCCATAACGTTGACGTCCTGCCCTATCGTTCAGCGTTTTTCCCTGTAGGAACGATCTTTGCCTTCTTACTCTGCCTGGCAGTAACACTCGGCCAGAACTATCAAGCATTTATGCATGACAAAATCGACTGGTACGGAGTGGCCTCCACCTATATCGGTATTCCGATATTTCTGGTGTTATGGACAGGCTATAAGATAACCACTCGCTGTCGTTGGATAAGGTATGACGAGATGTGTTTTGATAAGCAGGAGTAATGGTTATACCAGTTGTCGCCAGCGTTTAACACTTTTGAATGCGCAGTCAATGTACAGTCAATTGCCCGCAAGATAGCTCGGGAACCGTGGCGACCACTCACTGGCGATTGCCGTAAACTCACCAGTGTATTCTACATGGGAATTGAGCTGTCCTGTGTTTTAATCAATGTCCGCTTCTCGCTGTGAGTCCAACCGTCACATGCCAAAAGCAGACTCCCCCTTCCCCATCCGATATCCACCTCATAACATTTTTATAAATAACAAAGCATTAAGAAGTTCAACGTAATACAATTATATTTATAATTGTAATGATAACCATTCTCATATTACTATAATCGCGTGATAATTAACTTTTGATACATTCCACATGTCTGACCACGCCACTACCACTGCTTCCTTTACGCTCGAGTCGCTTTATGGCGCACATCACGGCTGGTTGAAAAGCTGGCTGACGCGCAAACTCCAGTCCGCCTTTGATGCAGATGACATTGCCCAGGACACTTTTCTACGGGTAATGGGCAGCGACTCGCTCTCGACGATCCGCGATCCGCGCTCCTTTCTGTGCACTCTCGCCAAACGGGTGATGGTCGACCTGTTTCGCCGAAACGCGCTGGAAAAAGCCTATCTGGAGATGTTGGCGCTTATGCCGGAGGCGCTCGCGCCTTCCCCCGAGGAACGCGAGAGCCAGCTCGAAACCCTGCAACTCATCGACAGCATGCTTGACGGGCTGAACGGAAAAACACGAGAAGCGTTTCTGCTTTCGCAACTGGATGGTCTGACATACAGCGAGATCGCGCTGAAGCTCGGTATCTCCGTCAGCTCGGTGAAAAAGTATATGGCAAAGGCTATCGAACATTGTCTGCTGTTTCGTCTGGAGCACGGCCTGTGAACGCTTCTATCACTGATTCTCGCCGCCAGGCATTGCGCTCGGCATCGCACTGGTATGCTGTATTGAGCGGCGAGCGTGTCAGCCCACAGCAAGAAGCGCGCTGGCAACAATGGTATGCAGAGGACAAAGATCATCAGTGGGCCTGGCAACAGGTTGAAAACCTGCGCAGCCAGCTCAGCCGCGTACCGGGCGATGTCGCCAGCCGGGCGCTGCACGATACGCGCCTTACCCGTCGTCATGTCATGAAAGGGCTACTGCTGCTACTTGGCGTAGGCGGCGGCTGGCAGCTCTGGCAATCTGAAGCCGGTGAAGGTCTGCGCGCGGATTACCGCACCGCCAAAGGCGCGGTCAGCCATCAGCGGCTGGAAGACGGCTCGCTGCTGACGCTCAACACACAAAGCGCAGCGGACGTTCGTTTTGATACGCGTCAACGCTCTGTCCATCTCTGGTACGGCGAAATTGCTATTACCACCGCAAAAGACGCGCAGCAGAGACCTTTCCGCGTTGTGACCCGCCAGGGCCAGCTCACCGCATTAGGCACAGAATTTACCGTCTACCAGCAGGACAACGTCACACGCGTTGTCGTTCAACAACACGCTGTTGAAGTCTTACTGGCAAATCATCCGCAGGAAAAACGCATCGTCAGCGCTGGCGAGAGCCTGCAGTTTAGCGCGTCTGAATTTGGTGCAATAGCCTCAGCGGATGATGAAAGCGCCACCTGGACGCAGGGCATTCTGAGCTTCAGCGATAAACCTTTGGGTGAAGTGATTGCCACGCTGAGCCGTTATCGCAACGGCGTGCTGCGCTGCGATCCGGCTGTGGCCGGGTTACGCCTGAGTGGCACTTTCCCGCTGAAAAATACTGATGCAATCCTGGATGTTATTGCCAAGACTCTTCCAGTGAAAATTCAGTCAGTTACGCGATACTGGGTAAATATTTCCGCATTGTAAGCAAAATAATTCTCATTTCTATTGTCCTTTTTCCCCTTCTCATTCGACTCATAGATGAACACAACAAAAATGATGATGGAGAAGGTATGACGCCTTTACGCGTTTTTCGCAAAACAACACCTTTGGTTAACGCCGTTCGCCTGAGCCTGCTGCCGCTGGCCGGGCTGTCGTTATCCGCCTTCGCAGCGCAGGTTGATATTGCACCGGGTTCGCTCGACAAAGCCCTTAATCAGTATGCCGCGCTCAGCGGAATTACCCTGTCGGTTGACGCCAGCCTGACGCGCGGCAAACAGAGTAACGGTCTTCACGGTGACTACGACGTCGAAACCGGCCTGCAACACCTGCTGAACGGTAGTGGCCTGCAGGTGAAACCGCTGGGTAATAACAGCTGGACGCTGGAGCCCGCACCAACACCGCAAGAAGATGCCCTGACCGTGGTGGGTGACTGGCTGGGGGATGCGCGCGAAAACGACGTATTCGAGCATGCCGGCGCACGTGACGTTATCCGCCGTGAGGATTTCGCCAAAACCGGCGCAACATCCATGCGCGAGGTACTGAACCGCATTCCTGGCGTTACCGCCCCAGAAAACAACGGCACCGGTAGCCACGATCTGGCGATGAACTTTGGTATTCGCGGCCTGAACCCGCGCCTGGCCAGTCGTTCAACGGTGCTGATGGACGGTATTCCCGTACCGTTTGCTCCTTACGGCCAGCCGCAGCTTTCACTGGCGCCTGTCTCACTCGGAAATATGGACGCCATCGACGTGGTTCGCGGCGGTGGCGCGGTGCGTTACGGGCCACAAAGCGTGGGCGGGGTGGTGAACTTTGTTACCCGCGCTATTCCGCAAGACTTCGGCATGGAAGCCGGCGTGGAAGGCCAGCTCAGCCCAACATCTTCACAAAATAACCCAAAAGAAACGCACAACCTGATGGTGGGCGGCACGGCGGATAACGGTTTTGGTACCGCCCTGCTTTACTCCGGCACACGTGGAAGCGACTGGCGCGAACACAGCGCGACCCGCATCGACGACCTGATGCTGAAAAGCAAATATGCGCCAAACGAAGTGCATACCTTCAACAGTCTGTTGCAATACTACGACGGTGAAGCTGACATGCCCGGCGGCCTGTCTCGCGCGGATTACGACGCCGACCGCTGGCAATCCACGCGCCCTTACGATCGCTTCTGGGGGCGCCGCAAACTGGCGAGCCTCGGCTACCAGTTCCAGCCGGACAGCCAGCATAAATTCAATATTCAGGGCTTCTACACTGAAACTCTGCGCAGCGGCTACCTGGAACAGGGAAAACGCCTCACCCTTTCACCGCGTAACTACTGGGTACGCGGCATTGAACCACGCTACAGTCAGAGCTTTATGGTGGGTCCTTCTGCGCACGAAGTGGGCGTGGGATACCGCTATGTGAGCGAGTCGACGCATGAAATGCGTTACTACACGACCACCAGCAGCGGACAACTGCCGTCCAGCGCCAGCCCTTACGATCGCGACACTCGTTCCGGCACCGAAGCGCACGCCTGGTATCTGGATGACAAAATCGACATTGGCAACTGGACTATCACACCGGGTATGCGTTTTGAACATATCGAGTCATACCAGAACAACGCCATCAAAGGCTCACATGAGGAAGTAAGCTACAACGCCCCACTTCCGGCGCTAAACGTACTTTATCACCTGACTGATAGCTGGAATCTTTATGCAAACACTGAAGGCTCATTCGGCACCGTACAGTACAGCCAAATTGGCAAGGCTGTGCAAAGCGGCAATGTGGAACCGGAAAAAGCGCGAACCTGGGAGCTCGGAACCCGATACGACGATGGCGCGCTGACGGCGGAAATGGGGCTGTTCCTGATTAACTTTAATAATCAGTACGATTCCAACCAAACCAACGACACCGTTACCGCACGCGGTAAAACGCGCCATACCGGACTGGAAACTCAGACTCGCTATGATCTTGGCACATTGACGCCAATGCTCGACAACGTTTCAGTCTACGCAAGCTATGCGTATGTGAACGCTGAGATTCGCGAGAAAGGCGATACCTATGGCAATCAGGTGCCCTTCTCACCAAAACACAAAGGCACGTTGGGCGTGGACTATAAGCCGGGCAACTGGACCTTCAACCTGAATAGCGATTTCCAGTCCAGCCAGTTTGCGGATAACGCCAACACCGTTAAAGAGAGCGCTGACGGTAGTACCGGTCGCATCCCTGGCTTTATGCTCTGGGGCGCACGCGTAGCCTATGACTTCGGCCCGCAGATGGCAGACCTGAACCTGGCGTTCGGTGTGAAAAATATCTTCGACCAAGAGTATTTCACCCGCTCTTACGACGACAACAACAAAGGCATCTACGCAGGCCAGCCGCGCACGCTGTATATGCAGGGTTCGTTGAAGTTCTAAACCCCGTTTACCCGGCCTGCATGCTGTTTTGTAGGTCGGGCAAACGAAACGCCACCCGACGCAGGCAATTTACATGTTCACACCATTACGCACACTATTCGCCGCTCTGCTGCTCACCGGCCATGCTTTTGCCGCCACGGTTCATGACGAACATGGCACCTTTACGCTTGATAAAACGCCACAACGGATAGTGGTGCTGGAACTGTCGTTCGCGGACGCACTGGCTGCTGTCGATGTCAGTCCGGTCGGCATTGCCGACGATAACGATGCCATGCGCATTCTTCCAGAGGTTCGTACCCATCTGAAACCCTGGCAGTCTGTCGGCACGCGTGCGCAGCCGAGTTTAGAAGCCATCAGCGCGCTGAAACCGGATCTGATCATTGCCGACAGCAGCCGCCATGCGGGTATTCACAGCGCCTTACAGCAAATCGCACCGGTGCTGTTGCTCAAGTCCCGCAATGAAACCTACGCTGAAAATCTTCAGTCTGCGGCCATCATCGGTGAAATCGTGGGTAAAAAGGCACAGATGCAGTCACGCCTGGCGCAACACCAACAACAGATGTCAGAGTGGGCCAGCCAACTGCCAAAAGACACGATGGTGGTGTTTGGTACGTCCCGGGAGCAGCAGTTCAACCTGCACACGCAGGAGACCTGGACCGGGGGCGTCCTGACCTCTCTGGGGCTGACGGTGCCTGCGGCTATGGCGAGTTCGTCTATGCCTTCCATCGGTCTGGAACAGCTGCTGGCGCTCAATCCGGCATGGCTGCTGGTCGCGCACTATCGTGAAGAGAGCATCGTGAAACGCTGGCAACAAGACCCGCTGTGGCAGATGTTAACTGCGGCGCAGAAGCAGCAGACGGCGTCGGTCGACAGTAACGCCTGGGCGCGGATGCGCGGCATTTTCGCAGCCGAACGCATTGCCAGCGACACGGTAAAAATCTTTCACCACCAGCCTTTATCCGATGTGAAATGACAGTTTTCAAACATCCAGCACTACAGTGGGGGCTTCCCCTTGTCGCGCTTATCGCTATCTTCTGGCTGAGTCTGTTTTGCTACTCGGCCATTCCTGTTTCTGGCGTTGATGCCATTCACGCCCTGCTGCCAGGCCATACGCCGACGCTTCCACAAGCGCTGGTGCAAAACCTTCGTTTGCCGAGAAGCCTGGTCGCCATTTTGATCGGCGCAAGCCTGGCTCTGGCGGGGACGCTGCTGCAGACCCTGACGCATAATGCAATGGCCTCCCCTTCACTACTCGGTATTAACAGTGGCGCAGCGCTGGCGATGGCGCTTACCAGCGCTATCAGCCCTGCGCCCGTTACGGGTTACTCCATCGCCTTTATCGCCGCCTGCGGTGGCGGCGTAAGCTGGCTGATGGTGATGACCGCAGGTGGTGGATTTCGCCACACCCAGGACAGAAACAAACTGATCCTCGCGGGCATTGCGTTCTCGGCTTTCTGTATGGCCCTTACCCGCATCACCCTGCTGCTGACGGAAGATCACGCCTACGGCATTTTTTACTGGCTTGCGGGAGGCGTATCCCACGCTCGTTGGCAGGAGTTCTGGCAGCTTTTCCCAATGGTAGTGGTTGCTGTACCGGTGGTATTGCTGCTGGCTAATCAACTGAACCTGCTTAACGTCAGTGACAGCACCGCCCGCACGCTGGGGGTGAATCTGCCGAAGCTCCGTTTGATCATCAATATTCTGGTGCTGCTTCTGGTCGGTACCTGCGTCAGCGTGGCAGGTCCGGTGGCGTTTATCGGTCTGCTGATGCCGCATCTGGCTCGCTTCTGGGTGGGATTCGATCAGCGCAAGGTCCTGCCGATGAGCATGCTTATGGGCGCCACACTGCTGCTGCTGGCTGATGTTCTGGCCCGAGCGCTGGCCTTCCCTGGCGAATTGCCCGCGGGGGCAGTAGTGGCGCTGATTGGTGCACCCTGTTTTGTCTGGCTGGTCAGGAGGCGTGGATGAAAATTGCGTTCGTCATTTTCATCGCCCTCGCGCTGGCAGGACTTTCGGCTTTGTCACTACAAATGGGGGTGATCGCCATTCCCTGGCGTGCTCTGCTGAGCGACTGGCAGACCGGGCGCGAATATCATTACGTATTAACGGCGTACCGCCTGCCGCGACTGCTACTGGCGCTGCTTGTCGGTGCAGCCCTCGCGGTGGCAGGCGTGCTGGTGCAAGGGATCGTGCGTAACCCTTTGGCATCACCGGATATCCTCGGCGTAAACCATGCCGCCAGTCTTGCCTCTGTAGGCGCACTGCTTCTTTTACCGTCACTACCGGTGATTGCTCTGCCGCTGCTGGCCTTTGCCGGTGGCATGGCGGGCCTGATCCTGCTGAGAATACTGGCGAACACCAGCCAGCCGATGAAGCTGGCGCTCACGGGTGTTGCGCTCTCTGCCTGCTGGGCCAGCCTGACGGATTATCTGATGCTCTCGCACCCGCAGGATGTGAACAGCGCCCTGCTGTGGCTGACCGGCAGCTTATGGGGCCGTGACTGGAGCTTTGTGAAAATAGCCGCCCCACTGCTGATTTTGTTTCTGCCGCTGAGTCTGCGTTTTTGCCGCGATCTCGACCTCCTGGCATTGGGCGATGCGCGCGCCGCCACGCTCGGTGTGTCGGTGCCGCGTATTCGACTCCAGACTTTGCTACTGGCCGTCGCCATGACATCGACCGGCGTGGCCGTCTGCGGCCCAATTAGCTTTATTGGTCTTGTGGTGCCGCACATGGTGCGCAGCATTACCGGTGGACGTCACCGCTGGCTGCTGCCCGTTTCAGCCATGACAGGTGCGTTACTGCTGGTGGTTGCCGACCTGCTGGCGCGAATTATTCATCCTCCGCTGGAGCTTCCGGCTGGCGTGCTGACCGCCATTATCGGTGCACCATGGTTTGTCTGGCTGCTTGTGAGAATGCGATAAATGACATTACGAACTGAAAATCTGACGGTCTGTTACGGTACAAACAAGGTGCTTGATGGCGTTTCACTCGCCCTACCAGCGGGGAAGACAACTGCCCTGCTCGGCCCTAACGGCTGCGGGAAGTCAACGTTGTTAAACTGTTTTTCACGACTGTTAACACCGCAGTCCGGTGGCGTATTTCTCGGCGATAGTGCCATCAATACGCTCTCATCACGCCAGCTAGCCCGCAGGCTGGCGCTGCTGCCCCAGCACCATTTAACTCCCGAGGGGATCACCGTCCAGGAGCTTGTTTCGTACGGTCGCAACCCGTGGTTGTCACTCTGGGGGCGTCTCTCCGTTGAAGACAATACGCGGGTCCATGATGCTATGAGCCAGACGCGGATCCAACATCTTGCCGAACGACGGTTAACTGATCTTTCTGGCGGTCAGCGACAGCGCGCATTTCTGGCGATGGTCCTGGCGCAGGATACGCTCGTTGTACTACTCGATGAGCCAACCACCTATCTCGATATCAATCACCAGGTGGAACTGATGCGGCTGATGGGGGAACTCCGGGCTCAGGGGAAAACGGTAGTCGCCGTGCTGCACGACCTTAATCAGGCCAGCCGGTATTGCGACCATCTGGTGGTAATGGCGAACGGACATGTTATGGCGCAAGGCACACCAGAAGAGGTGATGAACCCTGGATTGCTGAGAACCGTATTCAGCGTGGATACGGAGATACACCCCGAACCGGTATCTGGCAGGCCGATGTGTGTAGTGAGGTAGATGATACAGTCTGTAATCGTACCATGGCTTCAACAGGTCGCCGGTTATATCACTCGTGCTACGATGACTTCAGTCCGCCCAGGTAACATTTCAACGGTTCTGGGCTGGATCATGTTGCAGCGTTCTGTCATCAACCATCATGCGTTTAGAACCAGTCAAAACCATATGAATCATCGGTTCATAAACCGCAGACAACGGTGTTCAGGGATTACTCTCTGCACCATAGCAACCCGTGAAATGCAGTTTACCGAGTGATAACACGTCGCTGTATGCACAGCAACAAAGGCAGGATTAAGTAAAACGCGAAGAGGATGACGAAACGGGGAGACACGCTAATTCATCTTTCCGCTTAATATTAACGGGCGCTGGGTTGCTTCATACCGACGTCCGCGGTGTGCCCAGACTGTGTGAAAACCCTACCTAAAAACCGAAGTGCGTGAGGTTATGCAAAATCTGGGGTCGATCGACTGGTCAATCTGTGTCAAATTTTACGTAGGAGCGCATTTTTCGACTCTGTTCTACACCCTTTCTACGATCGCTAACGTTTTCACACAACCTATGCCAGGAGCGGACGTTTCAAAAAGGTGCAGTATGCCAATCCTAAACTGGCGATGAACCGTTTTAGGAGCGAGTTAGGTGATCGCCTGAGCGATCACTTATAATACGATTACAGTCAAACCGAATTATGGGTAGACGCATAAAGGTGATATTTAATTCTGAATCGCCAGTTCAGTAATGCGCACGGATTAATGCGTGGTAATGGAGATAACAAAGTAATCCTCCAGACACAACCGAAGCTATTGTGAAGGACTACTGAAAGCTTATTAACCCTCAACGCTTACTAAGTCAGGAGAGTAAGGGAATCGATAATTTCATGTTCTGTATTTTCAATCTCCAGATTGAGAATTTCAGAAACACGTTGAACTCTTAATCCTTTGTTGATGTTAAACAAATCCATTTTATCCAGCGCATACATGGTGAGTGCGGTTAAGACAGCAGACAAAAATGAGGCCACAATTATACTTAATGGCTCACCCATGCCCATGCCACTGAACCAGCTTTCGATAGCGATACCTGCAAACATAGTTACCGAGCCTGCAATGAGCTTTAGAATGGCATCGCCTTTTTGTGCAGGTGATTTTTTTTCGTCCCTCAGGATAGGAGCAATTTGCATCAATATCTTTACGCCTTCTTTAACTACCCGAGCGATTTTTTTAAATACTCCAACGAAGCAGTTAAGGATCCCTTCGAGCAGCATGCTGATGAAGTTTTTAAAAAAGGAGAGTAGTCCACCTTTTAAAAGGCTAGCTGCCTTTTCCATAATATGCTTTTTCATCCGACCAAAGCGTTCCTTAAGAGCGTCCTTGAAACTGTTTGCGGAAATCCCATCTTCAATGCCATTTCTGATACAATCATTTAACTCATAGTAGAGCGGTTTTATTGCAAACAAAATAACTTCTCCCAGCAGCTGGTGGCCCGCAGCGTTGCACGCATCGACAGCCAGTCTCTGTTGAACCTCTCTGTTGCTTTTGACATTGCCCCACACTGTTTCATTTGTTTTCTTATCTAAGGCAATTTGCGCTTCGTCCATTTTTTTAATTTGATTCGCTTTGACTTCTTTGTCTTTTTCCGTAAGAGCTATTTTATTCTTCTTATTTTTACTAAGTACGTAGCCTTGGTCAATTTGCTGCTGTAATTCGTCACGCGTCAAATCATGTTTAGCTTTATTGCCACCAGCATTATTTACCTGGCTGGTAATCACAATATTCTCTTCAATATTGATGATGTCTTTTATGTCATCAACAGTTAATGCTTTGTTGCTCTTGAGATTTTTACAAAGTTCAGCGCAAGGCACCACGTGATCTGCTTGAGCAGCTTGCCCCGGTAAGCCTTCACTATTGGCATGTTTCTTGTTTTTATAAATAACGCTATCAGGATCATAACCATCTTGGGCAGTATTCTCGTCACCAAAATACTTTTCTTTAATCGGATCTGAACCTTTTCGCATCGTGGTTACGTTGCCATCGCGAGTCATTTTTCCATCGTAGTAGACTGACCGTTTATCAAATGTCGCGATGTTCACCTGCTCATTGAGCTGTTCGGTATAACTATCAATCGTCGTATTGCTCTGCGGTTTGGCATACGAAAATACTTTGCATTCGTTATAGAGTCGTGACGCGGTAATTCCTTGCTTAGTACCAAGCTTAAATGACCGCATGGTGCCATCGATAAGGCCAAGGAAGACGGGTTCCAGAATTGAATTAGCGCCGCTTTGCGCGTCCATATTTGCAATTAAACCGGTAATTTCTGCGATATCTGAGTCATTAACTTCGTAATTATAGAGTTCGCCAGCATAGGCAGCAGCCATATCGTTATTTTCAATAAACCGGGCATCTTCGGTATTGATTAGGCTTAATCCAAACAAGTCAGGCATCGCCAGGTTACCTTCCCTTGCTGCTGATTGGTGCTGTCGAATGTTAGCTAATCGCATTTTATGTCGTTGAGCATTATCCATGTCACTATCCTATGTCCAGCAAGCAATTAGAAACTGTCAAAAACCATGGGCGGTTTGGAGGTTGTCTTCAGTAAATTCGTCAACTGTATTGATAATAATGTTGAAGATTTCTTCGTGTTCATTGCTGGTAAAGGCATGTTTTTTGATCAACGCTTTGGCTGAATTTATTGAGGGTGGGTTACTTCTCATTTCTGAAATTTTATTTTGTGTAATGGCAGGCAGTAGCGCTCTCGTACCTATCCCACAAATCAGCCAGTCCAGCTCCTCCATCAAATTGTCTGTGAGTTTACGACTAGTGGAAGCGCATGCTATGCCAAGTCCGAATGCAGCGACGATGAATTGGTCACGATTGGCAATTTGATCCAACAGCGCGGTGACCTGGCGTTTCAGTGCATGCATTTCGGCAGTATGGCGGGCCAGCTCCTCATTCCTGCCTTGATTAACATCACTCTGGCGACTGGCTTCAGTTGCGGCGTCACCCGCAACGCTTGCAGCCGCTCCAGCAGCACCTCCCACTACAGCAGCCCCTACAGCAAGAGCCTCTGCACCAAGCAGTGATCCTGCTAATGAAGCTGCCCCCAAGACCGAGCCGCCACCCGTGAATGGAGCTAAAGCAACAGCAGCAACACCTACGGCAACTCCACCGGCGCAATACCCTACAATCTTCACTAATTTCATTCATCGCCTCAGCTTATTATAATTATCTGATTAATAAACATACGATCATTTTTATTCGTTCTAAACTTAATATCTTCTAATGTTGTTCATAATTCAAGGTAGATGAGAAACAGAAATATACCCTTCAGCTGCTGACCTGCTCCGCGTTGATTAAGAAACCTCAATGTTAGTCATGTAGTTGTTGGAGCTGCGAACTGCCGCTTTTCGCTCACAGCGGACCTTCAGCTCAGTCAGAACGTCCGCTCAGTGCCAGGAACGGAAGTTGCCAAGAGCATTATCCATGCCTGGATGATGAGGAACAGAGAGGGCAGACTTATAAGACCAATACTAACCACCGTCATCGGTTTTTTATTTAAGGCCATCTGTCATTCATAACCTGAAAAGAGGGAAAGGGTCTGGTTGCTGTTTAAGCTGTTCGGCAATTCCCCTGAGCGTTAACAGAGCTTGAGTTAGCTGGTCAAACTCTGTTCCTCCGATACACAAACGGATCCCGGACTGATCCGACTGTTCACTCACTTCAGTAGACGCCGGTGCCGTCACTTTAATACCTGCCGCCAGCGCGGCTTTGTAGAACGACTGCGCTTCTTCTCGTGAAAACGGCATCCAGATATGAAAGCTGGGCTGTCCTGAACGGTAGACATGCGCCCCCAGAATGTCTGTCGCAAGTTCGTAGCGACGCTTCGTTTCTTGTTCAATGGCCAGTGTGACAGTTTCTGCCGTTCCATCGATCAACCATTGCTCCATGATGGCGCTGCTTAAGGGGGAGACCATCATCGCCGTGGCTCTTAGCATGGATTCCGCGCGTGAATATAACGCCTCCGGTACCAGCAGCCCACCAATCCGCAGTGCCGGATTTAGAATTTTAGATAAGCTGTTAACGTACAAAGTGATATCAGGGGCTAATCTGGCTATTTGCGGCAATCCGGCATCACGTCCCAGTCGGTACACGTCATCCTCAATGATCGTTATTCCTCTCTCCCGACAAACCCGGATCAGTTCCAGACGGCGGGCAAGGCTCATGATGCGCGTCGAAGGGCTTTGTAGCAGAGGCGTGACATACACCGCACCGCCTTTTTCTGCATGTTCATCCAGACTGCGTTCCAGAGCGGATACGTCCATGCCTTCGTCATCCATAGGGATCCCCACTAGCGTGAGCTTGAGTAACCGTGAAAGCTGGATCAGACCTGAATAGGTTTGGGCCTCCACGTACAGTCGGCCAAAGGGTTCGCAGACGGTCGAGAGTGCCACAGAAAGCGCGTGTTGAGCACCGTTGGTTAAAATGAGTTGTTGATAATCTGCCGGGATCCCCAACCCGTTAAACCACTGTGCAAGCAATCGCCGATGCTCGTCATGTCCTGCGGCCGGAGCGTAAGTATTAAACATATCCATGTCCGGTCGACGGGCGATGGTGGCTAACGTCGCGCTCAATGAGCGGGACGTTAATGCTGCTGGAGGCGTGTTCTGTGACAGGTCGATAAACGTTCTGTTCCGTGAATTGGCCAGGGCAACGAACATGCCGCTACCCTTAACGCTCCTGACGAGCCCGCGTTTCTCCAGGATACCGTACGCTTTCGTTACAGTACCCAGCCCTATGCCAAGCGTATCCGCTAAATTACGGTGTGCCGGTAAGCGCGCGCCGTGGCTCAGTAAGCCCGAAAGGATATCTTCTGACAACGCCTGTACCAACTGGTCAGTGGGAGATGTGCTGTTTTGTGCAAGTCTGGGCTGCCAGGGGGAGCGTTCACGCATAAAATCACCAAAAGTGTAATGTGACACTATTTATATTTACTCATAGTGTCACATAATTTATTCTGACGCCAGGTTTTGAAATGTTGAAATGAGCCAAAAGAATGAGTGAACAGCAAGTTGATGTAAGGACTGACATTCCCTTTCAGGATGAGGCTGGCAGTACGGCAAAAGAGTTTCGTCGCGGCCTGAAAGATGGCCTGCCAGTCCTGCTGGGTGTGGTCCCCTTTGCTCTGGTGCTGGGCGCTCAGGCAAGCCAAAAGGGACTCAATACTCTGGAAGTCCCGCTGATGACAGGACTGAATTTTGCGGGAGGATCGGAGTTTGCCGCGATACAGATCTGGACATCCCCGCCCTCTTTTTTACTGATTATGGCGGTGACACTGTTGGTTAATAGTCGCCATATTTTAATGGGCGCAACGCTGGTTCCGCTGCTTTCTCGTTTTCCGAAACGAAAAGTCTTACCAGCGCTTTTTTTAATGACGGATGAGAGTTGGGCGTTAAGTTATAATGACGCGCACAGCAAAAAATATAAAAGTACAGTGTATTTTAGCATGCCCTATTATCTGGGTGTTTCGTTGTCTTTTTATTCGATGTGGGTTTTCTGCACCACCCTCGGGGCGTTAATTGGCCCGGTACTCGGCGACGTTCATCAGTATGGTTTTGATATGGCCTTCCCGGCTGTCTTTCTTGTATTGGTCAGAGGTATGTGGAATGGCTGGCGAAAAGCCGTGCCATGGATAATCAGTTTGCTCGTCTCAGTTGCGGTGTGCCATTTTGTTTCCGGCCTTTGGTATGTCATTGCCGGTCCACTGGCAGGGCTAATGACGGCTGCCTTAATGGGAGGTGATGATGCTTAATTATCAGACCGTTATTGCTATTGTACTGATGGCATTGACCACCTATGCAACCCGTGTAACAGCCTACCTGATATTACGCAACAGGGTTCTCACCCCGAGGGCGATGGTGGTGCTGAAATCCTCACCAGGCTGCGTCATGCTGGCATTTATCGCTCCTTTTTTTGCATCCGGAGCACCTGCCGACCTGATCGCGTTAGGCATAACGTTATTTATCGCAATGCGATTTTCAATGCCTATAACGGTAATCAGCGGCGTTTTAGCTGCGTTTATATTACGTCATTATTTTGGGTGAAATTTCTGATTAATTAATTTTCAAAGATGTCAAAAACATTATTAGACTTCATTTTCCTCAGAGGGGATTAATCGTGTCGATACCAATCAAGAAAGAGCGCCTGACTGTTATTTTAACTACTATATTTATAACGATTTTATTTCTTCTGGATATTATATTTACGCTAACTCAAAAATAAATACTCTTTCCTTCCTGAATGATTAGGGTTTTATGGACGCTCTTATTTGCATTACAGCATATCTGGCATGGAGTGAGCGTTAGCTTCTCGCTCGCAGCGGACCTTCAGCTCAGTCAGCAATGTCCGCTCCGTGCTGTGAGTTCAACGGGTCGATGCAACGCTAATGAGAGCCAGACTTACGAACTACTTTATTCGACCAGCTACCCCTGACGATATCAACAAAATCATCGAATTCACCACTCAGGAAGCACAAGAATCTGAAGGTACAGTGATTGACCTTGTTGCTGTGGAGTGTGGCGTTTCGTCGGCGTTTTGTGAAAACCCACGTTCAAAATATTGGGCCATGGAAGATTCTTCAGAAACAGTGATCGCCAATACCTCTGTCGTAAAAGAATGGAGTGATGTTCATGGAAATGACTACCGGTGGATCCAAAGCTTTTATATCGCCCCGGAGTATCGTGGGATGGGATTAGCTGATGAGCTCATCAAACATCTTACAAAAGAAGCTAAATCAGAAAAGGCACTGGAGCTTCGCTTATAATTCCACGGAGATAACGGGCGTGCGATTCGTGCTTATGAGCGATGTGGTTTCACCGAATCTCCGTATACCATTATGAAAGTGGGTTTATAACTTCCCCAAATACAGCGCTCCTAATGCTCCGCCTGAAATCAGAACACTCCTGACAGGCCACGATTCCACCAGGTTCAGATTTCTCATTCATCTTATTTTTCATGTTGCCATCAGATGAGGGAGATAATCGTTTTCACTTCCCGTCTGTCGCGGTAATCTCATACGGTCGTTAATATTGCGACTGCAATGTGTGTAACCCAACTCAAATACTAATAACTAAAAAACAGTACAGACAGGATAACTATGGATTCCTCCCTCACCTCCACGGGTCCCCAACAGGACGCCTCTTCACTTAACCGCGCCCGACGCGCTGCGCTTGGTAGCTTCGCGGGTGCCGTGGTCGACTGGTATGATTTTCTGCTTTACGGCATCACTGCCGCACTGGTCTTTAACCGCGAGTTCTTCCCGCAAGTCAGCCCGGCGATGGGAACACTAGCCGCATTTGCTACCTTTGGCGTCGGATTTTTGTTCCGCCCGTTAGGCGGGGTGATCTTTGGCCACTTCGGCGATCGCCTGGGGCGTAAACGTATGCTGATGCTCACCGTCTGGATGATGGGGATCGCCACTGCACTGATAGGGATTATTCCTTCCTTTGACACCATTGGCTGGTGGGCTCCCGTTCTGCTGGTGACGCTGCGTGCTATTCAGGGGTTCGCCGTTGGCGGTGAATGGGGCGGCGCGGCGTTGCTCTCGGTCGAAAGTGCGCCGAAAAATAAAAAAGCCTTCTACAGCAGCGGTGTTCAGGTCGGTTATGGCGTCGGGCTACTGCTTTCTACCGGTCTGGTCTCGCTGATTAGCTCGCAAACCACCGATGAGCAGTTCCTGAGTTGGGGCTGGCGTATTCCATTCCTGTTCAGCATCGTGCTGGTATTGGGCGCGTTGTGGATGCGTAACCGAATGGATGAATCAGCCGAATTCGAACAGCAGCAGCAGGCACCGCAACCAGAGAAAAAGAGACTACCGGTAGTCGAGGCGTTAATCCGTCATCCAGGTGCCTTTTTGAAAATTATCGCTCTGCGCCTGTGTGAACTGCTGACGATGTATATCGTCACTGCGTTTGCCCTAAATTACTCCACGCAGAATCTGGGCTTACCCCGTGAACTGTTTCTGAATATCGGCTTGTTGGTGGGTGGGCTGAGCTGTCTGACCATCCCCTGCTTCGCCTGGCTCGCCGACCGTTTTGGTCGCCGGCGCGTTTACATTACCGGCGCACTGGTCGGGACGCTCAGCGCATTCCCGTTCTTTATGGCGTTAGAAGCGCAATCCATTTTCTGGATCGTGTTCTTCGCGATTATGTTGGCCAACATTGCACACGATATGGTGGTCTGCGTGCAGCAACCTATGTTTACCGGTTTGTTTGGCGCAAGCTATCGCTACAGCGGCGCAGGAGTTGGTTATCAGGTAGCAAGCGTGGTTGGCGGCGGTTTTACCCCCTTCATTGCTGCTGCACTGGTAACATTCTCCGGCGGAGACTGGCACAGTGTGGCCATTTATCTGATGGCGGGTTGTCTTATTTCCGCCACTACAGCATTGCTGATGCGGGATAAGCAGCACGGTTAAGCCCGGGTGCGGAGGCCGTCCGGTCTTCGCACAATCTTCCTCAACGTCTGACTTTTGTTTCACATTCCTGTGACATACTATCGGGAGAGCAGTACATCTGTGGAACAAGGAGACAGACATGAACAATAAGGGCTCCAGCCTGACCCCGGCTCAGGCACTGGATAAACTGGACGCGCTGTACGAGCAGTCGGTTAAAGCACTGCGTAGCGCCATTGGTAAGTATATTGAAACAGGGACGCTCCCTGACGTAATCGCCCGCCATAACGGTCTTTTTGTTTACCCATCACTGTGTGTCACCTGGGATGGCAGCGCCACCAATCCCCCGAAAACCCGCGCCTATGGTCGTTTTACCCATGCGGGCTGCTACACCACTACGATTACCCGTCCGTCGCTTTTTCGTCCGTATCTTGAAGAACAACTCACGCTGCTGTATCAGGATTATGATGCGCATATCTCCGTCGAGCCGTCGCAACATGAAATTCCCTATCCGTATGTCATTGACGGTTCTGAACTGACGCTCGACCGCTCGATGAGCGCCGGCCTAACGCGTCATTTCCCCACAACCGAGCTGTCACAGATTGGCGATGAAACAGCAGACGGTACCTATCATCCGGCGGAATTCTCCCCGTTGTCACACTTCGACGCCCGACGAGTAGATTTTTCGCTGGCGCGACTACGCCACTACACGGGAACACCGGTTGAACATTTTCAGCCGTTTGTGCTGTTCACCAACTACACCCGCTATGTCGATGAGTTTGTGCGTTGGGGGTGCAACCAGATCCTCGACCCTGATAGCCCATATATCGCGCTTTCTTGCGCGGGCGGGATCTGGATCACCGCTGAAACTGAAGCGCCTGAAGAAGCGATCTCCGATCTCGCCTGGAAGAAACATCAGATGCCCGCCTGGCATTTAATCACCGCCGACGGTCAGGGGATCACGCTGGTTAATATCGGCGTTGGCCCGTCTAACGCCAAAACCATTTGCGATCATCTGGCTGTACTGCGTCCTGACGTCTGGCTGATGATTGGTCACTGTGGCGGGCTGCGTGAAAGCCAGGCGATCGGCGACTATGTTCTGGCCCACGCTTATCTGCGTGACGACCACGTGTTGGATGCCGTACTGCCGCCAGATATTCCAATTCCGAGCATAGCGGAAGTGCAGCGCGCACTGTATGACGCCACCAAAGAAGTCAGCGGTATGCCCGGCGAAGAGGTTAAACAGCGCCTGCGTACTGGTACCGTCGTCACCACTGACGATCGCAACTGGGAGCTACGCTATTCCGCTTCTGCGCTACGCTTTAACCTCAGCCGCGCGGTGGCTATCGATATGGAAAGCGCCACCATCGCCGCCCAGGGATACCGTTTCCGCGTTCCTTACGGCACGCTGCTGTGCGTTTCCGACAAGCCACTGCACGGTGAGATCAAACTGCCTGGTCAGGCCAACCGTTTTTATGAAGGTGCCATTTCTGAGCATCTGCAAATAGGTATCCGGGCTATCGATCGTCTGCGTGCTGAAGGCGACCGACTGCACTCCCGTAAATTACGTACATTCAACGAACCGCCGTTCCGTTAAGACCTGAAGGTAACTATGCACAACTCAACTCCTCTTTCCGCCCTGCGCAACCTGCTGATAGCGCAGGGGCTGGATGGCATGATTGTTCCGCGCGCCGATGCTCATCAAAGTGAAGATTGTACGCCGCATGACAATAAACTGGCCTGGCTGACCGGTTTTAGCGGCTCTGCCGGCCTCGCGTTGGTCCTTCGGGATCGCGCGTTAATGTTTGTCGATGGACGCTATCAGGTCCAGGTACGCAATGAAGTCTCGCTGGATGATTTTGAAATTCATCATTTACACGATGAGCCGCTGGCCGACTATTTGCAGTCTCACGTTGCAGCGGGTACACGTATCGGCTTTGAACCAATGCTGATGGTCAACAGCCAGTTTGAAGCCTTGTCGGCAACACATTGCAAGCTGGTGCCTCTTGAGCAAGATCCTTTTGACCAGGTATGGCTAGACCGACCGGCAGCCCCCTGCGGCATCATTCGTGAAATGCCCATTGAAATCAGCGGGGAAAGCAGCACGCAAAAGCGTGCCCGCGTCGTGGAACAACTCGCTCAACACCAGGCTGACGTGCTGGCAATTACCCTGCCGGATAACATTGCATGGTTATTGAATGTACGCGGTTCGGATCTGGCCATGGTGCCAGTGCCGTTTTCGTTTGCCCTGCTCCATCGCAGCGGTGAGCTGGAATGGTTTGTGGATAGCAATAAAACGCAACAGCTTCCCGCATCACTGCTGGATACGCTTACTCTTGCCCCGCAAGAGAATTTTCTGACTCGCTGCCAGCAGTTAGCTAATGGGAAGCGTTTCCTGGTCGATAAAGACTACGCCCCGGTCGCGTTGCGTTTTGCCATTGAAGAACACGGTGGCAACGTTCTTTGGGCGCCCGATCCCATCACTCTGATGAAATCCCACAAAAATGACGTTGAACTGGCAGGCTATCGGGAATGCCATGAACAAGATGGCGCAGCCTGGGTAAACTTCCTTGCCTGGCTGGCCCATGAAGTACCTTTGCGCGAAGCGGCAGGCAATCCGGTCACCGAGCTGGAAGCGCAGGCCAAGCAACTGGAATTTCGCCAGCAGCAGCCGGGATTTATCGAGCAAAGTTTCAGCACGATTTCGGCCTCTGCCAGCAATGCCGCAATGTGCCATTACCACTCCAGTGAAAAGACCAATACGCCAATTACCTCGCAGGCCATGTATCTGAATGATTCCGGTGGCCAGTACCACAATGGTACGACGGATACGACGCGTACCCTCGCATTTGGCCCACAGGATCCGCAACGTCGCCTACATTACACCGCCGTGTTGAAAGGCTTTTTGTCGCTTATTTCGCTGCAGTTTCCCAGCGGGACTCAGGGCCATCAACTGGATGCCTTTAGCCGCCGGGCGTTGTGGGAGCTGGGACTGGATTTTGATCATGGCACGGGACACGGCGTGGGTCACCAGTTGCTTATTCATGAGCAACCCCATCGCATCGCCAAAAAAGTAAACCCGTGGCCACTGATCGCAGGCAATATCATCACCATCGAGCCGGGTTATTATCTGGCCGGACAGTATGGGATCCGTATTGAGAATCAGGTGGAGATTATCAACAGTCGTCCTGGTTTTTGTCGTTTCTCAACGCTGACGCTGGTACCGATTGATTTGAATCTGGTTGAACTGCATCTGCTGAGTGATGCTGAGAAACAGTGGATTGATGATTACCACCAGCAGGTCAGAGAGACGTTATCCCCGCGCGTGAACGCAGAGGCACGTCCATGGCTGTTCGCTGCCACCGCACCGATTCGCGTTCAGGCTAATTAATGCAATAAAAAAGGCAGCCCGCAGGCTGCCTTAGTTCTCCCCAACTTCTTACTGCTTAGCTGTTACGGATGTACTCATCCATTTCAGTTTTCAGGTTATCGGACTTAGTCCCGAAGATAGCCTGAACACCGGAACCAGCTACCACAACGCCTGCCGCACCCAGTTTCTTCAGGCCAGCCTGATCCACTTTGGCAACGTCAGCCACGCTGACACGCAGACGGGTGATGCACGCATCAAGGTTAGTGATGTTTTCTTTACCGCCGAATGCCGCAACCAGAGCCGGAGCCATTTCGCCGGACGCACCTGCTTTGCTGTCTTCGGTAGCATCTTCACGACCCGGCGTTTTCAGGTCCAGCGCTTTGATCAGCACACGGAAGATGGTGTAGTAAACAATCGCATAACCGATACCGACAATCGGGAACAGCCACAGTTTGCTGCTGTTACCGGACAGAACGATAAAGTCGATCAGACCGTGGGAGAACGACGTACCGTCGCGCATACCCAGCAGGATACAGATCGGGAATGCCAGACCAGCCAGAATCGCGTGGATGATGTACAGGATCGGCGCCACGAACATGAAGGAGAACTCGATCGGCTCGGTAATACCGGTCAGGAACGAGGTCAGCGCCGCGGAGATCATGATACCGCCCACTTTCGCGCGGTTTTCTGGTTTAGCAGAGTGCCAGATAGCGATAGCGGCAGCCGGCAGACCGTACATTTTGAACAGGAAGCCACCGGACAGTTTGCCCGCAGTCGGGTCACCCGCCATGTAGCGAGGAATATCACCGTGGAACACCTGACCCGCAGCGTTAGTGTACTCACCGATCTGCATCTGGAATGGAACGTTCCAGATATGGTGCAGACCAAACGGTACCAGGCAGCGTTCAATGAAGCCATAGATACCGAACGCCACGACCGGGTTCTGGTATGCAGCCCACTGGGAGAACGTCTGAATAGCAGTACCGATCGGTGGCCAAATGAAGGACAGAACCACACCTGTGAAGATGGCAGCCAGACCAGAAATGATAGGAACGAAGCGCTTACCCGCAAAGAAGCCAAGATACTCAGGCAATTTGATACGGTAGAAACGGTTGAACATATACGCTGCAATCGCACCGGAGATAATCCCCCCGAGAACACCCGTATCAGCAAGGTGTTTAGCGGCGATCTCTTCAGCAGGTAAATGCAGAACCAGCGGCGCAACAACAGCCATGGTCTTAACCATGATGCCGTAAGCAACAACGGATGCCAGTGCAGATACACCGTCATTATTAGTGAAGCCTAACGCAACACCGATAGCAAAAATCAGCGGCATGTTCGCAAAAACAGAACCGCCTGCTTCTGCCATTACGTGCGATACAACGGCTGGCAGCCAGCTGAAGTTAGCGGAACCGACGCCCAGCAGGATACCTGCAATCGGGAGTACGGATACCGGCAGCATCAGCGATTTACCGACCTTTTGCAGGTTAGCAAATGCATTCTTAAACATAATTAGGAGTGCTCCTGAGTATTTGTGCTTATACACTTCATCCTTCAAACCGCCTCAGGGTGGGCTGCGCTCGTTCATCCCAGTCACTTACTCTGGTAAGCTCCTGCAATTCACTCACTTGCCGCCTTGATGCAGCTTGATTGACTTTGTGTATTCTACGTTCTCACGCATTGGCGAGGGGGGAGAACCTCGCCGTGTACAGGGCATCTAAGTACCCTTTATTTATTACACAGAGTAAAATAATTCAGTTTGTTTTTGTTTGACGGCTATCACAGTTCAGTCGTGAATGGCCGCAAAATCCGCACATTCCGATAAAATGAGTTTCTGAATGTGTCAAACTGATTATTCACCGCCCATTTTGTGGCGGTGAACTTTACTCGCATTAGTGATTAATTACGAGCTTTAAAAAAAGTCAGTTAACGAACAGATTGCAGGCGAGAAGCGTCGATGTGAAACAGGCGGGCAAAGTTATCAGTGGTTGCCTGCGCCAGTTCTTCAACGGCAACACCTTTCACTACGGCCATGTACTCTGCAACGTCACGAGTCATGGCGGGCTGGTTCTCTTTTCCACGATGCGGTACAGGCGCAAGGTAGGGAGAATCCGTCTCGACCAATAACCGGTCCAGAGGAACATAGCGGGCGGCATCACGGAGCTGCTCTGCATTTCGGAACGTGACGATGCCGGAAAACGAGATATAGAATCCAAGGTCCAGCAATTTACCCGCCGTTTCTCTGTCCTCTGTAAAACAGTGTAGTACGCCGCCACAATCCGTCACTTTTTCTTCGCGCAGAATAGACAGCGTATCGGCTCGCGCATCGCGGGTATGCACGATAACCGGCTTCTGTAACTCACGGCCGATCTGAATATGGTGGATAAAAGATTCCTGCTGGCGCACCTTTGTTTCCGGCGTGTAAAAATAGTCCAGCCCGGTTTCTCCCATCGCCACAACCCCCTCTTCGGCGGCAAAACGACGCAGGTCCTCAACATCATAGGTTTCATCCTGATTTAACGGATGCACGCCGCAGGAAAAAACCACATTGTCACGCTCACCGACCAGTTCGCGCATACTGCGGTATCCTGGCAGAGTGGTCGCAACGGCAAGACAGAATTTCACATCGCGTGCGGCCGCTTTCGCCAGCACGTCGTCCACGTCCTTATGCAGAGATTGATAATCCAGGCCATCAAGATGGCAGTGTGAGTCGACTAAAAACATAATGTCTCTCTCAAAGATGGGGAACAGGCAGTACGGAGCCTGGTTGCAGGTAATGCTCAATACGAAGAATAAGATCGGTTAACACCAGCTCACGGTTTACGCCCGTCACGTTCAGCAGTTGCTGACGACAATGACAAACGTCACCGAGTATCGCCTGTATCTGGGCAACGGATAACCGTTCTGCGATAGAAGATATCAGGTCCAGTGCATCAGGATTCGTTAAATGGGAAACGCCATACGGACGTTTCAACGCATCGGTCAACAACGTTGCCAGCCAGTGTAAACGGGCGGCAGCCTGATCGTGGTTTAACGCCGCGAGCAGTATATACCAGTCGCCTGTGTTTAATGTGTTCACCAGTGCCGCACAAAAATCTGTGCGGTGCGCCCAGCTTTCAGCCTGTAACAACGTAAGTGCCGCGCCTGGCGAACCTGCACTCAGGCGTAACGCGCTCAGCAGCTCTTCTGACGACGCAGTCACTTCACGAACAAGCCAGGAAATCGCATACGACTCCGGCGGTGGTGCAAGATGATGTAACCGACAACGGCTGCGTAATGTCGCCAGCAAGCGAGCTGGCTCTGTGCTGGCGAGGAAAAACCAGGTTTGTGCCGGGGGTTCTTCCAGCGTTTTCAGCAAGGCGTTGGCGGCGGCATCAGTTAACTGGGCAGCATCCGGGATCCACACGACCTTCGCGCCGCCGAGACGCGAATGCTCGTACAGCTTTTCACTGACTTCGCGTACCGCATCAACCCCCAGCGTGCTTTTGCCTTTTTCCGGCAGCAGCGAATAGTAGTCAGGGTGCGTCCCCGCCTGCATTAGCTGACAGCCGCGGCACTGTCCACAGCTTTTATGCCCTTCCGGCTGCTGGCACATTAAATAGCGGCTGAGGGCGTAAATCAGCGCGTCGTCGCCCATTCCGGGTAACGCCTGAATCAGTAACGCATGGTGACCACGACCCGTCTGGTAGCTGGCTACCAGTTTTTCAAAATCCGGTCGTAACCATGGGTACCATTTCATGCGCCCTGCTCCTTCACCCATTGGGTGATGGTATGACGGATATCAGCCATCACAGCCTCCAACGGCTGCGTAGCGTCTATAGTACGAATGCTGACGTCTTTGGCTGCCAGCTCAAGATAACGCGCGCGAGTGCGATTAAAGAAGTCGAAAGATTCCTGCTCAATACGATCCAGCTCACCGCGGGCACGGGCACGCTTCAACCCGACTTCTGGCGTCACATCCAGATAGATCGTCAGGTCCGGACGAAAATCACCAAGCACCGCATCACGCAGGGTTGCCAGCATGTTTTGATCGATACCGCGTCCGCCGCCCTGATACGCCTGGGTCGACAGATCGTGACGATCGCCAATTACCCACGCGCCTTTCGCCAGTGCAGGTTTAATAACGGTTTCGACCAACTGCACACGCGCCGCGTAAAACATCAGAACTTCGGCTTTATCGGTAATGACCTCGTCACCGACCGATTTAATATCCAGCACCAGACTTCTTAGTTTCTCAGCCAGCTGCGTTCCACCAGGTTCGCGGGTGAAAACCATGTCACGAATACCGAGTTGCTCAAGTGTCTCCACCACCACGTTACGCGCGGTGGTTTTTCCGGCGCCTTCCAGGCCTTCAATGACGATATAGTTACTGCCCATTTTTTTCCTTAAGCACTTTCAGGTAATCCTGCACGGACCGGTTATGGCTGGCAAGATTGGTGTTAAACGTGTGGCCGCCTTTACCGTCAGCCACAAAATAGAGATACGGCGTTTTTGCCGGATGCGCCGCGGCCTGCAATGAAGCCTCTCCCGGCATGGCAATCGGGCCTGGCGGCAGTCCAGTAATGGTATAGGTGTTATAGGCGGTCGGGGTGTCTAAATCCACACGCGACAATTTGCCATTATACCGTGTACCCATCCCGTAAATCACTGTCGGATCGGTTTGTAAACGCATACCCATACGTAAGCGGTTAATAAAGACCGAAGCCACCTGGTCGCGCTCGCTGGCGACCGCAGTTTCTTTTTCAATAATAGAAGCCATGGTTACCAGCTGATTTTTGTCCTGATAAGGCAGGCCATCAGCGCGCCCCTCCCAGACAGTATCCACCGCTTTAACCATTTTCTGATGCGCGCGTTTTAGCAACGCTACGTCAGTAGTATTGGCGGTATACATCCAGGTATCTGGCCAGAACCAGCCTTCTACCCATTGCGGGTTTTCCAGCTTAAGTGCCTCGGCCACGGTCTCATAGCTATCGTCGCTTAACGTATGTTTGATATACGGGGCATCACGCAGCTGTTTGAGATAATCGCTCAGGCGCATCCCTTCAACCAGACGTAACGGGAACTGCGCCTCTTTGCCGCTTTCCAGTAGTTGCAGCATGTCCCGCACCGTCATGTCAGGCGTGAAGCGATATGTTCCGGCCTTAAAATGCGACAGCTCGGGCTCCACACGCAGCAGCCACTGGAACACGCGCGGACGATTGATAACTTTGTCTGCATACAGCTGTTCGCCGAGAGCCAGACGGCCCGTCCCCGCTTTCAGCGTAAAAATCGTTTCTTCTTTAATCAATAATTTGCTGTCCGCCAGATGGCGAACTTTCCACATTCCCACTCCAGCGGCAATGCCCAGCACAACCAGCAATAACAGGACAACAAGTAACAGTTTTTTCATGACTAATTCGGGTGCTCACAAAGTGGGGCTAAATAATCGAATAACAAACGTGAAGACAACAACGTGTCGCCACAGGCACGCACGGGAATAATGGGCATTAACGCGTTACAGACGACGATTTCATCAGCCTGCATTACCTCCTCCAACCCGGCATACACTTCGACAATACTGAATGGCGATTGTGCCAGCATCCGGATACAGAATTGTCGCATAATACCGTTCACTCCGGCCTGATCCAGCCGGGGCGTGTAAACAGCATCGCCTTTACGCCAGAACAAATTAGCCGCACAGCATTCCGTAACCCATCCCTCGCTGTCAAGAACCAGCGCTTCATCGGCGTCCGTCTGTTCAAGATGAGAGCGAATCAACACCTGCTCCAGTCGATTCAGGTGTTTAAGCCCGGCAAGCAGTGGATTACGTCCCAGCCGCACTGGGCTTAGCGCCAGCGTAATACCTTCTTGCCGCCAACGATCGTAATGATCGGGCCAGGCTGAAACGGAGAGGATGCGTGTGGCACTATGACAATTTTTGCCACTGTAACCCCGGCCTCCACTGCCACGGCTGATAATCACTTTCAACACACCGCGTACGTGCCCTTTCGCCAGCATTTTCATTTCATTTTGCAGCTCGGACCAATCTTCAAAAGAGATCAGCAGTTTTTGGCAAGCGTCTTGTAAACGCTCAAGATGCGCTGCAAAGAGAGGGATTTCACCGTCGATAATACAGGCAGTGGTAAAACAGCCATCACCAAATTGGGCCGCTCGATCGCTTGCGGCCAGCATATCTTGCTCGCAGCCATTAATTAAGAACATGGTGGCTCCTTATTTCTAGTCCGCTAGTTTGGCAGGATGAGTAACACAGGACAAGGGCGGAAAACCGAATAAAAAAAGGCCCGACAAGCGGACCTTTTCAATTTGCTATCGATGCTAGCGCATCACCTGACGGACTTAAATCTTTTTAAAGATCAAAGATCCGTTGGTACCACCGAAGCCAAAGGAGTTACACAGCGCATACTCCAGACCACTAACCTGACGCGCTTCGTGAGGTACGAAGTCCAGGTCACAACCTTCATCCGGATTATCCAGGTTGATGGTTGGCGGAATAGCCTGATCGCGCAGCGCCAGGATAGAGAAAATAGACTCTACCGCGCCCGCCGCACCCAACAGGTGTCCGGTCATGGATTTGGTGGAGCTTACCATCACACGGCTTGCCGCATCGCCAAAGACAGATTTCACTGCCTGGGTTTCAGCTTTATCGCCTGCAGGCGTAGACGTACCATGTGCGTTGACATAGCCGATCTGACCCGCTTCAATAGCCGCATCGCGCAGTGCGTTGACCATTGCCAGCGCAGCGCCTGCACCGTTTTCCGGTGGCGACGTCATGTGGTAAGCATCGCTGCTCATACCGAAGCCAACGACTTCAGCATAGATTTTTGCACCGCGCGCTTTCGCATGCTCGTACTCTTCCAGTACCACCATGCCAGCGCCGTCGCCCAGCACAAAGCCGTCACGCTCTTTGTCCCACGGGCGGCTTGCCGCTTGCGGGTTATCATTACGCGTAGACAGTGCACGTGCCGCGCCAAAGCCACCCACACCCAACGGCGTACTGGCTTTTTCAGCACCACCCGCAACCATCGCGTCTGCATCGCCGTATGCAATGATACGTGCGGCATGACCGATGTTATGCACGCCTGAAGTACAGGCGGTCGCGATGGAGATGCTTGGCCCTTGCAGGCCGTACATGATGGTCAGGTGACCAGCCACCATGTTAACAATCGTCGACGGAACGAAGAACGGGCTGATCTTACGCGGTCCACCGTTTACCAGTGAGGTATGGTTTTCTTCGATAAGACCGAGACCGCCAATACCAGAGCCGATAGCGGCGCCAATACGATGAGCGTTCTCTTCCGTAATTTCGAGGCCAGAATCCTGCATGGCCTGAACGCCAGCGACAATTCCATATTGAATGAAGGCATCCATCTTGCGCTGTTCTTTGCGCGAGATAATGTCTTCACAGTTAAAATCCTTTACTAAGCCAGCAAATTTCGTTGCATAGGCGCTAGTATCGAAATGGTCGATCAGGCTGATGCCACTCTGACCGGCAAGGAGAGCTTTCCAGGTAGACTCTACGGTATTGCCGACAGGAGACAACATGCCCAGTCCGGTCACAACTACACGACGCTTAGACACGGTTGTCCTCCAGGGAGGGAAAATAATTCAAGTGGGATAAAAAGATAAAACTCAGGCGGTCGAATGACCGCCTGGAGATGTTCACTTACGCCTGGTGGCCGTTGATGTAATCAATGGCAGCCTGAACGGTAGTGATTTTCTCAGCTTCTTCGTCCGGAATCTCAGTATCAAACTCTTCTTCCAGAGCCATTACCAGCTCAACGGTGTCAAGAGAATCTGCGCCCAGGTCTTCAACGAAGGAAGCATTGTTGGTTACTTCTTCCTGCTTAACGCCCAGCTGTTCGCCGATAATTTTCTTAACGCGTTCTTCGATAGTGCTCATACTCTTAAATTTCCTATCAAAACTCGCTTTCGCGATGGTTTTCGTAGTGTATAAAATGTTGAAAAATTTGCAACTAAATCCCGGCAGGTCTTACCACGATTTTACGTTATTTTGAGGCCAAGACCTACAATAACGCAAATATTTTTCATCGTGGTTAAACCATGTACATCCCGCCGTTGACGTGCAAAGTCTCACCTGTGATGTAACTTGCTTCGTCAGAAGCTAAAAATGCAACCGCACTGGCGATTTCCTGAGCGCCGCCGAGGCGACCCGCAGGAACCTGCGCCAGAATACCCGCACGCTGATCATCAGACAGCGCACGCGTCATGTCCGTTTCAATAAAGCCCGGAGCAACAACGTTTACAGTAATGCCACGAGACGCAACTTCGCGCGCCAGTGATTTACTGAAGCCGATCAGACCCGCTTTCGCCGCAGCGTAGTTAGCCTGACCCGCATTTCCCATGGTACCAACCACAGAACCGATAGTGATAATACGCCCATGACGCTTTTTCATCATAGCTCGCATTACCGCTTTTGACAGACGGAAAACAGATGACAGGTTGGTTTCGATGATATCGTTCCACTCGTCATCTTTCATGCGCATTAACAGGTTATCACGAGTAATCCCGGCATTATTGACCAGGATATCGACTTCACCAAATTCTGCGCGAATATTTTCCAGAACAGATTCGATAGATGCCGGATCGGTCACATTCAACATCAGACCTTTACCATTTGCACCTAAGTAATCGCTAATGGCCTGCGCGCCGCTTTCGCTGGTAGCAGTACCGATAACTTTCGCGCCACGGGCAACGAGTGTCTCAGCAATTGCGCGGCCAATGCCACGACTTGCACCGGTAACCAGCGCGATTTTTCCTTCAAAACTCATGGTCTTCCTCTTTTATTGCTCTAGCGCCGCAGACAGTGCCGCCGGCTCATTCAGTGCCGAAGCAGTCAGGGTGTCAACAATACGTTTCGTCAGACCGGTCAGAACTTTACCCGGACCGACTTCATACAGGTGCTCTACGCCCTGGGATGCCATAAATTCAACGGTTTTAGTCCACTGAACCGGGCTATACAGCTGACGAACCAGCGCATCGCGAATTGCGTCTGCCGTAGTTTCACACTTCACATCAACGTTGTTCACAACCGGAACAGTCGGTGCGTTAAAGGTGATTTTCTGCAGCTCAACGGCCAGTTTCTCAGCAGCAGGCTTCATCAGCGCGCAGTGAGAAGGAACGCTGACCGGCAGCGGCAGCGCACGCTTAGCGCCCGCGGCTTTACAGGCAACACCAGCACGTTCTACGGCTTCTTTATGCCCGGCAATAACCACCTGACCCGGTGAGTTAAAGTTTACCGGTGAAACCACCTGGCCTTCGGCAGACTCTTCGCACGCTTTAGCGATAGCGGCATCGTCCAGACCGATAATAGCAGACATGCCGCCAGTGCCTTCCGGAACCGCTTCCTGCATGAATTTGCCACGCAGTTCAACCAGACGTACGGCATCGGCAAAACCGATAACACCCGCACATACCAGCGCAGAATATTCGCCCAGGCTGTGACCCGCCATCAGCGCAGGTGTTTTACCCCCCTGCTGCTGCCATACGCGATAAAGCGCAACGGATGCGGTCAACAGCGCGGGCTGCGTCTGCCAGGTTTTATTCAGTTCTTCAGCCGGACCTTGCTGAGTCAACGCCCACAGATCATAGCCCAGTGCAGCTGATGCTTCAGCAAATGTTTCTTCAACAATTGGGTAGTTTGCTGCCATTTCAGACAACATCCCAACGGTCTGGGAACCCTGCCCCGGAAACACAAATGCAAATTGCGTCATGTTTAAATCCTTATACTAGAAACGAACCAGCGCGGAGCCCCAGGTGAATCCACCCCCGAAGGCTTCAAGCAATATCAACTGCCCAGCTTTAATACGCCCGTCGCGGACGGCTTCGTCCAGCGCGCACGGTACGGAGGCAGCAGAGGTATTACCATGTCTGTCGAGCGTCACGACAACATTATCCATCGACATACCCAGCTTTTTAGCTGTCGCGCTGATAATGCGCAGGTTAGCCTGATGCGGCACCAGCCAGTCCAGCGCAGAACGGTCGAGATTATTGGCTTCCAGCGTTTCATCAACGATGTGCGCAAGCTCGGTCACCGCGACTTTAAATACTTCGTTACCCGCCATCGTCAGGTGGATCGGATTTTCCGGGTTCACGCGATCGGCGTTAGGCAGCGTCAACAGTTCGCCGTAGCGACCGTCAGCGTGCAGATGCGTGGAGAGAATGCCTGGCTCTTCTGATGCGCTCAGTACAACCGCACCAGCCCCATCACCGAAAATGATGATCGTTCCGCGATCGGTTGGATCGCAGGTACGGGCAAGGACATCGGAGCCAACGACCAGAGCATGCTTAACTGCGCCAGATTTAACGTACTGGTCGGCAACGCTCAGGGCGTAAGTGAAGCCAGCACAAGCGGCTGCAACGTCAAACGCCGGACAGCCTTTGATCCCCAGCATACTTTGGATCTGGCACGCCGCGCTTGGAAATGCGTGAGTGGATGATGTGGTAGCAACCACAATCAGACCAATTTGTTCTTTGTCGATGCCCGCCATTTCAATCGCACGGTTTGCGGCGGCAAAGCCCATCGTCGCAACTGTTTCATTTGGCGCTGCAATATGGCGTTCACGGATGCCTGTACGAGTGACGATCCACTCATCAGATGTCTCAACCATTTTTTCCAAATCGGCGTTAGTACGCACTTGTTCAGGCAGATAGCTGCCAGTACCAATAATCTTCGTATACATGTACGCTCAGTCACTTTTTGGTTATATACCGCTACGAGCAAATCGCTGATACGTTGGCCACATTCACAAACGCACCGTTATCTGTGTGCTCGTGATTTTGCGCTTTCGCCACCGTCCAGCAGTTCGAATCCAGCTGGGTATACAGATTCCAGGCGAGCGGCAATTCGCTGAGGAACTTGTCGCTGCACCGCCTGCACTGCCTGTTCAATCGCGACTTCAAATGCTCGCTGATTGGCCGCACCATGACTCTTAATCACCGTGCCGCGCAATCCTAACAGACAGGCGCCATTATACTGGTCGGGGTTGAGGTGACTAAATCGCCTTGTCAGGCTTTTTTGTAACCAACGTTTTAATAACAGAAGCCACCACGACCGTTTTTTGCCCTCACCCTGAGATTTCAGCAGTGAAAGGAACATTCTGACAACACCTTCCATCGTCTTTAATGTGACATTACCTGTAAAACCGTCACAGACCAACACATCGGTTTTGCCAGTCAGTAACTCATTGGCTTCAAGATAGCCGATATAATTAATGGAAGGGATCGTTTTTAGCACAGCTGAAGCATCTCGAATACTGTCGAGACCTTTCGTTTCTTCTTCGCCGATGTTGAGTAACGCTACGCGAGGATTGGCAATGCCAACAACCTCTTCTGCCAGCACGGAACCCATGACGGCAAATTGCACCAACATCGTGCTATCACAATCTACGTTGGCGCCCAAATCCAGCACCACCGTTTTGCCCTTTTGCTGATGGGGTAACACCGTCACCAACGCAGGACGCTCAATCCCCTCAAGAGGTTTGAGCAATAACTTCGCAAGTCCCATGAGTGCGCCCGTATTACCGGCGCTGACACAAGCTTGTGCCTGACCTTCTTTCACGAGCTCCAGGGCAACACGCATTGAGCTTCCACGACTGGCGCGAATAGCTTGCGAGGGCCGGGCATCACTGGCAATAACTGACTGAGCAGGGATAATCTGCAGACGCGAACGTTGTTCGAAGTCAGCTTTGGCAAGTAATGGCGTGATTGTATCGGGATCCCCGACTAAAAGAAGTGTGAGTTGCGAATTAGAATTCAGTGCCTGCAATGCTGCAGGCACTGTCACGGTAGGGCCAAAATCTCCCCCCATGACATCTAACGCCAGGGTTAGACGTGTCAAGGTATCGTCGCTGCCCGGTTAGGTGTTTCCCCAGTCACCCGGGGAAAGCCTCACTAAGCTTCATCACGCGTTCACTCTTTGTCTTTCTCACCAGAAGTGGGAAAGCCATTGAGTCATGCGTGATTACTTAGCGATTACCTTACGGCCACGGTAGAAACCGTCGGCAGTGATGTGGTGACGCAGGTGTTGTTCACCAGAAGTTTTGTCTACAGACAGGCTGGTGACTGCGGTCAGAGCGTCATGAGAACGACGCATGCCACGTTTGGAACGGGTTGGTTTATTCTGTTGTACGGCCATGGACCTTACTCCTCAATTACTTACGCTTTAAGCTGGCTAATACGGCAAATGGGTTTGGTTTTTGCGCTTCATCAGGCAATTCGCCAAAGACCATGTCCGCCTCGGACACTTCACAGTGTTCAGAATCATGCACCGGAACTACCGGCAAGGAGAGGATAATCTCATCTTCAACCATTGCAAGCAGATCGATTTCACCGAATTCGTTAACCTCAATCGGCTCATACGCTTCCGGGAGTGCTTCAGCCTGCTCGTCAGAACGGACAGGACTAAAACAATATGTTGTGTGAACATGAAGTGGGAACGGTTTCCCGCAACGCTGACATTCGAGCGTAACCGATACCTTCGCATCACCGGTTATAACGGCGAGACGCTGGTTATCGATAGCGAACGACATGGAGCATTCCACATCACTGTCCACACTGACTACAGAATCGGCGACGCGCTCAACCAGATCAGAAGTATAGATACCTTCATAATCGAGGCGTTTTTGAGCCGTACGAACCGGATCAAGAGTCAGGGGTAATTTTACCTTTTGCATAGGGCGCGCATATTAACTTTGTAACGTCATATAGTCAAAGAAAAAGGCAGCCTGTGGTTGCCTTTTGCCAATAATTCGCACACATTGCGGGTCATCGACTTAAAATCGCTCAAGACAAGCCACTACAGCCAGCTTGTAGGTCGAAGTCCATAGTTTAAAATGGCTCTCATCAATACGCTATATGCGAGGGAAAAAATATGCCTCAACTTATTCTTGCTTCTACCTCCCCCTGGCGTCGCGCTTTACTCGAAAAACTGGCAATCCCGTTTGAATGCGCAGCGCCAGAGGTTGATGAAACGCCGTTGCCCGGCGAAGCACCACGCCATTTAGTCTTGCGACTGGCGCAGAAAAAAGCGCAATCTCTCACCCACCGTTACCCATCGCATCTGATTATTGGCTCCGATCAAATTTGTGTTCTTGATGGTGAAATAACCGGCAAACCATTAACTGAAGAAAATGCGCGCCAACAATTACTCAAAGCCCGTGGCAATATTGTGACGTTTTACACTGGACTGGCGCTGTATAATTCTGCGACCGGACATTTACAAACTGAAGTAGAACCTTTTGACGTCCATTTCCGTCATTTAAGCGAGGCGGAAATTGATGATTATCTGCGCAAAGAGCGTCCGCTCCATTGTGCAGGTAGTTTCAAAAGTGAAGGGTTAGGTATTGCACTCTTTGAACGCCTGGAGGGTCGTGACCCAAATACCTTGATCGGTTTGCCGCTTATCGCGTTGTGTCAAATGCTGCGGCGGGAAGAGATGAACCCGTTGAATGCCTGATTGATCTGCCTGATGGCGACGCGATGCGTCTTATCAGGCCTACGGTGCATCACACGATTGTAGGCCTGATAAGCAACGCGCATCAGGCTTTACTGCGTAAAACCTCGAGGCAGCGCTTCAATTGCTTATCCATCGGCGCTTCAATACGCATCACTTCACCCGTTCCCGGATGGGTAAATTTCAACGCTGCGGCGTGCAGGAAAAGCCGATTCAACCCCGTATCCGCCAGTTGCTTATCGAACTCACGGTCACCGTAGCGATCGTCAAAAGCAATTGGATGACCGGCATACTGGGTATGCACACGAATCTGGTGCGTACGTCCGGTCACCGGGCTACAGCGCACAAGCGTGGCAAACGCATAGCGCTCTTCCACTTTAAAACGTGTTTCTGACGGTTTGCCTTCCTGGTTCACCCGCACGATACGCTCGCCGCTTTGCAGAATGTTCTTTAACAGCGGCGCCTGCACGGTTTTGACATGCGACTGCCATTGGCCTCGAACCAGCGCGAGATAGTCTTTCTGCATGCCTTTTTCACGCAGTTGTTCATGCAATGAACGCAAGGCTGAGCGTTTTTTAGCCACCAGCAAAACGCCGGAGGTATCCCGGTCGAGGCGATGCACCAGTTCAAGGAAACGCGCTTCCGGTCGCAACGCACGTAATCCTTCAATGACGCCAAAGCTTAACCCGCTTCCGCCATGTACGGCCGTACCTGAAGGTTTGTTAAGCACCAGAATGTGGTCATCTTCATATAAAATGACGTCGCTCAGCGCCGCGACCTTCTGCAGGTTTGGCGAAATGGCCTCTTCTTCACGTTCAGCGACACGCACAGGTGGAATACGCACAATATCCCCGTCTTCGAGTTTGTACTCGGGTTTAATGCGTTTTTTGTTCACCCGCACTTCGCCTTTACGCAAAATGCGATAAATCATACTTTTTGGCACGCCCTTAAGCTGGGTGCGCAAAAAGTTGTCGATGCGTTGCCCTGCTTCGTCTGCAGTAATGGCAACTGTTTTTACGGCTGGAGTCTCTGTTTTCATGGGGGCCGATTTTAAATAGCCATCAAGATTCGCGCCACACATTTTTCTATGCTTATATTAACTGCTATACCTTATTACTTAAGTTTGACATAGCCGATTTGGTGGTTATTAAAGCAATCACTACGCGGAAGTGAAAAAACTGTGAGTAACCGGGTGATAAATGGCAAAAGTCATCTTGCTATAACAAGGTTAGCAGTGGAATAATGAGGTTGTTTCCGTGTTGAATCTTGTTAAAACAAGAACTTTTCCGGAATGACCCAATTTTGCCCGACCGATCATCAACGCAGCAATGGCGTAAGACGTATTGATCTTTCAGGCAGTTAGCGGGCTGCGGGTTGCAGTCCTTACCGGTAATATGGAAGCTTTTCTGGAGAGTAACACCCAGACTGTTCCCCTGATAATTGCGCTGTGTTTCCGTATGAAATGCAGGCAACCGACACTCTGCGCCTCTTTGAGCTGACGATAACCGTGAGGTTGGCGACGCGAATAGACACGAGGCCATCGGTTCACACCCGGAAAGGCATTACTCTGCCCGCAGCTTAGTCGTCAATGTAAGAATAATGAGTAAGTTACGATGAAAAGAATGTTAATTAACGCAACTCAGCAGGAAGAGTTGCGTGTCGCCCTTGTAGATGGGCAACGTCTGTACGATCTGGATATCGAAAGTCCTGGACACGAACAGAAAAAAGCCAACATCTATAAAGGCAAAATTACCCGTATTGAACCGAGTCTGGAAGCTGCTTTTGTTGATTACGGCGCTGAACGTCACGGTTTCCTCCCGTTAAAAGAAATTGCCCGCGAATACTTCCCCGCTAACTACAACTCCCATGGTCGTCCCAACATTAAAGACGTGTTGCGCGAAGGTCAGGAAGTCATCGTTCAGATCGATAAAGAAGAACGCGGCAATAAAGGCGCTGCGTTGACTACCTTTATCAGCCTGGCGGGTAGTTATCTGGTTCTGATGCCGAACAACCCACGCGCGGGCGGTATCTCCCGTCGCATTGAAGGCGACGACCGTACCGAATTAAAAGAAGCGCTGGCAAGCCTGGAACTGCCTGATGGCATGGGGCTTATCGTGCGTACCGCAGGGGTCGGCAAATCCGCCGAAGCACTGCAGTGGGACCTGAGCTTCCGCCTGAAGCACTGGGAAGCGATTCAAAAAGCCGCTGACAGCCGCCCTGCTCCATTCCTGATCCACCAGGAAAGCAACGTTATCGTTCGCGCTTTCCGTGACTACTTACGTCAGGACATCGGCGAAATTCTTATCGATAACCCGAAAGTGATGGAGATGGCGCGTCAGCACATCGCCGCACTGGGTCGTCCGGATTTCAGCAGCAAAATCAAACTGTACACCGGTGAAATCCCGCTGTTCAGCCACTATCAGATCGAGTCTCAGATTGAATCCGCGTTCCAGCGCGAAGTACGTCTGCCGTCCGGCGGCTCAATCGTTATTGACAGCACAGAGGCACTGACCGCTATCGATATCAACTCCGCACGCGCAACTCGCGGCGGCGACATCGAAGAAACAGCGTTCAACACTAACCTTGAAGCAGCCGATGAAATTGCCCGTCAGCTGCGTCTGCGCGACCTCGGCGGTCTGATTGTAATCGACTTCATTGATATGACGCCGGTTCGCCACCAGCGCGCGGTTGAAAACCGTCTGCGCGAGGCCGTACGCCAGGACAGAGCGCGTATTCAGATCAGTCATATTTCTCGCTTCGGTCTGCTGGAGATGTCTCGTCAGCGTCTGAGCCCGTCTCTGGGTGAATCCAGCCATCACGTGTGCCCGCGTTGTTCCGGCACCGGTACCGTACGTGATAACGAATCACTGTCGCTGTCTATTCTGCGTCTGATCGAAGAAGAAGCACTGAAAGAAAATACGCAAGAAGTTCACGCTATTGTTCCTGTGCCGATCGCCTCTTACCTGCTCAACGAAAAACGTACCGCGGTTAATGCTATCGAAACGCGTCAGAATGGCGTGCGCTGTGTGATCGTGCCAAACGATCAGATGGAAACCCCGCACTATTCTGTGCTGCGCGTACGTAAAGGGGAAGAAACACCGACCCTGAGCTATCTGCTGCCGAAACTACATGAAGAGGCAATGGCATTGCCGACGGAAGAAGAGTACGTCGAGCGTAAACAGCCTGAGCAACCGGCACTGGCCACCTTCGCCATGCCAGACGTTCCGCCAGCCCCTGCTCTGCAGGAACCTGCCGCGAAAGCCACCGCGCCTAAAGCTGCAGCAGCAACCGCAGCCGTTGCCGCACAGCCCGGTTTGATTAGCCGTTTCTTTGGCGCCCTGAAGTCCATCTTCGGTGGTAGCGAAGAAGTGAAACCGGTTGAACAACCTGCGCCGAAAGCTGAAGAGAAAACCGAACGCCAGCAGGATCGTCGTAAACCGCGTCAGAACAATCGTCGCGACCGTAACGATCGTCGTGATAACCGTGATAATCGCGGTGACCGTGACAACCGTAGCGAACGTTCAGAAAACGGCGAAAACCGTGAAGATAACCGCCGTAACCGTCGTCAGTCCCAGCAGCAAAATGCGGAAGCTCGCGATAACCGCCAGCAAACCACTGATGTTGCAGACAAAGCGAAATCCGGTGATGAACAGCAGGCGCCGCGTCGCGAACGCAACCGCCGTCGTAACGATGACAAGCGTCAGGCTCAGCAGGAAGTTAAAGAGCTGAACCAGGCTGAACAACCTGTGCAAGATACCGAGCAGGAAGAGCGCGTACGTCAGCCTCAAACCCGCCGCAAACAGCGTCAGTTGACTCAGAAAGTTCGTTTCACAGACAGCCCGGCGGTTGAAGCCGAAGTGGCTACTGTTGCTGCAATCGCTGAAACTGCTGTTGCTCAACCAACAGAACAGCCGGTACCAGCACAGCGCACCGAACTGGCGAAAGTTGATCTGCCAGCCGTCGTTGCGACTGAGCAGGAAGACAACAGCGAAGCTCGTGACTCCAACGGTATGCCGCGTCGTTCTCGCCGCTCTCCTCGCCATCTGCGCGTCAGTGGACAGCGTCGTCGTCGTTACCGTGACGAGCGTTATCCGGTTCAGTCGCCGATGCCGTTAACGGTCGCCTGCGCATCTCCTGAATTAGCGTCCGGTAAAGTTTGGATCCGCTACCCTGTTGCACGTCCTCAGGATCAGCAGGTTGAAGAACAGCGCGAACAGGAAATGGTCCAGCAGCAAGCTGCACCTGTCGCCGTAGAGCCTCAGGTTGCTGCCGCTGCCGTTGAACACATTGTGGATGCCCCTGCGCCGGTTGAAGCCGTGCGACCAGAGGTTGTCGTAGCTGAGCCTCAGGCCGCCGTTGTTGAAACCACACAGGTTGAAACCACGCATCCGGAAGTGATTGCGACCCCTGTCGAGGAACAACCGCAAATTATCGCTGCATCTGATGCGCCCGTAGCAGAAGAAATCGCCGCTGAAGCCGAACCTGTGGCTGACGTTGTGACTGCACCGGTTGCCGAAGAGCCTGCAGAGGTTGTTATTCCCCAGCCAGAAGTGGTTGAAGAGATTGCTGAAGTTGTGGAAACAGCGCCAGTTGTTGAAGAGGTTGCAGCGCCGAAAGACGTTGTTGCCGCGCCTGTCGTCGAAACTGAAGTCGTTAAGGCTGAAGTTGTCGCAGCAAGCGCTGATGCTGAACACCTGCACAGCCATGCAACCGCGCCAATGACCCGCGCTCCTGCACCGGAATATGTGCCAGAAGCGCCGCGTCATAGCGACTGGCAGCGTCCGGCATTCGCCTTTGAAGGCAAAGGTGCCGCTGGTGGACACAGCGCAACGCATCAAGCGACTGCGCCAGCAACACGTCCACAGCCTGTTGAGTAAGCCATAATCAATATCAAAGCCGGCCTTCGGGTCGGCTTTTTTTTATATCTGATCTACGCCTTTCATCCCCGTCAGCTGCGGCATAACATCCTTCATTAGGGCCAGAAACTTGCGTAAGCGGGTCGGATAGTAACGCGCCCATGGATAAACCAAATGTACAGGCAACGGCGCCGCATGCCACTCAGGTAGCAACGCAACCAGACGTCCATTGGCAATATCCTCCGCCACCATCCAGCTTGAAACAATAGTCACTCCCAACCCTGCCAGCGCGGCATTTCTGGCGACATAAATACTGTCGGTACTTAATCTGGGTGAAATATTCAGCGTGACTGGCTCATTACGCAATTGGTGCAACAACGAAACGCTATGCTGATAAAACGTGTTCACGGCAATCCAGGGCAGCGCTGATAACTGCTCAGGATGAGAAAGCTCGCCATATTGCTCCAGCAGTCCTGGACTCGCTACCATACTACGGGGAACTTCAGCCAGTAAAACGGAAACCGTGGCCGGATCCACCTCAGCACCAACCCTGATCGCGCAGTCAATATTATCGCTCAGAAAATCAACGGTTTTATCGTTGAGCATCCACTCGACTGCCAACTGGGGATAGCGCGAAAGAAACTGCAAAAGCGGCTCAAGTAGTTGTTGTTGCCCGAACGCATGCGGTGCGCGGACTCGCAACGTCCCCACCGGTTCATCTTCTGTGACATTAAGTCCATCTTCCAGCGCCAGCCAGGCATCAATAATCTTCTTAGCATGCTGATAGCCTCTTTCACCATCGTCGGTCAATTTCATCGCATGCGTGGTACGCATAAGCAGTTTCACACCCAGCAGCGTTTCCAGCGATTGCAGCCGTCTGCTAACGGTCGCCTGCGTCGTCCCTATCTGTTTTGCCGCTGCCGAAAGCGATCCTGCTTCGACAATACGTACAAACGTACGCATCAGCTCCACCCTGTCTATACGCTCATTTTTTATCATTTTCAGTTTCATCATACGTTTGACGTATAACTGTTTTACCACTGCGCTCGCTACCGCGCCACTCGCTGAAGGATAAAAATAACCGCACATCCTGTGATTGAGGAATCATTTGTGAACACACATACCGCACTTTCCCGTTGGGTCATTTTTGTTCTGGCAATGGGCGCCGGATTCAGCGTGGCCGCTATCTACTACGCCCAGCCTCTTCTGCCTTTAATGGGTCAGGATCTGGCCTTAAGTCTCACCGGTATGGGGTTGGTCCCGACGCTGACCCAGGCGGGATATGCGTTAGGTATATTGTTTTTATTGCCATTAGGCGATCGTTATGACCGCCGTACATTAATCCTGCTGAAAAGCATCTCTCTTGCCGCGCTGCTGCTGGCCTGTAGCTTTACCGGTCAGTTGCATTCGCTATTACTGGTGAGCCTGCTGATGGGAATGGCGGCAACCATGGCACAAGATATTGTGCCTGCGGCGGCAATACTGGCGCCCGAAGGCAAGCAGGGAAAAACGGTGGGCACAGTGATGACGGGCCTTCTGTTGGGGATTTTACTCTCACGTACCGTCAGTGGACTGGTGGGCGAAGCGTTTGGCTGGCGCGAGATGTACCAACTCGCTGCCGTCAGTATTGCCGTAATTACCGCGATTATGTGGAAAGTACTGCCTCGCTTTACGGTCCATTCCACGTTGAGCTATCCATCATTAATGCTCTCAATGGCGCAACTTTGGCAACGATATTCCACCTTGCGCCGCGCAGCACTGGCACAAGGCTTTCTGTCCATTGCTTTTAGCGCCTTCTGGTCTACGCTGGCGGTGATGTTATCTGAGCATTACCACATGGGTAGCGCTATAGCGGGTGCTTTTGGTATCGCGGGAGCAGCCGGAGCGCTTGCCGCACCGATGGCGGGCCATCTTGCCGATAAAGTGGGTGCGGCAAAAGTGACGCAATTGGGTGCTTTGCTGGTAACGGTATCTTTCGCACTGATGTTTTTGTTACCCGCCCTGCCCGTTCAGGGGCAGTGGCTGCTCATCGCCCTTTCGGCTGTAGGTTTTGATCTCGGATTGCAATCCAGCCTGGTTGCCCACCAGAATCTGGTCTATAGCCTGGAGCCTCTGGCACGAGGACGACTGAACGCTCTGCTGTTTACGATGGTGTTTATCGGTATGGCGCTGGGTTCAGTTCTCGGAAGTCAGGTCTACGCCCTGGCAAATTGGGAAGGTGTCGTTGTGTTGGCTACCTTCAGCAGTGCAATTGCGTTGGTCATAAGACTGACGGGGAACCCGTCGCTTAGTAAGACGTCGGTTGCCTAAAAAAATGCCCGCTCCGGGGTGTTAAAGGAGCGGGCAGACAAACATACCCAGTTTCAAGATATGTTTCAAAACGAGGCGTTAACGATTGAGCTGGAACAACGACATTCCCTGCATATCGGTGAACGCTTTATAGGATGCCTGTAGCGCAGCCTGCTGCATGACATAAGACGAGATCGCGGCGTTCCAGTCAACATCCACCAGATTACTCATCTGCTGAGTTTGGCCTAATGCACGATCGGCGCCCAGTGAATCCAGCGAGCTTAGTTCACTCAGCTGCGTACCTAATTCTGCACGGACGCTCAAAACATTATTGAGTGAATTCTTTAAACCACGGTTGGTTTTATCAATGGCAGCAGCGGCGGTAGCTTTTGCAACGTCATCACCCGCAATAGGGGTTTTGAGCGCATCAATAGCGGTATCCAGCATTTTAAACAGGTTCTTTTCCTGAGTGCCGCCACCAGGTTCCGGTACAGCGTTGCTGGTCAGGTTGGCGAATACTTTATCGCCAGTATGACCAATCACCATGGTTCGGGAGGCATCGACCTGTTGGGTAACGTTTGTTGTACCGCCGCTGTAAGCGCCATCTGCCTGGGCAAACGGTGCGGATTCTGTTTTATATCCACCGAAAATATAGCGACCATTACCGTCGGTACTGTTTGCCAGGTTCATCAGCTGATCGCGGATCCCCTGTAGGTCGGTGGCCAGCGATGCACGGTCGTCATCACTTAACGTTCCGTTCCCGGCATAAACGATTTTTTCCTGTGCAGCCTGAATTGCCGTCGTCACCTGGCTCAGAACATTCTCTTCCAGCGACACCTTTTGCGTCGCGAATGAGCGTGCCAGCGTATATTGGCTGTTCTGCGCCTGAGCCTGAGAAAGTACCACGGCCTGCGAGGCGGCAATCGGATCGTCTGATGGGTTGATCACGCGTTTGCCCGTTGACATCTGCTCACCAAACTTCATCCATTCAGCCTGAGAGTTAGTGATGCCACGCATATTCTGCTGGTACATCATCTGGGTGCTGATACGCATTGTGTCCCTCTCCCTTAGCGGATATTAATCAGTGCATCAAACAACGCATTCGCGGTCTGCAGCACTTGAGCGTTAGCCAGGTAATACTGCTGAAAACGCTGTAAATTACCGTACTCTTCGTCGAGGTTAACGCCGGAAATAGACTGTTGCTGCCGGTAAAGCTGTGTCACCACGTTGTTCTGGGTGGTGGCGCTGGTTTTCAGCGTAGCGGTTTTGTTCCCGACATCGCTTACCAGCGTGGCATATGCATCGTTGAAGGTCTTATTGCCGACAGTCGCTTTGATTTGCAGATCTAACAGTTTCTGACCGTTACGGTTGTCGCTCTTGCCTTTATCGATGGTGGGGTCCGTATCATTTTTAGACACTTGAGCCATGGCGATTTTCGACTCATCGGTCACCATAACTTTCATATCAACGATAGCGTTACTCACGGGTTTTACAGTAAAACTGTCATTAGCTTTCGCGCCAGCATTAACGGTGATTTCCATCCCGTCAAAGGACATTTTTCCACCGGTAACGGTGGCTTTGAAACTGGTATTATCCGCCAGGCGAGTAACCTGCCAGTCCTTCCCATCAAAAACGATTTTATAATCTGTCGCCTGCACGGCGGAGCTGTCAGTGATCTTAGCGCTTAACGATCCTGTACCCGTATTTTTCGCGTTGTTGAAGACTTCCGGGCTGCCGATAGCAAAGAAATCCTTACCCTGATCGCCGTTGGCATCAAAACCTTCTTTATGCTGGGTGTTAAACGCATCGGCAAATGCAAGCGCCAGTTGGCCGAGGGTATTACGCGTCTGATCCAGCTCCTGAGAACGGAAGGTGAGCAGTCCGCCCAGTGAACCGGTATTCAGCAGTTTCTCCGGAATTTCAACAGCTCCGGCAACGCCATCAACGTAGGCCACAGTTGTACGATTAGGATCATCGCTGGAAGGCACTGCCGCCAGTTGACGTGCATTGCTACCCTGTACCAGCGAATAACCGTTCGCCATGGTCAGGTTGTAAGTGCCACCATCCTGAACGCTGACTTCAACACCGACAATCTGATTCAATTCACTGACCAGTTGATCGCGCTGGTCAAGCAGGTCGTTAGGAGACGCACCTGCGCCGACGCCTGTCATACGAGAAATCTGGTCGTTGAGGCTGGCAATTTGTTTCGAATAGTTGTTGATCTGATCAACGCTGGCTTTAATCGCGGTATTGACCTGCTTATCCTGATCGCGAAGATACTGGTCGGTCGTTTTAAACTGATTGACCAATCCATCAGCTTTACCGATTAGCGCCTGGCGTGCCGCCGGATCTTCGGCGTTGCTGACCAGCGTTTGCAGGCTGGTAAAAAAGTCCTGCATGGAGGTCGAAATAGAACTGGTTTTGCTGGAGAGCAGATTGTCGATTTTTGACATTTGCTCATAACGTGTCGTCAGACCGCTGCTCTGGTTCTGCGCTGCTCGCAACTGGTTAGTGATAAAGGAGTCATATTCACGTTGTACACCAGAAACATAGACACCATTGCCTACCCAGCCCCCCGCACCCAGCGTGCTGTTCGCTTGCGCCATAATTGTCGTCTGTCGGGTATATCCGGCAACGTTATAGCTGGAGATGTTGTTACTGGCAGTATTCAACGCGGCCTGCGCTGCGCTGAGTCCACTCATCGCGTTATTAATCAAGCTGGACATGGAGGTTCCTTGTAATCCTTCAATACTCGTTATTATCGGCAGCAGGTCGGTAGACTTGAGCTATTTAAAAGAGATTATCGATGTTCGTGCTGTAGGTTTTGCTCACTTTTTCACTCATCGATTTCAACTGCTGGATCATGCTGGTTAATTTTCGCGCATAGTTAGGGTCCGTGGCGTAACCCGCATTTTGCAATGCCTGCGCCCCTTGCTCGGCGGTCGCGGCAGCGGTCACTGCCGCATAGCGCGGGTTACGTGATATCAGACCGACATAATCCGACAACGCCTCAAGGTAAGAGCTATAGACGCGGAATCTGGCTTTCACCTTTTTCGCCTCACCGTTCTCATATTCAGTCGTGGTGATTTCAGTGGTTGGACCTTTCCAGCTTCCCGAAGCCTTCACGCCAAAAATGTTAAAGCTCGGCTCACCGTTCTCGCGGCGAATTTGTCGCTGCCCCCATCCGGATTCCAGCGCCGCCTGTGCCAGAATAAGATGATGCGGGACCCCGCTTTGCTGGCTGGCCAGCTTAGCCGGCAGCGATAGCTGGGCGAGGAAATCTTTGCTGTCACCTGACAGTGGCTCATCATTGCTTTCTGTCGCCCGAGGGATGGCTTTGCGGACCAGTTGCGTCAGTGCCTGATTTTGATAGCTGGTCACCGTTTCCAGTGAAAACTTCATCGGCACCTGCGGCGCGTCATCCGCAGGTTGCGCTTGCCCTTCAGTCATCTGCTTGACCATCATTTCAGCCAGCCCCAGACCTTTGCCTGCGGTCATTTGCTGCGCAATTTGTTGGTCATACATACTGGTATACAAGCGCGTTGAATCGCTGCTAAAGACGCCATCTTTCGGCAGCGCTTCACGCATGCTTTTCAGCATCATCTGCACGAACATCCCTTCAACCTGACGGGCGACCGGACGGATATTCGCCGCCGGGTCCTGACCCGCTTTCGCTTTCAGTTCGTTCAGTGATTGCGCATCCCAGGCAGCGCTGGTCAGCAGTTTGCTGTCACCAATCATTAGATGATTTCCAGTTTGGCGCGTAAGCAACCCGCGCTCTGCATCGATTGCAGAATGGACATCAGATCCATCGGCGTTGCCCCCAGCGCATTCAGCGCACGCACCACATTGTTCAGGTTGGCGCTGGAACGCACGCTTTGCAGTGAACCACCGCTTTGGCGCAGGTCAATCTGGGTTTGTGGCGTCACCACGGTTTGTCCACCGCCAAACGGTGTGTCCGGTTGGCTGACGTTCGCCTGGCGGTTCACCGTAATCGACAAGTTGCCTTGTGCCACGGCACAGCTATCCAGCGTCACTTCGCGGTTCATGACAACAGATCCGGTGCGCGAGTTGATAATCACTTTCGCATCCTGCGGCGTGACGTTCACCTCAATATTCTGGATATCAGCGAGGAAACGCACCTGCGAGCTGTTGCCGCTTGGCACGCGCACCTGAATGGTTCGGGCATCCAACGCCGTTGCGCTACCAAAGCCACGCGAGCGGTTGATGGTGTCGGTAATCTGCTGCGCCATCGTGAAATCTTCATTATTGAGCTGCAGATTAATGGTGTTACCACCGCCGAACTGGCTGGGTAATTCACGTTCGATAATCGCACCGTTGGTAATGCGTCCACCATTGAGCTGGTTAACCTGTACGCTACTACCACCTGCAGCCGCGCCCGCACCACCCACCAAAATATTCCCCTGAGCCAGCGCATATACCTGACTATCGACCCCTTTTAACGGGGTCATCAGCAGCGTACCGCCGCGCAGGCTTTTGGCATTCCCCATAGAGGAGACCACTACGTCGATGGTTTGTCCCTGACGACCAAATGCAGGAAATGACGCGGTAACCATCACCGCCGCCACGTTTTTCAGCTGCATATTGGTGCCAGTTGGCACGGTTATCCCCAACTGCGAAAGCATGTTATTGAGCGTTTGCGTCGTAAACGGCGTCTGTGTGGTCTGGTCACCCGTACCATCCAGACCGACTACCAGCCCATAACCTATCAACGAGTTTTCCCGCACGCCCTGAACGCTGGTCAGGTCACGAATACGGTCAGCATGCGCAAAGGTGGTTATCAGCACCAGTACCATTCCAACAAAAGATTTAAACACTGGGTACCTCGCTTACATCGGCGACAAGTTAAGGAAGAAACGCTGCAACCAGCCCATATTCTGCGCTTCATTGATGTAGCCGTTACCGACGTACTCAATACGCGCGTCCGCAACCTGGGTTGACGGTACGGAGTTGCTGCCACTGATGGTGCGCGGGTTTACAACCCCGGAGAAGCGGATGAATTCAGTGCCCTGATTTATAGCGATCTGTTTTTCACCCACGACATGTAAGTTGCCATTCACCAGTACCTGATCGACCGTTACGGTCAGCGTACCACTGAAGGTATTTCTGGCGTTCGCGCCGCCTTTACCGTTAAAGGAGTTACCGCCGGAGGCTTCTACGTCGGCACGTTCGTTACCGAACAATCCTTCCAGATAGCGCGGTACGGTATCAAAGCCAAAGTTTGTCTTGCCGTCGCGGCTGGCGTTCGCCGAAGAGCTTTTGCTCGCGCTGACGTTTTCCTGCAATACGATGGTCAGCGTATCGCCAATATTGCGTGGACGACGGTCTTCAAAGAGTGGCTGATAACCATAGTTAATCGGTTGTGCCGACTGGAAGATTGAGCCATTCGCCACCGGCGTTGGACCTGGAACGGGCTGGGCAGACGTTGCGCCCTGCACGAGCGGCGTGGCCGGGATCCAGGCACATCCTGTTAGTGAAACCACCAGCAGGGCTAAAATTGGGTATGGGTGAAGCGCGTATTTTCGCATTGCGGTCATCTTCAAAATCAGTGTGCCGGTGAGATTTTCACCCCACCGGGCTCCACTTTAGAGTTGCGTCAGTTTTTGCAGCATCTGATCGGTGGTCGATACCGCTTTACTGTTGATTTCGTAAGCGCGCTGAACCTGGATCATGTTTACCAGCTCTTCCGCCACGTTGACGTTAGAGGTTTCAACATAGCCCTGGTACAGCAGACCCGCGCCGTTCAGCCCTGGCGTGCTCTCATTCGGCGCACCGGATGACTGCGTTTCGGTGTACAGATTCTCACCAATGCTTTCCAGACCGGTATCGTTCATGAAGGTTGTCAGGTTAAGCTGCCCGACCTGAACAGGCGCCGCCTGCCCCTGTTGTGTCACGCTGACAATACCGTCGCGTCCAATGGTGATACTGAGCGAGTTAGCCGGAATAGTGATGGCAGGCTGAACCTGAAAACCACCCGCCGTCACCAACTGACCGTTCTGATCCACCTGGAAAGAACCGTCGCGGGTATAAGCGGACGTACCATCTGGCAACATGACCTGGAAAAAGCCCTGGCCTTTAATCGCCACATCTTTACTGTTGTTGGTCTGCGACAGGTTACCCTGGCTGTGTAAACGCTCGGTCGCAACCGGACGTACGCCGGTACCAATCTGCAAACCAGACGGCAGTGTGGTCTGCTCAGAAGACTGTGCACCAGGCTGACGAATCGTCTGGTACAACAGATCTTCAAATACGGCACGTTGGCGCTTAAATCCGTTGGTGCTGACGTTTGCCAGGTTGTTGGCAATCACATCCATGTTGGTTTGCTGCGCATCCAGGCCGGTTTTGGCGATCCATAATGAACTGATCATAAAATGTCCTGTATTAACTCATCGACAGCAGTTGGTTGGCGCGGCCCGCGTTATCATCCACGCTACTGATAATTTTCATCTGCATTTCAAAGCGGCGGGCGTTGGCGATCATGTCGCTCATCGCAGCAACCGGTTTAACGTTACTGCCTTCCAGCACGCCCGACATCACGCGAATGCTGGGGTCAGCCTGTAACGTTGCACCACGGGTAGCCTGTGCGGCCTGGGTCAGGCGGAACATACCGTCATCACCACGTTGCACTTCAAGCCCTGTTGCCTTCACCAGCTTCAGCCGCCCCACTGGCGCGACCGTATTAGCCGGATCGCCAGGGTTAAGTGCAGAAATTGTCCCGTCCGCCGCAATGGTGACTTCTGAACCTTCCGGTACGGCTATCGGTCCAGCTTCGCCAATTACCGGGTGTCCCTGGATAGTCAGTTCACCCGTAGGGCTTACCTGAATAGCGCCGTTGCGGGTATATCCTTCGCTACCGTCTGCGGTCTGCACAGCCAACCAACCATCCTGTTGCAGCGCCACATCCAGCGGGCGGGAGGTATAGTCCATCTGACCGGGCGTCATATCGGCCCCCGGCGTGGAGGCCACCACCAGCGTACGCGTCGGTAAAGACAATCCTTCTACAGGAACCGCGCGCAGCGCATTGAGCTGCGCACGAAACCCTGGCGTGGAGGCGTTTGCAAGGTTGCTGGCCGTCACCGCCTGTTGATTCAGCGTCTGACTGGCCGCGCCCATGGCGGTATAAATTGCGTGATCCATTAAGCTATCCCGTCAGGCGCTTAGCGCAGGTTGACCAGCGTGTTGAGGATCTGATCCTGGGTTTTGATGGTCTGCGCGTTCGACTGATAGTTACGCTGGGCGACAATCATATTCACCAGTTCTTTACTCAAATCCACGTTTGACGCTTCCAGCGCGCCGTTGGTCAGCTTGCCGAAGTTACCTTCGCCTGCAGTCCCCAGTAGCGCCACGCCGGAAGACTGAGTCGCCGCCCAGACGTTGTCGCCCTGAGACGCCAGACCTTCGTTGTTGGCAAAGTTTGCCAGCACGATCTGCCCCAGAACCTGTTGCTGTTCGTTGGAGTAGTTACCGACCACCGTACCGTCATTATTAATCTGGTAGCTCACCAGATCGCCCGGCTTGTAGCCGTTCTGATTCGTGGCGACGATGTTGTTGGCACCGGTGTTCTGCTGCATGGAGTTCAGGAAGCTCAGGGAGAAGGTGGCTTCAGTTGCGCCATTAATCTTCCCAGTTGCGATGTTGATATCCTTTGGCCAGACGTCTGGAGCCGTCGGTGGCAGCTCAGTTGCCGTGGCGCTCATGCCTAAAAACACACCATTTTTATCAAAACGCATAAACCCGGCTGATTTTTCAGGATCGCCGGTTGAAGCATCTTGAGTGAAGACTTCCCAAGAGTTGCTCTCCTTATTCTTGACATAAAAAATGTTCATGTCATGGGCGTTACCCTGGCTATCGAAAACGGTAACGCTGCCTTTTTTGTTGTAGGAATCGGCATCGCTTGGGTTAAACGGGGTCTTGGTAGGGACCTTGTCAGTGGAGTTCAGGTTGACCTGCATTGACGCAGTGGTGGTGGATTTAGCCGCCATCAGCGTATTCGGGATAGTGATCGGTGCCGGGTTCGCACCCTGCTGAACTGTTGGCGGTGTACCGGTAGCCGGATAGCCCGTCAGCTGCAGCCCCTGCATGTTAACGATATTGCGGTTTTCATCGAGTTTGAACTGACCGTTACGGCTGTAGAAAACGGAACCGTTGCTGTCTACCATACGGAAAAAACCGTTCTGGCTGATAGCAACATCCAGACCACGTCCGGTGTTGGTGGTCGTACCGTCGGTAAAGTCCTGAGTAATACCCGCAACTTTAACGCCCAAACCGACTTTCGAACCGGCAAACATATCGGCAAAAGATGCCGTGCCAGATTTAAAACCGTAGGTGGCGGAGTTGGCGATGTTGTTACCAATGACATCGAGGTTGGTCGCTGCAGCGTTCAGACCGCTGACCGCTTGAGAAAAGGCCATGACTTACTCCTGATAAGTGTGAAGGCTTAAATTATCTGCCGTACTTCGTCGAGGGTGGTGGTTCCATAGGTGCCCAGATCCAGCGTATTACCGCCGTTACTGCGAATAACGCCCTGCACCAGCGCAAACTGAAGCGGCTGGGCCACCAGTTGCGTTCCGCCATTACTGGCAGCAATTGACACGTTGTAAGAACCGCTTGGTGCATCCGTGCCATCGGTCATGGTGCCGTCCCAGGTAAAGGTATGAACGCCTGCTTTCAACCCGCCAATGTCAATGGTGCGCACCACTTTGCCGTCTTTATCGGTAATGGTTGCGGTAACCTTATCTGCCGGTTGCTGCAGCTCAACGCCAAATGGTGTTGTCGTGGTTTTGGCACCTTCTTCTGTCCCTTTACCGGTCAGGATGGTGGTACCCGGGATCATGACCCCGTGGCCAATCAGCGTACTGGCCTGCAGCGACTGACTGTTGTCGATCTGCCCGGAGATTGACCCTAACGTGGTGTTCAGCTTCTCAATCCCGCTCACGGTACTGATTTGCGCCAACTGGGTAGTCAGTTCGTTGTTTTGCAGCGGGTTGGTAGGGTCCTGGTTTTTCAGTTGTGCAACCAGCAGCGTAAGAAAGCTGCTTTGCAGGTCAGCGGCGTTGCTGCCCGTCAGTGAGCTATTCCCCGTGGCGGCATTAACCCCCGTCGTGCTCGGGTCATTCATTTTTACAGCAATAGACATGTGCGCCTCCTTTACTGGCCTAGCGTCAACGTTTTAAGCATCAAGCTTTTCACGGTGTTGAGCACTTCGACGTTTGCCTGGTAGCTACGTGAGGCAGACATGGTGTTGACCATCTCGCCAACAACGTCCACATTCGGCATTTTCACGTAGCCATTCGCATCGGCCAGCGGATTACCGGGTTCATAAACCAGCTTATCCGGCGCCTGGCTTTCAATGACGTCAGCGACTTTTACGCCGCCGGTTGCTGCGCCTGGCGCGGCATCTACCTGAAAAACAACCTGCTTCGCGCGATACGGCTGACCGTCGGGTCCGCTGACGCTATCCGCATTCGCCATGTTGCTGGCCGCCACGTTCAGACGCTTAGACTGAGCCGTCAGCGCAGAGCCTGCGATATCAAAAATATTTAACAGCGCCACGAATTAGTTCCCTCCTTGCAGCACGTTCATCATGCCTTTGATTTGTCCACCCAGCGCGGTCAGCCCCATTTGATACTTGAGGCTGTTGTCTGCAAATTGCGTGCGCTCCCGGTCCATATCTACCGTGTTGCCATCAAGAGATGGCTGGTCAGGAATACGGTAGAGCAGCTCCGTAGACGGCGCAGAAACGGTCTGGGCCGGAATGTGTTGTGCAGAGGTCAGCGTCAATGAAACGCCGCCGGTTTCTTCCCGTCCTCGCACCATGACTTTTTTTAATTCACTGGCGAAATCCAGGTCGCGCGCCTGATACCCCGGCGTATCGGCATTGGCAATGTTGGCCGCCAATATTTCCTGGCGTTGGGCGCGCAAATTCAGCGCTTCCTGTTGAAAACGTAAGGCGGCGTCGAGCTTATCGAGCATATCTCCTCCGCAAATGACAAAATTCAGCCGACAGCTTAAATCCCATTACGCGCGCGTTATCGCCGGAATAAACGCAAAATGCGTCGCTATTTGTTGCGTTGATGACTGCGTCACACAGGTAAAATCCTGCCACTACCTGAAAAAGCGCGAGGTTTTGATGCAAACGTTTAAACGTGGAATAGTCGTGGCAGCATTGCTGTTCAGCCCTATGACGCTGGCACAAGACCTGAATTCGCAGCTAACGGCATGGTTTTCCCAGCGCCTGGCCGGATTTAGCGATGAGGTGGTGGTCACTATCCGAACGTCACCTAACTTACTGCCGAGCTGTGAGCAACCAGCATTAAGCGTGTCAGGTAGCGCAAAACTGTGGGGTAATGTGAATGTGCTGGCTCGCTGTGCCAACGAAAAACGTTATCTGCAGGTGAACGTGCAGGCGACGGGAAACTACGTTGTTGCCGCTGCGTCCGTAGCGCGAGGTAGCACCCTGACCCCGGCCAGCGTAACGCTGAAACGTGGTCGACTGGACCAACTACCGCCGCGCGCGGTGCTGGATATGAGTCAGGTGCAGGATGCAGTGAGCCTGCGCGATCTGGTGCCGGGCCAACCGATACAGCTTTCGATGTTGCGCCAGGCATGGCGGATCAAGGCCGGTCAGCGCGTACTGGTTATTGCCAACGGAGATGGCTTTCGGGTCAATGCCGAAGGTAAAGCGCTGAACAACGCCGCTGTCGCACAGAATGCGCGAGTGCGGATGATTTCAGGCCAGGTGGTGAGCGGCGTCGTCGATTCTGATGGGAATATTCTTATTAACCTATAATAGGTTAAAGATTTTTTAGCGTGTGCCGATAGATAAACAACCAATGATTACAGCGGGCCGCTATAGCGTAACCCCTCGATGAGGAAAAATAAAATGAGCATTGATCGTACCTCACCATTGAAGCCAGTAAGCACCGTTCAGCCGCGTGAAACCAGCGATGCGCCGGTACAAAAAGCGCGGAAGGAAAAAACCACCGCGACCACCAGCACCAGCGTCATGCTGAGCGACGCCCAGGCCAAACTGATGCAGCCTGGCACCAATGACATCAATATGGAACGCGTGGAAGCACTGAAAACCGCAATCCGTAACGGTGAATTGAAAATGGATACCGGAAAAATTGCCGACTCGCTGATTCGCGAGGCGCAGAGCTACCTACAGAGTAAATAAAGTATGACTCGTTTGTCAGAAATACTTGACCAGATGACGACTGTCCTCAATGACCTGAAAACGGTAATGGATGCTGAACAGCAGCAGCTTTCCGCAGGGCATATCAACGGCAGCCAGCTACAGCGTATTACAGAAGAAAAAAGCTCCTTGCTGGCAACCCTTGATTATCTTGAGCAGCAGCGCCGCCTGGAGCATGACGCCACGCGCAGCGCCAATGATGAGATTGCTGAACGCTGGCAGACTATCACCAAGAAAACACAGCATTTACGCGACCTCAACCAGCACAACGGTTGGCTGCTGGAAGGGCAGATCGAGCGTAATCAACAAGCAATACAAGTGCTGAAACCGCACCAGGAACCGGCGTTGTATGGCGCAAACGGTCAAACCTCTGCTGCGCACCGCGGCGGGAAAAAATTCTCTATTTGATATCAGCCTGATAACGTTTTGCTTATCAGGCCTACGCCTTTTGTAGGCCGGATACGGCGTTATGCCGCCATCCGGCATTGATCCATTACGCCGTCCGGCGCACAAACTCTTTTACTTTAAAGCCCAGTACGGCGAGTGCTGCGAAGTAAGCGGCAATGCCGGCCACCACGACCGCCATCAGACGCAGCAGACGCCACAGCATCGTTCCCTGCGACCAATCCGGCATGATGTAGAGCATCCCAACCAGCACCGCAGACATCACCAGCACGGAAATCACCAGACGCGCCAGGAACCAGCTCCAGCCCGGTTGTGGGGTAAAGATTTTCTGTTTCCGCAGTTGCCAGTACAGCAGTGAAGCGTTCAGACATGCCGCCAGACCAATCGACAGCGACAATCCGGCATGCTTTAACGGCCCGATAAACGCCAGGTTCATCACCTGGGTCATAATCAGCGTCACAATGGCAATCTTCACTGGCGTTTTAATATCCTGGCGCGAGTAAAAGCCCGGAGCCAACACTTTCACCACGATCAAGCCAATCAAACCTACCGAGTACGCCACCAGCGCACGCTGGGTCATCGCGGCATCAAAGGCGGTAAATTTACCGTACTGGAACAGAGACACCGTCAGCGGTTTGGCCAGAATACCCAACGCTACGGCACTCGGTAATGCCAACAGGAAACACAAACGCAGGCCCCAGTCCATCAGGCGACAATATTCATCATGATTACCGCTGGAAAAACTTTTGGACAGCGATGGCAGCAGGATAGTCCCCAGCGCCACGCCCAGAACACCGGACGGAAACTCCATCAGACGGTCAGCATAATACATCCATGAAACTGAGCCAGAGGCCAGAAACGAGGCGAAAATCGTATTGATGATCAGTGAAATCTGACTGACCGATACCCCAAGGATCGCTGGCCCCATTTGCTTGACGACACGCATCGCCCCTGCATCACGGAAGTTCACGCGCGGCAGCACCAGCATGCCAATTTTCTTCAAGTGCGGAAGCTGATAAATCAGCTGTAGCACGCCGCCAACCGTAACGGCCCACGCCAGCGCCAGCACCGGCGGGTTAAAATAGGGTGCCGCAAATAGCGCGAAGCCGATCATGCTGATATTCAGAAAGGTCGGGGCAAATGCAGGAATGGAAAAGCGGTTCCAGGTATTAAGGATCGCACCAACCAGTGAGGCCAGTGAAATCAGTAGAATATAGGGAAAAGTGATCCGCAGCAGTTGAGTGGTCAGCGCAAATTTATCCGCTGTGTCGGCAAATCCCGGCGCGGTGACTAATATCACCCATGGCGCAGCCAACATCCCGGCTACCGTCACCACGGCCAGCGCCAGCGTCAACAGTCCGGAAACGTAGGCAACAAACACGCGGGTAGCATCTTCCCCCTGCTTGCTTTTGTACTCAGCAAGAATCGGCACAAATGCCTGCGAAAATGCGCCTTCGGCAAAAATTCGGCGCAACAGGTTAGGAAGTTTGAATGCCACAAAAAAGGCATCTGTCGCCATCCCTGCACCAAAGATTCTGGCGACAATCGCATCACGCGCAAAACCCAGCACACGTGAAAACATCGTCATCGAGCTGACGGCTGCCAGCGACTTTAATAAATTCATCTATGTTGTATTCCAGACTCTGAGGCAAAACCCCGACAAACCTGCCCGTAGGTCGGATAAGGCATTCTCGCCGCCATCCGACACTTTTGCAGTGCCTGATGGCGACACCCTGGCACCTTATCAGGCCGACAAACCAGCCTATGGTTGAAAAGAGGTGTTATTTTGAGTGGGCATATAGTACCTGGATTACAATGAATTACTACCGCCAGATGTTACAGGGGATTATTCAGCCATCGCCTCCCGCCACAGCTTTTCAACAACACGCTGGGCCAGTAGCGCCTGCTCGCCTGCCGTCTGGGGAACCGTCTGATTTTGCACGCACTCAATGAAATGACGCGCACATCCGGCAAAACCACGCTGTTCTAAGGTCGTTTGCCAGCCCGCTATCGGCTTATGAATAACACCTTGCCCACGCTCTTCCCGCCATTCCCGCATATCAGTTACGTCAATCAGGCCGCCGTCCGTCACCGCCTGCACGCTCTCGCGCTGGCTACCGGCACGGCGATGCATACTGGTCGTTATCTGCATTTGACCGACAGAAAAATGATGCTCGGCGTAGAGCATCGCACCAGATTCATTGGTCAGCAGCGTGCCGTTATTTAACTGCGCCTGCCCTCCCGCCAGCCACAAAGCGGTATCGACCACGTGCAGATAGTCGTCCAGCAGAGTGAAGCGCAGATCGTGCGGCCCAACGCTATCCGTACGGTGCTTATCCATACGTACAGACGCTGCACTGCCCAACTGGGTTTTGAGATCCTGGTACAGCGGTGCAAATCGACGGTTAAACCCGACCATCAGCGTGAGTTTTTTCCGCGCGGCCAGCTCGACCAGTTGCTCAGCCTCGTGCAGATTTTCCGCCAGCGGTTTATCCACGCACACGTGGACTCCGGCATTCAGCAATTCACTAACCACCGCATAGTGCGTCGCGGTACTGGAATGGACGAAAACCGCGTCGCAGGTTTGCGCCAGATTCTTCAATGAATCCACGTAGGGTATTCGCCAGGTGTCACAGATACGCTGTGCTTTATCGCGCGAAGGTGAAAAGGCGCCTTGCAGCGTCCAGTCCGCGGATGTGCCCAGCACGGGTAGCCAGGCCTTTTGTGCAATACCGCCCAGACCGGCTACGCCGATACGTAATTTTTTCACGTTAGTCTCCCAGGTGCGCCAGCAAGGAATCAAGTCGCTGCTTAAGCTCTGCGACTTCCGTTTCCAGCGCTTCCACGCGCGCCTGCAGATCACCGGAGGCTACAGGGGGTTCATCTGCCGCGGCAATGGCTTCATCAACCTCACCACAAAACAGGTGCATATAGCGACTTTCACGTTTGCCCGGCTCACGCGCCAGGCGGATCACATAAGGCCCATCTTCCCGGTTCGCCAGATTTTCCAGCGTCGACTCCACTTCGGCCATATCGCTGAATTCGTACATACGGGATGCGCGGCTACGCAGTTCACCAGGCGTCTGAGCGCCCCGCAGCAGCAGTGTGGTGATTATGGCCACCTCTGCGGCACTAAGCTTCAGATTGCCAAATTCAGAGTTGCAGAAACGCTGCTCATATTTCGTGACGCGATTGCCAAAACCGCTCACCGTGCGCAGAAAATGTCGCTTAACCAGGTTATCCAGTTGCTCCTGCACGTCCGATTCCGACAGGTTCATCACCGGTTCACGATTCGTTTTTTGATTGCAGGCTGTTACGACTCCATTAACGGAGAGTGGGTACTGTTCCGGCGTGGTCACTTGTTTTTCTAATAAACAGCCAATCACTCGCGCTTCGGTGGCGGTTAATTCGTATTTCATCGTCTTCTCCATTAATCATGGCTGCATCTGAAACTTAGCGGCCGGGGGTCCATTCTGATGTGGTCAACGCCGTCAGCACGTGATCGCGCCACTGCCCGTCAATCAGCAGGTAGTCTTTGGCATACCCTTCTTTTTCAAAACCCAGTCGCGCCAGCAGGTCACCGCTGCGCTTATTATGTGGCATGTAGTTAGCCATAATGCGGTGAATATGCTGCGTGCGCTGCATATAACGGATGGCCGAGGTTAAGGCTTCATACATTAGCCCCTGCCCCTGCCATTTCTGCGCAATGGAGTAGCCGAGATAACAGGCATGGAAGGATCCCCGCACTACGTTTGAGAAGTTCGCAACGCCGATAATCTCTTTTTCGTCCGGATCGAGCAGCGCAAAATAATAGGCGGTGCCCTGTTTATGAAACTCAGAGATCATGCTCAGACGCGCCTGCCAGCCGGACGGATAGCAGTGGCTTTCATCGCGAATAGGTTCCCAGGGTTTTAAGAAATGACGATTTTCTGCGTAATAATCTGCCAGACGCCAGGCATCACGCTCATGCACTAAACGCACGACCATGCGGTCGGTGGTTAAGCGCACTTTTGGCACGTTACTGCGATAGCCAAACATTCTATACCTACTCCTTCCCGTAACGTCTTCAATACGCTATTCGCATTACTATACCTGTGCGAATACGCCCTGTGAAAAGAGCAAAATGCCATTTTTTGAATTATTCACACATTTTGATGAAAACTCTCTATCAAGACGGACTTTTGATAAAAAAATATTGTCCCGCGAAGGGTGGGAAAAGCGATGACGACACCGCAGAATAGGAGGTGCTTATCTTTTAAACTCTATCCAGAGTGACGAGTTTTTCCCTGGAGGGGAAATGTCGCAAGTCTCGCAGGCAAGGAACCTGGGTAAATACTTCCTTCTCATCGATAATATGCTGGTCGTGCTGGGTTTCTTCGTCGTTTTCCCGCTGATCTCAATTCGTTTCGTCGACCAAATGGGCTGGGCCGCCGTGATGGTCGGTATTGCACTAGGATTACGTCAATTTATCCAGCAGGGGTTGGGTATTTTCGGCGGTGCTATTGCGGACCGTTTCGGTGCAAAACCGATGATCGTCACCGGCATGCTGATGCGCGCTGCCGGGTTCGCCACCATGGGCATTGCCCATGAGCCGTGGCTGCTGTGGTTTTCCTGCTTTCTCTCCGGACTGGGCGGTACACTATTCGACCCACCCCGCTCGGCGCTGGTGGTTAAACTGATCCGCCCGGAAAAGCGTGGGCGCTTTTTCTCTATTCTGATGATGCAGGATAGCGCCGGGGCCGTGGTTGGCGCGTTGCTTGGCAGTTGGTTATTGCAATACGATTTTCGTCTCGTCTGTGCCACCGGCGCAATTTTGTTCGTTCTGTGCGCGGCGTTTAACGCCTGGCTGCTCCCGGCATGGAAGCTGTCGACGGTGAAAATTCCAGTGCGCGAAGGGATGAGCCACGTGATGCATGACAAGCGCTTTGTCACCTATGTGCTGACGCTGGCGGGCTATTACATGCTGGCGGTACAGGTGATGCTGATGCTGCCAATCATGGTGAACGACATCGCAGGTTCACCGGCCGCCGTGAAATGGATGTATGCCATCGAGGCGTGCCTCTCATTGACGCTGCTCTACCCAATTGCCCGCTGGAGTGAAAAACGTTTTCGCCTTGAACATCGTCTGATGGCCGGTCTGCTGGTGATGTCTCTGAGCATGATGCCGATCGGTCTGGTGGGGAATTTGCAGCAGTTGTTCACCCTGATCTGTACGTTCTATATTGGCTCGATCATCGCCGAACCCGCACGTGAAACCCTGAGCGCCTCACTGGCGAACGCTCGGGCCAGAGGAAGCTATATGGGCTTCAGTCGACTGGGGCTCGCTATCGGTGGCGCAATTGGATATATCGGCGGCGGCTGGCTGTTTGACATGGGCAAGGCCCTGGCACAGCCTGAGTTGCCCTGGATGATGCTCGGTATTATCGGCCTCATCACCTTCCTGGCGCTGGGCTGGCAATTCAGTCTCAAACGCCCAACGAGAGGCATGCTGGAGCCAGACGCCTGATAGCCGAACCTGCTTCCGGGCGCTTTTCAGTTTTTTCTGCTGGCGTCCGGGGCGCTGGTACTCGATGATGCTTTGTGTCACGATTACGCCACATGCATCATGTTGAGGAACCCCATGAAAAAGTTTTTTTTTGCCGCTGCACTGATTGTCAGCGGCCTGTTGGTTGGTTGTAATCAACTCACGCAATACACGGTTAGCGAGCAAGAAATTAATCAGGCCCTGGCAAAGCATAATAACTTTTCTAAAGACATCGGTTTGCCCGGCGTTGCTGAAGCACATATCGTACTGAACAATCTCGCCAGCCAGATTGGCCGTGAGGAACCCAATAAAGTGACGCTGACCGGTGACGCCAACCTGGACATGAACTCTCTGTTTGGCAGCCAGAAAGCGACCATGAAGCTGAAGTTAAAGGCCTTACCGGTATTCAACAAAGAGAAAGGCGCGATTTATCTTCAAGAGATGGAAGTGGTGGATGCTACCGTCACACCAGAAAAAATGCAGTCGGTACTGCAAACACTGATGCCTTATTTAAATCAGTCGCTGCGTAATTATTTTAATCAGCAGCCAGCCTACGTTCTGCGGGAAGACAGCAGCCAGGGTGAAGCACTGGCGAAAAAACTGGCAAAAGGTATTGAGGTGAAACCGGGCGAAATCATCATCCCGTTCACTGACTAATAAAACTGAGGGCGCCGATGCGCCCTTTTTTTTCGTGCAAACGAAAACGTTTCCGCTTATCCTTTGTTTCCGGCAAAAAAGACTATCCTCAGCCGGAGCATATTAATGACTGCACCATCCCAGGTTTTAAAGATCCGCCGCCCAGACGACTGGCATCTTCACTTTCGCGATGGCGACATGTTAAAAACTGTCGTGCCCTACACCAGTGAAATTTATGGCCGCGCCATTGTCATGCCGAACCTGGCACCGCCCGTCACCACGGTTGACGCGGCTATCGCTTATCGCCAGCGCATTCTTGACGCGGTACCTGCCGGACACGACTTCACGCCATTAATGACCTGCTACTTAACGGATACGCTGGATCCCAACGAGCTGGAACGTGGATTTAACGAAGGCGTATTCACGGCGGCAAAACTCTATCCGGCCAATGCCACCACCAATTCGACGCATGGCGTAACCTCTATTGACGCCATCATGCCGGTGCTGGAGCGGATGGAAAAATTGGGTATGCCGCTGTTGGTACACGGCGAAGTCACGCATGCAGATATCGATATTTTCGATCGCGAAGCGCGCTTTATTGAAACGGTGATGGAACCGCTGCGTCAGCGTTTGACCTCGCTGAAAGTGGTGTTCGAGCATATCACCACCAAAGATGCAGCCGAATACGTGCGCGACGGTAACGAACTTTTGGCTGCGACCATTACGCCGCAGCACCTAATGTTTAACCGCAACCACATGCTGGTTGGCGGGATTCGCCCTCACCTGTACTGCCTGCCGATCCTCAAACGTAACGTCCACCAACAGGCGCTGCGTGAACTGGTTGCCAGCGGGTTTACGCGCGCATTCCTCGGTACCGACTCAGCGCCGCACGCGCGTCATCGCAAAGAGTCAAGCTGTGGCTGTGCCGGCTGTTTTAATGCACCGACCGCGCTGGGCAGCTATGCAACCGTGTTTGAAGAGATGAATGCGCTAAACCATTTCGAAGCCTTCTGCTCTCTCAACGGCCCACAGTTCTATGGTTTGCCGGTCAATGAGACCTTTATTGAGCTGGAACGCGTGGAGCACCTGGTTCCTGAGAGCATTGCACTGGAAGACGATACGCTGGTACCTTTCCTGGGTGGCGAAACGGTACGCTGGTCAGTAAAAAGCTAAAAAAAGTGTAGCCAACTGATGCGAATGACTGTATAAATAAACAGTATATTCCACAGGGGGCTACTATGCGTATTGAAGTCACTATTGCCAAAACTTCACCTTTACCTGCCGGTGCAATTGACGCACTGGCAGGTGAACTCTCCCGCCGTATTCAGCACCATTTTCCGGATAACGAAGGTAACGTTACCGTCCGTTATGCCGGCGCAAACAATCTGTCGGTTATTGGCGCGACCAAAGAGGACAAAGAACGCATCAGCGAGATCCTACAGGAAACCTGGGAAAGCGCGGATGACTGGTTCATCAACGAATAAATAATGATATGCAGTGATGTTTGTTTGCCGGGTCGCCCCGGCTTTTTTATACACGCAATCTTGTAATCAATCGCGCATTTCTTCTGACGAGCATTTAATTTAATATTAACCCACCGATTATCTTTTAACCAAAACAACAAAATAATTGTGCAACATACTAAAAAAAAATGAATAACATGTCGTTTTCTTAGTCAGATAACGCTGAAAACAAAAAATTTATGCCCTTCCCTCTTTAAATTTTCAATGAATACCCTTATTTATTGATATACTGAAGTTGCTTCAGAAAAAAACGCATTGAACCTCGAAAACCGTTGTCTAGTAACACGAATTAGGGGGCATGATGGAAAAGAATAATGAAGTCATTCAGACTCATCCGCTTGTAGGGTGGGACATCAGCACCGTTGATAGCTACGATGCGCTGATGCTGCGTTTGCACTACCAAACCCCGAACCGCCCTGACCCGGATGGGACTGAAGTTGGTCAAACGCTCTGGTTAACCACTGATGTTGCCAGGCAATTTATTTCGATATTAGAAGCAGGAATCGCCAAAATTGAATCTGGCGATTACCAGGTAAATGAGTATCAGCGACATTAAACCTGATACATCCAACCATCAAAAGGCACCTTAGCGGTGCCTTTCTTATTTCCAGGTTGAATATTCCAGGTCAGTTATTTACCCTTCTACTATCGCGATTGCAGAGAGAAGCGGATGAAATACGACTTAATCATTATTGGCAGCGGTTCGGTAGGCGCCGCAGCTGGATACTATGCCACTCGTGCCGGTCTGAAGGTTCTGATGATCGATGCGCATATGCCACCACATCAACAGGGCAGCCACCACGGTGATACTCGATTAATTCGTCATGCTTATGGCGAAGGCGAAAAATACGTTCCGCTGGTGCTACGTGCACAAATATTGTGGGATGAACTGTCCACCCATAATGAAGAACCGATTTTTGTTCGCTCCGGAGTTATCAACCTCGGTCCGGCAGAGTCAACCTTCTTAGCAACTGCAGCGCAAAGCGCAAAACAGTGGCAACTTAACGTTGAACAATTAGATGCAGCGGCCATCATGGCTCGCTGGCCGGAAATTCGCGTACCTGACAACTATATCGGTCTGTTTGAAGCGGAGTCCGGTTTTTTACGCAGTGAGTTAGCAATTAAAACCTGGATCCGTCTGGCGGAAGAAGCAGGCTGTGCGCAACTGTTTAAATGCCCGGTCAGCGCAATTCATCACGGTGATGATGGCATCACGGTAGAAACGGCTGACGGTGACTACCACGCGAAGAAAGCAGTGATCAGCGCCGGTACCTGGGTGCAGGCTTTAGTCCCTGAACTACCGATACAACCTGTGCGCAAAGTGTTCGCCTGGTATCAGGCCGATGGGCGCTACAGCGTTAAGAATAACTTCCCGGCCTTCACCGGCGAACTGCCAAATGGCGATCAATACTACGGTTTCCCGACTGAAAACGACGAGCTGAAAATTGGTAAGCACAATGGCGGACAGGTAATTCACTCTGCAGAAGAGCGTAAGCCATTTGCCGCTGTAGCCAGCGACGGTTCTGAAGCCTTCCCATTCCTGCGCACAATTCTGCCTGGCGTTGGCTGTTGCCTGCACGGCGCATCCTGCACTTACGATAATTCACCGGATGAGGACTTTATAATTGATACTCTGCCGGAACATGACAATACGCTGATCATTACCGGGCTGAGCGGACATGGCTTTAAGTTTGCTTCTGTACTGGGAGAGATTGCGGCAGACTTCGCTCAGGACAAACCGTCTGACTTTGACCTGACCCCCTTCAGGTTAAGCCGTTTTAAGTGATAATAAATGAATGGCCTCGTTGGTGAGGCCATTTTTAATGACAGGAATAACGTCAATGCGTCGTATCTTTCACTATCTGGTTAATAATATTCGCGAGCACCTTATGCTCTACATTATTTTATGGTCGCTGCTGGCCATTATGGATGTAATATATATTATGTTTTTCTAATTCCTGTGCGTTGACAATAATTGACAAAAATTGAGATTAGCTTAATTTTCATTGCAATAAACTGAACAATAACAAAAACCATAACACCCCATAAACTAAACCCCGCCACATATTTTCGCACTAATCCCTTGATGGTTACCTCAACAATCAGTCAACTTTATTGAACAAAAAATAAATATCATCACCATTGTTATTTATTAGTTGCATTAATGTCTTTTACGCGCCATTTTCATTCACTTCTGAAATATCAATCGGTGTGCTTATGCAATTCAATAATACTCCACAGCGCTATGGCGTAGTGTCAGCCACATTACATTGGCTGGTTGCGATTGCTGTATATGGCATGTTTGCGTTGGGGTTATGGATGGTCACGCTTAGCTACTATGATGGCTGGTATCACCAGGCCCCCGAACTGCATAAAAGCATCGGCATCCTACTCATGATGGGACTGGTTATCCGCGTTGTCTGGCGGTTGTTCTCCCCTGCACCTGCTGCGTTGGCAAGCTACTCCCGTTTGACCCGTATCGCAGCGGCACTGGGTCACCTCGCACTTTATTTGCTGCTCTTTTCGATTGTCATCAGCGGATATCTGATTTCCACCGCAGATGGCAAAGCGATAAGCGTCTTTGGCTGGTTTGACATTCCTGCCACCCTGGCCAATGCGGGTACCCAGGCCGACCTAGCCGGTAGCTTACACCTGTGGCTTGCGTGGATCGTGGTGATTTTATCCCTACTACACGGACTGATGGCCCTGAAACATCACTTTATTGATAACGACGATACCCTCAATCGCATGTTGGGAAAATCGTCATCTGACTATGGAGCTTAAAATGAAAAAAAACCTGCTGGGACTTACACTCGCTTCTCTGTTATTCACCACCGGGTCGGCCGTGGCGGCAGATTACAAAATTGACAAGGAAGGACAGCATGCCTTTGTTAATTTCCGTATTCAGCATCTGGGTTACAGCTGGCTGTACGGCACTTTCAAAGATTTCGACGGTACGTTTACCTTTGATGAGAAAAATCCCGCAGCCGATAAGGTTAACGTAACCATCAACACCAACAGCGTTGACACTAATCACGCCGAACGCGACAAGCATCTGCGCAGTGCAGATTTCCTTAACGTGGCAAAATTCCCGCAGGCGACCTTCAGCTCCACCAGCGTGAAAAAAGAGGGGAATGACCTGGATATCACCGGTAATTTAACCCTGAACGGCGTTACCAAACCGGTTACGCTGGACGCGAAGCTCATCGGTCAGGGTGGCGATCCCTGGGGCGGTACGCGCGCTGGTTTTGAAGCGCAAGGTAAGATTAAGCTGAAGGATTTCAACATCACCACCGATCTCGGCCCTGCATCGCAGGAAGTCGATTTGATCATCTCAGTGGAAGGTGTTCAGCAGAAGTAACGCATGAATTACCGGATGAGGTTCTGCCCCTCATCCGGCATCATGTTATTGCGCAGGGTCTGGAATACCCAGTTTGGTATTCAGGTGACCGCGTGATTTATTAAAGATTTTGTTGCCATTTTCACGCCCCGCACGGCGACGCCGTTGTTCCTCTTCCGGCAACTCACTCTCTTCGCTACACAGCTCGCTACAGCAGCCTTTATATTTCTGCGCACAAGCCGGGCACTGAATAAACAACAGATGGCAGCCATCATTTTTGCAATTAGTATGGCTATCGCACGCCGTGCCGCACTGATGGCAATGTGCGATAACATCTTCAGAGATCCTTTCGCCCATACGCTCATCAAAGACAAAGTTTTTACCGACAAAACGTACCGGAAGCCCCTGTTCACGCGCCTTGCGGGCATACTCAATAATACCGCCCTCAATGTGCCAGACTTTGCTAAATCCATTGTGTTTCATCCAGGCGCTGGCTTTCTCACAGCGGATCCCACCCGTGCAGTACATCACGATTTTTTTATCTTTATGCGCCTGCATCATTTCAACAGCTTTCGGCAACTGGTCACGGAACGTGTCTGCCGGTATCTCCAGCGCATTCTCGAAATGACCCACCTCATATTCATAGTGGTTGCGCATATCAATGAATACCGCTTCAGGATCGTCCAGCATGGCGTTTACTTCCGCAGCCTTGAGATAATCCCCCACGTTGCTGGCGTCAAAGTCTGGATCGTCAATACCATCCGCCACGATACGTTCGCGGACTTTCATACGCAGTACCCAGAACGATTTACCGTCATCATCCAGCGCAATATTCAGACGTAAATCCTTCAATGCAGCATCAAACGCATAGAGCTGCTGGCGAAATGCCTCGACGTTGCTTTGCGGTACGCTGATTTGCGCGTTAATTCCTTCATGGGCAAGATATACTCGCCCGAAGACGTTCAATGCGGTGAACATCTGGTACAGCGCATCACGCGTGTGCTGAGGATTGGCAATGGTGAAATATTTATAGAATGAGATCGTCGTGCGCGGCTCGGTCTCGGCCAGCATTTTGGCTTTGAGGGCGTCGTTCGAAATGCGGTTGTGTAACACTGGCATGGTGTACGTATCCTGCAAATAAGGAATAAATGAAAATCGGCGGCATAATAAAGCAAACATCGCCAATTTACATCCATACATTTTACGCTACATTTCATACTTCACGATAAAATCGCAACAACAATTGCGGAATTAATCACCGTTCTCCCGTCACAAATTTTTGATACGCGCGAAAAAATGCGACAATACAGGGAATTGGTCGTTTGAAGACAGGATAGACATGACGAATTTACCCAAGTTTTCGGCTGCGTTACTGCATCCACGTTATTGGTTAACCTGGCTGGGTATTGGCATCCTTTGGTTAATCGTGCAGTTACCCTACCCCATCCTCTTTAAGTTGGGCTGTGCGTTAGGTCGACTGGCGCTACGTTTGATGAAACGTCGGGCAAAAATTGTTTCCCGAAATCTGGAACTGTGCTTCCCGCAGATGAGTGAGCAGGAACGCCAGCAGATGGTCGTCAAGAACTTCGAATCCGTAGGCATGGGCGTAATGGAAACCGGGATGGCCTGGTTTTGGTCCGATAAGCGTATTTCGCGCTGGACGGAAGTGATCGGAATGGAACATATCCGTGACGTCCAGGCGCAAAAACGCGGGATTCTGTTAGTGGGTCTGCACTTTCTGACTCTGGAACTCGGTGCGCGCCAGTTTGGCTTGCAGGAGCCGGGTATTGGTGTGTATCGCCCTAACGACAATCCGCTGCTGGACTGGCTACAAACCTGGGGCCGCATGCGCTCGAATAAATCAATGCTCGATCGTAAAGACCTGAAAGGGATGATTAAAGCCTTGAAAAAGGGCGAAGTGGTCTGGTACGCGCCGGATCATGATTACGGCCCTCGCGCCAGCGTGTTTGTACCACTTTTTGCCGTTGAACAAGCCGCAACAACCTCAGGAACCTGGATGCTTTCGCGCATGTCCAATGCCTGCCTGGTACCGTTTGTTCCCCGCCGCAAACCTGACGGTAAAGGGTATCAATTGATTATGTTACCTCCAGAATGCTCGCCACCGTTGGAAGACGCAGAGACTACAGCTGCGTGGATGAACAAAATTGTTGAGCAATGCATAATGATGGCGCCAGAGCAGTATATGTGGCTGCATCGTCGCTTCAAGACGCGTCCTGAAGGCTCCCCTTCTCTGTACTGACGCAGTGTTGCAGTCCAGTGGGCTGCAACACCCTCCCAACCCGTTTTAGGTTTAACTGCTATCCGCATTGCAGCAACTATCAACCAGGCGCATAATTAGCCTGCTTACTTATATTCAATCGATAGCGCAAACAGCGCATCACACTGCGGATCGCTATGTCACCCTCAGATGCCCCCATAAACTGGAAACGCAACCTCACCGTTGCCTGGTTAGGTTGTTTTTTAACCGGAGCAGCATTTAGCCTGGTCATGCCCTTTTTGCCTCTTTACGTCGAGAGTCTCGGCGTCACGGGTCATAGCGCCCTGAATATGTGGTCGGGCCTGGTCTTCAGCATCACTTTTCTCTTTTCAGCCATTGCCTCTCCTTTCTGGGGTGGCCTTGCCGATCGAAAAGGACGAAAAATCATGCTGCTGCGTTCCGCGTTGGGCATGGCAATTGTGATGCTGCTGATGGGACTGGCGCAAAATATCTGGCAGTTCTTAATCCTGCGCGCCTTGTTAGGGCTGCTTGGTGGATTCATCCCCAATGCGAATGCACTGATCGCCACCCAGGTTCCACGCAATAAAAGCGGCTGGGCTCTGGGAACGCTTTCAACCGGTGGCGTTAGTGGCGCACTGCTCGGGCCGCTAGCTGGCGGCCTCCTCGCGGATCAGTACGGACTACGCCCTGTATTTTTCATCACCGCCAGCGTGCTGCTGGTCTGCTTCATCCTGACGCTATTTTTTATCCGCGAGCGTTTCCAGCCGGTGAGCAAGAAGGAGATGCTGCACATTCGTGAAGTCGTGGCCTCTTTAAAGAACCCCAAACTGGTGCTGAGCCTGTTTATCACCACTTTGATCATTCAGGTAGCCACCGGTTCTATCGCGCCAATACTGACACTGTACGTTCGAGAGTTGGCTGGCAACGTCAGCAATATTGCGTTTATCAGTGGGATGATAGCCTCTGTCCCCGGCGTTGCGGCATTAATCAGCGCCCCGAAACTTGGCAAATTAGGCGATCGAATTGGCCCGGAGAAGATCCTGATCGTCGCGTTGATCGTTTCTGTGTTACTGCTTATTCCAATGTCATTTGTCCATACGCCCTGGCAGCTTGGTGTTCTGCGCTTTTTATTGGGTGCGGCCGACGGCGCTCTGCTCCCGGCGGTACAAACGCTGCTGGTTTACAACTCGACCAATCAAATAGCTGGACGTATTTTCAGTTATAACCAATCATTTCGCGATATCGGTAACGTAACAGGACCTCTAATGGGGGCAGCGATATCCGCAAACTACGGTTTTCGAGCCGTTTTCTGTGTGACCGCGGGCGTCGTACTATTTAACGCCCTGTACTCGTGGAATAGCCTGCGCCGTCGTCGGAGTACAGAGGTCGTGGGATGATTTGTGTATTTGTATTCGCCGGTTCGGAATAATAAATTTATCTTACGCGGCGTATATTTCAACCTTAATGATAATAGTAACACACCTTATTTCTGCCAGAATTTTTGGCTTCATACAAAGCGGCATCGGCGTATGAAACAACTTTATCCGCTGATTCATCATCAATTTTGCTGCAATATACACCGATACTTATCGTCATTTTTTCTTTTAACTCATATGAATTTGGTATTGTCGTACCGTTCTCTACATTTCGCCTAATTCGCTCTGCAACAACAATTGCCTCATCTTTATCGTTACACTTAAGAAGGATCGCAAATTCTTCGCCGCCTACTCTGGCAAAAATATCCGTATCTCTGATTGATTTATTGATAATATCGACAATGCTGATTATTACTCTGTCACCTTCCTGATGACCGTAGGTATCGTTAATCCGTTTGAATTTATCAATATCCAGAACCATTACACACACTGCGCCTTTTGCTAATGATGATTTTAATGACTTATAGAATAGTTTACGGTTATATATTTTAGTCATTGCGTCTTTAATAGCTGAATCCGTTTCTTTTTTTAAAATGATGAAGGTGTTGTACATCAGTATTGAGATTATACACAGGGCACTTATCACCTCAATCCCCCGACTAACATACCAAATATACATGCTATATTCATCCAGGCTCAGAAGTAGTACATTGGTCAATATTGCTGAGCAACACAATAGCCCTATACTTTTCCACAAGATGTTATGCGTTCTGGTTTTAATGATTAAATACAACAGGACCAGTCCCCAGGATACAATTAGCGAATAAATGTACCCAATATGCCAGTGCACAGTGACATTATCAGGCTTCACGCTTGTGATCTCGAGTGTAAAATTAGGGTTATAACTGGCCAGAGCGTGCGCCACCACCGCAATAACAAGCATGATTAAAAAAGACAGAACGATATAGCAAGGTTCTCTTTCTTTGGTTTCAATAACTGTCGAGGATACTTTATAAGATTTTAATGAAACAAATAGTAGAGCTATGAAACTAATCTGCCGAAAGTAATAGAATATGGCTATATCGTTATTCTTTTTTCGATTGAGGCATAATCATTAATCAAGTCCTGAACGATGTAGATAGTCTCGATGAAAAATATGTTATTCCCAAGAAACGCCATACCTAATATCATAAGGCAGGTGAGATCTTTTCTACAAAGATACTGGAATAACATAAACAGGAAGATTATCCCATATAAAAAGAACAACCCTACAATTATAATCAGATATACTGTTTGCGGGACACTTTGTATCGTTAATTTAAATTGTGTAAGACACACTCCACCAAGAACATAGCTAGCCAAACAGATTATATAGAAAGCCATTAACCTTCTATTATTTGAATTGCCGTTATCCATAACAACCTTCAGGGCTTTCTTAATTTTGCATTTTATATAATAAAGCATAAGATTTTGCAAACTATTATATCTGCACAGATTCAATGACACTAATTCATTTCTTATTTAATGGTTTCTTATAGATTTATAACCTTTGTCATTAATAATATTTTATTATGTATACTATTTAAGTATCACTCACACCATTCACACCCCCCATACACAAAAGATACTTTGTCACTACCAGAGACACCACTAAGTTTAGCCACTTTCATTGATTGCCCCTGCGACACTTCCGTATTGGGCATTAATTTTCTTCTTTATTTTTATTAAGTTATGAAATATTGCGTCATAAGCGATCGGATCCCCCCGCTAAAACACATAAAAAAGAACGTTTAACCCTGAAGATTTCCTTATATAACGTCATTTTTTAAATTTTCGATTTTCATTACTACATTGCAAACCACATACATTACTCTTTTTTCTTGAATTTTTTTCCTGATATTACGTCGGCTTCAGTATCTGCCAATGTAAATTTTTTCATAAACAACCGGAGTTACTTTCACTTGGTCTCGTAGGCATTGCAGGCAGTAATCATCTGATTGAGAGAGCCATGCAGCTAACGGGTTTGACGCTCTGCGGATCGCCGTCTATAGATTGAATCATCCCCTTTATTGTTCGCTTTAGGAGAAGAAATATGGCAAAGAATGACATGAATTTTTATGCCACGTTGGAAGAGGCTATTGATGCAGCTCGTGAAGTGTTTCTGGCTGATAACCCTGACCTTGAGTCAGACGACGTCAGCGTTCAACAGCTAAGCGTCCAAAAATACGTGCTACAGGATGGCGACATTATGTGGCAGGCGGAATTCTTTGCTGACGAGGATGATGTAGATGGTGAATGTCTTCCAATCCTGAGCGGAGAAGCGGCCCAGAGCGTTTTTGATGGCGACTATGATGAAATTGAAATCCGCCAGGAGTGGCAGGAAGAAAATACGCTTCACGAATGGGATGAAGGTGAATTCCAGCTGGAACCTCCCCTTGATACTGAAGAGGGGCAGACCGCAGCCGATGAATGGGATGAGCGATAATTACTCGTAAGGTCCATGATGTATGTCGAGCGGCAGCAGCAACGTATCAAACACCAGCGAAAATGGCAGATCGAGGATAGTGACGTAGCGCCATGCGGAGTCCCTAACATCCCATTGCACGCCAGGATAGTATTGGTTTCCGTGTCCTTGCCCTGGGATGGTACGACTAATAATGCTGCCGCATCCGCTCAGGAAGAAGATCATTATTCCTACAGCCAAAATTCGCACCGGCTACCTCACGACTCATTCTATTCAATATAAAAAAATACCGGCACCAGGCCGGTATTTTCACGTTACAGAACGCTTATTTTTTCCTGAGCGCCAGCGGGTTCAGTGTCAGTCCCTGATAGTAGTTCACCCACGAAGAATACTTATCAGGTGAATTCCAGACACGGTAATGTAAACGCGCCATGGTCACCGGATCGCTCAACAACACCAGGCGGCGATCGCGATTCAGTTTCTCCGGCGTTTCGTTCAGTGCCTGTTCCACATGACGATCGCGTGCAATCTCCAGCACGTTGCTGGCGCGGTGGCGTGCAGTCGCCATGGCCGTGGCCAGTGCGTTAAACGACGGATTAAACACCGCATGCATAAAGCCATCGTCCAGCGTGCGTTTACGGTTCATCACCAGATAGGTATCGGTATCCACCAGCACCTGCGGCGGAGAATACTCTTCTGGGATCAGGAACAGCTTCCAGCGCTTGGTACGTAACCCCACCGTGGAACGGCTGGAAATCACAGAAACAAACGGCGACAGGATCAGCGAGAAGACTATCGGTGCCAGCCAGAACAGGAAACGCAGATCGAGCCAGGCCATACCCACAGCCCACACCAGCCCCAACAGTAACTGGGAACCGTGACGCATAAACGCTTCACCCCACGGGGTCGAATCGTCATCACGCTGCGGCGAATTCCAGACAACTTCCCAACCGAGGAAGGCACTCACGACGAAGACGGTGTGGAACAGCATACGCACCGGCGCCAGCAGCACGGAGAACAGAACTTCCAACAGTAGCGACAGCGTGACGCGGATAAACCCGCCGTACTCTTTCGTCCCTTTACACCAGATGAGCAAAATACTCAGCAGCTTCGGCAGGAACAGCAGCACCATCGTTGAAGCAAACAGCGCGATCGCCAGTTCAGGACGCCACTGCGGCCAAACCGGGAACAGCTGGCGCGGTTGCAGGAAGTACTGCGGCTCCGTCAACGCATGCACCACCTGCAATGCGGTAGAGAGCGCGAGGAACATAAACCAAAGCGGCGCAGACAGATAGGACATTACACCGGTCAGGAATACCGCACGGTGAACCGGGTGCATCCCTTTCACAAGGAACAAACGGAAGTTCATCAGGTTGCCGTGGCACCAGCGGCGGTCACGCTTGAGTTCATCCAGCAGGTTCGGCGGCAGTTCTTCATAAGAGCCCGGCAGATCGTAAGCAATCCACACACCCCAGCCAGCACGACGCATCAATGCCGCTTCCACGAAGTCATGGGAGAGGATTGATCCCGCAAACGAGCCTTCGCCCGGTAACGGCGCGAGCGCACAGTGCTCGATAAACGGCTTCACACGGATAATGGCGTTGTGACCCCAGTAGTGTGACTCCCCTAACTGCCAGAAGTGAAGCCCGGCGGTAAACAGCGGTCCATAAACACGGGTCGCAAACTGCTGGCAGCGCGCATACAGCGTATCCATACCGGAAGCCTTCGGTGAAGACTGGATAATCCCGGCATTCGGATTCGCTTCCATCAGACGCACCAGGCCGCTCAGACAGTCACCGCTCATCACTGAGTCAGCGTCCAGCACCACCATGTAACTGTACTGATTTCCCCAGCGACGACAGAAGTCATCAATGTTGCCGCTTTTACGCTTCACGCGACGACGACGACGGCGGTAGAAAATCTGCCCTTCGCCCTGCACCTCAGCAATCAGCTCCATCCACGCTTTTTGTTCTGCTACGCAGATATCAGGGTTGTAGCTGTCACTCAGGATATAAACATCGAAATGTTCGGCGTTGCCCGTTGCTTTGACCGATTCCCACGTAGCGCGCAGTCCCGCAAATACGCGGTCAACGTCTTCGTTACAGATAGGCATAATCAGCGCAGTACGGTGTCCAGGATTCAGCGGTTCATCCCCAACCGTTGAGGCCGAGATACTGTACTTATCTCGCCCAATCAGCAGTTGCAGGAAGCCCATCAGCGCGGTCCAGAATCCCGCAGACACCCAACAGAAAAGCACAGCAAACAAAATAAGAATGCCGGTCTGGAGCATGTAGGGCAGCAATTGCATAAAGGAGACCCATAAATCCTGCCCCATCATGTCTATCGGATTAATGAATGCCCAACCCTGATACGGGAGGATCGTCTTCATATACCAGGTTGCTACGACCGTTTGCGCCAGCGTTAGAATCAACAGCGTATAGCGGCGGATGGTGCCTACAGTACGCCATTTTTGCTCGCTTTCTTGTTCTTCTTTCGTCAAACGCGAAAGATAACGAGGCGTCACATCGCGCCCACGCAAGCGATCCCAAAAACGGCCAACCGGGTTGGTACGCCAGGGATCGGGGAACATAGAGGTACGCGTTGCTTTTGGCATCGCCTGCAGCTGATCGCGGCCCTCATCGTCCTTAACCAACTGCTCTTTAGCCAAAGAATCCGGCCATGCTTGCTCAAGGCGAGCTTTCACAGACCCCTGCGGTGAATCATCTTCGCGCGAGTAAGTACGATGCTCGGCATCCAGCGCCTGATGAACGGCGCGGATGTCAGTTTTCGGCAGTGCCGCTTTCTCGATATCCGAAAGCGGCATTGCGTCAATATACTCAGTTGTCTTATTCATTGGCAGGTAACTGGTAGCTCCAGGTTTCACTCAGCGTCTGATCGGCATTGACCAAGGCAGCACGCATTTCAGTGGTTTTCTTCACGTCTTTCACTTTCACGCGCAGCATCAAACGCCAACCTTTAGATATCGGGTTATAGCGCACAGTGCTTTCAACGATTTCGCCGTTGTCGCCAATACTGGTTTGTGCGGTAACCGGGGTATCCTGCGGCAGCTTTTTCATATCTGTGCCGGTAAAGTCCACCACAAACGCGATGGTACCGTCAGGCTGACGAATCAGGTTGGACTGTTTTACATCACCGGTAGAACGACGAGTCTGCTGTACCCAGGCGCTTTCCGGCGCATGAAGCTTGTCTTCATCACGCGTGAACGTCAGAGTGTACTTGAAGTTCATCTCTTTGCCCGCTTCAGGCAGTTGATCCGGCGTCCAGTACGCAACGATGTTATCGTTCGTTTCATCGTTAGTTGGGATTTCAACTAACTCAATCTTACCTTTACCCCAGTCACCTTTTGGCGTGATCCAGGCGCTTGGGCGCAGATCGTAACGATCGTCGATATCTTCAAAACGCGAGAACTGACGGCCACGCTGCAACAGTCCGAATCCTTGCGGGTTTTCCATAGCGAAGCTGCTCACCGCGAGATGTTTCGGGTTATTCAGCGGACGCCAAATCCACTCCCCGTTGCCGGCATGGATAGACAAACCGTTAGAATCATGCAGTTCCGGACGATAGTTTGTCGCCGGAGACGGCTGGTTCGGTCCAAACAGGAACATACTGGTTAATGGTGCCACGCCCAGTTTGCCCACTTTGTCGCGTAGGTAAACTTTGGACTGAACATCAACGACAGTGTCACGGCCTGGAATAATGACAAAACGATACGCTCCGGTTGCACGCGGAGAATCCAACAAAGCATAAATGGTTAAACGTTTATCAGTCGGTTTCGGACGCTCGATCCAAAACTCACGGAAGCGGGGAAATTCTTCACCAGAAGGCAGAGCGGTATCAATCGCGAGGCCACGCGCTGACAGGCCGTAGACCTGACCTGCGCCCAGAACGCGAAAATAGCTGGCACCGAGCATGCTGACGATTTCATCGTTTTTATCTTTGCTGTTGATCGGATACAGCACTTTGAACCCGGCGAAGCCGAGATCTTTTACCGTGTCTTTATCATGCTGAACATCGCCAAAATTAAAATAATCCGGGCTGTATTTGATTCTTTTCACCGCCGTGGCGGTAACTTCGTTGATTTTGACCGGCGTGTCGAAGTACATACCCTGGTGGTAGAACTCGAGCTTAAATGGGGTCTTGAGATTGCTCCAGTACGCTTTATCGCGATTGAACTGGATCTGTTGATAATCCGCATATTTCATGTCGCGGAAAACGGAGGGCAAGTTACTTTTTGGCGCCTCATAGCCTTTCCCGGCTAAGGATTGAGCTTGTTTTGCAACATCATCAATACTGAACGCCCAGCTCGATGATGTGTACAGCGTTAACATGACTGCTGCACCCAACCAACGCATTTTCATCATTTGTAGTTTATGTTTCATAATTAGTAAGCACTTCCCCCTTTGTGTGCTTATATTGATCCGATCCATTTTAATGGATAATCGGGTACTCCGACAACTGAATCCCTGTATTGTTCGCGCGCTGGCTCATGGTTTAAGCAGGTTCATCTGCCTGTTTTCACTTTGCGTGCTTATCCTGGAGACAGGTTGTTGGACTTCGTGTAGGGTTGCCCTCGAATGTAACCATTATTCGTCTTAGGGATAAGACGAAAAGTCTGAGAATACGTAACTGTCTATGAGCTCTGTATCACCACCACGTGAATATTTTCTTGACTCCATCCGTGCCTGGCTAATGTTGTTAGGGATCCCATTCCATATTTCATTGATCTACTCCACCCACACCTGGCACGTGAACAGCGCAGAACCTTCGTGGTGGTTAACCCTTTTTAACGACTTTATCCATGCATTTCGCATGCAGGTCTTCTTTGTCATTTCAGGTTATTTTTCCTACATGCTTTTTTTGCGCTATCCGTTAAAGCGCTGGTGGAAGGTGCGTGTAGAACGCGTGGGGATCCCTATGCTGACCGCGATTCCGCTGCTTACGCTGCCGCAATTTATCATGCTGCAATACGTGAAAGGGAAAGCAGACAGCTGGCATACCCTCAGCGGCTACGACAAATACAATGCGCTGGCCTGGGAGCTGATTTCCCATCTGTGGTTTTTACTGGTTCTGGTGGTGTTAACGACCCTGAGTATGTGGGTGTTTACCCAAATGAAAAACAGACTATCGCGTGGAGACGGTACCCCTGCATCGGGGGTGTCGATGACCAAATTAACGTTGATTTTTATATTGTTGGGTGTCGGCTATGCCGTCGTCAGAAGAACGATTTTCATCCTCTACCCTTCGATTCTCAGCGACGGCATGTTTAATTTTATCGTTATGCAAACGCTGTTCTATGTGCCTTTCTTTATGCTCGGCGCGCTGGCGTTTATCAATCCTAATCTGAAAGCACTGTTTACCACGCCATCGCGCGGCTGCACGCTAGGCGCCGCATTCGCATTTGTCGCATACCTGCTCAATCAACGTTACGGCAACGGCGATGCCTGGATGTATGAAACCGAATATGTCATTACCATGGTCATGGGGCTATGGATGGTGAATGTCATCTTTTCGCTTGGCCACCGTTTACTGAATTTCCAGTCGGCTCGCGTGACCTATTTTGTCAACGCGTCGCTGTTCATCTATTTGGTGCACCACCCATTAACGCTGTTTTTTGGCGCGTATATCACACCGCATATCAAGTCGAATCTGCTGGGTTTTCTCTGCGGTCTGCTTTTTGTGGTTGGAATTGCGGTCATACTGTACGAAATCCATTTACGGATCCCGGTGCTGAAGTTTCTCTTTTCGGGTAAACCGCCCATTAAGCAGGATAAAAACAAGGCGGTAGCCGGTTAGTTTTCTTGCATTGAATGGTTCAGAGCAGCCATTCAATGGGCAACACGGATGCAAGCCTCACCAGAACCCGCTTCCAGAATCCTGTAGCGGGTTCTTTTTTCAGTACCTGTTCGCTGCCAGAAAGCCGATCAACCCAGTTGATTCTGCCCCAACGGTCAAGACGTAGTTGCCAGGCCATGTCACGCTGGCTTTGCATAAAACGTTTATGAATCAACTCGGCCAGTACTTCACTCTCAATCACAAACCCCATTTCCGTATTGAGCAGCGTTGAACGGGGATCAAAATTAAGCGAACCGATAAACACTTTACGACCGTCAATACTGAAGGTTTTCGCATGCAGGCTGGAGCCTGAATTACCGGTTAATCCCCGGTCGTGTACTGCTGAAACGCGATCGCGGGTTGGTTTGAGCTCGTATAACTCCACGCCGTAGCGCAGGAGTTTTTTTCGCCAACGCGCATAGCCTGCGTGAACAACCGCGACATCATTCGCCGCCAGAGAATTAGTTAAAATTGCGATCTTAACGCCTTTTCTCACCAGTCTCAGGAGCTGCGCCACACCGGCGCGAGTTGGTACAAAGTAGGCGGAAATAATATCAATACGCTCGGTGGGAGATCCCATCACGTCAAACAAACGCTGCGGTAATAGTGAGTGGCGCGGCGCTTTCCCCTCTCCTTTTGCAGGATCATCACTCAACAAGCGCGTTTTCGCCCAAATTAGCGGCAGCGACCTCTGATCGAGACGGGTCATAAACTGGCTGGTTTCCAGCTTATGTAGATAGCGACGCGTGATGTCATCGTTATACCAGGATTCAGGAAGTTCGATTTTTTGCGTAGAAGCTGGTTCAGCCACCTCAAGTACGTTTTGCAATGTTGAAACCGAGCGGCAGTGCCAGTAACGGTCAAAGTCGTCTGCAACATCCTGGACAACCGGTCCAATAGCCATAACGTCCAGATCGGAAAATAGTGGTTGTTCGCCTGCGCCAAAATAGGCATCGCCTATATTTCGCCCCCCCACAAGAGTTACGACGCCGTCAGCGGTATAACTTTTGTTGTGCATACGTCGATTCAACCGGGCAAAATCGGTTAAATAGCCCAGGGCACGCAGGATGCGAAAGGAAAAGGGATTAAACAGGCGGACTTCAATATTAGGGTGATTGTCCAGCAAACGCAGCGTGTCATCCAGACCTGGCGTGTTGTTATCATCCAGCAACAAACGCACCCGGACGCCCCGCTTCGCTGCGGCCAGCAAAACGGAAAATAACAATAGCCCGGACATGTCGCTTTCCCAGATGTAATACTGAACATCCAGGGTACGTTCCGCCATTTCCGTCAACCGATAGCGAGCAGCAAACGCATCCAGGCTGTCATCCAACGTCAGAATGCCGCATTCTCCCGGGTGGTTTACGCATAGCGGCGTGATGGCACGCTCAAGTCGCGTCATATCAGTCCGTGCGTTCATCGCCTTGTTGGGTAAGTAATCTCTTGTATAGTCGAGCGTTTTCTTCATCAAAGCACACGAAGTATATTTGATCGGGAAGCGTACGTCGGGTGATAAATTTCAACACCGTTTTCACCGCGATCTCTGCCGCTGCAGCACGTGGGTAACCATAAGCTCCGGTGCTTATAGCTGGAAAAGCAATGGATTGATAACCATTGGCTAAGGCCAGTTGCAATGTATTTAGATAGGCCTCTTCAAGTCGTTCAGCCTCGTGGTGATCACCGCCTTGCCAGACAGGTCCTACGGTGTGAATAACTGCTTTTGCCGGAAGCGCTCCAGCCAACGTGATAACGGCATGCCCGGTCGGGCATTCTCCCTGTTGTTGTATAACCTGTTTGCAGGCCTCCAACAACGCAGGCCCGGCAGCACGATGAATCGCGCCATCGACTCCACCTCCTCCCAGTAACGAGGAGTTGGCCGCATTGACGATCACATCTACCGCGATCGTCGTAATGTCGCCCTGTAACACATGAACACGCGATTGCATAAGTTCCCCCTGACAAAACACTCTCCGTTAAGTGTACAGCAGGGTTTTCCTTGAAATCTCACTTTTTAGCCATAAGCGTGCATACCTACGCCAGAATGATTCATTTATATTCAATATTCAGAATAGCCATGCTTTTCTGTTCATTGAGGTAATGCATTTTCACCGTGGCAATTTGTTGCACACTTTGAGGCGCTGTCGTGACCTGTTGCAGGTCGTAGAGACTATTACTCATCGTGCCATCACGCATACATGACAATTCAATCAGTTGTTGTCGAGTGTTAACGTCGCAAGGTGCTTCAACTATTGCACCACGAAAATGAATAACCCCGCCGGGTAAGATTTGCGTCGCCATTGCGGGGAGGGTTAAAAGAGAAAAAGCCCACAAACCGGTATTTAAAATACGCTTTAAGAATGTACACATAAGGGTTCCTCAATGATTAATCATCCTTGAGGGATCACAATGATCCTTCACCGCTGCGAGTTACGATCAAATAAAACGTTTGTTCGTTTCTATATTCATAGAACAGCACCGCACTCCCAGCCACACCCTTAATGCAAATCCGGCAAAAAATTATGGGTGACTGTTTGAGTCAGGCCATTGTTGCGACAGATGCAGAGACTGCCCGTCAGAAACGGTAACGATAATTTTAACCGAATCCTCCGGTGAAATATTAAAGCTCATTTTTGTTAATTCAATTGGCCGATTAGCAGGGACCGAAAGGCTTGTTTTCTGCTGTGACTGACTTTGTCCGCCCTTTCCTTTACGTACGGCAAGAACTTGCACTTCACATACGCACGGTTGAGCTAATGTCACCTGAGGAATAATGGTGTACATGTCACCTTGCTGAGTTGTATTGAATGTTATTTGATTTGCCAACGCGGCAATGAGTAATAGCGTGTGCATAATATTCTCCCGAAAAAAAACAGGGCTTTCGCCCTGTTTATTATCAGTCAGAAAACTGAATTAGTGCTGGTTAGCTGTAGCATTGTTGCCATAACCAACCTGCTGAATCAGCACATTGGAGTCAGACGCTGTCTGATTAACCACAGCACCGTTACGACCACCGAACTGAGTTACGCTGATATCAGCATTTTTTGCATTCCACTGATCGATAGTAGCACTGTTCTGGAAGCCGGTCTGTTTCAGGCTAATGGTACTATCATCAGCACCTTGGCCGACGGTCGCACCGTTACCATGTCCGTGTTGTGTGATAGTCACGTCTGATTTACGTGCATCACTTTGCAGCGCATTCGCAACGTTACTAGAGCCAAATTGGTAAATACTCATTGAAGAGTCTGGGCCATAGTTGCTACCGCCACCATGATGATTACCGCCCCATTGCGGAACAACACCTGCCAGAGCACTGCCAGAAACTACGATTGCTGCGAATGCTGCCACTTTTAAAAGTTTCATGGTAAACCCCCATCGGATTGATTTAAACGTCGTTTATGGATTAGCGTTGAGTAACGCGAATTGCCATTTGCGACTGTCTCTGCACCACAACTGCTGTTTTTTGTGTACCGTACTGGGTAATATTGGCTTTATTACCAGAGCCTTTCTGGATAATCATCGCCGTATTACCGTAAGAGCTTTGTTTAATACTCGCATCATTAGAGCTACCCGTTTGATCAATATATGCAAAGTTATTTGATCCCGTCTGTTCTGTTTTCGCCCGGTTACCTGAACCTTCTTGCGAAATGACCGACAATAACTTAGTGCCCTCCTGGCGAGTATTTGCACTATTAGCAGTACCAACCTGACCAATAATGGCTGCCTGATTAAATGAAGACTTACTTAATTCATTTACCGCAAAGTTATATTCTGAATTAGCTAAATCATAACTGGTTGCGGATGCAATCCCAGGCACACCCAGTATTGTAAACATCATAAATAACAACTTGTTTTTCATGTTGTCACCCTGGACCTGGTCGTACATGAAGTTAAATTAATTACCACTCAAATTGTTGTTAACATGACTTACATTTGTTAACGCCACGTTACGATGAAGAGTATGTCCGTGGAAACATTTTAAATAACTCACCCGCGAGTGGTATTTTTATATCCGGATTCACACCAAAGTACTAATTAACAGTGAATAACATCGCTTCAGGTCTGGATTTTATTTTTATTTTGCTATCAGTAATGAATTTCTATGCAGTCACTGAGAAAGTGCATTTTGCACGATATCAGGGCCTCTCAGTACAACGTCGAGATAGACATCGGTACAAGTCGTGACAAAGGTCATTTTTTTCCATCTAAAATTGACCAACGTAAATTGAGACAAGGATTTTAGAATTTATTAGAAATTTAAAACTCGACAATCATTAATTAAATGACTTAAAATCAATGTGTTACTATAATTTGTATGATTTTTTAAATCTATGCAGCAAAGGTAAAATGTACAACTTTCCTATCAAATCTAAACTCTAATAAAACCATAAAATCACATTTTAATATATAATTTTACAAGTTGTTACATGTTTAACACTTGCTTTAAGATTTGTAATAGCTAGATTGAAATCAGTTGAAGTCCATTTGTTTTAATATTTTCACCCCTTTGGGTCGATATTTTATATCTACACAGCAGTGCAACATCTGTCAGTACTTCTGGTGCCTCTATTTTAGTAGAGACAGCTGTCAGGTGTGCGACTAAAAAGTGGAGTTTCATCATGTTTAATGAAGTCCATAGTATTCATGGTCATACATTATTGTTGATCACAAAACCTTCTTTGCAGGCAACTGCATTATTACAGCATTTAAAACAATCACTGGCACTCACCGGAAAACTACATAATATTCAACGTTCTCTGGATGATATATCCTCCAGCTGCATTGTTTTACTGGATATGATGGAGGCAGATAAAAAACTGATCCATTACTGGCAAGATAATTTGAGTAGAAAAAACAACAATATAAAGACGTTATTGTTGAATACTCCTGATGATTACCCTTATCGGGATATCGAAAACTGGCCGCATATCAATGGTGTTTTTTACGCAACTGAAGACGAGCAGCGTGTTGTAAGCGGCTTGCAGGGTATCTTGCGCGGTGAATGTTACTTCACGCAAAAACTTGCCAGTTATCTGATCACGCATTCTGGAAATTATCGTTATAACAGCACGGAGTCGGCACTGCTGACGCACCGTGAAAAAGAGATCCTTAATAAATTGCGTATCGGCGCCTCAAATATTGAAATCGCTCGCTCACTGTTTATCAGTGAAAATACGGTAAAAACACATCTTTATAATCTTTTCAAAAAGATAGCTGTCAAAAATCGTACGCAGGCGGTCTCATGGGCCAATGATAACCTCAGGCGATAAAGCCATGAAACGCTATTTGACCTGGATTGTGGCAGCAAATTTATTCTTTGCTGCCGGGAGTCTGCACGCAGCGACAACCGTAGAGGTGGAGGTTCCCGGACTGTTAACTGACCACACTGTCTCTTCAATCGGTCATGATTTTTATCGGGCCTTTAGTGATAAGTGGGAAAGCGAGTACACAGGAAACTTAACCATTAATGAAAGACCCAGTGCGCGTTGGGGAAGTTGGATCACCATAACGGTCAATCAAGACGTTATCTTCCAGACTTTTTTATTCCCAACGAAAAGAGACTTCGACAAAATAGTTGTCTTCGCATTGGCAGAAACTGAAGAAGCATTAAATCGCCGGCAAATAGATCAAACACTATTAAGCACTAGCGATTTAGCGCGTGATGAATTCTAAAACATGATTTTGTCCGGAGGCTTTCATGCGTGTTAAACATGCAGTGGTTTTGCTCATGCTAATTTCACCATTAAGTTGGGCCGGAAACATGACGTTCCAGTTTCGCAACCCAAACTTTGGTGGCAACCCGAATAATGGTGCTTTTCTGTTGAACAGCGCCCAGGCCCAGAACTCATATAAAGATCCAAGCTATGACGATTACGGTATTGAAACCCCGTCAGCTCTGGATAACTTTACTCAGGCGATTCAGTCACAAATTCTCGGTGGCCTACTCACCAACATTAATACCGGTAAACCAGGAAGAATGGTGACCAATGATTTTATCATTGATATCGCCAACCGGGACGGACAACTGCAATTGAATGTCACCGACAGGAAATCGGGGAAAACTTCGACTATTGAAGTGTCGGGTTTACAAACACAGTCGACCGACTTCTAAGTTATAGCCACGAAAGGAAATAATCATGCAGCGTTTACTTATCATGGTGGCAGTAATTTTACTCAGCGGATGTTTAACAGCCCCGCCTCAAGAAGCCGCTAAGCCGACATTAATGCCCCGAGCCCAAAGCTATAAAGACTTGACGCATCTGCCTATGCCTACAGGTAAGATCTTTGTGTCGGTATACAACATTCAGGATGAGACTGGCCAATTTAAACCTTACCCGGCAAGTAACTTCTCAACCGCCGTCCCGCAAAGCGCCACGGCTATGCTTGTCACCGCATTGAAAGATTCTCGTTGGTTCGTCCCACTGGAACGTCAGGGGTTACAGAACTTGCTTAACGAACGCAAAATCATTCGTGCAGCTCAGGAAAACGGTACGGTTGCGATTAATAACCGGATCCCGCTACAGTCCCTGACCGCGGCAAACGTCATGGTGGAAGGGTCAATTATCGGTTATGAAAGCAACGTTAAATCCGGTGGTGTCGGTGCACGTTATTTTGGTATTGGCGCCGATACGCAATACCAGCTCGACCAGATAGCGGTAAACCTGCGCGTAGTTAACGTCAGCACCGGTGAGATCCTGTCGTCAGTGAATACCAGTAAAACCATTCTGTCTTATGAAGTACAGGCTGGGGTGTTCCGCTTTATTGACTACCAGCGTCTGTTGGAAGGTGAAATTGGTTACACCTCTAACGAACCGGTTATGCTTTGTCTGATGTCAGCGATTGAAACGGGCGTTATCTTCCTGATTAATGACGGCATCGATCGCGGATTGTGGGATTTGCAGGATAAGAAACAAGTTGATAATGACATTCTGGTTAAATACCGTCATATGTCGGTACCGCCAGAATCCTGATGGGTCTATACAGCATAAAAAGCGTGAGGAAATCCCTCACGCTTTTTTATTTACTGGTCAGCGTCGACGATATTCTATTTTCACGGCGAGATGCCAGCCACAGACCACTGTTTTTCATCGCATAGCCGAATACCAGACCCAGTGCCAATGACGGAACAACCAGTCGCCAGTCCCCCTGCCCTGCAAATGTTGCACATGCGCCAATGAACGTGCCCGGTACAAATGAAAGCAACCATTGCTTTGCCTGGATACACATCAGAAACGCGACAATTCCTGTCATGACATAACCAATAATGTCCATATGCGGAGCAAGCGCGCTACCGTTAATAATCACCAACGCCCACACCACACCGCTTAGCAGCGTACACGCCGAGATCCACAGTCCTTTTAACCCACCTTGCGGGCAGGCGAAATAAGCCGTACAACCCAGAAAGCCAGCCCAACTGAGTAAACCAAGAGAAACGGCCACCCATCCCCAGATCCCGGAGAGAATGCCCGTTGTGATTGCAATTGAGAGAAGTATGTTCATGCCGCGCATCTTAGCAGAAAAACGGCATGGGAATGAGATCGCGCACACAATTTATGCAAGCTTATAAATTGAGTTGCACTATTAAGTGATACACATCACATTTATTCGTCTGTATCTTCCTGCAATTCGTCCCACATCGCACCAATGGCATCACGCGTCAGCGGTGCTATCGTACGCCAGAAAGGCGTGTTCGCGTGCGCTTCAACTTTTCCAAGGAACGTACCGCACCAGGGCAGCAAGTAGTCTACAAACAAGGTTTCAAGCGCCTCACTTTCATCTTCCGCAGACTGGTCCTCAAGCCATGAAGCCGCCAGCAACAGCGTACCAATGTGATCTGCCGGTGTATCAGCCAGCGGCATGCCCCGGGCTGAAAGAAATGCACGAACATCGGATTCTTTCGCCCCTTCTACCCAGGCACTACGATAAGGCGGCACTGCACACTCGTCACCGACAAACAGCGCGTTGTAATCTGCAGCCAGCTGGGGCATATCGCAGCTCTTCTGTAAACGGGTGAGCAGTTCGTCCTGTTCCAGCGGCCAGTTGACTGACAGTTTACCTTCACTAATCAGGGTAAACAGGGGAACCAGTAAAGGGTCCTGCGGTTGGCGGTAAAATAGCGAGCCCAGTACACGACACAGGATAGAAAACTCGTTCATTGATATATTCCAGTTAGTAACAATTACAGTTCAGCAAATTCCGCGATCGGCTCCATGCCTCGCGATTCCAGAAACGCCAATAGACGTTTAGGTGTGACGTTTAAAATTCTGTCTTCAGGGAAATTAACATCATCCAGGATTTTACGGCATTCGCCAAATTCTCCCAGCGTGAAAGCGGTATGTGAATCCGACCCTAACGCCACCCAGCCGCCAGCATCACGTACAGCCGCAGCAACCGCACGACAATTATCCTCACTGCCCTTACGCGAATGCAAAAACGAAGAGTTATTGATTTCCAGTGCAACCTGGTACTTTGCCGCCGCTTTCGCAATTGCTTTAATATCAACAGGATACTTTGGATTTCCCGGATGGCTGATGATGTGCACATTACCGCTGGCCATCGTAGCTATCATTGCCTGGGTATTGGTGTCTTTATCGTGAGGGGCAAAAACCGGCTCATGGAAGCCCGCAATAATGAGGTCCAGGGAGGTAAACATCGGACCTGAACAGTCAATTTCACCTTCAATATTCTTAATATTGGCTTCTATTCCTCGCAGGATCCCCACGCCATCCACGACACGTGGCCAAATACGCATATTGATAAAGTGCCAGTGGTGAGGCGCATCCGCCATGTCCGGTCCATGATCGGTAATGGCAAACAGCTTGATGCCTTTGCGACGAGCTTCCGCGATGTAATCACTTAAGGTGCTGTAGGCGTGGGTGCTGGCGACGGTATGCATATGCAGGTCAACGGGATACATAACTCTCTCCTGTAGTCATTTTCCGTCAAGGATAGCAGGTATCGCCGCCATTAATACCCTAAAAATTCGAGTCGTAGGCAGGTGGCAAGGGAGTGATACCTGAATCACTTACTTATGTAAGTGATTCAGGTGAACAACCGTAGCCAACGCACATGCAGCTTGAAGTATGGCGGGTATTTTAGCTGAAACCCGGTACTTGCCGGGTTACCATCAATATCCCCGAACGCGATTGACCTGACCTGTTACGACTTGCCCGCTCTCCAGGTTCATAATCGTGCGGGAGATATAGTCCACCGCTTCTGCCGGACGGGTAACTGCGGCAATATGTGGCGTCATCGCCACACGCGGATGTTTCCATAATGGGCTGTTTTCTGGCAGCGGTTCACGGCTATAAACATCCAGCATGGCCCCCTTCACCTTGCCGCTGTCCAGCGATGCCAGAAGATCGTCTTCATTGAGATGAACACCGCGTGCAAGGTTCAGCACGTAGGCGCCATCCTGCAATTGGCTAAGTAAATCAGCGTTAATAATGCCTACGGTTTCTGCCGTATTAGGCAGGAGGTTGATCAGCACGCGAGTTTGACTCAAAAATGCGCCCAGTTCCTCAGTACCGGCGAAGCTTTCCACGCCAGACCAGGATTTACGCGTACGACTCCAGCAGCGCAGTGGGAATCCCCATGCTTGCAGGCTTTCGGCAACTTTTGCGCCCAATACCCCTGCCCCCATGATCCCGACGGTAAATTCCTCGCGAGTATATTCTGACAACGGTTGCCATTTCGCCTGATTTTTCAATGCCTGATAATCATCAAAGCGACGAAACCAGTGCAGCACCTGACTGACCGCATATTCCTGCATTTGCAGGCCCATACCCGTATCTTCCAGACGGAAAAGCGGGATCGACGCATCCAACATTTCCGGATGAGCATTGAGTTTACTGAGAATAGAATCGACACCCGCTCCCAGCGCAAATACGGCTTTTAATTTTCGTCCTGCGAGCATTTCAACCGGCGGATGCCAGACCAGCGCATAGTCAGCATGTGCATTATCACCCGCTTTCCACTCGCGTACGTTCGCACCAGGTATTGCCTTTGCCAACGCATTAATCCACCAGGTCGTATCGAATGTTGGGTGATAGAAAATTATATCCATATTGTCTCCTGAACATTGTTGTGCGGAACTTTCTCGCACTTATTATCATCATTTTTCGAGGGAACATCAGAGTAGCAAATTTTAGGATGCTGGCAAAAAAAACAATTCCCGCTTATTTATGCTCCATGTTGCTTGAAGTTTGTGTAAATGCACATTTTTTTCAAAAAGTTGATTGACGGCGGGGCGGTGTTTCCCCTACATTAGCGCCCGTTCCGGTAGCACAGGGACAACAATATGGTGAGGTGTCCGAGTGGCTGAAGGAGCACGCCTGGAAAGTGTGTATACGGCAACGTATCGGGGGTTCGAATCCCCCCCTCACCGCCATATTTTAAGAAGAGCTCGTACGAAAGTACGGGCTTTTTTTTCGCATGTTGCACATCTGCGGGGGGATGAGAAGCCCCGACCGGGGTTCGACTACTGGCGCAGCCAGTTGGACAGACCGGGAGCGCAGCGAACGGGCTGCCCCGCAGGG
>NZ_JAOWHO010000035.1:88354-918800 GCF_030332605.1 Citrobacter sp. Cpo103 | reverse complement strand
TTGGACAGACCGGGAGCGCAGCGAACGGGCTGCCCCGCAGGGGCGAGCAAAGCGAGTCAATCCCCCCCTCACCGCCATATCTTAAGAAGAGCTCGTACGAAAGTACGGGCTTTTTTTTCGCATGTTGCACATCTGCGGGGGGATTAGAAGCCCCGACCGGGGTTCGACTACTGGCGCAGCCAGTTGGACAGACCGGGAGCGCAGCGAACGGGCTGCCCCGCAGGGGCGAGCAAAGCGAGTCAATCCCCCCCTCACCGCCATATTTTAAGAAGAGCTCGTACGAAAGTACGGGCTTTTTTTTTCGCATGTTGCACATCTGCGGGGGATGAGAAGCCCCGACCGGTCATGTACTGGCGTCAAACAACAAAGCCCGGTTTCCCGGGCCTTGAAGACGGAGTACATATCAGTTGTAAGCGTTGAGCGTCCGCTGACAGAGCGCAGAGCGGACGCAATCGTCTTTATTGAAACGAACAATCCCAACCATCTCATCTTCTTCGAAACGGGCCAGCGCATCGCTAAGCCCTGAGCGAACGTGGGCTGGTAGATCGCACTGGGTCACATCCCCATTCACAATCACCGTCACATTCTCCCCGAGGCGGGTCAAAAACATCTTCATTTGCGCAGCAGTGACGTTCTGAGCCTCGTCAAGAATGACCACTGCATTTTCAAATGTACGTCCACGCATATAGGCGAACGGCGCGATTTCCACCTTACCAATCTCAGGTCGCAGGCAATATTGCATGAAGGAGGCTCCCAGCCGTTTGACAAGCACGTCATACACGGGGCGAAAATAGGGAGCAAACTTCTCGGAAACATCTCCAGGTAAGAAGCCGAGGTCTTCATCAGCTTGCAGAACTGGACGGGTTACAATGATCCTGTCCACATCTTTATGGATCAGGGCCTCTGCTGCTTTTGCCGCGCTGATCCAGGTTTTACCACACCCGGCTTCACCGGTGGCGAAGATCAGCTGTTTACTCTCGATAGCATTCAGGTAGTGCGCCTGAGCTTCATTCCGCGCCGTGATTGGCGAGGCGTCGCGACTGTCACGCGCCATACCAATCGCTTCTACGCCGCCCATCTGCACAAGCGAGGTGACCGATTCATCTTCACGTTGCTTATGGCTACGCGAATCCCGCCTCAGCACACGTTTTGCTTCACGACGAGCTTTGATCACTGCTTTTTGTCTTCCCATGGATAGCACCTTGAGTTGTAGGTATACATCACACGCGCCGTTGGCGGCACGATTATGCGCACGAACATCTGAGGGTTGGCTTCCTTGTAAGCCATTGCTTGCTTTCGGATAAGACGCCACGCACAGCTACGCGCACCGTACAGGGCGTCAGTTGCGAAGATAAGAAGTGAATAAGAGAGAGATTTAGCGGTGACGAGGAGGCTACCGGAAGAGAAACGTCCGCGTAAGGTACTGCTGTTACTGTGAAAAACGTGTCCAATACAGGACTTTTCCATTCGCGATCTCCATAGTGAATGACAATCACCGCCGGGAACTACCGCTATTACTTATAAGTACATCATAACCTTTCGCTAATGCAACAATATTTTTACTTACTGTTAACTTAAATTCTATCTTATCACCAGAGACAGTCTCTTGCAGAGAGATGACAGAATTATTTCAGTCGCATACCGATCATAAAAAATAGTTTGTTCCTTCATCAAGATGTCAGGAAAAACCCCGCTGTACTGCGGGGCATAATCATCAGGCTTCAAGCAGAGACTGTCCCAGATAATTGTCTGCAGTTTTAACACCCGGCAAAGCAAAGAAATATCCCCCACCAATCGGTTTGACATATTCTTCCAGCGCTTCACCGTTCAGACGTTTCTGCACTGTCAAAAAACCTTTTTCCAGATCGTGTTGATAGCAGACAAACAACAGCCCCATATCCAGTTGACCGGAATTAGTCACACCGAGCGAATAACTGTAGCCACGACGCATCATCAGGCTGGAGTCGGTCTCTTTCGTACGCGGATTTGCGAGACGGATATGGCTGTCGAGCGCAATCACCTCGCCTTCAGGATCGCTGGCATAGTCAGGCACATCATGCTCATGCTGCATACCCAGCGGCGCGCCGGTGTGTTTATCGCGACCAAAAATCGTTTGCTGCTCTTTCAGCGGCGTACGATCCCAGAACTCAACGCGAAACTGAATGAGCCTGACGGCCTGATAGCTACCGCCTTGTGCCCAGTCAGGCTCGCCCTGCCCGTCCGTAACCCACACCACGTCTTGCATCAACTTCGCATCCGTAGCGTCCGGATTCGCGGTGCCGTCTTTAAAGCCAAGCAAATTGACCGGGGTCTCTTTGCCTTTACTACGTGCGGCGTGGTCGGAAATAAAACCTTCACGTTTCCAGCGCACGCTAAGGAGATCGGGTGTATGTTTAATGATATCGCGCAACGCGTGGATGACGGTGTCCTGGGTGTTGGCACAAATCTGCAGCAGCACATCGCCATGGCACAGCGCCGCATCCAGCGAATCATTCGGGAAACGGGTCATTTTTTGCAGCTTTTTCGGCATCTGCGATTTCAGGCCATAGCGTTCATCAAACAGCGAGGAGCCGACTGACACCGTCATCGTCAGGTTGTCTGGCGCAATGTATGCGCCGAGGATACCTGAATCCATAGGGGGGAGACGCGGATTCGGCGTATCCGGCGCCGGTCCACCGGTGGTCAGAAACGCAAACCGGCTGGTCAGCAACCGGAATAACCGCTCAAGATCGGCCTTATCGCTGGCGAGAACATCGAATGCCACCAGCATCATTGATGCCTGCTGCGGCGTCAGGATCCCCGCCTGATGCTGACCATAAAACGGCTGCGCTTCACTACGTGCATCCGGAGACAACGTGCCCGGCGCGCTTTGTGATTTTTGCGCGTGGGCAACCGGACACCCACCCGCCAGCGCCAGCGCCCCACCCAGGGCGCCCATCCCTTTCAGTAAACGTCGGCGTGACGGTTCGCTCACGCCGTTTTCATTATCTTGCTGCATAGTGCTTAGTCCAGACCCAGAACACCGCGTAATTGCGACAAATCTTCCGCCAGCGTCGTGATTGGCCCTTTCAGTGCATTACGATCGGCATCAGTCAGTTTGTCATAGGTTTCAAAGCCGTCTTTGGTACGGTACTTGCTCAGAATGGTATCGACCTTTTTGAAGTTCGCATCCACCTTCGCAAGCAGTTCAGCATTGGATTTTTGCAACTGAGGACGCAGGAGATCGACAATTTTCTGCGCACCATCGACGTTGGCCTGGAAATCCCACAGATCGGTATGGCTATAGCGATCTTCTTCCCCACTGATTTTGCTGGCAGCAACTTCTTCAATCAGTCCTGCTGCCCCGCCAACAACTTTAGACGGTGGGAAAGCCAGCTCGCTAATACGCGTTTGCAGGTCAAGAACATCGCTGTTTAATTGGTCGGCGTACTTATCCATACCTTTGGTGGTATTGTCGCCAAACAGCGCTTTCTCCAGGCGGTGGAAGCCGGTGAATTTAGGATCGGCGGCTTTTTGCTCATAATCATCTTCACGTGCATCGATGCTGCCATCGAGATCGGAGAACAGTTCAGCAATCGGTTCAATACGCTCATAATGCTGACGGGTTGGCGCATACAGCGATTTCGCTTTTTCCAGATCGCCAGCTTTAATCGCATCGGTAAAGGCTTTGGTGCCCGCAACCAACTGCGCGGTTTCGGCTGTCACATAGGCTTTGTATTCGGTAATCGCGCCGCTCAGACTCAGCAGAGCATCGCTTTGCGCGGCATCCGCCGTTGCGCTACCTTTTACGATCAGTTTGCCTTTCGGGTTAGTCAACAGGCCGCAGGTCATATCATATTCGCCAGGCTGGAGGTTAGCGGTCATTTTCTGGCTAAAGCCCGGTGCAATGTTTTCGCGTTCTTCAACCACCATAACGCCTTTGAGGATCTCCCACTCCAGCGCTTTCTGGCTATGGTTCTGGATGATGAACTGCGTTTTCCCTGCATTAACCGTGATAGTCATCGGTTCACATTGTTTGTCGTTAACCGTGACTTTCACCTGCGGAATATCGGCAGCTTGTGCATTAAAAGCGGAGGCAAACAGCGCGGCGATACCTAGCTGCAGCGCACTACGGCGAAAATTAAACGTCATAACCTATCCCTATAAATAAGTATGTTGTAACTAAAAAGTATTCTGCATCCCGTTTTTATCAAGGTGCGGTACGCGATGCCGTAGTGCCTGAACGCGGCGGTAACGCAAACATAATCAACGCCGGAATCAGGTAGATAAACCAGACAGCGACTTCACTAACGCTTGGCGCTTCCTGATAGCCGAAAATGCCTTCCATCAATGTGCCAAACAGCGAATGCGTCGACAGCACGCTGCTCAGGTCAAACGCCACATCCTGAAAATGATTCCACAACCCAGCTTCGTGGAAAGCACGGATTGCCCCAGCAGCAAGACCGGCAGCCACCAGCAAAATGAACAGGCTGGTCCATTTGAAAAATGCCCCGAGATTGAGGCGAATGCCGCCGAGGTAAATCAGGTAACCCAGTACCACCGCGGTAGCCAGTCCCAGCATCGCGCCTAACGGCGGCCAGATACCTACATCCTGCTGGAATGCTGCCAGCAGGAAGAACACCGACTCCAGCCCTTCACGGGCAACAGCAAAAAAGACCATCATCACCAGCGCCCAGCCGTGATGGTTGCCACGCTGCAACGCGTTATCGACAGCCTGTTCAAGCTGGACTTTGACGTTGCGCGAAACTTTACGCATCCAGAACACCATCCAGGTGAGGATCACCACGGCAATGACCGCCACGATGCCTTCAAACAGCTCCTGTTCTTTTTGCGGAAATTCACCGGTGGTTTCGTTGATGAAAATCCCTAACGCCAGGCATAACGCCGCCGCCAGCAGAACACCAATCCACATCACACCAATCCATCGACCACGCTGAGTCCGTTTCAGGTAGCTGGCAATCAGGCTGACAATCAGCGCGGCCTCTAACCCTTCGCGCAACATAATTAGAAATGGAACAAACATGCGAAGAACCCTTAAACGTTATTCTCAGTCAATTGATGAAAAGAAAAGTAAATTACAGTGATAGTGATTATCATTACAGGAAAGAAAAACTCAAGCAGAATGTTTTGAGAATGATGACTGAATGTAAAAGGTTAGGCAGGTAACGGTTATAGCAGGTTTACAACGGAAGCAATAAAAAAGCCCGCACGCGGCGGGCTTGAAGACAGAGGCAGATTATTCTGCCTGTAAACGCGATGGCGGAGCTGAGTGATAATGCGCATCAGCCTCGGCAAAACGTTGCTGCATAGCAGTTGAAGGCGCTTTACCCAACAGGCTGAAGACCACAATACCGATGCTGCCGAAAACAAAGCCCGGGATGATTTCATACAGACCCAACCAGGCAAACTGCTTCCAGACGATTACCGTCACCGCACCGATGATCATCCCTGCCAGCGCGCCGTTGCGGGTCATACGCGACCACATTACCGAGAACAGAACCACCGGACCAAACGCCGCGCCGAAGCCCGCCCAGGCGTAGCTTACCAGACCCAGCACGCGGTTCTCCGGGTTCGCCGCCAGCGCGATAGACACCAGCGCCACGACCAGCACCATGATGCGGCCAATCCATACCAGCTCTTTCTGGCTGGCATTTTTACGCAGGAACGCTTTGTACAAATCTTCGGTGATTGCGCTGGAGCACACCAGCAGTTGGCAGCTCAAGGTCGACATAACCGCAGCGAGGATCGCAGACAGCAGAATACCAGCAATCCACGGGTTGAACAGGATTTGCGCCAGTTCAATAAATACGCGCTCGGCGTTCTGGTTAACAGCACCGGCAAGCTGTGGGTTGTTGTTAAAATAAGCAATACCAAAGAAGCCCACGGCCACGGCACCTGCCAGGCACAGGATCATCCAGGTCATACTGATACGGCGAGCATGAACGATGCTATGGTGGGAATCTGCTGCCATAAAGCGCGCCAGAATATGCGGCTGGCCAAAGTAGCCCAGACCCCAGCCCATCAAAGAAATGATGGCAACAAAATTCAGCCCTTTGAACATGTCCACGTTCTCAATGCTCTTTTGTTTAATCACTTCCAGCGAATCTTCAAATCCACCCACGCCAATAATGACCATCACCGGCGTCAGGATCAGAGCAAAGATCATCAGGCTGGCCTGGACGGTATCGGTCCAGCTAACCGCCAGGAAACCACCAATAAAGGTATAAATGATCGTCGCGGCCGCCCCTGCCCACAGCGCTGTTTCATAGCTCATGCCAAAGGTGCTTTCAAACAGACGCGCCCCTGCCACAATCCCTGAAGCACAATAGATGGTGAAAAACAGCAAAATAACCAGCGCGGAGATAATACGCAAAATTCGGCTTTTATCTTCAAAGCGACCGGTAAAGTAATCCGGTAACGTCAGCGCATTGTTATTGTATTCGGTATGTACACGTAAACGTCCGGCCACCAGCTTCCAGTTGATCCATGCGCCCAAAATAAGGCCGATGGCGATCCAGCTTTCTGAAATCCCCGACAGGAAAATCGCGCCGGGCAACCCCATCAGCAACCAGCCGCTCATGTCAGATGCCCCGGCAGATAACGCGGTCACGAATGGACCCAGACTGCGTCCACCCAGAATGTAATCGTCAAAGTTTTTGGTTGAACGCCATGCAATAAACCCTATCAATATCATGCCGAAAATATAGACACAGAATGTCACTAACATCGGTGTGCTAATAGCCATCAAAACTCTCCAAAATTATGTATCAGCAATGCCGTGGCTTGCCGTTTTATTACCCTGCCGGAACGTGGCAAAGATATCTATGTTGACCAGGGCGACCGTATCCTGCCGGAAGCGATGGTTATTCACAATCGATTTAACACACCATTTACATCAAATTTGATCCAGAGTAGATAGCATTTTTCTGTAGGTTGCACTCTCTCACATTTTTTTCGGTTGCACCTTTTAAAAGTGTTAACTACCGCAGAGAAAAAGATTCTGTAATTTTTACAGCCCACATCATAAGACTCATATTTATTAATATTTCATTCATTTCCAAGCTTGCAAACCAAGTCACATTTAACACGGTTGCACAAAGTTGCAACATAGTGGATATTTCTCGGTAACTATCAGCCCCGTATTTCAGTACAACAGGAGTAAACGGCATGGGAACCACCACGATGGGGGTTAAACTGGATGACGCCACTCGCGAGCGTATTAAAACAGCAGCATCACGAATCGATCGCACGCCACATTGGCTGATCAAGCAAGCCATCTTTAATTATCTCGAAAGACTGGAAAATGACGACGCGCTTCCTGAACTGCCGGCCCTGCTGGCGGGTGCCGCGAATGAGGGTGAGGAGTTAACCACGCAGCAGAATGAAGCGCACCAGCCTTTCCTGGAATTTGCCGAACAGATCCTGCCGCAGTCTGTTTCCCGTGCAGCAATCACCGCCGCGTACCGCCGAGCCGAAACCGATGCCGTGCCAATGCTGATGGAGCAGGCTCGTCTGCCGCAACCCATCGCCGAGCAAGCGCATAAACTGGCGTACGATCTGGCCGACAAACTGCGTAACCAGAAGACCGCCAGCGGCCGCGCCGGGATGGTACAAGGTTTATTGCAGGAATTCTCCCTTTCTTCACAGGAAGGCGTCGCGCTGATGTGTCTGGCGGAAGCCCTGCTGCGTATTCCCGATAAGGCAACCCGCGATGCGTTAATCCGCGACAAAATCAGCAACGGCAACTGGCAGTCGCACATTGGACGCAGCCCGTCCCTGTTCGTCAACGCGGCGACCTGGGGGCTGTTGTTTACCGGTCGTCTGGTTTCTACGCATAATGAAGCCAGCCTTTCACGCTCACTCAACCGTATTATCGGCAAGAGCGGTGAACCACTGGTACGTAAAGGTGTCGACATGGCAATGCGCCTGATGGGCGAGCAGTTTGTCACCGGAGAGACTATCGCTGAAGCGCTGGCTAACGCGCGTAAACTGGAAGAAAAAGGCTTCCGCTACTCTTACGACATGCTGGGCGAAGCGGCTCTGACCGCAGCAGATGCCCAGGCTTACATGGTTTCGTACCAACAGGCAATCCACGCCATTGGTAAAGCCTCAAATGGTCGCGGCATCTATGAAGGGCCAGGCATTTCTATCAAGCTGTCAGCGCTGCATCCGCGTTATAGCCGCGCGCAGTATGACCGCATGATGGATGAACTCTATCCGCGTCTGAAGTCGCTTACTCTGCTGGCCCGCCAGTACGACATCGGTATCAATATCGATGCTGAAGAGGCCGACCGACTGGAGATCTCCCTCGATCTGCTGGAGAAACTGTGCTTTGAACCTGAACTGGCGGGCTGGAACGGTATCGGCTTTGTTATTCAGGCCTACCAGAAGCGCTGCCCGTATGTTATCGACTACCTGATTGATCTCGCCACGCGCAGCCGCCGTCGCCTGATGATCCGTCTGGTTAAGGGCGCCTACTGGGATAGCGAAATCAAACGTGCGCAAATGGACGGTCTGGAAGGTTATCCGGTCTATACCCGTAAGGTCTACACCGACGTTTCCTATCTGGCCTGTGCGAAAAAACTGCTTGCGGTACCGAATCTGATCTACCCGCAGTTCGCCACCCACAACGCCCATACGCTGGCGGCGATTTATCAGTTGGCCGGTCAAAACTACTATCCTGGTCAGTACGAGTTCCAGTGCCTGCACGGTATGGGCGAACCGCTGTATGAGCAGGTCACCGGTAAAGTTGCCGATGGCAAACTGAACCGTCCATGCCGCATTTATGCACCGGTAGGCACGCATGAAACGCTGCTGGCATATCTGGTGCGTCGTCTGCTGGAAAACGGCGCCAACACTTCATTCGTCAATCGCATTGCAGACACTACCCTGCCGCTGGATGAACTGGTAGCCGATCCGGTCGAAGCCGTTGAAAAACTGGCGCAGCAGGAAGGCCAGGCTGGTCTGCCACATCCGAAGATTGCCCTGCCGCGTGATCTGTACGGTAAAGGCCGTGAAAACTCAGGCGGTCTGGATTTAGCAAACGAACATCGTCTGGCCTCGCTGTCCTCTGCCCTACTCAACAGCGCACTGCAAAAATGGCACGCAAAACCGATGCTCGAACATCCGGTTGCTGACGGTGAAATGACCCCAGTCGTCAACCCGGCCGAACCGAAAGACATTGTCGGTTACGTGCGTGAAGCAACCCACAGCGAAGTGGAACAGGCATTGCAGAACGCGGTAAATAACGCGCCGATCTGGTTCGCCACACCGCCACAAGAGCGCGCCGTTATTTTGCATCGCGCCGCAGTTCTGATGGAAGGCCAGATGCAGCAGTTAATTGGCATTCTGGTGCGCGAAGCAGGCAAAACCTTCAGCAACGCCATTGCGGAAGTACGCGAAGCGGTTGACTTCCTGCACTATTATGCCGGTCAGGTCCGCGATGACTTCGATAATGAAACCCATCGTCCGTTAGGGCCGGTGGTCTGTATCAGCCCGTGGAACTTCCCGCTGGCCATTTTCACCGGGCAGATTGCCGCTGCGCTGGCGGCGGGCAACAGCGTGTTGGCAAAACCCGCGGAACAAACTCCGCTGATTGCCGCCCAGGGTATTGCCATTTTACTCGAAGCAGGTGTGCCGCCAGGCGTGGTGCAACTGTTGCCTGGTCAAGGCGAAACGGTCGGGGCACAGCTCACTTCCGATGAGCGCGTACGCGGCGTCATGTTTACCGGCTCAACGGAAGTCGCCACGCTGTTGCAACGCAATATCGCGACCCGCCTCGATGCTCAGGGGCGCCCAATCCCGCTTATCGCCGAAACCGGTGGGATGAACGCCATGATCGTCGACTCTTCTGCGTTAACGGAACAGGTCGTGGTCGACGTTCTGGCTTCTGCCTTTGACAGCGCCGGACAGCGCTGCTCCGCGCTTCGCGTCCTGTGTCTGCAGGACGATGTCGCCGACCATACGCTGAAAATGCTGCGTGGCGCGATGGCGGAATGTCGCATGGGTAACCCGGGCCGTCTGACCACCGATATTGGACCGGTTATCGATGAAGAAGCCAAAGCCAATATTGAGCGCCATATTCAGGCCATGCGCGCTAAAGGGCGTCCGGTGTTCCAGGCCGTGCGCGAAAACAGCGACGATGCGCGTGAATGGCAAACCGGTACCTTTATCGCGCCGACGCTTATCGAGCTGGAAAGCTTCGACGAATTGCAAAAAGAGGTGTTCGGTCCGGTACTGCACGTGGTGCGTTACACCCGCAACAATCTGGGCAGCCTGATTGAGCAAATTAATGCCTCCGGCTACGGACTGACGCTGGGCGTGCACACCCGTATCGATGAAACCATCGCCCAGGTCACGGGTTCGGCACATGTGGGGAACCTGTACGTTAACCGCAATATGGTCGGCGCCGTCGTCGGAGTGCAGCCATTCGGTGGCGAAGGCTTGTCAGGAACCGGGCCAAAAGCGGGTGGACCGCTGTATCTGTACCGCCTGCTGGCAAACCGTCCGGAAAAAGCGTTAGGCATTACGCTTGCCCGTCAGGATGCCGAATACCCGGTCGATGCACAGCTTAAAACGGCGCTCGTTCAGCCGCTGGAAGCGCTTAGCGAATGGGCAACCGATCGTCCAGCACTGCGTGCGCTCTGCCAACAGTTTGGTGAACTGGCGCAGGCCGGAACGCAACGCCTGCTGCCAGGACCCACCGGCGAGCGCAATACCTGGACGCTGTTGCCGCGCGAACGCGTGCTGTGTATCGCCGATGACGAACAGGACGCACTGGTACAAGTTGCCGCTGTAACTTCCGTTGGTAGCTTAATCCTGTGGCCAGATGATACGTTCCATCGCGACCTGGTAAAACGCCTGCCAGCCGCGGTTTCCGGGCGCATTCAGTTTGCCAAAGCGGACAACATCGCCACGCAGCCGTTTGATGCGGTTATTTTCCACGGCGATTCCGATCAGCTTCGCGCACTGTGTGAAGCAGTGGCGGCCCGCGAAGGGGCGATAGTGTCGGTCCAGGGCTTTGCCCGCGGCGAAAGCAATATCCTGCTGGAAAGGTTGTATATTGAGCGCTCCCTGAGCGTCAATACCGCCGCAGCTGGGGGGAACGCCAGCCTGATGACAATCGGCTAAGGTTGTGGTTAATTAAGGCTCCGGTAACGGGGCCTTTTTTTATTAAGCCAGAGGGAAGCATGAAACGAATCGTACTGACATGTGCAGTGCTGCTGCTGAGCGGCCAGGCGCTGGCGGATGACTGCGCCAACGCGAACACGCAGATTGAGATGAACACCTGTGCGGCAGAGCAGTATAAGGCGGCCGACGCCAAACTTAATGAAACGTACCAGAATGCGCTAAAGCGCGCCGCCCCAACCCAGCGCGATTTACTGAAAAAAGCGCAAATATCATGGATAACTTTGCGCGATGCAGATTGTGCATTAATCAGTTCCGGTACCGAAGGCGGTAGCGTTCAGGCGATGATTTCCAGCCAGTGCCTGACGGATAAGACCAACGAGCGCGAAGCGTTTCTCGCCTCGCTCTTGCAGTGTGAAGAAGGCGATTTAAGCTGCCCGTTACCGCCGGCCAGTTAACGCACGCGGATCCCTTCAATAATCATCCGCTGTACGCTCTCCACCGTTTGGTTAAAAAAGGCTTCATCACGCAGCGTTGCGCCCGTCACCGCCTCTACCTGTGGGGCAAAGTCGGCGTAGTGCTGAGTTGAAGCCCAAATCATAAAAATCAGATGATGTGGATCGACCGGAGCCAGTTTTCCACTTTTGATCCAACCAGCAATCAGCGCGGACTTCTCATCAATTAGCGTTTTGAGATCCCCCTCCAGTTCTGCCATCAATAAAGGCGCTCCGGCCAGCATCTCCATACAAAACAGCCGTGAGGCCTGAGGGTAATCGCGCGACACTTCCAGCTTAAGGCGAATGTATTCTTTAATGGCCACCAGCGGTGCAAAGTCTTCGCGAAAAGCTTTCAATGGAGCTAGCCAGATGTCGAGGATCTGCCGTAAAACGGCGATATAAAGCACCTCTTTTGACGGGTAGTAATAAAGTAAATTGGTTTTTGACACGCCCGCCTGCTCTGCCACCTGCTCCAGGCGAGTGCCGTGGATCCCATATTGGGAGAAGATATTTAATGCCGCGGTTAAGATGGCCTGGCGTTTTGCACTGACGGCCTGCGAGCGCTTACCTGTTTTTTTCTCTGCGCGTTGGACCATGCGCCCTCTCCTTCTTGTGAGGGCGTCAGCATACCAAATCACGCGGTGAATGGTTAAATTAAAGCGATTCCGGCGGCGCCTCTTGTCCAAGCGCTTTTTTCTTTTTGAACTTCAGCTCGCTGACCAGTACGCCAACAATAATGAATGCCGCACCAAGCAATGCAAGTAGCGGTAAACGTTCACCCGCCAGACGGCCAAAGATCCCCGCCCACACCGGCTCACCGGTATAAATAACCGTTGCGCGCGTCGGCGAAACGCTGCGCTGCGCCCAATTCATGGTGACCTGAATAATCGCGCTAAAAATCCCCAGCCCCAGCGCCACCACCAGCAATCCGGTAGACATTGGTGGTACGGTCTCTCCGGCCGGTCCCATCGCCATAAACGCCACTATCGAAGCGGTTGCCAGTTGCACTACCGTTACCCGACGTACATCCACTTTTCCCGCCCACGCGCTAATCAGGATAATTTCTGCCGCAATCGCCACCGCACCGGCAAGCGTGATCCACTCGCCTTCGCCCAGGGCCAGTAAATTGCCTCCCGGTCCGGCAAGAAAAATCAATCCGATAAAGGCCAGCACAATGCCGACGCACGGCATCAGGCCAGGCATGCGCCCCAGGCACAGCCATTGTAAAAGCGGCACCAACGGTACGTACATCGCGGTAATAAACGCCGATTTACTGCTGGGAATAAACTGTAGCCCCCAGGTTTGCAGACTATAGCCCAGCGCAATTGCGATACCGATTGCAACCCCAGCTTTGACTTCCAGCCACGTCAGCTTATGCAGTGTGTGTAACGATAAAAGCGCGACCGCCAGCGCGGCAGTGGCAAAACGCACACCGACAAAGAAAAAAGGGCCGCTCAGGGTAACGGCATATTGCACCGCCAAAAACGTGCCACCCCAGAACATGGTGATCACAATGAGGATCGCTTCCTGAGGTTTAACAGAGAAGGAATAACGAGAAAGTAATGACATGAGACACCTGATTAACTGAATGTCATTAGTCTGCGTTGCGTTTTGTTACAGTTCAACCTTGCAGACAAAAAAAACCGCCGGAAAGACCCGGCGGCGGTGGCTACGTAACGTCTGTCTCTGACACTCAGCCGTCACGACATATCTGACAGATAGCCCGACAATTACGATTTGTTGTTGCCGTGGCTATTTTTGCCCCCTTTTTTGCCTGCCTCTGAAGCGCGTTGCGGGTCATTCTTGAAGTTGCCCCCGCTGTGCTGGCCACCTTTTCGACCTGCTTCTGATGCTCTTTCGCGGTCTTCCGCAAAGTTGCCGGAACCGCCCCGATGGTTTGCCATTACTGACCTCCGTCATTGATTAGACATCATATTGCATAGGTACTGAGGAGTGATACCTCACGCAGCGTTACGGGCGAGGCCCTGAAAATAACTGCGTGGGAATAAGCATAGTGAAGCGTGGCCAGGGCAGACGCTAACTGTAATATCTTGCAACAGGATCAGGAGTGACAAAGAAATAATCACCATAAGAAATCAATAAGTCTTTCTTATGACTACCGAATTCTACCCGGTTAAATATGTATCATTTTGCTACAAAGCAGGTTGTTATAAAATTTGTTATAAATCAAAGAAGTGATTGTGAAATTTGCACTCCTGACAGTACGTCATATCTTTAAAGGTAGGTAGCGAATCGCTACGGACACGGTTAACTCGAGGAGTAGTGTAAAATGGCAAAAGTTCTGGTGCTTTATTATTCTATGTACGGACACATTGAAACTATGGCCCACGCAGTCGCAGAAGGCGCAAATAAGGTAGATGGCGCAGAAGTGATTATTAAGCGTGTACCAGAGACCATGCAGCCCGAGATTTTCCTTAAGGCTGGCGGCAAAACACAAAACGCACCAGTCGCAACCCCGCAAGAACTGGCTGATTACGACGCCATCATTTTTGGTACCCCCACGCGCTTTGGTAATATGTCCGGTCAGATGCGTACCTTCCTCGACCAGACTGGCGGGCTGTGGGCCTCTGGCGGCCTGTACGGCAAACTCGCCAGCGTATTCAGCTCAACGGGAACCGGCGGCGGTCAGGAACAAACCATTACATCAACCTGGACTACGCTTGCCCACCATGGGATGGTGATTGTACCTATCGGTTACGCGGCGCAAGAGCTGTTTGATGTCTCACAAGTTCGCGGCGGTACCCCTTACGGTGCAACCACCATTGCCGGAGGCGACGGCTCCCGCCAGCCAAGTCAGGAAGAATTATCTATCGCCCGCTATCAGGGTGAATATGTCGCAGGTCTGGCAGTAAAACTCAACGGCTAATCTTCAACAGGAGGATTCGAATGCCAACTCAAGAAGCGAAAGCCCATCGCGTCGGCGAATGGGCAAGTCTGCGCAATACATCGCCGGAAATAGCCGAAGCCATTTTTGAAGTCGCGCATTATGACGAGAAACTGGCGGAAAAAATTTGGGAAGAAGGTAGCGATGAGGTACTCATCAAAGCCTTTGAAAAAACAGACAAAGATTCGCTCTTTTGGGGTGAACAGACTATCGAACGCAAAAACGTCTAGCGCGCTGACTCCCCCGCGAACACGGGGGAGTTTTTCTTTTACTTAGCCGCCTCATTCAGCACGCTGTCGAACTTATCTATCGGGCAAAAACCATCCGCATCTATCGGACATCCTTTCAGCTCCAGCGTTACGCGCTGCGCCGGGGATTTCAGCGTCAGGACATCTGCATTACGCAACTGCTGCGAGCTCTGATACACATACTCGATTTTCATCAAATCACGATTTGCGTTGCTGTCATGCCAGCGCTGGAAAACAATCTTCCCGCCAATCGGCGTACGCTCGTTCTGATCGTGAAGCTGGTACGGTTTGAAATCCAGCGCGGTGAGCAGCGATGCGATGTTTGAGTCATGCCCCACCAGCACGGTTATTTTCGGTGCTTTCGCGCGTTCAGTAACCAGCGCATTATCAATATATTTCACCAGTGGTTTGGCGACGTTCTGCGCCACTTCCGGGGAGGTGAACAGGCTATCCTGATAGCCGTTTTTCAGCTTCGACAGAACCTTCCACTGCTGATCGGATTTAATCTCGCCCCAGGCAACTTTGTCCATTGGGAAGCCTTCGTAATATTGCAGCGTGAAGGCATCAACCAGCGAATTCCCCACCTTCAGCGGCCCCGAAACGCCTGGCTCCTGCTGGTATTTCGCACTAAACGTATCTTTGGCATCGGTCAGGGAACACTGCTGTTTTTCTTTGCAGGACGGAGAGTCTTTGTAGTCGGTCATTTGCTCAAGCAACTGATAGCTATCGTTGAGCTGCATTTTACTACGCTCTTTCTCCATGGCCTGAACGGCCTGCTGGCTGAAGACGGCGGAATCATCGGTGATCACCGGATTAAAGGTAGGATCCATGGTGCCCATTTTTTCCTGATGATGGACCGGAACATCGCAACCAGGGAAAGCACCGGTGACAAAGAACTGCGCCGTGGCGACCGTACGCTGCAGGCTGTTAGCATAGGTATAGACCGTATTCGGTGCCGGGCATTCGCCCGATTTCACCATCCCCTGCTCTGCCAGCCACTCTCGCATGTAGTGGCCCATATAGATTTCCAGCACACCGCCTTTAGTAGTGAGTTGTCCGCCGGGGACATCCCATTCTGGCCATTGTTTGGGGGTGGACTGCTCAAGAACGCTGCCATTATTGGCTAAAGGTGCGCGTAAGTTATGCCGACTCATCATCAATACTTGCTGAAGCTGATAGCCTTCCGGCGCGGTCTGCGCCTGCGCGGCGGTTGACAATAAGACAGCCCCAGCCACGGCTGTGGCGATTAACGATTTATTCATCCCTACGACCTCTTGTTGTTATCAATCACAACAGAGTGTGACAGAAATATGACATATTTCCGGGAACGCTTTCGCAAAACAGACCATCTAGCGTGTCGTTTTAACACCGAACTCGGTTTCGAGTTTGCGAATGCCAAGAGGTGTGAAGGTGACGTGGCGGCTGCCCGGTTCGGTTTTTATCCATCGCTGTTCGCTAAACCAGCGCAGCAGCGTTGCGCCAAGCACACCGCCGGAATGATAACGTCGTTCGCTCCAGTCCAGACAACCGCAGGTTAACTTCCGCCGGGATGAGCCCGTGACAAGAACAATCCCCTTCCGGGCCAGATTTTCCTGGCCAAGTGGAGTCAGCGTTTCACCATCCGGCGTTAACCACTGACGGGAAACCAGCGTATCGAACAGCCTCACCGCCACCTCCCCGGCAAGATGGTCGTAGCAGGTGCGGGCATGCCGCAAACCTGGCGGCGTAGTGATTCTGCGGGGCGTTGATGTCGCCCACGCAACGCCCATCAGACGTTCCAGCAGTTCAGCGATATCGGAACCTGCCAGGCGGAAATAACGATGTTTGCCCTGCGCCAACGCCACAACAAAACGTTGTTCGCACAGACGCGCCAGATGCGCGCTGGCGGTCGACGCGGATATATCCGCCACCGCGCTGAGTTCAGTTGCAGTCCAGGCGCGGCCATCCATCAGGGCGCACAGCATACGCGAGCGCGATTTATCGGCCATCACTGCCGCAGTGAGTGCCATTTGCGACTCCAGATCGCCCTCTTCTTCATGTAACATCACGGATGCCATAACGACCTCATTGGCCCTGAATTTCTGAATTAACGATGCCATGAAAGTCGCGCAAAGTCACCGCACCGGTCACACAACACGCAGCATCATCTCTGTACCCAACCCAATCAGACAAAACAGAAAACAGCGTTTAAACACGAGCGGAGAAATAACCTTTCGCACACGGGTACCGATCCATTGGCCAATCAGTGCAGGAACAATGGCCAAAGCCGACAAGCTTAGCGATTGTATGGGCAGCGCGTTGTGCCACCACAGACCCAGCGCCAATGCCAGGGTTGAAAAGGTAAAAGAGATCCCGAGAGCCTGCACCAGTTCATCTTTCTCAAAGCCGAGGGACTGGATCCAGGGCACTGCGGGCATCACAAACACCCCGGTTCCGCCGGTCAATAAGCCGGTCACAAATCCAATAACGAGGGAGTATGGTTTTTCACGCTGCGGGGCCACCGCGATTTTCTTTCCCGCCAGCGTCCAGATAGCGTAGGCCACCAGCGCCACGCCGAGCGCAAACTGGGTACGGGTGGTGTCACCCCCGGTAATCCAGGTGCTGGCAAGCAGAGTCGCCATTACCACTGTCAGCAGCATTGGCCACAGTCGTTTGAGTAATTGGCGTGTATTTCCACCACCGCCAAACTGGAACAAATTGCTTATCAGCGACGGCAATAGCAGCATGGCCGCCGCGGCAACTGGCGAAATAAGCGATCCGAGGATCCCCATTGCCACGGTGGGTAATCCCATACCCGTAACGCCTTTCACCATCCCCGCGAGGACAAATGTAGCTGTAATCATCACCACCAGAGCGGGTTCAAACGCTAAAGAACTCGTCATGTTGCACTTTCCTGGAAAAGAGAAGATGACTGATTCTGGACGTTAATCACTGTGTTTGCTTCGTCAGGCAACGAAATATGCCTTCCTGGCGAGGGTGACGTCATAAAAAATGCCGGGTTTCCCCGGCACATTTATCAGAACGTTTTCGCCCACCACAACCGAAGTTTCATGCCCCAGTAGCTGGTCCAGCCGCTGGTGGTTGATACCACCCGACCTTGTGACATCACCACCAGCGTGGGCGTGACGCTGATCGCCCAACTGCGGGAAATGGCCCCGTTCGCATCATTGATGACTGGAAAGTCCACGCCTTTTCGCGACAGCCAGCGAGATACCTCAGCTTCATTTCCGGAACGTAACGCAATGGTCATCACATTTTCCCCTTCCGAACGCAGCCTGGCGACTTCCGGCGTCGTGAAGCGGCATACGCCGCACCAGCTCGCCCAGAAATAAAGCAACACCGGCTCGTCTTTGCTGAGCGCCGCCAGCGTGACGGTTTCACCATCCAGCGTTTGTAACGGTGTGCTGTCAAAGGAGGCTGGGAGCTGCGGCGCGCGCCAGGCATCCATCAACAGCATCGCCCCCGCTAACAGCGCCAGTAAGATCAGCCCTTCGCGCAGCCAGCGGCGCAATTTACTGAGCATTGGCCGCCGCCAGTTTTTCTTTTACCACTTCCTCAAGGGTTTCCCACGACACCGCACCGGGAATAAGTTCATCACCAATAATCGTTGCGGGAGTTCCCTGCACACCCACCAGTCTCGCCAGTTGCAGGTTAGTACTCAGCGTTTCAGCACTTTGGGCATCCAGCGTCACCGGACTGGCCCCCGCTTTTTCCTGCGCCTGCTTGATACTGACGTCGGTATGATAGCCCTTCTTCTGCATCAATTTTTCATGTAATGCCAGGGACTGTTGCGGATGCTCATGCCAGGTGGTCAACACGGTCCGCGCCGCCAGTTCCGAACTTTCACCTTTAAACGGCAGCGGTTTAATCACCACCGCCACGTCAGGATATTTCTGCACAATTTTTTCCAGCATTGGATCCAACTGCTTGCAGTATGGGCAGTTGTAATCGGTGAAGTTTATCAGGGTCAGTTTCGCCTGCTTCGCGCCAAGCCGCGGGCTGTTGGGATCGTTAAACAAGGCTTCCTGAATTAATGCTTCAATTTGCTTTTCCTGTTCCGGGGTAAACGGCGCAGGCTCTTTCGCGATACTGACGGCAGAAAACAAGGTTAACAGCAGAACAATCATCATTTTCATGGGGTTACTCCTTTGGCATCATTCAACGTTTGCAGTACCGCATCGCGGGTTAACAACGTGGGTAACGCCTGGCCATCTGGCAGACCGGGGCCATAAATTTGGTTATACGGCACAGCAACCTGGCCGCGTTTTTTTAGAAATGCGGTAATAGCTTCAGAAGGGAGTGTCCAGTCGCCGCGCAGCGCCACCACATCCGGCTGTTGCAATGCGGCCTGTACGTCTTCTTTATGCAACACGTTGTATTTGTTTACCTTACAGGTGATGCACCAGTCGGCTGTGACGTCAATGAACACGCGCTTATGTTGTGCCAGCGCATCCTCAATCGCTTGCTCGCTTAGCGGTTGCCAGTTCACGCTTTCTTTAGCGCTACTTTGTCCGCTAAACCCTAAGTGTGGGAGCAGCAACGTCGCAAGCCAGATAGCCGAACCCAGCATCATCACACCAAGCAGACGCCGCAAAATATTCATCCACCGCCCTGGTCGCGGCAAACGCAGCGCCAGACCGGGACGCAGGGCCACCAGCAGCCACGGTAAGCTCATCCCCAGCCCAAGTGCGATAAACAGTCCCCACAACGTTGGCAGCGAAGCGGTCAATGCCACCGCCACCGCCGTTCCCAGGAACGGAGCGCTGCACGGCGTGGCAAGTAGTGTCGCAAATGCACCTTGCCAGAAATGTCCCGACAGTCCGTTGCCGCCGTGAGTCGCCAGCGTGGTGGTCATTGCAGAAGGGAGTCGGAATTCAAACCACCCGAACAGGCTGGCGCTGAACGTCAGCATCACTAGCACCATGACGCCAATGAACCACGGATTCTGAAACTGGATCCCCCAGCCAAGGGCCTGATTGGTTAAACGCAGCACCGTCATCAATAGCGCCAGTGCCATAAACGAGACCAGTATTCCGGCTACCGATGCGAGGAACTGACGACGGATCTGGCGACGACTTTTTTCCTCGACCAGCAAAATAGAGCCCAGCTTCATGCCGAGAACCGGTAACACACAAGGCATCAGATTGAGGATCAAACCGCCCAGCAGCGCCATTAGCACCACTTGCCACAGTGGGAGTGAGGCGTTCTCAACAACCGGGGCTTCGCCAATCGCCAGACGACTCTCCTGGGCAACACCGTTATCTGCCAGCACCAGCGTGACTGACTTACCACGTAAATCCGGCACGCCTTCTCCCCAACCGTCATGTACAGGTACCGTGGCGCGTAACGTCTCCCCCTCAACATGGATTTGCGGCATGCCAAAATCCGTATCATCAACGGCATCCAGATATAGCCCTGGTTCAGTCCAGCCTCCCGCACGGTGAGCCTCGACGACTAACTCTCCCGCCCGTGCGCCAGCGCTCAGAGTATCGGTCAGACCGCTGGCAAGTGGGATCTGTCCCATCGCCTGAGCATAGTCATGTGCAAAAGTCGGGTCCTGGGCTGTGGGCGTCACGGAAAAAGGAAAATCCGTCAACAGGCAAACGTTGCTACAGGTGGATAGCGTCAAAACGCCACTGAGCGTGGCGGGCGCTCTACCGCGCACCACCATCGGGAACGTCACCTTATCGTGATACCCTTGGGTAGTGATATTGGCGACCTCAAAACGAGCAGGGGTTGGCCAGAACCAGTCGACCGCAGGCATTTCCCCTTTCCAGGCGATAGCAGGCGCAACGCCTCCCTCGCCCGGGGAACGCCAGTAGGTTTTCCAGCCGTCCTCCAGTTTGACATCCAGCAGCAGACGGGTTTCTCCGCCTGCGGACGTATCAGCGCGTAACCGCACGCTGGCGTGATCGTTATCGGGTGAACGCAGCCAGCCGGGTTCAGCCGCCCAGGAAACGGGCAGCCATAGCAATAACAGACAGAGCAGCGCCTGCCTGAAAACAGTCATCATAGTTTTTCTCCGTGAATAATTATCTAACAGTCAGCAACGGCTGTTCTGTCATTCACGGAAGACGCAAAATCGGAGATGCACCCGGAGAGTGGGCGGCGAGATGGCTCGCGGTGGGAAAAAAGGTAGGCGAAACGCCCGCACTGGCGCCAGCAACGACAACAGCAGGCACAGCACCAGAATAGCACCTTCAAACAGTACGGGTGGCGCAGCCAGTAATGACTTCGCGCTCAGTTCACAAGGGGTAACGGGTGAGGCCTCGTCGGTCTGCACTTGCGCGCTGGCGGCAACGCTTGTAACGGCGGTATCCATCTGCAACGCGTGCAGGCCCGCCATGCGTTGTGCGGTGCAAACCATCACCACAACACATGCCAGACAGAGGAACCACCATCCCATCCGTTGACGTTTCGCCATTATACCCTCACTCATTGATGCGAGTTATCTTAACCACTCGCCAGGTTTTGGCAACCTTTACGCTGTAAAGTTATGTCCTGCTATCTGCTGGATATACCGCGATTTCAATCAGATTGAGATCGGGATCCCTGACATACACCGAGCGAATAGGTCCTGTCGCACCGGTACGTGCAACGGGCCCTTCAATAATCTCGACTCCGTGGGTTTGAAACGTCTCCATCACCTCTTCCAGCGTACGCGTGGTGATAAAACACAAATCCAGCGCCCCCGGCGTTGGCGCGTAGGCTTTGGGTTCAAACTCTTTTCCCCGAATGTGGAGATTGATTTTCTGATTGCCAAAGACGAAGGCTTTCCGACCTTGCGCGAAGGTTTCCAGCCTCATGCCTAAAAGCTCGACATAGAAACGAACGCAAGCCTCTTCATGATTGGTGGTTAGTACCAGGTGATCCAGGTGGTCAATCATAGCGATATCCATTTGGGTTGCTCATCTCTGACACTTACCCTATTCATTCACGCACGACAAGAAAAAGAAAATCTACGGGGGTATTTGCAGAACTTAGCGCAATACCTTGCTATTCACGCTTTAAAAACGAAATGATAATTAATCATATTTTCGTCTTCGTTTATTACACTAGACATTGCTAAAATACCCCTGAAAATATCACGCAAGTTATCATTCACTATTTACGAAGAATGCATGTAGATAATTCAATGACAGCACACAAATAATGTCCGCTACGTACTGATGCGTAAATGAAAGTAAGGGTCAGCGTATTTTCAGAAGATTCCATTATTATATCCAGGCGCAATGAATAACGTATTCATTAGCAGAATGATTTGTTTATTAAATGTTATTTAGAGTATATGGAAATGAAAAAATATTTATTACCCCTGATTGGGTTACTTTTTACAGTTAGCGCTCAGGCAGCATCATTTACCGACGGCAAAGAGTATATCACCCTGGAAAAACCTGTCGCTTCCGCACCGCCGGCGCTGAAGTTTTTCTCATTCTACTGCCCTTCCTGTTATCAGTACGATGAAGTTTTTGAAATCACTGATAACGTGAAAAAAGTATTGCCTGCAGATGTCAAACTCACCGAATACCACGTCGACTTTTTAGGACCGCTGGGGCAAGACATGACCCACGCCTGGTCCGTCGCCATGCTGTTAAACGTACAAGATAAAGTTAAGCCGTTGCTTTTTGATGCCGTTCAGAAAAAACAAACCGTTAAAACAGCGGACGATATTCGTAACGTATTTATCAGCGCGGGCGTCAGCGCCAGTGATTATGATGCGGCATGGAATAGCTTTGCCGTGAAATCACTGACCGCTAAGCAGCAAGAAATGGCGAAGGCAGTTGATTTAACCGGTGTGCCCGCCATTTTTATCAACGGAAAATATATGATCAATCCAAAAGGACTGAAGTCTGATGACCTTAATGCATTCGTGCAAAACTATGCTGATACGGTCCGCTTCCTGATAAGCAAATCCTGATGTTTAGCTAATCTCATTTTTCGCACCACACAACAGATGCCGTAACCTCAACTGCGCTGTTGGTGGTGCAATGCCTGCATCGTTTATCGCAATATCCTCCCTTCCCGGTTGGCATTCGCCGTTATCAGGATTACCCTAAACTTAGCGGTGATACCTGTTGTCAGGGTTCACCTTCTGCAAGTGTTGATTTACACGAGAGAACGCTATGGAATTAAAGGATTATTACGCCATTATGGGCGTGAAACCGACAGACGATCTCAAGACAATCAAGACCGCCTATCGTCGACTCGCCCGTAAATATCATCCTGATGTCAGCAAAGAGACTGACGCGGAGGCCCGGTTTAAAGAGGTTGCAGAAGCCTGGGAAGTATTGAGTGATGAGCAGCGACGCGCCGAGTACGACCAGCTGTGGCAGCACCGCAACGACCCACAGTTCAGCCGTCAATTCCAGCAAGGAGAGAATCAAAGCTACAGCGCCGAAGATTTCGACGATATCTTCTCCTCCATTTTTGGTCAGCGTGCGCACCAGTCGCGCCAGCGCCCTGCCAGCCGCGGGCACGACATCGAAATCGAAGTTGCCGTATTCCTCGAAGAAACGCTTACTGAGCATAGCCGCACTATCAGTTACAACCTGCCAGTCTACAATGCGTTTGGCATGGTAGAACGAGAAATTCCTAAAACGCTGAATGTGAAAATTCCGGCTGGCGTCGGTAACGGCCAGCGCATCCGTCTGAAAGGCCAGGGCACCCCCGGCGAAAACGGTGGGCCGAACGGTGATTTGTGGCTGGTGATTCATATTGCGCCGCATCCGCTGTTCGATATCGTTAATCAGGATCTGGAAGTTGTCGTTCCCCTCGCGCCGTGGGAAGCTGCGCTGGGTGCGAAAGTAACCGTTCCGACGCTGAAAGAGAGCATCCTGCTGACCATTCCTGCAGGCAGCCAGGCCGGTCAGCGGCTACGCATTAAAGGCAAGGGTCTGGTAAGTAAAAAACATACCGGCGATTTGTATGCGGTGATCAAAATAGTCATGCCACCGAAACCTGACGACGCCAGTGCCGCCCTGTGGCAACAACTGGCGGATGCACAAAAGACCTTTGATCCGCGCAAAGAGTGGGGGAAAGCATAATGGCTAACGTTACCGTCACTTTTACCATTACCGAATTTTGTCTGTACACCGGTGTGTCAGAAGAAGAGCTGCATGAGATTGTCGGCTTAGGGGTGATAGAACCCCATGAAGACGAGACGTTTGACGATCATGCGCTGACAGTAATGCGTCGCGCGGTGCGCCTTCGTCAGGAGCTGGAACTTGACTGGCCAGGGATTGCCGTTGCGCTGACGTTGCTGGAGGAGAACGCTCAGTTACGCCAGGAAAACCGCCTGCTGCGCCAGCGCCTGTCTCGCTTTATCAGCCATCCTTAGTGTGTCAGGACCAGCATGGTGCTGGTCCTTTTATTATCCGCCCCGCGCTCTTAATGACATTGCCCAGCAGATGGCATACAGTCTCAGATAAGAATTATCTTAAACAATAAGACGTTGAGTCATGCAGCTTAAACCCCTCACGAAAGGTCGTTTTCACAACATCTGGCAGCAGGATGATGCCTTGATTGAGAAGATATTTCAGGAACTGCTCTCTGAAACGCAGATTATCCAGGAAGATGAGTATCTATACCGCCAGGGACAGGTTGTCGATCGACTGATCATGGTGCAATCCGGAAGAATTTCGCTGCGTTACAGCGCGGAGAATGGTCGCCGATTCCAGTTGGGCGCCATGGAATGCGACGAGCAGCTGTTTGGTGAAATGGAGTTTTTTACCGGGTATCGCTGCCAGCTTGATATCGTCGCGGAAGAACCACTGACCGTAGCGGTGTGCAGCTGTGACCGTCTGGAAGAAGCGCTGAATCAGCATCCCAGGCTGGCGATATTTTTTGCCAGTGCAATGGCGATTGATTATCAGGATATGCTGGAAATCTTCCTGCACCGGATGCTCTACCCTATCGTACATAACGTGGCGTATGACCTGTATCGCCAGCATCAGAACAAGCAGCCGATGGATGGTTTCCATAAAAAATACCAGGAAGCTGAGCGATTCGGCACAACCGACCGGGTCTATCGGCGGGCGGTTAAAGCGCTGACGGATGCCGGGCTGGTAACGCGAACGAAGCAAGGACTGGAAATTAAGGATCTGGATGGGCTGCGTAAATTTCTCGGCAATGACATCATTGACTGACACACCAACTCTCGTAAACAGAGCATTGGTGTGTCATTTCGGCGCAATCAGAACTTATAGGTGAGATTGAAATAGTGACCGAGCCCGGTGGTTCGCCCTGCTCCGCCGTGGTTTTCCATCAATGCCATGTTACGGAAATACTTCAGGCCATAACCGACTGCATAATGCTCTGAATGCCAGTAGATACCGTTATACCATTCAATCGCGTTATTGCTGTATAACGGTTGATTAGCAATCTTATTCGCGGCGAACTGGTAGTCAAAGTACCCCTGATAGTTCAGATAACTGCCGTTGGCAAAGGTATAGAATGGCGTCGACCAGTTAGTCGAGAACATGTAACCATCCCACTTTCCTTCGTTATCCGCACCGTAGTTTTCACGAACATAATGCGCATAGATGTTCATTCCCACCAGACCAAACCACGGGACCTTCACATCTGTACCCAGACCAACGTAATGTTCAAATAATTCCCGGTCGCCAATGTTATTTACCGTTGCAATATAGAATTCGTTAAACGGCCCAACGGATAAATCTTTATTAAAAATGGCGTCCAGGGAAAAACGTGGAGATATCTTGGCAAAGAAGTTATCACCACCGTGACGATCGTCCTGCTCGCGATCCAAAATATCAAAGAAATCCACATAACCGTACAGATCGATAATGCCAGAGCGTGCACCAAACTCCAGTTCCAGATAGGTGTCATTGCGAATACCATATGGCACTTTCGCGTCCACACTTTGCATTAAGTTCATCTGCATCCAGTTAAAATCATTTTTACGGATGTTGCCATCAGTATAGTCAGCCGCGAATGCTTGCATACAGCTCATTGCCACTACTGCACCCAGGATTGTTTTTTTAATCATTAATTTATTCTTTTTCAGCATTTTCAATTCCTTTGAGTAAGGTTGAGTATCGCCTCACCATATAAATGGTGTGGCGACTGGCTATTTAATTAAAGAGGTAAGTATTATTAGTGCTTTTAATTACGTTTGAGTTTTAATGTCGCCATTAACATAACAAAGATAATTAAATACAACACCGGTATTGCGTACATAATTTTCTGTAATCCCATTGTTTTTTCCATGAGCGCGCTGATCGCCGGACTAAACATGGCCCCGGCACTGCCGCTAATTAAAATATAAGAAACGTTCTGACTGCTCGCACGCTTCACGAAAGAAACACCATAGGCAATAAATGAGTTATACAGCGCAGCACAGACAAAGCCGTAACTGTAGGCCAGATAATCAAGCCCGGAGATATTATCCTTCGTGACGATAATTGTGGTAATAATGCTAGCCAGCAAAATAATACTTAGCAGGAAATAATGTATCTTCACCCGAGAAACAATGACGGTTGATACTAATGCCCCGACCAGCGCAGCGCCCCAGTATTGCGTAATAATATTTCCTGCTTCTTCAAAGGGAATGCCAAATTTGTTCTTCACAAATAATGGTGCCCAGGTCAGGAAGGTGTACAGCGCCAGCATACCTAAGAACAGGCCAATGCCTCCGCTGATAATCCCTGGATTCCACTCCGATTTTACCTTGTCTGTCCGATCTGCCGTGGGCGACGTCTCGCAGGCAGTAAAGCGGGTGAGCGCCACAACGCCCAGCGTGAGTAAGGCCACCATACCCACGCTCAGATAGCTGTAACTCCACGACATATTGTGCGTCAGGGCGAAGGTGGTGATCAGCGGGAAAACTACACCCGCGACGTTAAAAGTGGCGTCCTGCACCACCAGCATCGTACTTTGAATACGATCCTGCCAGACCGATACCACAATCGTTCCTGCCACGCACAGACCGATCCCACCGCAAAAACCCACCAGGGTCATGGCGACCATCACCGGCCATAAGCCAGGGCTTAAGTGCATTACCAGAGCGCAAAGGAACACTATCGAATAGATAATGAGCGTCATACGCTTCACACCGATTTTCTCAATCAGGAAAAAGGCGGCGATGGTGCCGGCTAATGCTCCACCATTGAGCAACGAAAATATCGAAGCAACGGTATTCACATCGGCACCGTAGCGTACTGCAATCGGTTCGATTAGCATACCGAACTGACTGGCAAACCCTGCCATAATAAAATTTGCCAGAAAACTAATCAGCGTAAGTGCTATTTTATTCTTCATATAATGCCATCTCTGATTGGTTCAATTAAAAGCCGGAACTAAGCGGTAACAGCAGTATTTAGCGCCAGCTCAATCATGTTGTTAAAGGTCAATTGTCGTTCTTCTGCCGTTGTTTCTTCACCTGTCAGGCAATGATCGGAGACAGTTAAAATAGCCAGCGCTTCAATATTAAACTGATGCGCTAAAGCGTATAAGCCTGCTACTTCCATATCTACACCCAGTACACCGAATTTTTCCAGTGCCGGTATTAAATTTTCGTCAGGATCGTAATAAAGATCGCCGCTGAAAACATTGCCGACTTTAATATCGATACCCGCCTTCTGTGCCAGCGTCCACGCCTGCTGTAATAATGGGAAATAGGCAGATGTTGCCATCGCATAGCCCGCGCTACGTTTTAAATTTGTGACTGAATCCGTTCCGGCGGCGACGGCCAGGATAATATCGCGCATTTTGATATGATGTTGTGTTGCGCCTAAACTGCCGACGCGAATAATTCTTTGCACACCAAAATCATGTACCAGTTCATGGGCATAAAGCGTCATTGAAGGAATGCCCATTCCATGTCCCATCACCGAAACAGGTTGCCCAAAATATAAACCGGTATAACCCAGCATATTACGTACATTGGTGACTTCGCGGTAATCCATTAAATAATTTTCGGCAATAAATTTAGCACGGAGCGGATCGCCCGGCATAATAACGGTTGGCGCGAAATCCCCTGGCTTGGCATTAATATGTGCAGTCATAACAATTCCTGAATTATGGGTATTGAAGATATGCAGGGATTGTAACCAGACGTTTGTGAGGTGATTGAGGACAAAAGTCCTGCTCAGAGGATCGGCCTCTCATTTTTGAGAGTTAGTGGTGCAGGTAAGTGGTAAAACGGAACACAGCGTGTTGGTCTTCTGGCTTGCGGTGAATAACGTCAGCACCTCAGCGCAAAGAAGCAGTACGTTGCTCATGGCAAACGTGCACTGCCAGATAAAGGCGAGGACCGCGACGGGAACCAGGCACAAGAAAGCGCCTCACCATCCGATTGTGGTCCCCCCCAGATCCCCCCCACCAGCGGCGTTGCTACTACCGTCGCCAGCAGCAGGGGCTTACGATTCCCATTTATAATTCGTATGCAGAATAGCACCATAGATAATTGCATTTCTGTCTCTTGCCGCTCAATATTGTTTTTAAAGGAGGCTTATTGTTATTATCGTTTTCCATTCTAAGATTGAGTTATGCATGCCATGATCCCATTTAGATTTAGTGAGATGACTCACGCCGATATTCCTGCTGTTCAGTCGTTCCTTATTGAGCATCTTAATTTATTCTTCAATGCCGGCAGATCCATGCCTTCTGCCGAAGAAGATCTCTTTGATCTCGAACAACAGTATCTGTTACAGGAAAGAAATTTATTGCTTTGCGCATGGAATGAAAACCAAGAATTAATCGCCACACTGGCGGTATGTCAATATAATGATCGTATTACTGAACTGCGTGGGCGCTACAACTTGCGTGAAACGGCAGAAATTTGTCGTTGCTACGTGGATGAACGCTATCGTAGACAGGGGATTGGTAGCCAATTGTTTGCTTTAGCAGATGTATTCTGCCAGCAACATCAATATAAAATTTTGTATCTTCATACCCATCATTTTTTACCAGGAGGTTATCACTTCTGGTTGCGTAAAAATTTTAAGGTGATTATGGATATGCAGGATGAATGGCAATTGGTACATATGGAGAGTTCGCCAAAAAAGGACTCAAACGCTAATCCGCAGCATTTTTGATGGTAATCAATATGTTTTATGCGCAGAGATTGAATCATGCTCGTAATTTGATCAACATCAATCAATTCTCATTTAGCTTTCTGTTGTTATTTTCATTTATAGCAACACACAGAGCAATGCATCTACATCCTATTGTTTTTACTGGTTATTTTCAGAGCGACATTATCTTTATACCTCTTACATTCCGTGGTTGACCTTGTTAACAATTGCCGTTAGAGTCACTTTCGACAGCATTTCATTACATTTTGTGTATGAATAGGAATATGGTGAGAATTATTTAATTCAATTCCATAACTGCCCCCGCAACTGTAGGCGGATGCAGAATATCCTTGTGTGGCTAATAAGCCACAGGTCACTGTAAAGTTTATCTTTATGGGAAGGCTGATATTCTGATTACCGTGAGTCAGGAGACCTGCTGTCAATGATGTATACCATTGAGTGGACGGGATGGTCCATGGGATGAATTATTTGACACCAGCAGTAGTGTATTTATGAATAAGATTTTGGCTAAGTCAGTATTACTTGCATTTTTCGCATATCTTTATTCTTAAATTTCACGATTCAATGTCATCTATCTTCATGTCTCCTCCCGATATATGGAATGAAATGAGCCATGACCAGACCTTAAGATTCTGGCATCAACGGGACGATGACAATGCACGCTAATTCTACCTTTTACTCCTCTAAAAAAACGCTTCTGGCAATTTTTGGTACCACTGCTCTGCTGCTCGCTTCCGGTTTTTCTGACGCGGCAAAAACTGAATATCCTCTGACGATTAAAAACTGTGGCCGCGATATTACCTTTAATCAGGCACCAACGCGCGTGGCAACGGTGGGTCAGAACAGTACCGAGATCCTCTATTCATTAGGCCTTGCCGATCGCGTCGTCGGTACTTCATTGTGGTTTGGCCCGGTACTGGACGCCTATAAAACAGAAAATGAAAAAGTTGCCGTTATTGCGCAAAATATTCCGAGCTTTGAAGGGATTTTGGCTAAAAAACCAGATCTGATCGCCAGCCAGTTTGAGTGGCAAATCGGCCCAGCTGGCACAGTTGCCTCTTATGAACAGTTTAGTGAACTGAAAGTTCCTGTTTACACCGCGCCAGCTGACTGTGCGAAAGATAACGAAGATGGTGGTGATGGTGTCCGTAAAGGGATGTTTGATATCACCATGGTGTATCAGGAAGTCGCCGATCTGGCAAAAATCTTCGATGTTCAGGATAAAGGCGAAGCGCTGATTGCCAGCCTTAAAGCACGTGAAGCCGCAGCGAAAAATAAAATTACCGGTATTGATAAGAATGTTTCTGCCGTGTTCTGGTTTTCAAGCGCCGATTTACAGCTCGATCCTTACGTTGCCGGGAAGTTTGGCCCAGCAGCATGGATAGCCCAAACACTGGGTGTGAAGAATGTGATTGATTCTGCCGAAGAATGGCCAACAGTGGGCTGGGAAACTATCGCTAAAGCTAATCCTTCTGTCATTGTGCTCGGCGAGATGAGCCGTCGCCGCTTCCCGGCAGATGACTGGAAGGTCAAGATGGAATACCTCAAGTCCGATCCTGTCACCAGGCTGGTTCCTGCCGTTAAGGAAAACCATCTGCCGGTCATTGACGTACAGACAATGAATGCTGGGATCAGAACTATTGATGGGCTGGAAAAACTGGCTGATGCCCTTGTTGAATATGGCTTAGCGCATCCGCAGGCTGCTCATTAATCTACGTTTTGCGCTATATCCTCGCACGGTATAGCGCATCTCTGTTACTCAGGAACGCAGATAATCATGAGTGATCCACGCAGGATGCGTCGTGCCGTTGGTCTGCTTGCGGTGAGAGTCGGTGGGCATGCCGTCTGGGTCAGTGCGCTGATGTGCTGCGTGCTGCTGGCGGGGATTTCCATCGGCGAAACGCTGATCCCCTGGCGGCATGTGCTCAGTACGCTGGCAAATCATCTTTTTGATACCCACTATCCTGTCGATGCGCTGGATGCTGGGATCGTCTGGAACTATCGCCTGACCCGAGCGCTGGTCTCTGCCAGTTGCGGTGCCTGCCTGGCTGTTTCCGGCGTAGTGTTACAGTCGTTGCTACGCAATGCACTCGCCGAACCTTATCTACTGGGGATTTCTGCCGGAGCATCCACCGGAGCGGTGCTGATTGCTCTCACCGGGCTTGGGGCCGGCATTATCAGCATGTCATTGGGAGCTTTCATTGGCGCGCTAACGGCATTTATGTTCGTTGCACTATTGGCAATGGCTGCTGGCGGTAGACAAGGCGGCGGTGTGACAACCCAAATCATTCTTGCCGGCATCGCCAGCTCGCAGCTTTTCAATGCAATTACGCCGCTAATCATCACCCGCTCAGCAAATGCCGAGCAAGCGCGCGGAATTATGTTCTGGTTGTTAGGTAATTTGAGCGGTGTACGCTGGCCCGATGTTGTCTTAGCCATTCCTACCGCTCTGGTCGGTATTGCGCTGTGCTTTTGTTATGCCCGCCATCTCGACGCCTTCTCCTTTGGCGCTGAGTCTGCAGCATCGTTGGGCATTCCAGTAAAACGTACCCGTGCAGTACTGATTGCCGCCGTCACCGGCATGACGGCAATTATGGTCTCCATCGTTGGTGCGATCGGCTTTGTCGGTCTGGTTATCCCGCATGCCGCTCGTCTGCTGGTCGGCAACCAGCATCATCGACTGCTGCCAGTCAGTGCGCTTACCGGCGCGATTTTCCTCATTATCGCAGATGTTATTTCCCGCACGTTACTCCCCGGTCAGGTTCTACCAATAGGCGTGATCACCGCTCTGGTTGGCGCCCCTGCGTTTTCAATCATTCTGATTAGAGGAAACCAGAACAAATGACGGTGAATCTCGTATCCCCCCTTGTGAACTCTGCACAAGCCGTTATTGAAGCCTGTAATCTGCGATGGAAGGTAAAAGGCAAGACGATTGTTGATGATATTTCACTCAGCGTAACGCCTGGTGAGTTTGTCGGCATCATAGGTCCCAACGGCTCGGGCAAAACGTCACTGATTTCACTGCTGGCCGGTTTATTGAAGCCGACTTCCGGGCATATCACTCTGCAGCAAAAGGCGCTCCAGCATTATTCGCGGCGTCATCTTGCGCAACAGGTGGCGCTGGTCGAACAACAGGCTGAAACCAGCGAGCGTCTTACCGCTTTACAAGCCGTTTCTCTGGGGCGAACCCCTTGGCTTAGCATGCTCTCCCCCTGGTCCGCCAAAGATGACGATATTGTGCAAACTATGCTGGAAAAGGTCGATCTCAGTGAATTACAGCATCGCTGCTGGCATACCTTTTCAGGGGGAGAAAAACAGCGCCTGCATATCGCCCGGGCGCTGGCGCAACAACCACAGTTGTTGCTGATGGATGAACCCACCAACCACCTCGACATTCAACATCAGATTGGCCTGTTGAGTCTGGTTAAACGTGAAAAGCTCACGGTGATTGCCGCTCTGCACGATCTTAATCATGCCGCGATGTTCTGCGATCGCGTCATCGTCATGACGTCCGGACATATGGCGATGCAGGGGAAACCTTGCGCCGTTTTTACCCGCGAAAACCTCCACTCCTGGTTTGGAATCGATGCCATCATTGAAAAGGATGCGGGTGGTGAAAATTGTTTTATTCGTTATCAACGGCCTGATGAATTTTAAGGAAGAATCAATGAAATACCTCAAACAGAGTCTGCAAATTTTGTGTTTACTCGCCTTCACCTCTTCTGCCTTCGCACAAACTCATGAAGTGTTGATGAAAAATCGTGGGGCTGGGGGACCAATGGTCTATGAGCCAGATTATCTGGAGATCCAGCCAGGGGATACGGTGAAGTTTATCCGTAAACATAAGAGCCACAACGCGGCTTCAATCGCTGAATTGTCACCGGCTGGCTATCCTGGATATATGGGAAAAATAGATGAAGAGATCGAAGTTACTTATGACAATGCCGGGTTTTACGGCATCAAATGTACACCGCATTACGCTCAGGGCATGGTGATGCTGATTAAGGTTGGAGATGCCTCGTTACCAGAAAGCTACCGCGCGTTCAAAGCGCCGGGTATTGCTGACAAGCGCTTTCAGGAAATTTACGCGCGTATCGATAAACGTTAATCCGCGATACTCAGGGAGGTATACGAGGTGGCAGATAATAAACTTCCAGATGGCGAAATCCAGGAACAGCGTAGGGAATGCCTGTGTAAACTGACTAAATTTGTCGGTGCCGCAGGCGTCGCGGCTGCCGTCTGGCCGCTGGTTTCGGCCTTGGGCCCGGATGAAAAAACGCTTGGGGAAAATGAACCGATTGATGTCTCTCTTGCAGGTGTTGCTGCTGGACAAACAGTCAGACGTGTATGGCAAGGAAGGTTGATTCTTATACACCATCGCACCCCGGATGAAATTATTACTGCCAGAAGTGCCGACCTGGATACGCTTATCGACCCACAGCCAGACAGCGCCAGGGTCTCTGCAGCCCATCCTCAATGGCTGGTGGTTCAAGGTTATTGCCCACATGCCGGGTGTGTACCCAACGCCCGACCGGGGGGGATGGGTTGGATCTGTCCGTGCCACGGTTCAGAGTTTGATACCTCCGGGCGCGTGACGCGCGGGCCCGCAACTGCCAACCTGGCAATCCCAGACTACGTTATTCATTCCGATGGGCAGGTCGTGCGTATCGGCACGAAGGAAGCCTGAAATGAGGAATGAACTTGTCTGTTCGCTTCGCGGGCGTATCCCCTTCCCTCGCTCTGTTGCTGGACTCTGGGTATTTGCAATCGGCGCTATCCTGCTAATTATGCTCGGGGTGCAGATCTTTACGGGTATCGTGCTGGCGATGTTTTACGTGCCGACGGCTGAGCTGGCATTTGACTCCATTATTCATATTATGCGCGCGGTTCGCCATGGAGAGCTGTTACGCAACATGCATGCTATTGGCGCGTCGCTCTTTTTCTTTGCCTGCTATCTGCATATTTTTCGTGGTATGTACTACAACGTTTACCGCAAGCCCTGGACGACAATGTGGATGGTTAGCGTCACGCTGTATATCCTGCTGATGATGACCGCGTTTCTTGGTTATAGCCTTATCTGGGGGCAAAAAAGCTACTGGGCGGCAACGGTCATTACCCGCTTTGCCCAGGCTATTCCGTGGGTAGGGGATACGCTTTACGCATATTTAGTCGGCAGCCATACGCCGGGTACGCCGATGCTTGGTCGCTTTTTTGTTATCCACTTTATTCTTCCCTTTGTGATTGTTGTCGCCACGGTTATCCATATACGTACCGTACAGTCGGCGTTTGCCCAGGCGATGAAAAAGAAGTTTAGTGAGAAAGAGTCCAGGAGTCTGTTGTTCGATTACAAAATTACCGATCTCGATGCTATCAAAATCATCCTTTTTTTAATGGTTTTCGCCTGGTTTTTATTCTTCGCGCCGCACTATCTGAGCAGCGCCGACAACTTTATTGCTGCGGACCCAACGATTACACCCGCGATTGTTGCGCCAGAATGGTATTTCCTTCCCTTCTTCTCCATCTTGCGCTGCTTCCCGAATGAATTCGTAGGACTAGCCGCGATGTGCGGTTCGATCCTGATTTTCTATTTTCTACCCTGGCTTGATACTTCCCGGGCTCGTTTTCGCCATTACAGCAAACTGGTTAAGTGCGGATTCTGGCTATGGGTCATAAATGCCTGCTTTTTAGGCTGGTTAGGGTCGAAAGCACTGGTTGGTCCGGATCTTCTTGATGGCTTTCGTAATGAAGAGGGCTGGATCCGTGCCGCATCCCAGCTTTCGACACTGATTTGGTTTGCCTGGTTTTTAATCGTCTTACCTTGTCGTCGTTTTTTGGAAAAACAGGATTGAGGATGAAACAACTATTGAAATTCAGCGTCCTGTCCTTTTCTCTGTTGGGGCTGGGTTCCTCATATGCGCAGGAAGCCACGCCTGAACGCCAGGAATGGAGCTTCAGTGGTATTACCGGTCAATATGATAAGGAGCAGCTTAGACGTGGCCTGCAGGTTTATGAAGAGAAGTGTCGCGCTTGTCACGGCATGAAACATCTTACCTTTCGGACGTTGACCAGGTCCGGTGGTCCGGAACTCACGGTTGAAGAAGCGAGAAGTATCGCCAGCGGCTATCAGTTTCCTGCGATTCAGGATGACGGCCAGATAAGTGAGCGCGACGGTACGCTAAATGACAGCTTTATATCACCATATCTAAACGAGCAGGAAGCACGCTACCTTAACAATGGCGCTGAACCCGTTGACCTGAGCTATATCGTCCGTGCCCGTTCATATGATCGCGGATTCCCACAATTTTTGTTAGATGCTTTTTTGCCCTACACGGACCAGGGGGCAGATTACGTTTACGCGCTGCTAACCGGCTATCTGCCTGCCGATCCCGAACTGAAGGCTAATCGCTATTTTCCTGGCGGTGTGATTAACATGCCAAAACCGCTGACGAGTGGGGAGATCCAATGGAGCCCGGCGTCGAAAAAAGCTGAAACTGAGGAGCAATACGCCAGGGATGTTACCGCCTTTCTGGCATGGGCTGCCGACCCGGCGCTCTCTGAACGAAAGCAACAGGGAAATTACGTTATGGGCTATCTGGCTATTATGCTGGGCTTGCTATGGATAGCACGACGAATGAAGAGACGTTCGCTCATGTAGGTCTTGCGAGGCCGGGGATTACTCAGTTCACCAGCATTCAACCGGTCAGGTGCACAGTTGCCCTTGCGCGAGTAAGACGAGTAAAGGAAGGCAAAATATAAACCGAGCAAAATGAAAAAACCCCAAGCTATTTTATAGCTTGGGGTTTATGTTTGGCGGAAGCGTAGAGATTCGAACTCTAGAACCCTTTCGGGTCGCCGGTTTTCAAGACCGGTGCCTTCAACCGCTCGGCCACGCTTCCAATGAGGCGCACTATAAACATCCCGAACGGACCTGTAAAGCACCAATGTGTTCGTTTGCCTGAAAAACAGCCAAAATGTTGTTAATCGACTGAAATAACAACAGATTGACCATTTATTCAGCACGAATGCCGGCTATAGCGCTTAATGTTTTTTGATGTACATATCTTTGGTGTAGTAATTTCCCCGGTTATCCGGCGCAAATCCCCCCACCCACGGCTTCACGAGATGCGTGCGGACGTAGTGGTAAACCGGAATCGCGGGCACATCCTCACCTAAAAGGTCTTCAGCCTGCTGATAGTATTTGCCTCGTTCTTCCAGCGAAGTTGCTTTCGCCGCATTACGCATCGCTTCATCAAAGGCGGGATTGCTGTACTTGGTGGTATTCTCGCTATCACCGGTACGGAAAATATTGAGGAAACTTGAGGCATCATCATAGTCGGCTATCCACGCATAGCGCACGACGTCAAAATTACCGGTGTGCATGGTGTCCAGCATGGTTTTCCATTCCTGGTTTTGCAGCTTCGCCTCGACGCCAAGGTTTTTCTTCCACATCGACGATGCGGCAATCGCAATACGCTGGTGCGTTTCGAAGGTGTTGTAGAGCAGATTCAAGCTAAGCGGATGCTCAGGACCAAAACCGGCTTCAGCCAGCAGTTTTTTGGCTTCAGCAATACGTTTTTCAAGCGGCCATGACGCATACTCCGGCGCATGCAGTTTCACCCCACCTATTTCCGGCTGGCTGATAACCCACGCTGCTCGCTGCCCCTGTCCCATTACCTTTTGCGCAATGATGTCTTTATCCAACGCCATATTCAGCGCCCGCCGCACGCGCGGATCATTAAACGGCGCGCGGGTTGTATTGAACTGATAGTAATACGTTGAAAGCTGGGGCGAGACATGCAGTTCATCCCCCATCGTTTTTTTCAGTTGCGCGAACTGATTGACCGGTACGCTATACACAATGTCGATTTCACCGGCCTTATAGCGATTTACGTCAGCCGACTCTGAGCTGATAGGCAAATAAGTAACTTTATTAATAACCGTATGCCGATCGTCCCAGTAATGTGGATTTCGCTCGGCAACGATGCGCTCATTGACCACCCATTGCGATAGTTTGTACGCCCCGCTGCTGACAAAATGCTCTGGCCGGGTCCACTTATCGCCAAAACGACCTATCAACACTTTATCCAGCGGGACCAGAGATGGATGCGCCAGCATCGCCAGAAACGCCGCCGTCGGTTGCGTCAGGGTAATTTCCAGCGTGGTATCATCCAGGGCTTTGACTCCCAGCGTGGCGGGATCTTTTTTCCCCTGGGCAATATCAACCGCGTTCGCAACGTGCATGTTGCCCAGATACGAAGCATAAGGTGAAGCCGTTTGCGGCGAAACCAGACGCTGCCAGCTCCAGACGACATCCTGTGCGGTAATAGCAGATCCATCTGACCAGGTTATGCCCGGGCGTAAATGGAAGGTCCAGACAGTGTTGCCTTTATTCTCCCAGGACGCGGCTAGACGGGGTTCGATAGACCCATCCTGCTTGACAGCCACCAGACCGTCGAACATATCGCTGATTAAATTAAACTCAACGTTGCTTTCAACTTTATGCGGATCCAGCGATGCCGGCTCACTGCCGTTGTTTCTGACCAGTTCCTGTTTTTCTGCCAGTAGTGTTCCTGCGGGAACATTTGCCGCCCTCGCCGCGCCGTTTATAGACATCAAACAGACAGTCAACAGCGTAAACGTCAATATCTTCGATTTATGTTGAATCATTCCCTTTACCTTATTGCTCTGTTTTATGTAGACACCGCTGTCACTGTCAGAGAGATTCAGGAATAACGCAATATTTTTCAGTTACCTGGTAGATAGCGATCTGACATTTTTGCACATACAGTGCTAACATCTAATTCGGGAACTTTTGTTGAAATAATATGCTTAAGTCTGGCGGGTTAAAATGCGTAAAGATGGGTAAAACCGCTGTGTCATTCCCCTTGATTTCATTATCCTCCATCATTAATTACATCTGTCATAAGAGAGTGACTCATGGATCGTATTATTAGTTCTTCGCGCGAGCGTACATCGCTACTCAGCACGCATAAGGTGCTGCGCAATACCTATTTCCTGCTCAGCCTGACGCTGGCGTTTTCAGCGATCACTGCAACCGCCAGTACCGTACTGATGTTACCTTCTCCGGGACTTATCCTGACGCTGGTGGGTATGTATGGTCTGATGTTCCTGACCTACAAAACGGCAGATAAGCCGGTTGGTATTTTGTCAGCGTTCGCTTTCACTGGCTTCCTGGGCTACATCCTGGGACCAATTCTGAATACCTACCTGTCTGCGGGCATGGGTGATGTTATCGCCATGGCGCTGGGCGGAACGGCGCTGGTCTTCTTCAGCTGCTCGGCCTATGTGCTGACCACGCGTAAAGATATGTCCTTCCTCGGCGGTATGCTGATGGCGGGTGTGGTCGTGGTGTTGATTGGTATGGTTGCAAATATCTTCCTGCAACTGCCAGCATTACATCTGGCAATCAGCGCGGTGTTCATTCTGATTTCTTCAGGCGCAATCCTGTTTGAAACCAGCAATATCATCCGCGGCGGTGAAACCAACTATATTCGTGCCACCGTTAGCCTGTATGTTTCGCTGTACAACATCTTCGTCAGCCTGCTGAGTATTCTGGGCTTCGCCAGCCGCGATTAAGATGTCCACTCGCATTATCCAGCCCCGCTTATGCGGGGCTTTCTTTTTTGGTAAACTGCCGCCAGTTTGACTAACGAAGTGACGAATTATGTTGATCTTTGAAGGTAAAGAAATCAGTACCGATAGCGAAGGCTATCTGAAAGATACCACGCTGTGGAGCGAGGCGCTGGCGGAGAGAATCGCCGAAAACGAAGGCATTACGCTCTCCGCGGAACACTGGGAAGTGGTGCGTTTTGTCCGCGAGTTTTATCTGGAGTTTAATACCTCCCCCGCTATCCGCATGCTGGTAAAAGCGATGGCCAGCAAGTTTGGCGAAGAGAAAGGCAACAGCCGTTATCTCTACCGCCTGTTCCCGAAAGGTCCGGCCAAGCAGGCGACTAAAATTGCCGGCCTGCCGAAACCGGTGAAATGTATTTAATAGCGGATACTAAATCCTTTTAGCTCGTCGCCAGGACGATGTGGTTCACTGAGAACCCGATCAACCCTGGCGCTGCTCGGCCCCCCAGCTTTCAACCACTTCATCAGTTGTTCTACCCGGTTGCTTTCACCGCAGGCGACAACCTCTACGCTGCCGTCATCCATATTCTTCGCGTAGCCGGTCAACCCCAGCCGTTGTGCTTCATGCTGGGTGGTGTAGCGAAATCCTACCCCCTGAACCCGGCCATAGACCCAGGCGATTATGCAGACTTTCGACATTGCTGTTCTCCTTATCATCACAGCGTGCGTTGCAAATATGCAAAAAACTCAGGACAATGGCGCCCATTTCTTTGAATTGACAGAATAGTAAATTATGAGTGTACGTTTAGTGTTAGCCAAAGGGCGCGAAAAATCATTACTTCGCCGCCATCCGTGGGTATTTTCCGGTGCTGTCGCCCGTATGGAAGGTAAAGCCAACCTCGGTGAAACCATCGATATTGTTGACCATCAGGGTAAATGGTTAGCACGCGGCGCGTACTCACCCGCGTCGCAGATCCGTGCACGCGTCTGGACATTCGACAAGTCTGAGTCCATCGATATTGATTTCTTCACCCGTCGTCTGCAGCAGGCGCAGACATGGCGTGACTGGCTGGCGAAAAAAGACGGCCTGGACAGTTACCGTCTGATCGCCGGAGAATCCGATGGCCTGCCGGGCATCACCATTGACCGCTTCGGCAACTTCCTGGTGTTGCAGTTGCTCAGTGCGGGGGCTGAATACCAACGCGCCGCGCTGATTAGCGCTCTGCAAATTGTTTTCCCGGACTGCGCCATTTATGACCGTAGCGATGTGGCCGTACGTAAAAAAGAAGGTATGGAGCTGACTCAAGGGCCAGTAACGGGTGAGCTTCCGCCAGCCCTGCTGCCAATTGAAGAGCACGGAATGAAGCTGCTGGTTGATATTCAGCATGGTCACAAAACCGGCTATTACCTCGATCAACGCGACAGCCGCCTGGCCACGCGTCGTTATGTGGAAAATCAGCGTGTGCTGAACTGTTTCTCTTATACCGGCGGCTTTGCGGTCTCAGCATTAATGGGCGGATGCCGTCAGGTCGTCAGCGTTGACACCTCTCAGGAAGCGCTCGATATTGCCCGCCAGAACGTGGAACTGAACAAGCTGGATCTGAGCAAAGCTGAGTTCGTGCGTGATGATGTGTTCAAACTTCTGCGTGCTTATCGCGATCGTGGTGAGAAATTCGACGTAATCGTTATGGATCCGCCGAAATTTGTCGAAAACAAAAGCCAGTTGATGGGCGCCTGCCGCGGCTATAAGGACATCAATATGCTGGCTATTCAGTTGCTCAATCCGGGCGGTGTGCTGCTGACTTTCTCCTGCTCTGGGCTAATGACTACCGATTTATTTCAGAAAATCATCGCTGATGCCGCAATAGATGCTGGTCGTGATGTACAATTTATAGAGCAGTTCCGTCAGGCCGCCGATCACCCGGTGATCGCTACCTACCCGGAAGGGCTGTATCTGAAAGGGTTTGCCTGTCGCATCATGTAACTTGAAAAGTGGAATATTACCCTTACATAAAGGGTATCTATTTCCCGGGAGGTGACTATGATTGCCAGCAAATTCGGTATCGGCCAGCAGGTCCGCCATTCCCTGTTAGGTTACCTCGGAGTGGTCGTGGATATCGACCCGGAATATTCGCTTGATCAACCGTCAGCCGATGAGTTGGCGGTTAACGACGAACTTCGCGCCGCTCCCTGGTATCACGTGGTGATGGAAGACGATAATGGTCTGCCAGTGCATACATATCTGGCCGAAGCACAACTGAGTAGTGAGCTACAGGAAGAACATCCGGAGCAACCGTCGATGGATGAACTGGCGCGAACAATTCGAAAACAGCTCCAGGCCCCGCGCCTGCGCAATTGATGCTAAAACAGACCCGATGGCGATTCGCTAATCGGGCCTGTGCGTTTTGTTCGGCTACAGATCAGTCTTACTTCGCCAGTCCCAACCGCGGGATCTCAATCGCCGGGCAGCGATCCATCACCACCGTCATCCCTGCATCGCGAGCCAGCACGGCTGCCTGCTCGTTAATCACGCCGAGCTGCATCCATAGGGTCTTCGCGCCGATGGCAATTGCCTCCTGAGCAACACCCCACGCCGCTTCAGAATTACGGAAGACATCTACCATATCCACTTTCTCTGGTACATCTGCCAGCGTCGCATAGCCCTGCTGCCCCAGCAGCGTTTTTCCAGCAACCTTCGGTGAAACAGGAATAACTTGATAGCCCTGATCGAGTAAATATTTCATCACCCGATAGCTTGGACGATCGGGTTTATCGCTTGCCCCCACCAGTGCAATCGTGCGGGTTGTTGTCAAAATGCCAGCAATATCGGTCTCTTTCATCGTTTTCCTCCAGGCTGTTTAGCAAAGTGTACGACAAACCTGACTTTGCAACCATTCATCCCATACTGGCGCATGAGAGCTAAACTCAAAAATATGTCTATATGTTAGTAAACATGATTATCGAAAAATTTAGATACATCTTATACAGATATTTTCTGGACAGGAGAAACCTATGAAAGCCGGCATTGTGACAGCCTTGATTGCCCTATGTTTGCCGGCAACCGTTTTTGCTACTTCTTTACGTCTGTCCAATGATATTGACCTTCTGGTACTGGACGGAAAAAAAGTCTCCAGCTCATTACTGCGTGGTGCCGACAGTATTGAGCTGGAAAATGGTCGGCACCAGCTCGTGTTTCGCGTAGAAAAAACCATTCGCCTGTCCAGCCACGAAGAACGTCTGTATATTTCGCCTCCGTTGGTCATCAGCTTTGATACCCAACTCGTCAGTCAGGTTAATTTCCACCTCCCACGTCTGAGCAACGAGCGGGATGCAACGCATTTTGATGATGCCCCGCGCGTAGAACTGCTGGATGGGGATTCCATGCCTATACCGGTTAAGCTGGATATTCTGTCAATCACGTCCACCGCAAAAATCGTAGATTATGAAATGGAAACAGAGCGCTATAACAAAGCGGCTAAGCATGCATCTTTACCGCAATTTGCCACAATGATGGCCGATGACAGTTCGCTGCTTTCCGGGGTGTCTGAACTGGATCGCGTGCCGCCTCAGTCGCAAACACTGACCGAGCAGCGCTTAAAATATTGGTTTCAACAGGCTGACGCACAAACGCGAAGTAACTTCTTACAATGGGCGGAGAAACAACCCCCATCGTGACATTTATGTTCGTATACGCATTTTTTTTGTCTTTCTCTTGCAGCGTCAAGTGCTTCCAGTACTCTGTAACAAGGTTAACTTGGGAGCTGTACTATGGAATTAACGACTCGCACATTGCCAGCGCAGAAACATATTGCGTTGGTCGCACACGATCACTGCAAAAAGATGTTGATGAGCTGGGTTGGACGCCACCAGCCATTACTGGAAAAACACGTTCTGTATGCTACAGGAACAACAGGAAACTTAATTCAACGCGCGACAGGAATGGACGTCAACGCCATGCTGAGCGGCCCAATGGGGGGTGACCAGCAGGTAGGTGCGCTGATTTCAGAAGGGAAAATTGATGTGCTGATTTTCTTCTGGGATCCGCTCAACGCCGTTCCCCACGATCCTGATGTCAAAGCCCTGCTACGCCTGGCCACGGTCTGGAACATTCCAGTCGCCACTAACGTGTCAACCGCTGATTTTATTATCCAGTCGCCAAACTTCAACGACGCAACGGATATCTTGATCCCGGATTACGCCCGTTATCTGGCAGAACGTCTCAAATAAGCGCTAAGCAGGCGGTAATTACCGCCTGCTTTTCAGGGTTTCCGGGTCACCGGAACGTCTAATTGCTTAAGCTCATCAACAAAGCATGATGGCGCGTCTTTGCTAAACAGTAGCCATACCCGATGCCGCGCACGCGTTAGCGCCACATACAGCAACCGTCTCTCTTCTGCATCAGGAAAATCTTCAACAGCCGGGAGTAACGCCTCTTCCATAATCGACTCGCGAGCCGGAGCCGGGAAACCGTCATTCCCTTCATGAAGCCCCATCACAATGACATAATCCGCCTGCTGCCCTTTGCTGGCATGAATAGTCATAAAATCCAACTGCAGCTTGGGCCAGCGGGTGGCCGCTTTGTCCAGGCTAGCAGGTTTGAGATGATGGTATCGCGCCAGCACCAGAATTCTCTCTTCGGCCTTCACAAAACCCGACAGCTTATCCAGCAACAGATCTAACTGGCTTTCGTCGAGCAACGTGACGGCTTTTTTATCACCGGTCATCAGACTGTTCAGCGGTTTCGTGAGCTGATGTGGGTTTTGCTGGATAAACTGGTTTGCGACTTCGCCAATACGGCTATTAAAACGGTAAGTCGTATCCAGATTACAGCTATCGCCCTCACCAAAATTTTGCTGAAATGCGGTTGTCAGAGAAAGCTGTGCTCCACTGAACCGGTAAATGGCCTGCCAGTCATCTCCCACGGCAAACAGCGTAGTCTGCGAGTTTTGCTTACGCAAGGCGGCTAACAGGGCGGCGCGCTGAGGGGAAATATCCTGAAATTCATCGACCAGAATATGTTTCCACGGACTGATAAACCGCCCCTTCTCCAGAATGACAATAGCCTGATGGATCAACCCGGAGAAATCGACGGCATTCTCATCCTTCAGGGCACTCTTCCAGGCCTTGAGCAGCGGCGCCATTAGCTTTATGCGTTTACTGAACAGATCACGGATCTCCTCCGGAGCATTAGCAATCATCTCCGCCTGCGCTCCGCCATGCATTCGCATCAAACTAACCCAGCGATCCAACCGGGAAGCCAGACGACGCTGTAATTTTTCGTCATCCCAGAAGTTACCTTCGGGTACAGACCACTGCATTTCTTCTTCTAACCATTGTCGCCAGCCTTTAGCCTGAGCCTTTTTCTCACTGCACTGCTGACGCCAGGTTGTTATAAAGAGTTTGTTGCGCGCGATAGCATCATTTTCCAGCTTGCTCACCGTTGGAACTTTTTTGCTACCTTGCGAAATAATGTGCAACGCCAGTGCATGGAACGTCCGCGCGGTGACCTCATCCGTATGCAGACGCTCACGGATGCGGTCATCCATCTCCTGGGCTGCTTTGCGTCCAAACGCCAGCAACAGGATCTGTTCTGGTGCGGCTTCTCCTCGTGCAAGCAACCAACCCGCCCGGGCAACCAACACAGATGTTTTACCGCTTCCAGCACCTGCAAGTACCAACAATGATTGCTCACCGTTCACCACCGCGCGCGCCTGAGCAGGGTTCAACGGCGAAGATTCAACATGCAGGAAAAACTCGTCATACTCTTCCAGCATTGCATCGGTGTACGCCTGATTGTGCTGTAAGCGGCAGGCTTCAATGTCTTTCAGCCATGCCTGGCATTGACGTAACGCCTCCCGGCAATTTTCAAATTCCTCCAGCCGATTAACCGGGAGCGGTAACGCGGCAAAGGCACGGCGAATCTGCTGCTGCAGCCCTGACGTTTGTTCGCGCGTCAGCCACTTACTTTCACTAGTACGCGCCGCTATCGCATCCAACTGCTGCTGTAAAACCCCCGCAGCAACGTCACTCATTTCCTGGCTCCACTGTTGCCAGAGCGCATTCAAATGATGATGGAAGCGCTGGGTTTCCGCCCACTCTGTACCGTGAAGACGAACCACCTTCTCATCCGGGAGTACAAACTCCAGCTCGCCCCATACCAGGCCGCGTTTGCAATGAATAGCCAGTAACTGATTGAAGGGAATAAGATACTCGTGACGATCGCCGGAAACTTTAATCCCGGCATTGAGAATAACGGCCCGATCGTAAGGGTGTTGTGCCAGACGTTTTCCAAGAGAAGTTGCTTTCAGTTCCATAAGACTCAAGCGGATCCACACGAAGAGGTTTGCTTATCAGTGTAACCGCCAGAGAAAACGTGCTCCAGCCCAAAAAAACGTTACAATTGCCGAATTCACAGAAAACCAGAGTTAACCGAGGGTTTATGCGTACTGTTCTGAATATTTTAAATTTTGTGCTGGGTGGGTTCGCCACCACCCTGGCCTGGTTATTGGCTACGCTGGTCAGTATTGTGCTTATTTTTACATTACCCTTGACCCGTTCGTGCTGGGAAATAACCCGACTTTCGCTGTTTCCCTATGGTAACGAAGCGATTCATGTCGATGAACTGAATCCGGCCGGTAAAAGCGTCCTGTTAAATACCGGCGGCACCGTGCTCAATATTTTCTGGCTGATTTTCTTCGGCTGGTGGTTGTGACTGATGCACATTATCTCTGGTATTGCCCAGTGCATAACGATTATTGGTATTCCGGTTGGCATTGCAAACTTTAAAATCGCTGCCATTGCGCTCTGGCCGGTGGGTCGCCGTGTGGTTTCAGTAGAAGTTGCCCGTGCAGCGCGTGAAGCCAATGCGCGTCGTCGTTTTGAATAATCAGGACCGATGGCCTTTATGTTAAGTCCTCTGCTCAAACGCTATACCTGGAACAGCACATGGCTGTACTACGTGCGGATTTTTATCGCGCTATGCGGCACAACAGCGCTGCCCTGGTGGCTGGGCGATGTCAAGCTGACCATCCCGCTCACGCTGGGCATGGTCGCTGCCGCACTTACCGATCTGGACGATCGTCTCGCAGGCCGACTACGCAATTTAATCATCACACTGGTGTGCTTTTTTATTGCCTCAGCCTCCGTTGAACTGCTCTTCCCATGGCCATGGCTGTTTGCTATTGGGTTAACGCTTTCCACCAGCGGCTTTATTCTGCTGGGGGGATTAGGCCAGCGCTATGCAACTATTGCTTTTGGTGCATTGCTGATCGCCATTTATACGATGCTGGGCACCTCGCTTTACGATCAGTGGTATCAACAACCAATCCTGCTGCTCGCTGGCGCTATCTGGTATAACCTGCTGACGCTCACCGGACATCTTCTGTTCCCCATCCGCCCTTTACAGGACAATCTGGCACGCAGCTACGAACAGTTAGCGCACTACCTGGAACTGAAATCGCGTCTTTTTGACCCCGACATAGAAGATGAAAGCCAGGCACCGTTGTATGATTTAGCTCTCGCGAATGGCCAACTGATGGCAACGCTGAATCAGACTAAAGTGTCGCTGCTGACCCGCCTGCGCGGTGACCGTGGACAACGGGGAACACGTCGCACGCTACATTACTATTTTGTGGCACAGGATATTCATGAACGCGCAAGCTCCTCACATATTCAGTATCAAACGCTACGCGATCATTTCCGTCACAGCGATGTGATGTTCCGTTTCCAGCGGTTGATGTCGATGCAAGGGCAAGCCTGTTCACAATTATCTCGCTGTATTTTATTGCGCACGCCTTACCAGCACGATCCGCACTTTGAGCGAGCCTTCACCCATATAGATGCTGCACTTGAGCGCATGCGCGCCAGTGGTGAACCTGCCGACCTGCTCAATACGCTGGGTTTTTTACTGTCAAACCTACGGGCAATCGACGCGCAGCTTGCTACCATCGAATCCGAACAGGCTCAGGTACTCTCGCGCAATGAGTCTGAGAACCAGCTTGCCGATGATAGTCCCCATGGATTCAGTGATATCTGGTTGCGCCTGAGCCGTAATTTTACGCCCGAGTCCGCTCTGTTTCGCCATGCTATCCGTATGTCGCTGGTGCTCTGCGTCGGCTATGCCATTATCCAGATAACCGGTATGAATCACGGGTACTGGATCCTGTTGACCAGTCTGTTTGTCTGTCAGCCAAACTACAATGCCACCCGACATCGCCTGGCGCTCAGGATTATCGGCACGTTGGTTGGGATTGCCATCGGTTTACCGATCCTGTGGTTTGTGCCCTCTCTCGAGGGGCAACTGATACTCCTGGTGATCACTGGCGTACTGTTTTTTGCCTTTCGCAACGTCCAGTATGCGCATGCCACCATGTTTATCACGCTGCTGGTGTTACTGTGCTTTAACCTGCTCGGCGAAGGTTTTGAGGTTGCGCTGCCGCGTGTCATCGATACGCTAATTGGCTGTGCTATCGCCTGGGCTGCTGTCAGTTTCATCTGGCCAGACTGGCGTTTTCGTAACCTACCACGGGTAATTGAACGGGCGACTGACGCTAACTGCCGCTACCTTGATGCAATTCTCGAACAATATCATCAGGGTCGTGATAATCGTCTGGCCTACCGTATCGCTCGCCGTGATGCGCATAATCGTGATGCTGAACTCGCCTCCGTGGTATCAAACATGTCGAGCGAGCCGGATGTCACGGCCCAAACCCGCGAAACGGCGTTCCGTTTACTGTGTCTCAACCATACGTTTACCAGCTATATTTCTGCGCTAGGCGCACATCGCGAACAGTTGACCAATCCAGACGTTTTGGCATTGCTGGATGACGCTGTTTGCTATGTTGATGATGCCCTTCACCATCAACCCGCTGACGAGCAGCGTGTATACCTGGCGTTAGAAGGGCTGAAGCAGCGAATTCAGCATCTGGAACCACGCCCGGACAGTAAAGAGCCGCTGGTCGTTCAGCAAGTTGGGCTATTGATCGCTCTACTCCCGGAGATCCGGCGATTACAGCAGCAAATTGACGTGCTGCCGTCTAATACCCCGGTTCCGGCGTAAGAGAACTTACCCACTCAACCAGCTCCTGGCGACGCGTCGCCGGGAGCGCGGCTTCATGTATCCCCCCTACCGCGCCTTCAAGGGCATAGAGTACTTTTACCGTCAGAGCCGGGTTATTTTGCCGAAGTTTCAGCCAGCACATTTGTGCTCCCAACGATCGCATGGTCCCCTCATCTTTAATTCCAGCTTCATTCAGCAGGGTCTCCAGATGAAACGTCATATTCGGCAATTCCCGCAGACGATGCTGGGCAAAGCGACTTTGTTTCTCCTTAACCGCAGCATCCAACGAATATCGCGATAACGACACCAGCTGCTGCTGGTTTTGCCACAGGGCATCGTTCACCTGGTAATAATTAAGTACAAGAGGACGTCCGCGCTTAATAAATGTCAGCCAGACAGGAGAATTTTGTACACAATACTGGGCGCTCTGCTCACAGGCGCGAAGATACAGCTCACCATTAGCGACCATGGCAAAGACCGTATCGCCAACTGTCAGACTGTAGCCACCAAACAGTGAGCGATAGTGAATTGTCCCCAGAGAAGCCAGATATTCCTGCGATTTATAGATCCTTGCATAAGAAAGCTCTTTCATAAAAATCCTTTTTAAATCATAACGTAAGCAAATGATTTTCAGTAGCGGATCCGTTAATGACGAAAATAGGCAACTTATGCGTATGGGGCAAGATGAATTTTATTTTTCCCGTGACGACGACTAAAAATTGCGAACCTGTTTCCGAAAATAAGGTTGATCTTTGTTGATGGCAGGGTTACTGTATATCCATACAGTAACTCACAGGGCTGGATTGATTATGTACACTTCAGGCTATGCAAATCGTTCATCGTCGTTCTCTTCCACATCAAGCAACATTGCGCGCGTTTCATCAGAGAACGCAACCGCTGGGCTTATCAGTGAAGTTGTCTATCGCGAGGACCAGCCCATGATGACACAACTGCTGCTGCTTCCCCTGCTGCAACAGTTAGGGCAACAATCACGCTGGCAGCTGTGGCTGACGCCTCAGCAAAAATTAAGTCGGGAGTGGGTGCAGTCAGCTGGACTTCCATTGACGAAAGTCATGCAAATTAGTCAGCTCTCCCCCTGCAATACGCTGGAATCAATGATTCGTGCGCTACGCACGGGTAATTACAGTGTTGTCATTGGCTGGCTGGCGGAAGAATTAACGGAAGATGAACATGCCGAATTGGTCAAAGCGGCTGATGAAGGTAATGCGATGGGTTTTATCATGCGTCCGGTTCGCGCCCAGACACTTGCGGGGAGACAGCATTCCGGGCTAAAAATTCACTCGAATTTGTATCATTGAGTAAAATTAGGATTTATCCTGGAATTTTTTTTCATCTCTCAATTTGTCTTTGAGCTGTAATGTGTTTTTCGTCTGAACGCTTGTCAGAAGCGGTTTTCAGGATATCCTCAGTACATTTATTCAGCTATAAATGTTAAATATTGTGTATACAAGCCTTTTTTTTTCATATGCCTGACGGACTTCACACTTGTAAGTTTTCAACTACGTTGTAGACTTTACATCGCCAGGGGTGCTCGGCGTAAGCCGCAGATATCGGTAGAGTAACTATTGAACTGGTCCCCGGGTGAAGGATTTAACCGTGTTATCTCTCTTCGGAGATATTCATGGCGAATTTTGGATGATAACGAGGCGCAAAAAATGAAAAAGACAGCTATCGCAATTGCAGTGGCACTGGCTGGTTTCGCTACCGTGGCGCAGGCCGCTCCGAAAGATAACACCTGGTATACTGGTGCTAAACTGGGCTGGTCTCAGTTCCATGATATTGGCAACAACCGTATCGACAACAACGGTCCGACCCACGAAAGCCAACTGGGTGCCGGTGCGTTCGGTGGTTACCAGGTTAACCCGTACGTTGGTTTTGAAATGGGTTACGACTGGTTAGGCCGTATGCCATACAAAGGCAGCGAGCAGAATGGCGCTTTCAAAGCTCAGGGCGTTCAGCTGACCGCTAAACTGGGTTACCCAATCACTGACGATCTGGACGTTTATACCCGTCTGGGTGGTATGGTTTGGCGTGCAGACGCTAAAAACAACACTGGCTTCAAAGACCACGACACTGGTGTATCCCCAGTATTCGCTGGTGGCGTAGAGTATGCAATTACTCCTGAAATCGCTACCCGTCTGGAATACCAGTGGACCAACAACATCGGTGACGCGAACACCGTTGGCGGTCGTCCAGATAACGGTCTGTTGAGCGTTGGTGTTTCTTACCGTTTCGGCCAGCAGGAAGAAGCAGCTCCAGTAGTTGTTGCTCCGGCTCCGGCTCCAGAAGTACAGACCAAGCACTTCACTCTGAAGTCTGACGTTCTGTTCAACTTCAACAAAGCAACTCTGAAACCAGAAGGCCAGCAGGCTCTGGACCAGATGTACAGCCAGCTGAGCAACCTGGATCCGAAAGACGGTTCCGTAGTGGTTCTGGGCTTCACTGACCGCATCGGTTCTGACGCTTACAACCAGGCGCTGTCCGAGAAACGTGCTCAGTCCGTTGTTGATTACCTGATCTCTAAAGGTATTCCTTCTGACAAAATCTCTGCACGTGGCATGGGTGAATCCAACCCAGTTACTGGCAACACCTGTGACAACGTGAAAGCTCGCGCTGCACTGATCGACTGCCTGGCTCCGGATCGTCGTGTTGAGATCGAAGTTAAAGGCATCAAAGACGTTGTAACTCAGCCTCAGGCTTAAGTTATCGTCTTATAAAAAACCCCGCCATGCGGGGTTTTTTTTCATCTTTTTTCATCCAAAGTAAGCCACGTGTTAAACCAGCCGACCGCTACTCTTTTCCCAGCAACGCCTGTAAATCCTGTTTCAATGTCGACATTTTGTTCGCGTACTTCTCTTTATGCTCTGCGTCTTCAATTAGCTGCACAATAGTTTCAGAAAGCGTTTTTCCGCGCCGCTGCGCAAGACCAGCCAGACGCTGCCAGACCATGAACTCCAGATCGATGGATTTCTTCCGGGTATGCTGATGCTCAGCATTAAAGTGCCGCTTGCGCCTGGCACGTATGGTTTGTTTCATACGATTAAGCAGCGCAGAATTCATGTGTTCTTCAATCCAGGCATTAACCCGAACCGGTTCATTTTCGAGGGTTAGCAATAAATCAACGGCTTCTTTGGCAGCGCTGGCCTCGACGTAACGGGTGATTAATTCCCCCTCACGATGCTTCTTCACCAGATACTTCCATTTCCAGCCGCTTTCAAGGTTTTCAAGTTGTTGATATTTCATTGCGATCTCAATGTTACCGTGTAACTCTTATCAGAATATCAGCTTTTTCGGCATCTGAAGAAAAGAATATCCAGCCTGTGAACTGCCGCGCGTCATCACAACCGTTTCACGGCGCTTTCCAGGTGTTTAGTGGTGAGGGTTACGGTATAATCTCGTTTTTTACAACAGACTAAAAAACATCAACTTTGACCATTACGAAACTTGCATGGCGTGATCTGGTTCCTGATACCGACAGTTATCAGGAAGTATTTGCACAGCCGCACGTCACTGACGACACCGACACCTTACTTAGTGATACTCAGCCACGTTTACAATTCGCGCTAGAGCAGCTTCTTCAGCACTGGACAACATCCTCGTTCATGTTGGTAAAAGCACCGGAAGAGCTTGAGTATCTCAACCTTATTGCAAAGGCTGCACGTCCCTTGCACACGGATGCAGGAAGCCTGACTGGCGGTCATTACGACATCTCCGGTCACACTATTCGTTATCGTACAGCTGAGAAAGCGGAAGACAATTTTGCGACGTTGACGCAGGTGGTCAGCGCTGACTGGGCCGAAGCCGAACAACTGTTTGGCTGTCTGCGTCAGTTCAATGGAGAAATTACGCTGCAGCCAGGTCTGGTACATCAGGCCAATGGAGGTGTGCTGGTTATCTCATTGCGCACGCTGTTGGCCCAACCTCTGTTGTGGATGCGCCTGAAAGCCATTGTCAGCCACGAACGTTTTGATTGGGTAGCTTTTGATGAGTCTCGCCCGCTGCCTGTCTCCGTTCCCCCTATGCCGCTTAAACTGAAAGTTATTTTGGTGGGTGAGCGTGAATCGCTGGCGGATTTCCAGGACATGGAACCAGAGCTGGCTGAGCAGGCCATTTACAGCGAGTTTGAAGATAATCTGCAGATAGTGGATGCCGAAACCATGACGCAATGGTGTCAGTGGGTCACGCATACCGCCATACGCAATAATTTGCCCTACCCCGCTCCAGATGCCTGGCAGGTTCTGATCCGTGAAGCCGTTCGCTATACCGGTGAACAGGAAACATTGCCGCTTAACCCGCTGTGGATCACCCGACAGTTCAAAGAGGTGGCTCCGTTATGCGAGGGCGAAACCTGCAACGCTGAGCAGTTCAGCCTGATGCTGGCTCAGCGCGAATGGCGTGAGGGATTCCTGGCTGAACGCATGCAGGATGAAATTCTGCAAGAGCAGATCCTTATCGAGACAGAAGGCGAGCGTATTGGCCAGATCAACGCCTTGTCGGTAATTGAGTTTCCAGGCCACCCACGCGCATTTGGCGAGCCTTCTCGTATCAGTTGCGTCGTGCATATTGGCGACGGCGAGTTTACGGATATTGAGCGCAAAGCCGAGCTCGGCGGAAATATTCATGCCAAGGGTATGATGATTATGCAGGCGTTCCTGATGTCGGAACTCCAGCTTGAGCAACAAATCCCCTTCTCTGCCTCACTGACCTTTGAGCAATCTTACAGCGAAGTGGACGGTGACAGCGCGTCTATGGCAGAACTGTGCGCATTGATTAGCGCCCTCGCCGACGTTCCTGTTAATCAAAGTATCGCCATTACAGGTTCTGTCGATCAGTTTGGTCGGGCACAACCTGTCGGTGGTCTGAATGAGAAAATTGAAGGTTTCTTCGCCATCTGCCAGCAGCGCGAACTGACAGGCACACAGGGCGTTATCATTCCTTCGGCTAACGTCAGACACCTCAGCCTGCAGCCTGCGCTGCTACAGGCCATAGAAGAAGAAAAATTCACTATCTGGGCGGTGGACGACGTGACTGATGCGCTGCCACTGTTGTTAAATCTGGTGTGGGATGGCGAAGGCCAGACAACGCTGATGCAAACCATTCAGGAGCGTATTGCCACGGCAACGCAACAGGAAGGTCGTCACCGTTTCCCATGGCCGCTACGTTGGCTGAACTGGATTATTCCGAACTGATCGGACTTGTTCAGCGTACACGTGTTAGCTATCCTGCGTGTTTCAATAAAATAAGGCTTACAGAGAACATGGTAGATAAACGCGAATCCTATACGAAAGAAGACCTTCTTGCCTCTGGTCGCGGTGAGCTGTTTGGCGCTAAAGGGCCACAACTGCCAGCACCAAGCATGCTGATGATGGACCGTGTCATCAAGATGACCGAAACCGGTGGCAACTTTGACAAAGGTTATGTTGAAGCTGAACTGGATATCAACCCGGACCTGTGGTTCTTCGGTTGTCACTTTATCGGCGATCCGGTGATGCCGGGCTGTCTGGGTCTCGACGCCATGTGGCAACTGGTTGGATTCTATCTCGGCTGGCTGGGCGGCGAAGGTAAAGGCCGTGCGCTGGGCGTAGGCGAAGTTAAATTCACCGGCCAGGTTCTGCCGACCGCGAAGAAAGTCACTTACCGCATTCACTTCAAACGCATCGTTAACCGTCGCCTGATCATGGGCCTGGCAGATGGTGAAGTGCTGGTTGATGGTCGTCTGATCTATACCGCAAACGATCTGAAAGTGGGTCTGTTCCAGGACACTTCCGCGTTCTAATCCAGAACTGCGAAGCAGCCAGACATTAACGTTTCCCCGTTTTTTCAGGTGTGCAAAAAGGCGAAACCTCCGCTCTGCGGAGGTTTCTTTTATCTAAAGAGACAGAATCAGGCCATTAAAACCCTATCCCCCATGGCTTCTCGCCAGCCTCCCAGCCAGTATGACCTCTGATTCAGCGTCTGATAGGGACACATTTCTTTTGAGCGTCCGGCAATGCCGGCCTGATATCCACGTTGATGTGCCCGTTCCAGGCGATCTCGTTTTTGTCTCTTCATGCCTCGTTTCCCTCATTTTTGGGTCTGGTGGAAAAGAAAACAGTGATTACTAAGTGTGCAATCACACTAAACGAATACCCCTAAACATCAGGCTCGTCAATGCGCAAAATTCACGCCAGTGTCATATTTGTGAGCTACTCGCTAAATCATTTGTACAAAAATAGTCAGTCAGAACAGCTATCTCCACGGCTAAAAAAATAAAAAAAACCGCCCCGGGCAATGAACCAGGGGCGGTATAATTTACAATTATTTAAGCTTAAGGGATGCGTTTCAGCTCTTGAGCAATGGCCATTGCTTCCTGACTCCAGGCATTGGCAAGAACCTTCACCATCTCATCGTAGCCGTCTTTAGTCTGTACAGCTTCGATGTGGAATGGACGTTTGATCAGTTGTCCCTGATGATTCAGCAACCATTCACCGCTCACGATAACCTTACCATCGTACCGACCGTGGAAGCCGGTTACGGTAACGTTCAGCGTGTCCTGAGTGCTTCCCAGCGGCTGTGAAGCGACAACCCAGCCAGGCAACTGCATACTGAGGTTCGCAACCAGCGTATTGCGCAATTGCTGATCTAATGGGCTGGCCCAGAGATTATTATTGGCTATCACATATTGCACATCGCTGGTCTGGTAAACCACCCCATTACCGGCCAGATAATCAGGTACCGCAATCTGTTCAACCCACAGCAGACGGTTTCCCTGATTGGCAGAGCTCTGCACACCGCCTTGTGCGATAGGGAGCTGGTAATAGCTTTTATTTTCTCCGCTGGAGCTGCATGACGTCAGCCAGACCGCCATCATCACCACTAGCCACTTTTTCATTGTTTCGCCCTCTTCGGCTCTGGATCTTTTTTGTCCTTCGCTTCAAATACCAGCGCATTACTCTTATCGTTCAACGTTTTCAGTACCGGTTGCAGTTCACGCAGTACCTGATCAAGACGCTGCATATCCGCCACCATCTTGTTGTAGGCCGCGGAACCAGGCTGGAAACCCTGCATACTACGATTTAGTTCACGCAGCGTGTTCTGCATATCCGCCGGCAGATCCTGCATCGACTGACTGGACGTGATCTTGTTCATGTTATCCAGCGTAGTTTGCAGATGTTTCATTGTGCGCTGGCTTTCCGACAGCGTATTAGTTGCCTGCTCAATCATCGGGTTCAGCGGCAGATTGTTAATCTTATCCAACGCTTCCATCAGACGCTGTTGGATCTGCGCCAGACCACCGCTCACGGTCGGAATAATTTGATAACCATTAAATTCGCGCACACCAGTAATCGGCGGCTCTTTCGGGTAGAAGTCGAGATCGACATACAGCGCGCCGGTTACCAGGTTCCCGGTTTTGAGCGATCCTCGTAATCCGCGTTTAAGCAGTTGCTCCAAATGAGCGCCAACATCGGTATCCTCTCCCAGTTGCGCCTTCAGACGTTCTGGTTCAATACGCACCAGCACCGGAATGCGGTAATCATTGTTAAATACCTGACGCATATTCGGTGAGAAGAAAGGTACTTTACTCACCGTACCCAAGCGGATGCCACGGAATTCCAGCGGTGCACCAGGCTGTAGGCCACGAATCGAATCTTTAAAGAACATCAGGTAATCAATATGATCGGTATACAGTGAATCCTGAATACTTTTTTGATCGTCATAAAGATTAAACGCTGATTGTTGTGCGACCGGCTCGCCCTGCTCTAAACCTTCTGGCACATCAAAACTTACACCACCGCCAAACAGCGTGGAGAGCGAACCCATTTCTACGCGCATACCTGCTGAGGTAAGATCTACGGCGATCCCGCTGTCTTTCCAGAAACGTACATTGCTGGTCACCAGACGATCGTTAGGCGCATTGATGAAAAGCTGATAGCTGATCGTACGCTTTTGCGCATCAAATGTGCTGGTTTCAACCGAGCCCACACGATAGCCGCGGAAAAGCACCGGATCGCCTGGACTCAACTGACCGGCTTTTTTGCTGTCCAGAATCACACGGATCCCTTTTGCATCTGGCGGGGCCAGCGGCGGTGAATCCAGCAGTTGGTAATTTTCCAGCTTACTGCCTTTATTGCCAGGCTGCAGTTCAATATAAGCCCCGGACAATAGCGTGCCGAGTCCACTGATACCTTCACGTCCAACCTGCGGCTTCACCACCCAAAAGACAGAATCTTTATGCAGCAGCTTTTCCATTCCGGAGTTAAGACGCGCTTTAATCTCCACATGGGTCAAATCATCAGTCAGGGTTGCGCTCTCGACGATACCGACATCCACGCTGCGGCTTTTAATCGTCGTTTTGCCCCCTTCAATACCTTCGGCATTGGTGGTAATAAGCGTGACCTGTGGCCCCTGATGACTGTAGTGATAAAACAGTACCCACGCGCCAATGAGTGCAGTGACGATAGGGAATATCCACACGGGCGACCAGTTTTTTACCTTTTGCACTTTGGCTTCCCCACTTTTAGATTCCATGCTGTCAGGACTCCTCATGGCCTGGTTCTGGTTCACGGTCCCACGACAGACGCGGATCAAATGTCATCGCAGAAAACATTGTCATAATGACGACTAAAGCAAACATCAAAGCACCCATTGCAGGATAAATGTTCATTAACCCTCCCATGCGCACCAGCGCAGAGAGTACCGCAATCACAAAGACGTCGATCATTGACCAGCGACCGACAAATTCCACAACTTCATAAATCAGGTGCATACGTTCGCTGTCGCGTTTGCCGTGCCCTTTGGCATCCCAGCATAGCCAGGCAATGGCGATCATTTTCAACGTCGGCACCATAATACTGGCGATAAAAATAACCGCAGCCACCGGATAAGAGCCTTCGCTCCAGATTAAAACCACCCCCTCAAGTATCGTTGATGGCAGCTTTGACCCGAGCAGATCGGTAATCATAATCGGCAAAATATTGGCAGGAAGATAAAGCATGATTGACGTAAACAGTAATGCCAACGTCCATTGCAGACTGTTTTTACGCCGCACATAGCCTTTCGTCTGGCAGCGCGGGCACACCCGTTCATTAGCGGGAAGTATCGCAGTGCAGCAAGAGCAGGAACGCAGTCCCTGTCGAATGCCGGGCACACCAGGTTTTAACTCCTGCTTAATCACTGGCATTGGCGCAATATCATCCCACAGCCAGCGACGGTCAACGCACTGGAATGCGCGCAGTTGCAAAACGCAAAAGAAGCACCACGGAATAAAGCTGCTGCCCACGCCGATATCGCCGTAAGCCATGAGCTTAACGAAGCTGACCAGCACGCCGGCGAGGAAGATTTCCGCCATCCCCCAGCTTTTTAACTGGAACAGGACGCGTGCAAGACCCGCCTTAAGTCTTGCAGGCATCTGTACCCGATTCACCAGCAGCAGGATAGTCAGCAGGCAAAACGCGGGGACCAACTGCACGAATAATAAAAAGAAGGTGCCGAGACTGGCGTAGTCTTCAGAAAAGAGAACGCTGGGGATCTCCAGCAACGTGACTTCGCTGCTCACCCCTGCAACGTTCATATTCACAAAGGGGAAGAGGTTTGACAGAAGCAGCATGAATAATGCTGCTAAAACATAGGCGGTAGGACGCTGCCGCGGCGCGTCCCACTCCACCGTTAACGTAGTGCCACATCGTGGACATGCCGCTTTCTGACCATGCTCAAGGCGAGGTAACGCCACCAGCATGTCACACTGCGAGCACAAAATATGCTTCGCGGCATGGTGATGTTCGCACATATGTGCTCCTTTAAATTATGCGCCGTTCTTCAAAGACTCAAGATACTCCCAGCGCTCAAAGGCTTGCTCAAGTTCTTGTTCCGCTTCGTTCAGACTAGCTAATACCTGTTGTGTTTGCTCATGTGGCTGACTGAAAAAAGCGGCGTCAGCAACCTGCGCTTGTAGCCTTTCCAGTTTAGCTTCCAGTTCTTCAAGCTGCGCGGGGAGTTGCTCGAGTTCGCGCTGCAGTTTATAGCTTAGTTTGCTCGTGCCACGTTTGACAATTTCTGCTTTAGGAGCAACGGCTTCCTCTGTTTTTTTCGTGACCGGTTGTTTAAACGCCACATACTGAGATTGCTGGCTGCGCGCATCATGATAACCACCGACATAACGACCAATTTTACCGCCGCCTTCGAAGATCCAGCATTCAGTTACAGTATTATCCACAAACTGACGGTCGTGGCTTACCAGCAGTACAGTCCCCTGATAGCTATCAATTAGTTCTTCAAGCAGTTCCAGCGTTTCGACGTCAAGATCGTTCGTTGGTTCATCGAGAATCAAAAGATTGCTGGGTTTCAGAAAAAGACGCGCCAACAGCAGGCGATTTCGTTCCCCACCAGAAAGCGCACGCACTGGCGTCATCGCGCGTTTCGGATGGAACAGGAAATCCTGCAGATAACCCAGCACATGGCGAGGTTTACCGTTAACCATCACCTCTTGCTTACCTTCAGCCAGGTTGTCCATCACGGTTTTATCTGGATCCAGTTCGGCGCGGTGCTGATCGAAATAGGCCACTTCCAGCTTGGTGCCGACGTGAATGCGCCCACTGTCAGCCTGAAGCTGGCCTAACATCAACTTCAGCAGCGTTGTTTTGCCGCAGCCGTTCGGTCCGATTAGCGCAATTTTGTCGCTACGTTGTACCTGTGCGGAGAAATCTTTTACCAGCTGCTTTCCATCAACCTGGTAATCCACGTTCTCCATTTCGAAAACAATCTTGCCTGAACGGCTCGCCTCTTCGACCTGCATCTTCGCCGTGCCCATCACTTCGCGGCGTTCGCCACGCTCGCGACGCATGGCTTTCAGTGCGCGCACGCGGCCTTCGTTGCGGGTACGGCGCGCTTTGATCCCCTGACGGATCCAGACCTCTTCCTGCGCCAGCTTGCGGTCAAACTCTGCATTTTGTAACTCTTCTACGCGCAGCGCTTCTTCTTTCTCCAGCAGATACTGATCGTAATTCCCCGGATAAGTCACCAGCTTGCCACGATCGAGGTCGACGATACGTGTCGCCATATTGCGTATAAATGAACGGTCATGGGAAATGAAGATGATTGTCCCATTGAAGGATTTCAGGAACCCTTCCAGCCAGTCGATGGTTTCAATATCCAGGTGGTTCGTTGGTTCATCCAGCAGCAGTACACGCGGATTACTCACTAACGCGCGGCCCAGCGCCGCTTTACGCAGCCAACCGCCTGAAAGCGAAGAAAGTGCGGCGTTTGGATCCAGCCCCAACTGCTCCAGCACTTCATTAATACGGCTTTCGAGCTGCCACAGATTGTGATGATCGAGCATTTCCTGAACCCGCGCCATCTCATTCAGATTTCTGTCGCTCGGATCAGTCATCACCAGACGCGAAATATCGTGATAACGCTTGAGATACTCGGCCTGCTCTTCGATACCCTCGGCAACGAAATCATACACGCTGCCCTCAACATTACGCGGCGGATCCTGTTGCAGACGCGCCACAACCAGATCCTGCTCATAAATGATACGCCCGTCGTCAAGCCCCTGCTCACGGTTCAGGATCTTCATCAGCGTCGATTTACCTGCGCCGTTACGACCAACCAGACAGACGCGTTCGTTATCTTCGATATGCAATTCTGCATTATCAAGAAGCGGCGCATCGCTGAACGACAGCCATGCACCATGCATACTGATCAATGACATTTATTTATCCTTTCAGGCTGCGGTAATCAGCCAGCAATTGTGGATCTGACGGTTACGGGCAAAATCCTGGGAAAGCGTTTTTTGGGTAATTTCTTGTGCTTTCAATCCCAGTTCAGCCAAACCGTCGAGATCCATACGGAACCCACGTTTGTTGTTGGAGAACATGATCGTGCCGTCTTTACGCAGCAGACGTTTCAGATCCTTCATCAGCGCCAGATGATCGCGCTGCACATCAAACGAATCTTCCATACGTTTTGAGTTAGAGAACGTCGGCGGATCGATGAAAATCAGATCAAACTGTTCATTCGCATCACGCAGCCAGCCCAGGCAATCGGCCTGAATTAAACGGTGAGCGCGACCGCTCAGGCCGTTCAGACGCAAGTTGCGTTCCGCCCATTCCAGATAGGTACGCGACATATCGACCGTCGTAGTACTACGCGCACCGCCCAATCCTGCATGTACGCTGGCGCTGCCGGTGTAGGAAAACAGGTTGAGGAAGTCCTTACCTTTACTCATCTGCCCCAGCATGCGGCGCGCAATACGGTGGTCGAGGAATAAACCCGTATCAAGGTAGTCAGTCAGGTTCACCCACAGGCGCGCGTTGTACTCGCTTACCTCAATGAATTCACCCTTCTCATTCATCTTCTGATACTGATTCTTGCCTTTCTGTCGCTCACGGGTTTTCAGCACCAGTTTGTTTGGCGCGATTTCCAGTACTGACAGCGTGGCGGCAATGATGTCGAACAGGCGTTGACGTGCTTTTTGCGCATCAACCGTCTTCGGCGGGGCGTATTCCTGAACCACGACCCAATCACCGTAACGATCTACTGCAACGTTGTATTCCGGCAGGTCAGCGTCATACAGGCGATAGCATTCAATGCCTTCCTGACGCGCCCATTTTTCCAGCTTCTTAATATTCTTGCGCAGGCGGTTGGCATAATCTTCCGCTACCGTAGCAGGCTTGCTGTCCGCAGTGGTCTCTGCGACGTGATAATTCTTCTGCACACAATCCAGCGGCCCGTTTTTCGCTTTGAACTGCTTGTCGGCACGTAATTGCAAACTGCTGAGCAGATCCGGAGAAGCGCTGAACAGCGACAAATTCCAGCCGCCAAACTGGTTTTTCATCGTACGGCCCAGCAGGCTGTGCAGGGCAATCAGCGCCGGTTCGCTATCCAGACGTTCGCCGTAAGGCGGGTTACTGATAACTGTCCCATAGGGTCCTTTCGGCAGCGGATTGCTCAATTTGGCGACATCTTTCACGTCAAACGTCATCAGATCGGCGATACCGGCGCGGCGAGCATTACTACGCGCTTTTTCAATCACGCGCGCATCGCTATCGGATCCATAAAAATGCGAGGTATAGTCAGCCAGTCCCTTACGCGCACGCACCTGCGCTTCGGCTTTAACTTCTTGCCAGACGGCTTCGTCGTGTTGCGCCCAACCGCTGAAGCCCCAGTATCCACGGTGCAGACCCGGCGCGCGATCGGTCGCCCACATTGCCGCTTCAATCAGCAGCGTGCCGGAACCACACATCGGATCGAGTAACGGGGTTCCCGGCTGCCAGCCAGAACGTATAACAATTGCCGCGGCCAGCGTCTCTTTAATCGGTGCCTGACCCGCGCGATCGCGATAGCCACGCTGATGCAAACCGTCACCGCTCAGATCGAGCGCAATGCTGGCAGTATCTTTGTTCAACCAGACGTTGATGCGCAGATCCGGAGATTCACGATCCACATTCGGACGCGGCATATTTTTGCGGGTAAAGGCATCGACAATCGCATCCTTGACCTTCAGCGCGCCGTACTGGCTGTTACGAATGGTCTCGTTCAGTCCGCTAAAATGGACGGCAAACGTAGCACCAGGGTTAAATATCTCTGTCCAGTCGATTGCCTGAACGCCGAGGTACAGATCAAGATCGCTGTAGACCTTGCACTCTCCCATCGGCAGGATAATGCGCGAGGCCAGGCGGCTCCACATCAGGCTCTGGTAAACAAGCCGCGTGTCGCCCTTAAAATGGACCCCACCCTGAACGACCTGACACTCCAGCGCGCCGAGGTTTTCCAGTTCAGTTTTTAACAGCTCTTCCAGCCCGCGGGCCGTACTGGCAAACAGAGAATTCATAATGTCACTTTTACTCCGAGAAAATTGCTGCGCATTATAGCTAATATGGGCTGTATGTCATAAAGTTGAAGGCTTATTTTCATTCGAGGGGCTGTACAGTGGTCACGTTAACCCGACTTTTTATTCATCCGGTTAAATCAATGCGCGGCATTGGGCTTACGCATGCCCTGGCAGATATTAGCGGTCTCGCCTTTGATCGCATATTTATGATCACTGAACCTGACGGAACATTCATAACCGCCCGCCAGTTCCCACAAATGGTCCGTTTTACGCCTTCCCCATTCCACGATGGGCTGCATCTTACGGCGCCAGACGGCAGCAGTGCGCTCGTACGATTTGCCGATTTCGCTCCTCAGGATGCACCAACAGAAGTATGGGGAAACCATTTTACCGCGCGTGTTGCGCCAGCGGCTATCAACCAGTGGCTTAGCGGCTTTTTCTCCCGTGAAGTGCAGTTACGCTGGGTCGGCCCGCAGCTGACGCGCCGTGTAAAACGCCATGTTGATGTTCCTTTATCCTTCGCTGATGGTTATCCCTATCTGCTGGCCAACGAAGCATCCCTGCGCGATCTGCAACAGCGCTGTCCGGCAAGCGTCAAAATGGAACAGTTTCGCCCCAATATAGTGGTTTCGGGAGCTGGTGCCTGGGAAGAAGATACCTGGAAAGTGATTCGTATTGGCGACGTCATTTTTGATGTAGCAAAACCCTGTAGCCGCTGTATTTTCACGACAGTTAGCCCGGAAAAAGGCCAGAAACATCCATCCGGTGAACCGCTTGCCACATTGCAAACCTTCCGTACTGCGGTAGATAACGGCGATGTCGATTTCGGTCAGAATCTTATCGCGCGTAACAGTGGCGTTATTCGCGTCGGCGATGAGGTAGAAATTTTGGCAACCGGCCCCGCCAGAGCGTACGGCGCGGCTGAATCAGACGAAACTACACCCGAACAACAACCTGATGCCACGGTGCTTATTGACTGGCAGGGACAGACCTTTCGCGGAAATAATCAGCAGGTATTGCTTGAGCAGTTGGAGAACCAGGGTATCCGGGTTCCCTATTCATGCCGGGCAGGCATTTGCGGATGCTGTCGAATTCGACTGGTAGAAGGCGAAGTTAGCCCGTTGAAGAAATCAGCGATGGGGGACGACGGAACGATTCTGTGCTGTAGCTGTGTTCCCAAAACGGCAATCAGGCTGGAGAGCTAAACCGCCTGCTCAAGGCTGAAACTGTCAACAACGGCCTGCGGTTTCAGTCTGTCATTCATTATTTTAATCGCATCGCCAAGCTGCATCGTACGCCCGGCGATAACCACGCCAGGTTGCGCAAGCAGGCAAAGCGCGGCGTTTTCACCCGGCTCAACCACTAACAGGTTTACCTGTTCATCGGTATCGCTTAAATCAACACAGGCTGCGTCACCCACGACCGGCGACCAGTTAATACCGTGTGCGACAAAGTGCCAGCTTTTTGGCATTTGCGGTTTGAGATAACGAATCGCCACCAGCGCATTAAGCACCAGTTCCGCTTTTTGTTCTTTGGCTAAATCCAGGTAGCGACATTTTTCTTCAAAGGAAAAATAAAGCGCGGCGTCATCAACACAAAAACCAGACGGAGAAAATGCATCAGGAGTGAGCATTTTACGAGCAAAACGCGAACGGAATAACATGCCATTGGCTAAATCGAGCATCATACGATCGTGCTCTTCATCATAATACCAGCGCCAGTTATCGTCGGGTTTAATTCGCATCAGTTTCTCTCCTTTCCTTAATCATCACCGTTACGACAGTATCCTTTTGCCGCTTCGTTTATTGCCCTAATAATAAAAGCTCAGAATGTTTAAATAAGCAACAGTAAAGGAATATAAAACAACCAGGGCTAGAAATAAAGCCCTGGTTTGTGATTAAGGTAGCATTCAGATATTGCTGACGATTTCTTTTATCAACGGCGGACCTTTAAAAATAAAGCCCGAATAAATCTGTACGAGGGTTGCACCAGCAGCTATTTTCTCACGTGCAGCAATCACCGAGTCGATACCACCAACGCCAATAATCGGCAGCTGACCTTTTAATTCCTGAGACAACTGGCGAATAATTTCTGTACTTTTTAATTGTAACGGTCGACCGCTCAGACCACCCATTTGATCGCAATTTTTCATTCCCTGAACAAGAGAACGATCGAGGGTGGTGTTAGTCGCAATTACGCCATCAATATTATGACGAACTAAACTATCGGCGACCTGGATCAGTTCTTCCACAGAAAGATCCGGCGCGATCTTTACCGCCACCGGAACATATTTATGGTGGATCGCTTGCAGATCGTTTTGCTTATTTTTAATTGCCGTCAGGAGATCGTCCAGCGCTTCGCCGTATTGCAGCGTACGTAATCCCGGCGTATTCGGTGAAGAGATATTAATCGCGATATAACCAGCATAAGCATAGACTTTTTCCATACAAATCAGATAGTCATCTTTGCCGTTCTCTACTGGGGTATCTTTGTTCTTACCAATATTAATACCCAGAATACCGTCAAAATGCGATTTTTTAACGTTCTCAACCAGGTTATCAACCCCGTGGTTATTAAACCCCATGCGGTTGATCAGACCTTCTGCATCGACCAGACGGAACAGACGCGGTTTATCGTTACCCGGCTGAGGGCGTGGCGTCACGGTACCAATCTCAATGGAACCAAATCCCATCGCGCCGAGCGCATCAATGCACTCCCCATCTTTATCCAGTCCGGCAGCAAGTCCGAGCGGATTTTTAAACGTCAACCCCATACAGGTAACCGGTTTTGCCGGTACTTTCTGGCGCACAAGCGCTTCAAGCGGTGTGCCGGTAATGCGACGTAATTGCTGGAATGTCAATTCATGAGCGCGCTCTGGATCGAGCTGAAAAAGGGCTTTACGAACGAAGGGGTAGTACATGAACTCTCCTGGATTCCCGGTGTGCAAACCGGGGGCGTATTATGTGCTATCGCGAGCAAAAAGGGAATTGACCTGCGGCAATAAATAGCAATCGTTTTCCTTGCCTCTGCCTTTTTATTCAATTTCCAACTTTTCTATGCCGTATAAATCATTTCGATAAACAAAATCTCTCTGCCAGACTGCTCAAATTGTTATCGATGTTAACCAAAAGCAAACAATTAGTTATAAGGGGAGAATGAAATTATGCGCGTCATCACTCTGGCGGGGAGCCCTCGCTTTCCCTCTCGATCCAGTGCGTTACTGGAATATGCCCGAGAAAAACTTCACGGTCAGGATGTCGAAGTCTTTCACTGGAACCTACACAATTTTTCCCCGGAAGACCTGATCTATGCTCGTTTCGACAGTCCAGCGCTGAACACATTTATCGAACAATTGCAGGATGCAGACGGGCTGATTGTCGCAACACCAGTCTATAAAGCCGCTTACTCTGGCGCCCTGAAAACCCTGCTCGATCTACTCCCCGAGCGGGCGCTGGAAGGGAAAGTGGTTTTGCCGCTGGCGACCGGCGGCAGCGTGGCGCATTTACTTGCCGTCGATTACGCGCTGAAACCGGTACTGAGCGCATTAAAGGCCCAGGAGATCCTGCACGGTGTGTTTGCTGATGATTCACAGGTAATTGATTATCAACATAAACCTCAGTTTACGCCCAACCTTCAGCAGCGTCTGGACGGTGCGCTCGATACCTTCTGGCTGGCGTTGCATCGTCGCGATGTCCAACTTCCTCAACTGAACACCCTGCGAGGTGCCGCTCATGCTTGATTTTCTCAGGCGTCACACGTCATGGCTGGCACTGACCGGGTTGTTGTCGCTGTCAACTCTGGGGCATGCCGCAGAATCGGCCCCCGATGCTCTGCGTATTGGTTACCAGAAAGGAAGCGTCAGTATGGTGCTGGCCAAAAGCCATCAGCTACTCGAGAAACGCTATCCGCAGACTAAAATCTCGTGGGTCGAATTCCCGGCTGGACCGCAAATGCTGGAAGCACTCAATATCGGCAGTATCGATCTCGGCAGTACCGGTGACATTCCGCCAATTTTCGCCCAGGCAGCCGGGGCCGATCTGGTTTACGTGGGCGTCGAGCCGCCCAAACCGAAAGCCGAAGTGATTCTGGTGCCAAAAAATAGCCCGATCCAGAGCGTCGCGCAGCTTAAAGGACATAAAGTCGCCTTCCAGAAAGGCTCCAGCGCCCACAATTTACTGCTCCGGGCGCTGCAACAGGCCGGACTGAAATTTACCGATATTCAACCGACGTATCTGACTCCCGCCGATGCGCGAGCGGCCTTTCAGCAAGGGAATGTTGATGCGTGGGCTATCTGGGATCCCTATTATTCCGCCGCGTTACTGCAAGGTGATGTACGCGTACTGAAGGACGGCTCAGACCTCAAGCAAACCGGTTCGTTTTATCTCGCCGCCCGTCCTTATGCCGAGAAAAATAGCGCTTTTGTACTTGGCGTACTGGATACCTTTAGCCAGGCCGATGCGTTAACGCTCAACCAGCGCCAGCAAAGCATTACCCTGCTGGCCAAAACCATGGGGCTGCCCGAACCGGTGATTGCGTCTTATCTGGATCACCGTCCGCCAACCACCATTGTGCCAGTCAACGCCTCCGTTGCTGCCCTGCAACAACAAACCGCCGATCTGTTTTATGACAACCGTTTGGTGCCGAAAAAAATCGATATTCGCCAGCGTATCTGGCAACCCACTCAGCAGGCAGGAGAAAAATTATGAGTCTGAATATGTTCTGGTTTTTACCCACCCACGGTGACGGTCATTATCTTGGAACGGAAGAAGGTTCGCGCCCGGTCGATCACAGTTATCTGCAACTAATCGCGCAAACGGCCGATCGTCTTGGATTTACCGGCGTCCTGATCCCAACCGGTCGCTCTTGCGAAGATGCCTGGCTGGTCGCCGCTTCGATGATCCCGGTCACCCAGAGATTAAAGTTTCTGGTCGCGCTGCGCCCAAGCGTCACCTTGCCAACGGTTGCCGCACGTCAGGCTGCGACGCTCGACAGACTCTCAAATGGCCGGGCGTTATTTAACCTGGTGACCGGCAGCGATCCACAGGAGCTGGCAGGTGACGGCGTGTTCCTCGATCACACAGAACGATATGAAGCCTCTGCTGAATTTACTCAGGTCTGGCGGCGCTTGCTGCAAGGTGAAACGGTGGATTTCAACGGCAAACATATTCATGTCCGCGGCGCGAAGCTGCTTTTCCCTCCCGTACAACAACCCCGGCCACCGCTTTATTTCGGCGGCTCGTCTGATGTCGCACAAGACCTTGCTGCCGAGCAGGTTGATCTCTATCTGACCTGGGGCGAGCCGCCGGAACAGGTGAAAGCGAAGATTGAACAGGTGCGGGCCAAAGCAGCGGCGCTCGGGCGCAAGATCCGCTTTGGTATTCGTCTGCATGTGATCGTACGGGAGACAACCCACGAGGCGTGGCAGGCAGCGGATCGTCTGATAGCCCACCTGGATGACGACACCATTGCCAAAGCCCAGGACGCCTTCTCAAGAACGGATTCGGTTGGTCAGCAGCGAATGGCTGCACTGCACAATGGTAAACGCGACAAATTGGAAATTAGTCCGAACCTGTGGGCAGGCGTTGGACTGGTACGCGGTGGCGCGGGTACCGCGCTGGTCGGAGATGGTCCGACTGTCGCGGCGCGTATCAACGAGTATGCCGCGCTGGGAATCGACAGCTTTGTGTTGTCCGGATACCCACATTTGGAAGAGGCATACAAGGTTGGCGAGCTGCTGTTTCCGCATCTGGATGTTGCTATACCGGAAATTCCGCAGCCGCAACACCTGCAACAACAAGGCGAAGCGGTGGCAAACGAATTTATCCCGCGCAAAGTCGCGCAAAGCTAAGGAGCTGCAAATGGCAACGCCGAAAAACAGGTGGTTATTACCCCTCGCGCCCTGGTTTTTACCGGTAGGTCTGGTGGCGCTCTGGCAGCTCGCATCATCAATGGGCTGGCTGTCCACCCGCATCCTGCCCTCACCGGAGGGCGTTGTCGAAGCCTTCTGGACGCTTTCCGCCAGTGGCGAGCTTTGGCAGCATCTGGCCATCAGTTCCTGGCGCGCGTTGATCGGATTCTCCATCGGTGGATCGATTGGCCTGACACTGGGACTTATCAGCGGTCTTTCGCGTTGGGGAGAACGCCTGCTTGATACCTCGGTGCAGATGCTGCGTAACGTACCGCATCTGGCGCTGATCCCGCTGGTGATTTTGTGGTTCGGCATTGATGAATCCGCCAAGATCTTTCTCGTGGCGTTGGGCACGCTGTTCCCAATTTACATCAACACCTGGCATGGGATTCGTAGTATCGATCGTGCACTGGTAGAAATGGCGCGCAGCTATGGATTATCCGGCTTTTCACTGTTTGTTCATGTGATCCTCCCCGGCGCCCTGCCCTCGATTATGGTCGGCGTGCGTTTTGCTCTCGGGCTGATGTGGCTGACGCTGATTGTGGCGGAAACCATTTCTGCCAATGCCGGTATTGGTTACCTGGCGATGAACGCCCGCGAATTTCTGCAAACCGATGTGGTCGTGGTGGCCATTATTCTCTACGCCCTGCTCGGCAAACTTGCCGACGTCAGCGCCCAACTGCTGGAGCGAGTCTGGCTACGCTGGCATCCGGCTTATCATGTAAAGGAGGCTACCGTATGAATACCGCTCGCCTGAACCAGGGTACACCGCTGTTGCTGAGCGCCGTGACAAAACAATACGCCGTCAATACAGTGCTCAATCAATTAGATTTGCATATTCCGGCCGGACAGTTTGTTGCCGTGGTTGGCCGCAGCGGCGGTGGTAAAAGTACGTTGCTGCGTCTGCTGGCAGGGCTGGAATCGCCGACCTCAGGCGCATTACTTGCCGGAACCACCCCACTGGCGGAAATTCAGGATGATACGCGTATGATGTTCCAGGATGCGCGTCTGCTGCCATGGAAGACGGTTATCGATAATGTGGGCCTGGGTCTGAAAGGTCAGTGGCGCGATGCGGCCCGAGATGCGCTGGCCGCCGTTGGGCTGGAGAGTCGTGCTCACGAATGGCCGGCTGCGCTATCCGGTGGACAAAAACAGCGTGTAGCCCTGGCACGGGCATTAATTCATCGCCCCGGTTTGCTGCTGCTGGATGAACCCCTCGGCGCTCTGGATGCCCTAACCCGCCTTGAAATGCAGGATCTGATCGTCTCTTTATGGCAAGAGCACGGCTTTACCGTACTGCTGGTCACTCATGACGTCAGTGAAGCGGTGGCAATGGCCGATCGCGTGTTGCTGATTGAGGACGGAAAAATCGGACTGGATCTTACGGTGGATATTCAGCGCCCCCGCCATTTGGGATCGGTACGGTTAGCCGATCTGGAAGCGGAAGTGTTGAACCGGGTTATGCAGCGTGGCGACAATGAAGTTCAGTTACGCAAGCAGGGTTAAAAATGCCGGATGGCGCTACCGCTTATCCGGCCTACGCGTGAATGGTAGGCCGGACCCATCCGGCAATATTATCAGGCTAACGCTTTAGAGATCTTCTCGAACAGATCGCCTGAGAGATTCTCCAGACCTTTCAGCTGTTCCAGCGCCGCACGCATTTTCGCCTGACGTTTTGCATCATAACGTTTTAAGCGAATCAGCGGCTCAATCAGACGTGACGCCACCTGCGGGTTACGACTATTAAGCTCAGTCAACATGTCGACCAGGAACTGATATCCACTACCATCTTCCGCATGGAATGCCGCCGGGTTGCTACCTGCAAAGGCACCGATCAGCGAACGGATTCGGTTCGGGTTACTCATACTGAAAGAGCGATGCTTCAGCAGGCCGCGTACGGTTTCCAGCACGTTTTTCGCCGGGCTGGTGGATTGCAGGATAAACCATTTGTCCATCACCAGACCGTCATGATGCCACTTATCATCATACTCTTGCATTAGCGCGTCGCGACATGGCAGCTGCGCCGCTACTGCCGCGGATAGCGCCGCCAGCGCATCGGTCATATTGTTCGCTTCACGATACTGCTTGCTTACCAGCGTGTCAGCCAGATGGGTTTCGCCAAAGGCCAGGAAACGCAGGCAGGCGTTACGCAGCGTACGCTTGCCAATATCGGCATGCTCAACGCGGTACTCATCAAGATGATTAGCGTTATAGATGGCGAGGAATTCATCTGCCAGTTCGGCCGCCAGCGTGCGGGTTAATGCTTCGCGTACTTCGGTTATCGCCACCGGATCGATGATGTCGAACAGTTCAGCTATTTCATTTACTGAAGGCAGCGTCAGGATCTCTGCCGCCAGCGCCGGATCGATTTTCTCATCCAGTAAAATTGCGCGGAATGCATCAGCCACGTGTACCGGCAGCGACAGCGGTTGTCCCTGCTGATGACGGGCAACGTTAAGCTTAATATAGGTCGCCAGCAGGCTTTGCGCCGCGTCCCAACGAGAGAAATCGTTACGCGCATGACGCATCAGGAAGGTCAGCTGCTGATCGCTCCATTTGTATTCCAGTTTTACCGGCGCGGAGAATTCGCACAGCAGCGCCGGAACCGGCTGGAAGTAGACGTTATCAAAGACAAACGTCTGCTCTGCCTGGGTGACGTTGAGTACAGAATTCACCGGGTGCCCGCCTTTTTGTAGCGGGATCACTTTCCCTTCGTTGTCATACAACTCGAGGGCGAAAGGAATATGCAGCGGCTGTTTTTCGGCCTGATCCGGCGTGGCCGGCGTGCGCTGGCTGATCGTCAGCGTGTACTGCTCAGTTGACGGATTGTAGTCATCACGCACGGTCAGAATCGGCGTACCGGACTGACTGTACCAGCGGCGGAAATGGGAGAGATCAACGTTAGAAGCATCTTCCATCGCCTGCACGAAATCATCACAGGTGGCAGCACTGCCGTCGTGACGCTCAAAGTACAGTTGCATCCCTTTCTGGAAGTTAGCCTCACCCAGCAAGGTGTGGATCATACGAATCACTTCAGCGCCCTTTTCGTACACGGTCAGGGTATAGAAGTTGTTCATTTCGATGACCATATCCGGACGGATAGGATGCGCCATTGGGCTGGCATCCTCGGCAAACTGCAGGCCACGCATGGTACGCACATTGCTGATCCGGTTTACCGCACGTGAGCCGAGATCGGAACTGAACTCCTGATCGCGGAACACGGTTAACCCTTCTTTCAGGCTCAACTGGAACCAGTCGCGACAGGTCACGCGGTTGCCGGTCCAGTTGTGGAAATACTCATGACCGATGACGCGCTCAATATCGAGGTAGTCTTTGTCGGTGGCGGTATCGGTACGTGCCAGCACATATTTGGAGTTAAAGATGTTCAGACCTTTATTCTCCATCGCGCCCATGTTGAAGAAATCCACGGCGACAATCATATAGATATCGAGGTCATACTCGAGGCCAAAGCGCTCTTCATCCCATTTCATGGAGTTTTTCAGCGAGGTCATCGCCCACGGCGCGCGGTCAAGGTTGCCGCGATCGACGTACAGTTCCAGCGCTACTTCACGCCCGGAACGGGTAGTAAAGGTGTCGCGAAGAACGTCGAAATCACCGGCTACCAGCGCAAACAGATAGCACGGTTTCGGGAACGGATCCTGCCACTGTACCCAGTGACGACCATTTTCCAGTTCCCCCTGCGCCACGCGGTTACCGTTGGAGAGCAGGAACGGATATTGGGTTTTATCGGCGATAATTTTGGTGGTAAAACGCGCCAGGACATCAGGCCTGTCGAGATACCAGGTAATATGACGGAAACCTTCCGCTTCACACTGGGTGCACAGCGCGTCGCCGGACTTGTACAGTCCTTCCAGCGCGGTATTGGCCGCCGGGCTAATTTCATTCACGATACGCAGCGTAAAACGTTCCGGCAGTTGACTGATGACCAGAGCGCCCTCTTCTTCTTTATACTCTGTCCACGGTTCGTCGTTCACGTGGATCGACACCAGAGTCAGATCTTCGCCATTCAGGCGCAGAGGCGCATCAGGCGCGCCATGACAGACAGCCTGGCTCACTGCGGTGACCACGGTTTTTTCAGCATCCAGGTCAAAGGTCAAGTCAATATCAGTAATCTGGTAATCCGGCGCACGATAGTCGTGACGGTATTTGGCTTGTGGCTGTTGTGTCATAAAAAACCTTTAGCATCTTTGATAGAGTCTCGGCTTCAGTCTATTCCTGTTGCGTAAATCGCGCTACGCAGAATGTTCATCTTTTCAGGCACAAACACCCTTTTTGCTACATTTTTATAACACGCGGCACGAAATGCCCTCGACCAGAAAGACAGCTTATGGTGTGATCGGGGTTCAATAAATCGCTAAACAGGGTATACTCCAGCGGTTTTCTTAGTTGTTTATTGTACTAAACGCTCCCGTGAGAGGATGCTACTGCGCACCTATGACACAATTCGCTTCTCCTGTTCTGCACTCGCTGCTGGATACAGACGCTTATAAGTTGCATATGCAGCAAGCCGTTTTTCACCACTACTATGATGTACAAGTAGCGGCTGAATTTCGTTGCCGTGGCGATGACCTGCTCGGTATTTATGCCGATTCTATTCGTGAGCAGGTGAATGCTATGCAACACCTGCGACTGCAGGAGGACGAGTACCAGTGGCTCTCCGGCCTGCCTTTCTTTAAAGCTGATTACCTCACCTGGTTACGTGATTTCCGCTATAACCCGGAACAGGTTTGCGTCACTAATGATAACGGTAAGCTAAACATCCGCTTAACCGGTCCGTGGCGTGAAGTGATCATGTGGGAAGTCCCGCTGTTGGCGGTGATTAGTGAGCTGGTACACCGTTACCGTTCACCTGAATCAGGCGTCCCGCAGGCACTCGATGAGCTGGAAAGCAAACTAGTAGAATTCTCTGCTTTAACGAAAGATGTCGATATGTCTCGCTTCCATCTGATGGATTTCGGTACGCGCCGTCGTTTTTCGCGTGAAGTGCAGCAAGCTATCGTTAAACGCCTGCAGCAAGAGTCCTGGTTTGTCGGCACCAGTAACTACGATCTGGCCCGCCGCCTGTCATTAACCCCAATGGGTACGCAGGCGCATGAGTGGTTCCAGGCTCATCAGCAAATCAGCCCTGAGCTTGCCACCAGCCAGCGCGTTGCGCTGGCCGCATGGTTAAATGAATATCCTGACCAACTCGGCATTGCATTGACCGACTGCATCACCATGGACGCGTTTTTACGCGACTTTGGCGTTGAGTTCGCTACCCGCTATCAGGGTTTACGCCATGACTCTGGCGACCCGGTGGAATGGGGTGAAAAAGCCATCGCCCATTATGAAAAACTGGGTATTGATCCGCTGAGCAAAACGCTGGTGTTTTCAGATAATCTCGATCTGAAAAAAGCGATTGAGCTATACCGCCACTTCTCTTCTCGCGTGCAGTTGAGTTTTGGCATTGGGACACGACTAACCTGCGATATTCCCCAGGTTAAGCCGCTCAATATCGTTATCAAACTGGTGGAGTGTAACGGCAAACCAGTAGCGAAGTTATCTGACAGCCCGGGTAAAACCATCTGCCACGATAAAGCATTTGTTCGTGCACTGCGCAAAGCCTTCGATCTCCCGCATATCAAAAAAGCCAGTTAAGCCTTCCAGGGAGCCATTTTGGCTCCCTTTTTCGCGTTTATTTCCGAAATCTTTCACTCCAGCTACGAATTCTGCTTGTCTGATTGCAGATGCCAGGTAACATAGGTATCCCCCCATTACGGGTGGACATGTGTTTATATATCCGACTATTAACAGAGAGAATATTATGAGCGTTGTGCCTGTAGCCGACGTACTCCAGGGCCGCGTAGCCGTTGACAGCGAAGTCACCGTGCGCGGATGGGTGCGTACCCGCCGAGATTCAAAAGCTGGCATCTCCTTCCTCGCCGTTTATGACGGTTCCTGCTTTGATCCTGTACAGGCCGTCATCAATAATTCTCTGCCCAATTACAATCAGGACGTACTGCGCCTGACGACGGGTTGTTCAGTTATCGTAACGGGTAAAGTCGTTGCGTCTCCTGGACAAGGACAGAGCTTTGAAATTCAGGCCACTGAGGTTGAAGTAACGGGCTGGGTTGAAGATCCTGACACTTACCCAATGGCAGCTAAGCGTCACAGCATTGAGTATCTGCGTGAAGTGGCGCACATGCGTCCGCGTACCAATATGATTGGTGCGGTAGCGCGTGTACGTCATACGCTGGCGCAGGCTCTGCATCGTTTCTTCCACGAGCAGGGTTTCTTTTGGGTATCGACTCCGTTGATCACCGCTTCCGATACGGAAGGTGCCGGTGAAATGTTCCGTGTTTCTACGCTGGATCTGGAAAACCTGCCGCGTAACGATCAGGGTAAAGTCGATTTCGACAAAGACTTCTTTGGTAAAGAGGCCTTCCTGACCGTTTCCGGTCAGCTGAACGGTGAAACCTACGCCTGCGCCCTGTCTAAAATTTATACTTTTGGCCCGACGTTCCGTGCAGAAAACTCTAACACCAGTCGTCACCTGGCAGAGTTCTGGATGCTGGAACCAGAAGTGGCTTTTGCTGACCTGAACGATGTTGCAGGCCTGGCTGAAGCGATGCTGAAGTACGCGTTTAAAGCCGTACTCGCAGAGCGTGCGGATGATATGAAATTCTTCGCTGAACGTGTCGACAAGGACGCGATTTCACGCCTGGAACGTTTCATTGACGCTGACTTCGCGCAGGTGGATTACACCGACGCGGTAAGCATTCTGGAAAAATGCGGTAAACAGTTCGAAAACCCAGTTTACTGGGGTGTGGATCTGTCTTCTGAGCATGAACGTTACCTTGCTGAAGAGCACTTTAAAGCGCCGGTGGTAGTGAAAAACTACCCGAAAGATATCAAAGCGTTTTATATGCGCCTTAACGAAGACGGTAAAACCGTTGCTGCAATGGACGTACTGGCCCCGGGAATCGGTGAAATCATCGGTGGTTCTCAGCGTGAAGAGCGCCTGGACGTGCTGGATGCCCGTATGCTGGAAATGGGTCTCAACAAAGAGGATTACTGGTGGTATCGCGACCTGCGTCGCTACGGTACCGTTCCGCATTCCGGCTTCGGATTGGGCTTCGAGCGTCTGATCGCTTACGTCACCGGCGTACAGAACGTCCGTGATGTTATTCCGTTCCCGCGTACTCCACGTAACGCCACCTTCTAAACGTGCGTTATTGTTTTGAAGGCCAGCATTGCTGGCCTTTTTTATACCCTTTTCGTGTTATCTGGATACCCATCTCACGTTAAACACAACCTTTCAATCTCCTCCACCTGTTACGTAATATTTCATCGCAATACATTTGCACAAAAAATAATCAGCAATTTTATTGTGGATTAGCATTTTCTGATTAAATAGTACATTTTTCAGCCTCTCGCACGGCACTCCAGACGTCCAAAAATCGTTACCTGTAAAATCCGAACTTTCCGGCAGAACGGAGAAAAAATGACCTTAGCAAAATTAAACATAAGAAAATCATATAAATAGAAATAAAAACGAGAATTTTAAGCGCAGGGGCATCCGAAGTTTGACGCTGTTCACAAAGTTGCACAAAAATAACATCTTGTTACACATTTTTTCTTTTTGAAACCAAATCTTTATATTTGTAGCACTTTGACGGTAGCGAAACGGTAGTTTGAATGGAAAGATGCCTGTCAGACACATAAAGACACCAAACTCTCATCAATAGTTCCGTAAATTTTGATTGACGGAATTTATTGGCGGCAGTGGCAGGTGTCATATAAAAACCGATGAGGGTAATAAATAATGATGAAGCGCAATATTCTGGCAGTGGTTATCCCTGCTCTGCTGGTAGCCGGGGCAGCTAACGCTGCAGAAGTTTATAACAAAGATGGCAACAAAGTAGACGTATACGGTAAAGCCGTTGGTCTGCATTATTTTTCCAAGCACAACGGTGATAACGCCTACGCTGCTAACGGCGATCAGACATATGCCCGTCTTGGTTTCAAAGGGGAAACTCAGATTAACGACCAACTGACCGGTTACGGCCAGTGGGAATACCAGTTCAGCGGCAATAACGCAGAAGGCGGTGACGATGCCCAGAAAGGCAACAAAACCCGTCTGGCGTTTGCTGGTTTGAAATTTGGTGACGCAGGCTCCTTCGATTACGGTCGTAACTACGGCGTTGTATACGATGCTCTGGGTTACACCGATATGCTGCCAGAATTCGGTGGTGATACCGCTGCTTCTGACCAGTTCTTCTCCCAGCGTAACGGCGGTCTCGCAACCTACCGTAACTCTAACTTCTTCGGTCTGGTTGAAGGCCTGAACTTCGCTGTACAGTACCTGGGTAAAAACGAACGCTCTAGCAGCCCAACCCGTTCTAACGGCGACGGCGTTGGCGGTTCCGTAAGCTACGAAATGGATGGTTTCGGTATCGTGGGTGCTTACGGTGCAGCTGACCGTACCAACGCGCAAGAGCAGCTGGCCTATGGCCGCGGCGCGAAAGCTGAGCAGTGGGCGACCGGTGTTAAGTACGATGCGAACAACATTTACCTGGCAGCGAACTACAGCGAAACCCGTAACGCAACCCGTATCTCTAACGGTTATGCTAACAAAACTGAAGACGTGCTGTTGGTTGCTCAGTACCAGTTCGACTTCGGCCTGCGTCCGTCCCTCGCCTATACCAAATCTAAAGGTAAGGACATCGAAGGAATCGGCGACGTAGATCTGGTGAACTACTTCGAAGTGGGTGCGACTTACTACTTCAACAAAAACATGTCCACCTATGTTGATTACATCATCAACCAGATCGATTCTGACAACAAACTGGGCGTAGGCTCTGACGACACCGTTGCAGTGGGTATCGTTTACCAGTTCTAATAGCAGACCTCTTTGTTAAATGCCTAAAAAACAGGACTTCGGTCCTGTTTTTTTATATCTGCTAGCGGATTCTTGCGTCTTAAAAAAACACCTCAGCTTTTCGTCAGTAACGGTTGGCATTTTGTAAATCTACCGTTAACCTGATAGCGGACTTCCCTTCTGTAATCACTATGGAACCTCGTCATGTTTGAGAACATTACTGCCGCTCCTGCCGACCCCATTTTGGGTCTGGCTGATTTGTTTCGTGCCGATGACCGCCCTGGAAAAATAAACCTGGGGATCGGTGTATATAAAGATGAGACAGGCAAAACGCCGGTACTGACCAGCGTTAAAAAAGCCGAGCAATATATACTGGAAAATGAAACCACCAAAAATTACCTTGGCATTGACGGTATTCCAGAGTTTGGTCGCTGCACTCAGGAATTACTGTTTGGTACAGAAAGTTCGCTGATCAACGATAAGCGTGCACGTACCGCACAAACCCCTGGCGGCACTGGTGCACTGCGTGTGGCAGCTGATTTCCTGGCAAAAAATACGTCGGCTAAACGCGTATGGGTGAGCAATCCAAGCTGGCCGAACCATAAGAGCGTCTTTAACTCTGCAGGCCTGGAAGTTTGTGAATACAACTATTACGATGCAGCAAACCACTCGTTAGATTTTGATGCGCTGCTGGCAAGCCTCAGCGAAGCGCAGGCTGGCGACGTGGTGCTATTCCACGGCTGCTGCCATAACCCTACCGGTATCGATCCTACGCTGGAACAGTGGCAAACGCTGGCTCAGATGTCTGTCGAAAAAGGTTGGTTACCGCTGTTTGACTTCGCATACCAGGGCTTTGCCCGTGGCCTGGAAGAAGATGCAGAAGGTCTGCGCGCATTTGCGGCTCTGCACAAAGAGCTGATCGTTGCCAGCTCCTACTCCAAGAACTTTGGACTGTACAATGAGCGTGTAGGCGCCTGTACGCTGGTTGCTGCGGATGCTGAAACCGTTGACCGTGCGTTCAGCCAGATGAAATCAGCCATTCGCGCTAACTATTCCAACCCACCAGCACACGGTGCATCCGTAGTGGCCACGATTCTGAGCAACGACGCGCTGCGTGCCATCTGGGAACAGGAACTGACTGATATGCGCCAGCGCATTCAGCGCATGCGTTTACTGTTTGTGAATACGTTGCAAGAGAAAGGTGCAAACCGCGATTTCAGCTTTATCATCAAACAGAACGGCATGTTCTCGTTTAGCGGCCTGACCAAAGAGCAGGTTCTGCGTCTGCGTGAAGAGTTTGGTGTCTACGCTGTCGCTTCCGGACGCGTAAACGTGGCAGGAATGACGCCAGACAACATGGCGCCACTGTGCGAAGCGATTGTCGCAGTACTGTAATCTATCGCGCACAAAAAAGGCCGCAATAGCGGCCTTTTTATTTATTAAACGAATTACCAGACAGGCATTTCATCTTGCAGGAACGGGTTATGTAAGCGTTCATTACCCAGCGTAGAGAGTGGGCCGTGACCCGGAATAAACGTTACGTCATCGCCTAACGGCAATAGTTTACGTTTAATCGAATCGATTAGTTGGCTGTGATCACCGCGCGGGAAATCGCTGCGCCCTACGCCACCTTTGAAAATCACGTCACCAGAAATCAGTAACTTTGATTGCTCATCAAAGAAGACCACATGTCCCGGTGTATGACCCGGACAATGCAGAACCTGTAACGTCACGTTGCCAACGCTTATCCGGTCACCTTCATTCAACCAGCGATCGGGCGTCAGCGGCTCACAATCTCCCAGGCCAAACATGCGGCTCTGAGCAGGGAGTCCCTGTAACCAGAACTCATCTTCTTTATCCGGACCAATAACCGGTACACCATAATGTTGTGCCAGTTCAGCCGCCGCTCCAACATGGTCAAGATGACCGTGAGTAAGCAGGATCTGCATTAGCGTCAGACCGCTGGCATCCACTTCCTGTTTGATTTTCTCGGCATCGCCGCCGGGATCGACCAGCGCGGCCAGACGAGTCTGCTCACACCAGATTAGCGAGCAGTTCTGGGCGAATGCAGTGACCGGAATAATACGATAGTTCATACAGCTCCTGTTTCATTAAGCTTATGGATCACCAGTGCCGTGCAGGGCCGGTGTCAATATGCACAAAGTTACTGCTGGGGTAGTATCCTACACCACCTGCGCGCATAGATAACGCAGCTTTGCGAATATTACTTAATGCGATGCCTTCAATATGGAAATCCATGGCCTGACCTTTAGTGTGGTAGCTTTTCTTGGCCACACCACGGCTACGTGCACGGAGTTCATTATTGGTATCGATAGAGCGATAGCCTGAAATCAGCTGTACGGGTTTACGCGTGCCCAGCAGACCCTGCAGACGGAAGAGTTGATCAAACAGTCCCGGGTCAATGGATTTCACTTTATTGGCCCGAAAATCACGGAAAAAGTGGTTAAGTTTTGCTAATTCGTCCTGAATATAGCCCCTGCCATCAAAAAACTCTGCTTTTATTGACTCACCGGTATGCAGGTTATTCAGAGTCAATATACGCGGACGTGGGGTAGAGAGTGTTGCAAACGCAGGCGTAGGCAAGATGGCAGCGCCGAGGGCAATACCACCAAGCGCCAGCAGTTTGCGGCGATTAGCGTCAAATTTGTCCATGGTATTAAGGTCTACAAGGTCAATGTTATCGTATGTATGCTCTAGCGCACGCGGGAAACCTTATCTGGCTAAGTAGTCCACGTCAAGGCTCCCAACCCCAGGAAATACGGGGCTCACAGCCATTTTGCCCCGTTTCCAGCATAACTTACGACAATCATTTTCCTCGAACTGCTTCATTTATCTGATTAATTGCTCGGCTTTTGACACAATTTGTGCGCTGGATCGCGCTGTCAGATCGTAATTGTAAATATCTGTACGATACTGCGTGCGCCCATCAGGGCCGACAAATGCGGTCAGATAGTAGAGGTTGACCGGAATATTCTGGCGAATATTCACATACCGCGTATCCCCTTGCTTCAGGGCATCCGAGATGCGTGAATCATTCCAACCCGCATCCTGTAGCAGCATATTCGCCAGCTCAGATGCCTTGTTCACACGCACGCATCCGGAGCTTAACGCCCGCGTATCTTTCTGGAACAGATTGTGGTTCGGCGTATCGTGCAGATAAATAGCGTCCGAACTCGGCATATTGAATTTATAGCGTCCTAGCGAGTTACGTGCGCCCGGAGCCTGCTGAAAGCGGAACGGCAGATTGGACGCAGTGATGGTCGCCCAGTCAACCTGCCACGGATCTATCGTCTCTTTACTGTTCCAGCCGCGCATTACGGTATAGCCGTGACGTTCAAGATATCCCGGATCATTCCATAACTTAGGCAGAATATCTTTACGTGCCAGCGTCGGCGGAACGTTCCACGGTGGGTTAACGACCACGTTATTCAGCGCACTGCTCATCATCGGCGTTTTACGATCGGGACGCCCGACAATAACTCGCGAGGCCAGCACCTGATTGCCATTCTGATAATAAACCAGCGAATAGGCAGGAATGTTCACCATGATACCGGTAGACAGCTCACTCGGCAGCAGGCGCAAGCGCTGAATATTTAACGCTAGCACGCCCGCACGCTGAGCAGGCGCCACGTTCAGCCAGTCACGTGTGGCTGGGCCAATCGCGCCATCTGCGCCAAGTCCCTGCCACGTCTGAAAACGCTTTACCGCATCAACCAATTCACGATCGTAGGTACCACGCCCTTCTTTGCCAGACGTACTGACGGCAGGCTCCAGCATCCCGGTTCGACGCAAAATTTCACGCAGCGCGGGGATGTCATTACTCCACTCCCCCGGACGCAGCGTTGCTGTACTGGTGAGTTGCGGCCAGGGACGTGAATCGCCCACCAGCTTGAGCAGTGATTCATGCATGGCTGCATACTGCGGATGTTGAGGCGAAAGGCTGGCCACAAATGAAGTCAGTTGACCGTTATCCAGTGCGACCTGCCACTGGTTGATGACGGAAATCGGCGGTGTCGTTAGCGCATAGGGCTTATCGCTGTAAAGCCAGCGATTACCTTTGACAGGGATGTTAGCGATAAAGTGCAAATACCCCATCATCGCATCAGAGAGCACGATGTCTCTCGCCTGACCGGTTACTGCCGGGTCAGTCAGAAGTGCAACCCAGGTAGTGAACTGCGGCTGAAAGCCGGCAATTGCGATCTCGGCTAACTGTTGCTGAAATGCCTTTACCGCATCACGATTTTCCCACATCGGCTTCATTTCGCGTGCGGCATACAGCAGTTCCAACTGGCTCATGTAAACCGGCGTATAACCTGCTGGCAGTTGAGAGTGTATTTCGGCGCGGGCTTTATCGACAGACACGCCTTCTGGCAGCGGTTGAATACCCGCCATGATAGCCGTCGCAGAAGATTGAACCTGCGGCTGCGATAACGCTGTTGGCTGTTCACTGACGGTCGCAGAGCTATCGCCAGGGATCATTTCAGGCTCATCGGCCTGCGCATTGAACAGTGGAGCGAATGTTACGGCCAGGCACAAACTGATTGCCGACAGCCGACGACCACACATTTTATTAAGCAACATCCCTTGCCCCCTGTTTTCTTTATCATACTCTGAATAGCCAGGCCGTCTGTATTCCCCTTTATTTTGACGTGGGTCGGACCTGTAAAACGCCAATACAAACTGAAGTATGACGAGCAAGCCAGTGACGCGTTTGGCTCACCTTTAGTATATAAACATCAAAAACTTTTTGCCTAACCTAATGTAAAGAAGTCTAAAGAAATTACACTAGGCATGAAGTCTTTTCGGAAAAAGATAAGGCGGCCATGTAGCCGCCTTTTTACTTATTACTTAGCTTGCCTGCGAGGAGGCATCTTCAGTCCCCGGCAGCGGTTCCGGTAACTGTGGCGCAAATCCGCGCAGCCCCACCACGTGAACGTGTTCAGTGTTCTGGAAGACTTTACGCACCAGTTTGTAGGTGGTGCCTTTCTCTGGGCTGATGTTTTCCGGCGCAGCGATAATCAGCTGCATCTGCAAACGCTCACACAGCTCAAACAAGGTCGCAATAGAACGCGCATCGAGTCGTGCAGCTTCATCAAGGAACAGCAGGCGGCAAGGAGAGATATCTTTCCCGCGCAATCTGCGGCCTTCATCTTCCCAGCTTTGCACCACCATCACCAGAATAGACATCCCGGTCCCGATCGCTTCCCCCGTTGACAACGCACCAGACTCAGCACGCAGCCAGCCGTCAGAGCCACGGTTAACCTCAACTTCCATTTCCAGATAGTTACGATAATCCAGCAGCTCTTCACCAATGGTTTGCGGCGTGCGTTGCCCCATGTCTATCTGCGGATTCAAACGCTGATACAGCTTCGCCAGCGCTTCTGAGAAGGTCAGGCGATTGCTGTTAAACAGATCCTGATGCTGTTCATGCTGCTCTGAAAGTACGTCCAGCAAGGTAGCATGTGTTTCACGCACATTGACGTTCAGGCGAACGCTGTTGACCTGGCCAAACGACACGCTTTGCAGCCCCTGGTTCAGCATGCGAATACGGTTCTGTTCACGCTGAATAGTCTTACGAATAATGTTCGCCACGCTGCGTGAGCTGATCGCCAGCTTCTGTTCGCGTGAGGTTAACTCTTCCGTCAGACGGCTCAGCTCGATCTCCATCTGTTCAATGGCTTCAACCGGATCGTCGGTACGAATAATATCCTGGCGAATACGTTCGCGCAGATGCTGGTAAACCGCGACGAAGAACTGAATTTTACGCTCTGGACGTTTTGGATCTTCAGACAGACGCAACACATCGCGCAGGTGCTCGTTATCTGCAACCGCCAGACGTAGCGCACCGAGCGCCTTATCCGACATCGAACGCAGTTCGTCACCGGAAAGATAGGCCAACTCGCGACGGTGCAGACGACGTTCCACACCGTTATCTTTCACCATCCGCATGACTGCACACCAGCCGGCTTTGGCGGTGACTACTTGCTCGCGCATTTCATGATAATCACGTTCCAGCTTGCGCAGTCTGCGGGTCAGGTTTTCCATCTCCGCTTCGCAGAAGGTCAGCGCTTTCTCAAGTTGGTTGCGGCGTGCACGGTTGTTGCTGAGCTGCGCATGCAGTTCGTCACGGCGGATACGCGCGCGCTCTTCGGCACCGCTGTCCGCACGAACGCCGATATCCTGCAGTTCACGTTGTAAATCGTTAAGCAGCTCTTTTTTGGTGTCATAAGAGCTTTTTAGCGATGCCATCACCTGGTTGTACTGGCTTAACTGTGCGGCGTGGCTGCGCAGCGCTTCACGTGCGCGGGTACGTTCGGCTTCCGCCTGTTCCAGGCGTTCACGCAATTTTTCGTTCAGATCGCTATTGCCGCTCAGCATTTCGGCTGAGTCGGAATAACTAAAGTGCGCCCGACGCTGTACGACTTCGGTCAGCGCAAAAGCCTGCTGACGCGCATCGCGCTGCATCTGCTGGGAATACGCATAGTCTTCCTTCAGCTGTTCAAACTGCTCAGGGTCATTTTGCAGAACCGAAACGATAGGTTCCAGTTTCGCCAACTGATTGCCATGTTGCTGTACAAAACGCGCGGCTTCCTGAGCTTCATCCAGACGCTCGCGAATTTCGTCTACGCGATCGGCCAGCGTATCATCTGCCAGCAGATTCAAGCGCGGCAGCAGGCGGTTCAGCGCAGAGACGCCCTCTTTCGCCTGTTCAAACTGCATACGGCTTTGCTGGTTATCATTTTCATGATTGGTCAGCGCACGTTCCAGTTCAACGCGACGGCTATTCAACTGGCGAATTTCCGCTTCTGGATCGGCTTCAAACGCCACCGACAGATGGCTGCCGATAAAGCGACTGAACGCCTGATGCAGACGTTGGGTTTTCTGGACGTCAAAGGAGAGCGTGGCGAAACGTTCAGACAGTCCTTCACGCTCGGCATGCAGGGTTTCGATACGGCTTTCACGTGCTGCACGCCCAAAAATAGGCACCGTCGGGAAGCGAGAATAACGCCACTGACGCTCGGCAGTTTTCACCACCACCGCATTTTCCAGTTCATCAACGCTGAAGACGCTGTCATCAAACGACTGCGGATCCCCTTCGATGAAATAGAGATCTTCCGGGCAATCCGTCAGCCCTTCAAGCTGTTCGGTAATCAGCGACAGATCCGGTACCACGATGGCATGGCGCGAAGGACCGTACAACGCAGAGAAGTACGGTGCATCTTCAAGGCTAACGTCATCATAAATTTCTGACAGCAGCACGCCGCCAAAGCGTTCCGCCAGCGCGTTCAGACGCTGATCTTCCGCCCCGCCCGGCTGACTTAAACGTTCAATCTCTTCATCAACCGCATTTTTACGTGCACCGACTTCATCACGCTCAACAATGGCCTCACGCTCGCGCTCCAGCAATTGTTGCAGATACTCGGTCACATCCTGGCTGGAGGTAAACTCTTCCCCACACTGCTCGCTAAGCTGGTTCAGGCTATTTTGCGCAGCCAGCCAGACGGGTGCCCGTTTCATCAAATGCTGAATACGGGATTGTAGCTGTTCCTGCTCCTGACGCAGCGTCATACGCTGTTCGCTGGCAGACGAGACGCTGTCCGACAAGGCGGCGATGCGCGCTTCCAGCTCCTGGTGCAGTGCTTCCAGCTCCTCGATATCGAACTGTTTACCCTGTCGCTTGCAGAATTCGGCCAGCAGACGCTCGGCGTCCTGCTGTTCGCGCAGACGCTGCTCCAGTTCGCTCAGTCGCATACGCAACGGCTGAACCTGTTCTGCCAGGTGGCGCTGTTCCACGCCTTCGCGCAGCAGTTCACGCGCCACGCTCCAGGCTTCACCGCGTGCCAGCGGGCCGTTGATAGCCGCCACCAGCTGATAAGCCTGTTCGAACTGGCTATGCGCGGTTTGCGCCACGCTCATTTTTTGTTCCAGCGTCAGCAGCTTTTCAGTGGCTTCCTGCTCTTTGGCCTGGAAAGTCTCCAGCCATTCGGCGGCGCTGTCGGCTGTCAGGTCCGGTAAGTGGCAGAGCTCTTTCGCCCGGTTTAGGGCCTGGATCGCCTGGGTATACTGGATGGCTCGCGTCTGCTGGACGTCCAGCGCTTGCTGGTAATCGGCAAGCTGGCTTTTCAGCTCATCCACTTCCAGCTCAGCGGCTTCCGCACGGGCTTCGTTCTCATCCTGGCGGTCAACGGCTTCCGCGACCACCTCGTTTTGTTCTTCCAGACGGACCTGCAGTTCTTCGAGATCCGCCTCATAGCGTTCAATTTTTTCCTGTTGACGCAGCGCGGTTTGCACCAGATTCAGGTGATCGCTCGCGGCCTGGTAATCAGCTTCCAGATCGCCTTCCGCACCGTTGTGCTCACCCAATTCACGTGCCATATCCACGTGTTTGTACTGCTCTGCCGCCAGCTGCTTGCGCGAGGTATACAGTTCACGACGATATTCCAGTGCTTTATCCAGATGGATACGGCGTTCGTTGGCGTGGCGCATATAATCCGCGGCCACATAGTTGGTCGCTTCGCTGATTAAATGCTTAAACAGGTCGCGGTCAGACTGGGTTACGCGAATCGCTTCCAGCGTCATACGGTTTTCACGCAGCGCGGCTTCCATATCCTGGAACGCTTTACGTACGCCGCTGTTTTCCGGCAGCAGGTAGTCACGAAGTGAACGGGTAATGGCGCTGGAGATCCCGCCGTACAGCGAGGCTTCAATCAGACGGTAGAATTTACTACGATCGGACGCGGAGCGCAGACGACGGGCAATGATGCCCAGATCGAACATCAACGAGTGATAATCGGTTATTGAGTTGAACTGCTTAAACTGCACGCCTTCCATCTCATCAAGCTTCTCTTTCAGCTCAGGTAGAGACAGTACGCGCGCCTGGCGTTCGTTCAGCGTTTCCGTCACCAGTTGGGTTGGCTGTACCGACATCGGCAGCCCCTGAATGGCAAACGGTTTGATATCCACTTTGCGATCGCGACCAGCAACCTGTTGCAGACGCACACCCACGACCACGCGCTGATGACGCGAGTTGAGGACGTCGAGCATTGAATAACAAACCCCTGCTTTCAGCTTACCGTGCAGGCCTTTATCACGTGAACCGCTGGTTGCACCGGCTTCGGTGGTGTTACGAAAATGCAGCAGGGTTAAGTCCGGAATGAGCGCCGTAACAAATGCCGCCATGGTGGTGGATTTACCCGCACCGTTACCACCGGACAGCGTGGTGACCAGCTCATCGAGATCAAACGTACGGGCAAAAAAACCATTCCAGTTAATCAGCGTAAGTGAGCGAAATTTACCGCGTTCAATCATTATTCTTCTTCTCCACTGTCCGGCTGATTCTCTTCGGGCTCATCGTTGAGCTGCAGACGGTTCTCGACCGCCATCGCTTCACCATCACGAATTAAGCGACGCTGTGCTTCACGCGGATCGTCGCCGCTACGCACATCCGCGCCAAAGCGGAAGACAGATTCCGTAATACGGAATTTGCTGCTGTCGTGGCCCAGAAACCACACCATGCCTAAGCGGCGCAAGCGGTTGAGCGAAGAACGCACTTTTTCCTGTAGCTTCTGGCGGTCAACGTCAGAACCGGTTGAACGGTTGTTCACCAGCTTCAGTAACTTCGCTTCGTCTGCCAGCGTTAGCAGCTCGTCGTACAGCTCTTGCTGGGTAAAAATCCCTTCGTTCGCCAGGCGTTCCGGGCTGAGATAGAGATAGCAAAGAATTTTACCCACCATCATGTCCAGTTCAGACAGGACCGAACGCGGAATGAGCGTCGTTGAACGCGGACGAAGGTAGAAGAACCCTTCCGGCGCACGGATCAATTCCACGTTATAGCGGCTGTAAAACTCTTCAAAATATTCCTGAAAATCCATCAGGAAGGCATGATTATCCAGTTCATCCAGACCGATATGGCGGCCCGAACGTAAGGCGCTATCCAGCGCAGGAAATAACGGATTCGCCAGCGCCTGCGCCAGCTTTACCGGCATCACTTGTTCAATATTTGTCAATGACATGCGCCTGTACCTTGGCTCCGTAATCATTAATCGGCTGCCATTTGGCTGGCAGTCCGGTGAAGTCTGCTTGCGCTACGCCAAGGCGTACCGCCTGATCGATAACAATACGCGCGACGTCGAAATGACGCGCACGTGGGTATTGCGCCAGATACTCGCGCACTACCAAACCGAGATCCAGTGGTGTTTGTCTGGATTTGTAGATAGCCAGCTGTTCTTCGATGATCGCCGCCAGCTGCTCACGGATCTCGTTAAATTCTTCATATTCCAGATCTTCCGGAAGTTCACCGGTGACCTCTTCGTCACGCAGCACCATCTCCTCGTCACGCATATCCAGCAGACGATCGGCGTTGGCATAGGTCAGCGCCCATGGGTCGTCAAAGTAGGTCTGCACGGACTGACGCAGACGCTGGGCGAAGACGCGGTTTTTATCCATATCGATCGCGGTACGGATAAATTTATGAACGTGACGATCGTAGCCGATCCACAAGTCAATGGACTGCTGTCCCCAGCTAATAATGCGGTCGAGCTTGCTTTGTAAATCAAACACCAGCCGATCGACAAAATGCAAATCGTCATGCGTCATCGTGGCGTCCTGGATGCGTAACAGGTTAGCCTGCAGCTTATCCCCTGCCGCTTCCAGCGTATCTTGCAGCTCACGCAGCGTACCAGATGTTTCTGACAGCAGCATTTCACAGCTGGAAATCGCCGCCCGCCAGTCTTTGTTTAGCAACTGTGCGATGTCGTCTTTTACCTGCTGCTGCTGTTCATCCATTATGCGCTGGGTCAGATCTATACTGTCGAAAATCTCCGCCACCGAGTATTTCAATGGCGCATAGACGTTGCGATGCCAGTGGAACTCATCACCACCTTCCGCTGCCGCATCCGCCGCGCGCTTCAGTTCGCCTGCCACAATTGACAGCTGCATAGAAAGACGCAGCGTAGAGAATTCGCGCTGACGAATATAGTAATCTGTGATGCCAATCCCGAGCGGCGTTAAACGGTAAATGGCGTTGCCTTCAGCCTGCTCGCTGGTAAAGCGGTTCAGCAGACGTTGACGCACCATATCGTTGATCGCGTTGTTGGCGCGGACGCCGATGGTTTCGCTGGTTTGCTCAAACGCATCACTAACATGGCGGAACGCATCCACCAGTTCACCTTCACTCATCTCACCGTCAAGTCGCTCACCGTTCAATGTGGCGACCGCCAGCAGGAACGAAAGTCTGTCTACCGGCAGAGAGATGGAGAAGTCATTTTTTCTGGCCCAGGCAACCAGTTCGGGGACTGTCTGGGAAAATTCACTCATAGGTTATCCTTGCATCTGCGGCTCGGGCCGGACGTTTAATCGCGGTGACATGAATATAGCGCCCAAGGCTGATATACGGTTCCTGGCGGCAATAACGTGTTTCTATTTCTGTTAAAGCATCAAAACAGTCATGCTGTTTTTGTTTATCACGCAGATAATCATGAAACACCCTCACGCCCGTTTTTCCGGTTATCTCCCAGCCAATCTCCTCCAGCCAGCCATAGACCTGCTGAGGGTCACGCGGAAAATCAGGAGACAACGTGCGCCGTTTCTTTTTATACATTCCCTGCTGTACATAGCCGAAATTACCGACCAACACATTACGCATCAACAGACCGTTTGCATTGTAGAACATCAGCGATAAAGCACCGCCCGGGCGTAACATCGACCACAATGTTTTTAAGACGGCTTGCGGATCGGCCACCCATTCCAGCACAGCATGAAACAATATCAGATCAACCTGAGAATCCAAATGCTGTGGGATGTCCTGAGCGGCACAATGTATAAAATGCATGTTGTCGCTCACACCTTGCTCTTCTGCCGCCCGTTGCGCTCGCGCCACCATCTCAGCAGAAAGATCGCACAAGGTGACGTGATGGCCCCGCTGCGCCATCAGAATGGCTGTCTGTCCTTCTCCGCCACCCGCATCAAGCACACGCAAAGTTTGGCCCGCATAGTCGGCAAGAAGTTTGTCCAGATCCTGCCAGAGGATCGTCTGACGAAGCTGACCTTTGGTGGTGCCGTAAATGTTACGGGAAAACTTCTCTGCAATGTCATCAAAATTGCGATCCCGCATCGGGCTCTCCACATGCTGGCTTTAGGGTGACTAAGTAAAACCGCTATTTTGTCACACCCACGCCGAGAATGAACCTTCCTGGTGTAATATCCCTGCTGATCCCCTGCTGTATGGTTAAAAAAGGAACCAAAAAGGATGCTTTTTACGCTGAAGAAAGTGATTGGCGGTATGATGCTGCCACTTCCGCTAATGCTCATTATCATGGGTATAGGCCTGGCGCTGCTCTGGTTTAGCCGCTTTCAAAAAACAGGGAAAATGTGCATTAGCCTGAGTTGGCTGGCACTGTTACTTCTAAGCTTGCAGCCCGTCGCCGACAGTCTGCTGAAACCGATTGAGGATAGCTATCCAACCTGGCAGGATACACAAAAAGTGGAATACATTGTGGTGCTGGGCGGAGGGTATACCTGGAATCCTCAGTGGGCGCCAAGTTCAAACCTGATCAGCAACAGTCTTCCGCGTCTGAATGAAGGTATTCGCCTTTGGCGTGCTAACCCGGGATCGAAGCTTATCTTTACCGGTGCTGCAGCAAAGAGCAATAACGTCAGTACTGCAGAAGCGGGCGCCCGCGTAGCGCAGTCACTAGGTGTGCCGCCCGGTGATATCATCACGCTGGATAAACCCAAAGACACCGAAGAAGAAGCCGCAGCGGTGAAGCAGGCCATCGGCAGCGCGCCGTTCCTGCTGGTGACCTCCGCATCGCACTTACCACGAGCAATGATTTTCTTCCAACAGGCCGGACTACATCCGTTGCCCGCACCAGCCAACCAGTTAGCGATTGACTCACCGCTTAATCCGTGGGAGCGCGCGATCCCCTCTCCCATCTGGTTGATGCATAGCGATCGTGTTGGTTACGAAACGTTGGGGCGAATCTGGCAGTGGCTAAAGGGAGCGAAACATTGACAGTAATGTTGCCTGATGGCGACACTAACGCGTCTTATCAGGCCTACGTGTTCAGTGCAGAATTGTAGGCCGGATAAGGCGTTCACATGTTCATCAGGCGAGCCACGGCAGCAGTGATTTCGTGGCCAGGTCAAAGTTAGATCGATTAAAACGTCCGGTGTTGACCAGTTGCGCCACCTCATCCCATAACACATACAGCCAGCGCCGCCAGATGAAGGACTCAGCCACTGGCGCGCGTTGCAGGTATTGCCAAAGCAGGCTTTCCGCCAGCGCGTTATCCATTAAACGGAACAATTCATACTCTCTGGGTGCCCACAGCATCAAACCCGGTCCGACCATCGCCAGAAGCTGATCGCTACGGGCGTCTTTGAGCATGCTACGTAAACTAAAATTACCGTGGATTAGCACGCAGTTATCATTGAATCCTTCAAATAAAGCGGGCAAACACTCACGGGTGCGAAACAGGATCCGCTTATCCTGCATCGTCAGCCCGGTATTGTTGAACTGATTTAACGTGGTCCACAACACTTCAACACGTTGGCGATACCAGGATGGCCAGATATTCTCTTGCGTGTTATCCACCATTCCCACACAGCCACGGCTATCCTGTCGATGCCATGACAGCAGACCTTCTACGATCTGATCTTTTAAATGTTCCCAGCGTTCGGGCGTTCGGGCTGGCGCTTCCACCGGCACACCACGTAAACGCTCAAGCAGTAACACATCAGGACCGGGATGCTCTTCGTGGGTTAAAACCCCGTAAATGACGGGCATACGCACCGTACCGCTGCGCGCCAACATGGAGGTTTTCCAGGCCAGCTGCTGCGCCATACCTGGCGTGGTGAAACTTCTCGCCATCAGCGGCATCGGATTTCCCTGGCTGTCGTACAGTGACCACAGGGCCGTATCCACTTTTTCATTCACGCATTCTATGCGACTGAGTTTTTCGCCCAGCAGGTGGCTGAGTTCGGCACGCAACTGTTCCATTTCAGATTGCCCTCATAAATGCTACTGCTTTCATAATGAGCGTCGTGCAGACAGATGTCACCCGGATGAGATCAATTGATGAAAAGAAAAGTGGAGGGAAAGCGCAACGATACGACACTCCTCCCAAAAATACGCCTCAATATGGGAGGAGTGCCGTGAGAAAAACTAATGCATTTCGGCGCGAACGCGCTCAAGATCTTCGGCAGTGTCTACGCCGGTACCCGGGACTTCTTTTGCGACGGCAACGTGAATTTTTTCGCCGTACCACAGCACTCGCAGCTGCTCCAGCATTTCGATATGCTCAAGCGGGCTTGGCTGCCAGTTAACATAGCGGCGAATAAAACCAGCGCGATAGCCGTAAATGCCCAGATGGCGCAGGAAGGTGTCTCCCACCGTTTCCAGACTTTTGGCGAAACGATCGCGATCCCATGGGATGGTCGCGCGTGAAAAATAGAGAGCATATCCTTCTGCGTCCAACACGACTTTTACCGCATTCGGATTAAATGCCTCTTCGGCACTGTGAATCGGAGCCGCAAGAGTCGCCATACCGACCTGACGTTGCGCCAGATTCTCAGCCACCTGGCGAATAATGACCGCCGGAATCATCGGCTCATCACCCTGTACGTTCACAATAACGGTATCATCGCTAAAACCACATTTCTCGACGACTTCCGCCAGGCGCTCCGTACCAGACTGGTGATCGGCGCGAGTCATGCACACTTCGCCACCCACCGCTTCTACCGCGCGAGCGACATCCTCGTGATCGGTGGCAACTATGATACGTTCAGCGCCAGATTCACGCGCACGCTCCAGTACATGCACGATCATCGGCTTGCCGTTGATATCCAACAGCGGCTTACCCGGCAGACGTGTGGACGCATAACGCGCAGGAATAATGACCACAAAACTCATGATTTACTCTCATCAGCAGTCAGAACACGGGCTTCGGTTTCCAGTAACACGGGAATGCCATCACGCAGTGGGAAAGCAAGGTTATCCAGTTTACAAATCAGTTCCTGTTTTTCCTGGTTAAACCAGAGTTTGCCATTGCATACCGGGCAGGCAATGATTTCAAGCAGACGATGATCCATAGTTCCTCCAGATGGACCGGATTGTGAATCCGTAAATATTAACATAATCGCTTAAAGGGCTGGGTCTATTTCCCAACCATGGCGTGCATCAGCAAATAAACCTTCAGGATAACGTCCCAGCGTCACGCGTGTTGCCTGTTGCCAGCGGGCAAAATCGTCAATCGCCTGAAACAATCCTTTTTGCAACGTTACTCCAGGCTTAACCCCATCCTGTAACCACAGCGAAATAACGTCCAGCACACCCGTTTTACGGTGCATTTTGGCATCCATCCTCCCAACCAACTGTCCACGATGCAGCAACGGCAAGACAAAATAACCATACTGACGTTTCGGTGCTGGCGTATAACACTCCAGCCGGTAGCTAAAATCGAATAGCTGCTCTGCCCGTTTACGATCCCAGACCACCGGATCAAAAGGTGATAATACTGCACTGTGGGTCGCCGTTAATTTGCCTGCCAGCGCCTGTTCAAGCAGCGGCTGAAGGTGGCTATGCAGCCACAAGGCTCCTAGCCCCTCAACGTCGACAGGAATAATCTGCCGCTGTTCCGCCCGTTCGTTGCACCAGTTTTTTAGCGCCGGGCGCTTCAGGCGGTAGTAGTCTGCCAGCCATTGTTCGCGGAAAATCCCCAGACTGCGGGCACTGTTATCCAGCATGACACTTTCAGCATCTTCCTGCGAAAGTGGGTCGCGTTCATCGTCCCAGTGCGGCATGACGCGATGGGTTAAATCATACACTCGCTGGAAATTACGCCGTTCAACGACCATCACTTTCCCGGCAGTGAACAACCCTTCAAGATGACGCTTCTGCGGTTTCCATTCCCACCAGCCGCTGGTCCCTTTGCGTGGATGCTCAAAATCAGCTGAGCGTACCGGCCCATTATGCTGGATGTGCTGGAGCAGTTGCTCAATCTCATGCGCATGTTCTTTCATCCACGCCACTTTATATTTCCAGCCCATATTCTCCGGGGCCAGCATGCGGTGACGTATCAGCATAAAATCGCTGCGCGGCAAAAAACAGGCCTCGTGCGCCCAGTATTCCATCAGTTCGCCCTGCTGTAACGAGTCGTCCAGCCATTGGGGGGAATAATCGCCTAAACGACTAAACAGCACCAGGTAAGGACTGCGCGCCACAATATTGATGGTGTCGATTTGCAGTAACGACATGCGCGAAATGGTCGCGAGAATATCTGCCGGGGTTGCCCGGCGGCGTGTTTTTTTCAGCAGACCTTGAGCAGCAAGGTGAAGATGACGGGCATCCATCAGAGAAAGGCGCGGCAACGACATTTATGGCCTCATAAATGATTCGCTGCCGCAGCGTGAATCAGTTAGCGAGTCAGCGAGATTAAGCTATTCAGCAATACATCAGGCCGATCGCCTGACAAATGTGCATCAACAGGTAAATACCACCAGTTTTCATCGGCAAATGCCCGGCACTTAACCGCATCTTTTTCCGTCATTACCAGCGTTTGCCCGGCGTCTACAAACGCACTGACGTCACTGTAGGTCAGAGACTGATGGTCTGTCAGCGCTATAGTTTTTTGCACGCTGGCACCACATGCTTTCAGCGTGGCAAAAAAACGCGGTGGATGACCAATGCCCGCCATGGCGACAATATTGGACAATTGCGCCACATCACGGCGTTCACCGGTACGTAAATTAACGGCCAGCCCCGGTTCAAGTCGCATAGGGATTTCCCCTGGCTGCGCAACGCCACCGTTAACAATAGTCGCATCCACCGATTTAAGGCGACCTGCACGTTCCCGCATTGGACCAGCGGGAAGCCACCAACCGTTGCCAAACCGACGTTCGCCGTCAATGACCACGATTTCAACATCTCGCGCCAGACGATAGTGCTGTAGTCCATCGTCCGTCACAATAATCTGCACATCGTGTTGGGCCAAAATGGCTTTTACCGCATCCGATCTTACCGGGGATACCGCTACCGGCACGCCGGTACGTTGGGCGATCAGCACAGGTTCATCGCCCGCTTCTGCGGTAGTAGTATCAGCGGTTAGCAACAGCGGGTAAGCAGTCGCTTTCCCGCCATAACCACGCGACACCACACCCACGCGGATCCCGCGTTGTCGCAGTTGTTCAACCAACCAAATCACCACCGGCGTTTTACCGTTTCCGCCCGCGGTAAGATTTCCGACCACCACAACCGGGACTGGCGCGCGCCATGCGCGTTTAAGCCCCAACTTGTAGCATAAGCGGATCGCGCCACTCACCAGGCCATACAGCCAGGAGAGTGGAAGTAACAATCGCCACAGCGGCGATTCACCAGACCAGATACGTGCGATCATTGACCAAATTGCATTTTGTGTAATTGCGCATACACCCCGCGCTGCTCAATCAGCTCGCTATGGGTCCCGCGTTCGACAATCAGACCATCCTCCACCACGATGATTTCGTCGGCTTGTTCAATGGTTGAAAGACGGTGAGCAATGACCAGAGAAGTACGGTTTTTCTGTAGCTCATCCAGCGCAGATTGAATCGCGCGTTCAGATTCAGTATCAAGAGCCGATGTTGCTTCATCAAGGATCAGTATTGGGCTGTCACGCAACAAGGCACGGGCAATAGCGATACGCTGACGTTGTCCGCCGGAAAGCAGGACGCCGTTTTCACCAATCACCGTATCCAGGCCATTGTCCATCTTGTTGATGAAATCCATAGCGTAGGCCATCTGTGCCGCTTTTTCGATCTGCTCACGGCTGTACATATCGGTACGCGCGTAGGCGATATTGTTGGCAACCGTATCGTTAAACAAGTGCACATTCTGCGAAACCAACGCAACCTGATCGCGCAGTGATGCCAGGGTATATTCGCGCAGATCGTGTCCGTCCATCAGAATCTGCCCTTCATCAACATCGTAGAAGCGCGTAATCAGGCTGGCGAGAGTGGATTTCCCTGAGCCCGAACGGCCAACCAGAGCAACGGTTTTACCCGCTGGAATATTCAGGTTGATGTTACGCAGAGCCGGTACTTCACGTCCCGGATAAGTGAAAGTCACGTTGCGGAACTCGAGATCGCCGGTAGCACGATCGATCACACGTTTACCTTCATCTTTCTCCTGTTCGCTATCCAGAATCGTAAATAAGGTCTGGCATGCCGCCATACCGCGCTGGAACTGCGCGTTGACGTTGGTCAGAGATTTCAACGGACGCATTAATGCGATCATTGAGGAGAAGACAACCGTAATTGTACCTGCTGTCAGGTTTTCCATTACGCTTGGGAAGCTGGCCGCATATAACACGAAGGCCAGTGCCAAAGACGCAATCAGCTGGATGATAGGGTCGGAGATAGAAGAAGCAGAAACCATCTTCATGCCCTGCAAACGCATCTTGTTGCTGACATTATCAAAGCGCTTGGTTTCAACTTCCTGACCACCAAAAATCAGAACTTCTTTATGGCCTTTCAGCATCTGCTCCGCACTGGTCGTAACCTGCCCCATGGTGTTTTGCATGTTTTTACTGATGCTACGAAAGCGCTTGGAAACCACACGGATTGCCACTGACACAATTGGCGCCAGTACAATCAGGATCAGTGACAGCTGCCAGCTGTAATAGAACATCATGATAAACAGGCCAATGATTGAGGCCCCTTCACGTACCACGGTGATCAGCGCGCCGGAAGACGATGATGCAACCTGTTCTGAATCATAGGTAATACGTGATAACAATGTCCCTGTAGACTGTTTATCAAAAAAGGAGACGGGCATGCCCATCATATGACCAAACAGGCGGCGGCGCATGGTCATGACCACTTTGCCTGACACCCATGAGATACAGTAGCTGGAGACATAGCTGGTTAAGCCACGAACTATCATCAGCCCAATGACCACCAGCGGCATCCACAGCAGCACCGAGCGATCCGTTTTACCAAAACCATCATCCAGTAATGGTTTAAGGAGCGATAACATGAAGGTATCGCTGGCCGCGTTAAGGACTAACGCTATACCCGCCACGATCAGACCCGATTTAAAAGGCGCTATGGTTGGCCATAGTCGGCGAAACGTCTGCCACGTAGAGAGATCTTTATCGTTATGCATTCAAAAAACCAGCATTTGTTAGAATAGCCGCATATTCTACCCGTTATCCTCCGACACGCCAAACCACTGATGATACCAACGAGGTAAAATCTGATCCCGCATGCTGCGTATGCGCCAGTTTTTTTGATAAAAATCCAGCGTAATCTGTCCCTGATGGGGGGTATCCAGCCATTGATAATTTTGTTGCCGATAACGTTGCTTCACTTTCCAGGACGGCAGACGCCAGGCGTTGTAACGGGATGCAGAGGCGAGTGCGACCTGCCCGTCAACCCGCTGAATGAGTGCCAGTGATGATGAAGTATTGCTGCCATGATGTGGAACCTGCATCACCGTCGACTGAAGGTGCTGCCAATAGTGACTTAGCATTTTTTGTTCAGCAGGAGATTCGATATCGCCGGTCAGCAGAATACTCTGATATCCGTCATCGACCTTAACCACACAGGAGTGGTTATTCCCCTGGTCTGTATTTCCACGCACAGGCCAGTGCGCACTGAAGGTTAACCCTTGCCATTGCCAATGCTCTCCGCGAAAACACGGGAGATGACCTTTCCAGCTCAGCGGACTTCTTACCCATAGCGACGGCCAGGCTTGTTGTAAGGAGTGCAACCCGCCGCGGTGATCCATGTGCTCATGGCTTAAAATAATTCCTTCTGGCTCCAGATTATGCCAAAGCAACCAGGGAATAATCAGATGTTGTGCGCTATCGCCTTCAGGCCATGCCAGACCGGTATCGTAAAGCAGCGCTTTCCCATTTCGCGCGATCACCATCGCCAGCCCCTGCCCGACATCCAGCATATGCACTTGCCACACATCAGTACGCGGTGCACGCCAAAGCGGCCCACTCAGCAAAAGGAGCACAGAGAAACAGACCACCGGTAGCGTACGCAAGATATTTAGTCGCCATGCGATAATCATCATTCCGGGTAAAAATGCGAGCCATTGCCAGCGTGCATCAATATTGATCCACCCTTCAGGCAGACTTCTGAGCACCCAAAATAGCAGCGCCAGAGAACGATCCGCCAGATACCACAGGCTTGATTCAACCATCACCATCCCGGCTAAATGCATGATCATGCCTGCTAATATCAAGGGTACGGAAACAAACGTGACCAAAGGGACGGCAAACAAATTAGCCAGAAACGAGGTCAGACTAAAACCGTGAAACATTGCGATTTGCACGGGAAGAAGCAGAAGCGTAATACCCAATTGCAGATGAGCCAGCGCCAGAAATTGACGTCCAGTACGCGACAGCGGCCAGTCCGGGAGCGGTACCCATTGGTACCAGAACAGCAGTGCTGCAACGGCGGACGCAGACAACCATAGGCTTTGCGAAAGAACAGCAACAGGATCCACCACCACGATGGCTGCCAGACAGCAAATCCAGACCGACCATCCACTCCACTGCCTGCCGCTAAGTCTCAGCGCTCCCCAGACTAGCAGCGCAACAACCGTTCGTAATGCCGGGGGTTGCAGCCCCGTCAGCCAGGCATAAAATGTGGCGCAGACAATTCCACCCACTAATGGCATCTGCCAGCAAATCCACCTTGTTGGCATAAAAAATTGTCCAGCACGTATCAATCCTGCGGTCAGTAATGCAGCAAACGCAATATGCAGCCCGGAGATAGCCATCAAATGAGCCGTGCCGGTATCACGCATAATTGTTTTCACCTCTTGTGACACAGACAAGCGCTCCCCCATTCCCAGACCCAGTATGACCTGCTGCCAGGGATAGTCGGTGAGTGCCGTTTTCAGCGAGGCGAGATACCGCGAACGCAAACTGCATTGTGGTGTGATTACCGAAGCCTGCAAGAATCGTCCCGTCAGCGGTTGATGCTGCGCCAATGCGTAACGCTGGCTATCAAATCCGCCTTCGTTTAATTGACCGTGTACAGCGCGGACTTTCAACGTCATCGCCCATGTCTGACCCGCACAAACATCACCGGGTAAATACTGCCCGTACAAGACGATTCCTTGCGCAGGAAAGATTCGTTTCCCCTGAAGGTGAGTGATCTGGCCGTAGTGCGTTGTCATATTGTCAGTTCCGGTTATCCGCACAATGGCTTGCTGGGTTTTCGCAGGCAGCGTATTACCTGCCCACATAGCCTCTTTCGCGGCCAGGATTCCCCAAAGAAAAAACAGCAGGGTTAGTCCGGCGGAACGCATATATTTGTAGGGGAGAAAACAGAGCAGACATGCCAGACAAAATACAATGCCGATACACAACATGCCTGGCAGCATGGGTAATAGCATGAGTGGGAGGATACCGAGTAATGCGCAGGTACTCACCGTTGTTATTTTCATCAATCACCTCCCTGTTACAGGGAGTGTGCAGTACTCTTCGACGGTTGTCTGGCATCAATTTATCGTTATACGACCTGAGTTCCGCAGACATTTAGTGATGGTTGTAACGTACAAATTAACTGGGATGAGGATTCCAGGATAGGTGGACAGAAATGAAAAAAGCACCCATTTGGGTGCTTTTCTCGGCGTTAAGTCTCGCTAAAAACTTAACCGTAAATATTGGCGCGATCGCGCAATTCTTTACCTGGTTTAAAGTGCGGAACGTATTTCCCTTCCAGATCCACTTTATCGCCGGTCTTCGGATTACGTCCGGTACGTGGTGCGCGGTAATGCAAAGAGAAGCTGCCGAAACCGCGGATTTCAATACGCTCGCCCTGCGCAAGAGTCGAGGCCATATGTTCCAGCATCTCTTTAACTGCATCTTCAACCGCTTTCGCGGGAATATGAGGTTGCTGGGTTGCAAGTCTTTCAATCAATTCTGACTTGGTCATGATTCCTCCGGTTCCTTAAAGGCATAATTAGCTGCTGCATTGATTAAGGGCGGCCGTAGCCGCCCTTTGTCATTGATTACAGGACGAATCCTGTAATCTGTCAAGCTACTCGTCACCCTTTGTGCCGTTAACAGCACAAAGGATTTAGAGCACTCGATATTACTCGCCTTTAGCTGCTTTGAAAGCTTCAGCCATTGCGTTGTTAGAGAAGTTAGCATCTTCCTGTTTGTTAACAGTTGCGATTGCATCTTTCTCATCAGCTTCGTCTTTAGCACGAACAGACAGGCTGATTGCACGGTTCTTACGATCAACGCCGGTGAATTTAGCTTCAACGTCGTCGCCTACGCTCAGAACCAGAGTTGCATCTTCAACGCGGTCACGTGAAGCTTCAGAAGCGCGCAGGTAACCTTCAACGCCGTCAGCCAGTTCTACGGTTGCGCCTTTAGCGTCAACTGCAGTGACTTTACCGTTTACGATTGCGCCTTTCTTGTTCAGTGCAACCCAGTTGTTGAACGGATCTTCTGCGAGCTGTTTAACGCCCAGAGAGATACGCTCACGCTCTGCGTCAACCTGCAGAACAACTGCTGCGATTTCGTCGCCTTTTTTGTATTCACGAACTGCTTCTTCGCCTGCAACGTTCCAGGAGATGTCAGACAGGTGAACCAGGCCGTCGATGCCGCCGTCCAGGCCGATGAAGATACCGAAGTCAGTGATAGACTTGATTTTACCTTCAACACGGTCACCCTTGTTGTGGGTTTCCGCGAACTGCTGCCATGGGTTGTTTTTGCACTGCTTCAGACCCAGGGAGATACGACGACGTTCTTCATCGATATCCAGAACCATAACTTCCACTACATCGCCAACGTTAACAACTTTGGACGGGTGGATGTTTTTGTTGGTCCAATCCATTTCGGAAACGTGAACCAGGCCTTCAACGCCTTCTTCGATTTCAACGAAGCAGCCGTAGTCGGTCAGGTTGGTCACGCGACCAGTCAGTTTGGTACCTTCCGGATAACGCTTAGCGATAGCTACCCATGGATCTTCGCCCAGCTGTTTCAGGCCCAGAGATACACGAGTACGCTCGCGGTCAAACTTCAGCACTTTAACAGTGATTTCGTCGCCAACGTTTACGATTTCGCTCGGATGCTTAACGCGTTTCCATGCCATGTCGGTGATGTGCAGCAGGCCGTCAACGCCACCCAGATCAACGAATGCACCGTAGTCAGTGAGGTTCTTAACGATACCTTTAACTTCCATGCCTTCCTGCAGGTTTTCCAGCAGCTGATCGCGTTCTGCGCTGTTTTCGGATTCGATAACGGCACGACGGGAAACAACAACGTTGTTACGCTTCTGATCCAGCTTGATTACTTTGAATTCAAGCTCTTTGCCTTCCAGGTGCAGCGTGTCGCGGACCGGACGAACGTCTACCAGGGAACCCGGCAGGAACGCGCGAATACCATTCAGCTCAACAGTGAAGCCACCCTTGACTTTGCCATTGATAACACCAGTAACGGTTGCAGCTTCTTCGTAAGCTTTTTCCAGCGTGATCCAAGCTTCGTGACGTTTAGCTTTTTCACGGGACAGCAGGGTTTCACCGAAGCCGTCTTCTACTGCATCCAGAGCAACGTCAACTTCGTCACCAACCTGGATTTCCAGCTCGCCCTGGGCGTTTTTGAACTGCTCTGCCGGAATGGCGGACTCAGATTTCAGACCAGCGTCAACCAGTACTACGTCTTTGTCGATAGCAACAACAACACCACGAACGATGGAACCCGGACGGGTTTCGATTTCTTTTAAGGATTCTTCAAACAGTTGAGCAAAAGATTCAGTCATGTTTAATCTTCAGGTTTCATATTTAACGTCCACCTGGCTCCATGCCGGATGGGGTTGTTTAACATACCCGCTGTCAATCCATTGCAACGGGGGTACTGCAAATTCGGTCGCACTTAAGCGAGAGCCAGTTTTTGGCGCGCGTATTGTAACGCTTTTTCAATCACTTGCTCAATGCTTAATCGGGTTGAATCCAAAACTAAAGCATCAGCAGCGGGAACCAGCGGCGCTACAGCACGATTACGATCGCGATAATCGCGTTCTTCGATCTCGGCCAAAAGGCGTTCAAAGTTAACACTAAAGCCCTTCTCCTGCAACTGTAGCATACGTCTATGCGCACGTTCTTGCGAGGAGGCGTCCAGAAAAATTTTCACCGGCGCATCCGGGAATACCACGGTGCCCATATCACGTCCATCAGCAATCAGGCCTGGGGTTTCGCGAAACGCGCGTTGACGACGTAAAAGCGCTTCACGCACGCGGGGAAACGCCGCAACCTGAGAGGCGGCATTAGCTACTTCCTGAGTGCGGATTTCACCGCTGACATCTTCACCTTCAAGAATGACTTCCAGGTTGCCGTCTGTTGAGATAAAACGCACATCCAGGTGTGAGGCAAGCGGTACCAGAGCATCTTCAGATGTGACATCAACATGGTGATGTAACGCTGCGAGCGCCAGTACGCGGTAGATCGCGCCTGAATCTAACAGATGCCACTGCAATGCTTCCGCCATTGCCTTGCACAAGGTGCCTTTACCTGCACCGCTTGGGCCATCAATGGTAATAACCGGGGCAATTGCCGTCATCTTTTTCTCCTTAAAAGGGCGTACATTAACGTGAACGCCGCGCATTATACGCGCCAACGCCAACGATCGTTATCTTTGTGTGAAAAATGCAGAATCATTGAAGCTGAGTGTAGAATAAATAGGCAATCGGAGATGTCAGAATGTGCCGCACCCGAAAGTGCGGCAATAAAATCAGGCAGATGTACTAATACGAGCCAACTGTTCGAAATAATCCGGGAAGGTTTTGGCGGTACATTTTGGGTCAAGAATGGTCACCGGTGTGTCAGACAGCGCCACCAGCGAGAAACACATCGCCATGCGGTGATCGTTGTAGGTCGCGATGTCCGCAAATTGCAATGTTGCAGGCGGGGTGATGCGGATAAAGTCATGCCCCTCTTCCACTTCCGCGCCCACTTTGCGTAACTCCGTCGCCATCGCGAACAGACGATCGGTCTCTTTGACGCGCCAGTTGTAGATATTACGTAATGTCGTGGTGCCTTTAGCGAACAGCGCCGCCGTTGCAATGGTCATCGCCGCATCAGGAATATGGTTCATATCCATATCCACTGCGTTCAACTCGCCGTGAGTACAGGCAATAAAATCGTCTCCCCATGTAATGGTTGCACCCATTTTCTCCAGTACATCGGCAAAACGAATATCACCCTGCATGCTGTTGCGGCCAATCCCGGTAACTTTTACCGTACCGCCTTTAATAGCACCCGCCGCAAGGAAATAGGAAGCGGAAGAAGCATCACCTTCAACCAGGTATGCACCCGGTGACTGATACTGCTGCTGCCCCTTCACGACAAAGCGCTGGTAGTTTTGATTTTCAATTTCAACACCAAACGTTTTCATCAGGTTCAGTGTGATATCAATGTAAGGTTTGGATACCAGGTCACCTTTAATTGCGATCGTCGTATCCTGCGGCGCCAGCGGCGCAGTCATCAGCAACGCAGTGAGGAACTGGCTGGAAACGCTACCGTCTACCTCAACCTGGCCTCCGGTAAAGCCACCGCGCAGACGTAAAGGTGGATAGTTTTCCTGCTCCAGATAGTCAATTTTAGCTCCGCCCTGGCGCAGCGCATCAACCAGATGGCCAATCGGGCGCTCTTTCATGCGCGGTTCGCCCGTCAGCACGATGTCATTGCTGCCCAGACATAACGCTGCGGCCAGCGGGCGCATTGCGGTTCCGGCGTTACCAAGGAACAGCTCAACTGCACCTTCTGCGTGCAACACACCGCCATTGCCAACTATCTCGCAGCGGGTACGATCGGCAGAAAGGGTATAGCTAATCCCTAACGCATTCAGAGCATTGAGCATATGGCGAACATCATCGCTGTCCAGCAGATTGGTCAGGACAGTGGTGCCATTGGCTAATGCAGCCAGCAGCAAAGCGCGGTTAGAAACACTTTTGGATCCAGGCAGATTGATGGTGCCATCCACCCGCGCAATGGGTTGTAACGTCAGGGATTCCATGAAACTCGACTCTCAAAAACAGACATAAAAACCCCACAGACGAGCTGTGGGGATGAAAAGTACAGCAGATTAGCCGCGGCGGCGTTCGAAATCGACCATGAAATCGGTCAGTGCTTTAACACCTTCAAGCGGCATGGCATTGTAGATGGACGCACGCATACCGCCGACTACACGATGCCCTTTCAGCGCGTGCAGGCCCGCAGCAAAAGACTCTTCCAGGAACAGTTTATCCAATGCGTTGTCAGCCAGCTGGAACGGTACGTTCATGCGTGAACGGTTGGATTTCGCCACATCGTTACGGTAGAAATCGCTGTTATCGATTACGCCGTAGAGCAATTCCGCTTTTTGCTGGTTAATTTTATCCATCGCATTAACACCGCCCTGCTTTTTCAGCCATTTAAAGACCAGGCCAGACAGATACCAGGCAAAGGTTGGCGGCGTATTGAACATGGAATCGTTGTCATTCAGCACGGTATAGTCGAGGATTGACGGGCATGAGACATGAGCTTTACCCAGCAAATCTTCACGGACGATGACAATCGTCAGGCCGGCCGGGCCGATATTTTTCTGTGCCCCAGCATAAATTACGCCATAACGGCTAACGTCAAGCGGTGCGGAAAGAATGGTAGAGGACAGATCCGCCGTGACCACAACGTTGCTGGCAAAATTCGGCGTTTCATCGATCGCAATGCCATCGATGGTTTCGTTCGGGCAATAGTGCAGGTATGCCGCGTTATCAGAAAGTTGCCATTCACTCATCGGCTTAACAGCACGCAGGCCGTCCACGGTGACTTTGGCATCAATAACGTTTGGCGTGCAGTATTTTTTCGCTTCTTTAATTGCGCTGGCGGCCCAATAACCGGCATCGACGTAATCCGCGGTGGTTTTATCGCCCAGAATATTTAACGGTATACCCGCGAATTGCCCACGACCACCACCATGGCAGAACAACACTTTATAGTTGGAGGGGATGCTGAGAAGATCGCGAAAATCCTGCTCCGCTTCCTCTGCGACCTGGATGAACTCTTTGCCACGGTGGCTAATTTCCATCACTGACGTGCCAAGACCGTTCCAGTCACAAAGATCCTGTTGAGCCAGTTTAAGTACTTCTGCCGGTAACATTGCCGGACCTGAACTAAAATTGAAGACCTGAGCCATTTCCCCTCACCACGTTGTGTTGTTGTCCAATCAACATCCTGTCATTGACGATAATCCGGTGACAGACATTGGTATAAGTTATTCCTGTGGATATCGGTTTTATCATTCAGTGACACGCGCCGCAATGGGTAAAACTGGCAAGGGTAAAAATGTGTCATCGGTCACACAACAGAATCTATCGGATTGACGGGTAAAAACCGAGATTTTTGCTGTCAGGTAACCCGTTTTGCCCGACTGGCCTTCGACCATTCTGGATTTGCACAGCGCGGACATAATTGATGATCTCCGGCGCTCATTTGCACCACTTCGCTACAACGTATGCAGGCATAGTCCCCTGCTTCAGGTATTACTTTAAACCGTTGCGTACAACGTTTAGGCAGAATACTGAGCCCCGGCTTTACGTCTTCATCAGCAAAGAAGTAGACGCTGATTTGCCCATTCGTCTCCAGAATAGCCAGTTTCACTTGTCCCAATTGCTCCACGCCGTTCAAACGCAGTTCCATAAAGAATTCAAATTCCGTCATATTGGCGCTATTGAGCTTTGACCATGCCAGCTCGCCGTCTTCAATGATCACGACGGGTTTGCCCTCCAGCAGGTCCTCCATTTTTTCACTATGTGCCATTAGCCACATTACCAGCCGATACAGCACAGCAAGAGTAATAAAGACCACCAGCACCGGCAGCATCGGAACATCGTCATAAAACGCCACGTCTCCCGCAGCGGAACCCAGCGTAAGGATGATAAGGACTTCAAAAAGCGACATCTGGCGTACGCCACGACGTCCGGTGATTTTTAAAAACAGAAAAACCAATATAAAGGTGTAAAGGCTGCGTAGCGCAACTTCCCCCAGAAAATCCATGGGCACCTTATCAAGCGCCATACGGTGTAAATCGAAAGCTTTCATTAATATGCTCTAAACGTGATTGGCTGTAAGAAAGCATAGCCAATGCTTTTATTTACGCATGGGCTCCGGCGACGATAGCGCCGTTCATTGAAAACCCGTATCATTGCGCGCTTTCCGTACGACAAAAGTGATTTTCATGACGCAAACATTTATCCCCGGCAAAGATGCCGCTCTGGAAGACTCCATCGCTCGCTTCCAGCAAAAATTGCTCGACCTCGGTTTTCAAATTGAAGAAGCTTCGTGGTTGAATCCCGTCCCTAACGTCTGGTCTGTACATATTCGCGACAAAGAATGCGCGCTGTGCTTCACCAACGGTAAAGGCGCGACAAAAAAAGCGGCGCTGGCTTCTGCGCTGGGCGAATACTTTGAGCGTCTGTCGACTAACTACTTCTTTGCGGATTTCTGGCTGGGCGAAACTATCGCCAATGGCCCGTTCGTACATTACCCGAACGAAAAATGGTTCCCGCTGACTGAAGAAGACGATGTTCCAGAAGGTTTACTGGATGCGCGTCTGCGTGCGTTTTACGATCCAGATAACGAACTGACCGGCAGCATGCTTATCGATCTGCAGTCTGGTAATGAAGAACGTGGCGTCTGCGGCCTGCCGTTTACCCGCCAATCTGATAACCAGACCGTCTACATTCCGATGAATATTATCGGCAATCTGTATGTTTCTAACGGCATGTCTGCAGGTAACACGCCTAACGAAGCTCGCGTTCAGGGTCTGTCTGAAGTCTTTGAGCGCCATGTGAAGAACCGTATTATCGCCGAAAGCATCAGCCTGCCGGAAATCCCGGCCGAGGTGATGGCGCGCTATCCGGCAGTGGTGGAGTCCATCGCCACACTGGAAGCGGAAGGTTTCCCAATTTTTGCCTACGATGGCTCGCTGGGCGGCAAGTATCCAGTGATTTGCGTTGTCCTGTTCAACCCGGCCAACGGTACCTGCTTTGCCTCCTTCGGCGCACACCCGGATTTCGGCGTTGCGCTGGAGCGTACCGTGACTGAACTGCTGCAGGGCCGTGGTCTGAAGGATCTTGATGTCTTCACCCCACCGACCTTCGACGATGAGGAAGTGGCAGAACATACCAACCTTGAAACTCACTTCATCGATTCCAGCGGTCTGATCTCCTGGGATCTGTTCAAGCAGGATGCCGACTATCCGTTCGTTGACTGGAATTTCTCCGGCACCACGGAAGAAGAGTTCGCCACCCTGATGGCCATCTTCAATGCTGAAGATAAAGAAGTGTATATCGCTGACTATGAGCACCTGGGCGTTTACGCGTGCCGCATTATTGTTCCGGGAATGTCTGACATCTATCCGGCAGAAGATCTGTGGTTAGCCAACAACGCTATGGGCACCCATCTGCGTGACACCATTCTCTCGCTGCCAGGCAGTGAGTGGGATAAAGAAGACTACCTCAATCTGATTGAACAGTTGGATGAAGAAGGTTTTGACGACTTCACCCGCGTGCGCGAGCTGCTCGGTCTGGCGACCGGTGCGGATAACGGTTGGTACACCCTGCGTATTGGCGAGCTTAAAGTGATGCTGGCGCTGGCCGGTGGCGATCTGGAGCAAGCCCTGGTGTGGACCGAATGGACGATGGAATTTAACGCCTCCGTCTTTAGCGCGGAACGTGCAAACTACTATCGCTGCCTGCAAACATTGTTGCTGCTGTCTCAGGAAGAAGACCGTCAGCCGCTGCAGTATCTGAACGCATTCGTCCGCATGTACGGCGCTGAGGCGGTTGAAGCGGCAAGTGCGGCACTGAGTGGTGAAGCGCCGTTTTATGGACTTCAGCCAGTAGACAGCGATCTGCACACATTCCCGGCACATCAGTCTCTGCTGAAAGCCTATGAGAAATTGCAACGCGCGAAAGCGGCACACTGGTCAAAATAGTGACAAACAACTTGCCTCGAGTAGGCTAAATGTATTGTCTGAGCTATATTACGGGGCGCTTAAAGCGCCCCGTTTTTTATTTTGGTCAAACCAAAAAATAAATGTAAAGGCAAGGTTAAATATTAGTAGTTGATATTAAAAAAATTAGCTTATTAATGTGGTTTTTTATCTCAATTACTCCATTTTAATTAACCGTCCCATAGGAGGCTGAAAGAAAAAATTCAACTCACTTTATAATTTTTAAAATTTATTTTTATATGGATAATCAACATGTTACACCGTAATCGCATAAAAACCATGCGTCTTACGGGCCTATAAGCCAGGCGAGATATGATCTATATCAAATTCTCATCTATAATGCTTTGTTAGTATCTCGTCGCCGACTTAATAAAGAGAGAGTTAGTGTGAAAGCTGACAACCCTTTTGATCTTATTCTACCTGCTGCAATGGCCAAAGTTGCCGAAGAAGCAGGCGTCTATAAAGCAACGAAACATCCGCTTAAGACGTTCTATCTGGCAATTACTGCCGGTGTATTCATTTCAATTGCCTTTGTTTTCTATATCACCGCCACAACCGGCACTGGTACTATGCCTTTCGGCATGGCGAAATTAGTAGGTGGTATCTGCTTTTCCCTGGGGCTGATCCTTTGTGTTGTCTGCGGTGCAGACCTCTTCACTTCAACCGTACTGATCGTCGTTGCTAAAGCCAGTGGTCGTATTACCTGGGGTCAGTTAGCGAAAAACTGGCTTAACGTTTATGTCGGCAACCTGATTGGCGCCCTGATCTTTGTGTTACTCATGTGGCTTTCTGGCGAGTATATGACCGCCAACGGCGCATGGGGGCTCAACGTTCTGCAAACAGCCGACCACAAAGTGCACCATACTTTTGTTGAGGCAGTGAGCCTTGGTATCCTGGCTAACCTGATGGTGTGTCTGGCCGTATGGATGAGCTACTCGGGCCGCAGCCTGATGGACAAAGCGTTTATCATGGTATTACCGGTCGCAATGTTTGTTGCCAGCGGTTTTGAGCACAGTATCGCAAACATGTTTATGATCCCTATGGGTATTGTAATACGCGATTTCGCCACCCCGGAATTCTGGACCGCAGTTGGGTCTTCTCCGGAGAATTTTTCTCACCTGACCGTGATGAATTTCATCACCGATAACCTGATTCCGGTTACGATCGGTAACATTATCGGCGGCGGTTTGTTGGTCGGGTTGACATACTGGGTCATTTATCTGCGTGGTAACGATCATCATTAATCTGTTGATGCCCATTACACGCAGTAAATAAAAAATCCACTTAAGAAGGTAGGTGTTACATGTCCGAGCTTAATGAAAAGTTAGCCACAGCCTGGGAAGGTTTTACCAAAGGTGATTGGCAGAATGAAGTAAACGTACGTGACTTCATTCAGAAAAACTACACTCCGTATGAGGGTGACGAGTCCTTCCTGGCTGGCGCAACTGATGCGACCACTGCACTGTGGGACAGCGTGATGGAAGGCGTTAAACAGGAAAACCGCACTCACGCGCCTGTTGACTTTGACACCTCCGTTGCTTCTACCATCACTTCTCACGACGCTGGCTACATCAACAAAGCGCTCGAGAAGATTGTTGGTCTGCAGACTGAAGCTCCGCTGAAACGTGCGATCATTCCGTTTGGCGGCATCAAAATGGTTGAAGGTTCCTGCAAAGCGTACAATCGCGAACTGGACCCGATGCTGAAAAAAATCTTCACCGAATACCGCAAAACCCACAACCAGGGCGTATTCGATGTTTACACCAAAGACATTCTGAACTGCCGTAAATCCGGTGTTCTGACTGGTCTGCCAGATGCGTATGGCCGTGGCCGTATCATCGGTGACTACCGTCGCGTTGCGCTGTACGGTATCGACTACCTGATGAAAGACAAATACGCTCAGTTCGTCTCTCTGCAGTCCGATCTGGAAAACGGCGTAAACCTGGAAGCAACTATCCGTCTGCGTGAAGAAATCGCTGAACAGCACCGCGCTCTGGGTCAGATCAAAGAAATGGCTGCTAAATATGGCTGCGATATCTCTGGTCCGGCTACCAACGCTCAGGAAGCTATCCAGTGGACTTACTTCGGCTACCTGGCCGCAGTTAAATCTCAGAACGGTGCAGCAATGTCCTTCGGTCGCGTATCCACCTTCCTGGATGCTTACATCGAACGTGACCTGAAAGCAGGCAAAATCACCGAGCAAGACGCACAGGAAATGATCGACCACCTGGTCATGAAACTGCGTATGGTTCGCTTCCTGCGTACTCCTGAATATGATGAACTGTTCTCCGGTGACCCGATTTGGGCAACTGAATCAATCGGTGGTATGGGCGTTGATGGCCGTACTCTGGTTACCAAAAACAGCTTCCGCTTCCTGAACACCCTGTACACCATGGGTCCTTCTCCGGAGCCGAACATCACTGTTCTGTGGTCTGAAAAACTGCCTCTGAACTTCAAGAAATTCGCCGCTAAAGTGTCCATCGACACCTCTTCTCTGCAGTACGAGAACGATGACCTGATGCGTCCGGACTTCAACAACGACGACTACGCTATCGCTTGCTGCGTAAGCCCGATGGTTGTTGGTAAACAAATGCAGTTCTTCGGTGCGCGTGCAAACCTGGCGAAAACCATGCTGTACGCAATCAACGGTGGCGTTGATGAAAAACTGAAAATGCAGGTTGGTCCTAAATCTGAACCGATCAAAGGCGACGTTCTGAACTTCGACGAAGTTATGGACCGCATGGATCACTTCATGGATTGGCTGGCTAAACAGTACGTCACCGCGCTGAACGTTATCCACTACATGCACGACAAGTACAGCTACGAAGCCTCTCTGATGGCGCTGCACGACCGTGACGTTATCCGCACCATGGCGTGTGGTATCGCTGGTCTGTCCGTTGCTGCTGACTCCCTGTCTGCAATCAAATATGCGAAAGTTAAACCGATTCGTGACGAAGACGGTCTGGCTATCGACTTCGAAATCGAAGGCGAATACCCGCAGTTTGGTAACAACGACTCTCGCGTTGATGACATGGCGGTTGACCTGGTAGAACGTTTCATGAAGAAAATTCAGAAACTGACTACTTATCGTAACGCTATCCCGACTCAGTCTGTTCTGACCATCACCTCTAACGTGGTTTATGGTAAGAAAACTGGTAATACCCCAGATGGTCGTCGTGCTGGCGCGCCGTTCGGACCGGGTGCTAACCCAATGCACGGTCGTGACCAGAAAGGTGCTGTTGCCTCTCTGACCTCCGTTGCTAAACTGCCGTTTGCTTACGCTAAAGATGGTATTTCTTACACCTTCTCTATCGTTCCGAACGCTCTGGGTAAAGACGACGAAGTTCGTAAGACCAACCTGGCTGGTCTGATGGATGGTTACTTCCATCACGAAGCGTCCATCGAAGGTGGTCAGCACCTGAACGTGAACGTCATGAACCGCGAAATGCTGCTGGATGCGATGGAACATCCGGAAAAATATCCGCAGCTGACCATCCGTGTTTCTGGCTACGCAGTACGTTTTAACTCCCTGACTAAAGAACAGCAGCAGGACGTTATTACTCGTACCTTCACTCAGACCATGTAATTGGTTTTGACTGAAATCGTACTTTAAAAAGCGTACAATAAAGGCTCCACGTAAGTGGGGCCTTTTTAATAGCCTGCTTTGTCAGCTATCTATACTTATATACTCGATGGATTTCGAGGTGCATTGAGGCGGCAACGGAGTGAATCCCCTGGAGCGTACAGAAGTAGGTGACTGGGGTGAGCGAAGGAAGCTAACAAAGATGCAGCTTGAAAGACGAAAAGTATGGATAGCAGCCAAAACAGACTCGACACAGTTAATAACTGTGCACTAACACTGGCCCCGGATGGGCCACACCTGGAGAAACACCGCAATGTCAGTTATTGGTCGCATTCACTCCTTTGAATCCTGTGGCACTGTTGATGGCCCGGGCATCCGCTTTATTACCTTCTTTCAGGGCTGCCTGATGCGCTGCCTGTATTGCCATAACCGTGACACGTGGGATACACACGGCGGTAAAGAAGTCACCGTCGACGAATTAATGAAAGAGGTGGTGACCTATCGCCACTTTATGAACGCATCCGGCGGCGGCGTGACGGCGTCTGGCGGCGAAGCTATCCTGCAAGCTGAATTCGTACGTGACTGGTTCCGCGCTTGTAAAAAAGAAGGTATTCATACCTGTCTGGATACCAACGGTTTTGTTCGCCGCTACGATCCGGTGATCGATGAGTTGCTGGAAGTCACCGACCTGGTCATGCTCGATCTCAAACAGATGAACGATGAAATCCATCAGAATCTGGTCGGCGTATCTAACCATCGCACGCTGGAGTTCGCGCGTTACCTGTCAAACAAAGACATCAAAGTGTGGATCCGCTATGTTGTCGTACCTGGCTGGTCTGATGACGATGACTCCGCACACCGCCTCGGCGAATTTACCCGCGATATGGGTAACGTTGAAAAAATCGAGCTGCTGCCTTACCACGAGCTGGGCAAACACAAATGGGTGGCAATGGGCGAAGAGTACAAACTGGATGGCGTCAAACCACCGAAGAAAGAGACCATGGAGCGCGTGAAGGGCATTCTCGAGCAATATGGACATAAAGTGATGTATTGAGTTTTAGCCACCACGAAACGGCTGCCCTGAACGGCAGCCGTTTTGCTATATAAGCGACAATATTTGAGTCGAAGGCGCGGTTAACAGGAGAAAGCGACGCTATCTCCTGCCCTCGTCTTTAGCGCCCTCTTCTCGCCAGTAGCGGGAAAATCAATCCCAGTCCAACCAGCACAAATGGCGTCACGATATTCAGCGTGAGCTGGAATGTCCACTCAGGGGTAAAGGCTTCCATTTTCGGGAAGATCCCGGTCAGACAGGCAAATGCGGTAAAGGCAAAGCACCAGATCCCCACGGTCATCGCAAGCGAGCGGTTGCGAATAAAGACATATTCCGATTTATATTTTTGCGCCAGGCGAATAACGGCAATGAACGCCACAAATACCCATAAATAACGCAATGGCATCACGACAGAGTTAAGATTCAATAGCCATTTATACAGGTTGTTCATGTCGCCAATTCCCAGTGTTGGCAACATAATCAGAATCGCTACCAGCACCAGCGTCAGAATATAACCATTGACCGGCGTACCGGAAGCGTTGGTTTTACACAGGCTCTCGGGAATATATTTACGATCAGCATCACCCAGAAGAACTTTAAGCGGTGCATCAATAGAAAATACCAATGCCGCAATCTGTCCCAGCGTATTGGCAATCGCGTAAATAACCATCAGCGAATTACCCATACCATAATACTCACCCAATTTCTGGAAGGCGTAATATTGACCATTCGTCATCAGGTCATCTGGAATATGCCGGGAGTCAAACATCATTCCCATAGCCAGCGACCCGAGAATCGCGCATACCGCTACCATAACAGCCAGAACGAGCATCCCTTTTGGAAATTCTTTGCCCGGATTACGTGTCTGATTAACGTATGGCGAAATTTTCTCCGCACCGCCCACAGCAAAGACCAGCATGGAGATCGTAGTAATGTAGGTAAAATCGATGTGCGGGATAAACGATTCCCAGGTGATATTGGTTGTCGCTATTTGCACATCCGTAATTGCAGGCGCGGTTACCGCCATCACGACATACAAAATGGACATCACAAACATCGCGATGCCAGCAACTGACCCAACAATTTTCAGTGACTTCATGCCACGGGACGCAACCCACATGAAAAAGACAAACAGCGCCAGCGTTAGTCCCTGCAACGCCACGACGGTGTACTCTTTAATCAACGAACCATCGCCCTTCAGCGCCCATCCCAGCGCAATCAGAATAGCCTGCGGTTTTTGCGCCAGATAAGGTATATGCACAACCCAATAGGTCCAGGCAGCAAGATAGGCCAACCCTGGCCCCATGGTATGTTTAATCCAGGTACTGACGCCGCCTTTACCCTCTTTAAAGGTTGAGCCAAGCTGCCCGACGATCAACGCATAAGGAATAAAATAGAGCGCGAAAATAAATATCCAGGAGGAGACAACAACCAATCCCTGATTAGCATAGTTGTTGACGACGTTACCAAAACCCCAGACGGTAATAAATGACATCAATGCAATGTTGTACCATCGCAATTGTTTTTCCTGCACACCAGCCATACGCAATCCTTTGTGGAAGCTTTTTGATTATCAATATATGAGGCGTGGGATTATGCGCGGTAAAATGAGCGAGCGGAAACGGCAGGATGTAAAACTATAACCTTCTGCACACTTTATTTTCAGGACAGACGTGTGCAATTAAATAATGCAGGTTCCCATAAAGCATACATAAACAGTATGTATGGGAACCTGTTCATATTCTGTTAAATCAGGTCAAATGTGCGCAATAGAATTAGGCGTATGGCCCGTCTTACGCAACAGCATCAGTAAATAAATAAACGATACGCTGGCGATCATGATAAACAGCAAGCTATCTGAATAATTCTGCATCAGCATCGCAGTAAATGAAGGTCCCAGCAGGCTGCCCACGGTATAGCTCAATAACAATGCCTGATTCATGGCGACCAGCTGATGATGTTCCACCTTTTCACAGGCCCAGGCCATCGCGACCGGGTAGAGGGTAAAGCCTGCCGCACCCAACATAAACAACGCGGGCGCCATCGCCGCCTGGTTCAGCATGGCGATACTCCCGACGATCACCACGAAGACCTGGACGCGTAAAACCAGCAGACGTCCCAGCTTGTCCGCCAGACGGCCAATCGGCCATTGACCCAGAATACCGGCACTTACCAGGACCGCCATCCAGAAACCAATGCTGGCGTTGCTCACCCCCTGATGGTTGAGATACAGCGGCATCAGGCCATACAAAGACCCCAGCACGATCCCGGAAATAATGCAGCCATTAACGCCCAAGCGCGCCTGACGCAACCTCAGCATGGAGACAATAGGCGTAGACTGCTGTTCATCGCCCTGCTGATTAGCAATGCGCGTAAAGAGCAGTGGCAAAACACCCGCCAGGATAGTACCCGTCACCCACGGCAGGACGTTCATCAATTCTGTTGATACTTTACTAACCAGCAGTTGGCCTAAAAACGTTCCCACATAATAGATCATCATATAGGCGGCAAGTAACCGTCCGCGATTACGGGACGTCCCGCTGCACATCAGCGCGCTTTCCACGACCACCCAGATCATGGCGCAGCCAACACCGGCGATAAAACGCCATGTCATCCAGCTCCAGAATCCCACCATAATCCCCAGCCCGACACAGCCCGCGGCGAAAATAAGCGAGGCGATGTAATAGCTGCGATTAAAACCAAGGTGTTTTATTAAATAACCTGTCAGCAACGTCCCTACCAGATTACCGGTAAAGTAAGACGAGCTCACCACGCCTACCTGCCAGGTGGGCAGATTTTCATGGGCGAGCCAAAGCGGGACGAGCGTGTTTAACACGGCGATCGCCAGGGTCAACAGAAGTAGCCCGCACAGCAATAGCATGACGGGACGGGTATACGTGGACATGAATAAAAACCGTGAGGAAGTTCAAATTTCATGCGCATCATGCCACTGCTAAAAACATTGTCAATCGGCGGAATCAGAGGGCTGAGGCGCTTTCTGGTCGATCGATTTGCATTACTGATTCTTAATGTGAATAGATAAAAAACACAAAAACACATCTGCTTGTTTTTATTGATCTAAAACAAAAATCTCGCGTTACGTTCAGTCGAAAAATTTCATGGACTCCCCTTACTTTTATTTCTTACTAAACTCTATGCGGGATGCTGAGCTGCATTGTCTTCAAAATAGAACAGTGAGTTCCTATTTATCTATCTAATCCAAATATCGTTCTTTTCGTAGACTTAAACTCATCAAATTTCCCTCACTGATACTGAACAGGAGAAATACCATGACTAAACCTTACGTAAGACTTGATAAAGACAATGCGGCAGTACTGCTGGTCGACCATCAGGCTGGCCTGCTCTCTCTGGTTCGGGATATCGATCCCGATAAATTTAAAAACAACGTGCTTGCGCTCGGTGACTTAGCAAAATACTTCAACCTCCCAACCATTCTGACAACCAGTTTTGAGACAGGACCAAACGGACCGCTGGTACCGGAACTGAAAGCTCAATTTCCCGATGCGCCCTACATTGCTCGCCCAGGAAACATTAACGCATGGGATAACGAAGATTTCGTGAAAGCAGTAAAAGCGACCGGCAAAAAGCAGCTGATTATCGCTGGTGTCGTGACGGAAGTTTGCGTCGCTTTCCCAGCGCTCTCGGCTATTGAAGAAGGTTTTGACGTCTTTGTTGTCACCGATGCTTCAGGCACGTTTAATGAAATTACCCGCCATTCAGCATGGGATCGGATGTCTCAAGCAGGCGCTCAATTGATGACATGGTTCGGAGTAGCATGCGAACTGCACCGCGACTGGCGCAACGATATCGAAGGTCTTGCGACGTTGTTCTCTAATCACATTCCGGATTATCGCAATCTGATGACCAGCTATGACACGTTAACTAAGCAGAAGTAAAGACCGGGGCAAAACCCTGGCCTGACATGTAGCCGGATAGCGCGCAGCTTTAAGGCCTACGGATATTGTAGGCTTGATAAGCACGAGCCGCCATCCGGCATATTATGGATTAACTCGCCACCGCCATACCGACGGTCATATGCAGCCCGTAGAACACGCCACGACCAATCAGCTCGCCGACTAACAGCAGAATAAACGCGACGGAAAGCAACGGAACGGCAGGCTGGTAACCTTTCACTTGCGGTACTATCCAGCAGCATAGCGCTAACGCCAGTGCCACAATCCGCCACGCCATCAGCGAACCGTAATCCGGAACCAGCGCAGAGGCCTGTTGAATCGAACTGTGGATTGTCGCCAGTTCAGTCCCCTGCATTACCGACATGATGGCGCTCACGACCAGAGCAAGCACTGATATAGCCGGCAGCAGACGCATCGCCCAACCATCCACGCCAGCAATTCTCAGTAACAGATATCCCAGCAGCGGACCGCCCATAAACATCGTCAGGAAGAAGCCCAGCGGTGTCCAGACGCTGTACCAGGTCGGTACGGTATCGATGGTGTTATACACGCGCACCATCATCCAGACAAAAACCACACCCAGCACCATGGTGACAACTAACCACAGATTGCGTAATGCGGGCGACATTTTCTTCAACATAGCCAGCAGCCAGCCGATACCGCCAACGGCAAAGAAGAGTGAGCCGCTGGCAATTTCGTTACTCAACGCAGATGACCCAACGCGATCGAGTGAGTTAAAGGCGCGCATCGGTGAGCCCAAATGGAGCATGGAAGCAATAAATCCAATGCCCATTAATACCCACAGCCCAAACATGCAGGTAATTACGCGTTGCTGCGATTCTGGGCGTAAGCCCCCTTTCATCAACGCCAGCGCCAGAACGATAAAACCGCCAACCACACACTGCCCGAAGACCGTGAAGATCATCAGCGGCCATTCATGCCATCCACTTCCCATCTTACACCTCCTTCGGATTAGCCAGATAACCTGTGGTATCGCCGGTCGGGCGGCTATTGGCGTTAGGTTTGATAACAATGCTCGGTTTGGTAAAGTGCGCGCCCGGCAATGGCGCAACCGCAGCCAAAGTACCGTGTTTTTTGCGCAGTTCATCAATTGGGCCAAAATCCAGCGCACGCAGTGGACAGGACTCGACGCAAATAGGTTTCTTACCTTCAGCGACGCGCTCATGGCAACCATCGCATTTGGTCATATGTCCTTTGTCAGCATTATACTGTGGTGCGCCGTAAGGACAGGCCATGTGGCAATAGCGACAGCCGATGCACACATCTTCATCGACAACGACAAAGCCATCTTCACGTTTGTGCATCGCACCGCTCGGACACACTTTGGTACAGGCCGGGTCTTCACAGTGGTTACACGCAATGGAGAGGTAATAGGCAAAGACGTTCTGATGCCAGACGCCGTTGTCTTCCTGCCAGTCACCGCCCGCGTACTCATAAATGCGGCGAAAGCTGACTTCAGGGGTTAAATTTTTGAAATCTTTGCACGCCAGTTCGCAGGTTTTGCAACCGGTGCAACGGCTGGAATCAATAAAAAATCCATACTGGGTTGTCATCGGTTACTCCTTACACCTTTTCAACCTGAACAAGGTTCGTGTGTGATGGGTTCCCCTTCGCGAGAGGAGACGGACGCTGGGTCGTCAGGACGTTAATACAACCGCCCTGGTCCACGCGTTTTGCGTCCGGGTCATACCACGCCCCTTCGCCCAATGCCACCACGCCAGGCATCATACGCGGCGTTACTTTCGCCTCGATGTGCACTTCACCACGATCGTTAAAGATGCGCACCTTGTCGCCGTTGTTAATGCCGCGTCGCTGTGCATCCATCGGGTTGATCCACATTTCCTGACGGCAGGATGCTTTCAGAACATCCACGTTGCCATAGGTCGAGTGGACGCGAGACTTATAGTGGAAGCCGGTCAACTGCAGAGGGAATTTCTCCACCAGCGGATCGTTTAAGCTCTCAAAGCCTGGGGTATAAATCGGCAGTGGATCAATCACATCACCTTCCGGCAGTTCCCAGGTTGACGCGATCTCGGCAAGCTGCTGCGAATAAATTTCGATCTTACCTGACGGCGTGGTCAGCGGATTGGCGTTAGGATCCTCACGGAACGCCTTGTAGGCCACGTGATGTCCCTGTGGGTCGCGCTGTTTAAAGATCCCCTGCTTGCGGAATTCTTCAAACGTTGGCAGTTCAGGAATGGCTTTTCGCGACTGCTCGTACAGATGACGCATCCACTCTTCCTGAGTACGACCTTCTGTAAACTGCTGCTCAACACCAAGGCGTTTCGCCAGCTCACTGGTCATCTGGTAGATAGTCTTGCATTCGAAGCGTGGTTTGATCGCCTGATCGGTGAAAATCACATACGACATATTTCCGCAGGAGGCATCCAGTGCGAAGTCCATCTGCTCCGAAGCGGTGCAGTCCGGCAGCAAAATATCCGCGTATTTCGCCGAGGAGGTCATATGACAGTCGATAACAACGATCATCTCGCACTTCTTATCATCCTGTAGGATTTCATGTGTGCGGTTGATATCAGAGTGCTGGTTAATCAGACAGTTACCGGCATAGTTCCAGATCATCTTAATCGGAACATCGAGTTTATCTTTACCACGAACACCGTCACGCAGCGCCGTCATCTCCGGACCTCGCTCAATGGCGTCCGTCCACATAAACATAGAGATGCTGGTTTCGACTGGGTTTTCCAGCGTAGGCATACGTTCAAACGGCAAACTGTATGAGCCCTCACGCGCCCCGCTGTTGCCGCCGTTAATCCCAACGTTACCGGTAAGGATTGCCAGCATAGAAATGGCACGGGTCGCTATTTCACCGTTAGCATGACGCTGCGGTCCCCACCCCTGACTGATATATGCCGGTTTAGCGCTACCGATTTCACGGGCCAGTTTGACGATTCGATCAGCAGGAATACCGGTAATTTGCGCTGCCCATTCCGGGGTCTTGGCGATACCGTCTTTGCCCTGCCCAAGAATATACGCCTTATAGTGACCGTTTTTCGGTGCGTCGGCCGGTAAGGTTTTCTCGTCGTAACCCACGCAGTATTTATCAAGGAACGGTTGATCAACCATGTTTTCGGTGATCAGCACATACGCCAGACCATTCACCAATGCCGCATCGGTACCTGGGCGGATCGGGATCCACTCATCTTCACGACCCGCGCCGGTATCCGTGTAGCGAGGATCGATAATGATCATGCGGGCATTGGATTTCTGTCGCGCCTGTTCAAGGTAATAGGTTACCCCACCCCCGCTCATACGGGTTTCACCTGGGTTATTCCCGAACAGAACCACCAGCTTGCTGTTTTCAATGTCGGACGGGCTGTTACCGTCTGCCCAGCCGCCGTAGGTGTAGTTCAACCCGGCAGCGATTTGCGCTGAAGAGTAGTCACCGTAGTGGTTCAGGTAGCCGCCACAGCAGTTCATCAGACGTGCTACCAGCGTTTTGCCTGGCGGCCAGGAGCGTGTCAGGGTGCCGCCCAGCGTACCTGTGCCGTAGTTCAGGTAGATAGACTCGTTGCCGTAGTCTTTGATAAGACGCTGCATATTGCTGGCAATGATGTCGTAGGCTTCATCCCAGCTGATGCGCTCAAATTTCCCTTCACCACGTTTACCGACGCGTTTCATCGGGTATTTCAGACGGTCGGGATTATAAACGCGACGACGCATGGAGCGACCACGCAGACAGGCGCGTACCTGGTGCAAGCCGTCATAGTTGTCATCACCGGTGTTGTCGGTTTCAACATACTTTATTTCACCGTCTACCACGTGCATACGCAGAGGACAGCGGCTACCACAGTTCACCGTACACGCGCTCCATATGACTTTCTCATTGGCCTGTGTCGGATTAAGGGCTTCTGCAGCATTTGCAATACGGGTAAATGGCAGGGTAAACGCGCTACTGGCCGCCGCCAGTCCGCCTATCGCCGTCGTTTTCACCAAACCTCGGCGACTAACCTCAGCTGCCAGCATGGCATCGGGGATCTTAGTTTTCATAGTGGCTCACTCTGCTGCTCACAATAAACAAAAGAGAAATACTCGTTATGTAGATTTTTATATAGCGTATATGTCGATATACAGACTGGTAGATACCGAATTTGCGAAAAGACAGAGATAAATACTGACTTTCATTCGAAGGCAGTATTACTCCTATGGAGGTAGGCGTTATTGTCCGACGTCAAACGGGCATAAAAAAAGCGCCCTAAGGCGCTTTTTTAGCAAAGAAAGGTAGCTTAGCCGATAAATTCCAGGCCATTCATGTACGGGCGTAACACTTCCGGAACCTGAATACGGCCATCAGCCTGCTGATAGTTTTCCATCACCGCAACCAGCGTACGTCCAACCGCCAGACCGGAACCGTTCAGCGTATGTACTAAACGGGTCTTTTTGTCGGATTTGCTGCGGCAACGCGCCTGCATACGGCGAGCCTGGAAATCCCACACGTTGGAGCAAGAGGAGATTTCGCGATAGGTGTTCTGCGCCGGGATCCACACTTCCAGATCGTACGTTTTGCATGCGCCGAAGCCCATGTCGCCTGTGCACAGGATGATCTTACGGTACGGCAGGCCCAGCAGCTGAAGAACCTTCTCGGCATGGCCGGTCATTTCTTCCAGCGCGTCCATAGAGTCTTCCGGGCGAACGATCTGCACCATTTCAACTTTATCGAACTGGTGCATACGGATCAGACCACGGGTATCACGACCGTAAGAACCTGCTTCAGAACGGAAGCACGGCGTATGCGCGGTCATTTTGATCGGCAGCGCATCTTCGTCAATGATTTCGTCGCGAACCAGGTTGGTCAGCGGAACTTCTGCCGTTGGGATCAGCGCATAGTTGCTGCTGTCAGCTTCTTCATCCAGCGGACGGGTGTGGAACAGATCGCCAGCAAATTTCGGCAGTTGCCCTGTTCCGTACAGCGTGTCATGGTTAACCAGATACGGAACGTAGTTTTCGCTGTAACCATGCTGCTCGGTATGCAGATCCAGCATGAACTGAGACAGCGCACGGTGCATGCGCGCGATCTGCCCTTTCATCACGACGAAACGAGAGCCGGTCAGCTTAACCGCAGCGGCAAAATCAAGACCCGTGTGCATTTCACCCAAGGTAACGTGATCGCGCACTTCGAAATCAAACTCACGCGGAGTACCCCAACGGCTGACTTCAACGTTGTCATTTTCATCTTTACCCACCGGAACGTCGTCCGCTGGCAGGTTAGGAATGGTCAGCGCAATGTCGCGGATCTCGGCCTGTAAGGTATCAAGTTCAGCTTTCGCGGCATCCAGCTCTTCGCCCAGTTTGTTCACTTCCAGACGTAAAGACTCGATATCTTCCCCGCGCGCTTTTGCCTGGCCGATGGATTTCGATCGAGAGTTACGCTCTGCCTGCAGGTTTTCAGTTTGTACCTGCAGAACTTTACGACGCTCTTCAAGAGCGCGCAGCTTATCTACATCCAGCTTAAAGCCCCGGCTTGCCAGTTTTTCTGCGACTGCGTCTGGCTCATTACGCAGCAGATTGGGATCGAGCATGCTTATCCTGTGCTTATCGAATTAAAATAGGAGAAAGTGACCACAGCCTGCGGTCACAGGGATACAGAGACAACATTACCGCAACGATAACACTAACGGTAGCGTTTTATAGGGCTATTTTGATCCTGTCCGGCGAGCCAGGCGAGCTTTTCGCCAATCTTGCCTTCAAGACCTCTGTTTGTGGGGTGATAATAGCGCGTTTGTGCCATTTCCTGCGGGAAGTACTCTTCTCCGGCGGCATAGGCATTTGGTTCATCATGGGCGTAACGATACTCCTGACCATAGCCCATTTCTTTCATCAGCTTAGTTGGCGCATTGCGCAGATGGACCGGCACGTCGTAATCCGGACGTTCGCGGGCATCAACCAGCGCGGCTTTGAAGGCGGTGTAAACCGCATTACTTTTCGGCGCGCAGGCCAGATACACAATCGCCTGAGCAATCGCTCGTTCACCTTCCGCGGGTCCCACTCGGGTAAAGCAGTCCCATGCGGAAATTGCCACCTGCATGGCGCGAGGATCGGCATTGCCCACATCTTCAGAGGCAATTGCCAGACAGCGACGAGCAACATACAGCGGATCACCACCTGCACTAATGATGCGCGCATACCAATAAAGTGCCGCATCCGGGGCGCTGCCGCGAACCGATTTGTGTAATGCGGAGATGAGATCGTAAAAGCGATCGCCTTTATTATCGAAACGCGCGCTGCGTTCACCGGCAATTTCAGTGAGCAACTTGGCCTTCAATACGCGCTTGCCAGAATCATCAACTTCGGCCATATCGGCCATCATTTCCAGCGTATTCAGCGCTCGCCGCGCGTCGCCATTCACCAGTTCAGCAATCGCCCGACGCGTCTCTGGCGGCAGTACGATATCCTGGCCGCCGTAACCACGGGTTTTGTCTGACATCGCCTGGTCCAGCACCTGTTCAATATCGTCGGTGGTTAACGACTTCAGTAAATAAACACGCGCACGCGACAGCAGTGCCGAGTTCAGTTCAAACGAGGGGTTTTCTGTGGTGGCGCCAATAAACGTGATGGTACCGTCTTCAATATGCGGTAAAAACGCATCCTGCTGGCTTTTATTAAAACGGTGAACTTCGTCCACGAACAGGATAGTACGTCGACCTGCGTTACGATTCTGACGCGCACGCTCAATCGCTTCACGAATTTCTTTTACGCCAGACGTAACCGCCGAAATTCGTTCAACATCGGCGTTGGCGTAACGGGCAATAACTTCGGCTAGCGTGGTTTTCCCCGTCCCCGGCGGCCCCCATAAAATCATGGAGTGCAGGTGCCCGGCCTCGATGGCGCGCGGCAAGGGTTTACCCGCAGCCAGCAGATGCTGCTGGCCGATGTACTGCGCTAAATTTTCTGGCCGCATACGTGCGGCCAGTGGCTGAAAGGTATTATCAGAAAAGTCGAGCGACAGATTGCTCACTCACACGCCTCTACTTACGTTGATCGTCAACCGTTACACCTTGCGGCGGGGTAAAGGTAAATTTCGAAGGTTCAATCGCACCATTTTGCTGGGATTTCAGCTGATAGCTGCTGCGCTGATCGTCTTGCTCAACGGCACTAAACTGGTGGATCGTCCCGTCCCGCCCAACATTGATAGTAAACTGCTTCAGGTTACCGCTGCTGGTTTTTGGCGTCAGCACGAAATCGTCGCCGTTTTGCTTAATGTTGTACTGTTGCCAGTCGCTGGCCTGGTTACGCGCAATCAGCATAAACGGAGTGTTACCCGTGGCGTCTTTCAACCAGGTCGCAGTCGCCTGCTCAACAAACGGGTTAAAGAACCACAGCGTTTTACCATCGGAAACCAGGATGCTCTCGTCAGGCTGCGTCATATGCCAGTTAAACAGATTAGGGCGTTTAACCCATAAGTCGCCCTGACCTTCCTGCACCGCCGCGCCGCTACCGTCCGTGACCTTCTGAGTAAAGCTGGCATGGAAGCTACTGACTTTATCCAGACGGCTTTTCAGGTCGCTGGCAGCGTCAGCCCAGACGCTGCTCACCACAAAGCTAGACAGTAATGCACAGGTGATTGCGATTCTTTTCATCGTTATTCCTCAAAATACGTCACTCCCAACGGGGAGATCCCTCTGCTATCCATTTCAGGCCAAAAATCAGCATGAGGAAAGTAGAAAATACTGAATTACTTAACTTTGCAATCATTCGAAGGGCGGCGGAGCCAGCACTTCACGATTACCATTATGCCCTTGTTCGCTGACTATTCCCTGCGCTTCCATCTGTTCGATGATGCGCGCCGCTCGGTTGTAACCGATACGGAACTGACGCTGGACGCCGGAGATTGAGGCTTTGCGTTTCTGAGTAACAAAGTTCACCGCCTGATCGAACAGCGGATCCAGTTCTTCGCCACCATCAAAGCCGCCACCGCCGCCTTCGCTTTCGCTGTCAGAGGTAATGCCATCAACGTATTGTGGACGGCCGCGCGCTTTCCAGTCCTGAACTACCGCGTGAACTTCTTCATCGCGTACAAAGGCGCCGTGTACACGTACAGGGATCGTCGAGTTTGGTGCAGAATAAAGCATGTCACCCATACCCAACAGCGATTCCGCGCCGCCCTGGTCAAGGATGGTACGCGAGTCAATTTTACTGGACACTGTAAAGGCGATACGCGTCGGGATGTTCGCTTTAATCAGACCGGTGATAACGTCAACTGATGGTCGCTGGGTTGCCAGCACCAGATGGATCCCCGCCGCACGCGCTTTTTGCGCCAGACGAGCGATCAGTTCTTCCACCTTTTTGCCAACGGTCATCATCAGGTCAGCGAATTCATCCACCAACACCACGATATACGGCAGTTTTTCCAGCACCGGATGCTGAACATCCATGCTGTCGCCCGGCTTCCAGTATGGGTCTGGAATCGGACGTCCCATACGGGCGGCTTCAGCAATCTTATCGTTATAACCGGCAAGGTTACGCACGCCAAGCGCCGACATCAGTTTGTAGCGACGTTCCATTTCATTGACGCTCCAACGCAAGGCATTGGCGGCATCTTTCATGTCGGTCACAACTTCAGTCAGCAGATGTGGAATACCTTCATAAACAGAAAGTTCCAGCATTTTCGGGTCAATCATGATAAAGCGAACGTCTTCCGGCTGCGCTTTGTACAGCATGCTGAGGATCATGGCGTTCACCCCAACAGACTTACCGGAACCGGTTGTCCCTGCCACCAGCAGGTGCGGCATTTTAGCCAGATCGGCCACAACCGGTTCGCCAGCAATATCTTTGCCCAGCACCACAGTCAGCGGAGATGAGTTATCACGGAATTTAGCGTTATCCAGTACTTCACGCAGATAAACGGTTTGACGTTTTTTGTTCGGTAACTCCAGTCCAACATACGGTTTGCCTGGAATAACCTCGACCACACGTACCGCCGCGGTCGACAATGAACGCGCCAGATCTCGTGACAGGTTAGAAATACGCGCCGCTTTAACCCCTGGAGCCAGATTAAGCTCAAAGCGGGTAATCACCGGGCCAGGAGAGTAGTTCACCACATCGGCTTTAATGCGGAAATCCGCCAGACGCGCTTCCACCAGACGTGCCATTTGTTCTAGTGCGAACGTATCTATCGGCTCAACTTCGCTCGGCGGCGGCGTGAGCAGATCTAACGATGGCAGCGGCGTGCTTGGACGGTGCGCCGGACGACTATCCCCATTACGCATCAGCAGCGGATGGATCAGACTATCCTGCGGCGGCGGTGTAACAGGCTGCGCTGGTTGCTGATAATGCTGCTGTGGTGCAACTGGCTGTGCCGGTTGCTGATAATGCTGCTGTGGTGCAACTGGCTGTGCCGGTTGCTGATAGTGCTGCTGTGGTGCAACTGGCTGTGCCGGTTGCTGATAGTGCTGCTGCGGTGCAACTGGCTGCGCCGGCTGCTGATAATGCTGCTGCGGCGCAACTGGTTCCTGGTACTGCGGCGCGGGCTCCGGCATTACGCCAGGCGTAAACAGCGGCTCATGCGGACCCTCATCCACTAGTGTTTTCATTGGCGAAAATTCAAAGTCATCGAGGGAGAACGGATTCGCTCCGGCAGGCTGTTCACCGGAATAACGCTGCTGCTGAGAAGACGCAAACTGGCGAGCAAGCTCCGCTTCTGCGGCTGAATCTTCGTCATCAGTCTGGTGGGTATCGTCCTGATACTCTTCGCCATAACGATGCTGCTGAGACTGAGCGAACTGACGTGCCAGCTCGTCCTGCTGCATTGCATCCATTTCATCGTCACTGTACGCATCTGTATCAAGCTGCTCTTCGCGCGCTTTCTCTTCAGCCATACGCTGTGACGGCAGTTTTATGCCATATGAAGCCAGCTCACGACGAGTAGGCACGCGCACACGATTCGGACGCGGCAACTGCGGGCCAATGCCCTCTTTCACCTGCGGACGCGGCGTACCGCTGCCTGCAAGGCTAAAGACAGGTGCTGCGGCAGCGGCACTCGCCCCTAACGCGGCGCTTTTTACGCCAGCGGCCAGCGGTGCAACGGCAGCAACAGATTCAACGGGCGGTATGGATGCAGTCGTCGGCATAGACGGCGTAGACGGCTTAACACGCTCAGGCTCCTGAGCAGGTTCTGGGATCGGTTGATACCATGCGGCCAGTTGCTCACGCTCACGCGCACGTTTCTCTTCGACTTCTTCAAAGTAATAGAGCGGCGGACGAGTCGGTTTAACTTCTTCAACCACCGGCTCAGGTTCCACCACTGTTGGTTGTTCAACCACAGGCTGCTGGAACGGGTTGCTCTGTTGAAAAGTTTGATCCTGCTGATAAACAGGTTGCTGCACAGGCTCCGGCTGATAACCAGGCTGCTGGAATGCGGCGTTCTGTTGAGAGGTCGGATCCTGTTGATAGACAGGTTGCAGCACGGGCTCCGGCTGATAAACAGGTTCCGGCTGCGGCGCGACAGGCTGCGTATAAACAGGTTCAACGGGCTGCTGTGCGTAATATTGCGGCTGCGGACTCTGCTCCACAACCGGTTGTTGCCATGGCTCATACGGCTGCTGCACCGGAGGTTGCGCGTACTGGGCTGGCTGCGGATAACCTTCAGGCGCTGGTGCAATCGCGGCATCACCGGTTTGCGGGCCAGGCACGGGTTGCCAGGCCACAGTTGGGACCGGTTGCTCCATAACAGTGTTGGTCACGGGAGACGTTTGCAGCAACGGATCAACCGGTGCGCTCCAGGCCTGAGCGGCCGTTGTAGCTGCAGCTGCTGCAGCTACAGGCTCGGTCACCGAGTGGCCGTTAAGGAGCGGATCAAGTTCGTCATATTCAGGCAGCGTCGCGCGATTACCGGAAAACAGCACATCATTAGGATCGGCAACCACGCCACGGGCGCTGTATTCAATTTCGTCTTCATCATCCATGCGTTTGCCGGAGAACAGCGCCGCATCGGTATGACGACCAAGCGGGTTGGTAAATTTCTCAGCCAGACGTTTACGGCGCGCTAACGCACCGCGCAGGATACGAGCCCGGCGCGATTCATGGGGTTTGCCATCAGCGGCGTCGACAGACTCTTCTTCGTCTTCATATTCTTCGTCATCGACCCAGGTATCGTCGCGGCGGGTACGGTTGCTGGCAAACGTCAGGATATTGAGTAACCAGCCGCCCAGTTTTTCCGCAATGCTCACCCATGACCAACCGGTGAACAGCGTTAATCCCGCAGCCCAAATGCACAACAACGTCAGCGTGCCGCCGCTGCTGTGCAGCAATGGTTGTAGCGTGGTGCTGAGCAGACTGCCGATCACGCCGCCAGAGGCGAAATACCAGATATCATCGGCGTTAATTGCGGCCAGCCCGCAGGAAGTGAGAATCAGCGCCAGAACGCCAATAATGCGCAGCGAGACGGCAAAATAATCGACGTATTCGTCGCTGGCCTGATGTCGCCAGGCAAACCAGCAGCCACCGACAATGATGACGGGGATAGTGTAGGCCATGACGCCAAAAATAAAGAACAGCGTGTCCGCCAGCCATGCTCCAGGTATTCCGCCCAGATTATGGATAGGCTCATGCCACGCGGTTTGCGACCAACTGGGATCCGAAGGGTTAAAGCTGAGTAAGGCAGCCATCAACCAGACGGCAAAAAGGGCAATAAGGATCAGTAGCGCTTCCAGAAGTCGGCGCCCGCTGCTTAACTTCGTCAATGTGACGTCTTTGTCTTCAGTGTATTCCTGGCTCAAAAACGGCTCTCCAGGTTTCGGGCTTTTCCTGCCCGATGCTAAAACGGACAACAGCACCGGGTTGCCCCGGCACTGTTGCTGTATGGATTAACAGGAGTGTAATCAAACTGCGTCGATTTTGCACCTGTTCCGTGTTAGCGCGTCTTAATTACCAGACGATTGCTCTGTTTGACTTCTTCCATTACTACATAAGTACGTGTGTCATTCACGCCAGGCAGACGCAGCAGGGTTTCCCCCAACAGCTTACGGTATGCCGACATATCCGGTACGCGTGTTTTCAGCAAATAGTCGAAATCACCGGAAACCAAATGACACTCTTGAATTTCTTCAAGTTTTTGTACTGCAGAGTTAAATTGTTCAAACACATCCGGGGCGCCACGATTCAGAGTAATCTCAACAAAAACCAGAAGTGATGCATCCAGATAATGCGGGTTTAACAGCGCTGTATAGCCCTGAATAAAACCCTGTCTTTCCAACCGACGCACACGCTCAAGGCAGGGCGTTGGTGAAAGTCCCACACGTTTAGAAAGCTCGACGTTAGAAATACGCCCATCCTTTTGCAGCTCATTAAGAATGTTACGATCGATACGGTCGAGATCTTTGCCAGGGCGCTTCTTACTATCTACCATTATTATTGTCTCTCTGTATTCCTTCCCTACTCCTGCCTGACTCTACCAACATCACTGTTCAGAGTCGCTACCCATCAAAATAAACCGCAACCCAGAGGGATTTTCGGTTCGCAATGTCTGGGTTTATGGTGAGAAGACCGTTGCCTGTCGGCGGCTATCGACATCACGAATGGCATCTGTCCACACCATGCGTAGATTTCGCTAACACGGTAAACATGGTATCTACATGCATGATTATGCAGCACATACATGACACAGTTTTTTTCTTCCTTGAATGTTTTCGCAAAACAGCAGGGGATTGTCAAAGCAAAACATCGATTTTTAGTACAACATGCCAGTTATTCATTCGCAGTGATGGAAAATCGTCATTTTATCACCTTATAACTGACCGATTTTAAGTAGAAATCGTTATAGTATTACGACTAATTCTGCCGTTCATCGGTTCCCGCTATTACACATATTGTTAACAAAATCGCCATACTCTTTTTTTACGCCTGTAAATTCCCTACAATCCTGCTCATTGCCTGCTAACAACTATGGGGATCTCATGGGCGCAACCAAACACAGTAAACTTCTTATTCTGGGCTCTGGCCCTGCGGGGTATACCGCTGCGGTCTACGCTGCACGCGCGAACCTGCAACCGGTACTGATTACCGGTATGGAAAAAGGTGGTCAGTTGACCACAACAACAGAAGTGGAGAACTGGCCTGGCGATCCGCACGATCTCACAGGCCCATTGCTGATGGAACGCATGCACGAACATGCGACCAAATTTGAAACTGAAATTATTTTTGATCATATCAGCAAAGTTGATCTGCAAAACCGCCCTTTCCGTCTGACCGGCGACAGCGGTGAATACACCTGTGACGCACTGATCATCGCCACCGGTGCGTCAGCACGCTACCTGGGTCTGCCTTCAGAAGAAGCCTTCAAAGGCCGTGGCGTTTCCGCCTGCGCGACCTGCGACGGTTTCTTCTACCGTAACCAAAAAGTTGCGGTGATCGGCGGCGGCAACACCGCTGTTGAAGAAGCGCTGTACCTGGCGAATATCGCATCTGAAGTGCATTTGATTCACCGTCGCGACAGCTTCCGCGCCGAGAAAATCCTGATCAAGCGTTTGATGGATAAAGTCGAAAACGGCAACATCGTGCTGCATACCCACCGCACACTGGAAGAAGTGACCGGCGATCAAATGGGCGTAACCGGACTGCGCCTGCGCGATACGCAAAACACTGACAACGTCGAGTCACTTGACGTTGCAGGGTTGTTTGTCGCTATCGGCCACAGCCCGAATACCGCCATTTTTGACGGTCAGCTTGAACTGGAAAATGGCTACATCAAAGTTCAGTCCGGTATTCATGGTAACGCCACCCAAACCAGCATTCCGGGTGTATTCGCCGCCGGTGACGTGATGGACCATATTTATCGCCAGGCGATCACTTCAGCAGGCACCGGTTGCATGGCTGCGCTTGACGCAGAGCGTTATCTCGACGGTCTGGCAGACGCTTGCAAATAAGTTTTACAAATCAGTAACAAAAGTAAAAAAGGCGACTATAAGTCGCCTTTATTTTTGCCTCGTTGTAACATTGTCCTGCCCAAAAATTCCAATAACTCACCTGCTAAGCGTGCAATGAATAAAACCCGTCAAAAAGAGCTGACCCGCTGGTTAAAACAGCAAAGTGTAATTTCCCAACGATGGCTGAACATTTCACGCCTGTTGGGGTTCGTGAGCGGCCTGTTAATTGTCGCTCAGGCCTGGCTCATGGCCCGAATTCTCGACCATATGATCATGGACAATATCCCCAGAGAGGCGCTTCTGCTCCCTTTCATTGTGCTGGTATTGATTTTCATCCTGCGAGCATGGGTCGTCTGGTTACGCGAACGCGTCGGGTTTCATGCTGGCCAACATATCCGCTTTGAGATTCGCCGCCAGGTGCTTGACCGTCTGCAACAAGCAGGTCCCGCCTGGATACAAGGCAAACCAGCCGGGAGCTGGGCTACGCTAATCCTGGAACAGATTGATGACATGCATGATTACTATGCACGTTATCTGCCGCAAATGGCGCTGGCCGTATGCGTCCCCTTATTGATCGTGGCAGCGGTATTCCCGTCAAACTGGGTAGCCGCCCTTATTCTGCTTGGAACTGCCCCGCTGATCCCGTTGTTTATGGCGATGGTTGGTATGGGTGCAGCCGACGCTAACCGCCGCAATTTTCAGGCTCTTGCTCGCCTCAGTGGCCATTTTCTCGATCGCCTGCGGGGTATGGAGACGCTAAGAATCTTTGGTCGCGGTGAAGCTGAAACAGAAAGCATCCGCGCAGCGTCACAAGATTTCCGCCAGCGCACCATGGAAGTCCTGCGCCTGGCGTTTCTGTCATCCGGTGTCCTTGAGTTCTTTACCTCCCTGTCCATCGCACTGGTCGCGGTTTACTTCGGTTTTTCCTACCTCGGTGAACTCGATTTTGGTCACTATGGGACAGGCGTCACATTGGCTGCTGGCTTCCTCGCGCTCATTCTGGCGCCGGAATTTTTCCAGCCCCTGCGCGATCTGGGCACGTTTTATCACGCCAAAGCGCAAGCAGTTGGTGCCGCGGATAGTCTGAAAACCTTCATGGAAACCCCGCTTGCACATCCTGAGCGTGGCGATATTGAGCTGACAACAAAAGACGCAGTTTCAATTGAAGCAGAAGATCTGGTCATCACCTCGCCGGAAGGTAAAGTGCTTGCAGGTCCGCTCAACTTTACCCTGCCAGCGGGCCAACGCGCGGTGCTGGTTGGCCGCAGCGGTTCCGGCAAAAGTTCGTTGCTCAATGTCCTGTCCGGTTTTCTCTCTTATCAGGGTTCGCTGCGGATTAACGGCTTTGAGCTGCGCGACCTGTCGCCTGATTGCTGGCGCAAACAGCTGTCCTGGGTTGGACAAAATCCGCAGCTCCCTGCCGCCACGTTACGCGATAACGTGCTTCTCGCTCGCCCCGATGCCAGCGAAGAACAGCTGCAGGCCGCACTCGACAGCGCCTGGGTAAGTGAGTTTTTACCACTTCTGCCACAGGGTGTGGATACACCAGTAGGCGATCAGGCTGCTCGACTTTCTGTCGGACAAGCGCAGCGCGTTGCCGTGGCTCGCGCCTTACTCAATCCATGTCAGTTGTTGCTGCTTGACGAGCCCGCCGCCAGCCTTGATGCACACAGCGAACAACGCGTGATGCAGGCGTTGAAAGTAGCGTCACGCCGCCAGACCACTCTGATGGTGACACACCAACTTGAAGATCTTGCCGACTGGGACGTTATCTGGGTAATGCAGGACGGACAGATCGTTGAACAAGGCACTTATGCCGAACTTAGCGCAGCCAACGGGGCGTTTGCGACATTACTGGCTCATCGTCAGGAGGACATCTAAATGCGCGCTTTGCTACCTTATCTGACGCTGTATAAACGTCACAAATGGATGTTAACCCTGGGGATCGTTCTGGCGATCGTCACACTGCTGGCAAGTATTGGTTTGCTGACGCTTTCCGGCTGGTTCCTGTCGGCTTCTGCTGTGGTGGGTGTCACCGGAATTTACAGTTTTAACTATATGCTCCCTGCTGCCGGGGTACGCGGTGCGGCAATCACCCGAACCGCGGGCCGCTATTTCGAGCGGCTGGTCAGCCACGATGCGACGTTCCGCGTGCTGCAACATTTGCGTATTTATACCTTCAGCAAACTGCTGCCGCTCTCCCCTGCTGGCCTGTCCCGTTATGGACAAGGTGAATTGCTTAACCGCGTAGTGGCAGATGTCGACACGCTCGATCATCTCTATTTGCGCGTGCTCTCCCCGCTTGTGGGCGCTTTTGTCGTCATCATGGTGGTCACGCTGGGGCTAAGCGTTCTCGATTTCACGCTGGCTATCACTCTCGGCGGTATTATGCTGCTGACCTTATTTATCCTGCCCCCACTCTTTTATCAGGCAGGTAAAAGCACCGGGCAAAGCTTGACGCATTTACGTGGGCAGTATCGCCAGCAGTTAACATCCTGGCTGCAGGGCCAGGCTGAACTGACCATCTTTGGCGCCAGTGAACGTTACCGCGCCCAAATGGAAGCCACCGAGTTGCAGTGGCATGAAGCCCAACGACGTCAGTCTGAATTAACGGCGCTATCACAGGCGGTCATGCTGTTAGTCGGCGCACTGGCAGTGGTTGTGATGTTATGGATGGCCTCCGGCGGCGTGGGTGGCAATACCCAGCCTGGCGCGCTGATCGCGCTGTTTGTCTTCTGTGCGCTGGCCGCGTTTGAAGCATTAGCACCCGTCACCGGCGCGTTTCAGCATCTCGGACAGGTTATTGCCTCTGCGCTACGCATCACCGAACTGACCGAACAGCAGCCAGAAGTCACCTTCCCGGATGCCGGTTCTCCAGTTTCTGAGCAGGTCACTCTCACGCTACGCGATGTTTCATTCAGCTATCCGGGGCAAGCACAAAAAGCGCTCGACACCCTTTCGCTGCAGGCTCAGCCCGGTGAACACATTGCGATTCTCGGTCGCACCGGCTGCGGTAAGTCAACGTTGCTACAATTGCTGACCCGCGCATGGGATCCGCAGCACGGCGAAATTCTGATTAATGAGCAGCCGATTTCAGCCCTCAGTGAAGCCACGCTGCGCCAGAGCATCAGCGTCGTGCCACAGCGCGTGCACCTGTTCAGCGCGACGCTGCGTGATAACCTGCTGCTGGCAGCACCGCACGCCAGTGATGACACATTATCCGCAATGCTGTGCCGCGTCGGTCTGGACAAACTGCTAGAGGGTGATGGACTCAATGCATGGTTAGGCGAAGGCGGTCGTCAGCTTTCTGGCGGCGAACTCCGTCGTCTGGCTATCGCCCGCGCCTTATTGCACGATGCCCCACTGATGCTGCTGGATGAACCGACCGAAGGGCTTGATGCCACAACAGAAAGCCAAATGCTTGAATTAATTGGCGATGTCATGCGCGATAAAACCGTACTGATGGTGACACATCGTCTGCGCGGCTTGTCACGTTTTGATCAAATAATAGTGATGGACAACGGACACATTATTGAGCAAGGTAATCACGCAGATTTGTTAGCCCGGCAGGGGCGTTATTACCAGTTTAAGCAACGTCTGTAAGCTATTATTGAACGATCAAACTCGCGTAGTGGAGTTTCGCTGTCATGCGCCTGGTGCAATTGTCCCGCCATTCTATAGCCTTCCCTTCACCGGAAGGCGCTTTACGCGAGCCTAACGGTTTGTTGGCGCTTGGCGGCGATCTCAGTCCAGCCCGACTGTTAATGGCCTACCAGCGCGGAATTTTCCCGTGGTTTTCACCTGGCGACCCCATTCTTTGGTGGTCGCCCGATCCACGCGCCATTCTTTGGCCCGAGAAATTTCATCTCAGCCGCAGCATGAAACGTTTTCATAAAAACTCGCCTTATCGCGTGACGCTCAATTACGCGTTCGGTCAGGTGATTGAAGGCTGCGCGAACAACCGGGAAGAAGGCACCTGGATAACGCATGATGTAGTCGACGCCTACCATCGCCTGCACGAGCTGGGCCATGCGCACTCCATTGAAGTATGGCGACAAAATGAGTTAGTGGGCGGTATGTATGGCGTGGCGCAAGGTACGCTATTTTGTGGCGAATCAATGTTCAGCCGTCAGGAAAATGCGTCCAAAACCGCACTGCTTGTTTTTTGCACTGAATTTATCCGTCAGGGCGGAAAATTAATCGACTGCCAGGTATTAAATAGCCATACAGCTTCGCTGGGCGCCGTCGAAACCCCACGTCGGGAGTACCTTGAACACCTGAGCAGACTGCGCCAGCAGCGGCTACCGAGCCATTTCTGGGTTCCCAGGACGTTATTTTCGCCTCAGGGGTGAATGTTTTCGGCACATTTTTTGTCGGGGTGTTATAATTGTCGCGCAGAGTTGGTTTAGCCCATTACCCCGCCGCCGTTAAGGAACAGTTCGCGTCAGGCAACGCCTATCGTTTATCTCCTCGTTCCCTTACACGTTGCGCTTTAAGTGCGGCTTTGCCGTGTGTGGTTAGAGTAATGCGCCAAACCCGATTTGCTGTGTTTTAAACGCACAAATCTTTACTTATTAAAAGAACTTCGGCATTATCTTGCCGGTTCAAATTACGGTAGTGATACCCCAGAGGATTAGATGGCCAAAGAAGACAATATTGAAATGCAGGGTACCGTTCTCGATACGTTACCTAATACCATGTTCCGCGTAGAGTTAGAAAACGGTCACGTGGTTACTGCACACATCTCCGGTAAAATGCGTAAAAACTATATCCGCATCCTGACGGGCGACAAAGTGACTGTTGAGCTGACCCCGTACGACCTGAGCAAAGGCCGCATTGTCTTCCGTAGTCGCTGATTGTTTTTAACGCCCCGAATGGCGTCCAGATAATAAAAGGTCGGTTTAACCGGCCTTTTTTGTGGGCCAAGGTCAGGTATTTAATCCTCAATCATCCGCGCATATTCTTCCGTTAAGAAATCCACTAATGTGCGTACTGACGGCAATAATCCCCTGCGTGATGGAAAGACTGCGTGAATTATTTCTCGCTTCGGTTCCCAGCCGTCGAGCAATGCCACCAGTTCACCCGCAGCTACTTGATCTTTTACCATCAGCTGTGGAAGTTGAACTACCCCCACACCGGCAACTGCGGCTTCACGTAACGCCAGCATATCGGTGGTGATCATACGCGGCGTGAAATGCACCTCCGCACGTGCGCCCTGCGGCCCGAATAACTCCCAACGATGCACATGTTTACCCGTCGCCAGACTCAGGCCCGGCCAACGCGTCAGCTCCGCCGGAGAATGTAGCGTTCCCATTTGCTCGATTAACTGCGGGCTGGCATACAAACGATGCCCCCTGTCCGCCAGCACACGCATCACCAGGTCGCTATCCTCAAATGGTCGGGGCCTGACGCGAATCGCCACGTCCAAGCCCTCTCCAACAACGTCCACGCGGCGGTTAGTAGCCTCCAGTTGCACTGATACGTCAGGATAACGCGCCATAAAACGGGCAAGCATCGGCCCGATATGCACATGCAGCAGCGTGACCGGACACGTCAACTTCACCACGCCACGCGGTTCAACCTGTAACGCGGCAATCGCATCCTGCGCTGCCTGCGCTTCCACCAGCATCGCCTTACAGTGTTCGTAAAAGGTTTGCCCAACTTCCGTCACGTTAAACTGGCGGGTGGTTCGCTGAATCAGTCGAACTCCCAGTGTCTCTTCCAGTTGCGCTATCCGTCGGCTTAGTTTTGATTTCGGTTCATCAAGCGCCCGACCCGCCGCCGCGAATCCCCCTTCCTCTACAACATGCACAAACCATGCAAAATCATTGAGATCTGGCTTCGTCATCCAATTGTCCTATTTATGAGACAGTGAGAACTATTTTAGCTACTACTCAGCTCGCTGTCATGAATATAAGCTTATTCACATCAAGATAACGCCACAGAGGAGACACATATGAAACAAGTAACAGGCGTCTACACCGCACCTCGCCCGCACTGGGTTGGCGATGGATTTCCGGTTCGCTCGATGTTTTCTTACCAGTCTCATGCTGAACAGCTAAGTCCGTTCCTGCTGCTGGATTACGCCGGTCCACATACGTTTACGCCGGGTAACGAAAAACGCGGCGTAGGCGAACACCCTCACCGTGGTTTTGAGACGGTGACCATCGTTTACAGCGGCGAAGTTGAACACCGTGATTCAACCGGTCGTGGCGGCATTATCGGCCCCGGCGACGTGCAGTGGATGACCGCAGGAGCAGGAATATTACACGAAGAGTTCCATTCACCTGAATTTACCCGTCAGGGTGGCGAACTGGAAATGGTACAGCTGTGGGTCAATCTGCCAGCAAAAGACAAAATGGCCGTTCCGGGTTACCAGGGCATCAGCAGCGATGTGATCCCCACTGTCGCCCTGCCTGATGAAGCAGGGAGCGTTCGTGTGATTGCGGGCAGCTATCAGGATACAAAAGGCCCGGCACATACCTTCTCGCCGCTGAACGTCTGGGATATGCGTTTGCAACGTAATCATCAGCTCACGTTGTCCCAGCCGGAAGGATGGAGCACTGCCCTGGTGGTATTGAAAGGGAATATCACCGTAAACGGCACTACGTCTGCCAGCGAAGCGCAACTGGTGGTGCTGAGCCAGCAGGGGAAAACGCTGCATATTGAAGCCTCCAGCGACGCCAGCGTGCTGCTGCTTTCTGGAGAACCGTTGAACGAGCCGATTGTAGGTTACGGTCCGTTTGTAATGAACACGAAACAAGAAATCGCTGAAGCCGTACGCGATTTTAACTCCGGCCGCTTTGGCCAAATCTGAATCGAAGGAGAAGAATATGTCCAGTCCTGCAAACTTTAATGGTTCACGTCCAGTCATCGATGTGAATGATTCCGTGATGCTGCTTATCGATCATCAGAGCGGGCTGTTCCAGACCGTCGGCGACATGCCAATGCCAGAACTGCGTGCGCGTGCCGCCGCGCTGGCTAAAATGGCGACTCTGGCGAAGATGCCGGTGATTACCACGGCATCCGTACCGCAGGGACCTAACGGCCCGCTGATCCCTGAGATCCACGCCAATGCGCCGCATGCCCAATACGTGGCGCGTAAAGGCGAAATCAACGCCTGGGATAACGAAGATTTCGTGAAAGCGGTCAAAGCAACTGGTCGTAAAACGCTGATTATCGCCGGTACGATTACCAGCGTGTGCATGGCTTTCCCGGCTATCAGCGCGGTTGCGGAAGGCTATAAGGTTTTCGCTGTGATCGACGCTTCCGGTACTTACAGCAAAATGGCGCAGGAAATCACCCTGGCTCGAGTTGTTCAGGCTGGCGTTGTGCCGATGGATACCGCCGCCGTCGCTTCTGAAATTCAGGGCACATGGAACCGTGAAGACGCCGCCGAATGGGCTGAAGTGTATACCAAAGTCTTCCCGGCTTATCAGTTGCTGATCGAAAGCTACAGCAAAGCTCAGGAAGTCGTGACCAACGGCGAAAAACTGGACTCTCAGCGCTAATCCAATCCTCTGCGCCTGCCTGGGCGGAGAAATATGTATAATGCGTAACCAAACGAGAGTTAACACGTAAATTCTGCTTGACCGTTTTAGCGCAACTCCCTATAGTAGCGCCCCGTTGCCCCCCAAGCGGTCAGGCAGCAATACAATATGGTGAGGTGTCCGAGTGGCTGAAGGAGCACGCCTGGAAAGTGTGTATACGGCAACGTATCCGGGGTTCGAATCCCCGCCTCACCGCCATATTTTAAGAAGAGCTCGTACGAAAGTACGGGCTTTTTTTTCGCATGTTGCACGCCAGTGGGGGATGTAAATCCCCCACTGTATGATGAACGCTTTCCGATATGCACGGAGTACTTTTATTACGTACTTAGCTTATTTTAATATCATCCCAATCGATATCTTCCTCTTCTTGATCATTATTTATAATTACATCCCGAGGAACATCTTTTTTGATAACGGCATAGACAGTAGCCGTGACAAATATATTAACTATCAATGCCATAATACCGGCCATTGGATGTGACATTGTAGGAATCATCAAAACACCACCAAAAGGTACTGTTGCATCTGCGCCATAAACCATGGTGATTGCACCACCACAAGCACCGCCGATTGCTGCAGCAGCAATACCACGAACGATATCATTCATAACTATGGGTATAGATCCTTCAACAATATTCACCACCCCCATAGGAACAGCCGATTTTAACATTTCGATTTCTTCGTTATTATAAATATTTTTGCGAAGAAGTTTGGCAATAAAGAATGCAAGCCCAAAACCGATAGGTGTTGCCGTGTTAACTAACTGCAGGGCCGTAATTGGTTCATTTATACCCTGCGCCTGGAGTGTTAAGACAAATGCAAAACACGTTTTATTTATCGGACCGCCAAAGTCAACGATACACAACGCTCCTATAACAGCACCTAATAGTAAATTAGATGAAGTTCCCATACTTCTCAGGAACGATGTCAGAGCGTCTGTAAAAATACCAATAGGCGTACCGATGATATAAACCATAATCAGAGCACTGAGAACGGATGCAAAAAATGGCACAATCAATGTGGGCATTAACCCTCTAGCCCAGTCAGGCACCTTCATATTTTTAATAATAGCAAGAGCAATATACCCGGAAATGTAGCCGCCGATCATGCCACCAATGAAGCCCGCACCAATAGCATTAGCCGCCAGACCAACGACAAAACCAGGGGCAATACCGGGCTTACCTGCGATAGAACCGGAAATCCCGATAGCTATAACGACGGGTAATAGTCCAAGCGCCTTGGCCCCCATAGTAGCGAAGGCCTGCCACAGATCAAATTGACCCGGTACTAAAGTGTCCTGAACCGTCCCCCCAAGACCCATACCAATTGCAATAATAAATCCAGCACCACAAACAATGGGAATCAAGAATGAGATGGCAGTAAGCAGATGACCCTTAGGGTTTGCTGCTTTCCATACTTCTTTAATATTCATAAATTACGCCCTTTAATTTATATAGGATACGCATAGGTAAAAGTTATGAATTTACTAATTCACTGAGTTTTTCAATAAGTTTATTGGGAGATTTAACTGCCATTTCAGTTGGCACTCTGACTACTTTCTTTCCAGCGAACCTTTCTTCACCAGAAACCTTAACATCGGCGGCTAACAGGACAATGTCGGCTTGTGCGATCTCATCAGCGGTTAAGGCATTCTCGATACCTATAGTGCCTTGTGTTTCAATTTTGACATTATGCCCTGCTTTTTTCGCAGCTATTTCAACTTTCTTTTGCGCAATATATGTATGTGCAATACCTACAGTACAGGCTGTAACGCCAACAATATTCATAACTATTCTCCAGGATTTAATTATTTGCTATGCTATGGCAGAGGTGTTGATTAAATTAAGCGTTGATGCCTTCATCTTCAGGGATCAAAAGTTCGATGATTTTCTGAGGATCATTTTCTTTCAGCAATTTTTCTATTATTTCTTCATCTGCTAATGAGCCAGAGACTTGTGATAGTAAACGGATATGAGTTGCATTTTGATCCACTAGACAAACAGCAAATAAAATAATACAACGAACATCACTACCATCCATTGTTTCCCAGGGTATTTGATGCTGGGTTCGTCCAATAGCCAATGCAGTACGGGCTACGCCTGAGGATTTCCCATGTGGGATCGCAACATGATTCTCGAACCCAGTGGAGCCTTGTTCCTCGCGTAGCCAGACATCTTTTAGAAAATCATTTTTACTGATGACAACTCCATCAAGTACTAATAAGTCGGTTAATTCTTCAATGGCTTCTTCTTTTGTTTTAGCCATCATATTTAGCTTAATGTTCTTTGCATTAAGCACATCCGAAATATTCATAACTCACCTTCATTAATATAATAGGGTTACAGCGCCCTCAACCGAATAAATCAAGAGCGAGAGTAAAGAGACAGATCGGTTAAATAGACTCTTTATCCCAAGTAATGGCTTAATACGGTTGAGCGCGCTGTAATTTTAGGCAGCGACTTCGCGCTGGTAGATATCGACCATTTTATCCCAGGCATCACTGACATTATCCGCCAGGGAGAACAGACCCGAGGTTCCCACAATAAAGACGTCAACACCGGACCGGGAGATCACATTAAAGGTTTTCTCGTTGCAGGATCCATCAATCTCAGTCAAGTAGTGGTAGCCTTTATTTTCACGCATCGCAATCAGTTCTTTGATTTTGGTGAGTGATTCCGGAATAAACTTCTGCCCTGCGTAGCCGGGGTCAACCGACATAACGGTCACTTTATCCAGCAGATGAGCGTACTCTTTAATAGCATCCGCTGGAGTTGCCGGATTCAACACGACGCCACAGCGGCGACCAGCATCTTTAATCTGGTTCAGCAGGCGGAATATTTTGTTATTCGCCGTTTCCGGATGGAAACTGATAATATCGGCTCCGGCCTCAATACACATTGGAATTATATCTTCCGGGTGATTCACCATCAGATGCACATCAATTGGCACATCGGTGATTTTCTTCAGATTTTCGATAAAGAAGGGTGACAACGTAATGTTCTTCACATAGCTACCGTCCATAATATCGACGTGATAAAAATCAGCCCGGGCGTTCATTGCCGTAATTTGTTCTCTGAACCGCGTTAAATCCATACACATTAACGAGGGCGAAAATTTAGCTGCCATACCTTACCTCTATAAGAATCAATTAGTTAAATAATGAAACGACATGCCCAAGTATGATGCCAACAACGCCGAAATCCGCATCACCAAAGGTGGTGGATGCAAAACCAAGGTCGCCCATTAGAGGCAGCAAGATTGCAGGCAAAAACGAAATCAGCAGGCCGTGCGCGAAGGCCCCCACCACCGCACCTCGGCGACCGCCGCAGATGTTGCCGTAGACGCCCGCCGTCGCGCCGCAGAAGAAGTGTGGTACCAAACCCGGAACAATGACGCTTAAACCAAACAAAGGGCATAGGAACATGCTCACCAGACCGGCGGCAAAACTTGACAGAAAACCGACGATTACGGCATTCGGGGCGAACGGAAAGACGGTTGGGCAGTCGAGCGCCGGTTTGGCGTCTTTCACCAACTTGTCGGCGATACCTTTAAAGGCTGGAACAATTTCGGCAATAATCATGCGCACACCCGCAAGGATGATCCACACGCCTGCCGCAAAGGTCAGCGACTGGATAACGGCGAAGATGATAAAGTTCTGACCACCACTGACGCTGCTCTCAACAAATTCCTTACCTGCAACCAGCACCAGAATTACAAACAGGATCATCATCGTCAGAGAGATAGCAACCGAGGAGTCCCGCAGGAAATTCAGTGATTTCGGCACCTGCATTTCTTCAATTGATGGGCTACCTTTACCGACCGCTTTTCCCACCAGCGCCGACAGCAGATAGCCAGTTGAACCAAAATGACCTAGTGCCAGATCATCAGTACCGGTTATTTTGCGAGTGAACGGCTGCAGAATGGCCGGAGAGACCACCATCATGATGCCGAGGATCACCGCCCCGACCAGTATCACCCAAAATGGTGACAAGCCGCCGACGGAGAGAATGACAGCCAGCATCGCCGCCATATACAGCGTGTGGTGCCCCGTTAGAAAGATGTATTTCAGCGGTGTAATGCGGGCAAGTACAATGTTAAACAGCATCCCCAGCACCATGATCATTGCCGTCGCGGTACCGTAGTTTTTCTGCGCCAACGCCGCCATAGCGTCAGTATTTGGCACAACGCCCTGAATATGGAATGAGTACTCAAACAACTGGCTAAACGTTGTTAACGTAGTGGCAACAATCGCCGCACCGGATGTTAGTATTACAAAACCCATTATAGTTTTAAGAGTTCCGGAAATAACCTCGGAGATTGCTTTTTTTTGCAATAATAAACCGATCATGGAAAACAGACCGACCAGTATTGCTGGTGTACCCAATACATCATGAATAATAAACTGCAGCATAGAATGACTCCGTAGGGCCGCAAAAAATTAGTCAGAGATTCTCGGAAAGAATTTCTTTGATTTTATTGTTATCCAGTAAATTTGATAAGCCAAAGACCTGTGCAGCATGGCTGGATAGGTGCTCAGCAATATCTTTAGCGCTAAGAATAATATCTGCAGTTTCGCTTTTCGCCGACGTCAGATCAGTATGAGAAACAACTGCTTCTTTATTTAACTCTTTAATGATTTTTTTCACGTTCATTTCAACGATAAAACTACTGCCTAAACCGTTACCACACACAATCAGAATTTTTTTCATCTTTACCTCACCATCCGTTGATAACGGCTTGAATTTTTTCCATTGAGGATGCTTTTAACAACGCTGAGAGTCTTTCATCATCGCTAAAAATATCCGCAAGGGCTGTGATCATATTAATGTGCTCATCTCCCGAAATCGCACATAACATAATCACCACATAAATAGGATCATTGCCTTCCGAGTCAAAAGAAATGCCTTGTTTAATATGCAAAAGCGATAAGCCATTTTTAATCCCACCCTGTTCCGGACGAGCATGGGGCATCGCCAGACCAGGTGCTAAAATATAATAAGGACCGAGTTCCTGATGGCTATTTAAAATGGCTTTAATATAAGCCTGAGTTATCGACTCTTTATCCAATAAAGGTTGTGCCGCTAACGTAATGGCCTGTTTCCAGTCACAGACTGAATCCACAATTTGGATATTTTCCGTAGGTAACCAGGTCGTAATCATAAATACCCCGATAGCGTTGAAATTGAGCCTACTATAGAGGAATGCCTTCACGCCTTACCGTGATCTCCCTCGCAAAGTTAGCGCTAACACCATGGCGATGTTAAAATTCTTGTTACCGCTAACTTCATTAACCATACTTATCATTACTTTGCAGTTGGGCAATGCGCAAAACGCTAAACATCATTTACAATGGGAGCCCAGACAGGCTATAGGAGGACATCAGTGCAGACGTTACAAGCGGACGATAGCGCGCGAGAAAAACGCAGGAAAAACACTGGCAAAATTACGCTCGCCGAAGTGGCAAAACTGGTCGGCGTTAGCACGATGACCGTGTCGCGCGCATTACGTATGCCTGAAAAAGTGAATCCTGAACTACGCATCCGCATCGAAGCAGCGGTGAACGAGTTGGGCTATGTGCCAAACCTGCAGGCCCGCAGCCTCGCCTCTGCTGACTCCAGTCTCGTAATGGGTGTGGTGCCTTCTTTTTCCTCCCCTGGATTTCTTGCCGTCTCCGAAACGCTACAGACGGTGATCGCGACCCAGGGCTACAGCATGATGTTTATCGAGTCCGGCCAGGGTGGACAAAGCGAAGAAAAAGCCTTTGCACAAATGCTCGCCTATAACCCGGCGGCAATTGTTCAGTTCAATATTGATAACATCAGCAGTTGTTCGCAGATGATAAGTAATACCGGCGTGCCGGTGGTTGAGATTGGTGCTATTAATCGCGATGCTAGCTGGGTCAGTATCGGCGTTGACTACGCTGCGGCCATTAAAAAGCTGGTTACCTCCCTTGCGCAGAGCGGATATAAAAATATCGGCTTGCTCTGCACCGCCTCCAATAACATTATGTTTCGCCAGGTGCTGAGCGGCTGGAACAGCGCCATGCTCTCGGTTAACCACTCCCCACATCGCGTGGTGACCTCTCACCTACCAGCAGGCATAACGACCGGTTTAAACCTGCTGGGAGATATTCGTATCACCTGGCCAGAGCTGGATGCGCTGATTTGTACATCTGATGAAATTGCCTGCGGCTGCATTATGGCCTGCCACGGTGCAGGACAAAAAGTGCCCAACTCCCTGGCATTGGCAAGCTTGAGTGGTGGTACTCTTGCCGCAGTTTGCTCACCTTCTCTGACTGCTGTCGAGTTCCCATGGAGTGAAACAGGAACTCGCGCAGGAAAAACGTTACTTGATCTCCTTGCTGGCAATTCGACGGATAAATTCATTGAATTACCATCAACGTTACAAGTTCGCGCGAGCACCAGAAAAATGTAATGCGCTAATATATTTATTGATTTGTCATCCTGCCTACAGCCCTGAATATCTCCGTAGGCCTGATAAGCGAAGCGCCATCAGGCATGGCAGTTATTGTCGGCTGAGCAGCGTTAACACTTCATAGTGCGCGGTGTGCGGGAACATATCGAAAAGTTGGACGCGTTCAATGCGATACCCGGGCAACTCACAAATATCCTTCGCCATGGTTTGCGCATTACAGCTGGAATAAATGATAAAACGCGGTGCCATGCGGGAGAGAAAATCGCACAGCGGCTTTCCAATCCCGCGACGCGGCGGGTTCACCAGCACCAGGTCAGGTACTTCGCCCTGAGCGGTAGCAAACTGGGTTGAATCCAGCGCCTGAAAATGCAGATTCTGCAATCCAAGCTCCTGCGCTGACTGCTTCGCGCAGGTAATCGCTTCTGGCGCGATTTCAATCCCCGTCAGTTTCATCTGCGGTGTGGCGCAGTGCAGACCAAAGCCCCCGACGCCGCAAAACAGATCCCACATATGATTAACCGGAAGCTGACGCACCCAGTCGCGCGCCGTGGCATATAACTGCCCCGCTACCACCGGGTTGGTCTGGAAAAAGCTCTGCGGGCGGATCCACAACGGCACATCGTTAAAGCGTTCCGCCAGTGCCTGTTGTTCAGTCAGGAAGATTTCGATCTCCCCTTCCATAATCGCCATATGCACCGGCTGAATATTGGCAGTAATCACTTTTAACTGTGGGAGTTGTGCCTGCAACCAGGGTAGCGCCGCGCGCAGTTGTGCCAGTTTTGCGTCAGAACGCAGGACAAAACGCAGCATCATACCGCCGTCGTACCGGCTTTCCGTTAACAGCAGATATTTCAGTTCCCCGCGTTTGCGCGCCACGTTATAGGGCGTCAGCCCCGCCCGAGCGATAAACGGCTTAAGCGCGGCAAATACGGGCGCAAAAGACTCAGGATAGAGCGGACAGTCGCACAAATCCTCAGGCGTACCGTCACGATGCAGCATTCCCAGCAGCGGTTTTTCCACGCTGCCGCTGACCACCATTTTAGCTTTATTACGAAACGCGCTTTCCGGACCACTGATCGGCGCGCACCATTCTCCGACCGGACGCTCGGCAAGCAGATTCTGCAGATCGGCTGTTTTAGCGAAGAGTTGATCGGCGACAGGCTGAGTTATCCACTGACAGGAGCGGCAGCGCTCGGCGTCATATAGTGCGCACTGCATACAAAAACCTATAAATTAACAGGGGGCCAATATTATACACGTTATTGCAAACGGAAGAACCGCCTGCTGGACGCAGGAACAAACAGTAACAGCAATACCAGCATATCCGGCAGTTTTTGCATTACCAGCGTATGCAGGATTTCGCGTCGGGACTCCCCCGCAATACTGAATAGTTCTGGGTATCCGTAGCCCAGCGAAGCAGCCCACAGATAGACGCTGGCGATAATCTGGGTCAACAGATAGATCCAGCGTGCCCAGTTCCGTCCTTTTACCAGCGAAAATGCGCAGTAAATTTCGATAAATAGCAGCACCAGACTGCCCAGAAACACCAGCGTCAAATTCCAGGTCTGCACGCTGCGATGAATAAACTCACTGGTTCCACGAAACCCAAGCGTATTAAAAATCATCAACAGATCGAGACAGCGGATCATGATAATAGCCAGCGCCGCCACCTGCACCAAAGCAGGGACGTTTAAGCGAGCATGTGATGTGGATGATTTCTTAAAAAATCCCAACGCGTCGTCTTCCATGAAAACGGCGCAACCACCACAGCTGCGCCGTATAGACAGGTTGGCAGATTTTAGTTTTTTCAGCCGCGTCTTGCACGTTGGATATCGCGGATCCGTTGTTTTTCTGTTCGCGCCATCAGATACCACGCGATAAATCCGATAATTCCTACCACACCAAGGATCAGCGTCGCCAGCGCGTTGATCTCCGGGTTCACCCCCATACGTACGCTGGAGAACACCAGCATCGGTAACGTTGTGGCGCCAGGACCAGAGACAAAGCTGGCAATAACCAGATCATCGAGCGACAGCGTGAAGGCTAATAACCAACCGGAAATCACCGCCGGCATAATCATCGGCAGGGTGATGACGAAAAAGACCTTCAGCGGCGTGGCGCCGAGATCCATCGCAGCTTCCTCAATGGAGTGATCCAGTTCGCGCAAACGTGAAGAAATCACCACCGCCACATATGCCGTACAGAAAGTGACATGCGCCAGCCAGATGGTCAGCATGCCGCGATCCGCTGGCCAGCCGATGGCGTGAGCCAACGCAACAAACAGCAGCAGCAGCGACAAACCGGTAATAACATCCGGCATGACCAGCGGCGCGGTGATCATAAAGGCGAAACCATTTGAACCACGAAAACGACCAAAGCGCACCATTACCACGGCGGCGATGGTGCCAAGGATTGCCGCCATCGTCGCAGCACCCGCAGCAATCGTTAAACTCATGCCGACGGCGCTTATCATCGCGCTATCGTGGAAAAGCTCACCATACCAACGGGTTGACCAACCCGCCCATACCGTCACCAGCTTCGAGCTGTTAAACGAATAGATAACCAGCATTAGCATCGGCGCATACAGGAAGGTAAAACCCAGCACCAGGATAAAAATACGCCACGGCGAGCGAACGACCGGTAAGTTATTCATCCGTGTTCCCCCACGCTTTTTTGCTGATATTTATGGAACCACATGATTGGCACAATCAGTAACAGCAGCATAATAATGGCGACAGCAGAAGCCACCGGCCAGTCGCGGTTATTGAAAAACTCCTGCCAAAGCACACGGCCAATCATGATGCTATCCGGGCCGCCCAACAGTTCCGGGATCACAAACTCGCCAACAGCCGGAATAAATACCAGCATTGACCCGGCGATAATACCGCCCTTGGTCAACGGCACAATCACGCTAAAGAAGGTCTTCAGCGGCCGGGCACCTAAATCCAGCGCCGCTTCCACCAGTGAGTAATCGATACGGGTCAGCGCGGTATAAATCGGCAGCACCATAAAGGGCAAATAGGCGTAAACAATACCGATGTAGACCGCCAGATTGGTGTGCAAAATCGTCAACGGTTGGTCGATGACGCCCAGCCACATCAGGAAGTTGTTCAGCACGCCGTTGTTTTTCAGGATCCCCATCCAGGCATATACGCGAATTAAAAACGAGGTCCAGGACGGCAGGATCACCAGCAACAGCAGAATATTACGCGTTGAGGGTTTACTGTGCGCGACGGCCCATGCCAGTGGGTATCCCAGCAGCAGGCAACAGATTGTCGAAATTCCCGCCACCTGTAACGATTGCAGGTAGGCATCGAAATAGAGCGGATCGTCCGTTAACTGCAGGAAGTTGGCTAAGTTGAGTGTGATGGATAGCTGATCATCAGCCCATGAAACGAGGTCCGTATAGGGAGGAATAGCGCGCGCCATTTCAGCCAAACTGATTTTGAAGACGATCAGAAAAGGCAGCAGAAACAGGAGCAGCAGCCACACATACGGCAGCGCGATCACCAGCTTGCGCCCGTGCTTCATTTGCAGCCGCGACATAAACAGCGTGAATCGCCCTGCTTTATCCACGCGTGCCGGAGGTTCAAGTGTACTCATCTTCGCTCCTTAAACCGTCAACACCACACAGCTGTCCGCATCCCAACATAAACGGACTTCGTCACCCCAGGTTGGTAATCCCTTGCGATAACGATGCTCATTTTGTAGCTGGGCGCTCAACATCTGGCCGCTTTTCAAACGTACGTGGTACACCGACAAATCACCCAGATAGGCAATGTGCACCACTTCGCCTACCGCGAAGTTATAACCCTCTGGCGGAGGGGCTTCGCAGAGCATGATTTTTTCCGGACGCAGCGCAACATACACCGGGACGTTATCGACAACAGAAGCATCGGCGTCCACTTTCAGCGGATGTACCAGACCAGGAGACTCAATCACCAGACCATCTTCCTGGCGTTCTTTTAGCAGTCCCTCAAAAACGTTTACCGAACCGATAAACTCTGCGCTGTAACGCGTAGTCGGATGCTCATAGATCTCTTCCGGCTCGCCAATCTGGACAAATTTGCCACGGTTCATGATCGCAATACGGCCCGCCATCGTCATGGCTTCTTCCTGATCGTGTGTCACCATCACGCAGGTCACGCCGACGCGTTCAAGAATATCCACCACTTCCAGTTGCATGCGGTCTCGGAGTTTTTTATCCAGCGCCCCCATTGGCTCATCCAGCAACAGCAGTTTTGGACGTTTTGCCAGGCTGCGCGCCAATGCCACGCGCTGACGCTGGCCGCCAGAAAGCTGATGTGGCTTGCGTTTGGCGAACTCCTGCATATGCACGAGTCCCAGCATCTCATTCACCCGACTGGCGATTTCAGCCTTCGACAGTTTGTCCTGCTTGAGGCCAAAGGCAATGTTCTGCTCCACCGTCATGTGCGGAAACAGGGCATAGGACTGAAACATCATATTAATCGGACGCAGATAAGGCGGGACATGCGCTAAATCGACGCCATCAAGCATGATTTGCCCGGTAGTCGGCAGTTCAAATCCCGCTAACATGCGCAGCAGAGTCGATTTGCCACAGCCGGACGCGCCGAGCAGAGCAAATATTTCACCTTTGTAGATAGTAAGATTGACGTCATCAACGGCGTGCTGACCGTCAAATGACTTGGTCAGATTGCGAATTTCAAGCAGCGGGGTCAGCGCCTTGCGGATTTTCGCTTGTGGGCGTGGGGTTGCATCATTCACTCAGGTGCTCTCCGGCATAAAACAAAGAAACGGTGCAAATAACGCACCATAACGGTGCGTATTGCCGGGTTATATGTGTCCGGGCTCAACACTGCCCGGCAGGCAAAAATCCTGCCGGGTCATGTCCCAAACATCGGTTTATTTCCCGCTTTTTACCTTCGTCCATGCGCGGGTACGTACACGATCGATCTTCGGATCCTGTACTTTCAGTGTGAACAGCTTGGCGCGAACATCCGCAGGCGGGTAGATACCCGGGTTGTCACGAACCTCAGGGCTGACCAGAGCCGTCGCTTCTTTGTTGGCATTGGCATAAAACACGTGGTCGGAGATATGCGCAATCACATCAGGGCGCAGCAGGTAATTGAGGAACTGATAGGCTTCATCTTTGTTTTTCGCATCGGCAGGCATCGCGAATACGTCAAAGAACGCCATTGCACCTTCTTTAGGAATTGAGAAGGAGATATTGACGCCATTTTTCGCTTCTTTCGCACGGTTTGCCGCCTGCCATACGTCCCCTGCCCAGCCAATCGCGACGCAGGTATCACCGTTTGCCAGGTCGTTAATATATTGCGAGGAGTGGAAGTAGCGAATATTTGGACGCAGCTTCAACAGCAGATCGGTTGCTGGCCCGGTGTAATCATCCGCTTTGGTACTGTTTGGATCTTTACCCAAATAGTTCAGCACCGTGGCAAATACCTCTTCTGGCGCATCGAGGAAAGAGACGCCGCAGCTTTTGAGTTTTTCCAGATTTTCCGGTTTGAGGATCAAATCCCAGCTGTTAACCGGCGCATCCGGCCCAAGCACCGCTTTGACTTTATCCACGTTGTAGCCAATACCGGTCGTAGCCCACATATACGGCATCGCGAACTTGTTGTCCGGATCGTGTTTACCCACCAGCTTCAGCAGTTCAGGATCAAGATTTTTCCAGCCCGGCAATTTGCTCTTATCCAGCGGCTGGAATACGCCCGCAGTCAGTTGACGCTCAAGGAAGCTGGCAGAAGGAACGACAAGGTCAAAGCCGGTACTGCCAGCCATGAGCTTACCTTCCAGTACTTCATTGGAATCAAATACGTCATAGATAACTTTAATTCCGGTCTCTTTTTCAAAATTAGCCACCGTATCCGGGGCAATATAATCAGACCAGTTATAAATATGCAGCGTTTTTTGTTCAGCAGCGAGCGTGCCGGCAGAGATGGCCATCAGAGCACCCGCAACCAGGCCTGATAACCATTTTTTATTTAAGGCGGTCATAATCTCTTTCCTTCTGAAAGTTCGTTAACAAACGAACAAAAATGTCACACTCTAATGATATGCAAGAAACGTGCATATTCTTTCATGCAGCACCGATGAAAAGAGAGACCTCTCCTCATGCCGCTGTTGCTCGCTGGCATCCGCCTATGCATTCAACACACATTGTGGCCACAGGTCAGGTCACAAGGGGCTGTTTAAATGATGACGTTGGTAAGCTTCGCAAGAATAACTTTAGCCAGGAATTGTGGATATAGCCCAGATTAAAAAACGTCTTTTATCAATTTTTTATGCAGGAATTGTCTATGACATAAAGCGGAAGGCGCTGAATCGAGGTGAATAATTCTTTAATGAAAGGTTAAATGCAGAATAAAAACAGGCAATACGCAACCGCTCTGGCAGCGGCTGCGCAATATATGTCCAGATTCAGGAAGAATTAATGGAGGAAATGAATTTCAGCGGTGCTGTTTTGCGCATCTTCTTCAGCATTAAATAACAGCTGATGCGCTCCGGCTTCGAGGATCACCATCGATATTTGCTCTTCGCTCTGGCGAACAAAACATTCAAACTGCTCAAACGTTACGCCCGGCGTAACGGATAAAGACTGGCAAACCACCAGCTTTGGCAGATTATCATCCTGCATATCCAGAAAAGCTTTCACCGTCAGTGAACTGGCATTGATCGCAGACAGATCGGCTGCCAGTGGCAGCAGTGCAGAAGGTCTGACTTCCGCCATCGCAGAAAACAGAATGACGTTATCGACCAAATCAACTTTTGCATCAAAGATGCCGTCAAAATTCTGCATGTGTGGCAAGTGCAGCGCCTGACAGGTATCGCATTCAAAAAAACTCATGCCCAGGTCGTCGAGCCATTGACGCAACGTATCCAGAGTGGGAACGACCAGTGATGTCATAATAATGTGCGACCTCTATTGATGAAAAAAATACCGGCACAGCTTACGCAAAAAGAGCGTGTCATACCACGATCGCAATCGATATTGCGCTTAGCCGCCGATTTTAAGACAAAATTCAGGAGTAGCATGGCGCTCGATCCACTGGATCATTTTCGCGGCAATGTCTATCCCGGTAGTTTTCTCCACGCCTTCCAGCCCCGGAGACGCGTTGACCTCCATGACCAGTGGCCCTCGATCAGCGCGCAGAATATCAACGCCTGCAACGTCCAGGCCCATAGTCCGGGCGGCTTTGAGCGCAATTTCTCTTTCGCGCGGCGTGATACTCGCAATAGTCGCCACACCACCGCGATGGAGATTAGAACGAAAATCGCCCTCTTTAGCCCGTCGTTCAATGGCGGCCACTACTTCATCGCCCACCACGAAACAGCGAATATCGCGCCCCTTCGCTTCTTTGATATATTCCTGAACCAGGATATGGGCATTCACCCCACGAAACGCATCTACCACGCTTTCTGCAGCCTGCCGTGTTTCCGCCAGCACCACGCCAATACCCTGGGTGCCTTCAACCAGTTTCACCACCAACGGCGCACCGCCAACCATGTCAATCATGTCGCTGGTATCGTCCGGAGAGTGAGCAATTCCGGTGATGGGTAAATCAATTCCCTGACGCGCCAGCAGCTGTAGAGAACGCAGCTTATCGCGCGCTCGCGTAATCGCTACCGATTCATTCAACGGATAGCTTCCCAGCATCTCAAACTGGCGCAGCGCCGCCGTCCCATAAAAGGTAATCGCGGAACCAATCCGCGGGATCACCGCATCGAAATGAGGAAGCTGACGGCCCTTGTAATGAATAGAGGATGCCGCTGGGCTGATGTTCATATAGCAAGAAAGGGGATCGATAACTTCAACCAGGTGACCGCGCCGCATCGCCGCTTCACGCAGGCGTTTACAAGAATAGAGCGTTCCGTCCCGGGACAAAATGGCAATTTTCACCCTGCACCTCTCTGAATGACCTGGTAAAAGCTGGCGTATCATACACTGGGTTAAAATCTTTAGCGCGTGGCCCATCCCTGTTTATGCAAATATTCCAGGATAAAGGGGCGACTTTCTTTAATGATGGTACGGCGAATATGATCGCTCCAGGTGTCGCGGCGGGTATTGCTGCCTCGGGTCAGATAGTACTGCGCGAGCTGCTCATCATATTGCGCCAACACATCGCTGTTGAGTGGCTGATATTGATTTTCGTGCACCACAAGCGACGCGGGCAGTCGCGGCTTGATATCCGGGTTATCCGCAGGCCAGCCGAGGCACAAACCAAAGAGCGGAAGAACATGTTGCGGAAGCTTCAGCAGTTCGGTGACCGGCTCAATATTGTTACGCAGGCCACCAATAAACACGCCGCCAAGTCCCAGCGACTCTGCCGCCGTCAACGCATTTTGCGCCATCATTGCGGTATCAACCACGCCCAGCAGCAGCTGTTCCGCCAGCCCAAGTTGCGCGTCAGGGCAAATCTGCAAATGACGATTAAAATCAGCGCAAAACACCCAGAACTCAGCGGCCTGTGCCACATGCTTTTGGCCGCCAGATAAGGTAGCCAGCGATTCGCGCAGAGATTTATCCGTTATGCGAATGATCGTCGTGCACTGTAGAAAACTGGAGCTTGACGTTCCCTGAGCGGCGGCAATAATCGCCTCACGCTGTGCATCCGAAATGGCATCATCAGTAAAATGGCGAATGGAACGGTGGCTGCGGAGTAAATCAATGGTTGGAGTCATCTCTTTTGTCTCTGTCTGAATCAGTTGAATCACCGGGTGTGCGAGACATCAGTTGCGGTGCCAGCAGTTGAGCAACACGCCACATCAACGCCACCGCAGCAGGGAGCATCAGCAGTACGCCCAGAAATATCATCACCACGCAGGCTAACGGGCTGTTAAGCGGTGCGGGCAAGGTGAGGTAATCGTTAAGCGATAGCAGTGCCAGCGATAACAAAACCATCCCAATTATTTCCAGCATCAATACGCTTTTGGGTAATACACCAATTGTGCGCATACGCGGCCTCCCGGCGAAATGGCTTCCATTATAAAACGTTCCGGCTTGCCGTGTTTAACAGATATAGCTTGAGGATATCAAAGCAACAGGCTGAACCTGCTTTCCATCCGTCACAAATCGCGGCATCATAACCAGTATTGCCATCCGGCCTGATAAGTTTGAGGAGAAAGAGATGTTTGCCGTTATTTTTGGTCGCCCAGGGTGCCCGTATTGCGTGCGCGCAAAAGAATTAGCAGAAAAATTAAGCAGTGAGCATGACGATTTTAACTTCCGCTACATTGATATCCATGCTGAAGGAATTACCAAAGCAGATCTGGAAAAGACGGTAGGTAAGCCAGTTGAAACCGTTCCGCAGATTTTTGTCGATCAAAAACACATCGGCGGCTGCACGGATTTTGAAGCTTGGGCAAAAGAGAACATGAATCTGTTCGCCTGATAGCGGTTTCTACGCCCTCACCTTGAGGGCGTCATCAGTTCTTTTTCCGCCGTTGATGCTGATTGAATAAGCTACTGATAAATAAAAAACATAATGCGCCAAGCGCGCACCAAAACACCGCACTAAACAACCACGCCAGCTCTTGCCACAATGAACGCGTCGGCATAAAAACGAACCGCATCAGTAACAGGCAGCACGGCGCCGCCAACATTGCACCAAGCAGGGGTTTGAGCACTTCCCGACGATGGGAAAAAAAGCTTGCTGCAGCACCAGGTAAGATAAAAAACAACAATCCGACCTCAGGATGCCCTGCCGCTCTGAATGCCCCTTTCACGTTCAGCGTTAATGAAAGACACACCACAATAAAGAGCACAAAGCAGCAGACCGCACTCGCCCAACTTTGCTTATGTTTCAATCGTTCCTCCTGACACATTCTCTATCGAACACTCTTTTCGCCCGCAGGCGTCCAGTCAGATAAAGTAACTCGGCATTCCATGCCAAAAACACACCCACACGATTCTTATAGCCGTTGATACGTAATGAGATTAAACTAACCGCATATATTGTTATGCTGCATTATTCGGGGCTGTGTACGATGCTATCGCCCCTTAATTTCTGGCAAAAACATTAGCGTAAATTGCCATTTCTTTCAATAGCTTACTAGTAAACAAGAAGTTAGTCTCCGTGAATATAAACGTCGCAGATTTGTTAAATGGGAATTACATCCTGTTATTATTTGTGGTCCTGGCTCTGGGCCTGTGTCTGGGCAAATTACGTCTGGGTTCAGTCCAACTCGGTAATTCCATTGGCGTTTTAGTGGTCTCCCTATTATTAGGTCAGCAGCACTTTAGTATTAACACCGATGCATTAAATCTCGGCTTTATGCTGTTTATTTTTTGCGTCGGCGTCGAAGCCGGTCCCAACTTTTTTTCGATTTTTTTTCGCGATGGGAAAAATTATCTAATGCTTGCCCTGGTGATGGTCGGTAGCGCAATGCTGATCGCGCTGGGGCTGGGTAAGCTATTTGGCTGGGATATCGGCCTGACGGCGGGCATGCTGGCTGGCTCGATGACCTCAACGCCGGTGCTGGTCGGCGCGGGTGATACCTTGCGCCATTCAGGAATGACAGGGACACAACTTTCAAGCGCTCTCGATAACCTGAGCCTGGGTTACGCCCTCACCTATTTGATTGGTCTGGTCAGCCTGATTGTTGGAGCGCGCTATTTGCCGAAACTGCAGCATCAGGACCTGCAAACCAGCGCCCAACAAATCGCGCGTGAACGAGGTCTGGATACCGACGCTAATCGTAAAGTGTACCTCCCGGTGATCCGCGCCTATCGCGTTGGCCCTGAGCTGGTGGCATGGGCCGATGGTAAAAATCTGCGCGAACTGGGTATTTATCGCCAGACCGGTTGTTACATTGAACGCATCCGTCGCAACGGCATTCTGGCCAACCCGGATGGCGACGCGGTATTGCAAATGGGCGATGAGATAGCCCTGGTGGGTTATCCGGACGCCCATGCTCGCCTCGATCCCAGCTTCCGTAACGGTAAAGAGGTGTTCGATCGCGATCTGCTCGATATGCGCATCGTCACTGAAGAAATTGTGGTAAAAAACCACAATGCCGTTGGTCGTCGCCTGGCCCAGTTGAAACTGACCGACCACGGTTGTTTCCTGAACCGCGTGATCCGCAGCCAGATTGAAATGCCTATCGATGACAACGTCGTGCTCAATAAAGGCGACGTGTTGCAGGTCAGCGGTGATGCTCGTCGCGTGAAAACCATTGCCGATCGTATCGGCTTCATTTCAATTCACAGTCAGGTGACCGATCTGCTTGCCTTCTGCGCCTTCTTTATCATCGGTCTGATGATCGGGATGATCACATTCCAGTTCAGTAATTTCAGCTTCGGCATCGGGAATGCGGCTGGACTGCTGTTCGCTGGGATCATGCTGGGCTTCCTGCGAGCCAACCACCCCACATTTGGCTATATCCCACAGGGTGCGCTGAATATGGTGAAAGAGTTTGGCCTGATGGTATTCATGGCAGGCGTCGGTTTAAGCGCAGGCAGCGGCATTGGTAATGGCCTGGGTGCCGTCGGCGGTCAAATGTTGATTGCCGGTCTGGTAGTCAGCCTGGTTCCGGTTGTCATCTGTTTCTTGTTTGGTGCTTACGTATTGCGCATGAACCGTGCCCTGCTGTTTGGTGCCATGATGGGCGCACGTACCTGTGCTCCGGCAATGGAAATCATCAGCGACACCGCACGCAGCAACATCCCTGCGTTAGGCTATGCCGGGACCTACGCGATTGCCAACGTTCTGCTGACATTAGCGGGGACACTCATCGTCATTGTCTGGCCTGGCCTTGGTTAGCACTGAAATTTTCCCTTAATTGAAAAATTTTTTGCAGGTAAGCAGAACTTTTCTTCAAGGCGTCAGTCATAACTATTGCCACTGCTTTTCTTTGATGTCCCCAATTTGTGGAGCCCATCAACCCCGCCGTTTTGGTTCAAGGTTGATGGGTTTTTTGTTGCCTGAAATTTGCGTTCATCGCCTTCCACCTCTGAAACTCCTCCCAAATTTGCAGCATGCCGGTTATGGCACATACTTTAAAACGGTGCTTTATCGGGGATGGGGGTTAGTCATGTTGCTTACTGGCAAAGTCGCAGTAATTTTTGGTGGTAGCGGGGCTATTGGTAGTGCGGTTGCGCAGGCCATGGCGCGCGAAGGAGCCCATGTGTGTCTGGGTGCTCGCAGCCAGGAAAAACTTGAACGGACGGCCAGTATTATCCGAACGACAGGTGGTACAGTCGAAACCTTTATCACCGATGTACTCGACGAGCACAACGCATCGAAGGAAGTTACCCGCCTTGCGCAGCAAACTGGTGGAATAGATGTGGTGGTTAACGCAACGGGATTTATGCACGAACAGGGCAAACACCTTGACGCATTATCCCTCTCTGAGTTTATGAGCGGCATCACCCCTTTCCTCTCGGCGCAGTTCAATATCGCTAAAGCCGTAACGCCGCACATGGGCGGCAATCGTGCGGGCGTCATTCTCAGCGTTGTTGCCCCCGCAGCCCCGATGACAATGCCTGGTCATCTGGGTCATATTGTTGGTTGTGCAGGAACAGAGGCTTTTATTAAAGCGCTCGCCAGCGAGGTAGGACCGGCAAATATCCGGGTCGTCGGCGTGCGCTCGCATGCGATTGTGGATGCTGTTGCAGCTGGCTCCTATACCGGAGAAATTTTCTCCGCTAAAGCACTGTCAATGGGTTTAACCGTCGATCAATGGTTAGGGGGTGCGGCGCAAAGTACCATGCTCGCGCGCCTGCCTACGCTTGCACAAATCGCTGAGGTCATGACCTTTCTCTCTTCAGATCATGCCAGCGCCATGACCGCGACGGTGGTGAATATTACCGGAGGCGCTACGCACAGCTGACTGTCGCGGGTATCCCTGCGATACGCTCCACCATCAGCAAGATATCTTCTCGCTGCAGCGGTTTTTTGTCCGTTACAAAATGCAGCGTCATTCCTTCAATAAACGCATCCAGCGCCCGCGCCGTAACCGGGTCAAACCACTGCTCCAGCGTTTGTTGGCTGCGTAGCATCCAGTTCTGCATCACCGTTTTCAACGCTGGTTTACGGCTGGCAAAAGCATACAGCTGATACATGAGCTCCATATTATCAGGCGTTGTAACCTGAGAGCCGTAAATCATATCGGTAATGGCATGGCAAGCCTGCGACGCATCCTTAACATCGGCAAAAAAGTCCTGATACTGCAGCATCATCCTGTCAGTAAAACGGCCAAATGCCTCCATCAAAAGCTCATCAATTCCCGAAAAGTAATAGGTCATAGAACCCAGTGGCACCTCGGCAATCATAGCGATTTTACGGTGTGTAACCCCATGAATACCATGGGCTATTACTGCATCCAGAGTCGCCTGAACTATTTTTTCCCGCCGCTGCGGATCGTTTGCACGTCGCACTACATTTCCTCTTATTGCATTTGTGTACAAATGTACACAGTCTTGCTAATGTTGTCTCCTTCCCTCTTTTCTTTGGCCCGAATTCATGACTGGCATCTCATCACGCAAAGCCTTAAGACGTCGCACCTGGGCGCTGTTCACGTTCTTCTTTTTACCAGGATTATTAATGGCCTCCTGGGCAACGCGTACCCCTGCCATCAGAGATATCCTCTCCATCTCCACTGCCGAAATGGGCGCGGTGTTGTTTGGGCTCTCTATTGGTTCGATGAGTGGCATACTTTGTTCGGCCTGGCTGGTGAAACGATTTGGCACTCGTAAGGTGATCCGCACCACCATGTCTTGTGCCGTTCTCGGAATGGCGATCCTCAGCGTAGCGCTCTGGCTGCATTCCGCATGGCTTTTCGCGTTTGGCCTGGGCGTATTTGGCGCCAGCTTTGGCGCGGCAGAAGTTGCCATCAACGTCGAAGGTGCGGCAGTTGAGCGCGAAATGAACAAAACCGTGCTGCCGATGATGCACGGTTTTTACAGCCTGGGAACGTTGGCAGGGGCTGGAGTTGGAATGATGCTTACCGCCTTCAGCGTCCCGGCTACCGCGCATATTCTTTTGGCTGCAATGGTTGCTATCACACCTATTTTCATCGCCATCAAAGCTATTCCTGACGGCACGGGCAAAAATGCCGCTGACGGTTCTCACTCCGGTGAAAAAGGACTGCCTTTTTATCGTGATATCCAGCTATTGCTGATCGGCGTTGTAGTGCTGGCGATGGCATTTGCTGAAGGTTCCGCCAACGACTGGCTTCCACTGTTAATGGTGGACGGACATGGATTTAGCCCGACATCAGGCTCGCTGATTTATGCCGGTTTTACGCTGGGTATGACCGTTGGGCGATTTACCGGTGGCTGGTTCATCGACCGTTACAGCCGCGTTGCGGTGGTGCGCGCCAGTGCACTGATGGGCGCTCTCGGGATTAGCCTGATTATTTTTGTTGACAGCTCTTGGGTGGCCGGTGTGTCCGTTATTCTGTGGGGACTCGGCGCATCGCTCGGCTTCCCGCTGACCATTTCAGCTGCCAGCGACACCGGTCCCGATGCCCCAACCCGCGTCAGCGTTGTGGCGACCACCGGTTACCTGGCGTTCCTTGTTGGACCGCCGCTGCTGGGCTATCTGGGTGAACACTATGGCCTGCGCAGCGCTATGCTGGTGGTGCTGGCGCTGGTGCTTGTCGCCGCCGTCGTCGCGAAAGCGGTAGCGAAACCGGATCTCAAAAATACTACGGTGATGGAGAACAGCTAATGAGTATCAAATTAATTGCAGTCGACATGGACGGCACATTTTTAAGCGACCAAAAAACCTATAACCGTGAGCGCTTTATGGCGCAATACCGCCAGATGAAAGAACAAGGGATCCGCTTTGTGGTCGCCAGCGGCAACCAATATTATCAGTTGATTTCCTTTTTCCCCGAACTGGCCAATGAGATCTCATTTGTCGCCGAAAACGGTGGTTGGGTGGTCAGTGAAGGAGAAGATGTCTTTAACGGCGAACTGGCTAAAGACGATTTCCATGCCATCGTAGAGCATCTGCTGACCCGTGCCGATATCGACATTATTGCCTGTGGTAAAAACAGCGCCTATACATTGAAACAGTACAGCGATGAGCATAAGAACGTTTCCGCCATGTATTATCATCGTCTTGAATTTGTAGATAATTTTGACAACCTCAGCGACGTTTTCTTCAAGTTCGGGCTGAATATTTCCGACGACCGAATTCCACAGGTACAGGCCGATCTCCACGAGGCGATTGGCGATATTATGGTACCGGTTCATACCGGCTACGGCAGCATCGACTTAATAATTCCCGGCGTGCATAAGGCTAACGGTCTGCGCCTGCTGCAACAACGCTGGAATATTAACGACAATGAAGTTGTTGTGTTTGGCGATGGCGGAAATGATATTGAGATGCTGCGTCAGGCAGGATTTAGTTTTGCAATGGCCAACGCCCATGAGCCGGTGATCGAGGCGGCAAAATATCGCGCAGGCTCGAACAACGAAGAGGGCGTTCTGGATATTATCGACCGCGTGTTAAAGAATGAAGCACCGTTTACGCATTAACGGCTCAGCACAGACGGCAACAAAATGATGGCATGATTTATTCATAATCCGCCTCAAATTAACCCGCTGGATTATTACTTCCAGTGAATATTTCAGGCGAGCGGATCATGAAGAAAAGTGTACTGATGGCGACATTGTTGCTGGGCTTTGCGGGGACAACATTTGCACAAAGCGTTACCGTTGATGTCCCCAGCGGTTATAAAGTGGTGGTAGTACCCTCTTCCGTCAGCGTGCCCCAGGCGGTCAGCGTAACGACCGCACCACAAACGGTATATGTTGCTCCAGCGCCTGCTCCGGCCCCTGTCTATCGCGCACATCCTTATGCGCGACATGTGGCAAGCGTTGGTGAAGGGATGGTTATCGAACATCAGATTGACGACCACCACTAAGTTGTCGCCAGGCCCGGACAACCGTAATACTGGTCAGTTAAGATCTTTGGTGAGCGGTAGGCCGGATAAGGCGTTTACGCCGCCATCCGGTAATTTGCTACAGGCCGCCGGATGGCGCTTCGCTTATCCGGCCTATAGCGTGATTCTCTTATCAACATAATGATGAATTTATCGGCGTCATTATGCTTATCTGCGCTGGATTGCGGAAATCCGGTCCTTAACCTTCCCGGGAATTCCCTACCCGTTTATCTTTCAGGAAGATAACCATCAGAATCAGCCACAGTACGCCGCTTGCCAGATTGAACAAGCTGAACAAGCCGTTCCCTCCCAGCAGATACGCGTGTTTACTCAGCTCAATACCAACGGTAAAAATCAGCATCTGCAGCATACCCATTGCGGCAGAAACGGTACCCTTACTCATTTCGCTGGCAAACAGCGTCAGGCGCACCAGCCCCGCATTCGCCACGCCAATGCCAAACGCATAGATACTCAAACCCGCCGTCATCCATAGATATGCATGGGATGACACCACCGTGGCCGCAGCGGCAATAATCAGGCCAACGGCGATTGGCCAGCCGCCCATGATAATTAGCGAACGCACGGTTTTTCGCGAAGTCAGACGCGCCAGCATCAGGTTACCAGCAATCAACGCGCCAAAAATCGGCACCTGCAACAGACCATATTCGTAGCTGCTGAGATGTTCACCGCTGATGATAATAATCGGGGACTGCGCAATCCACGCCAGTAACGGCAGGCTGACAAAACCCAACGCCAGTGCGCCTGCAACGAAGCGCACGTTCCTCAGCACCAGCTTATAATCCTTGCCCAACTCTTTAATGGACAGCTTTTCACCAAGCCGGGTTGCCGTTTCCGGCATCGCGCGTTGCAGACCAAAAAAGGAGATGGCCCCCAGAGCAGCAAACAGGATAAACATCCCTTCCCACGGCAGAACATGTACCCAGGCTGCGCCTACCAACGGACCCAGCAGTGGCGCAATCAGCGCCACGTTTGCCATCAGCGCGGTAATTTTTATGCAGACCGCTTCTTCAAAAGATTCCTGAATGGCGGCGTAACCCACCGCACCAATAAAGCACAGGCTTATCCCCTGCAAAAAACGCAGGAAGGTAAATTGCTCAATATTCTGTGCAAGCAGGGTTGCAAGGCAGGTAACGATGAACCAGATCACGCCGGTTAACATTACCGGACGACGACCAATACGGTCCGACAGCGGTCCTAACAACCACTGCAAAAACATGCCGCCTGCCAGATAGGCGGTCATAGACGTAGGTACCCAATCTAATCCGGCGTTATATTGCGCCACCACCGCCAACATTCCGGGCTGGATCATATCGTTGCCGATATAAGTGGAGAATTCGTAAAGCACCAGACAGAGCGGGAAAAGTAATGCCTGACGCCCCAAACGGACGCCTGAAGATAAACGGTTCTGCATGCAATCTCTTAACTATAGAAAAATCGCGCAAAGTGTAATAAATGCGCCGTACTGGTGATAGTGAATTATGTGATTTGAAAGCAAAATGCGCACATTTTTACACTCATTTGCTCAAGAACATTTTGCTTTAAGGTTAATTTAAGTTGAGACCGCTATCATGCTCAATAAGCCTCATAAATTGTCTTAAAAATCGTCATTTAACAGGCAAATAAGACAAGACCGCTTTTTATCCCGTGAAAGCAATTTTATGCTCTCCCCCTATGGGCCTTTTTAACGATTACACTGAGTCTGGACGTTATGCTGGAAAATCTGAACAATTCGCTTTTTTACTTGATCAATGCAACACCCGACTCTGCGCAATGGGCAATTTCGCTCGCCATTTTCATTGCCAAAGATCTGATCAGCATTGTGCCGCTGTTAGCCGTTGTGCTCTGGCTTTGGGGACCTCGTGGTCAGGTTACGCTCCAGCGCCAGTTGGTCATCAAAATGGCCATTGCGTTAGTAGTCGGTCTGACGATTTCCTGGCTGATGGGGCATCTTTTCCCCCACGATCGTCCGTTCGTTAACCACATCGGCTATAACTTCCTGCACCATGCGGCAGATGACTCTTTCCCGAGCGACCACGGTACGGTTATCTTTACCTTTGCTCTGGCCTTTCTGTTCTGGCATCGCTTGTGGACGGGTGCTCTGCTGATGGTTGTCGCCGTGGCGATTGCCTGGTCACGTGTTTACCTTGGCGTTCACTGGCCGATGGATATGCTGGGTGGATTACTGGCCGGGTTGATCGGTTGCCTGAGCGCCCAGATGATCTGGCAACGGTTCGGCACAACCTTGTACCTCGGCTTGCAGACGTGCTATCGCACCTGCTTCGCTCTCCCCATCCGTAAAGGTTGGGTACGTGACTAACCCGCGGTAAAAAGAGTAGTATTAAGCGCGAAACTGAGCACTTAATCTATTCTCCAGGGGAACTATGGAAACTCGACGCGACGAGCGTATTGGTCAATTACTGCAGGCGCTGAAACGCAGCGATAAATTACACCTCAAAGAAGCCGCGACGTTGCTGGGCGTATCTGAGATGACCATTCGTCGCGACCTGAATAATCATGATGCTCCCGTCGTGCTGCTCGGGGGCTATATTGTTCTGGAACCCCGCAGCGCTAACCACTATTTAATCAGCGATCAAAAATCCCGTCTGGTTGATGAAAAGCGTCGCGCTGCCCAGCAGGCGGCGAGTCTCGTGCAGGCGCATCAGACCATCTTTTTCGATTGCGGTACGACCACGCCGTGGATCATTGAAGCGATCGACAATGAACTGCCCTTCACCGCAATCTGCTACTCGTTGAATACGTTTCTGGTACTGCAGGAAAAACCGCAGTGCCGCGTCATTCTGTGTGGTGGTGAATTCCATGCCAGTAACGCGATTTTTAAACCGCTCGATTTCCAGGAAACGCTGAACAACCTCTGTCCGGATATCGCCTTTTATTCCGCAGCAGGTGTTCACATCGAAAAAGGCGCGACCTGCTTTAATCTGGAAGAACTGCCGGTGAAGCACTGGGCAATGTCGATGGCGCAGCATCACGTTTTGGTGGTCGATCACAGCAAGTTTGGTAAGGTGCGACCTGCAAGGATGGGGGAATTAAAACGCTTTGATACCATCATCAGTGATAACCGCCCTGACGATGCGTTTGTTGAGTACGCTAAAGCGCAACGTATCACGCTGAAGTACTAACAGATACTGCCGGACGGCGATTGCGCCATCCGGCAATAGATAAGATTAAGAGAACCAACCACCAAACCACTGGTGGAATTTCATCATCACAAAGTCCCACATGCGGCTAAAGAAACCACCCTCTTCCACATCTTCCATCACCATCAACGGACGCTGCTCAATGGATTTTCCGTTCAACTGGAAGTCGATAGTGCCCACAACCTGACCTTTCTTCAGCGGTGCTGTTAGCTGTGGTTCAGTCAGGGTAAAGCTGGCCTTCAGGTTTTTGAGCTGGCCACGCGGGATGGTCACAGACCCCCCTTCTCCGGCGCCCAAATTCACTTCACTCTTATCGCCAAACCAGACGCGCTGGGTCACGAAAGTCGCATCCGGCTTGATCGGCGTAACGGTTTCAAAGAAGCGGAAGCCCCATGTCAGCAGCTTTTCTGACTCATTAAAACGAATGCGGTCGGTTTTTGCTCCCAGCACCACGGAGATCAGGCGCATATCGCCCTGTGTCGCGGAGGCCACCAGGTTGTATCCCGCCCCGGCAGTGGTCCCGGTTTTCATACCATCCACGTTCAGGTTGGTGCTCCACAACAGACGGTTGCGGTTCGGTTGACGTATTTTATTGAAGGTAAATTCTTTCTCTTTGTGAATAGCGTACTCTTCCGGCACATCGTGGATTAACGCCTTCCCGAGCAACGCCATATCACGTGCGGTACTGAACTGTCCTGCCGCATCCAGGCCGTGTACCGTCTGGAAAGTCGTGTTAGTCAGCCCCAGTTTTTTCGCATAGCCGTTCATCAGACCAATAAAGGATTCCTGGCTGCCGGCAACGTAATCAGCGAGTGCAATACAGGCATCGTTACCTGACTGAATGATAACGCCTTTATTCAAATCGGACACCGCAACCTGATCGCCGGGCTTGAGGAACATGACCGACGAACCGCGCAGGGCTGGATTACCGGTCGCCCAGGCGTCTTTGCCCACGGTGACCATGTCGTTGAGGTTAATTTTTCCGGCCTTCAGCGCCTGCCCAACCACATAGCTGGTCATGATTTTGGTCAGACTGGCAGGATCCAGTTTCTCATCAGCATTACCTTCCGCCAGCACCTTACCACTGGCGTAATCCATCAGAATCCACGCGCGCGCGTCCACGCTCGGCGGGGCCGTCGGTTGCTCCGCCGCCTGTACGGTCGGCACCAAAAGGATTAAGAGTGCAGAACCTGCAGCAAAGCTGCGAAGTGAAGAGAAGTATTGCGTCATAAATGCCACCCGAGTATCCATTCCAAAAAACCACGTCATACCACACCGTGTTTACACAAAACCGGCCAAGCGACCTCGACCAACCCATGCAGAAAAAGTCTGATGGATGACGAGTAAAATAAGTGCGGTGAGTAATAACGCACTAACGAGCTTAAAGAAACCGTAAGTTGGTAAAGTTTTTAAAGTTTATGCAATAACGCCGCGCTGCGCTGCTCCTGGCACGATTTTTTTAGACTTTGTTGCGTAAATATTAGGTTTACCCCACCATGTGAGCTAGTCAGATGGCATCTGCAGCCATAAAGCTGCTCAATTAATTTGCGGGGTTACTATGATTACACTGTGGGGTCGCAATAACTCGACCAACGTAAAAAAAGTATTGTGGACGCTCGAGGAACTGGAACTGCCATATAACCAAATTCTGGCGGGCGGGCAGCATGGCGGTAACCGCGATGCCGACTATCTGGCACTGAACCCGAACGGACTGGTCCCGCTACTACGCGATGATGAAACGGACGTTGTTCTGTGGGAATCCAATACCATTGTCCGCTATCTGGCCGCTCAGTACGGACAAAAACGTTTGTGGATTGACGCCCCGGCCGCGCGCGCCGTCGGTGAAAAATGGATGGACTGGGCAAATCAGACGCTAAGCCCTGCGCATCGGATTATCTTATTTGGTTTGGTCAGAACACCTGCCGATCAGCGCGATATGGCGGCCATTGAGGCAAGTAAGCAAGTTTGCGATAACCTGTTTGCCATTCTGGATAACGCGCTGGCAGACCAGCCATGGTTCTCCGGGGCTGAATTTGGCACCGCGGATATCGCTGTGGCACCGTTCATCTATAACCTGTTCAACGTTGGCCTGAGCTGGACCCCGCGCCCGCATCTGGAACGCTGGTATCAACAACTGACCGAGCGCCCGGCGTTTCAAAAAATCGTGATGATCCCGGTCAGCTAACCAAATCAGGGACTCACTTTCAGTAATTCCCCGTCGGACTCGTCGGTTAGCACGTACAAATAACCGTCTGGTCCGACGCGCACATCACGGATCCGCTGCCCCCTTTCCTGCAACAGACGACCATCCTCAGTCACCGTATTCCCTTTAACGCTCAGCACGATCACTTCTTTATCTTTCAACGCGCCGATGAACAACTTTTGCCGCCACTGCGGGAAGGTACCGCTATTGTAAAAAGCCATTCCACTAACCGCCGGCGACTTTTCCCAGTAAAAGATGGGTTGTTCCGTGCCAGCAACAATTTGACCTTTTGCTTCGGGAATTTTCAAACCACTGTAGTTAACCCCCCAGGTCGCGATAGGCCAGCCGTAGTTTTTCCCTTTCTCGGGGATATTAATCTCATCGCCTCCGCGTGGACCATGCTCATTGAGCCACAGCACATCACTCCACGGATTCATCGCCATCCCCTGCGGGTTGCGGATGCCATACGACCAAATCTCTGCCCGCGCTCCCGCCTTGTTCACAAACGGATTATCCGGCGGAATTTTGCCCTCGTCGGTCAGTCTGACTAATTTACCCTGCAATTTATCCAGGTCCTGGGCGGTAGCGCGTTGATTATTCTCTCCCAGGCCAATAAACAGATAACCATTACCATCAAATACCAGACGTCCACCAAAATGGTTCCCGGTGGAAAGCTTTGGCTGTTGGCGAAAAACGGTCTGAAATCCTTGCAGATGTTTGAGATCGTCACTCAATCGCCCGTAGCCTACCGCGGTGCCCGCTTTGCCTTCGCGGTCGGCTTCAGCGAAGCTTAGCCATACCCGGCGAGATTGTACAAAATCCGGTGCTAACGCCACATCAAGCAGTCCTCCCTGACCATTCGCCCAGACTATTGGTACGCCGGTCAGCGGGTCGGAAAGCCCTTTATCAGGCTGCCAGAGTCGAAGCTGTCCACCTTTGAGCGTAATGAGCATACCGCGGTTATCGGGTAAAAAAGCCAGTGACCATGGGTGATCGAGTTTAGTTTGCAGCACTTCCACTTTTACCGCGGCGGCATAAGTGGAAAGTAGCGCGAATGAGGCAGCACAGAGAAAGAGTCGACGCATAACACCTCCTGAATAGCTCTGCATAAAGCGTAGCCAGCAAGGGGAATTATCCTGCCATATTTACATAATCTTAACGAAAAGGGGGAGCGCCCTCCCCCTGATTCAGACGTGTTCCAGCGTTGGATAAGATTGTAAACACTGGATACTCAGCGTCAGCGTTGTCAGGCAGTTTTCCAGTTTCTCTGCGTTAACGGCGATGAAGGTTGGACAATCGTGATGTCCACTCATAAGACAAACAGCGGCGGCGGCTAACGCCCCTTCAGCACGATGAAGGGCATTCCACTCTTCCTGATCAAGATGCATACCGTGAAGCTGTGATTGCTCGTGCAATTCGCGATTCAGTGCAAAAAAAACATCACGCAGGCGATCGCTCTCGCTAACTGACATGTAGCCTTTCGCTTTTCTCAACTGCAGATAAGCGGCAAGTTCGATACGGGCGTTTATCAATTTGTTGAGAAGATCGGTTCTCAGTCTGTCAACAACCATACTTTGTTCCTCCTCTTTCCAACTATGGTGCAACTTAATAGTATGGTTGTTTTTTGAACAAATAGATGTCCTACATCAACAAAGCTCAATTGATTAACATAATTTACAATGTTACAACTCCAGACGGTGTGCTCAGCGAATATGGTCAGTGTCTGACTGGCCTGACATTTTTTGCTATACCTGATGTGATTCCTGCCGTGGCGCTGATTATGAGGGGTGTATGTCGAAAGCAAATGATGCAGAGAAAATTCGCACGCTATCAAAAATTGATCTCAATCTGCTGACCATTTTCTGTTTGATCTATAGCGTGGGTAGCATTTCCAGAGTTGCTGACATGCTGAACATATCACCTTCCGCCGTCAGCCAGTCATTAAGAAAACTGCGAGAAATGATGGGTGATAATCTTTTTGTCCGTAGCGGGAATGCACTGTTACCGACGGTCTATTCTGATGAACTGTATGATAATACAATCCCAATTATCGATAAGCTGTCAACGCTGATGCCGCTTTCCACGCCTGCCGCCAAGAAAAGGTTAACGCTTTATACGGAATCTTTTATTTCCCCTATCGTTATTCCAGATGTCACCGCCAGAATAATCGAGACTGACGCCGATATCAGCCTCCTGCACCTTACCGCCGACCTGAATGAACAGAGTATTATTGAACTGCTGAATATGCGTCAGGCAGATGTCGTTTTTTCTACCTTTTCTGTAGAGTCAGCAAGTCTTTCATGCCAGAAAATATGCGATATGCGCCTGGTGCTGGCGGCCTCGCAGAATAATTCTTTATATGGTAACACCATCAGTGAAGCGCAATTCAGAAACGCTAACCTGGTCGGTTACAATACTAAGAATGAGAAAATCATTTATCATCGCAGTATTGTGGATAAAAAATTCAGAACCGGAGAACGCTGCCTGCTTACCTCATCGTTTACGGCGATTCTGACGATTGTGTCCAATACCCATTGTTTAGGGGTGATCCCGGAAAAGGTATTTGAAACACACGCTCAGCTGTATGGACTAAAAAAAATAAACACTCCGTTTCCCTTGCCACAATTTAGCGTGTTTGCCTCATCGCGCAAAGAAAGCAATACCCACAAAATCCTCTCACCTATTCTGGCTGATTTGCAAACAGCCTCCCTGTGATGAAAACCAGAGAGGCTGAGCGTTAGAAAAACTGATTACACGCGAATTTTTGCTATGCGCCAGATATGGTCGGCATATTCCTGAACCGTTCTGTCCGACGAGAAATACCCCATGTTAGCAATATTGTGCATGGTTTTTGTCGTCCACTCCCGGGGAGTACGATACAACTCGTCCACCGAATCCTGGCAATCTACATAGCTGCGATAATCGGCCAACACCTGATAGTAGTCGCCGAAGTTAATCAATGAATCCAACACCTCTCTATAACGCCCTGGCTCCTGCGGACTGAACACCCCCGTACCGATTTGCGTCAGCACCTGATGAAGTTCCTCATCCTTTTCAAAGATGTGCCTCGGGTCATAGCCATCACGTCGCAGAGTTTCAACCTGATTCGCCGTATTGCCAAAGATAAAGATGTTATCTTCCCCAACGTATTCGCGCATTTCGATATTCGCACCGTCGAGCGTACCGATAGTCAGCGCACCATTCATACCGAATTTCATATTACTGGTCCCGGAGGCTTCCGTCCCGGCCAGGGAAATTTGCTCTGACAGATCGGCTGCCGGAATAATTAGCTGAGCAAGACTGACGCTGTAATCCGGAATAAATACTACTTTCAGTTTGCCGCCAATCTGCGGATCGTTATTGACTAACTGCGCCACATCGTTAATCAAGCGAATAATTTGTTTTGCCATGTGATAAGAGGAGGCTGCTTTTCCGGCAAAGATATTCACTCGCGGTACCCAGTTGGCATCCGGCGCGGCTTTGATCCGGTTATAACGTGTAATAACGTGGAGCACATTCATGAGTTGCCGCTTGTACTCGTGGATGCGTTTCACCTGCACATCAAACAGCGCATCAGGATTCACCACCACGCCGTAGTGAGTGGCAATATGGTGCGCCAGCCGCTGCTTATTTTCACGTTTCGCACGATGCACAGCCTCATTCACCGACGGATAATCTATAAACTGCTTCAGCTCGCCCAACTGCATTAATTTAGTCCGCCAGCTGTCACCGATATTTTCGTCCAGCACTTTAGCAAGCGGTGGATTCGCCAGCGCCAGCCAACGACGCGCAGTCACACCATTGGTTACGTTGGTGAAACGCAGGGGAAAAATATTCGCAAAATCTGCAAACAGTGATTCGGTCATCAGTTTTGAATGCAATGCCGACACGCCGTTAACCTTATGACTGACAACTACCGCCAGCCAGGCCATACGAACGAGGCGACCATTGGATTCATCAATTAACGACACACGTTTCAGTAGATCGCTGTCATTACGATAACGTTCCTGTAAGGTCTTCAGAAAACGATCGTTAATCTCAAAAATAATCTGCAAATGGCGCGGCAAAATTCGACTTAGCATTTCTACTGGCCAGGTCTCCAGCGCCTCACTCATCAACGTATGGTTGGTATAAGAAAAAATCTGACAGGTCACGTCAAACGCGTTATCCCAACTAAACTGATGATGATCAATCAATAAACGCATCAACTCAGGGATCGCCAGTACCGGATGCGTATCATTAAGGTGAATCGCAATTTTATCGGCCAGATTGTCGTATGTTTTGTGCAACTGATAATGACGACTCAGAATATCCTGAATCGTCGCCGAGGCCAGGAAATAGGCCTGGCGTAAACGCAATTCACGCCCCGCATCGGTGGAATCATCCGGGTACAAAACCCGCAAGATACGATCGAAGTGGTATTTGTTTTCCACTTCAGTAGCAAAGTCGGCCTGCTGATTCAGTTTGCCCGCATTAACTTCGCTATTCACCTGCACGTTCCACAAGCGTAACGTATTAGTCGTGTCCGTCGCATAACCTGGAATAATTTGATCATGCGCCACGGCCAGAATATCCTCAGTTTCAAGCCAGCGGGTTTTATTCCCCTCCTGTTGAACACGCCCGCCAAAACGTACTTTATAATGCGTATTATGACGTTTGAACTCCCAAGGATTACCGTATTCCAGCCAATAATCCAGCGACTCTTTTTGTACACCGTTAACGATATTTTGTTTGAACATACCGTAGTTATAACGAATACCGTATCCACATCCCGGCAACCCAAGCGTCGCCAGTGAATCAAGGAAGCAGGCCGCCAGACGACCGAGACCACCATTACCTAACCCGGGATCGTTTTCTTCATCAATCAGTTCTTCCAGTTCAAGCCCCATTGCCTCCAGCGCGCTTCTGACTTCGTCATAAATACCTAAAGAGAGCAATGCATTGGATAGCGTACGACCAATTAAAAATTCCATCGACAGATAATATACCTGGCGCGCATCCTGAGAGAATTGCGCCCGATTAGAACGGTGCCAGCACTCGACCATCCGATCGCGTACCGCATATAACGTCGCATTAAGCCACTCCCGTTTCGTGGCGATTGCGGGATCTTTGCCAATAGTGAATAAAAGTTTATTAGCAATATCATCTCTAAGTTTATCAACATCAGAGTCCGTGGCGACCGGAAGTGGCGAAATATACATATTAACGTTACCTTTCAAATTTTGCAGGATGGTAATAGACAGGTGAATTATTTAAAGTTTGGGTACGTGAGCGTTAGCTTTTTGTCGAATATTCTCATGACTGGCGATGAACGTTAATTCTGTCATTAATACACGCCAACTTAAGCCTGTGGCAAGTGAAATATAATATAAACTCACACCATTAGCATAAAGAGTTTTAGCCATTTCAAGTTTCGACTTCAAAACAATATCTTTCAAATTAAACCTCATTAGTAACGCTCGACGAGATAAAATTTACGATAATGAGTGTCTATAGCCAAGAAGCGGCACTTAAAGCCGGAATTAGACTCACTAAACACCTTTCACTGACCGATCTACTCTTTATAGGTATCGCTCTTTATTCTCTCCGTCTTATGCTGATCAGATATAGATGTACCGTGAAGGCATCTGTATAATCCCCCGATTACGAGCAATGTACAGTATAAGAAAATGGCAAAAATTGGTTTTATATCACTAGGTTGTCCGAAAAACCTCGTCGATTCTGAGCGCATCCTGACCGAACTTCGTACCGAAGGCTATGATGTTGTGCCAAGCTACGACGACGCGGATATGGTTATCGTTAATACCTGCGGCTTTATCGACAGTGCGGTTCAGGAGTCCCTGGAAGCAATTGGCGAAGCGCTGAATGAGAACGGTAAGGTGATTGTCACCGGCTGTCTGGGCGCGAAAGTCGATCAGATCCGTGAAGTCCACCCGAAGGTACTGGAAATCACCGGGCCGCATAGCTATGAACAGGTTCTGGAGCACGTTCACCACTATGTGCCAAAACCAAAACACAACCCGTTCCAGAGCCTGGTTCCTGAGCAGGGCGTTAAGCTGACTCCTCGCCATTACGCCTATCTGAAGATTTCCGAGGGCTGTAACCACCGCTGCACGTTCTGCATTATTCCATCCATGCGCGGCGATCTGGTGAGCCGTCCGATTGGCGACGTCCTCAGCGAAGCCAAGCGTCTGGTCGATGCGGGCGTGAAAGAGATTCTGGTAATCTCCCAGGATACCTCTGCTTACGGTGTAGATGTGAAGCATCGTACCGGTTTCCATAACGGCGAGCCGGTCAAAACCAGCATGGTTGATCTGTGCGAACAGTTATCAAAACTGGGGATCTGGACGCGCCTCCATTACGTCTACCCTTACCCGCACGTTGATGATGTGATCCCGCTGATGGCGGAAGGCAAAATCCTGCCGTATCTGGACATCCCGTTACAGCATGCCAGCCCGCGTATTCTTAAACTGATGAAACGCCCGGGCTCCGTGGACAGACAGCTGGCGCGCATCAAGCAGTGGCGTGAAATCTGCCCTGAACTGACGCTGCGCTCCACCTTCATTGTTGGTTTCCCGGGTGAAACGGAAGAAGACTTCCAGATGTTGCTCGACTTCCTGAAGGAAGCGCGTCTGGATCGCGTGGGCTGCTTTAAATACAGCCCGGTAGAAGGCGCTGGCGCTAATGACCTGCCGGATCAAATCCCGGAAGAGGTGAAAGAAGAACGCTGGAACCGCTTTATGCAATTGCAGCAGCAGATCTCTGCTGAACGTTTGCAGGAGAAAGTGGGCCGCGAGATTCTGGTTATCGTTGATGAAGTTGACGAAGAAGGCGCAATTGGTCGTAGCATGGCTGATGCTCCAGAAATCGACGGCGCGGTATACCTGAATGGTGAAACCAAGGTGAAACCTGGCGATATCATCCGCGTGAAGGTCGAAAACGCAGATGAATACGATCTGTGGGGCACCCGCGTTTAATTAGCGTAACCCAACGTAGGCCGGATAAGGCATTTATGCCGCATCCGGCAATGCCTGATGGCGACGCTGAAGCGTCTTATCAGGCCTACGGTTTACCCTTTAATTTTCGGGTCCAGCGCGTCGCGCAGACCATCTCCCAGTAAGTTAAACGCCAGCACCGTCAGGAATATCGCTACCGCCGGGAAAATCGCCACGTGCGGCGCGATCACCATATCAGCGCGCGCTTCATTAAGCATTGCCCCCCACTCCGGCGTCGGCGGCTGTGCGCCTAATCCCAGGAATGACAAGCTCGCGGCAGAGATAATCGACGTACCAATTCGCATGGTAAAGAAGACCACGATCGATGAGACCGTTCCAGGCAGAATATGGTTGAAAATGATGGTCGCATCGCTGGCACCAATACTGCGCGCAGACTCAATAAACGTCTGTTGCTTCAGCACCAGCGTATTCCCGCGCACCAGGCGCGCGAAGGCTGGAATGGAGAAAATGGCCACGGCAATGATCACATTAGCAATTCCGCTGCCCAGCACGGCGACCACGGCTATCGCCAGCAATATCCCCGGAAAGGCGAACAGCACATCGCAGATTCGCATGATCAGTCGATCCCACCAGCCTTCGTAGTATCCCGCCAGCAGCCCCAGTACCGTACCAATCGCCGCGCCAATAAACACGGCAAAGACTCCTGCCGCCAGCGAGATTTGCGCGCCAACCAGCACGCGGCTAAAAATATCCCGTCCCAGTGAGTCAACGCCAAACCAATGCAGCATCGACGGCCCATCATTCAAACGGTCATAATCGAAGTAATTCTCGGCATCAAATGGCGTCAGCCAGCGGGCAAAAATCGCCACCATGATCAGGAGCAATACAAACAGCCCAGCGACCATCGCCATGTGCTGTCGACGGAACCGACGCCAGAACTCATGCCACGGTGTGCGTATCTGCTCTGGCTTAACAAGGGGCATCGCATTTAAAATCGCCTGTCGGCGCCAGTTAAAAAATCGCATCCTTACTTGTACCTGATAGCCGGATTAATGGCAGCGTAGAGCACATCCACCACTAAGTTAATAAGAATAAATTCCAGAGAAAACAACAGTACCTCGGCCTGAATCACCGGGTAGTCGCGCATTTCGACGGAGTCCACCAACAGTCGCCCAAGCCCAGGCCAGTTGAACACCTTCTCAACCACGATTGATCCACCAAGCAAAAAGCCAAACTGTAGTCCCATCATGGTGACCACCGGGATCATCGCATTACGCAGACCATGTTTTAACACCACCCAGGTTTCACTCACCCCTTTAGCCCGCGCGGTACGCATATAATCTTCGCTGAGCACATCAACAAACGAGGCGCGAGTAAATCGGGCTAACACCGCAGCCACCGCTGCGCCCAGCGTAATAGACGGTAGGATATAGTGCATCCAGGTGTCAGCGCCAACGGTGGGTAACCAACCGAGCTCAACGGAGAATATCTGCATCAGCAGCATGCCAAGCGCAAACGCCGGGAACGAGATCCCGGTGACTGCCAGCGTCATGCTTAATCTGTCCGGCCAACGATTTCGCCATACGGCAGCAATGATCCCTGCCGTCATACCAAACAATACCGCCCACGCCATACTGGCAATAGTCAGCCATAGTGATGGCATAAAACGACTGGCTATCTCTTCAGAAACCGGGCGACGAGAAACCATCGACGTGCCAAAATCGCCTTGCAATACATTGGTCATGTAATGCCAGAACTGAACATGCAACGGCTGGTCCAGACCCAGCTGCTTGCGCACCAGTTCAATCACCTCGGCGTCAGCTTCCGGTCCGGCAATCAGCCGGGCCGGATCGCCGGGTAGCAGGTGAACAAATAAAAATACCAGCACCGCAACAATCAACAGAGTTGGAATCAACCCCAGCAGGCGCTTGAAAACATAGTTAAGCATCACGCTCCCTTCGCCGGCCCCTGGGCTGCGGGGCCGAATGAATAGCTTATTTTAAATCCGCATCATCAAAGCTAAATCCGGTATCCGGCATGATCCAGAATCCGGTCAACCTGGTGCTGTGCGCCGAAATCAGTTTTTCCACTACCAGCGGGATCCACGGCGACTCTTTCCAGATAATATCCTGCGCGTCTTTGTACAGCTTCGCTTTCTGCGCCGGATCGTTAGTTTGCAACGCTGCCGATAAATCACTGTCCACCTGCTTATTGCTGTAGAACGCCGTGTTAAACAGAGTTGGCGGCCAGTTTTGTGATGCAAATAGCGGTGACAGCGCCCAGTCAGCTTCACCCGTAGACGCCGACCAACCGGTGTAGAACATCCGTACCCCGCTCTCTTTCTGCGCTTTCCCTTCCACTTCCGCGGCGCGCTGACCAGCATCCATCGCTGTAACCTGAGCCTTAATGCCCACCTGCGCCAGCTGCTGCTGGGTAAATTGCAGCACTTTCTGCGCGGTACTGTGGTTATGCGAAGACCATAGCGTAGTGGTAAAACCGTTCGGATAACCTGCTTCTTTCAGCAGTTCGCGCGCTTTCGCCGGGTCGTAGGGCCACGGCGTATAGCTTTGCGCATAGGCTATCGACGGGGGGAGAACGCCGGTTGCCGGCGTCGCGTAACCAGCAAAAGCCACTTTCACCAGCGCCTGGCGGTTGATGGCATAGTTCAGCGCTTCACGCACTTTTGGGTTGTCGAACGGTTTTTGCGTGACGTTCATGCTGATATAACGCTGCATAATAGACGGACTGGCCACCAGTTCCAGGTTTTTGTTCTTCGCCAGTAACGCCGCCTGCTCGTAAGGGATTGGGAAGGCAAACTGCGCTTCCCCAGTTTGTAGCATGGCTGCACGCGTGTTGTTGTCGGTCACCGGACGCCAGGTAATCGTATCCAGCTTTGGCAGCCCTTGCTGCCAGTAGCCCGCGAACTTCTTAACCTTCACGAAATCCGTCTGATTCCAGGTATCAAGCTGGTACGGCCCGGTCCCCACAGGATGGAAACCGATCTCCTTACCGTATTTCTCCAGCGCGGCGGGAGAAATCATCACCGTTGCCGGGTGCGCCAGAATATTGATAAAGGCAGAGAACGGCTGTTTCAGCGTAATCTTCACCGTCGACGGATCGACGACTTCGGTTTTATCGATATTCTTATACAGGTTGTAACGTTTCAGATGGTTTTCCGGGTTACTGGCCCGATCGAGGTTAGCTTTAACCGCAACGGCGTTGAAGTCGGTGCCATCCTGAAACTTCACCCCCTGACGCAGCTTAAGGGTATAGGTCAGCCCATCATCAGAAACCGTATAACTCTCCGCGAGCACATTTTTCAGTTTCATCTCTTTATCAAGGCCAAACAACCCCTGATAAAACGACTTCGCTACCGCCTGCGACAACGTGTCATTCGCGTCATAGGGGTCGAGCGTCGTGAAATTGGATCCCACCGCCACCACCACATCTTTGGCGGCCCAGCCAGGCGATGCGGCCAGTGCAGAGACCACTCCCACAGCAACCAGCCATTTTCGAGCAACAATTTTTGTCATGTTATTCTCCTTAAACCCTGCCTGCCTGTTATAAACGCGAAAGCGCATTTTCTGGTTGCCCACGCGCAACATAATGCCCCGGACCAACTAACTGGAGCGAAACGGGGGAAATCTCTTCGCCACGTTTGCGAATATTGCTGGGGATATCGTCCGACAACAGCACGCGCTGGGGACGGTGATGGGATGGATCGGCGACCGGAACTGCCGCCATCAGCTTGCGAGTGTACGGATGTTGCGGATTTTCAAACACCGCCCGCCGGGTGCCTATCTCAACGATCTGCCCCAGATACATCACCGCCACACGGTGACTGATCCGTTCCACTACCGCCATATCGTGGGAAATAAACAGATATGCGATACCCAATTCTCGCTGCAGGTCGAGCATCAGGTTGATGATTTGCCCACGAATTGAAACATCCAGCGCCGAGACAGATTCATCGGCAATAATCACTTTGGGATTGAGCGCCAATGCCCGTGCAATACAGATACGCTGACGCTGACCGCCGGAAAACTCATGCGGATAGCGCCAGGCATGCTCAGGTAGCAAGCCTACACGTTCCAACAACCATGCAACCCGTTTTGACCCCGCATCGCCCTGCAATAACCCATGTACCCGTAGCGGCTCCAGAATGGAATATCCCACGGTCTGGCGCGGATCGAGCGAGGCATACGGATCCTGGAAGATAAACTGAATATCCCGACGCAGCGGCTGCAACTTGCTGGCAGCAAGGGTATCAATACGCTGTCCGTTGAAAATGATTTCCCCACGCTGAGACTCAACCAGGCGCAGCAGCGCCCGCCCGGTGGTGGATTTCCCGCAGCCTGACTCCCCCACCAGCGAGAGCGTTTCTCCCGGCCACAGGTCAAAACTGACGTTTTCCACTGCATGCACCTCGCGAGTCACGCGATTTAGAATGCCGCTGCGCAGAGGAAAACGCGTCACCAAATTTCGTACCCGCAGAATAGGCTCGCCTTCAACCACGGTGTCCTGCTCGGTCTGCGGTTCTACATGACTGGGATCGTGCAATGAAATAAGCGGGAAACGGCGTGGAAGCTCATGCCCGTTCATCGCCCCAAGCTGCGGCACGGCTGCCAACAGCGCTTTGGTATAGGGATGCTGGGGATTGTGAAAAATCTGTTCAACGCTGCCGGTTTCTACCGCCTCGCCCTGATACATCACCAGCACGCGGTCGGCAATATCCGCCACGACGCCCATATCGTGGGTAATGAAGATCACTCCCATCGACATATCCTGCTGCAACACTTTTATTAGTTGCAGGATCTGCGCCTGAATGGTGACATCCAGCGCGGTCGTCGGCTCATCGGCAATTAAAACCGCAGGGCGACACGACAGTGCCATGGCGATCATCACCCGCTGGCGCATACCGCCGGAAAGCTGGTGTGGATATCGCGATAAAATCGCCTTCGCCTCGGGGATACGCACCTGATCGAGCATTCGCTTCGCTTCTACCATCGCCTCTTCATGGCTGGCGCCCTGGTGCAAGCGTATAGACTCTGCAATCTGCTCGCCCACGGTAAACACCGGATTGAGCGATGTCATAGGCTCCTGGAAGATCATCGCGATATCCGCACCGCGCACGTGACGCATTTGTGATGCGCTCTGTTCACCCAGCTCAATAACCTGTCGGTTACGGCGTCGTAGCAGCATTTCATCGCAGCTCACCTCGCCGCCGGCCTGTTCAATCAGACGCATCAGCGACAAGGCTGTTACCGATTTTCCTGAACCGGATTCGCCCACGATCGCCAGCGTTTCGCCACGCTTCAGGCGAAATGACAGATTGCGCACCGCACTGACGCGCTGCTGCTCCTGTTCAAAGGCAATATTCAGATTGCTGACTGCCAGCACGTCGCTGGCATCAAGCTCATCACTGTGTGGCAACGCTATCTCCTTTTTCCCGATAAATACCGGTGGTTGGCGTATCGCCTGCGTATCCCCAGGCGCGGTACATGCCTTCGCTATTAAACGGCAAGGCGACATTGCCCTCATGATCGATAGCAATTAAACCGCCGCTGCCACCGAGCGCCGGTAATTTTTCCATTACTACGCGTTCACACGCCTCCGATAAACTCAGGCCGCCGTAATCCATCAACGCCGCAATGTCATAGGCCGCCAGCGCACGAATAAAGACTTCCCCGGTTCCGGTGCAGGAGACTGCCACACTTGCGTTATTGGCATAACAGCCTGCGCCGACCAACGGACTGTCACCCACCCGCCCCGGTAATTTGTTGGTCATTCCACCGGTCGATGTTGCGGCCGCCAGATTGCCAAACATATCTAACGCGACCGCCCCCACGGTACCCATTTTATTGTTTTCATCCAGCGGGCTCGCGCTATGGTCCAGCACCGTTTCACCCGCTGTTCGCGCCGCCAGCAGTTGAGCATAGCGTTCTGGCGTAGAGAAAATATCCGCTGATACGCGTTCCATACCCTGCGCAATGGCAAAGTTCTCAGCCCCTTCACCTATCATCATGACGTGTGGGCTGTGTTCCATTACCAGGCGCGCCGCGAGAATCGGATTGCGTAAATGGCTGACTCCGGCGACGGCTCCCGCATTAAGCGTGTTACCGTCCATCACGCAGGCATCCAGTTCATGGGTTTCATCACGGGTATATACCGCGCCAATTCCGGCATTAAACAACGGACACTCTTCCAGTAAGCGCACGGCTTCGGTCACCACATCCAGTGCGCTACGACCGTCCTCTAGCATCCGCTGGCCGGTTTCAACGATATCCGACAGCGCCTGAATATAACGCAACTCTTGCTCCTGACTCAGCTGCGAACGGGTGATAGCCCCTGCGCCGCCGTGAATTGCAATGACTGCTTTACCCATTTTTTTCGTCCATTAGGTGGCAGGTACCGGGGTTATAAATATCAGAATTTCTGTGACTTATTGATTCGATTTTTGAATATAGAAAGATGCAGACGTCATGTAAAGGTAAAGGCCCGTACCTCACGCCCCATCCCATCAGGTTATTTAAATGAGTTAAACAGAAAGTGTATCTTCCAACATCGTTGAATATATTATTCAAGCCGATCGGCAATCTGTTTTTTTGCATAAAACACAAAGCGTTCAACAGACGGCATAGATGCAGTCCAGTTCTTTTTGGTTAACCCCAGGTATTCCGCACGTGCGGCTTGCAGCGTATCCGCATACTCATCGGGTAATTGCGGTATAAGCCAGGAGGCGGCTTCATCTTTAGCGACAATATTGCCCGTAACTACGCTGTACCAAATACGCGCCAGAGTAAGGATGATATTTCGCTCGTCACCTTCTAAATCGCCCGGTTTCTGCCACATATCAAGGATATGCCGAAATGTTTGCACGACATCGCTAAAAGGGATGACGTTGAATAACGTCTCAGCGGGTTCACCGAACAACGCTACGCTGGCGCGCCGGGCCTGGGTCAGCAGGATGGAAAGATCAGGATCCACCTGCGCCGGTTCATACACGCCAGCGCAGATATCATCACGCAACCATTCGCCAAACTGCATCTCTCTCGCCGGAGGGAATCGCCACGGCACAAGTTGTGAATAGACCACGATGGTCACTTCCAGCGCCCGATAGTTATCAACGCTGCCAGGCGGTGCTGATATTTCCAGAAAACCCTGCATCAGATCTTTTCTTTGCCAGGTATTCAGTGGCTGCCTAATGGTAACCAGTAAATCGATATCGCTTTGGGGCTTTAAGCCACCTTCAACAGCAGAGCCATACAAATGAACAGCAACCAGGTCGCCCTCTATAATCCGCGCAATCAGTGCACTGGCGGCATTCACCTGTTGTCGAATTGAATTCGGGATAGTCGCAGCCATTTAGCCTCCTGGAAAAAAGCAGAAATAATGAGTCTATACTGCATTTTTCCTGTAGCGCTATTCTCTGGCAGAAAACCTGTCTCAGATCGGATCCTAAGCCTGAGGTAGCATACTGTCCGCGTCCATTTTCTGACATAATGAGCGGATTCGATTTTGCCCCGCAGGAGTCTTCTCATGGAATTTACCGCCGGACTGATGCCGCTTGAAACGGCTCTCTCTCAGATGCTTTCGCGTATTACCCCACTTACCGCCGTCGAAACGCTGCCGCTGGTTCAATGCTTTGGTCGCATTCTGGCCACCGACGTCGTCTCCCCGATTGATGTGCCGGGATTCGATAACTCGGCAATGGATGGCTATGCGGTGCGATTAGCCGATTTACAATCAGACCAGCCTCTTGCTGTGGCTGGCAAAGCCTTTGCTGGTCAACCATTCCACGGCGAGTGGCCTGCGGGAACCTGCATCCGCATTATGACCGGTGCCCCGGTGCCTGCCGGTTGTGAAGCCGTGGTGATGCAGGAGCAAACGGAACAAACTGACGACGGTGTGCGTTTTACCGCCGACGTTCGCAGCGGACAAAATATTCGTCTGCGCGGCGAAGATATCGCAAACGGCGCGGTGGTATTCCCTACCGGAACTCGTCTGACAACCGCCGAGCTTCCTGTTCTGGCCTCGCTCGGCATTGCCGAAGTACCGGTCGTTCGCAAAGTTCGCGTGGCGTTGTTCTCCACCGGTGATGAGCTGCAACTGCCGGGTCAGCCGCTGGGCGACGGGCAGATTTATGACACAAACCGTCTGACCGTTCACCTGATGCTGCAGCAGTTGGGCTGCGAAGTGATCAACTTAGGAATTATTCGCGACGATCCCAACGCGCTGCGAGCCGCATTTATCGAAGCCGACAGCCAGGCCGACGTCGTCATCAGCTCTGGCGGCGTTTCGGTAGGCGAAGCGGATTACACCAAAACCATTCTGGAAGAGCTGGGAGAAATTGCCTTCTGGAAGCTTGCCATCAAACCGGGTAAACCGTTCGCGTTTGGTAAACTGAGCAACAGCTGGTTTTGCGGCCTGCCGGGTAACCCGGTGTCTGCAGCCCTCACCTTTTATCAGCTGGTGCAACCGCTGCTGGCGAAACTCAGCGGAAACACCGCCTGTGGGTTACCTCCGCGCCAGCGCGTGCGCACCGCCTCACGCCTGAAGAAAACGCCAGGGCGTCTGGATTTTCAACGTGGTGTATTGCAGCGTACTGCGGAAGGCGAACTGGAAGTCACCACCACCGGACACCAGGGCTCGCATATTTTTAGCTCCTTTAGCCAGGGCAACTGCTTTATCGTGCTGGAGCGCGATCGCGGTAACGTTGAGGCCGGAGAATGGGTTGAGGTCGAGCCGTTTAACGCACTGTTTGGAGGCCTGTAATGGCAGAACTCAGCGACCAGGAGATGATGCGCTATAACCGGCAAATCATTCTGCGCGGCTTCGATTTCGAAGGTCAGGAAGCGCTCAAAGATGCGCGGGTACTGGTCGTTGGTCTGGGGGGGCTGGGATGCGCAGCAACCCAGTACCTTGCGGGCGCTGGCGTCGGGCATTTAACCCTGCTCGACTTTGACACGGTCTCCGTGTCGAACCTCCAACGCCAGACGCTGCACAGCGATGCGACCGTTGGACAGCCCAAAGTGCTCTCCGCCCGCGACGCACTGGCGCGGATTAACCCTTACATCGCCATTACGCCAGTGAATGCGCTGCTGGAAGAAAACCAGATTCACGCGCTGATCGCCGAGCACGATTTGGTGCTGGACTGTACGGATAACGTCAGCATCCGCAATCAGCTGAATGCCGGATGCTTCGCCGCCAGGGTTCCGTTGGTTTCTGGGGCGGCAATTCGCATGGAAGGACAAATTACCGTCTTTACGTATCAGGAAGGAGAGCCATGCTACCGTTGCCTGAGTCGTCTGTTCGGTGAAAACGCCCTGACCTGCGTCGAGGCAGGAGTGATGGCCCCGCTGATCGGCGTGATTGGCTCGTTACAGGCGATGGAGGCCATTAAGTTGCTGGCAAACTATGGTAAACCGGCGTCTGGAAAAATCGTCATGTACGACGCCATGACCTGCCAGTTTCGCGAAATGAAGCTAATGCGCAACCCGGGGTGTGAGGTTTGCGGGCAGTAAAAAAGTCGGGTGGCGGCTTCGCCTTACCCGACCTACAACGGCTCCAACGTAGGCCGGGTAAGCGTTAGCGCCATCCGGCAACAGCATCAGATCGACGTGCGTCCAAATGCACTCTGCCAGTCGTGCTCAAACTTCGCGACGGCAGCATCAACTGCCGGAGAGCTAATCATCTGCTGAGCAACATCCAGCGGTAGCGTGATGGACTCGCAGCCCGCCAGCAGACAATCCAGCGCCTGACGCGGTGTTTTAAAACTGGCTGCCAGTACTTTGGCGTGCGGGGCATGCATTTTCAGTAACGTCTGCAGGTCGGTCACCGTCCGGATGCCATCCCCTCCTTGCGCATCCACGCGGTTAACATATGGCGCAACGTATTCCGCACCCGCCAGAGCAGCCAATAACCCTTGAGCTGCACCGTATACCGCAGTACCCAACGTCGGGATCCCTTCTTCTTTCAGCAATTTTATAGCCGCCAGACCTTCTGCTGTCACCGGCACTTTGACCACGATATTAGAAATGATTGCCCGCAGCTTACGCGCATCGCTGACCATCCCTTCGGCGGTGGTCGCCATCACCTGAGCAAACAGACGCCCTTGCCCTCCCGTCGCCTCCTGCAGTTGCGGCAGTAGTACTTCCAGCGTCTGGTTCCCTGCCGCCACAATGCTCGGGTTAGTGGTCACCCCTGCCAGCGGGAAAATGCGCGCCAGGGCTTTTACCGCATCAACATCAGACGTATCTAAATAGAGTTCCATAAGCTTTCCTCAAACGAATAATTAGCATGAATAAAAGGTAGCACGGCGAAACCTCACGGTTAGTTGACGCATGTCAATATAACTTTCATTCGAAAGTAATTTAATCTTTATACGAAAGAAAAGAGGTCGCTTATGATTTTCAATATCCAGCGCTACTCCACGCATGATGGCCCCGGGATCCGTACTGTGGTGTTCCTTAAGGGATGCTCCCTGGGCTGTCGGTGGTGCCAGAATCCGGAAAGCCGCGCCCGCACGCAGGACCTGCTTTATGACGCGCGTTTGTGCCTTGACGGTTGCGATCTCTGTGCTCAGGCTGCACCCGCGGTGATTGAACGGGCGCTGGGCGGATTACTTATTCATCGCGAAAAACTGACCGATGACGTCCTCGCAGCGCTGACCCACTGCTGTCCAACGCAGGCGCTAACCGTCTGTGGAGAGGTAAAAAGCGTGGACGACATCATGGCGACCGTATTGCGTGATAAACCGTTTTACGATCGCAGCGGAGGGGGCCTCACCCTGTCAGGCGGCGAACCGTTTATGCAGCCAGAGCTGGCGGCAGCGTTACTCAAGGCCAGCCACGACGCCGGCATTCATACCGCAGTGGAAACCTGTCTGCATGTCCCGTGGAAGTATATTGAACCATCATTACCTGACGTCGATCTATTTCTGGCCGATCTAAAACACGTGGCGGATGCGCCGTTTAAACAATGGACCGATGGGCGTGCCTCTCGCGTACTGGAAAATCTAAAAAAATTGGCTGCCGCCGGTAAAAAAATGATTATCCGCGTACCGCTGATTCAGGGATTCAACGCAGACGAAGCTGCTATTCAGGCCATTACCGATTTTGCCGCCGATGAGCTTCACGTCGGTGAGATCCATTTCTTGCCCTACCACACCCTGGGCATCAACAAATACCACTTACTCAGTCAACCCTACAACGCACCGGATAAACCGCTTGATGCGCCAGCACTGCTCGAATTTGCCCAGCAGTACGCCAGCCTTAAAGGTTTAACCGCGACCCTACGAGGATAATCGCCATGACCACTCTGAAACTGGACACACTCAGCGACCGTATCAAAGCGCATAAAACGGCCCTGATCCACATCGTGAAACCACCGGTTTGTACCGAGCGCGCCCAGCACTATACCGAGATGTATCAGCAACACCTGGATAAGCCTATCCCGGTACGTCGCGCACTGGCACTAGCCCATCATCTGACGGAACGCACCATCTGGATCAAACATGACGAACTGATCATTGGTAACCAGGCAAGCGAAGTGCGTGCCGCGCCTATTTTCCCGGAATACACCGTCTCCTGGATTGAAAAAGAGATCGACGACCTCGCCGACAGACCGGGTGCAGGATTTGCGGTAAGCGAAGAGAACAAACGTGTATTGCATGAGGTGTGCCCATGGTGGCGTGGTCAAACCGTGCAGGATCGCTGCTACGGGATGTTCACTGATGAGCAGAAAGGGCTGCTGGAAACCGGCATTATCAAAGCCGAAGGTAACATGACCTCCGGCGACGCGCACCTGGCGGTAAACTTCCCGCTGCTGCTGGAAAAAGGTCTCGACGGCCTGCGTCACAAAGTCGATGAACGTCGCTCCCGCATCAATCTGACATGTCTGGAAGACCTCCATGGCGATCAGTTCCTGAAAGCGATAGATATCGTGCTGGAGGCCGTCAGCCTGCACATTGAGCGCTTTGCCGCGCTGGCACGTAAAATGGCATCCACAGAAACTCGCGCCAGTCGTCGAGATGAACTGCTGACCATGGCGGAAAACTGTGATGTTATCGCCCATGAGCCGCCAAAAACATTCTGGCAGGCGCTGCAGCTGTGCTATTTCATCCAGTTGATCCTGCAAATTGAATCTAACGGTCACTCGGTGTCGTTTGGTCGTATGGATCAATACCTCTACCCATTCTATCGTCGCGACGTCGAACTGAACCAGAGCCTTGATCGTGAGCACGCTATTGAACTGTTGCACAGCTGCTGGTTGAAACTGCTGGAAGTGAACAAAATCCGTTCCGGCTCCCATTCGAAAGCCTCGGCGGGCAGTCCGCTGTATCAGAACGTGACCATTGGTGGTCAAAACCTGGTCAACGGTCAGCCGATGGATGCCGTCAACCCGCTCTCCTACGCCATTCTGGAGTCCTGCGGCCGCCTGCGTTCTACGCAGCCAAACCTGAGCGTGCGTTATCACGCGGGGATGAGTAATGACTTCCTCGATGCCTGCGTGCAGGTGATCCGCTGCGGCTTCGGGATGCCCGCCTTTAACAACGATGAAATCGTCATACCGGAATTCATTAAGCTGGGCATTGAACCGCAGGACGCCTATGACTATGCGGCTATTGGATGTATCGAAACCGCTGTTGGTGGGAAATGGGGCTATCGTTGCACCGGCATGAGCTTTATTAACTTTGCCCGCGTGATGCTGGCGGCACTGGAAGGTGGGCGCGATGCCACCAGTGGCAAAGTCTTTCTGCCACAGGAAAAAGCGCTCTCAGCCGGTAACTTCAACAATTTCGACGAAGTGATGGACGCCTGGGATACACAGATCCGCTACTACACGCGTAAATCCATAGAAATTGAGTATGTCGTCGATACCATGCTGGAAGAGAACGTGCACGATATTCTGTGCTCCGCGCTGGTAGACGACTGCATTGAGCGGGCGAAAAGCATTAAGCAAGGCGGCGCGAAGTATGACTGGGTATCGGGTTTGCAGGTGGGTATTGCCAACCTCGGTAACAGCCTGGCTGCAGTGAAGAAACTGGTCTTTGAACAGGGCGCTATCGGTCAACAACAGCTGGCCGCCGCGCTGGCCGATGATTTTGACGGTCTGACCCATGAGCAGTTACGCCAACGACTGATCAACGGCGCGCCGAAATACGGTAACGATGACGATAGCGTTGATACGCTGCTGGCCCGCGCTTATCAGACCTATATCGATGAACTGAAACAGTATCATAATCCGCGTTACGGACGTGGCCCGGTTGGCGGCAATTACTACGCCGGGACCTCGTCTATTTCTGCAAACGTGCCTTTTGGCGCAGCAACGATGGCAACGCCGGATGGCCGTAAAGCACACACTCCACTGGCAGAAGGCGCCAGTCCGGCTTCCGGTACGGACCATCTCGGCCCAACGGCGGTAATTGGTTCGGTGGGTAAACTGCCGACCGGTTCGATTCTTGGCGGCGTGCTGTTAAATCAGAAGCTCAACCCGGCCACGCTGGAAAATGAATCCGATAAGCAAAAGCTGATGATCCTGCTGCGCACCTTCTTCGAAGAGCACAAAGGCTGGCATATTCAGTACAACATTGTCTCCCGTGAAACGCTGCTGGAAGCCAAAAAACACCCGGATCAATATCGTGACCTGGTGGTCCGTGTAGCAGGTTATTCCGCCTTCTTCACTGCGCTTTCTCCGGATGCGCAAGACGACATCATCGCGCGTACTGAACATATGCTGTAAACAATATTGTCGGCCGGATGAGATTCCGCACCGCCATCCGGCACGCTACCCTCCCCATTGCCGGGTAAGGCGAAGCTACCACCCGGCTTTTTACTTTCATTCGAAATTAAATTTGTGCTACAGGTCACATTGTTATTAGAATGTTTCTGGTTGCAGTAATCGCCAGGAGCCTATCTTTATGACCATCAAAGTTATCGTCACCGATATGGACGGAACTTTTCTCGACGACGCCAAGAAATACGATCGTGCACGTTTTATGGCGCAGTATCAGGAACTGAAAAAACGAAATATTGAATTTGTCGTGGCCAGCGGCAACCAGTATTACCAGCTGATCTCCTTTTTCCCGGAGCTCAAAGAGGAAATTTCCTTTGTCGCCGAGAACGGGGCGTTAGTTTTTGAACATGGCAAACAGCTATTTCATGGCGAGCTAACCCGCCACGAGTCCCGTATTGTCATTGGTGAACTGCTAAAAGATAAGCAGCTCAACTTTGTGGCTTGTGGGCTGCAAAGCGCTTACGTTAGCGAAAATGCGCCGGAGTCCTTTGTCGCATTGATGTCAAAACACTACCATCGCCTGAAACCTGTAAAAGATTATCAGGATATCGACGATGTGCTGTTCAAGTTCTCGCTAAATTTACCGGACCAACAAATCCCATTGGTTATCGATCACCTGCATGCTGCGCTGGACGGCATCATGAAGCCCGTCACCAGCGGCTTCGGGTTTATCGATCTGATCATTCCGGGCTTACATAAAGCCAACGGGATCAGCCGCCTGCTTAAACGCTGGAACCTGTCACCGCAAAACGTAGTCGCCATTGGCGATAGCGGCAACGACGCGGAAATGCTGAAAATGGCGCACTACTCTTTCGCCATGGCCAACGCGGCAGAGAGTATTAAAGCGATTGCTCGCTATCAGACCGACGACAACAACCATCAGGGCGCGCTGAACGTAATTCAGGCAGTGCTGGATAACACCTCCCCTTTTAACGTCTAATCCTGCCAACCGGGGTATCCCTCATCCCGGTTTTCACTCTTTTTCCATTTTGCTCACTCCATCAAGCTTTAAACTTGCGTTAACTAAATTTTAACTTATATTATCATCTGTAAGTTATTTTTGTTTCGAATGAAAGTTAATGCGAGGTGGATATGGCTTTTACTTTTACCAGCGACACGCTGCCCGCCGATCACAAAGCGGCAATCCGGCAGATGAAACGGCAACTGCGGGCACAGCTTGGGGATGTTCAGTTGATCTTCAATCAGTTGAGCGACGCTATCGCCGCCCGCGTGGCAGAAATCAACGCCCTCAAAGCACAGGGAGCCCCGGTGTGGCCAGTGATATCTTATGCAGATATCAAAGCTGGCCACGTAAATGCAGAGCAGCGTGAAGAAATTAAGCGCCGCGGATGCGCGGTTATTAAAGGTCATTTCCCTCGCGAACAGGCTCTCGGCTGGGACAGCTCAATGCTGGACTATCTGGACCGCAACCACTTTGACGACGTCTATAAAGGACCAGGCGATAATTTCTTCGGTACCCTGAGCGCATCACGACCTGAAATCTACCCCATCTACTGGTCCCAGGCGCAGATGCAGGCCCGCCAGAGTGAAGAAATGGCCAATGCACAGTCGTTTCTCAATCGTTTGTGGACCTTTACAAGCGAAGGTAAACAATGGTTTAACCCGGATGTCAGCGTTATTTACCCTGACCGCATTCGCCGTCGACCGCCGGGAACCACGTCCAAAGGGCTGGGCGCGCATACGGATTCCGGCGCGCTGGAACGCTGGCTTCTTCCGGCATATCAGCAGGTCTTTGCTCATGTATTCAATGGCAAGCTGGAAGATTACGATCCGTGGCAGGCGGCGCATCGCACCGAGGTAGAAGAGTACACGGTGGATAACACCACCAAATGTTCGGTATTCCGTACCTTCCAGGGCTGGACTGCACTGTCCGATATGCTGCCAGGTCAGGGATTGTTGCATGTGGTCCCGATCCCTGAAGCGATGGCGTATGTACTGTTACGCCCATTGCTTGACGATGTGCCAGAAGATGAACTTTGCGGCGTCGCGCCCGGCCGGGTGCTGCCGATTTCCACGCAATGGCATCCGCTGCTGATTGAAGCGTTAACCAGCATTCCACAACTGGACGCCGGAGACTCCGTCTGGTGGCATTGTGATGTGATTCACTCCGTCGCACCGGTGGAAAATCAGCAGGGTTGGGGTAACGTGATGTACATTCCTGCCGCACCGATGTGCGAAAAGAATCTGGCCTACGCCCACAAAGTGAAGGTCGCGCTGGAAAAGGGTGCGTCGCCGGGTGATTTTCCACGGGAGGATTATGAAACTAACTGGGAAGGACGCTTCACGCTGGAGGATTTGAATATCCACGGTAAACGCGCGCTGGGGATTGTTTAATTTTATATACCCTTATCCCTAAGTATCCCGTGTTACAGGTGCAACCATCACACCTGTAACACGAGAACGACGGGATAATTATTCGACGCCTTTGCTACGCAGGTAATCTTCGTAGTTACCGGTGAAGTCAATTACACGTTCTGGCGTAATTTCAATCACGCGGGTTGCCAGCGAGCTGACGAACTCACGGTCGTGAGAAACGAAGATCAGCGTGCCCTGGTACATTTCCAGCGCCATGTTCAGCGACTCGATAGATTCCATATCCAGGTGGTTGGTCGGTTCATCCATAACCAGGATATTCGGTTTCTGCATCATCAGTTTACCGAACAGCATGCGTCCTTTTTCACCACCGGAGAGCACTTTCGCAGGTTTCTTGATATCGTCCTGGCTGAACAGCAGACGGCCAAGGAAGCTACGTACTACCTGCTCATCATCGCCTTCTTGTTTCCACTGGCTCATCCATTCGAAAACAGTCAGATCGTTTTCGAACTCGTATTCATGATCCTGTGCGTAGTAACCGACCTGGGCGTTCTCAGACCACTTAACGGTACCGTTGTCCGGCTGCAAGTCGCCAACCAACGTTTTCAGCATAGTGGATTTACCCACGCCGTTGGCACCAATGATGGCAACCTTCTCCCCTACTTCCAGCAGCAGGTTGAAGTTTTTAAACAGCGGGCCTTCATCAAAACCTTTCGCCAGCGCTTCCACTTCCAGCGCGTTACGGAACAGTTTCTTATCCTGTTCGAAGCGGATAAACGGGTTCTGACGGCTGGACGCTTTCACTTCGTCGAGCTTAATCTTATCAATCTGACGCGCACGAGAAGTCGCCTGTCGAGATTTAGACGCGTTGGCGCTAAAGCGGCTGACGAAGGATTGCAGATCGGCAATCTGTGCTTTCTTCTTGGCGTTATCGGCCAGCAGACGTTCACGCGCCTGGGTTGCCGCCGTCATGTATTCGTCGTAGTTACCCGGATAAACACGCAGTTCGCCGTAGTCCAGATCCGCCATGTGCGTACAGACCATGTTCAGGAAGTGACGGTCGTGCGAAATGATAATCATGGTGCTGTCACGCTCGTTCAGCGTCTGCTCCAGCCAGCGGATAGTGTCGATATCCAGGTTGTTCGTTGGTTCGTCGAGCAGCAGAATGTCCGGGTTAGAGAACAGCGCCTGCGCCAGAAGCACACGCAGCTTCCAGCCGGGCGCGACTTCGCTCATCGGGCCGTAATGCTGTTCTACCGGAATGCCTACGCCCAGCAGCAGTTCACCCGCACGCGCTTCCGCAGAGTAGCCGTCCATTTCGCCATACTGAACTTCGAGGTCAGCCACTTTATAGCCGTCTTCTTCGCTCATCTCGGCCAGGCCGTAGATACGATCGCGCTCCTGCTTCACTTCCCACAGTTCAGCATGACCCATAATAACGGTGTCAAGCACGGTGAACTCTTCAAAGGCGAACTGATCCTGACGCAGCTTACCGATGCGCTCGTTCGGATCGAGTGAAACGTTACCCAGCGTCGGTTCGAGGTCGCCGCCGAGAATTTTCATAAAGGTGGATTTACCGCTACCGTTCGCGCCAATCAGGCCGTAACGATTGCCGCCGCCAAACTTGACGGAAATATTTTCAAACAGCGGCTTACTGCCGAACTGCATAGTGACGTTGCTGGAAACTAACACAGGCGTATCCTGAAAGAGAAAGAAATATGTGACAAACCGCTTATTATGCCATAAGTCTGCAATAAGATCGCGCCGTTCATGCTGCGCAGATAAAGTGAAAGCAAAAGGAAAAAAATGTGATTTAGTACACATCCGAATTCCTTGTTGCTCAGAATGCACATATAATGCGTGCCCAACACTACATAAATCTCAACCCACTAGCCTGCTTGGCTTCAGAATCTCGCAAAAATGAATATGAAATTGACAACGCTTTTCGCGGCGGCGCTCGCGGTAGTTGGTTTTTGTAACACTGCTTCAGCCGTCACGTACCCGCTGCCTACCGATGGTAGTCGTTTAATTGGCCAAAACCAGGTTATCACCATTCCTGAAGGCAACACCCAGCCGCTGGAATACTATGCGGCAGAGTACCAGATGGGTCTGTCTAACATGCTGGAAGCCAACCCGGGCGTGGATACCTTCCTGCCGAAAGGCGGCACCGTGCTGAACATTCCTCAGCAGTTGATCCTGCCGGATACTGTGCATGAAGGTATTGTTATCAACAGCGCTGAAATGCGTCTGTACTACTACCCGAAAGGCACCAACACCGTAATTGTTCTGCCGATCGGTATCGGCCAGCTGGGCAAAGACACGCCAATCAACTGGACCACCAAAGTAGAACGTAAAAAAGCGGGCCCAACCTGGACGCCAACGGCGAAAATGCATGCGGAATACCGCGCTGCAGGCGAGCCGCTGCCAGCCGTTGTTCCGGCGGGTCCGGATAACCCGATGGGTCTGTACGCGCTGTATATCGGTCGCCTGTATGCCATCCATGGCACCAATGCTAACTTCGGCGTCGGCTTACGCGTCAGCCACGGTTGCGTGCGTCTGCGTAACGACGACATCAAATTCCTGTTTGAAAATGTGCCAGTCGGCACCCGCGTACAGTTTATCGATGAGCCGGTAAAAGCCACTACCGAACCAGACGGCAGCCGTTACATCGAAGTACATAACCCACTGTCTACGACTGAAGCACAGTTCGAAGGCGGAGAAATCGTACCGATTACCCTGACCAAGAGCATTACCAGCATCACCGGCCAGTCTGACGTCGATCAGGCCGTCGTTGAGCAGGCGGTACAGAACCGTTCAGGTATGCCGGTTCGTCTGAACTAATCTGCTATTTATGCCCGATGGCGCTACGCTTATCGGGCCTACCAACGCAGTAGGCCGGATTAGGCGCCGGCCGCCATCCGGCACACCACATCAATTACATCAACAGCAGCAAACCATACCCCACCAGCGCCGCCCATATCAGCATCGGTACCGAATACCAATGAAAACGCCACCAGATCCGTCGGTCGTTTGCCATCCGTAACGCAATGAGATTCGCCAGCGATCCCGGCAACAGCCCAAAGCCGCCCACATTAACCGCCCAGGCCAGCAGCAGCGTCGGCGGGACATAGTTCAGCAGCAAAATCGTACTGGGCACATTACTGATAAACTGCGACAAGCCAATAGCCGTTAACCAAAGTCCCGGTGCTGAGAGCGTGCCAATCTGGTGGGTAATCCCCTGCAAGGCCGGGAGCTGCGTCAGCAAATGCACATCAATGAACATCGCCATAAACACTAACAGCAACGTCCAGTCCACGCTGAGGATCACGCGACGCGCCAGCACCATGAACCCTGCCGCCACAATCGCCAGACCCCACAGCTCTTGCTTTAACTCCAGCGCCGCAAGGAAGACGATATACAGCGCCAGACAGCTCCATACCAGGCGTGGTTGCCAGTCAGGTGCGCGCGTACCGGTATGATAGTGCAACGCTTTAGGCGGGAAACTGAACCAGCACAGCACCACCAGCGTCAGCATCATGGCCCCCGCAAGCGGCGCCATTTGCCAGGTAAACGCGGTAAACGATAAGCCTGAGCGTCCCCACATCAGAATGTTTTGTGGATTGCCTATTGGCGTGAGCAACGATCCGGCATTTACCGCCAGCGCCTCAAAGATAATCAGGCGATTCACCGGAATGGCACATAATTTTTTCAGCGTGATGGTTAGCGGAACAACAATAAACAATGCAACGTCGTTGGTCAGAAACGTCGACAACAACGCCGCCGCCAGCACCATAAATATCGCCAGCTGGCGCTCTGTTTTGAAGCGGCGGGTCATCTTACGCCCTAACACATCGAAATAACCGCTTAGCTCTACGCCTTTGGTCAGTAACATCAGGCCGCTAAGCGTGATAATCGTGTGCCAGTCAATCGCCCCTGGCCAGGACCGGGGCGTAAATGGCGTGAACAGACTCAGTACAACCCCAACGATGATTAACAGCTGGAAAAAACGATCGCGCTGTAAGGCACGTAATAAAGGAAAACTCATTCAGAGCCAGTTCCTTGCTGTTGCGTAAACCGGCTAAAAGCCTCCAGCGTTTCCTTACTGACGTGATGCTCCATCCCCTCCGCGTCGCGACGGGCAATTTCCGGGCTGATGCCTAACATCAACAGGAAATTTTCCACAATCTGATGACGTTCCCGGCTCTCCTGGGCTAGTCGTTCACCTTCTGCGGTTAAAAACACCCCACGCCACGGAATCATTTCAATCAATCCGACTGAAGCAAGGCGCTTAAGCATTTTAGCAACCGTCGGCTGAGAAACCCCAAGTCGCGCTGCCATATCCACCTGGCGCGCTTCACCCACCTCAATAATGAGATCGGAAATCAGCTCTACGTAGTCATCAATCAGTTCGCGGCGATGCGCCTCCCGGACCTGACGAAATCCTTCAACGTGTTCTTCGACATTCACCAATTGCGTCACTTTTTTTGTTGTTGGCATACCTGCGCGACGACTCATTCTGCTTCCTCGTTACTGTGACGCGTTAACGGCATCTGATTAGAGAGCGCTCATTGTAAACCAGAGTTGCGTGGGCACAAAAAATTAACGTTTTAGCAATAGCTATATAATATAGCCTGTGCTATATCTGTATATAATAAAGACATCCCTCAAGGACTGATGGGATCGTGAAGTCAGGAGGTTTACATGAATGAATTTAAGAGGTGTATACGCGTGTTTAGCCACTCTCCCTTTAAAGTACGGTTGATGCTGATCTCTATGCTGTGTGACATGATTAACAGCAAACCAGAGCAGGATAAACCTTCAGAAAAATAATGCGGCGTCGCGGTACGCCGCTTCATTTTCCTACCGTCATCCGGGTACGGTGGTGGTTTTCGTCTCAATAACCCTTCTTTTTGTCAGTTTTGCCACGTCCCTCGCAAAACAATTTCTTTGTAGTAGTTGACCTTCTCTTGCGCACACTCTATCTTTTCGCAGCCCTGCGTATATTGCGGCTCGCGGATGCGGACCCTATCCCTCTTCTCGCTCTCTCAGGCAGGCAATGACCCTTAGCGCCAGGGTAAGCACATGGCGTTTTTGTAACAGTGGCATATGAATTTAACCCTCAAAGATTCAATCATTGCTCGTAGCCGGGCAATTAGTCCGTGGACTGGCCTCTATTTCTTACAGTCTCTGCTGATCAACCTTGCACTGGGCTATCCACTTAGCCTGCTCTATAGCGTTGCTTTCACCTGTATATTGATGCTGCTGTGGCGTAGCGCGCCGCGCGCGCAGAAAGCACTGATTGGCATTTGCTCACTCGTTGCGGCAATGTATTTTCCGTTCGGCCAGGCTTACGGCTCACCGAACTTCAATACCTTACTGGCGCTGCACTCAACCAATATGGAAGAGTCAACCGAGATCCTGACCATCTTCCCCTGGTACAGTTATCTGGTTGGAGTGTTTATTTTTGCCCTTGGCGTTATCGCCGTACGCCGTAAAAAAGATGTGCAGCAGCGCAGCTGGAATAAGTTCGACAGCATTTGTTTGCTGTTCAGCGTTGTCGCATTCTTTGTTACCCCGGTACAAAACCTGGCCTGGGGCGGCGTGTTCAAGCTGAAAGATACTGGCTATCCAGTTTTCCGTTTCGCCAAGGACGTTATCGTCAATAACAACGAAGTGCTCGACGAACAAGAGCGTATGGCGAAACTGTCGAGCGTAAAAGACAGCTGGACGGTAACCGCCGTTAAACCGAAGTATCACACCTACGTCGTGGTGATCGGTGAAAGCGCCCGCCGCGATGCGTTAGGCGCGTTTGGCGGTCACTGGGATAACACCCCGTTTGCCAGCTCCGTTAACGGCTATATCTTCGCGGATTACATTGCTGCCAGCGGTTCAACGCAAAAATCGCTCGGCTTAACGCTTAATCGGGTAGTGGATAATAAACCCCAGTTCCAGGATAACTTTGTCACCCTGGCTAACCGTGCGGGCTTCCAGACATGGTGGTTTTCCAATCAGGGACAGATTGGTGAATACGATACGGCCATCGCCAGCATTGCGAAGCGCGCTGATGAGGTTCAGTTCCTCAAAAGCGGTGACTTCGAAGCGGATAAAAACACCCGTGACGAAGCGCTGTTGAAGATGACTGCCCAGGTGCTGGCAACCGAGCGCACTCAGCCACAGCTCATCGTGCTGCATTTAATGGGCTCGCATCCGCAGGCCTGTGACCGAACACAGGGTAAATACGAGACTTTCGTCCAGTCAAAAGAGACATCTTGTTATCTGTACACCATGACGCAGACGGATGACCTGCTTCGCCAGCTTTACGAGCAGTTACGTAACAGCGGTAATAGTTTCTCGATGGTCTATTTCTCCGATCATGGCCTCGCGTTTAAAGAGCGGGGAAAAGAGGTGCAGTACCTGGCGCATGACGATCAGTTCCAGCAGAATTTCCAGGTGCCTTTCATGGTGCTTTCGAGCGATGATAAAGCGCATCGGGTGATTAAAGCCCGTCGCTCCGCCAATGATTTCCTCAGTTTTTTCTCGCAGTGGACAGGGATCAGCGCAAAGGAAATCACCAACAGCTACCGCTTTATCTCAGAGAAAAAAGCCGGGCCGGTGTACATCACCAACTTCAAACTGCAGAAGGTGGACTACAACCATCTGGGTACCGATATTTTCTCAACCAAATAATACGCTTGTAGGCCGGATAAGACGCACTGTGTCTTATCCGGCCTACAACGAACTTCCTTCCAGGATTACAGACAAAAAAAATCCGCCCCAAGAGGCGGATTTTTCATATCACCGAAGTGATTAGAAGCGGTAACCCACGCCAGCAATCCAGGTGCCAACGTCAACGCTACGAATACGGCTCTGCTCGTAGGAGAAGTCCAGAGCAACGTTTTCGATCGGGTTGAACTGCAGGCCCGCACCATAAGAGAAACCGTAGTCGCTGGTGCTGTGGTTGTAAGTCGAAGATTCTACGTTCTGGAATTTACCGTAACCAACACCCACAACGCCGTAGATGCTTGCCCAGTCGTTCAGACGGTAAGCCGGACCAGCAGTGATGCCGTAGTATTGGGTTTTGTTGTAGTCGCCAGAAGCATCGGTACGATCTTTTTCAGTGTAAGTAAAGGAACCGATAACACCCAGCGGGTTGTTGTCCTGCTCGTAGCGATACTTCAGGTTGAAACCGTTCATTTTGTTCGCTGCGCCCTGAGCATCGCTCTGAGCGTAACCACCGGTAACGGTAGAAGTAGCAGCTACAGCAGTACCTGCGGAGAAAGCCAGAACAGCGGCCAGTGCTGAAAGACATGCAATTTTTTTCATAACCACCTCAAATGTGCTTCAAGTAAATCTTAAGTTTTAAATATACCAAAAATTGATGGGAAACTCTTTGCGATTCGCGATGTCTAACGGGGTCTTTCATGTAACAGAACATTTCAAAAACCCGCTATCTCTTTCAATTAACATCACTTTTTCAATTGAAAATACCATTATTGCGCGCACAATATGGCACATTCATCCAGAACATTCCTAATCACACAGATTATTAATCCATCGTTTTCATGCCATTGTACGGAACTGAGCAATTTTTTTTTCAACGAATACTCAACCAGTTGAGCGTAATTCCATTACACTCGCTGTTTTACTTTTCTATACATAAAATCATCTGCGTCGTAACAATGCTGAAGCGTGGCACAGATGGATATGTGTAATCATCATTTGACAGGAGAAAGGATGCCGGGGTTGTCACGTAAAGCGCCAGTCTGGTTGCCTATTTTGGTTTTGCTTATTGCTATGTCCTCCATTCAAAGCGGAGCATCACTGGCAAAATCGTTGTTCCCACTCGTCGGTGCGCCAGGCGTTACCGCGCTGCGCCTTGCGCTGGGTACGCTCATTCTTATCACTTTCTTTAAGCCCTGGCGTTTACGATTCGCCAAAGAACAACGCCTGCCGCTACTGTTTTATGGCCTGTCTCTGGGCGGGATGAACTACCTTTTCTACCTGTCAATCCAAACCGTCCCACTGGGAATCGCCGTGGCGCTGGAATTTACCGGCCCGCTCGCGGTAGCGCTGTTTTCATCCCGACGCCCGGTGGATTTCATTTGGGTTGCGTTGGCAGTGCTCGGGCTTTGGTTCCTGCTGCCTCTGGGTCAGGACGTTTCTCACGTAGATTTAACGGGTGCTGCACTGGCGCTGGGGGCTGGTGCCTGCTGGGCCATCTATATTCTTACCGGGCAGCGAGCCGGCGCGGAACACGGTCCTGCGACCGTCGCGGTAGGGTCATTCATTGCAGCACTGGTATTTGTACCAATCGGCGCACTCCAGGCCGGAGATGCCCTGTGGCACTGGTCCATTTTGCCGTTAGGTCTGGCCATTGCAGTCCTCTCTACTGCGCTTCCCTATTCGCTGGAGATGATTGCGTTAACGCGCCTACCTACGCGTACTTTCGGTACATTGATGAGCATGGAACCCGCGCTGGCCGCGATTTCCGGAATGATCTTCCTCGGTGAAACGCTGACGCTTATCCAGACGTTCGCTCTGGGCGCCATTATTGTCGCATCAATGGGCTCTACGCTCACTATTCGTAAAGAGCCACAAATAAAACAAGTCGACGTGAATTAACCACGTAATATTCTGCATGGTTTGCATAATCATGCAGAATATCCAATTGTAAATCTGCGTGATAATAATTCTAATAAATATAATTTTCTCATCCGCATATTTCATTTAATCTTAAAATTAACATAAAAATAACACCACACAAGTAACAAAACACTCATTGCATTGATTTTATTTGATATTTTATATTTACCCTCGTCTTCGCTATTAAAGTGATAGGCAACACCGGAAACAAAAATCCAAATTTAGCGCTATACTTAATTCCGTTGAAGAGTTGGGACATAAATATCAAGAGGATATGAAAATATGAGTACCGCGAAACTGGTAAAAACAAAAGCATCCGCCCTCCTTTATACCCGCAACGATGTGTCTGATAGCGAAAAGAAAGCGACCGTAGAACTGCTGAATCAGCAAGTAATCCAATTCATTGACCTGTCATTGATCACCAAACAGGCTCACTGGAACATGCGCGGTGCAAACTTCATTGCAGTACATGAAATGCTGGATGGCTTCCGTACAGCTTTGACCGATCACCTCGACACCATGGCTGAACGCGCCGTACAGTTGGGCGGTGTGGCACTGGGCACAACTCAGGTTATTAATAGCAAAACGCCTCTGAAAAGTTACCCGCTGGATATCCATAGCGTACAGGACCACTTAAAAGAGCTGGCCGAACGTTATGCCGTAGTTGCAAACAGCGTACGTAAAGCTATCAGCGAAGCAAAAGACGAAGATACCGCGGATATCTTTACCGCAGCTTCTCGCGACCTCGATAAATTCCTGTGGTTTATCGAAGCCAACATTGAGTAACAGCAGACATAAGAATTACCTATATAACCCTCGCTCCGGCGGGGGTTTTGCACATCTATGGTGCATAACATTGATCATTCGTCACTCCAAAGTAAATTATTTGTAATAATCACCTCACACAATCGTTAACGAAAGATTGTTTTATCAACAATTTTTACGCTAAATAGTCATACCGTTTGCACCGTGACTGGTTCGCACCAAATGAGTGCCCCAAAACAGTGCAGATTACTCACTTTGCCCTACTTATTGTGCAACAAAACGAGACACCCTCTTGTTAAAACAATGAGTTGCAAAATTGGCACGATTTTTTCATTAAGCCATATGTTCTCGCAGGGGATCGCCCCGTGGATATAAAAGGAAATCCTATGAAGTCTGTATTAAAAGTTTCACTGGCTGCACTTACCCTGGCTTTTGCGGTGTCCTCCCATGCCGCAGACAAGAAACTGGTTGTCGCAACCGACACCGCGTTTGTACCGTTTGAATTCAAACAGGGTGACAAATACGTTGGTTTTGATGTGGATCTGTGGGCTGCCGTGGCCAAAGAACTGAAACTGGATTATGAACTGAAACCAATGGATTTCAGCGGCATCATCCCGGCTCTGCAAACCAAAAATATCGACCTGGCACTGGCAGGTATCACCATCACCGATGAGCGTAAAAAAGCGATCGACTTCTCCGACGGCTACTACAAAAGCGGTCTGTTAGTGATGGTGAAAGCGAATAACAACGACGTCAAAAGCGTAAAAGATCTGGATGGTAAAGTCGTTGCGGTTAAGAGTGGCACCGGTTCCGTTGATTACGCGAAAGCGAATATCAAAACCAAAGACCTGCGTCAGTTCCCGAATATAGATAACGCATATATGGAACTGGGCACCAACCGCGCAGACGCTGTACTGCACGACACACCAAACATTCTTTACTTTATCAAAACAGCTGGCAATGGTCAGTTCAAAGCTGTAGGCGAATCGCTGGAAGCCCAGCAGTACGGTATCGCCTTCCCGAAAGGCAGCGACGACCTGCGTGAGAAAGTGAACGGCGCACTGAAAACGCTGAAAGAGAACGGTACTTACAACGAAATCTACAAAAAATGGTTCGGTACTGAACCTAAATAATAACCGGCAGCGTTGCCCGGTAGCGTGATGCTTACCGGGCCTACGCCTGGATTTTTGAGACCTGTAGGCCGGATAAGCACAGCACATCCGGCAAAACGGGCATTTGAATATTTACACCACGGTAACAGGAACGACATATGCAGTTTGACTGGAGTGCCATCTGGCCCGCCATCCCGCTTTTGATTGAAGGCGCCAAAATGACCCTGTGGATCTCGGTCCTCGGTCTGGCTGGCGGTCTGATAATCGGACTTGCAGCAGGGTTTGCGCGCACTTTCGGCGGTTGGATCGCCAACCACGTAGCGCTGGTGTTTATCGAAGTCATTCGCGGTACGCCAATCGTTGTGCAGGTAATGTTTATTTACTTCGCTCTGCCAATGGCATTTAACGATTTACGCATTGACCCCTTTAGTGCCGCCGTTGTCACCATCATGATCAACTCCGGGGCCTATATTGCGGAAATCACCCGCGGTGCGGTGCTCTCAATCCATAAAGGGTTCAGCGAAGCCGGTTTGGCGCTTGGACTTTCACGCACAGAGACTATCCGCCACGTTATTTTACCTCTCGCACTGCGTCGTATGCTGCCGCCGCTGGGCAACCAGTGGATCATCAGCATTAAAGATACCTCGCTGTTTATTGTCATTGGCGTCGCTGAACTGACCCGTCAGGGCCAGGAAATCATTGCCGGTAACTTCCGCGCACTGGAAATCTGGAGCGCCGTTGCGGTGTTCTATCTGATCATTACGCTGGTGCTGAGCTTCATTCTGCGTCGTCTGGAAAGAAGGATGAAAATCCTGTGATTGAATTTAAAAACGTTTCTAAGCACTTTGGTCCAACCCAGGTGCTGCACAATATTGACCTGAACATTCAGCAGGGTGAAGTCGTGGTGATTATCGGGCCGTCAGGATCCGGTAAATCTACCCTGCTGCGCTGCATTAACAAGCTGGAAGAGATAACCTCCGGCGATCTGATCGTCGACGGTCTGAAAGTAAACGATCCGAAGGTAGACGAGCGCTTAATCCGTCAGGAAGCCGGAATGGTATTTCAGCAGTTTTACCTGTTCCCACATCTGACGGCGCTGGAAAACGTCATGTTTGGACCGCAGCGCGTACGCGGGGCGAATAAAGAACAGGCCGAGAAACTGGCGAAAGAGCTGCTGGCAAAAGTGGGTCTGGCCGAACGTGCACATCACTACCCTTCTGAACTGTCCGGCGGTCAACAACAGCGTGTGGCTATCGCCCGTGCGCTGGCGGTAAAACCGAAAATGATGCTGTTTGATGAGCCAACCTCAGCACTCGACCCGGAACTGCGCCATGAAGTTCTGAAAGTTATGCAGGACCTGGCGGAAGAAGGGATGACCATGGTGATTGTGACCCACGAAATTGGCTTTGCCGAAAAAGTGGCTTCACGCCTGATTTTCATTGATAAGGGACGAATTGCCGAAGACGGTAATCCGCAGGCCCTGATTGAAAATCCACCCAGCCAACGCTTACAGGAATTCTTGCAGCACGTTTCCTGATAGCTCAACCTCCCTTCGCCCGAAGGGAGGTTTTTCACCAGAATCCTCTCATTTCAATTCCCTCCCGCCCTGACATCTATACTTATCCTTTTGAATTTATTTTCTCATGGGAGGAGTCATGCGCTGGATCCTGTTCATCTTTGTTTGTCTGTTGAGTCTTCCGGCACAAGCAGTGACGATACCTGGCGTCACCACGCCAACGTCAACCAACGCACAAACCGCCCCGGCAAAGGAGCCAGATGTTGAACAGAAGAAAGCGGCTTACGGCGCACTGGCTGATGTGCTGGAAAATGACACCTCTCGGAAGGAACTGATCGATCAATTACGCAAAGTGGCAACTGCGCCCCCTGCTGAGCCGGTGCCAACCATTGTCCCACCCACGTTAACGGAAGAAAAAACGGTACTGGAAAACGTCACGGATGTCACCCGGCACTACGGTGAGGCGCTCTCCAGCCGCTTTGCCCAGCTTTATCGCAATATTACCGATGCACCGCACAAGACCTTTAACTCGCAAACGTTCACCAATGCCCTGACTCATTTTTTAATGCTGGCGGCGTCAGTGTTCGGGTTTTACTGGCTGATCCGCCTGTGCGCGCTGCCTCTGTATCGCAAAATGGGGCAATGGGCACGGCGGAAAAACCGCGAACGCAGCAACTGGCTGCAGCTTCCGGCGATGATCGTTGGCGCATTCATTATTGATTTGCTTCTGCTGGCGCTGACATTGTTTGTCGGGCAGATACTGAGCGACAGAATGAATGCCGGCAGTCGCACCATCGCCTTTCAGCAAAGCCTGTTTCTCAATGCCTTTGCCCTGATTGAGTTCTTCAAAGCCATTTTGCGTCTGATATTTTGCCCAACGGTGGCTGAACTACGCCCGTTTAACATTCAGGATGCAGGTGCGCGCTACTGGAATCGGCGTTTGAGTTCATTAAGCAGTTTGATTGGTTACGGGCTTATAGTTGCCGTTCCCATTATCTCCAATCAGGTCAATGTGCAGGTCGGCGCGATGGCCAACGTCATCATCATGCTGTGTATCACGCTATGGGCGCTGTACCTGATTTTCAGAAACAAGAAAGAGATAACGCTGCATTTACAGAATCTGGCAGAAAGATCGTTAGCTTTTTTCAGCCTGTTTATCCGTGCCTTTGCGTTGGTATGGCACTGGCTGGCCAGCGCCTACTTCATTGTGCTGTTTTTCTTTTCGCTGTTTGATCCGGGCAACAGCCTGAAATTCATGATGGGCGCTACGCTGCGCAGCCTGGTAATCATTGGAATTGCCGCCTTTGTTTCCGGCATGTTTTCCCGCTGGATAGCCAAAACTATTACCCTTTCGCCACACACCCAGCGCAGCTATCCGGAATTACAAAAACGACTGAATGGCTGGCTGTCGACGGCGTTAAGCGTGGCCAGGATCCTGACGGTGTGCGTTGCGGTGATGCTGCTATTGAATGCCTGGGGATTGTTCGACTTCTGGAACTGGCTGCATTACGGCGCAGGAGAAAAAACGGTGGATATTCTGATCCGTATCGCGCTGATTTTATTCTTCTCCGCCATCGGCTGGACGATCCTTGCCAGCCTGATTGAAAATCGTCTGGCTTCCGATATTCACGGACGCCCGCTACCCAGCGCTCGTACCCGAACCCTGTTGACGCTGTTTCGCAACGCGCTGGCGGTGATCATCAGCACGATCACCATCATGATTGTGCTGTCGGAAATTGGCGTTAATATCGCCCCATTGCTGGCCGGGGCCGGGGCGCTGGGGTTGGCTATCTCTTTCGGCTCGCAAACGCTGGTAAAAGATATTATTACCGGGATTTTTATTCAGTTTGAAAATGGCATGAACACCGGCGACCTGGTGACCATCGGTCCACTCACCGGTACGGTTGAACGAATGTCCATTCGTTCTGTGGGCGTGCGTCAGGACACCGGGGCGTACCATATCATTCCCTGGTCATCGATTACGACCTTCGCCAACTTTGTGCGTGGAATTGGATCGGTCGTCGCCAATTACGACGTAGACCGCCATGAGGATGCGGATAAAGCGAATCAGGCGTTGAAAGATGCAGTTGCTGCGGTGATGGAAAAAGATGATATTCGCGGGCTGATTATCGGCGAGCCGTCGTTTGCCGGGATTGTAGGATTAACCAATACGGCATTCACGCTACGGGTCTCGTTTACCACCTTACCGCTGAAGCAGTGGACGGTACGTTTTGCGCTCGACAGCCAGGTGAAGAAATACTTCGATCTGGCCAACATACGCGCCCCGGTACAGACGTATCAAGTGTTACCTGCACCAGGGAATGGTCCTGCGTCGGCTGCAAGCGAACCGCTACCGCCAACCGAGCAAACGCTTTAGCGTTTACGCGCCATAAAACGACGACGCTGATCGTTATCCATAAAGGTCCAGGCAATAAAGCGGCTCTGCTTTTGCCCCTGGGCCATCTCTTTCTTAACCACTTTCACCGCGCCCGCATCCGTTAGCGCGTGATACAGTGGAGGCAAGTTCTCACCGCGCGAAACCAGCGCGGTAAACCACATCACCTGGCGACCAAAGGCCTGGCTTTCAGCAATCATTTTCTTGATGAACGCCACTTCACCGCCTTCACACCACAACTCCTGCTGCTGTCCGCCAAAGTTCAGCGCATCGTCTTTGTCCTGTCCCAGATTACGGCGTTTGCGCTCGCTTCCGGCACGGGCTGAGGCCGCAGAATCATGGAATGGCGGGTTACATAATGTGGCTTCATACTGCTCATTTTTGTGAATGATGCCGTTGAAGATTGCCGTTGCATCTTTCTGGCGACGCAGACGAATAGCACGGGTTAATCCCGGATTGGCGTTGACGATCGCCTGAGCGCTGTTAAACGCTTCGCTACTGGTTTCACTACCCGTGAATCGCCAGCCATATTCATGCACGCCGATCAGTGGATAAATACAGTTTGCCCCAACTCCCACGTCCAGCACGCTCGCATTTGCCGGAATGGTTCCGCTGGTTTCACTCAACAGATCGGCCAAATGGTGTATGTAGTCAGCACGACCAGGCACCGGCGGACACAAAAAACCATCTGGAATATCCCAGTTTTTCACCGCATAAAAATGCGCCAGTAGTGCTTTATTGAGCGCCTTTACTGCCTGCGGATTCGCGAAATCAACACTCTGCTCGCCGCCGGGCGTGAGGGTGAGAAATTGCGTCAGCTCGGGCGTAACCTGGCATAAAGTCGCAAGATCATAACGGCCATTGTGGCGGTTGCGTGGGTGTAATCCCGGTTTCAGGGCGGACATAGCATTCTCCTTTTAACAGCGGCGTAAGATACCCGCATAACGCCACGCGGTAAACACACACAACAAGGAAATTTGATTTTTTACACCTGTTTGACGCTTTGCGAATTGTTCAAAAAACAGACAGCTCATCACCAATTTTTTGCGGTAAATGTCATCCGCTGACGACCTAAACTTATCAGGCACACCTGTTGTTTTTCAGAGGATATCACCATGAAGAAATGCCTCACATTACTTGCTGCTACCGTACTTTCCGGCATGACATTTGCCTCCTTTGCTGCACAGCCATACACCAGCCCAGCTACCGGTCAGCTACAAGCTTCCGGCACAGTATCCGCTACCGGCGCCTCTAACCTGAGCGACCTCGAAGACAAGCTGGCAGAGAAAGCGAAAGAGCAAGGGGCAAAAGGCTTTGTCGTTGATTCTGCGGGCGGCAAAAATCAGATGTACGGTACCGCAACCATCTATAAGTAACCCCCCCTTCTCAGCCCAACTGCATTCACCCCGAATGCAGTTTTCTGCGTGCGGTTCACTTCATTGCAGCTCAATTTGTAATCAATATGTTGGCATTTTGAATCCAATGTAAATAAATGTATTTATTTTTGAATTAATGAATGCTAAAACGTCGCACTGATTAGTAATGCTTATCAAAATCATTATCAATTACATATTCATTTCCGCGAGGCCTGCAGGGTATAACATCCATAGAGATGTCCCTTCGCGCGAGTGAAACCGTCCACTCAAACAATAATAAGTCACTCATTAACATGGATAAAAATCGCAACTTGCCGTCCAGTAGCTTTCACTCACTGACTTTTTTTGCCGGTCTGTGCATTGGCCTGTCCCCTATAGCTCAGGCTGTCGCTGCGGACGACCAGGATAAAAAACAAGAAGACACTCTGGTCGTTGAAGCGGCCAAACCTTCGCTGTACGCCCCAACACAGTCTGCCGACCCTAAATTCTCCCGTCCGGTGGCGGATACAACCCGCACCATGACGGTGATTTCTGAGCAGGTGATTAAGGATCAAGGCGCAACAAATCTGACCGACGCGTTGAAAAACGTCCCGGGCGTTGGCGCATTTTTCGCGGGTGAGAATGGTAACTCCAGCACCGGAGACGCGGTTTACATGCGTGGTGCGGATACCTCGAACAGTATTTATATCGACGGTATCCGTGATATTGGCAGCGTCACGCGCGACACCTTCAATACCGAACAAGTGGAAGTAATCAAAGGTCCTTCCGGTACCGACTATGGACGTAGCGCACCGACTGGCTCTATCAATATGATCAGCAAACAGCCACGCACCGACTCAGGAATCGATGCATCGGCCAGCATCGGTAGCGCCTGGTTCCGCCGTGGTACGCTGGACATTAACCAGGTCATCGGCGAGACCACCGCCGCACGTTTAAACCTGATGGGCGAAAAAACGCATGATGCCGGTCGCGATAATGTTAAGAATGAACGTTACGGTGTGGCCCCCTCTCTCGCTTTTGGCTTAGGGACTGAGAACCGACTGTACCTGAACTATCTACATGTCACCCAGCACAACACGCCGGATGGCGGCATCCCTACCATTGGCCTGCCGGGATATTCCGCACCTTCTGCGGGGACTTCTGCACTGAATCATTCAGGCAAAGTGGATACGCATAATTTCTACGGTACCAACTCGGATTATGACGATTCGACAACCGATACCGCGACGATGCGTTTTGAACATGACCTGAACGACAGCACCACTATTCGCAACACCACCCGCTGGTCGCGCATTAAACAGGATTATCTGATGACGGCGGTGATGGGCGGCGCGTCTAACATCACCCAACCCACCAGCAGCGTCGACAGCTGGACCTGGTCACGCCTGGCAAATACCAAGGATGTCAGCAATAAGATCTTGACCAACCAGACCAACCTGACCTCAACGTTCTACACGGGATCCATCGGTCACGACATCAGCACCGGTGTGGAGCTGACGCGCGAAACACAAACCAACTATGGCGTGGCGCCGATCACCCCACCACCGGTGAATATCTATCACCCCGACAGCAATGTGAATATCGGCGGATTGTCTCGTAATGGCGCCAACGCTAACGGGCAAACAGACACCTTCGGTGTATACGCTTTTGATACGCTACAAATTACCCGTGAATTCGAGCTGAACGGTGGTATTCGCCTCGACAATTACCGCACAGAATATGACAGCGCCACCGCTTGCGGCGCTTCCGGTCGCGGCGCAGTCGCGTGCCCGACAGGCGTGGCTAAAGGTTCCCCGGTCACCACTGTGGATACTGCCAAATCAGGCAATCTGGTGAACTGGAAAGCTGGCGCGCTGTATCACCTGACCGATAACGGTAACGTGTACATCAACTATGCCGTTTCTCAGCAACCGCCGGGCGGCAGCAACTTTGCTCTTGCTCAGGGCGGCAGCGGTAACAGTGCGAATCGTACCGATTTCAAACCGCAGAAAGCGAAAACCAGCGAGATCGGCACCAAATGGGAGGTGCTGGATAAGCGCCTGCTGTTAACCGCTGCGATTTTCCGCACGGATATTGAGAATGAAGTTGAGCAGAACGACGACGGTACCTATTCCCAGTACGGAGAGAAACGCGTTGAAGGCTACGAGCTCTCGGTAGCAGGCAACATCACCCCCGCATGGCAGATTATTGGGGGTTACACCCAGCAACGCGCGACCATCCACAGCGGTAAAAACGTTGCTCAGGATGGCTCCTCTTCCCTGCCATATACACCTGAACATGCGTTCACGCTGTGGAACCAGTATCAGGCTACCAATGATATCTCCGTTGGCGCAGGCGCTCGCTACGTGGGTAGTATGCATCGCGGTTCCGACGGTGCAGTGGGTACGCCATCCTACACTGAAGGTTACTGGGTCGCTGACGCCAAACTGGGCTATCGCGTGAATCACAATCTCGATTTCCAGCTAAACGTCTATAACCTGTTCGACACCGATTATGTATCCTCCATAAACAAGAGTGGATACCGTTATCATCCGGGCGAGCCAAGAACTTTCCTGCTCACCGCCAATATGCATTTCTAATCCATCGCGTGGGGCGTAAGCCCCACTTTCAGGAGAAATACTGATGATGTACCACATTCCCGGCGTTCTGTCGGCGCAGGATGTAGCCTGGTTTCGTGAACAACTGGACGCTGCCGACTGGGTTGATGGCCGCACAACCACCGGCGCTCAGGGGGCGCAGGTAAAAAACAACCAGCAGGTGAATACGCAAAGTGAACGCTACGGCGTTTTACAACAGGCGGTACAGACTGCGGTAAATAACAGCGAGCTTTTCTTCGCCGCAGCACTACCGAAAACGCTCTCCACACCGCTGTTTAATCGCTACCAGGACAACGAGACCTACGGTTTTCACGTTGACGGTGCGGTGCGTAGCCATCCGCAAAACGGCTGGATGCGCACGGACCTTTCCGCAACTTTATTCCTGAGTAACCCGAATGATTATGAAGGAGGAGAACTGCTGGTCAATGATACTTACGGCCAGCATGCGGTGAAGCTTCCGGCAGGCGATCTGGTGCTTTACCCTTCCAGCAGCCTACATTGCGTCACGCCAGTGACCCATGGCGTTCGTGTAGCGTCTTTTATATGGATACAGTCGATGGTCCGTGACGACAAAAATCGCGCCATGCTTTTTGAACTGGATAAAAACATTCAATCCCTGAAAGCTCGCCATGGGGAGAGCAGCGAGATCCTGTCATTACTCAATCTCTACCATAACCTGCTGCGTGAATGGTCTGAAATCTGATACTGCTGGCGCGTGGTCGTTTTTCAGCCATCACCTTCGCTATACTTAGTCTGTAGACATCAGCAGGAGGTACACATGGCATCCGGATGGGCAAATGACGACGCGGTTAACGAACAGATCAACAATACTATTGAAGATGCTGTTGCCCGCGCTCGCGGTGAGTTACCGACGGGGAAAAGTCTGTATGAATGCGAAGAATGCGGCAATCCTATCCCTCAGGCCAGACGTGAGGCCGTGCCAGGGGTACGCTTGTGCATCGCCTGCCAACAGGATAAAGATTCACATAACTCAGCATTTTCAGGATATAATCGCAGAGGTTCGAAAGACAGCCAGCTACGTTGACTTATCTTTACCAAAAGTTTCAGCGCATACGATTTCCTTTACGAGCACGATTTTTTGCACCCTGTGTAGCAAAATGTGCCGTTGTCGCCTTCTCTGTAAAGCGCAATGACAAGAACTGTAAATCCCTTACTCGAATTTATTAATATTCAATAAGTTATTTGTCATTCAATTTATTTGATTGATGTGGTCAATTCTATTCGATTTTCTCTCACCAAAAAAAACGTGATACTTATCACATCGACGGAACAACGTCTTCTTAAAGAACACTGACTAACAGAACAACCCTGCGAGAGATTAATCATGAAAAATATCAAATTTGCTGTTGCTGCCATCGCCCTGTCTACCCTGTCATTTGGCGTTTTCGCTGCCGAGCCGGTTTCCTCTACTCAGGCGCAAAACATGAACAAAATTGGTGTGGTATCTGCTGACGGCGCTACTACGCTGGACGGCCTGGAAGCCAAACTGGCTGAGAAAGCGAATGCAGCTGGCGCAACTGGCTACAGCATCACTTCCGCTATCGGCAAAGACAAAATGAGCGGCACCGCGGTTATCTATAAATAACCGAAAGATTACCTGTACGACCCAATGCTCCAACCCTCATTGACCCTGTTTGTTACCCTTTGTTTGCCCGTCCGCCACTGGACGGGCTTTTTTTTGCCTATTTTTCCAGCCGTTGACAGAATTCCTGCAACACGGTGTCTGGCATCCCAATTTGCAGTGCCGCCTCACAAATCGCTTGCCAGCTTCCGGCATCCAGCGGAATACCGTGTTCCAGCCGTTCCTCGCGAGTATTCACCTCCCACTCCCCAGGCAACAGGATCGGGGCATCTTCAGCATGCGGGGACGCTTTCACCCACTCAGCAAATGCCGCGACCTGGTTGTCGCAGTCCGGCGCGCCGAACAGTTGTGGATTCATAATGATGGTGGTCATACAGTTAATGATGGCGTCCGCGCTGGTCTGCAGGCTCTCTTCATGTGTGGTTTTACCGCCAGAAAGCGCACCGCCCATAATTTCGCACATCGCCGCCAGCGCATACCCCTTGTGCTCGGCAAAGGTCAGCAACGACCCCAGCGGAGAAACCTGCATTACCGCAGGATCGGTAGTGGGCACACCCGCCACATCAATCAGGCATCCTGGAGCCACCGGCTCGCCCTTATGCCATGCCACACGGGTTTTGCCAAACGCGATGGCGCTGGTTGCATAGTCCAGCAACAGTGGGAAGGTATTTTTACGCGGGAATACGACGCAGAAGGGATTGGTGCCAAAACGGCTATCGCGGCCATGAAACGGTGCGACCATCGGGATCCCCACCACATTCACAAAATGCACCGAGACAAAACCTGCTGCCGCACATTGCTCCGCCCAGTAGCCAATACGGCCGATATGGTGCGAATTATGTAATGCCACAGCGGCGATTCCGTACTGACGCGCCTTTTCGATTCCAAGCGTGATTGCCTCGTGCGCCGCCACCTGACCAAACGCACAGTCGCCGTCAAGCGTAATCACCGCCCCCGCATCTTTTACCACTTTGGCATGACGGTTGATCTGCAGATGCCCCTGCGAGAATGAGCGAATATAGCTTGGGATCATACCGATGCCATGGGAGTCGTGACCGGCGAGGTTAGAGGCTATCAGATGGTCGGCCACCAGCCGCGCCTCCTGATCATTGCTTCCCATCTGATGAAAAACGGCCTGGATAAAGGCGTGCAGCGTTGGCACATGGAAGCGATGTCCACTGTTCATTGTTATCTCCTTTGTGTCGCGTGTTTGTTGTGTTTCTTATTTTTCAACAAACTATGCTGCGCCACGGTGCGCTGGAGGTCAATAAACGTGCAGAAATTTCACATTGCCGAAAAGAGAGAACCGACAGGCCAGGCAACAGGCCCGTCGGGATAACAAATGGTTTAGAAACTTTGCTCGACGCGGGCAAGTCCTTCAGCCAGTGAGGCGGACTCACCGGTTGCCACCAGGCAGCAGGCCATCTGGATTTTCAACGATGCCGGAACAGGCTCGCTGCCAGCCAGACAACGCTCAATCCAGCGCGCGGTGGTTTCCGGGTCTTTTGCTACCGGTAGCGGTACCGGCTCGTCAGGCATCTCGCTCTGTCGGTCTTGTAGCACTCGCACACCGGATGAATCGATCAGGCTTATCTGCGGGCAGCGCTGCGGGTTGGCATACACTTCGCCCTCGGTACCATGCATCAACAGGCCGCGCCCACCGATATCGCCGAAGAACTTCGCCACGCGCGAAACGTATTCCGGGTGGGACACGCTGGAAAGACGCAGCGCGGCATCTTCAGCAAACGGCGTGGCTAATTTAGCCAGCGTGTGCGCACTGTTACGCACACCCATGCGCCAGCGCATCGCCAGCTGTTTCTCCAGCGGAGGGCACAGCGCGCTCACCGGAATAAACACCGGCTCATGACCATCCAGCTTTGCCTGCGCCTGCCCGGCATGCAGCGTTGGCGTAATTCCCATCAGTTCGAAAATGGTTTCAGTCAGCACGCGGGTCGGATCCTCGCTGACGCCGTGCACCACCACCGGGAAGCCAAGTTTATGCAATAAAATCGCCAGCAGCGGAGTCAAATTCGCCTGCTTGCGCGCACCATTGTAGCTGGGAATGACAATCGGCATGGGTTTGGCTACCGGCGGAGTCAGGCGAATGGTGTGGTTTTGCATCGCTTCGTAAAAGCCCAGCATCTCCGCTTCACCTTCGCCCTTGATACGTAGCGCAATCAGTACCCCGCCCATCTCGAGGTCAGGTACGTCGCCGTTCATCATATGGGTATACAGTCCGCGAGCGGTATCCTTGTCCAGGTCACGCGCGTGATTTTTTCCTCGCCCAATCTCTTTAATGATTTTGCGGTAATCCATCGATAACTCCTTGCCTGTTGCTCGCATCGTTAACGCCGACGGCGGCGCGTGGGTTTCGCTTTTTCTTTTGGTTTTACTATAACGTCTGGCACAGCAGGTTGCTCTATCGGAAATATGGGTAACGCGTTCAGTAAACGCTTGCCATAGCTTTTGGTCAATAAACGCTTGTCATAAATAACCACTTCTCCCCAGCAGCCATGGCTACGGATGAGTCGCCCAACCTGCTGGATCAAATTGAACGACGCCGCAGGCAGGCTCTGCACCTCGAAGGGGTAGCGGTTCAGGCTTTTCAACCACTCGCCCTCGGTGATCACCACCGGACTGTCGATAGGCGGAAAAGCAATTTTGTGAATATGCACCTGAGTCAGCAGATCGCCTTTCAAGTCCAGACCTTCAGCAAAAGATTGCAGCCCAACCAGCACGCTGCGCTCGCCGTTGGTCACCCGTTTGCGGTGCAACTCCACCAGACGGTAGCGCGGCTGATCGCCCTGCACCAACAACAGCAGGCGCAAATCGGTAACGTGCTCAAGAAAACGCTGCATCGCCCGACCGCTGGCAAAGAGTACCAGCATGCCCTGATGCTTTTTACTCTCCAGCTGTTCACGAAAATAGGCGGCCATTTCCGCGATATGCTGCTCTTCGTTATCAATTAACGGTTCATAGCGCATTTGCGGAATGACGATTTTGCCCTGTTCAACGTGATTAAACGGTGAATCCAGCGCGACAAACCGGTCCCCTGCTTTTTCCTTCAGACCGCTCATCTCCTGCAAACGCGAGAAGCTGTTGAGCGAGCGCAGCGTTGCGGAAGTGACAATAATATGCGGGACGCTACGCCACAGCAGTCGTTCGAGCTGATCGCTCACACGAATCCCCACGCAGTGGAACCAGACGTGGATCTGCCCGTCACGCACCTCGCGCGTCGCCCATTTACTTACCGGTGCACCTGACGACTGCGCGAGCGATGCCAGCCGCCACAGTTTGCTTTGCGCCTCAAACATGCCAAGCGCCCGGTTCATCTGCAAAATAACCCGATGCAGACGCACGATATCGTGAGTGCCGGTTTTTTCGCTGAGATCGTTGAGGAAAAGTTCCGCCAGACCGCGCAGCATTTCCGTTAGCTTTGCCAGACGCTGACAAATATCCATCACTTCCGTAGGCAATTCGCCCATCGCGAAGCGGTGTTCCGCCTCCTGGGTAGCGGGCATATACAGATTAAGAATGTTATTGAGCGATGAAATCAGCTCATACAGCTCCTCACAGTGACCGTTCAGACGCTCGGCATTTGCCAGTGGCGGCGTGGTCTTCGGGCGAAACTGCTCCAGGCAGGTAGCCACTAATTTGCAAAATAGATCCAACTGCAGTCGATACCAGGGGGCGCTGATTTCTGCGCTCATCTCCAGCGCATCGCGCGCGACATCCGGCAAATGGTGGCCTTCATCAAGTACCAGCAGTAGATTTTTCGGCTCCGGCAAAACGGCTTCGCTTTCCATGGCCGCCATTACCAGCGCATGATTAGCCACGACCACTTCAGCTTCCTGAATCTCCCGGCGGGCGACAAAAAAAGGGCATTCACGATAGTAGTGACAGTTGCGATTCAGACAGCTGGCTTTATCGGTGCTCAGACGCAGCCAGAGTCCGTCGTCGATAGCGATATCGGTGTGATCGCGCAGCCCGTCCCACTTGTAGCTGTCGAGATCGACTTTTAGCCTGGCACAGCGCTTTTGTTCTTCCTGGTTGTTAGGCGTCAGGTCATCGTCGAGAAAAGCCAGCAGATCCTGCTGATTGGGTTCAGTGCTGGCCAGCGCCGCTAAGTTACGCGGGCAGACATAGCGTCCGCGACCAAACGCAGCGGTAAAACGCAGGTCGGGGATAATTTTGCGCAGCAGCGGTAAATCTTTGCTGTAGATCTGGTCCTGCAAAGCGACGTTGGCGGTACTGACCACCAGCGTTTTTTGTTCTTCACGCGCGATGGCAATACCGGGGATCAGATACGACAGGGTTTTCCCCACCCCGGTCGGTGCTTCAATCGCCAGATGTCGCCCTTCTTCCCCGGAGAGCGTTTTCGCGACGTCAGCAATCATCTGCCGCTGCGGCGCACGGGGGATAAAGTCGGGGATCTGTTCCTGAAGCGCCTTGTACCAGGCGGCGATTTGCGCTTTTAGCGCAGCCGTAAGTGCCATGAGAAAACCTGAAATACTGTATAAACAGCCACTATTGTGGCACATTTCAGGCGTTGGATGTACCTTTTTCCCCCATTCTGGAAAGCGCTTCGCAGCTCTGGCTTAAATTACCGGATGGCGGCTTACACCTTATCCGGCCTACAGTCAGGTACATTGCAGGCCGAATAAACGTGTCGGTTAATAGTATCCCAGCAGCTTCCACCACAGCATGCCCACTGCAAAAATGATAATCACATTTGCCGTTACCACACAGAGGTTAATTTTGTAAAAACGCGGTCGTTCAAAATAGCCTTGGGCAAAATAAATAGGACCAGGTCCGCCACCATACTCGGTATTCCCCCACATCAGATTACTAAAGATACCGAAGCAAATAGCAACCATCATCGGCGGTGCACCCGCAGCGATCGCCGTGGCCGCGAAAGGAGCATACAGCGCAGCTACGTGCCCGGTAGCCGTAGCAAAGAGATAGTGGACGTAAATGTAAAGGATCCCCAGCACAATAAAGGACTCAATCGCACCAAACCCTTGAATACCGCTGCCTAACTTTATTGTCATCCATTTAATAAAACCCAGATCGGCAAGTCCGGTCGCAAGGCTAATAATGACGCTAAACCAGATAACCGTATCCCAGGCTGCATGGTCATTAAGCAAACTTTTCCAGCTAACAGCACCCGAAGCAAACAGATAAGCAGCCAGCCCCAGCCCGACAGATGTGGCAGACAATCCAGTAATCAAACTGGTGCCCCAGCCAACCAGCGCCAGCACAAAACCAAACGCGACCTTTTTCTCGTTGCTGCTCATCGAACCGAGCTCACCGAGCGCCTGCTTACCCATCGCTTTTGCCTCTGGCGTACGCTTAAGCTCAGGATCCAATAATTTATAGACCAGTAGCGGCATCAGACAGAAACAAACCATCGCAGGGACTACTGCGGAAATAAACCATCCGCCCCAGGTTATCTCCATACCCAATGACGATTTCGCCAGGCTCGCTACCAGCGGATTCGCCGCCATCCCGGTGAGAAATATCGCCCCGGTAATCGGCGTAAACTGGAAGCACACCATGGTTAAGAAATCGCCAATACGTTTGCCCGTTACCCCTGGAGCGGAGCCCAACACATCATTGATGGAACGCGTGATGGGAAAAATTATGCCCCCGGACCGCGCAGTTACTGACGGCATTGCCGGGGCCATAATCAGATCGGAAACCCCCAGTGAGTAAGCAATACCCAGGCTGCTGCCGCCAAAGAGCGATAACATTTTATACGCAATACGTTTCCCCAGTCCTGACGTCACAAACCCCAGAGACAAGACGTAGGCGCAGAAAATGAGCCATACCGTACCGGACGCAAACCCTGACAGCGCCTTTGCCTCTGGTAACGTTTTGGTGAAAATAACCACGCAAAGTGCAATCAACATCACCGCCCCCGAAGGGAGCGGCTGAGTGAGAATGGCGGCAATGGTCGCGGCAAATATCGCGAACATATGCCAGGCCTGAGGCGTTAGACCATCAGGAACAGGATAAAACCAAATGATCGCGCCTATCGCCAGCGGTATCAGGAACGACAGAATGGATTTTCCCGTGACAGAATTCGTTGACATAAAAATATCCTTATTCCGTTAGCCCGAGAGCATTCATTTCCGCGACATGTATCTTGCTAATACCTGATCCACCATCGCCGGTGCCATTCCAAGGTAATTTGCTGGGTCGGTCAGTTTTTCAATCAACTGTGGGTCCAGTCGTTCAGAGACAGATGGCATCGCATTCAGCACATCAGCCAATCGTCCACCTTGTTCGTTGACGATACGACAGGCGTCATACACCACGTCATGTGCATCCTGACGACCAATATACGGAGCCAACCCCATCATGACCGCTTCAGCCACAATCAATCCGTTAGTCATGCCGAGGTTACGTTTCATCGCCTCTTCATCGACCACCAGCCCCGCCAGCATAAAGTTGGCCTGATGCAATGCCCCCGCGCTGAGAACGAAACTTTCTGGGATAGCAATCCATTCGGCATGCCACGGCCCGGTTGCGCGCTCCAGATCTTGCACCATCGCATCAAGCATCAACCCTGCCTGTTGGCGAACGCCTTTGGCACAGGCCAGCATCAGCTCACTGGAAATAGGGTTGCGTTTCTGCGGCATGGTACTGCTGGCGCCACGCCCTTTAACAAACGGCTCATACAGTTCGCCAAACTCGTTTGCTGCCAGCAGCATTACGTCGTAGGCAATCTTGCCCAGCGACCCGGTAATCACCGCTAACAGGTTCACCGCTTCGGCAAAACCATCACGCGCGACGTGCCAGGTGGATGTTGGGACATTTAGCCCAAGCTCTTCCATCATCGCTTTTTGTACCGCGAGGCCTTTATCCCCCAGTGATGCCAGCGTACCGGCTGCCCCCGCAAATTCGCCGACCAATACACGAGGACGCGCCTGGGTAAGACGTTCCGCGTGGCGTTCAAACATATCCAGCCAGATGGCCGTTTTGTAACCAAAGGTCACGGGCAAAGCCTGTTGTAAATGGGTTCGCCCGGCCATCGGCGTATCACGGTAGCGGCGTGAAAGATCGGCCAGCGTGGCGCGGAGTTTGTCCATATCGGACTCAATGAGCGCAAAAGCATCACGAATTTGCAGAACCACTGCGGTGTCCATAATGTCCTGAGTGGTGGCCCCCCAGTGCACATAACCACCGGACTCGCCAGCCTGTTTAGAAATCTGGTGCACCAGCGGTAGGATCGGATAACCCACAATTTCGGTTTCATGGCGCAATAAATCAAAATCGAGCGTGTCAGCATTACATTTTTCTGCGATTTCCTGCGCCGCAGCCTCGGGTATCACACCGCAGCGTGCCTGGGCTTTGGCTAATGCCACTTCCACTTCCACGTATTTGCGCACCAGCTCACGATCGTCAAACACCGCGCGCATCGCCGGTGTGCCGAAAGAATCCCTGAACAGAACAGAATCAAGTACATTCGAAGCCATAAATCCCCCTGGAAAATCTGATAATGATAAGATGCGTGTTTACGGCAGTTTGTTGGATATTCAAATGCCGCCACAATGTCCAGACATAAACAAATGTCCGTACATTTTAATGTACGGACATTTATAGTATTCATAAGAAATGTAGGGAATAGTCCGTACAAATTTTCGTGATAAAGATCACTAATATTTTGATGAAACTGCGATGAAAGAATCTCTGTACAAGCGAATAGCACGTGAACTGGCGCAGCAAATTGCGGTGGGAACTTTTGCCCCCGGTTCGCTGTTTCCTACGGAAATGGAACTGTGCGAAACATGGCAGGTCAGCCGCCACACCATGCGTGAGGCGTTAAGGGAATTAACAGAGCAAGGTCTGATATCACGGCGTAAAGGCGCGGGAACCCGCGTTTGCGAACCTAAGGCTAACGGCGTCAATCACCCGCTATCGCATCTTGAGGATCTGTTGCTGCTGGCCAAAAACAATCTGCGCGTCATCAAGAAAATCGATGAGATTGTGGCGGACATAGAGTTGTCCCAGATGATTGGCTGCCCGCCCGGTTCCCGTTGGCTGCACATTGCCAGCACTCGCGAAGATGCGCAAAACCCCGACGCGCCAATCTGCTGGACGGACAGTTATGCCAGCACGGATTACGCCAAGCTGCGTACGTACATCCGTGACGACCCACACTCGTTAATCAGCGATTTGATCGAAACCCATTACGGTATTAAAAGCCATGAGGTGCATCAGACCATTACGGCTGTCGGCGTGCCCAAAAAGGTGGCAAAGATTCTCAATGTAGCACCTGATTCGCCAGCGATGAGAATCGTGCGTCGTTATCTGGACAGGGACGGGAAAGTATTTGAGACGACGATTTCGATTCACCCGGCAGGACGATATACCTGCTCAATCGTGCTGAAATCGCAAAGTTCGGGGGAGTGATTGACCTATCCGGTCTACACAGTGTGTAGGCCGGATAGCGTGTTTATACTGCCATACAGCAAGGTGAATTACTGTGCTGCAGACGGTTTGCGCGGACGGCGCGGTGGACGAGGCTTATCGCCTGCCGGGTTGCCTTCTCCGCTACGCGGTTTCGCTTTTGGCGCACCGCCATCCTGACGACGCGGCTGCTGGCCACGCCCTGCTCCGCCCTGCCCACGACCACCGCCGCCGCCACGCTGCTGGCGACCGTTCTGGATCGGCTCAGCTTTAATGGACGGATCTGGCTCGTAGCCTGGCGTTGCAATACGCGGGATCTCTTTTTTCAGCAACTTCTCGATATCACGCAACAGCTTGTGTTCATCGACGCACACCAGAGACAACGCTTCGCCGGTAGCGGCCGCACGACCGGTACGACCAATGCGGTGCACGTAGTCTTCCGGGACGTTTGGCAGCTCGTAGTTCACTACGTGCGGTAACTCTTCAATGTCCAGACCACGCGCGGCAATATCGGTCGCTACCAGCACGCGAATATCACCGGATTTAAAATCAGCCAGCGCACGCGTACGCGCACCCTGAGATTTATTACCGTGGATAGCCGCACTGCGGATGCCGTCTTTATTCAGCTGCTCTGCCAGATGGTTCGCGCCATGTTTGGTACGGGTAAACACCAGCACCTGCTGCCAGTTGCCCTGACCAATCATCTGCGACAGCAGTTCACGTTTACGTTTTTTATCAACGAAATGAACGTGCTGAGTAACCTGCTCTGACGCGGTATTACGACGCGCCACTTCAATTTCCAGCGGGTTGTGCAACAGTTTTTCGGCCAGCGATTTAATGTCATCAGAGAACGTTGCCGAGAACAGCAGGTTCTGACGTTTTGCCGGCAGTTTTGCCAGAACGCGACGAATATCGTGAATAAAGCCCATATCCAGCATGCGGTCAGCTTCATCCAGTACCAGGATCTCAACCTGATCCAGTTTCACCGCATTCTGGTGTTCCAGATCGAGCAAACGACCCGGAGTGGCGATCAGCACATCTACGCCGCCACGCAGCTTCATCATCTGCGGGTTAATACTGACGCCACCGAAGACCACCAGCGAGCGAATATTCAGATACTTACTGTAATCACGGACGTTTTCGCCAATCTGGGCCGCCAGTTCGCGGGTTGGCGTGAGGATCAGCGCACGAACCGGACGACGGCTTTTACCATGCGGCTGATTGGTGATCAGGTGCTGCAACAGCGGCAAGGTAAATCCTGCCGTTTTCCCCGTACCGGTCTGGGCGCTGGCCATCAGATCGCGGCCTTCCAGCACGGCAGGAATAGCCTGCTGCTGAATAGGGGTAGGTTCACGGTAACCCTGCTCGGCAACGGCACGTAAAATTTCAGGGTTTAAACCAAGGGAATCAAAAGACATAACAACTCCGAACCGCCCTGACCGTTACCGGTGTCGTTTTCAGGGAGATACATACAATAGAGATGACAAAAACCACAATGTCATGAAGGGGCGGAGTGTAGCAGTTTTTGTGATGTGCCGCATAAATTATCCCTTAACTGGAAAATAACGCTCCGGACTGGACAAGGCTACACATCAGTCATAATCTTAATCAATCGATTGATTAAGATCAGAGTCGTGCCATGAATACACCCACCATGACAACCAAAGGTGAACAGGCGAAGAACCAGCTCATTGCCGCCGCATTGGCGCAATTCGGCGAGTATGGTCTGCACGCCACGACGCGCGATATAGCTGCACAGGCCGGGCAAAACATTGCGGCTATCACCTACTATTTTGGCTCAAAAGAGGATTTATATCTCGCCTGCGCCCAGTGGATTGCGGATTTTATCGGTGCACAGTTTCGCCCGCACGCTGAAGAGGCCGAGCGTTTATTCGCCCAACCAGAGCCGGACCGTGGCGCGATGCGCGAACTGATCCTGCGCGCCTGCAAAAATATGATCATGCTGTTAACTCAGGACGACACCGTTAACCTGAGCAAATTTATCTCGCGTGAACAGCTTTCCCCCACCGCGGCTTATCAACTGGTGCACGACCAGGTTATCAATCCGCTGCATACACATCTGACGCGCCTGATTGCCGCCTATACGGGCGGCGATGCCAATGATACCCAAATGATTCTGCACACCCACGCCATTCTCGGCGAGGTGCTGGCTTTTCGTCTGGGGAAAGAAACCATTCTGTTGCGTACGGGCTGGTCACAATTTGATGAGGATAAAACCGCGCTGATTGACCAAACGATCACCTGTCACATCGATCTTATTCTGCAAGGTTTAACGCAAAGGAGTCTGGAGTCATGAAAAAACCTGTCGTTCTCGGGCTGGTTATCGCGGCCCTCGTTGCCGTGATTGCCGGTGGAACGTGGTGGTATCAAAGTCGGCAAGATAATGGTTTAACACTGTACGGCAATGTCGATATCCGTAGCGTCAACCTGAGTTTTCGCGTCGGCGGCAGGCTGGCCTCGCTGGCGGTTGACGAAGGCGATGCCATTACCGCCGGTCAGGTGCTGGGTGAACTGGACCGCGCACCGTATGAAAACGCATTGATGCAGGCAAAAGCCAACGTTGCCGCCGCACAGGCACAATACGATCTGATGCTGGCAGGGTATCGCGAAGAAGAGATCGCGCAAACCGCGGCAGCAGTCAAACAGGCGCAGGCCGCCTATGATTACGCGCAGAACTTTTACAATCGGCAGGTCGGATTGTGGAAAAGCCGCACCATTTCTGCCAACGATCTGGAAAACGCCCGTTCATCTCGCGATCAGGCGTTAGCTTCGCTTAAATCCGCACAGGATAAACTCACGCAATATCGCAGCGGTAATCGTGTGCAGGACATCGAGCAGGCGAAAGCCACGCTCGAACAAGCTCAGGCCGAGCTGGCACAGGCAGAGCTTAATTTGCATGACACCACGCTGACCTCGCCGTCTGACGGCACGCTTCTCACCCGTGCGGTTGAACCCGGCAGCATGCTGAACGAAGGGGGCACAGTACTGACGCTGTCGCTCACGCGTCCGGTTTGGGTTCGTGCTTACGTTGACGAACGAAATCTGAGCCAGGCGCAGCCAGGACGTGAGATCCTGCTCTATACCGATGGCCGACCGGACAAACCGTATCACGGCAAAATCGGCTTCGTTTCTCCTACCGCCGAATTTACCCCGAAAACGGTCGAGACTCCTGACCTGCGTACCGACCTGGTTTATCGCCTGCGAATTGTCGTCACCGACGCGGACGATTCGCTGCGCCAGGGAATGCCGGTAACGATTAAGTTTGGCGATGAGGCACGGCATGAATGACGCCGTCATTACGCTTAAAGGGCTGACGAAAAACTTTGCCGGAATGGAAAAGCCGGCCGTCGCCCCGCTCGACTGTACCGTTCATGCGGGCTACGTGACCGGACTTGTCGGGCCTGACGGCGCGGGCAAAACCACGCTGATGCGAATGCTGGCGGGATTATTAAAACCTGATGCCGGAAGTGCTGCGGTGATTGGTTTTGACCCCATCAAAGACGACAGCGCGCTGCATGCGGTGCTGGGCTATATGCCGCAGAAATTTGGTCTGTACGAAGATTTAACCGTCATGGAGAACCTCAATCTCTATGCCGACTTACGCAGCGTCACCGGTGAAGCGCGAGAAAAAACCTTTGCCCGACTACTGGAGTTTACCTCGTTAGGGCCGTTTACCGGGCGACTGGCGGGCAAGCTTTCTGGCGGCATGAAGCAGAAGCTCGGGCTTGCCTGTACGCTGGTTGGCGAACCCAAAGTGTTGCTGCTGGATGAGCCAGGCGTGGGTGTCGACCCTATTTCCCGTCGCGAACTGTGGCAAATGGTCCACGAACTGGCCGGGGACGGCATGCTGATCCTCTGGAGTACGTCGTATCTGGATGAAGCAGAGCAATGCCGTGATGTGCTGCTGATGAACGAAGGTGAACTGTTATACCAGGGCGATCCTACTCAGCTTACGCAAACCATGGCGGGTCGTAGCTTCCTGATGAGCAGTCCACAGGAAAACAACCGCCGACTGCTGCAACGCGCGTTAAAGCTGCCGCTGGTCAGCGACGGAATGATTCAGGGCAAATCCGTCCGTTTAATCCTGAAAAAAGAGGCTACTGCTCAGCAGATCCAAAACGCTGACGGCATGCCGGAGATAACCATCAACGAAACAGCCCCCCGCTTCGAAGATGCCTTTATCGATTTACTCGGCGGAGCCGGAACATCGGAGTCCCCGCTGGGCGCTATCCTGCATACCGTGGAAGGCACGCCTGGTGAAACGGTGATCGAAGCCAAAGCGTTGACCAAGAAATTTGGCGATTTTGCCGCTACCGACCACGTAGACTTTGCCGTGCAGCGCGGCGAGATTTTTGGTCTGTTAGGCCCTAATGGCGCTGGCAAATCCACCACCTTTAAAATGATGTGCGGCCTGCTGGTCCCCACTTCCGGCAAAGCGCTGGTGCTGGATATGGACCTGAAAGTCAGCTCCGGCAAAGCGCGTCAGCATCTGGGCTATATGGCGCAGAAATTCTCCCTGTACGGTAACCTGACGGTTGAACAGAATCTCCGCTTTTTCTCCGGCGTCTACGGCCTGCGCGGTCGGGCGCAGAAAGAGAAAATCGATCGTATGAGCGAGGCATTTGGCCTGAAAAGTATCGCCTCCCACGCCACCGACGAACTGCCGCTGGGCTTTAAGCAGCGTCTGGCGCTGGCCTGCTCGCTGATGCATGAACCCGACATTCTGTTCCTTGATGAACCCACTTCCGGGGTCGATCCCCTTACCCGCCGCGAGTTCTGGTTGCATATCAACAGCATGGTGGAAAAAGGCGTCACGGTGATGGTGACCACCCACTTTATGGATGAGGCGGAATACTGCGATCGCATCGGGTTGGTATATCGCGGCAAGCTGATTGCCAGCGGTACACCGGACGACCTGAAGGCTCAGGCTGCCGACAGCGACACGCCGGACCCGACCATGGAACAGGCGTTCATCACGCTAATCAATGACTGGGATAAGGAGCATACGCATGAGTAACTCCGCTCTCTCCTGGCGTCGCGTCCGCGCGCTGTGCGTGAAAGAGACGCGCCAGATCGTCCGCGATCCCAGCAGTTGGCTGATTGCGGTGGTGATCCCGCTGCTGCTGCTGTTTATCTTCGGCTACGGGATCAACCTCGACTCCAGCAAGCTGCGGGTAGGGATTTTGCTCGAACAGCAGAGCGAAGAGGCGCTGGATTTTACCCATACCATGACCGGTTCGCCGTATATTGACGCTACCATCAGCGATAACCGTCAGGAACTGATTGAGAAAATGCAGGCCGGGCGCATTCGCGGGCTGGTGGTGATCCCGGTGGATTTTGCCCAGCAGATGGCACGACCCAATGACGTGGCACCGATCCAGGTGATCACCGACGGCAGCGAACCCAATACCGCCAACTTTGTGCAGGGTTATGTCGAAGGCATCTGGCAAATCTGGCAGCAACAGCGGGCAGAAGATCGTGGGGAATCGTTCAAACCATTGATCGACGTGCAGACCCGTTACTGGTTTAACCCGGCGGCCATCAGCCAGCACTTTATTATTCCCGGGGCGGTCACCATCATCATGACGGTCATTGGCGCCATCCTCACCTCATTAGTGGTGGCGCGCGAATGGGAGCGCGGCACCATGGAAGCGCTGCTGTCGACAGAAGTCACCCGCGTCGAACTCCTACTGTGCAAACTTATCCCGTATTACTTTCTGGGCATGCTGGCGATGCTGCTGTGTATGCTGGTGTCGGTGTTTATTCTTGGCGTGCCCTACCGTGGCTCGTTGCTGATCCTGTTTTTCATTACCAGCCTGTTTCTGCTCAGTACGCTAGGCATGGGGTTGCTTATTTCCACCATCACCCGCAACCAGTTTAACGCCGCGCAGGTCGCGCTGAACGCCGCCTTCCTGCCCTCTATTATGCTGTCGGGTTTTATCTTCCAGATAGACAGCATGCCCGCGATTATCCGGGCGGTAACCTACATTATTCCGGCGCGTTATTTCGTCAGCACCCTGCAAAGCCTGTTCCTGGCGGGAAATATTCCGGTGGTGCTGATTATCAACGTGCTGTTTTTAATCGCTTCGGCGGTGATGTTTATTGGCCTGACGTGGCTTAAAACCAAACGTCGGCTGGATTAAATATGTGTATGGATAATTGTAGCCGTAGGCCGGATAAGGCGTTCACGTCGCCATCCGGCATTATGCCTGATGCGCTTTGCTTATCAGGCCTACAAACTGGACTGAGAGGACGGGCATGTTTCATCGCTTATGGACATTAATTCGCAAAGAGCTGCAATCGCTATTACGCGAACCGCAGACGCGAGCCATTCTGATTTTACCGGTGCTGATTCAGGTTATCCTGTTCCCGTTCGCGGCAACGCTGGAAGTCACCAACGCCACTATCGCTATCTATAACGAAGACAACGGTAAACATTCGGTTGAGCTTACCCAGCGCTTCGCCCGCGCCAGCGCTTTTACGCATGTTCTGCTGCTGAAAAGCCCGCAGGAGATCCAGCCCACCATCGACACGCAAAAAGCCCTGCTGTTGGTGCGTTTCCCGGCCAATTTTTCGCGTAATCTGGATACCTTCCAGCAGGCACCCATGCAGATTATCCTCGACGGGCGAAACTCCAACAGCGCGCAAATTGCCGCGAATTACCTGCAGCAAATCGTTAAGGAGTATCAGCAGGAGCTGATGGACGGCAAGCCGAAACCGAACAACAGTGAGCTGGTAGTGCGTAACTGGTACAACCCGAATCTGGATTACAAATGGTTTGTGGTTCCGTCGCTGATCGCCATGATCACCACCATCGGCGTAATGATCGTCACCTCGCTCTCGGTTGCCCGCGAGCGCGAGCAAGGCACGCTGGATCAACTGCTGGTTTCCCCGCTGACCACCTGGCAGATTTTTATCGGTAAAGCGGTGCCCGCGCTCATTGTGGCTACTTTTCAGGCCACCATTGTGCTGGCGATCGGTATCTGGGCTTATCACATTCCGTTTGCCGGTTCATTGGGGCTGTTCTATTTCACAATGGTGATTTACGGGCTGTCGCTGGTTGGCTTTGGTCTGCTGATTTCGTCACTGTGCGCCACCCAGCAGCAGGCGTTTATCGGCGTGTTTGTGTTTATGATGCCGGCGATTTTACTCTCGGGCTACGTCTCACCGGTCGAAAACATGCCGGTCTGGTTGCAGAATCTGACGTGGATAAACCCGATCCGCCATTTTACGGACATCACGAAACAAATTTACCTGAAAGATGCGAGTTTGAAGATTGTCTGGGGAAGCTTGTGGCCGCTGTTGGTGATAGCGGCCACGACCGGATCAGCGGCGTATGCGATGTTTAGACGCAAGGTGATGTAGCTTTTTGTCTTTCGCCAGCAGCGAGACCACGGCGGGTCCGGCAAGGATTACCAGCCCCGCCAGTGCCAGCAAGACGTTGTTTTGCAGCACACGCGACAGCAGCCACAGCACGATCATTGCGGCACCGAAATACCACGTCGTGGTCAACTCTTCCAGCACATCAGCCACGTCGCGCCAGCGCTGTTCGTGGTGACGTTGCAATGCCAGCATCAATAAAACCGTAACGCCGTACACGACGCACAATCCCAGGCCGACATGCACCAGTCTGCCGCTCATCCAGCCCATTACCAGCAACGCCACTACCAGTAAATGCAACACTATCTGCCAGCAACTTAGACCCGTTGCGACACGAACACGTTGTTGCCACCTCATGGCTATTCTCCTGAAGGATTTTCGACTAATTGTTCAGAGTACCGGACTTTACGGAAAATTCCGCAACACCGCATCTTTTTGTGACGACGACTACACTATTTTATTTAGGAAGTGACGCCATCGGGAGGCTCATGAGCGGATCGGGAGTTCAATTTTCATTCAATGTGCTCACCATTAATACTCACAAAGGGTTCACCGCCTTCAACCGGCGTTTTATTTTGCCTGAGCTACGGGAGGCCGTCAGAACGGTTGGTGCAGACATTGTATGTCTGCAGGAAGTCATGGGCGCACACGAAGCGCATTCGCTGCACATTGATAACTGGCCGGATACCAGCCATTACGAATTTCTGGCGGACACCATGTGGAGCGACTTCGCCTACGGGCGTAACGCCGTGTACCCGCAGGGACATCATGGTAATGCGGTGCTGTCGCGGTATCCCATTGAGCATTATGAAAATCGTGATGTGTCAGTCGGCGCGAGTGAAAAGCGCGGAGTCCTTTACTGCCGAATCGTACCGCCAATGCTCCCCCACCCCATTCATGTGATGTGTGTACATCTCGGCCTGCGTGAAGCTCACCGCCAGACCCAGCTCTCTATGCTGGCAGACTGGGTTAACGCCCTACCCAACGCGGAGCCCGTAGTGATTGCCGGAGATTTTAATGACTGGCGGCAAACGGCCAATCGTCCGTTGAAAGCCAAAGCTGGCCTTGACGAGATTTTTACCCGCGCCCACGGCCGCCCGGCGCGAACGTTTCCGGTGCAGTTTCCCCTGCTGCGTCTGGACAGGATCTATGTGAAAAACGCGAATGCCAGTACCCCAACGACGCTGGCGCTGCGTCACTGGCGACATTTGTCCGATCATGCCCCCCTGAATGCGGAGATTCATTTATGAAATATGGCTGGCGTGAAGGCAATCAAATTCAACTGCTGGAAAATGGCGATCAATTCTACCCCGCCGTCTTTGACGCCATTGAGCAGGCAGAGCAAAAAATTATCCTTGAGACCTTTATCTGGTTTGAAGATGCGGTCGGAAAACGGTTGCATGCCGCGTTGCTCGAAGCCGCCCGGCGAGGCATCAAAGCAGAGGTGCTGCTGGATGGCTACGGTTCGCCGGATCTGAGCGACAGTTTTGTTGAAGAGCTGACCGTAGCCGGCATTGTTTTCCGCTACTACGATCCGCGCCCACGCCTGTTCGGTATGCGCACCAATCTCTTTCGCCGTATGCATCGAAAAATAGTGGTCATTGATGACCGTGTTGCCTTTGTCGGCGGCATCAATTACTCCGCTGAACATATGTCTGATTACGGCCCGGAGGCCAAACAGGATTACGCCGTGCGCGTTGAAGGTCCAGTCGTAGCCGACATCCTAAGATTCGTGCTGGAAAACTTGCCCGGACAGAGCGCCGTACGACGCTGGTGGCGACGTCATCACCGGGCAATCGACAATCATCGCCCTGGCGAAGCGCAGGCGTTGTTTGTCTGGCGCGATAACGAAGAGCATCGCGATGATATTGAACGCCACTATCTGAAAATGCTGACCCAGGCCCGACGGGAAGTGATCATTGCCAATGCCTATTTCTTTCCCGGTTATCGTCTGCTGCATGCCCTGCGTAAAGCAGCGCGACGCGGCGTTCGGGTAAAACTCATCGTGCAAGGTGAACCGGATATGCCGATTGTGAAAGTGGGTGCCCGCCTGCTGTACAACTATCTGGTTAAGGGTGGCGTCCATGTCTATGAATACCGCCGTAAACCTCTGCATGGCAAAGTGGCGCTGATGGACGATCACTGGGCGACGGTGGGATCCAGCAATCTTGATCCGCTGAGCCTGTCGCTGAATCTGGAAGCGAATCTGATTATTCATGACCGCACGTTTAACCAGACCCTGCGCGACAACCTGAACCCTATTATTGCGCAGGACTGCAAGCGGGTTGATGAATCCATGCTGCCAAAACGCACCTGGTGGAACCTGACTAAAAGCGTGTTGGCCTTCCACTTTTTACGCCACTTCCCGGCGCTGGTCGGCTGGCTTCCGGCGCATACCCCGCATCTGGCCGAGATAGAGCCGCCCGCGCAGCCCGCTCTGGAAACTCAGGACCGTATACAAACTGAGGATGCAGGAGGGAAAACCTGATGGCAAAAAATCACCGACGCTGGCGGTTAGCGAAAAAGATCCTCACATGGTTATTTTTTATTGCGGTGATCGTGTTGCTGGTTGTTTATGCCAGCAAAGTCAACTGGCAGGAAGTGTGGACGGTAATTCACGATTACAACCGGATCGCCCTGCTCAGCGCCGTGGGGTTGGTGATCGTCAGTTATTTACTTTACGGCTGTTATGATCTGCTCGGGCGCTACTACTGCGGTCACAAACTGGCAAAACGCCAGGTCATGCTGGTGTCGTTTATCTGTTACGCGTTCAACCTGACGTTAAGCACCTGGGTGGGTGGTATTGGGATGCGTTATCGGCTCTACTCGCGTCTCGGGTTGCCGGGGGGCACAATAACGCGGATTTTTTCGCTGAGCATAACCACAAACTGGCTGGGCTATATTCTGCTGGGCGGTTTTATATTTACCTTCGGCGTCGTCGAACTGCCCGCACACTGGTATATCGATGAAGGCACATTGCGCATTTTAGGCATAGCGCTGCTGCTGATTATTGTTGTTTATCTGTGGTTTTGCGCTTTCGCTAAACATCGTCACATCACCATCAAGGGCCAAAAGCTGGTGCTACCCTCGTGGAAATTTGCCCTCGCGCAAATGGTGATATCCGGGGCTAACTGGATGGTAATGGGGGCGATTATCTGGTTGTTGCTGGGCCAGAACATCAACTATTTCTTCGTGCTGGGCGTGCTGCTGGTAAGCAGTATTGCCGGGGTGATTGTGCATATTCCGGCGGGGATCGGCGTGCTGGAGGCAGTGTTTATGGCGCTGCTGGCAGGAGAGAATACGTCTCAGGGCACGATCATTGCTGCCCTGCTCGCGTATCGCGTGTTGTACTATTTTATTCCGCTGCTGCTGGCGCTGATGTGTTATTTGCTGTTGGAGAGTCGGGCGAAAAAGCTACGGGCAAAGAACGAGAAGGCGATGGCGAAATAAGGGTGTATATAGTGCCGGATGCGGCGTACCGCCTGGTATCAAAAGTAGGCCGGATAAGGCGTTAAGCCGCATCCGGCAACAGACAATTAACGACGATTGCCGAAAATACGCAGCAGCATCAGGAACAGGTTGATGAAGTCCAGATACAGCGTTAAGGCCCCAAGAATCGCGTATTTACGCAGATTGGAGCTGTCGCGCAGGTCGATCTGCTCACCGATATTTTTCAGCTTCTGCGTGTCATAGGCGGTAAGACCGACAAACACAATCACCCCGATATAGGTCACCGCCCACATCAGCGCTTCGCTCTTCAGCCAGAAGTTAACCAGCGAGGCCAGCACAATACCGATCAGTGCCATGAACAGCATATTGCCGAAGCCGCTCAGATCGCGCTTGGTGGTGTAGCCATACAAGCTCATGATCCCGAACATCCCACCAGTGACCACGAAGGTGCTAGCGATAGACGAGTAGGTATAGACGATAAAAATGCTTGATAGCGTCAACCCGGTTAATGCCGAATAGAGCATAAACAGCGTGGTCGCCATACCCGCGCTCAGCCTTTGCACCATGCCGGACAGGACAAACACCAGCGCCAGTTGAGCGATGATCAGGCCAAAGAAGGTGATTTTGCTGGAGAAGACAAACATCATCACCGCGGGCGTATTTGCCGCATACCAGGCGATAAACGCCGTCAGCAACAGTCCGCAGGTCATCCAGCCGTACACCTGCGCCATATACGTTTGCAGACCGGAACGGGCCTGTACAATAGAATCGGATCGTGGGAATCGGTCCATGACAATCTCCTGAATCAGTATGAGCCTACAACAATTGTACTCTACCAGCGTTTTGCTGCTAGCTTATCGCTGTCGCGGGCATCAACCCAGCGCTCACCTTCCGGCGTAGCCTCGCGTTTCCAGAACGGCGCGCGGGTTTTCAGGTAATCCATAATGAACTGCCCGGCATCAAATGCGCTGCTGCGATGCGCACTGGTCACGCCAACAAACACGATTTCGTCACCCGGCCACAGTTCGCCAATGCGATGAATCACCGTCACCCGACCCAGTGGCCAGCGCGAACGCGCTTCGTCGACAATCTCCGCCAGCGCTTTTTCGGTCATTCCCGGATAGTGTTCCAGCGTTAACGCCTGCACGCTGTCACCGAGATTGTGATTGCGCACTTTACCGGTGAAAGTGACGACCGCGCCGTCTTCATCGCGCTCTGCCAGCCAGGGATACTCATCCCCGACGCTGAACGGCGCATGGCCAACAACAATTCGCGTTTGAGCCATTTTAGCCTCCGGTTACCGGCGGGAAGAAAGCGACTTCATCACCCGCGTTAAGAGGATGGTCAAAACTGACCAGCGTCTGATTCACCGCCGCCAGCAGCTTGCCGTCTTCCAGCGCCAGCGCCCAGCGATCGCTTTGCGCCGCCAGATGCTTGCGCAGCGCTTCTACCGTTGCAAACTCGGCGGCAACTTCTAACGCATCGGTGTTCACCAGTTCCCGTACCTGAGCAAAGAAAAGAACCTTAATCATGCGCATCCACCTTAAAATCACCCGATTTGCCGCCGCTTTTTGCCAGCAGACGCACCGGACCAATCACCATATCCTTTTGTACCGCTTTGCACATATCGTAGATGGTCAATGCCGCCACGGAGGCTGCCGTTAACGCTTCCATTTCAACGCCGGTTTTACCGGTCAGGCGACACAGCGTTTCAATACGTACGCGATTGTGCTCCGGCTCGGCGTGCAAATTGACTTCGACCTTGCTCAACATCAGCGGGTGACACAGTGGGATAAGATCCCAGGTCCGTTTGGCAGCCTGAATACCGGCAATACGCGCCGTGGCGAAAACGTCACCTTTATGGTGGCTGCCGTCGATGATCATCGCCAGCGTTTCGCTATGCATGGTTACGAATGCTTCTGCACGCGCCTCGCGTACGGTTTCCGCTTTGGCGGAGACATCCACCATATGCGCTTCGCCAGCGGCGTTAATATGAGTCAGTTGCGACATACTTATTTCTTCAAATGTGGGTGGAAATTACACGGACGCGTACGGGCATCAAGCTGCGGCGCAATGATATTTTCCCATGCGGTACGACACGCTTTCGTCGAACCCGGCATGGCAAAAATCAGCGTTTTATTGGCCACCCCGGCAATCGCCCGGGATTGCAGCGTCGCGGTGCCAATCTCTTCAAACGACAGCATACGGAAGACTTCGCCAAACCCTTCAACTTCTCTGTCGAACAGCGGTTGCAGCGCTTCCGGCGCCTGGTCCCCTTCGGTTAAGCCAGTGCCACCGGTAATGAGCACCACCTGTACATCGTCACTGGCAATCCAGGCAGAAACCTGGGCGCGGATGGCGTAGCGGTTCTCTTTGACAATCGCCTTATCGACAATCTGATGACCCGCTTCTTGCGCCGAGTCACGCAGATAATGGCCGGAGGTGTCATCTTCTTCGCCGCGACGGTTGGAAACAGTAAGAATAGCAATGCGTGTCGGGATAAATTCAGCGCTTACCTGACTCATGAAAAACTCCTTTTAGCGATCAGCCGCCAATGTAAGATAAGTTTTGCGTAATACCGGTATTGTTCTGATGCAGGAAATGGGTCTGCTTTTTCTCCAGCAGCGCGGCTGAAATACGTTCTTCCAGCGCCGGTTGCTGAGCATCGTCTTCCAGCAAATCACGCAGGCTTACGCCACCTTCACCAAATAAACACAGATGAAGCTTGCCGACAGAGGAAACGCGCAGACGATTACAGGTGGCGCAGAAGTCTTTCTCATAAGGCATGATCAGACCAATTTCGCCAACATAATCAGGATGACAGAATACCTGAGCCGGGCCGTCGCTACGCTGTCGGATCTGGTGGATCCAGCCGCGACGCAGCAGCTCATCGCGCAGTACCTGTCCGGAAATATGGTGTTTACGGAAGAGAGAGCTGCCCTCGCCCGTTTCCATCAGTTCAATAAAACGCAGTTGGATTGGTCGAGGTTGGATCCACGCCAGGAAGGTGTCCAGTTGATGATGGTTTACGTCGCGCATCAGCACGGTGTTGACTTTCACTTTTTCAAAACCGGCATCAAAGGCGGCATCAATGCCTGCCATCACCTGCTGAAACTTGTCCTGTCCGGTAATGGCGTGAAACTGACGGGCATCGAGGCTGTCGACGCTGACGTTGAGCGCGGTCAGTCCGGCATCGCGCCAGGCGGCGGCATCGCGCGCCAGACGATAACCATTGGTGGTTACCGCAATCTGGCGGATGGCGTCGTTTTCGCGCACGGCGGCGATGATGTCAGTGAAGTCGCGACGCAGTGAAGGTTCGCCCCCCGTCAGACGCACTTTTTCCGTTCCCAGACTGGCGAACGCACGCGTGACGCGGCGAATTTCATCAACGGTCAAAAAGCCGTTATTGGTGACCCCGCCGGGCTTATAGCCATCCGGCAGGCAGTAGGTGCAACGAAAGTTACACACATCGGTAATCGACAAACGTAAGTAGTAAAACTTACGTGCGAAAGCATCGGTAAGTTGAGAGCCCATGTACACCTTTCCAAATACGGGAGACGTAGTCATTTCTTCCTGCGCCCTGGTGACAAACTTTTTCAAGTCTTGTCACGGCCAAAGCACCGTATCATTTGACCCAGGTGCAGAGGCTAGAGTGTTTATACTCATCATACTTCGAGTTGCAGATGCGTTGGCTTTCGGCAACTCAAATTATTAAAAGTACTTTGTGGTTATGCCGATACTAGCGTGTAAATGACGCTTTTGCCATGTACACTTTCGCTGTATAAATACATACATAACGACATGATCGTGCAATTTCGCTACAGAATAAGCAAAAACTGCAGTTTTGCATTGATATACATCATCTTGCTATCAGGTGGGTGTCGTCAGAAAGGAGTAGATTGCAGAAAAAAATTACGGCAGATGCCGACTGGATAATTGCCGAAAACACGCTATTTACGTTACTGTAGCGCCGATCAATTGATATCAGGAAAATATATGCGCACTCGCACGCTGGCAGATCTGGACCGCGTTGTCGCTCTCGGCGGAGGGCATGGATTAGGACGCGTTCTCTCCTCTCTTTCCCCATTAGGTTCCCGACTGACGGGGATCGTCACCACCACGGATAACGGCGGGTCGACAGGTCGTATTCGTCGCTCTGAAGGAGGGATAGCCTGGGGAGACATGCGTAACTGTCTGAACCAGTTAATTACCCAACCCAGCGTTGCATCCGCCATGTTTGAGTATCGTTTTGGCGGTAATGGCGAACTTTCCGGGCATAACCTCGGAAATCTGATGTTAAAGGCGCTCGATCACCTCAGCGTGCGGCCTCTGGAAGCTATCAATTTAATTCGTAGCCTGCTGAAAGTTGACGCACATTTAATTCCGATGTCGGAGCTGCCGGTGGATCTGATGGCCATTGATGACCAGGGACATGAAGTTTATGGCGAAGTGAATATCGATCAGCTCACCGTCCCGCCTCAGGAACTGATGCTGTCGCCAAAAGTCCCGACTACGCGTGAGGCCGTTGAGGCTATCGCTGAAGCGGATTTGATTTTGATAGGCCCTGGCAGTTTTTACACCAGCCTGATGCCGATTCTGTTACTCGATGAAATGTCACAGGCATTACGTCGCACACCGGCTCCGATGGTCTACATAGGCAATCTTGGGCGCGAATTAAGCCTGCCAGCAGCCAGCCTGACGCTTAGCGATAAGCTGGCCATTATTGAACAGTACGTCGGGAAGAAAGTGATTGATGCGGTGGTTGTGGGGCCGAAAGTGGATACTTCCGCTGTTACCGACCGCGTTGTGATCCAGGAAGTGCTGGAAGCCAGCGATATTCCCTACCGCCATGACCGCCAGCTATTGCATAGTGCGCTGGAGAAAGCGGTGCAGGCGTTAGGTTGACCATATTTGCCTGATGCGCTGCGCTTATCAGGCCTACAAAACGCTCTGCTCCGCCATCCGGCCTACGTACGCTATCTACCCCGTAGGTCGGATAAGGGTTTACCCCGCATCCGACACCGCCTTACGATGCCGCAATAAACAACTCGCGCAGCTGATGCAACTGGTCACGGATTGTCGCGGCCTCTTCAAACTCGAGATTCTGTGCGTGCTGCATCATTTGCCCTTCCAGCTCGTGAATCTTCTGCTGCAGCGCTTTTGGCGTCATATCCAGTTCGACAACCTCAGACTTCGCGCCTGCGCGTGACTTCCCTTTGCCTTTCGCTTTGGTCTTCGCAATATTCTGACCCAACGCCAGAATATCGACCACTTTCTTGTTCAGGCCCTGCGGCGTAATACCGTGCTCTTCGTTGTAGAGCTGCTGTTTCTCACGACGACGTTCGGTTTCACCAATCGCTTTGGCCATTGAGGCGGTAATTTTATCACCGTAAAGAATCGCCTTACCGTTGATATTACGCGCCGCACGACCGATGGTCTGGATAAGCGAACGTTCAGAACGCAGGAACCCTTCTTTGTCTGCGTCCAGAATCGCCACCAGGGAGACCTCAGGCATGTCCAGGCCTTCACGTAACAGGTTGATACCCACCAGCACGTCAAACTCGCCCAGACGCAGGTCACGAATGATTTCCATACGTTCCACGGTATCGATGTCAGAGTGCAGATAACGCACCCGCTCGCCGTGTTCTTCGAGGTATTCTGTGAGGTCTTCCGCCATCCGTTTGGTGAGCGTGGTGACCAGCACACGTTCGTTAATCGCCGCACGGGTGCGGATTTCAGACAGCAGGTCGTCAACCTGCGTCGCCACCGGACGCACCTCAATAACCGGATCCAGCAGCCCGGTCGGTCGTACCACCTGATCGACCACATCATCACCGGATTTCTCCAGCTCATAGTTGCCCGGCGTCGCCGAAACGTAGATGGTTTGCGGGGCCAGCGCTTCAAACTCTTCAAATTTAAGCGGACGGTTATCCAGCGCCGACGGCAGACGGAATCCGTATTCGACCAGGGTTTCTTTACGCGCCCGGTCACCGCGATACATGCCGCCAATTTGCGGTATAGTCACGTGGGATTCATCCACAACCAGCAGGCCATCGGCAGGCAGGTAATCAAACAGCGTCGGCGGCGGCTCGCCCGGACCACGCCCGGACAGATAGCGGGAATAGTTTTCAATCCCCGAGCAGTAACCCAGCTCGTTCATCATTTCCAGATCGAACTGGGTACGCTGACTTAAGCGCTGTTCTTCCAGAAGTTTGTTATTTGCCAACAGGACTTTTCGCCGCTCTGCAAGCTCAACCTTAATTTCTTCCATCGCCTGTACAATACGTTCGCGCGGCGTCACGTAGTGCGTTTTAGGGTAGATGGTAAAGCGCGAAATAGTGGATTCGACCTGCCCGGTAAGCGGGTCAAACAGCGACAAACGTTCGACCTCTTCATCAAACAGTTCCACGCGCAACGCAATGTCGTCAGATTCTGCCGGGAATATGTCGATCACTTCACCGCGCACGCGGAAGGTCCCGCGCTGGAATGCCTGATCGTTGCGGGTATATTGCAGCTCCGCCAGACGACGCAGGATCGCGCGCTGGTCGATAATCATCCCCACCGTCAGGTGCAGCATCATTTTCAGGTACAGATCCGGGTCACCCAGACCATAAATCGCGGAAACCGACGCCACGACAACGACATCCCGTCGCTCAAGCAACGCTTTGGTCGCTGACAGTCGCATCTGCTCAATGTGTTCGTTAACCGAGGCATCCTTCTCGATGAAGGTGTCAGAACTTGGCACGTAGGCTTCCGGCTGATAATAGTCGTAGTAGGAGACGAAATATTCCACCGCGTTATCCGGGAAAAACTCTTTCATCTCACCGTACAACTGTGCGGCAAGCGTCTTATTGGGGGCCAGCACCATGGTAGGTCGCTGTAAGTCCGCAATCACGTTCGCGATGGTGAATGTTTTCCCCGACCCCGTCACCCCCAGCAGCGTCTGATGCGCCAGTCCATCCTCCAGACCTTCTTCCAGGCGACGAATCGCCTCAGGCTGATCGCCAGAGGGTTTAAAAGCGGAATTTAGTTTGAACGGTTTACTCATGAGCAGCTACCTGAAGCAATGGGCGGGCAGGTGTGTAATTTTACTCGCAGCCGTATATTTTGCCAGTAAAATATACTGGATGGAAAAACAGTAACGCGCCAGAATATTTCTGTTACCCCAGCAAAATGGCCGTGACTACAGGCTAAAATTTGTCCGCAGGCAAGATAAAACACCAGCAAAAATGTGTTATCCCCAAACCAATGACTTTTTTAACATTTGTCAAGCTACCCGATGAAAGTTTTGTGGCAACACATGACACTTCTGCGACAGCCATTGCATTTATCTAACACACTGTAATTTAATGATTATTATCTCAAGCCGTCTTTCGCATCAATTTAGTCGCAGGCCGCGTCTTCTCTCGCTTACCTTGTGTTTTCTAACTCTAATACACAAGGTTATCCACAGGAATAGTGGATAACTGCCTCCAGCCCGTATGGACTGTAGCCTGGCAAAAACGTCCTGATGGTCTTTTCTGGTGGGATAAAAAAAAATTATCGCTATTTTTTGATATTTATCAGCTAACGAAGCGACCTGGAATGGCCGAGATCTTGCTCGCATTTTCATCATTTTCCTGCCTGCACCATCACAATGCCACCAGGCACTGACAATGTGCACACTGCGGCGCTCATCCACAACAAGCCAGATACCGCAACCCGCTCAATACACTATTCTGCTGTATTTTCCCCTCATTCCGCTTCTGGCAAGAGATTTGCAGTTTTCTCCCGACCATCAGCCCGCGAGGCGGATATCATCATGAGGGAGAAATCTATGTTGAGTCTTCGTGCAGTGAATCACTATTACGGTAATCAACACTCGCTTTGGGATGTCGATCTCGACCTGTTGCCCGGTAAATGTACCGCCGTGCTGGGTCTTCCAGGGATGGGAAAAACCACGCTGGCCAATTGCATCACAGGCAATTTACCGATTAAGAGCGGAACCATGTTCTGGCATCAGGCTGGCGCACCACCTTGCGATCTGCTTCAGATTCCGGCGGCAAAGCGCATTGCGCTGGGTATTAACTGTGTATCACAGGAACGGCGAATTTTTTCGCAGCTGACGGTAGAGGAAAATCTGCACATTGCGCGCCAGGCGGTTGAGAAAAGCGAAACGATGAACAGCAGCGATATTTACCGCCTGTTTCCACAGCTGTTTGTACTGCGTCAGGCCAAAGGGGTGGCATTGTCGGAGGAAAATCAGCACCAGCTTGCACTCGCCAGTGCGTTAGTCACTCGCCCGCGCCTGCTGATTCTCGATGAGCCGACGCGAGGAAGTGGCCAGGCGTATATCCACAAACTGGGGAATCTGATAGTGAGGCTAAGCCAGGAGCTTGGCATCGCCATTATGCTCGCGGAGCAGAGCCTGCCGTTTATTCGTCGGGTCGCTGACTGCTATTGCTTGTTATACCGGGGGCGCAACGTGGCTCAGGGGGAAATAACACCGTTCGGCGACCCGTTAATCAATGACTGGGGGACGCCAGAGATAAAACGCTAAGATCGATATAACGCCCTGTCGATGCCTGCTCCGGCTCTTCTGCCAGCCAGGGAATTTCCCCCAGCATTGGAGCCGCAAGTACACGTCTGAGCGTTGCCATATATTCAGCATGACGCTTGCCGGGTGGCGTCACATCATTGGCAACCCATCCGGCAAGTTTCAGCCCGGCCTGCTGCACCGCCTGGGCGGTCAGCATAGCGTGGTTGATGCACCCGAGCTTAACGCCAACCACCAGAATCACCGGCAGTTGCTCTGCTGTTACCCAGTCAGCAAAACTCAGCGTTGGCGAAAGCGGCGTAAACCACCCGCCAGCGCCCTCCACCAGCACCCACTCAGCCTGCTCTTCCAGCGCGCGTAAACCTGCAGACATCACTGAGGCCTGAATCGGGCGGCCTTCGTCAGCGCTGATGATATGCGGTGAGGTAGGTTCTGCGAAGGTATAGGGGTTGATAGCCGCATAATCCACTGGCACAACGCTGTTGCGCTGTAATGCCAGGGCATCGCTATTACGCAGACCTTCAGTCGTCATTTCACTGCCTGACGCCACGGGTTTATAACCAACGGTTCGTAACCCCAGCTGTCCCGCCGCCTGAAGCAGCGCACAGCTGGCGATAGTTTTACCCACCTCAGTATCCGTCCCGGTGACAAAATAGGTGTTAGTCACGTTGAATCACTCCCAAAAATAGTTGATAAGTCAGCGGATATTTCCCCTGCTGACAGGGCCAGGCTAGCTGTAGCTGACGCAACTGCGAACGGGTAAGCACGCGCTGCTCGCGTCCATCATGCAAATGCGTCGCGCCGATGCCTTTTAGCGAGCGCATGGCGCTCAGCGCATCATCAAACCACAGCGTGACGGCATGAGACTGGTATTCCGCATCCCAGCCATGCAGCGCGTTTTCCAGTTGTTCCACGGGCAAAAAACGGTTGGCATGCTCCCGATCGTCAACCGCCTGCCAGGCCTGACGAAGCTCCGGCATTGAACCCTGCGCCAGAGTACTAAACGCCACCACCCCGCAAGGGCGCACCACCCGGTAAAGCTCGCTTAATGCGCCTCGAAAGTCGCTGCACCACTGTACGGCCAGATTGCTCCAGGCCAGGTCGAAAGTACCGGCGGCCTGCGGAATGGCTTCGATATCCGCCAGCAGATAGCGGTGGGCGACATCATGACGCTGCGCTTGCGTCAGCATTTGCGCCGACAGATCCAGCGCGCAGACCTCGCTCCCCTGCTCCCGCCAGTAACGACTCATACGGCCTGGCCCACAGCCCGCATCCAGTACCTGAGAGAACACCCGACCATCGAGTCGCGCCAGTAACGCATCGGCGCTCTGACGCTGAAGCTCAGCGTGTTGCTCATAGTGCGTGGCCGCACGACCAAACGCCGCGGCAATCGCCTGCTTATTGACCTGCGCCATGCAGCACCTCCAGTAAGTTGTCGATATCCTGGGCTTCATGCGCCTGAGTCAGCGTAAGCCGCAGCCTGGCCGTACCCGCCGGCACCGTCGGTGGACGAATCGCCGTCACCCAGCATCCCTGTTGCCGTAACGTCTGTGCCAGTTGCAAGGCCTTATGGTTATCGCCAACGATCAGCGGCTGAATAGCGCTGTCTGAATGCGCCAACGTTAAGTCCGGCGTATTAATCCCAGCACGAAAACGCTGGATCAGCATCGCCAGCTTTTCTCTGCGCTCATCGCCTTCGCGGCTGCGGATCACCGCCAGCGCGGCGCGCAAGGCCTGAGCCTGTGCCGGGGGCATACTGGTGCTGTAGATCAGATGCCGGGCAAACTGCAGCAGATAATCGGCTACGCTATCGGAACACAGGATTGCTGCGCCGCTAACGCCAAACCCTTTGCCAAACGTCACCACTAACAGCTCAGGTTTTACCTGCTGTCGAGAGCAGGAGCCGCGCCCTTCCTCGCCGCACACGCCGATCCCGTGTGCGTCATCCACCAGCAGCCACGCGTTATGCCGTTTCGCCACCGCGTGAATTTCAGCCAGCGGCGCGCTGTCGCCGTCCATGCTGAACACGCCTTCAGTCACCACGAGCTGCTGCCCCGGACAGGGAGTAGTCAGCAGACGCTCCAGATGTTGCGAGTCGTTATGGGTAAAGCGACGTAACACGGCGGGGCTAAGGCTGGCAGCTTCCAGCAGCGAAGCATGGCTGAGCCGGTCTGCAACAATCCGATCCTCTTTTCCCATCAATGCGGCAATGACCGCCTGATTAGCGGCAAAACCGGAGATAAACAGCAGCGCCCGGGAGTAGCCGAGCCACTGCGCCAGCTCTTCTTCCAGTGCCTGATGAGCAACGGAATAACCGCTGACATGGCCCGAGCCGCCGCTACCGACGCCAAAACGCTCAGCACCCTGCTGCCACGCGCAGATAATCTGCGGATGGTGGCTCAAGCCAAGGTAGTCGTTGCTGGAGAAATTCAGATACTGGCGACCATCAGCCTGCAGCCAGCGACCGGCGCCCTGCGTCACCGCATAGCGCTGACGCCACGCATCAGCACGACGACGCGCCGTTAGCGCATCGTCTATTTTTTGCTGCCAGGTCATACGGTTGCCGCGTTGTAGTAATCGTCAGTATCCGGAGTACGCAGCGCCTGCTCCAGGCGTTGCTGCTGTTCGTTATCGCCCGCCAGTACCGCCGTTTGCTGCGGATTAAGGCCCAGCTTGCGAAACAACAGTAAATCTTTGTCTTCGTTCGGATTGGGTGTAGTAAGCAGTTTGCAGCCGTAGAAAATCGAGTTGGCCCCGGCCATAAAGCACATTGCCTGGGTTTGTTCGTTCATTTGCTCGCGCCCGGCAGAAAGACGCACGTACGAGGTCGGCATCATGATGCGCGCCACGGCAATAGTACGAATGAAATCAAAGGCATCTACGTCGTCATTATCGGCGAGCGGCGTGCCCTTCACTTTTACCAGCATATTGATCGGCACGCTTTCCGGCGGCGTCGGCAGATTAGCTAATTGCAGCAGTAAACCCGCGCGATCGGTCACCGTTTCCCCCAGCCCCACAATTCCGCCGGAACAGACTTTAATGCCCGCCTCACGCACTTTATCCAGCGTATCCAGGCGCTCCTGGTACGAACGAGTGGTGATAATATTGCCGTAGAATTCCGGCGAGGTGTCGAGGTTGTGGTTGTAGTAGTCCAGACCCGCATTGGCCAGGCGCTGGGCCTGAGTTTCGTCCAGCGTGCCCAGCGTCATACAGGCTTCCAGCCCCAACTCTTTCACGCCCTGAACCATCTGTTCCAGGTAAGGCATATCGCGTTCGTGAGGGTTCTTCCACGCCGCGCCCATGCAAAACCGCGTTGAACCGGCCTGTTTCGCCTTACGCGCCGAGTCCAGTACCTGTTCAACCTCCATCAAACGCTCCGTTTCCAGACCGGTTTTATAGCGGGAACTTTGCGGGCAGTATTTGCAGTCCTCCGGGCAGGCGCCGGTCTTAATCGACAGCAGCGTACTGACCTGAACCTGCTGCGGATCGAAGTGCTGACGATGAACCTGCTGCGCTTCAAATAGCAGATCCAGCAGCGGTTTTTGAAATAATTCGGTGACTTGCGACATTGTCCAGCGAGAAGAATGAGCCATATTGGTATACGTTTCGTTGTTAGTTTGGTGTAGACTCGTAAACCTAAATCTTTTTAATTTGGTTTACAAGTCGATTATGACAACGGACGATCTTGCGTTTGACCAACGCCATATCTGGCACCCTTACACCTCCATGACCTCCCCGCTGCCGGTTTATCCGGTGGCGCGTGCCGAAGGCTGTGAATTGATTTTAGCCAGCGGTGAGAAGCTGATTGACGGCATGTCGTCCTGGTGGGCGGCTATCCACGGTTACAATCACCCACAGCTGAACGCCGCGATGAAAACGCAGATTGATGCCATGTCGCATGTGATGTTTGGCGGCATTACCCATGCCCCGGCCATTGCGCTGTGCCGTCAGTTGGTGGCGATGACGCCAGAGGCGCTGGAGTGTGTTTTTCTCGCGGATTCAGGGTCGGTCGCCGTAGAAGTCGCAATGAAAATGGCGCTGCAATACTGGCAGGCTAAAGGCGAATCCCGTCAGCGTTTCCTGACGTTTCGTAACGGCTACCATGGCGATACCTTCGGCGCGATGTCGGTCTGCGATCCCGACAACTCGATGCACAGTCTGTGGAAGGGATATCTGCCGGAAAACCTGTTTGCACCCGCCCCGCAAAGCCGCATGGGCGGCGAGTGGGACGAACTGGATATGGTGCCTTTTGCCCGCCTGATGGCCGCGCATCGCCACGAGATTGCGGCGGTGATCCTTGAGCCAATCGTACAGGGCGCTGGCGGTATGCGGATGTATCATCCCGAATGGTTAAAGCGCATCCGTAAAATGTGCGACCGTGAAGGGATCCTGCTGATTGCCGATGAAATCGCCACCGGATTTGGCCGTACAGGTAAGCTGTTTGCCTGCGAGCACGCCGACATCACTCCGGACATTTTGTGCCTGGGTAAAGCGTTAACCGGTGGGACAATGACTCTTTCAGCAACCCTGACCACGCGTCAGGTCGCAGAAACCATCAGCAACGGCGAAGCGGGCTGCTTCATGCACGGCCCAACCTTTATGGGCAATCCGCTGGCCTGCGCCGTCGCCTCCGCCAGCCTGTCGTTACTCGAAACCGGCGAGTGGCGCTCGCAGGTCGCGGCCATTGAAGCGCAGCTGCGGGCAGAACTTGCCCCGGCGGCGGATTCCAGTTGGGTAGCGGACGTACGCGTACTCGGCGCCATCGGCGTCATCGAAACCACCCATCCGGTGAATATGGCGGCGTTACAGAAGTTCTTTGTCGAACAGGGCGTCTGGGTACGACCATTTGGTAAACTGATTTATCTGATGCCGCCGTACATTATCAAGCCCGATCAGTTGCGTCGCCTGACCCTGGCCGTGAACGAGGCTGTGCGCAGTGCAACATTTTTTAGCGATTAATCAGCGGTAAGCTCCACGGTTTCTGGCTACACTTTTTGGCTAACGAGAGGAGTCAGCATGAAACTAATCAGTAACGATCTGCGCGATGGCGATAAGCTTGGACATCGCCACGTCTTTAACGGCATGGGGTATGACGGGGATAATATTTCCCCACATCTGGCGTGGGATGACGTGCCCGCAGGAACCAAAAGCTTTGTCGTGACCTGCTTTGATCCTGATGCGCCAACTGGCTCCGGCTGGTGGCATTGGGTGGTGGTAAATCTGCCGGCTGATACCCGCGTACTGACGCAAGGATTCGGCTCCGGGCTGGTTGCAGTGCCGGATGGCGTGATTCAGACCCGTACGGATTTTGGTAAAGCCGGTTATGGTGGAGCAGCCCCGCCGAAGGGGGAAACCCATCGCTATATCTTCACGGTTCACGCGCTGGATGTGGAGCGTATTGATGTCGATGAAGACGCCAGCGGCGCGATGGTCGGATTTAACGTTCACTTCCATTCGCTCGCCAGCGCCTCGATTACGGCGATGTTTAGCTAAGCTTTGTTGTGCCGGATGTCGGCTTCGCCTCATCCGGCCTACAAAGCAGACAGTAGGCCTGATAAGATGCGTCAGCGTCGCCATCAGGCAATTTTCTACAGAAATTCAGGCAACAATTTCAACAACTTTCCTTGCGCTAACAGTTCGGTCGCGCACTCAATATCCGGGGCGAAAAAGCGGTCCTGGGTATAGTGGGCAACTTGTTCACGTAATGCCTGACGCGCCTGCTCCAGCAGCGGACTTGAGGTTAACCCTTCGCGCAGGTCGATCCCCTGGCACGCCGCCAGCCACTCCACGGCAATCACGCCGCGCGTATTCGCCGCCATCTCCCACAATCTGCGACCCGCCGCAGGCGCCATAGATACGTGATCTTCCTGGTTGGCGGAGGTCGGCAAGCTGTCCACGCTGTGCGGATGCGCCAGCGCTTTGTTCTCGCTCGCCAGCGCGGCGGCGGTTACCTGAGCAATCATAAAGCCGGAGTTAACCCCACCGTTTTTCACCAGGAACGGCGGCAACTGCGACATATGTTTGTCCATCATCAGCGCAATGCGCCGCTCTGATAACGCGCCGATTTCCGCAATCGCCAGCGCCAGGTTATCTGCCGCCATCGCCACCGGTTCGGCATGGAAGTTGCCGCCTGAAATCACATCGCCCTCTTCGGCAAACACCAGCGGGTTGTCGGAAACCGCGTTAGCTTCCACCAGCAGGACATCCAATACCTGGCGCATTTGCGTCAGACACGCCCCCATCACCTGCGGCTGACAGCGCAGAGAATACGGATCCTGCACTTTTTCACAGTTATGATGCGACTGGGAAAGCGCGCTGGTGTCGGTCAACACATGGCGATAAAGTGCAGCGGCATCAATCTGCCCACGCTGTCCTCGCGCCGCATGAATGCGGGCGTCAAACGGACGACGGGAGCCCAGCACGGCTTCTGTGGTCAGCGCCCCGCACACCGTCGCAGACGCAAACAGTTCCTGAGCTTCAATTAACCCGCGCAGTGCAAAGGCGGTGGAAGCCTGAGTGCCGTTGAGCAGCGCCAGTCCCTCTTTCGCCTCCAGCGTGATCGGCTCCAGTCCGGCCTTTTTCAGCGCGTCGGTCGCCGGGAGCCATTCTCCCTGCCAGCGCGCTTTCCCTTCGCCCAGCAGCGTCAGAGACATATGTGCCAGAGGCGCCAGGTCGCCCGATGCGCCCACCGACCCTTTCGCCGGGATCAGTGGATACACCTCGGCATTCACCAGCGCAATCAGCGCTTCAATCACGCTCAAACGAATGCCGGAAAAACCGCGCGCCAGGCTGTTGATTTTCAGCACCATAATCAGGCGAACCATTGCGTCATCCAGCGCTTCGCCAACGCCTGCCGCATGGGAAAGCACCAGCGAACGCTGTAAATTCTGCAAATCTTCCGTGGCGATACGGGTCTGGGCCAGCAGACCAAACCCGGTATTAATGCCATACGCCGTACGGCCTTCAGCGACAATATTATTGACGCAGGCGACGCTGGTGTTGATTGCATCAATCGCCCCGGCATCCAGACTCAGTTTGACCGGCTGCTGCCAGATTTCACGTAGCTGGGTAAAACTCAGATGGCCCGGCGTGAGTGTCATGGTGTTCATATCAGCGTTTCTCCTGCGTCGCGGCAACCATCGGCAAATTCAGCCCTTCTTCAACGGCGCACTCCACCGCAATGTCATACCCGGCATCAGCGTGACGCATCACCCCGGTTGCCGGATCGTTATGTAATACCCGGGCGATGCGCGCCGCGGCTTCATCGGTGCCATCGCAAACAATCACCATCCCGGCATGCTGGGAGAAGCCCATGCCAACCCCGCCGCCGTGATGAAGCGACACCCAGGTCGCGCCGCTGGCGGTGTTAAGCAGCGCGTTCAGCAGCGGCCAGTCGGATACGGCGTCTGAACCGTCGCGCATAGCTTCGGTTTCGCGGTTTGGGCTGGCAACAGAGCCGGAGTCCAGATGATCGCGACCAATAACAATCGGCGCAGATACTTCACCACTGCGCACCATTTCATTAAACGCCAGCCCCAGTTTCTGACGCCACTCCAGGCCGACCCAGCAGATACGCGCCGGTAAGCCCTGGAAGTTAATCCGCTCACGCGCCATATCCAGCCAGTGATGAAGATGCTTATCATCAGCCACGATCTCTTTCACTTTGGCATCTGTCTTATAAATATCCTGCGGATCGCCGGACAGCGCCACCCAACGGAATGGCCCTATGCCGCGACAGAACAGGGGGCGAATATAAGCAGGTACGAAGCCGGGGAAATCAAAGGCGTTTTCCACGCCCATCTCTTTGGCCATCTGGCGAATGTTGTTGCCGTAATCAAACGTCGGCACGCCCATTTTGCTGAAAGCCAGCATCGCCTCGACGTGCGTTGCCATTGAACGTTTCGCCGCCTGTACCGTGCCCTGAGGATCGGACACCGCTTTCGCCTGGTATTCTTCCCAGCTCCAGCCGGACGGCAGATAACCATGCAGCGGATCATGGGCGCTGGTCTGGTCGGTGACCATATCCGGTCGCACACCGCGTTTCACCATTTCCGGTACAACGTCGGCGGCGTTAGCGCATAGCGCGATAGAGACCGCTTTACCCTCACGGGTATACTTGTCGATACGCGCCAGCGCGTCGTCAAGCGATGTCGCCTGCTCGTCCACGTAGCGGGTACGCAGACGGAAATCGATTCGGCTTTGCTGGCATTCAATGTTCAGCGAACAAGCGCCTGCCAGCGTAGCGGCTAACGGCTGCGCCCCGCCCATCCCGCCCAGCCCGGCGGTCAGTACCCAGCGTCCGCTCAGGTTCCCCTGATAATGCTGACGCCCGGCCTCAACGAAGGTTTCATAAGTCCCCTGCACGATGCCCTGGCTGCCGATGTAGATCCAGCTTCCGGCGGTCATCTGGCCGTACATCGCCAGCCCTTTGGCGTCCAGTTCGTTGAAGTGTTCCCAGGTAGCCCAATGCGGCACCAGGTTGGAGTTAGCAATCAGCACGCGCGGCGCATTGTCATGAGTTTTGAACACGCCAACCGGTTTACCGGACTGGACCAGCAGGGTCTCATCGGTCTCCAGTTTGGTCAGCGCGTTGACGATGGCGTCATAGCACTCCCAGTCCCGCGCCGCACGACCGATCCCGCCGTAAACCACCAACTCATGGGGATTTTCCGCCACGTCGGGATCGAGATTGTTCATTAACATGCGCAATGGCGCTTCGGTCAGCCAGCTTTTGGCCGTTAAGGCAGTGCCACGTGGGGCACGAATATCCTGCTGACGATATTTGCTATGGGACATGACAGAAAACTCCTCAGGCTGAATGTAGGCCGGATCAGGCGTGTACGCCGCCATCCGGCACAGCGCCTGATGGCGACGCTAACGCGTCTTATCAGGCCTACGATTAACGGTCACATTAGCTAAAAGTATATACTTGTCTATACAATTAAACGCAAGATCGCAGTTAACAACTGAGCTACATTTTTGCCATACTGCGGCAGCAATCACGATTTTCAGGACATGAAGCGCCCTTGCAGACGATAGCGGGAACCCGGGAACAGCAAACGGGCATGAGATACAATGGATGACGCAGACCAGGTTTTACGACGGATTAGCAGGCAGGGATCGTGTTCTTTGATATTCAGCAGTACACATTCTTCGGCGCTGGCACGCACCGCTTCAACAATATGTTCACCTTCCGTTAAAGGGGCTATCAGCGACAGGTAAGCGTGCGGCGTGGTCTGGCTGTAATCCTGCGCCAGATACTCCGGCACAATTTCGGCATTCACGCAGCGATCCTCAATCTGCACCGGCAAATCGTTCTCGAAGTGCACCATGACAGAGTGAAAAATGGAGGTGCCTTCTTTGACGTTTAACACCAAAGCCTGCTGCGCGTTTGCCTGGGTTCTTTCCAGCGTCAGCACTTCGCACCGGTGCTGATGCTGACGGGCGTTGATTTCATCCGCGATGCTGCGGATTTCAAACAGCGCGGACTGGCCTTTTGGTTCGGCGACAAACGTCCCCACGCCCTGTAAACGCACCAGTAGACCTTCATCCGTTAACTCACGCAGCGCACGGTTGATGGTCATGCGGCTGAAACCATACTGCGCCACCAGCTCAGCCTCAGACGGAATGCGATCGTGAGGTTGCCAGATACCACTGGCAATTTTTTCGCTGATCTCCTGTTTGACCTTTTCGTAAAAAGGAGCCGGAGCAGAACGGGATGGGAGCATGCGTGAGCCTTCCTTAAGCTGAGAATGTGAGTGGGTACAGTTTACAGGCATTACCCGAACCTGATAAGCGCAACGCCATCAGGTATGTCAGTGCCACCAGTGCGCGATTTGCCAGCCTAATCGCGCCGCAACCCGCGCCGCCCTGCCATCATCGTCAAAGCGTGGATTAAATTCAACCATATCCACCGCCTGTAGTTTACCGCTACGGCACAGGGGCTCAATCAGTCTCAGCAGCGTCGCCAACGGTACGCCAAGCGCGGCGGGGGCCGACACGCCGGGCATTTCCCACACTGGCATCACGTCGAGGTCGATAGTCAGATAGACGACATCCAGGTTGGCGGCAAACTGCGCCAGCTGAGCCTGCGCCGTATCACAATGCAGATCCTCCACTACGGTCACACCGAGTCGCTGGGCTTCATCCCATAGCGCCTGGGTATTTGCCGCCCGGCTGACGCCGATACAGGCATAGTGAAATTCACGCTGCTGTTCGTCGCACAGTTGCGCCAGTTGGCGAAACGGCGTACCGGACGTGGCCTGCCCGGCATGGCGCAAATCGAGATGCGCATCGAAGTTGACTATCCCCACTTTCGCCTGCGGGAACGCATCCAGTACGCCAGCGCCGTGCGCAAAGGCGGTTTCGTGTCCTCCACCCAGAACGAAGGTACGCATGTTCTCCTGCTGACAGCGCTGTACCGCATTGCGTAACGCCTGCTGCGCGCCCTCAAGATCGGGAGCCTGCGCCACAATATTTCCCAGATCCACCAGCCGATGATGCCCATCGTGGCTGGCTAAATTTGCCAGCGCCTTGCGCAGTACATCGGGCGCACCGGCGGCTCCCGTGCGCCCCTGATTACGTTTCACGCCTTCGTCACAGGCAAAACCAAGCAGTGCTATCTGCTCTCGATACATTTCCGGGCTAAACGTCGGGCTCAGGGTGATAGTCTGAAACAGGCGCAGCGCATTCGGCGATTCGGCGCGGTCATCACGTCCCTGCCACAGCGCAGGTGAAGCAGGTTGCCAGTTAGTCATGCTATTTGTCCTTTGAATATGCGTTGGTAGAGCGGGTTGCGTCCGGGTTCATACAAGATCTCGACCGGGAGAGTTGCGTCCCACACCACAAAATCGGCCACAAACCCGGCCTTCAATTGACCGTGGGTGGCATGACGCCCCAGTGCCCGAGCCGCATGACGGGTTACGCCCGCCCATGCTTCTTCCGGCGTTAGGCCAAACTGAACACAGGCCATATTCATCGCCCAGTGCAGGCTGATAAACGGACTGGTACCGGGGTTAAAATCTGTCGCTACCGCCATCGGTACCTGATATTGTCGCAGCAACGCTACCGGTGGGCGCTGCTGCTCTTTGAGGAAATAGAACGCGCCGGGCAGCAGCACGCCGACCGTACCGCTTTGGCTCATCGCCGCCACGCCCGCTTCATCGAGGTATTCAATATGATCGGCGGATAGCCCGTGGTAGCGGCTTACTAATTGCGCACCACCAAGCAATGACAGTTGTTCGACATGACCTTTAATCGGGATGCCCAGCGCCTGCGCAGCCTGAAACACCCGCTCACTCTGCGCCAACGAAAAACCAACGCTTTCACAGAACAGGTCGACGGTCTCGAAAAGCCCTTGTTCCCACAACTGCGGCAAAATGGTCTCGCAAACCAGCGTAATATAGCCGTCAGGGTCATCACGGTATTCCGCTGGAGTCGCATGCGCAGCCAACAGCGTCGGGCTGATTTCAACGATATTCTCTGCCGCCAGCGTCGCCGCCACGCGCAATATTTTCTCTTCTGTCTGTAAATCCAGGCCGTAACCCGATTTTATTTCCAGCAGCGTAACGCCTTCTTTGATCAACTGTTCCATCCGCTGATGGGCTACGTGTAAGAGTTGTTCATCCGTGGCGCTGCGGGTCGCCGACACGGTGGCATTAATCCCCCCGCCCTCGGCGCTTATCTGCTGGTAGGAGACACCGTTTAGCCGTTGCTCCCATTCACCTGCGCGGTTTCCGCCAAAAACCAGATGCGTATGGCAGTCAATCAGGCCAGGCGTAATCAATCTGCCCTGCATATCAAAGGTATTATCATGAGTCAGATATAACGATGACTCCGGGACGATATCGCGAATCTTACCCTGGCGGACGATCAGCGCATGGCCATCCACCAGCCCATACGGGGTGCCTCGTTCAGGATCCATAGTCGCCAGACGAACATTGCGCCAGATAACATCATCAGGGAAGAATTGCTGCATTCGACTCACCACTTGTCATAGGTTGTATAGACATTTATTTTTGATTATAGGGATGTTGTCAACCTGAAGGACCGTAATTGTTATGTATTTGTGATATAAGGACTCTCCGCGCCGGGCTTTGTGGTGATAAAAACAACTTTTTACCTTTTAACCTTCCCGTTTCGCTCAACTTAGTATAAAAAAGCAGGCTTCAATGGATAACTTTCAAAGCCCGGAGCAACCTGTGAACATATCATCAGTTTCCCGTCTGGCGCTGGCTATGGCTTTTGGCGTGACGCTGACCGCCTGTAGCTCTACGCCGCCCGATCAAATTCCTTCCGATCAGACCGCGCCAGGCACCTCTTCGCGCCCGATCCTGTCGGCCAATGAAGCGAAAAACTTCGTTGCTGCGCACTATTTTTCCGCACTGACGCCAAACACCGCGCCGTGGAGCCCTTCTGCTATTTCTTTGCCTGCGCAGCCTGACTTCGTCGTTGGCCCGGCAGGCACTCAGGGCGTCACCCATACCAGCATTCAGGCTGCGGTTGATGCGGCAATCATCAAACGTACTAACAAACGTCAGTACATCGCGATTATGCCGGGCGAGTATCAGGGTACGGTATACATTCCGGCAGCAACGGGTAGCCTGACGCTGTACGGTATGGGCGAAAAACCGCTGGATGTAAAAATCGGCCAGGCCATTGACGGTGACATGAGCACCGCAGACTGGCGTCGTACGGTGAACCCGGGCGGTAAATACATGCCGGGTAAACCTGCGTGGTATATGTTTGATAATTGCCAGAACAAACGTGGCGCAAATATTGGCGTAATGTGTTCCGCCGTCGTCTGGTCGCAAAATAACGGTCTGCAATTGCAAAACCTGACCATCGAGAACAACCTCGGTGACAGCGTTGATGCGGGCAACCACCCGGCCGTTGCGCTGCGTACCGATGGCGATAAAGTGCAGATTAACAAGGTTAACATCCTGGGCCGCCAGAATACCTTCTTCGTGACCAACAGCGGCGTGCAAAACCGTCTGGAAAACGATCGTCAGCCGCGTACGCTGGTTACCAACAGCTACATTGAAGGCGATGTGGATATTGTGTCCGGTCGCGGTGCAGTGGTGTTCGATAACACCGAATTCCGTGTAGTGAATTCCCGTACCCAGCAGGAAGCCTATGTGTTCGCACCGGCTACCCTGTCAAACATCTACTACGGTTTCCTGGCTATCAATAGCCGCTTCACGGCAAGTGGTGATGGCGTGGCGCAACTGGGCCGTTCGCTGGATGTCGATTCCAACACTAACGGTCAGGTCGTGATTCGTGACAGCGTAATTAACGAAGGCTTTAACATGGCAAAACCATGGGCTGACAGCGTTATCGCAAAACACCCGTTTGCCGGAAATACGGGTGCAGAAGATGATAAAGGTGAAATCCAGCGTAACCTGAACGACACCAATTTCAACCGCATGTGGGAATACAACAACCGCGGTATCGGTAGTAAAGTGGTTGCTGAACCTAAGAAGTAAACGTCATTCTCTTATGTAAACCCGGCAGAATCATGCTCTGCCGGGCAGTATGCCGGATGCTCATCCGGCATTCGACGCAGAATTAATACGCGTTAACCACGACCCACATTGGGCCCTGACCTACTGCATAACGTCCTTTCTCTGTCAGCAGCCCTTGCTCGCCTGCAATCTCGTACACCGCGATATGGTGCGATTTTTGCCCGGCGGCAATCAGGTATTTACCACTGTGGTCGACATTAAAACCGCGCGGCTGAGTTTCGGTAGGCTGGAAACCCTCTTTGGTCAGCACGCTGCCATCTTCAGACACGCTAAAGACCGTAATCAGGCTGGCGGTGCGATCGCAGGCATACAGATGACGCCCATCCGGCGTGATGTGAATATCTGCGGCCCAACGGGTATCAGCGAAATCAGCAGGCATCATATCCAGCGTCTGCACGCACTCGATCTTACCGTACGGATCTTTCAGCTCCCAGACGTCAACGGAGCTGTTCAGTTCATTCACACAGTAGGCATATTGTTTATTCGGATGGAACGCCATATGACGTGGGCCCGCACCTTCAACGGTGTTTACTTCAGCCGGTTCCTGCGCGACCAGATGACCATCATCGCTTACCTCAAACAGGCAGATACGATCCTGCTTCAACGCAGGAACCCACAGAATACGGTTATCCGGAGAGATGTTGGCCGAGTGACAGCCATCCAGACCTTCAACCACGTCAACCAGTTCCACCGGCAGACCATCTTCCAGACGCGTGACGCTCACGCTGCCAGCGTTATAAGAGCCAACGAACACGAAACGTCCCTGATGATCGGTAGAAATATGCGTCGGGCTGCCCGGCAGCGCAGACTCCGCCGCGAAAGTCAGCGCACCGTCATCAGGCGCAATACGGTAAGCCAACACGCGAAACTCCGGGCGCACACCTACATACAGGTAGCGCTTATCCGGGCTGACGACCATCGGCTGTACCTGACCCGGCACATCAACCACCTGCGTCAGCGTCAGAGAACCATCGTGATTCAGGCTCCAGACGTGGATTTGCTGACTTTCAGGGCTGGCGGTATAAACGGTTTGCTTCATGAATACTCCTTTGCTTTTTGGCAGGTGGCTGCAATTGCCTGACACACGCCTAAGGTAGACGCTTTTAACGGTGAATGCTTAATTAAGGCTCAGAATTTTGTCCGGCTCCCGTCTCGGTGTACCATTCCAGCAGACGAAATTCTCAACCTTAATCTGGAAAAAACTATGACCGCACGCGTGATTGCCCTGGATTTAGACGGTACCCTGTTGACCCCGAAAAAAACCTTGCTGCCATCCTCTCTGGAAGCGCTCTCGCGCGCCAGAGAAGCAGGCTACCAACTTATCATTGTCACAGGTCGCCATCACGTTGCTATTCATCCTTTTTATCAGGCACTGGCGCTGGATACACCTGCAATTTGCTGTAACGGTACCTACTTGTATGATTATCAGGCAAAAAAGGTACTGGATTCCGATCCTCTTCCGGTAGACCAGGCATTACAGCTGATCGAAATGCTGGATGAACATCAGATCCACGGGCTGATGTATGTCGATGAGGCCATGCTGTATGAGCGCCCGACCGGGCATGTAGTACGTACCGCTAACTGGGCGCAAACTCTGCCGCCGGAACAGCGCCCAACCTTCACCCAGGTGCCTTCGCTGGCACAGGCCGCACATGACGTTAACGCCGTCTGGAAATTTGCGCTGACCGACGAAGATATTCCGAAACTGCAGCAGTTTGGTCAGTACGTCGAGCAACAGTTGGGGCTGGAGTGTGAATGGTCCTGGCACGATCAGGTCGACATTGCCCGTAAAGGCAACAGCAAAGGACGACGCCTTACCCAATGGATTGAAGCACAGGGCGGATCAATGGAAAACGTGATTGCCTTTGGTGATAACTTCAACGATATCAGCATGCTGGAAGCCGCAGGCACTGGCGTGGCGATGGGCAATGCGGATGACGCGGTCAAAGCCCGCGCCAACATCGTGATTGGTGACAACACCACCGACAGCATCGCGAAATTTATTTACTCGCACCTGCTGTAATCAGGCGGTAATCGACACGCTCTTAATTTGCGCGTACAGCCACAGGCCAGGTTTGATACCCAGGTCATCCCTGGCCCATGGGCTAATCCTCGCCCACAGCGTCCTGCCGCCCACTTCAAGCTGAACTTCCACCTGGCCGTTATCGTCATAGCACTGCGCGACTTTCGCCCGGAGAACGTTACGAATACTGGTCTGCTGCGGCGGTTGGAGCACCAGTGAAACATCAGATGCCTGAATACGAATACGCAGCGCGGTTTGCAGCGGTTGATCCAGCTTATTGACCCACAAATGCTGATCGCCAAGCGCCAACGCGGTCATCGCGTAGTGTGGATGATGTTCCAGCACGCTGACTTTCAGAATACTGCTTTGCTGTTCCTTAGGCAGCCAGGGGTGCATCACGCTGCTGCCCCAGACATCTTCCAGCGAACCAAACGCTTTGACCTGCCCGTTTTCCAGTACCATCACTTTGTCCGCCAGGTGCAAGATTTCATCGAGCGAGTGGCTGACGTACAGCATCGGAATATTGATTTCTCGCGCCAGGCGTTGCAGATAAGGCAGCAGTTCGCGCTTACGCGGAATATCCAGCGAGGCTAACGGCTCATCAAGCAGCAACAGTTCCGGCGCGGTAAGCAACGCCCGGCCGATCGCGACGCGCTGCTTTTCGCCACCAGAAAGACCGCCGGGCAGACGGTCAAGCAGCGGCTCAATGCCCAACAGCGCCACCAGCTTGTCAAACTGTCCGGCCATGCTTTTCGCCATTCCATAACGCAGGTTACCGCGTACTTTATAATGCGGGAACAGGCGCGCATCCTGGAAAACATAGCCCACCCGGCGTTTTTCAGGCGTTAAACAGACACCGTTCTCGACGTCGTTTAAGACCCGACCGTTGAGCACGATACGCCCGGACTGCGGCTGGGTCAGACCGCTGATGGCGTTAATCAGTGAGGTTTTTCCCGCGCCGGAAACACCGAAAATAGCGGTGATCCCGCTGGCTGGCAGCGTTTCGTTGAGCGTCAGGCAATGCGTTCCCAGCGTCTGAGAGAAATTAAGTTCCAGCATGGTTATCGCCCCGTCCGTTCACGGCTAATACGCGCCAGCCATTCAGAGATCAGCAGTGAAATCAGCGCTAACACAATAGAAATAATACATAACCTTGCCGCCGCGCTTTCGCCGCCGGGGGTCTGGATCAAGGTATACATCGCCGAAGGGATAGTGCGGGTTTCGCCAGGAATATTGGAGACAAAGGTAATTGTTGCGCCGAATTCCCCGAGGGAACGCGCAAACGCCAGCACCGTACCGACAATAATGCCGGGTAGCATCAGCGGTAGCGTAATGGTCATAAATACGCGCCAGCGTCCGGCTCCCAGCGTGCGGGCCGCCTGCTCCAGTTTGACGTCAACACCTTCCAACGCCAGACGAATAGCCCTTACCATCAGAGGGAAGGACATCACCGCTGCGGCCAGCACCGCACCGCGCCAGCTAAAGGCAAAGGTGATGCCAAACCAGTCGTACAGCCATTCGCCAATGAATCCGCGCCGCCCCATAGCAATCAACAGCAGATAGCCCACCACCACCGGCGGCAGAACCAGCGGCAAATGCAGAACGCTGTCGAGCAGTGCTTTGCCCGGGAACTTGCATCGCACAAGCAGCCAGGCAAAGAAGATCCCAAACGGCAGGCTAAACAAGACGGCCAGGGAAGAAACTTTCAGGCTCAGTATGACGGCCTGCCATTCAGGATCGGTCAGTATCATTACTTGGTCGTAAATCCATAACGTTTAAAGATTTCAGCAGCCTGCGGTCCTTTCAGGTAATCATAGAACGCGCTAACCGTTGCGTTTTTGTGCCCATCAACAATCGCGATAGGGTATTCCACTTTTTTGTGCGAATCTTCCGGGAAAGTCGCAACGACTTTTACGCCCTTGCTGGCGACGGCATCGGAACCATAGACGATACCCAGCGGCGCTTCGTTACGCTCTACCAGTGCCAGCGCACCGCGCACGTCTTCAGCAGGAGCCAGTTTCGGGGCCAGGGTATCCCATGCACCCAGTTTTTGCAGCGCTTCTTTGGCATAAATGCCCGCCGGAACATGTTCTGGATCGCCAACAGCCAGGCGTCCACCGTTCAACAGACTGGTCCAGTTGGTTTTGCTGTCAATGGTGAAGTCTTTCTGCGCGCTGGCTTTCGGCGCAACCACCACCAGACTGTTACCCAGCAGCGTTTCACGCGATGCGGTATCAATCGACTTCTTGTCTACCGCGTAGTCCATCCATTTCTGATCGGCAGAAATAAACAGATCGGCCGGAGCGCCTGCTTCAATCTGACGCGCCAGCGTGGAAGAAGAAGCAAAAGAGGAGACAACATCAACGTTCTTCTCTTTTTTATATTGCGTTGCAATGTCCTGCATCGCGTTGGTCAGCGAAGCAGCTGCAAAAACGGTAATCTTTCCTTCATCCGCCAGCGCATGTCCGGCAACGGTAAGAGAAAGTGTTGCCCCTGCAAACAAGCGTAACCATGTACGTGCCATCTGTAACTCCTTTGCGTTTCGTTATGTAGGCGCAAATATAGCGAGTAAATCAGGATTTTCCCAGTGGTTATTGATACCAATTAGAGGTTACACAAAGAAAATATCGGCAGGGAAAGCAAGATCTTGAGAAAACGAGTTGGCAGGCAAAAAATATAAACGCCCGACTGAGCGGGCGTTTGGGGAATCAATGATTCTGTCTGGACTGGTCTTTCTGACCGATACCGGAGAAAATGTTAAACACTTCACCCAGTCCGTAAATCAGACCCAGAATGATGGCCATTACCACAGGTACCATGATTACGGCGAATACCAGACTTTTCAATAACTCTAACATGGTCAACTCCAGATATAGTCCTTAGTTGTATTCTAACCACATAACACAGAAAAGCACTCCCCTTTTGTGCGGTTGGCTTTGCGCGCGCGCGGTTTTCCGTCACAATACCCCTTTTGCCAGGAGCTTGTGATGCAGGCCGAAATCCTTCTTACGCTGAAACTTCAGCAAAAACTGTTTGCCGATCCCCGTCGCATTTCTCTGCTTAAACACATTGCGCTTTCCGGCTCCATCAGTCAGGGCGCAAAGGATGCAGGTATCAGTTATAAAAGCGCCTGGGATGCGATTAACGAAATGAACCAGCTCAGTGAGCAAACGCTGGTTGAGCGCGCCACTGGCGGCAAAGGCGGCGGCGGCGCGGTGTTAACGCGCTATGGCCAACGCTTAATCCAGCTGTATGATTTATTAGCGCAAATCCAACAGAAAGCCTTCGATGTTTTGAGCGATGACGATGCCCTGCCACTCAATAGCCTGCTGGCGGCGATCTCTCGCTTTTCGCTGCAAACCAGCGCCCGTAACCAGTGGTTTGGCACCATTACCGCCCGCGACCACGATCAGGTTCAACAGCATGTCGACGTCCTGCTGGCGGATGGCGAAACGCGCCTGAAAGTGGCAATCACTGCGCAAAGCGGCGAGCGTCTCGGGCTTGAAGAAGGCAAAGAAGTCCTGATTCTGTTGAAAGCGCCGTGGGTGGGAATCACTCAGGACGACGCCATTGCCCAGGCCGCCGATAACCAGTTGCAGGGTACAATTAGCCATATCGAACGCGGAGCTGAGCAGTGTGAAGTGTTGATGACCTTGCCAGACGGCCAGACGCTGTGCGCGACGTTGCCGATAGAGCAGACCCACACATTAACGGAAGGCGCTAACGTCACAGCATATTTTAATGCGGACAGAGTGATTATCGCCACACTGTGCTGAGTTAATTGACATCAGCCTGAAGAACACGTATCCCTGTTATTCATCGCTGCAAATAATGGGATACAAAATGTCATCATTGCAAATTTCGCAAGGCACGTTTCGTCTTAGCGACACAAAAACGCTCCAGTTAGATGCGTTGACGTTAAACGCGGGTGATAGCTGGGCGTTTGTTGGCTCTAACGGCAGTGGGAAATCTGCGCTGGCCCGCGCGCTGGCGGGCGAGTTGCCGCTCCTGAAAGGCGAACGCCGCTGCCAGTTCACACGTATTACCCGACTCTCCTTTGAGCAGCTCCAAAAGCTGGTCAGCGACGAGTGGCAGCGAAACAACACCGATCTTCTTAGTCCCGGTGAAGACGACACCGGGCGCACCACCGCAGAAATCATTCAGGATGAGGTTCACGACCCCGCCCGCTGCGCTACGCTGGCGCAGCAGTTTGGCATTTCTGCCCTGCTCAACAGGCGTTTCAAATACCTTTCCACCGGTGAAACCCGCAAAACTCTGCTCTGCCAGGCATTAATGTCCACGCCAGATTTGCTGATCCTTGATGAACCCTTTGACGGGCTGGACGTCGCGTCCCGCCGCCAGTTAGCAGATTTGCTCGCTGAGTTGCACCAGGCCGGTTTAACGCTGGTGCTGGTGCTAAACCGCTTTGATGAAATTCCCGAGTTCGTGCAGTTTGCCGGCGTGCTTGCCGATTGCACGCTGACGGAAACCGGCGCAAAAACAGACCTTCTGCAACAGGCATTAATCGCTCAGCTTGCCCATAGCGAACGGCTGGAAGGCATCCAGTTACCCGAACCGGATGAGCCTTCGGTGCGCCACACGTTGTCAGATAACGAGCCGCGCATTGTGCTTAACGACGGCACCGTCTCGTATAACGATCGCCCTATCCTGCATCATCTGAGTTGGCGGGTAAATCCGGGGGAACACTGGCAAATCATCGGTCCCAACGGTGCGGGGAAATCAACCCTGCTCAGTTTAATCACCGGCGATCATCCCCAGGGATATAGCAACGACCTGACCCTGTTTGGCCGCCGCCGGGGCAGCGGTGAAACTATCTGGGATATCAAAAAACACATTGGCTATGTCAGCAGCAGCCTGCATCTGGATTACCGGGTAAGTACAACAGTTCGCAACGTTATTCTCTCCGGTTATTTCGATTCAATCGGCATTTATCAGGCCGTCTCCGACAGGCAGAACAAGCTGGTACAACAGTGGCTGGATATTCTGGGCATCGATAAACGTACCGCGGATGCGCCATTTCATAGTCTTTCCTGGGGGCAGCAGCGGCTGGCATTGATTGTTCGTGCACTGGTGAAACATCCTACGTTGCTGATCCTTGATGAACCGTTGCAAGGATTAGATCCGCTCAACCGTCAACTGATCCGTCGGTTTGTGGATGTCCTGATCGGTGAAGGTGAAACTCAGCTTTTGTTTGTCTCTCATCACGCCGAAGATGCCCCGGGCTGCATTACCCATCGGCTAGAGTTTGTACCCGAGGGTGATATCTACGCCTATCGACAAACCTCTCTGCGTTAATTTTCATGTCAGGGCGTTTATCACGCCCTTTTTTCTGCTTTTTTTTCAGACAAGTGCTGAAATAACAACCTAACATAATGATTTATAATAAAGTAACTGGCAGCATCGAGTGAAAACACCGGAGTGTAAACGATTCCACTAATTTATTCCGTGTCACACTTTTCGCATCTTTGTTATGCTATGGTTATTGCATACCATAGGCTTAACGGAGCGAATTATGAGAGTATTGGTTACAGGTGGTAGCGGTTACATTGGAAGCCACACTTGCGTGCAGTTGCTGAAAAACGGTCACGAAGTGGTGATCCTGGACAATCTCTGCAACAGCAAGCGCAGCGTACTGCCCGTCATTGAGCGTTTAGGCGGCAAGCATCCGACCTTCGTGGAAGGAGACATCCGTAACGAAGCGCTGATAACCGAAATTCTGCACGATCATGCCATTGATACGGTCATCCATTTTGCCGGTTTAAAAGCCGTTGGAGAATCCGTTGCCAAGCCGCTGGAGTACTATGACAACAACGTCAACGGCACTCTGCGTCTGGTGAATGCAATGCGCGCTGCTAACGTGAAAAACTTCATTTTCAGCTCCTCCGCGACCGTCTATGGCGATCAGCCGCAAATTCCTTACGTTGAAAGCTTCCCCACCGGCACGCCGCAGAGTCCGTACGGCAAAAGCAAGCTGATGGTGGAACAGATCCTGACCGATCTGCAAAAAGCGCAGCCCGACTGGAGTATTGCCCTGCTGCGCTACTTTAACCCGGTTGGTGCTCATCCATCGGGAGATATGGGGGAAGATCCGCAAGGTATTCCAAACAACCTGATGCCTTACATCGCGCAGGTAGCCGTTGGCCGCCGCGAGTCTCTTGCCATATTTGGCAATGACTACCCTACTGAAGATGGCACCGGTGTACGCGACTATATCCACGTGATGGATCTCGCCGACGGCCACGTTGCCGCCATGGAAAAACTGGCGGGCAAACAGGGCGTACATATTTACAACCTCGGTGCAGGCATCGGCAGCAGCGTGCTGGACGTGGTCAACGCCTTCAGCAAAGCCTGTGGTAAACCGGTGAATTACCATTTCGCGCCGCGCCGTGATGGCGATCTTCCTGCCTACTGGGCTGATGCCAGCAAAGCCGATCGCGAGCTCAACTGGCGCGTGACCCGCACACTGGATGAAATGGCACAAGATACCTGGCACTGGCAGTCACGACACCCGCAGGGATATTCGGATTAAGGACCAATCATGACGCAATTCAATCCTGTCGATCATCCACATCGCCGTTTTAACCCGCTCACCGGGCAGTGGATCCTCGTCTCACCGCATCGCGCCAAACGCCCGTGGCAAGGGGCGCAGGAAACTCCGTCTAAGCAGGTACTGCCTGCACATGACCCGGACTGCTTCCTGTGCGCTGGCAATACGCGAGTTACCGGCGACAAAAACCCGGATTACACCGGGACCTATGTCTTTACCAATGACTTTGCGGCGCTGATGTCCGATACCCCGGACGCACCGGACAGTCACGATCCGTTGATGCGCTGCCAGAGCGCACGCGGTACCAGCCGTGTGATTTGCTTCTCACCCGATCACAGCAAAACGTTGCCGGAACTCAGCGTCCCTGCACTGACAGAAATCGTAAAAACGTGGCAGGAACAGACCGAAGACTTAGGGAAAACCTACCCTTGGGTGCAGGTATTTGAGAATAAAGGCGCAGCGATGGGGTGCTCGAACCCGCACCCACACGGACAAATTTGGGCCAACAGCTTTTTGCCTAACGAAGCCGAACGTGAAGATCGCCTGCAGAAAGCGTACTTCGCCGAACAAGGCGCGCCGATGCTCGTTGATTACGTCCAGCGAGAACTGGCGGATGGCAGCCGTACGGTCGTTGAAACCGAGCACTGGCTGGCGGTTGTACCTTACTGGGCCGCGTGGCCGTTCGAAACGCTGCTGCTGCCGAAAGCGCATGTGCTGCGTATTACCGATTTGACCGACGAACAGCGTGCTGACCTGGCGCTGGCGTTGAAAAAACTGACCAGTCGTTATGACAACCTGTTCCAGTGCTCATTCCCCTATTCCATGGGCTGGCACGGCGCACCGTTCAACGGTGAAGAAAACCATCACTGGCAGTTGCATGCACACTTTTATCCGCCGCTGCTGCGTTCCGCGACCGTGCGTAAATTTATGGTCGGATACGAAATGCTGGCAGAAACCCAGCGCGACCTGACGGCCGAACAAGCAGCTGAACGACTGCGTGCGGTCAGCGACATCCATTTTCGCGAATCCGGAGTTTAAATAATGAGTCTGAAAGAAAAAACACAATCTCTGTTTGCTGAAACATTTGGCTACCCTGCCACCCATACTATTCAGGCACCGGGTCGTGTGAACCTGATCGGTGAACATACCGATTATAACGACGGCTTCGTTCTGCCCTGCGCTATCGACTATCAAACCGTTATCAGCTGTGCGGCACGCGACGATCGAAAAGTCCGTGTGATCGCCGCTGATTACGAGAATCAGGTTGATGAGTTCTCGCTTGATGCGCCGATTATCGCTCATGACAGCCAACAGTGGTCAAACTACGTGCGTGGCGTAGTGAAACATCTGCAAAAGCGCAATAACGCCTTTGGCGGTGCTGATCTGGTGATCAGCGGTAATGTCCCGCAGGGTGCGGGCTTAAGTTCTTCTGCCTCGCTGGAAGTCGCTGTTGGTACGGTATTCCAGCAGCTCTATCATCTGCCGCTCGACGGCGCGCAAATTGCCCTGAATGGTCAGGAAGCTGAAAACCAGTTTGTCGGCTGTAACTGCGGCATTATGGATCAGTTGATCTCGGCACTTGGTAAGAAAGATCATGCGCTACTGATCGACTGCCGAACGCTGGGCACCAAAGCCGTTTCCATGCCTGAGGGCGTCGCGGTGGTGATCATCAACAGTAACTTTAAACGCACATTGGTCGGTAGCGAATACAACACCCGTCGCGAACAGTGTGAAACCGGCGCGCGCTTCTTCCAACAGCCAGCGCTGCGTGATGTCAGCCTTGAAGCGTTTAACGCCGTCGCCCACGAGCTGGATCCGATTGTCGCCAAACGCGTTCGCCACGTGATCACGGAAAATGCGCGTACCGTTGAAGCCGCGCAGGCGCTGGAAAAAGGCGACCTGCTGCGTATGGGCCAATTGATGGAGGAATCTCACGCCTCCATGCGCGATGACTTTGAAATTACCGTGCCGCAAATTGATACGCTGGTAGAGATTGTCAAAGCGACCATTGGCGATAAAGGCGGTGTCCGTATGACCGGTGGCGGCTTCGGCGGCTGCATCGTGGCGCTGATCCCGCAAGATTTGGTTCCTGCCGTACAGCAGGCCGTCGCGGAACAATACGAAGCGAAAACCGGTATCAAAGAAACATTCTACGTCTGCAAACCTTCACAAGGAGCAGGACAATGTTAAACGAAATCCCGGTGCAGGCTCCGGACGGTCAGCCGTTTCGCCTGCTCACCCTGCGCAATGACGCAGGGATGGTCGTCACGCTCATGGACTGGGGCGCGACACTGCTCTCTGCACGTATTCCGCTTAGCGATGGCAGCGTGCGCGAAGCATTGCTCGGGTGCGCCAGTCCGGAACAATACCCGGAGCAGGCTGCATTTCTGGGGGCTTCGATTGGTCGCTACGCCAACCGTATCGCCAACAGCCGCTATACCTTTGCCGGCGAAACCGTTGAATTAATACCAAGTCAGGGTGAAAACCAGCTGCATGGCGGGCCAGACGGTTTCGACAAACGTCGCTGGCAGATAGTCAATCAGAATGACCGTCAGGTGCTGTTCGCCTTAACATCTGACGATGGCGACCAGGGTTTCCCTGGCCATCTATGCGCCACCGCGCAGTATCGCCTGACTGACGATAATCGTATTTCGATAACCTACCGCGCCACGGTCGATAAGCCCTGTCCGGTGAATCTGACGAATCACGTTTATTTTAACCTCGATGGTGACAAAACAGATGTGCGCCAGCATAAGCTGCAAATTATGGCAGACGAGTACTTGCCGGTTGATGAAATGGGCATCCCGCATGACGGGCTGAAATCCGTCGCTGGTAGCAGTTTCGATTTCCGCACGCCTAAAATCATCAGCAGTGAATTTCTTGCCGATGACGATCAGCGCAAGGTAAAAGGTTACGATCACGCCTTCCTGCTTCAGGCACAGGGCAATGCGCGTACGCCGGTCGCTCGACTGTGGTCCCAGGATGAAAAACTGCAGATGGTGGTATACACCTCCGCCCCGGCATTGCAGTTTTACTCCGGCAACTTCCTCGGCGGTACACCATCTCGCGGACCAGGCGCCTACGAAGACTGGCAAGGTCTGGCGCTGGAAAGTGAGTTTCTCCCGGACAGCCCAAATCATCCTGAGTGGCAGCAGCCGGACTGCTTCCTGCGTCCGGGCGAAGAATATGCCAGCGTGACGGAATATCAGTTTATTCCAGTCTGATCCTTTCCCCTCACAGGCCCGATGACGTAACGTAGCGGGCCTGTTATTTGTTTATCACAGTATAACCGCTCAAATCCCCACCACTCAAAGACAAAATCGCAACCTTGAATTCACAAGAACCTTACACTGTGGCGCTATTTTCGCTATGGTTATGCGTAAGCATTGCCGCTGACGCTTTACGGCAATATAATGAGAATTATTATCATTCAATATGATTTATAGGAGTGAGTGTATGGCTGTAACTAAGCTGGTTCTGGTACGTCACGGTGAAAGTCAGTGGAACAACGAAAACCGTTTTACCGGTTGGTATGACGTTGATCTGTCAGAGAAAGGCGTGGGCGAAGCAAAAGCGGCAGGTAAACTGCTGAAAGAAGAAGGCTACAGCTTCGATTTTGCTTATACCTCTGTGCTGAAACGTGCCATCCACACCCTGTGGAACGTACTGGACGAACTGGATCAGGCCTGGCTGCCGGTTGAAAAATCCTGGAAACTGAACGAACGTCATTACGGCGCGCTGCAGGGTCTGAACAAAGCTGAAACCGCTGAAAAATACGGTGACGAGCAGGTTAAGCAATGGCGTCGCGGCTTTGCGGTAACACCACCGGAGCTGACCAAAGATGACGAGCGTTATCCAGGTCACGATCCGCGTTATGCGAAGTTGACCGACAAAGAGTTACCGGTTACCGAAAGCCTGGCGCTGACCATCGATCGCGTTATCCCCTACTGGAACGAAACCATTCTGCCGCGTATGAAAAGTGGTGAGCGCGTAATTATCGCCGCTCACGGTAACTCTCTGCGTGCGCTGGTTAAATACCTGGATAACATGGGCGAAGATGAGATCCTTGAACTGAACATCCCGACCGGCGTACCGCTGGTATATGAGTTCGACGAAAACTTCAAACCAATCAAACACTACTATCTGGGTAATGCTGACGAGATCGCAGCAAAAGCGGCAGCCGTTGCGAACCAGGGTAAAGCGAAGTAATTTTCATCCCGGGTCAAACGAAAAAAGCGTGGAATGCTCCACGCTTTTTTATTGCCGGATGACGGCGTTGCCTTATCCGGCCTACCGAGCGTAGCCCGGATGAATTTTTTAACCGCGGCGCGCTTTTACAGCATCCGCCAGCTGGCGCAACACCGCATCGGTATCTTCCCAACCAATGCAGGCGTCAGTGATACTTTTACCGTAGGTCAGCGGCTCACCGCTATCCGGGTTCTGATTACCTTCTACCAGATGGCTTTCGATCATCACGCCAATAATTGCTTTTTCGCCCCCAGCAACTTGTCCGCAAACATCTTTCGCAACATCCATCTGCTTTTTGAACTGCTTGCTGGAGTTGGCATGGCTAAAGTCGATCATCACCTGCGCTGAAAGCCCTGCTTTGATCAGACCTTCTTTCACGTCGGCAACGTGCTGAGCGCTGTAGTTCGGCTCTTTGCCGCCGCGCAGAATAATATGGCAATCGCCATTACCACTGGTATTCACGATCGCCGAATGGCCCCATTTGGTCACAGACAGGAAGCAGTGCGGCGCTCCCGCGGCGTTAATCGCATCAATCGCTACTTTTATCGTGCCATCAGTACCGTTTTTAAAGCCAACCGGGCAGGACAGACCAGACGCCAATTCGCGGTGCACTTGAGATTCTGTGGTACGTGCCCCAATCGCGCCCCAGCTCATCAGGTCGGCGAGGTATTGCGGCGTAATCATATCGAGGAATTCACCCGCAGCAGGCAATCCGCTGTCATTGATATCCAGCAGCAGTTTACGCGCAATGCGCAGCCCATCGTTGATCTGGAAACTGTTGTCCATGTGCGGATCGTTGATAAGCCCTTTCCAGCCGACGGTAGTTCGCGGTTTTTCAAAATAGACGCGCATAACGATTTCAAGCTCGCCTTTTAACTCTTCACGCAGTGCCAGCAGGCGAGCGGCATACTCTTTGGCGGCTGCCGGATCATGAATAGAGCAAGGCCCAATCACTACCAGCAGGCGATCGTCACTCCCTTTCAGGATTTTATGAATTGCCTTACGGGCATGAGCTACCGTGTTTGCGGCATTTTCAGTAGCGGGGAATTTTTCCAACAATGCGACTGGCGGTAATAACTCGTTGATCTCTTTAATGCGTAAATCGTCGTTCTGATAATTCATGATTATTCCAGCGTTGCCATACTTATATAAATGAATGCAATCCCTCCAATCTATATCTTCAGTCATAAAGTGTAAACGGGGTTTTACACTTTGGACGGATTAATCCTGGAATTAGCCAAAAAAACGCAATAAAGTAGCGAAAAACGAGATCCAACCTACAATTTATAACTGTAACAGCTTTAATTTTCATAAATTTCAAGATTCTATGCTGGGTTTAATTTCTCTGGCAAAACTATTAACCACATATTGATGATGTAACTGGCACATGCACTGTTGGAAGACGTTATCCGACATATCGACCATAACAGGAGCATATTATGCATATGACAAAGCTGGCTTCACTCTTTCTTACCGCTACACTCAGCCTCGCCAGCGGCGCGGCGCTGGCAGCTGAAACCAATACGCAGTCCAATAACGGCCAGGCAAATTCCTCGGCGGATGCCGGTCAGGTCGCCCCAGACGCACGCGAAAACGTGGCACCAAATAATGTCGACAACAGTAACGTGAATTCGGGTGGCACAATGCTGCACCCGAACGGTTCATCAATGAACCATGAAGGGATGACCAAAGACGAGATGCACAAAAACACCATGTGTAAGGACGGTCGCTGCCCTGATGTGAATAAGAAGGTTGAGACCGGAAACGGCATTAACAATGATGCTGAGACAAAAACTGATGGCACTACGCAGTAACGCTGAAAATAAAGCTAATAATGGGAGAGCAATAGCTCTCCTTTTTAATTTTATCATCCCAAAAACGGTATGATGGCATACAGTAAAGATGAGAATAACAAAGGGATGGCATAATGGCGCACTCGCATACTCATACTTCTTCTGAGCAACCCAAGGACAATAATGCCCGCCGCTTGATGTTTGCATTCTGCATTACAGCCGGATTTATGTTGGTTGAAGTGGTGGGTGGATTACTTTCAGGTTCACTGGCCTTGTTGGCCGATGCCGGGCATATGCTCACTGATGCCGCAGCGCTCCTTTTTGCGCTGCTGGCCGTCCGGTTTTCCCAGCGCCCGCCCACAATACGACACACCTTCGGCTGGCTGAGGCTCACGACACTGGCCGCGTTTGTTAATGCCATCGCATTGGTCGTGATCACCATTTTAATCGTCTGGGAAGCCATTGAGCGTTTCCATACGCCCCGCCCCGTGGCTGGCGGCATGATGATGGTTATAGCTGTCGCGGGTTTACTGGCCAACGTGCTGGCTTTTTGGGTTCTACACCGCGGCAGTGAGGAGAAAAACCTGAACGTCCGCGCCGCGGCACTGCATGTGATGGGCGATTTACTCGGCTCGGTCGGGGCGATCATCGCTGCGCTGATTATTATCTGGACGGGCTGGACGCCTGCGGACCCGATTCTCTCGATTCTGGTTTCCGTGCTGGTACTGCGTAGCGCCTGGCGACTGTTAAAGGATAGCGTTAATGAATTACTGGAAGGCGCCCCGCTGACGCTGGATATCGCCGCACTGCAGCGCCATCTCAGCCGGGATATCCCTGAAGTCCGCAATGTACACCATGTCCATGTCTGGATGGTGGGTGAAAAACCGGTAATGACGCTGCATGTGCAGGTGGTTCCGCCGCACGATCACGACGCGCTGCTGGAGCGTATTCAGCACTTTCTTATCCATCACTACCAGATTGAACACGCCACGATCCAGATGGAGTATCAGCCGTGTAATGGGCCGGACTGCCACCTGTATCAGGGGGTATCCGGCCATTCACACCATCACCATTAATGGGACAGCGCGTGGGACCCCCGCTCACGCGCGCTGTTAATCCACATCCTGCTACCGTTCAGGGCGATAACAGTCAGGATCACATACTCCAGCGACATGGCATATACGCCTTGCAGGGCGAAAATCACTACGCTTATTACGTTAATGATCACCCACAGCAGCCAGTTTTCAACGTACTTACGCGTCATCAGGATCATCGCCGCAATCGACAACACCATCATGCAGGAGTCCCAGAATGGGAATGCATCGGGTTGCAACTCAGGCACAACAACCTGTAATCCCAATGCCTGCATAATGTTCACCGCAATGCGGGTCAGGAACGCAAAGACCGGATCGATATAGACCGACATCAGGCCGATCGCCACCACGCAAGCCGCCAGCCAGCCGATCGCTTTTGGTAACGGCAGCCAGCGAATTTTCAGTTCCGCTTCATGCTGGTTGGTTTGCCTGGACCAGGCATACCAGCCGTAGATGTTGGCGGCAAAAAAGAAAACTTGCAGCAACAGGCTTGCATAGAGCTGGATCTGAAAGAAGATAATCGCAAACAGCGTGACGTTTATCAGGCCGAAGAAGTAATTGCTGATTTTCTCAAGGCTCGCCAGGCCAATACACAGCAACCCGGCGATCGTCCCCACAGCTTCGATCCAAGACAGATCGTAACCGCCAGCGCCAATCGGAATATGTACCAGAATGTTCTGCGTGCTAAAAAAGTCCATCTTTTCCCCCAGAGCAAAAATATTAATTAAGCTCGAAGTGTAGCCGCAAATTCCAACATGCGGTTTAACGGCAACAACGCCCCTTCTCGAAGCCCAGCATCAACATGTATCTCATGAGCCACTCCGCCTTGTTCCAGGCCCTCAGCAATCGCCTTGAGGCCGTTCATCGCCATCCACGGACAATGCGCACAGCTGCGACAGGTTGCCCCCTCACCAGCCGTCGGCGCTTCGAGTAACTCTTTATCCGGAACAGCCTGCTGCATTTTGTAAAAAATGCCCCGGTCAGTCGCCACAATCAGCTGTTGATGCGGTAACGATTTAGCTGCGTTGATTAACTGGCTGGTTGAGCCAACCGCATCGGCCATATCAACGATAGACTGGGGGGACTCCGGGTGCACCAACACCGCAGCATCAGGGTAAAGCCCCTTCATGCGTGTTAAAGCCTGAGTTTTAAATTCGTCGTGGACGATACAGGCCCCCTGCCAACAAAGAACGTCTGCACCGGTCTGTTTTTGTACGTAGTTGCCCAGATGTCTGTCCGGAGCCCAGATGATTTTTTCACCTAAACTATCAAGATGCTCAATAAGTTCTACCGCGATACTGGATGTGACGACCCAGTCCGCACGTGCTTTAACGGCGGCTGAGGTATTGGCGTAAACCACCACGGTACGATCCGGATGCGCATCGCAAAACGCGCTGAACGCATCAATCGGACAGCCCAGATCTAATGAGCATTCCGCCTGTAGGGTCGGCATCAGGATGGTCTTTTCCGGGCTGAGGATTTTGGCGGTTTCCCCCATAAATCTCACGCCTGCAACCAACAGCGTAGAGGCAGAATGCTTTGAGCCGAAACGCGCCATCTCCAGAGAATCAGAAATACAACCACCGGTCTCTTCGGCCAACTGCTGAATTTCGGGATCGGTGTAATAGTGCGCGACCATAACGGCATCACGCTCTTTCAGCAGGCGCTTGATTTTTTCACGATAAAATTGCTTTTCATCCACACTCAGCGGGGCTGGCTTCGGCGGAAACGGATAAATTGCTGCTTCTGGATCAAACATCACGCTCATCTTGCTTTCTCGTTTTACTGGCTTAACGAAATAACCGATTAAAAGCGTGACGCACGCCGTATTCGGTTAGATTTGTTTTATATGCTAAACAAGATAGCGGATTGGCGTAAGAAAGTCACAATAATTGCGTGTGATGAATACCGGAAGGCGACTGACGTCTTATCCGGCCTACGTGAATAGTGTCGTCTGTAGGACTGATAAGCGAAGCGCATCAGGCAAGCAGGTTCGAATCTTATAAATCGCAGATAGCAAAAAGGCGCCTTTAGGGCGCCTTTTTACACTGGTGGGGCGTGCAGGATTCGAACCTGCGACCAATTGATTAAAAGTCAACTGCTCTACCAACTGAGCTAACGCCCCCTTATGGGGTTTACTTCTTTATACTTTCAGGATGGTGGGTCGTGCAGGATTCGAACCTGCGACCAATTGATTAAAAGTCAACTGCTCTACCAACTGAGCTAACGACCCGCTCGGGTATAACCTGAAAATTTTTACTCGGTACCACCAATAAATTGGTGGGGCGTGCAGGATGACTCGACTTCGTCTCGCCCTAACGGGCCGTTGCTAAAGCAACGTTATCCTTCACGTTTAACATCTGAGTACGATGTTAAAGTTGGTGGGGCGTGCAGGATTCGAACCTGCGACCAATTGATTAAAAGTCAACTGCTCTACCAACTGAGCTAACGCCCCGAGTGGTGGGTGATGACGGGATCGAACCGCCGACCCCCTCCTTGTAAGGGAGGTGCTCTCCCAGCTGAGCTAATCACCCGATACTGCGCTGGATACTACTTACTAACTAAGTTAGTGGTGGGTCGTGCAGGATTCGAACCTGCGACCAATTGATTAAAAGTCAACTGCTCTACCAACTGAGCTAACGACCCACTTTTTTTGCCGCTTTCGGGCTGTTTGATATCCCTTGGCAACGGCGGCATATATTACTGATTTCAGATTTTAGCGCAACAAAAATTTCGATGTAAATAACTCAACTGCTTAGGAATCACACGACGCGACCAGAATTAACACGATTTCTGGTCGCATGGTGTTCATTACATCGCGCCAAGGCGTTTTTGCGCTTGTTTCGCGCCATCAGTGCCAGGGTATTTAGTGATAACCTGCTGATAAACGGCTTTCGCTTTCTCTTTATCACCTTTGTCCTGCATGATGACACCGACTTTATACATCGCGTCTGCAGCCTTTGGTGATTTAGGGAAGTTTTTGACTACAGAAGCAAAATAGAACGCTGCATCATCTTTTTTCCCCTTGTTGTAATTCAACTGACCCAGCCAGTAATTCGCATTTGGCAGGTAAGTTGAGTCTGGGTACTTTTTAATGAAGTTCTGAAATGCTTCAATCGCGTCATCCTGGCGGGATTTATCCTGCACCAGAGCAATGGCCGCATTGTAATCGGTATTCGCATCGCCAGTTTGTACCGGAGCACCTGACGCTGCCGCTGCACCCGCATCAGGTGCAGGGGTTGCTGCTGCCCCACTCTGATCGCCGCCCGCTGATTGCGCCGCAGGTGCACTACCGCTGCCAAGATTATTCATCTGCAGCAATATCTGCTTCTGGCGTTCAACAACCTGATTCAGTTGATACTGATTTTCCTGAATTTGACCGCGCAGGGAATCAATATCGGACTGATTATCGGAGAGTTGTTGCTGGAGTTGGGTTAAAAGCTGACTGTGAGCGTTAGAAATACGCTCGAGTTGAGTGACACGGTCTTCGACCGAGCCAGAGCCGACACTACTGATTGGCGCCTGTGCAAAAGCGGCCCAGGGGGCCGCTATGCCAACCAGTAACGACAGACTCAACAGATGATGTCTGAAGTTACTGCTCATGCAATTCTCTTAGTAAACCAGTACGGCGCGACGGTTTTTGGCGTAAGCCGCTTCGTCATGACCCAGTACTGCAGGTTTTTCTTTACCGTAAGAAACGATGGAGATCTGGTCAGCAGAAACGCCTTTACCCTGCAGGTACATCTTAACGGCGTTCGCACGACGCTCACCCAGGGAGATGTTGTACTCAGGAGTACCACGTTCGTCCGCATGACCTTCTACGGTGACTTTGTAAGACGGGTTGCTACGCAGGAAGTTAGCGTGAGCATCCAGCATTGCAGCGAAGTCAGAACGGATATCGTACTTGTCCAGATCGAAGTAAACGATGTTGTTCTGCTGCAGCTGTTGCATCTGAAGACGCGCTTGCTCTTCAGAAGACATGTTGCCGCTGCCGTTTGCATCCATACCAGTGCCGGCACCCAGCATGCCTTCGCTGCCGTCATTGCTGGCGTTCTTGTTAGAAGAACACGCTGCAATAGCCATAACAGGCAGAGCAATCATCAGCCCTTTCAGCACTTTGTTCAGTTGCATTTCAATGATTCCTTTATTAATCAATTATTTATTATCACAGATACGGCGACCAGGCAGGGAATTTAACCTGTCCATCAGTTGCCGGAAGACGCGCTTTGAAACGCCCATCTGTAGAAACCAAATTCAGCACGGATCCCATCCCCTGAGAAGAGCTGTAGATTACCATAGTGCCGTTAGGTGCCAGACTTGGCGTTTCGTCCAGGAACGTTGACGACAGAACTTGTACGCCACCCGCTACCAGATCTTGTTTGGCAATGTGCTGCTGACCGTTGGCCGAGCTTACCATTACCATAAATTTACCGTCGCTGCTCACATCCGCATCCTGGTTTTGCGAACCTTCCCAGGTAATGCGCTGCGGAGCACCGCCGTTGACGTTAACTTTATAAACCTGCGGACGACCGGCCTGGTCAGAAGTAAAGGCCAGGTTTTGGCTGTCCGGGAACCAGGTAGGTTCCGTGTTGTTGCTACGACCATCCGTCACCTGACGGATCTGACCGGAACCAATGTCCATGACATACAGGTTCAGGCTACCGGTTTTAGACAGGGCAAACGCCAGTTTGCTGCCATCCGGAGAAAACGCTGGCGCACCGTTGTGACGTGGGAACGACGCTACCTGACGAACCGCGCCGTTAGACAGTGTCTGAATAACCAGCGCAGAACGACCGCTTTCGAAAGTGACGTATGCCAGTTTTGAACCGTCCGGAGACCATGCCGGTGACATCAGCGGCTGCGGAGAACGGTGTACCACGAACTGGTTGTAACCATCGTAGTCAGACACACGTAATTCGTACGGGAACTGACCGCCGTTAGTCTGAACAACATAAGCGATACGGGTACGGAATGCACCTTTAATACCGGTCAGTTTTTCAAACACTTCGTCACTGGCAGTATGGCCCGCATAACGCAGCCACTGCTTGTTCACTTTATAAGTATTCTGCGCCAGTACGGTACCCGGCGCGCCACCGGTATCTACCAGTTGATAAGCGACGCTGTAGGAACCATCCGGATTCGGTGTAACCTGACCGACGACCACGGCATCAATACCCAGCGCAGACCATGCGGCAGGTTGAACTTCCTGCGCGGTACCCGGCTGCTGAGGCAGACGAGAGCGGTCTAACGGATTAAATTTACCGCTGTTACGCAGGTCAGCGCCTACGATGCCACCGATATCTTCAGGTGCAGCACCCGGCCCTGCCCACTGGAAGGGGACAACACCAATCGGGCGTGCCGAGTCCACCCCCTGGGTGATCTCGATACGTACTTCTGCGTGCAGCACCGCTGCCCACAGCATCAGAAAACCAAATGCTACTCGTAATGCCTGCTTCATCATATCTCCCTTATCTGGACGGAAAGCCCACGATAATTTAGCAGAATGTTAACAAACTCAAATACACAAAACTACCAGAACTCTGTCTCAACCTTAGACCGTTTCCCCTGAATTCTCAGGGGGCGTTATTACAGTTTAAAGTCCAGTTTGGCATCTTTTACTTTTTCATAAACAGCCTGGCTAGGCGGTTTAGGAATTCTGGCTGTTTTCGCAGCCGTCAGCGCAGCCTGGCACAATGCCGGATCTCCGCCCTCTTCGGTCACATCCAGTAACAGACCATCGGGTGCTAACTTGATATGTAATACGCAAGATTTACCTGCATACAAATCGGCACCATACAGACGACTCTGGATCGCATTACGAATTTGAGATGCGTAAGCACTGATATCAGCGCCAGATGCACCGCCATTAGCACCACTTGTACCACTATCTTTCGCCGGTTGACCGCTTCCTTTCGCTCCACCACCCGATTTCGGTGCATTCTTACCGGAGCTTAGGTCACCTAACAAGTCGTCAACGCCAGAGGCTGCTGCGGCTTTTTCGGCCGCAGCCTTTTTCGCAGCAGCCGCTTTATCAGCCGCAGCTTTCTTATCGGCAGCGGCTTTCTCGGCTGCAGCTTTTTTATCTGCAGCTGCTTTTTCAGCCGCGGCTTTCTTATCAGCCGCCGCTTTTTCAGCAGCGGCAGCTTTCGCGGCGGCGGCTTTTTCTGCTTTCTCAGCGGCAGCTTTCTCGGCTGCAGCTTGCTTAGCGGCCTCAGCCTGCGCTTTCTTCGCAGCGTCTGCTGCTGCCTTAGCAGCTTGTGCTTCTGCAGCTTTCTTCGCATCAGCGGCGGCTTTAGCAGCTTCAGCCTCAGCTTTTTTCTGTGCGTCCGCAGCGGCTTTCTTCGCAGCATCTGCCGCTTGTTTCGCCTGAGCATCAGCTTTGGCCTTCGCATCTGCAGCAGCCTTCGCCGCAGCTTCTTCAGCCTGTTTCTGTTGCTCTTGCGCTTTCGCGGCGGCGGCTTCGGCCTGCTTTTGCTGTTCCGCCTGTTCGCGCACTTTTTCCTGCGCGGCTAAACGTTCTTTTTCCAGCTGCTTCAGTCGCTCTTGCTCAGCCGCTTGCTTCTCGCGAAGTTCCTCAGCTTGCTGCTGCGCCTGTTTTTCACGCTGTTCTTCTGCACGTTTCGCACTTGCCTGCTGCTGCTGCTGCCTGTCGTACTGTTGCACAACGGCGCCAGGATCGACCATAACGGCGTCGATGGACGAACCGCCACCGCCGCCAGCTGAAGCATCAATGTGCTCATCGAACGAACTCCAGATCAGTACTGCAAATAAAATGACATGCAGCACCGCTGAAATAATTATCGCCCTTTTGAGCTTGTCGTTTTGTTCGGTTGCCTTTGACACTCTCGGTTCCCAAAAAACTGTTCGCCTGTTACGCGCTATCTTTCAAGCCAGCAAAACGCGGTCATCAGATTGGCTGCGTCATCAAGCCAACCGATTTTACGCCTGCACTGTGTAACAAGTTCAGCGCTTTAATTATTTCATCATAAGGCACGTCTTTCGCACCACCGATTAAAAAGACCGTTTTCGGATTGGTCTGCAGGCGGCTTTTCGCTTCCGCGATAACCTGCTCCGGCGGCAGTTGATCCATCCTGTCTTTCTCAACGACCACGCTGTATTGCCCAATACCGGAAACCTCAATAATGACCGGCGGTTCGTCGTTACTGCTGACGGCTTGCGATTCGGTCGCATCCGGCAGGTCGACTTCCACACTCTGCGTAATGATCGGCGCGGTTGCCATAAAGATCAGCAACAGCACCAGCAGTACGTCGAGCAGCGGTACAATATTGATTTCGGACTTGAGTTCGCGACGACCTCGTCCACGCGTTCTGGCCATGGCTTACCCCTTGTTGCTCTCGCTAACGGTAAACGCCTGGCGGTGCAGAATCGCGGTGAACTCTTCCATAAAGTTGTCGTAATTCAGTTCCAGCTTGTTCACGCGCTGATTCAGTCGGTTGTAAGCCATAACCGCCGGGATTGCCGCAAACAGACCGATAGCCGTGGCGATCAACGCTTCCGCGATACCCGGCGCGACCATTTGCAGCGTGGCCTGTTTTACCGCGCCCAGCGCGATAAATGCGTGCATGATCCCCCAAACGGTACCGAACAGACCGATATACGGGCTGATGGAGCCGACGGTGCCGAGGAATGGAATATGCGTTTCCAGCGTTTCCAGTTCACGGTTCATCGAGATACGCATCGCACGGGATGCCCCTTCAACGACCGCTTCCGGCGCGTGGCTATTCGCCCGATGCAGACGCGCAAACTCTTTGAATCCGCTATAGAAAATTTGCTCTGAGCCCGCCAGATTATCACGACGCCCCTGGCTTTCCTGATACAGACGCGACAATTCAATACCAGACCAGAACTTGTCTTCAAATGCTTCGGCTTCACGTGAAGCAGCATTAAGAATACGGGTCCGCTGGATAATAATGGCCCAGGATGCGATTGAGAAACCAATCAAAATCAACATGATAAGTTTAACCAGAAGGCTTGCCTTCAGGAACAAATCAAGGATATTCATGTCAGTCACTGCTTAAACTCCGCGACAATAGACTTGGGAAGCGCACGAGGCTTCATTTTGAGTGGATCAACGCAAACGATCAGAACTTCGGCTTCATTCAGCACGGTGTTCTCTGCGTTGACAATGCGTTGCGTGAAAACCAATGAGGTGCCACGCATTGACGTAATTTCGGTTTGAACTTCGAGCATATCGTCGAGCCGGGCAGGCGCAAAATACTCGAGGGTCATCTTGCGCACCACAAAGGCTACACGTTCGGCCAACAGGACCTGCTGACTGAAGTGATGATGACGCAGCATCTCTGTACGAGCTCTTTCATAAAAAGCGACGTAGCTGGCGTGGTAAACCACCCCACCGGCATCGGTATCTTCATAGTAGACACGAACCGGCCATCGAAACATATACTTATTCATTCCTACTGCCTCTTTGTTGGCTTCGCCCACTCACACCAGTTGCTTACCCTGGTAAGCGCCTGGTGACTCGCGTTCTTGCCGCCGCGATGCATCAAGAATGTCGTTGTATATCGCGCTGTCTTCACTGTACATCCCGGTAATGCAACAAAAGGTTAGTGCTTTCAAACTTCGCTACTATACGCGCGGGAATGGTGCTTTGGAATGGGGGAAAGTAAACGGAGAGTAAAAAATTATGGGCTTATGCAAGCCCATAAATATTTAAGGATGTTTCTTATTCAAAAGAAGAAGAAAAACAGTCCAACAACGAGGACGATATCCGCGATCAGCGGGCAGAAGATACCCTGCCAGTGTACGGCACGAGGACGGAAGCCAACGCCGTGAATAATGCCTGCGCAGACCGCCCACATCAGCAGGAAACCATGCCAGATTTCAAGCTCACTGGTTTTGGCCGCAAAACGTGACGGATCCCAGAATATGCAGCCAGCCAACACGATTGCCAGCACAAAGGAAAGCGCCCGCAGGGGGCGCTTGTCCATCGCGTTGTATACCATCGCGATAATGTTGGTCATCAGCTATCTTCTTGTCCGGCTTTGCCTGATTCAACGTGCTCAAGCGCCAGCGCTGTGATTATCCCAAATGCACAGGCAAGAAGCGTTCCCAAAATCCATGCGAAATACCACATTTTAAGCTCCTTACTTAGTACAGAGAGTGGGTGTTGCTTTCAATATCTTCTTTAGTGATGCGACCGAACATCTTCCAGTAGCACCAGCCGGTGTACAACAGAATGATCGGTACAAACACCGCCGCGACCCAGGTCATCAAGTTCAATGTAAGCTGGCTGGAGGTGGCATCCCACATAGTCAGGCTTGCGTTCATCATGGTGCTGGATGGCATCACAAACGGGAACATTGCGATACCGGCAGTCAGGATGATGCAGGCTAACGTCAGTGAGGAGAAGACGAACGCCCATGCCCCTTTCTCCATACGAGAAGTCAGGATAGTCAACAGCGGCAGAACGACGCCCAGTGCAGGAACCAGCCACAGGATAGGTGCGTTATTAAAGTTCACCATCCATGCGCCAGCCTCGCGAGCCACTTCTTTGGTCAGCGGGTTTGAGGCGGCATGGTGATCCAGTGCGGAGGTCACAACATAACCGTCAATACCGTAAATCACCCATACACCGGCCAGCGCGAAGCAGACCAGAGTCACCAGTGCCGCAACCTGCGAAGTTGCACGTGCACGCAGATGCAGCTCACCTACCGTACGCATCTGCAGATAGGTCGCGCCCTGGGTGATGATCATCCCAACACTCACGACACCCGCCAGCAGACCAAACGGATTCAGCAACTGGAAGAAGTTACCGGTGTAGTACAGACGCATGTAGTCGTCTACGTGGAACGGAACCCCTTGCAGCAGGTTGCCGAATGCCACGCCAATAACCAGCGGTGGAACGAAGCTACCAATGAAGATGCCCCAGTCCCACATGTTGCGCCAGCGCATGTCTTCAATCTTGGAGCGGTAATCAAAACCGACCGGACGGAAGAACAACGACGCCAGTACCAGAATCATCGCCACATAGAAGCCGGAGAACGCGGCGGCATACACCATCGGCCAGGCTGCGAACAGTGCGCCGCCTGCGGTGATGAGCCAAACCTGGTTACCGTCCCAGTGTGGGGCGATGGAGTTAATCATAATTCGACGCTCGGTATCATTACGACCGAGGAAACGGGTGAGCATGCCCACCCCCATGTCGAAGCCATCAGTGACCGCGAAACCAATCAGCAGAATGCCAACCAGCAGCCACCAGATAAAACGCAATACTTCATAATCGATCATTTGACGACTCCTGTCTTAGCGTGCCGGCTGAGAAGTCACAGTGGACTGCTCGTAGTGATAACGACCGGTTTTCAGGCTACTCGGCCCAAGGCGTGCGAACTTGAACATCAGATACAGTTCAGCCACCAGGAACAGGGTATACAGGCCGCAAATCAACAGCATCGAGAAGATGAGGTCGCCAGCGGTCAGCGAAGAGTTCGCTACGGCTGTTGGTAACACTTCACCAATCGCCCACGGTTGACGACCGTACTCTGCGACAAACCAACCGGATTCGATCGCAATCCACGGCAGAGGAATCGCATACAGCGCAGTGCGCAGCAGCCATTTTTTCTCACCGATACGGTTACGAAGTACGGTCCAGAAGGACACAGCGATGATTGCCAGCATCAGAATGCCGCATGCCACCATGATACGGAATGCGAAGTACAGCGGCGCAACGCGAGGAATAGAATCTTTCGTTGCCTGCTGAATTTGCGCTTCGGTCGCGTCGGTGACGTTATCCGTATAGCGTTTCAGCAGCAGACCATAACCCAGGTCTTTCTTCATGCTGTTGAACTGATCGCGAACGGCCTGATCGGTCGTACCAGCACGCAGCTCTTCCAGCAGTTGATACGCTTTCATCCCGTTACGGATGCGCTCTTCGTGCTGCACCATCAGATCTTTCAGACCAATGACCGGTGTATCAACAGAGCGGGTGGCAATGATGCCCAGCGCATAAGGAATTTGAATCGCAAAATGGTTTTCCTGCGCATCCTGGTCCGGAATACCGAACAGCGTAAAGGAAGCCGGTGCAGGCTGAGTTTCCCATTCTGCTTCAATCGCAGCGAGTTTGGTTTTCTGCACGTCGCCCATTTCGTAACCGGATTCATCACCCAGAACGATAACAGACAGAATTGCAGCCATACCAAAGCTGGCGGCGATGGCAAAAGAACGTTTAGCGAACGCGAAGTCACGACCGCGCAGCATATAGTAGGAGCTGATCCCCAGAACGAACATCGCGCCACAGACATAACCAGATGCCACAGTGTGAACAAATTTCACCTGTGCAACCGGGTTGAGCACCAGTTCAGAGAAGCTCAGCATTTCCATACGCATGGTTTCGAAATTGAAATCCGCGGCGATTGGGTTTTGCATCCAGCCGTTCGCAACCAGAATCCACAGCGCGGACAGGTTAGAACCCAGAGCTACCAGCCAGGTGACGCACATATGCTGGACTTTACCCAAACGGTCCCAGCCGAAGAAGAACAGACCTACAAAGGTGGATTCGAGGAAGAAGGCCATCAAACCTTCGATCGCCAGCGGCGCACCGAAAATATCCCCTACATAGTGGGAGTAGTAGGACCAGTTAGTCCCGAACTGGAACTCCATGGTCAGACCGGTTGCCACACCCAGAGCGAAGTTGATACCAAACAACTTACCCCAGAACTTGGTCATATCTTTATAAATCTGTTTGCCGGAAAGGACGTAGACCGTTTCCATGATGGCCAGCAAGAACGCCATACCGAGCGTCAGTGGCACAAACAGGAAGTGGTACATCGCGGTCAAGGCAAACTGTAAGCGCGACAGTTCGACTATATCTAACATCATGACTCCTTGCTCATCGCATGAAGACTCCGAGAGTGAACCCCGTTAGAAAGGGTCACACGCATGCCCCAATACAAATTTATCTGCTTCCTTCCGCCGCTACCCTTCCCTCTCATTTGAAGAAAGGATAATGATGAAAAGTTACAAACATGTTAATAAAACACTCAAATTGATCCCGCAATTATATTACGCCGTAAAATCCTTACAATAAACAGGTTTTTATCGAGACAAATTTGCATTTTTCGATAGTGATCAATTTATAGCTAATTTACCACTTTCAGACCAATTTGATCTGAAGCAATTTAACCTCTTTTGATGCTGTTTTCCAAGTTTTAAACATTGATTTAAATCAATTTTCAAATTTAATGTTAATAGTGTTTAGCACTCACGCTACTAGTAAACGCTATGTTAACAACATGTTTTTCAATGAGTAATTGCCGTTACTACAAATGATAGGATATTTATTTAAATGTACACGATCTTTTAACCAGCCCGGCTGACTAAATTGATAGCAGATAAAGAATCACTAATGCTGGGTAGCTCACAGTTTTTTGTTTAGCAAGTCATGGATTTGTTATTTCATACAAATTATTCATTTAAATTTTACTTATAATTAACACCGAGATGTAACTATCTCAACTGGAAGCGAAAACGTTCCACAATGACCGATGCATTGCGTTTGTCGTTCTGCGAGAGAATGCTGACGTTTCGCTTAAATCATCACTGAAAGTTATCATTAACACCCCCTCTTCTCTTATGTGGCAAAGATTAAATATGCCACAAACATTTCCTTATCATTTTTATCCTAAATTTAACAAAAATGAATTATGACATATAAGATTAAAAAATAAAAAACCGTTATGTCGTTCACAAGTTAATTAGTAATTGGGATTTTTGAAATTATTTAAAACACGTCATAAATGGCGCGCATAACAAAATAAGATTTCGATCACAAACATGGCAAGTAATTTATTACCCAATTCTCTAATAAATTAAAACCAGTTAAAAAAATACATCACATCACATTGATTACAAAGGGATTTTACACCAGCTAAATATAACAATCATTTTTCTCAGGATATTTTGAAAATAGATCAATTGCTTCCTTTTTCGCTTCCACAGAAACTCCAACCCTATTAAGAGGTTGTCACAATCCATGTTCTAAATATTAGAAAATAATTTCACTTATTGACCATCAGCCCTACAGAGGATTACCCATGAAGAAATCTACACTTGTTATTGGCGTCATCGGTGCTGACTGCCATGCAGTAGGTAATAAAGTTCTGGATCGCGTTTTTACTGCTCATGATTTTCACGTAATCAACCTCGGGGTGATGGTGAGCCAGGATGAATATATCGATGCTGCGATTGAAACAGGCGCCGATGCCATCGTGGTGTCCTCTATCTACGGTCATGGCGACATTGACTGCCTCGGGTTACGTGAGCGCTGCATCGAACGCGGCCTTGGCGACATTCTGCTGTACGTCGGCGGCAACCTGGTCGTCGGTAAACATGACTTCGCCGACGTGGAAGTGAAGTTTAAAGAGATGGGCTTTAACCGGGTCTTCGCCCCCAGCCACGATCTGGAAGATGTTTGCGCGCTTATCACTAATGATATTCACCAACACAATGGCCTCGAACAGCGTTGCCTGGAAGAGGCCATCTGATGCAAACAGTTTCTGTCGATATCGGCTCGACATGGACCAAGGCAGCCCTCTTCGCACATGAAGGCGAGGAATTAACCCTGGTAAACCATGTCCTGACCCCAACCACCACACATCATCTGGCAGACGGTTTTTTTGCCAGCCTGAATCAGGTGCTGAATGTTGCCGATGCTCGCCCGTTACTGAAAAGTGGTGAAGTGCAGTTGAAATACTCCTCCTCAGCGAAAGGTGGGCTCGCCGTTGCAGCAATGGGGCTGGTGCCTTCCATTACGCTGGAGTCGGCAAAAGTTACCGCCCATTCGGCAGGAGCGAAAATCGCGCAATATTATTCGTACAAGCTGAACCGTCATGACATCCAGGAGCTGGAATCATCACCACCAGACATTCTGTTGTTTACCGGCGGGACAGACGGTGGCGAAGAAAGTTACGGCCTGGCGAATGCACACGCGCTGGCAGGCTCAAAGCTTGATTGCGCCATTATCTACGCCGGAAACCGGGACATTCAGGACGAAATACAAACGATTCTGGGACATAAGGATCTGACCACGGTAGACAACATTCTGCCGGACCTCGATCACCCGAATCCGTTTGCCGCGCGCCAGGCGATTTGCGATGTGTTCTTGTCACGCATCGTCAAAGGCAAAGGTCTGGACGTTATCGTCGGCGAAACAGGCGAAGAGCCTATGCCGACGCCATGGACGGTATATGAGTTAGTCAAAGCCATTAGCGATTACGACAGCGCATGGAAGGAATTCATGCTGATTGATATGGGCGGAGCCACCACGGATGTCTATTCGGCCAGCGCGAATACCCTCTCCCCCGATACCGTCCTGCATGGTGTTCCTGAACCGTTCGTCAAACGTACCGTTGAAGGCGACCTTGGCATGCGCGTTTCCGCCGTTGTGGTGGGAGAAAGCACGCAGGATATGGTGAAAGTCATCTTCGCCCAGCAGCCACAGCGCGAGGAAGCGTTTTACCGCTATCTACGCCACTTGGTTGGGCAACCGGATTACCTGCCACTCAGCGAGGAAGAGAAATATTTCGACACCCTGCTGGCAGGTTTATGCGTGGGCTATGCCGCTGAGCGCCACGCGGGCACTAAAAAGCAGGTTTGCACCTGCGTGGGTAATGTGGATTTACAGATGGGTCGCGATCTCACCACCGTACGCAAAGTCGTCGGTTCAGGGGGATGGCTCTCTCGCGCCAGCCAGTTCGATATCCATAACTGGCTCAAATACAGGGAGCTGGACGACCAGGGTAAAAGAATTCTGTTACCGAATCAGTTTGAGTATTACCGCGATTCAAATGGCCTGCTCCCGCTACTGGCAAACGTCGCCAGGCTGTACCCGCAAGCCGCTGCTCGCACCAGCATTCAGTGTTTAACCCTATAAAACTTAAGGCAGCTACGAATGGAACTTCGAAATAAAAAATTGACCCATGACGAATTCATGACCGAAAGGCATCAGGTGTTACAAACCTGGGAAACCGGTAAAGACGTTGAGAACTTCGAAGATGGCGTGAAGTACCAGCAATCAATTCCAGAGAAAAAGCGTTTCTCCCTCGCCCTGCTGAAGGCCGATCAGGAGGGTAAAACTCTGAGCCAGCCGCGCGCAGGTGTGGCATTAATGGATGAGCATATTGCGCTGCTCAAAACATTGCAGGAAGAGTGCGACCTCCTGCCAAGTACTATCGATGCCTATACCCGTCTGAACCGCTATGAAGAAGCCGCTGTCGGGATCCAAAAATCCATCGAAGCAGGTACTTCCAAGCTGAATGGTTTACCGGTCGTCAATCACGGGGTTGCTGCCTGCCGTCGTATGACTGAATCGCTGGATAAACCGATCCAGGTTCGCCACGGTACACCGGATGCGCGTCTGCTGGCAGAAATCGCCATGGCCAGTGGCTTTACCAGCTACGAAGGCGGCGGTATCTCCTACAACATCCCTTACGCCAAACGCGTCACCCTGGAAAAATCTATCCGCGACTGGCAGTACTGCGACCGTCTGATGGGTCTGTACGAAGAGAACGGCATTCGCATCAACCGTGAGCCGTTTGGTCCGCTGACCGGCACGCTGATCCCGCCGTTCATGTCCCACTCAGTCGCGATTATCGAAGGTCTGCTGGCGCTGGAGCAGGGCGTGAAGTCTATTACCGTCGGTTACGGCCAGGTCGGTAGCCTGACACAGGATATCGCTGCTATTCAGGCACTGCGTGAACTGTCCCACGAATACTTCCATAACCATGGCTTCGACGATTACGAGCTGAGCACCGTTTTCCACCAGTGGATGGGCGGATTCCCGGAAGATGAAGCAAAAGCTTTCTCCGTTATCGCCTGGGGCGCAGCGGTTGCCGGTATGTCTGGTGCCACAAAAGTCATTACCAAAAGTCCGCACGAAGCATTCGGTATCCCAACCGCGGCAGCTAACGCCCAGGGCCTGAAAGCGTCACGCCAGATGCTCAACATGGTCAGCGATCAGAAATTCCCGCAGTGCGCTGCCGTGGAGCAGGAAGTTGACCTGATTAAGAGCGAAGTCCGCGCGGTATTGAAGAAAGTCTTCGAACTGGGCAATGGCGACATTGCGCGCGGTACGGTGCTGGCCTTTGAAGCTGGCGTGCTGGATGTGCCTTTCGCTCCTGCCGCCTGTAACGCCGGTAAGATCCTGCCTGTTCGCGATAACACAGGCGCAATCCGTATTCTTGAAGCCGGTGCAGTGCCGCTGCCGAAAGATATTCTCGCCCTGCACCACGACTACGTTGCAGAGCGCGCACATTTCGAAGGTCGCAAGCCTTCTTTCCAGATGGTCATTGATGACATCAACGCCGTATCCCACAGTAAATTAATAGGAAGACCATAATGAAAATTAAACAGGCCCTTTTCACAGCTGGCTACTCCTCATTTTATTTTGACGATCAGCAGGCCATCAAAAACGGCGCCGGTCATGACGGGTTTATCTATACCGGCGATCCGGTAACGCCTGGATTTACGTCTGTTCGTCAGGCGGGTGAATGTGTTTCCGTACAGCTGATTCTGGAAAACGGCGCGGTAGCTGTGGGCGATTGCGCAGCGGTGCAATATTCAGGTGCAGGCGGTCGTGACCCACTGTTCCTGGCTGAAAACTTCATTCCGTTCCTCAACGACCACATCAAGCCGTTACTGGAAGGTCGTGACGTTGATTCGTTCCTGCCGAACGCGCGTTTCTTTGACCAACTGCGTATTGACGGTCATCTGCTGCATACCGCCGTCCGCTATGGTTTGTCTCAGGCGCTGCTCGACGCTGCGGCGCTGGCTACCGGTCGTCTGAAAACTGAAGTGGTTTGCGATGAATGGCAACTGCCGTGCGTCCCGGAAGCCATTCCATTATTTGGTCAGAGCGGTGACGACCGTTATATCGCCGTTGATAAGATGATCCTCAAAGGTGTGGACGTCCTGCCGCATGCGCTGATCAACAACGTGGAAGAGAAACTGGGCTTTAAAGGCGAAAAACTGCGTGAGTATGTACGTTGGTTATCCGACCGCATCTTAAGCCTACGCACCAGCGAACGTTATCACCCGACGCTGCACATTGATGTGTACGGCACGATCGGTCTGATCTTCGATATGGATCCAGTGCGTTGCGCCGAATACATCGCCAGCCTGGAAGCCGAAGCCCAGGGTCTGCCGCTGTATATCGAAGGTCCGGTTGATGCCGGTAACAAGCCGGATCAGATCCGCATGTTGACCGCCATCACCAAAGAACTGACTCGTCTGGGTTCCGGCGTGAAAATCGTTGCGGATGAATGGTGTAACACCTATCAGGATATCGTGGACTTTACCGATGCGGGCAGCTGCCACATGGTACAGATCAAGACTCCGGATCTGGGCGGTATTCACAACATCGTTGATGCGGTGCTGTATTGCAACAAACACGCGATGGAAGCCTATCAGGGCGGTACCTGTAACGAAACCGAGATCAGTGCCCGCACCTGCGTACACGTGGCACTTGCCGCGCGCCCAATGCGTATGCTGGTTAAACCGGGTATGGGTTTCGATGAAGGTCTCAACATCGTGTTTAACGAAATGAACCGCACCATCGCGTTGTTGCAAACTAAGGATTAAGAGATGGCACGCACATTTAAGATCTTATCGCCTACGGCTATCCTGGGTTATGGCTTCCCGGAAGAAAGTTTTCGTAAAGCCATGGAAGAGTCACCGGATCTTATTGCTGTTGACGCAGGTTCCTCCGATCCTGGCCCCCACTACCTGGGGGCAGGTAAACCCTTTACTGACAGGGCCGGTGTGAAACGCGATCTGCGCTATATGATTGTGGCAGGCGTTAAGAACAACATCCCGGTAGTAATCGGCACAGCTGGTGGTTCTGGCGCAGCTCCGCATCTGGAGTGGTGTCGCCAGATAATCCATGAGATCGCGCAGGAAGAAAAACTGTCTTTCTCAATGGCGCTAATTCCGTCTGATGTCGACAAAGAAATCGTTCATCAGGCGCTGGATAACGGCAAAATCACTGCGCTCGATTTTGTGCCGGAACTGACTCACGAGGCCATTGAAGAGAGCACCTACATTGTCGCACAAATGGGCATCGAGCCTTTCCAGCGTGCGCTGAAAGCCGGTGCGCAGGTGGTCCTGGGCGGACGTGCCTACGATCCGGCCTGCTTCGCCGCGCTGCCGATTATGCAGGGCTTTGATGAAGGTCTGGCGCTTCATTGCGGTAAGATCCTTGAGTGTGCAGCCATTGCCGCCACCCCTGGTTCCGGCTCAGATTGTGCGATGGGAATCATTGACGATAACGGCTTTACGCTGAAGGCGTTCAATCCCAAGCGTAAGTTCACCGAGACTTCCGCAGCAGCGCACACCCTGTACGAGAAGTCAGATCCGTACTTCCTGCCAGGGCCAGGCGGTGTGCTGAACCTGAAGGCATGTACTTTCACCCAGGTTAACGAAGGTGAAGTGTATGTCAGCGGTTCACGCCATGAAGAAACACCGTATGCGTTGAAACTGGAAGGTGCACGCCAGGTTGGCTTCCGTTGCCTAACCATCGCCGGAACACGTGACCCGATTATGATTGCCGGGATTGACACGATTCTTGAAGAGGTACAGGCAAGCGTGGCACGTAACCTCTCGCTGAATGACGACAGTATCCGCATGACGTTCCACCTGTACGGTAAGAACGGTGTGATGGGCAACCATGAGCCGATGAAAACTGCGGGCCATGAACTGGGAATTTTACTGGATGTCGTCGCGCCAACGCAGGATATCGCCAACAGCGTTTGCTCTCTGGTGCGCTCTACCCTGCTGCACTACGGCTATGAAAATCGCATTGCGACTGCGGGCAACCTCGCCTTCCCGTTCTCGCCATCTGATATTCAGAGTGGACCGGTGTATGAGTTCTCGATCTATCACCTGATTGAAGCGAGCGATGCGCTGCGTTTTGATTTCCACATTGAACAGGTGACGCCAGAAGGAGTTCAGGCATGAAACACTCAATTTGTTCACTGGCGCAAGTAATTCGTTCCAAAAACGCCGGACCGTACGAACTAGTTTTAGATATTTTATTTAAAACAAGGGAAGACTATCAGCGGGTAAAAGCCTGCGAGCAATTAACGCCGCAGCTTATTGCCGGTTTATATAATGTTGAGCCTGAGTTTATTCACAATATCGTCTGGTTCGATCCAGCGAATGCCGTAAAAATCGTCATGCCACGGGATATTATTTCCGGCAATGTCGGTGACAATGATGTTTATGGTGCGCAGCAACACGCTCCATTATTAAGTATTGAGTTTAACTTGTAACAAAAAAACACAATAACAACCATTGGAGCACAGAATTCAGCTGTATCACAGTGCTTCGAATTATTCATGCGGTTGGTCACAACAGGCGTGCGTCTGAGCTGCTGTCCAGGTTCAGGCGCACGCCACCCTACACAATTCCAATTACCAGCCTTTATCCGATGGAGTACACATGAAGAAAATTAGTTTAACGAAGATGATCATATTAGGCCTGATACTCGGCATGATTGCCGGGGTGGCCATAAATAATATGGCCGCGGCTGAAACAGCAAAATCTTATGCAGCAGATATTTCCATTTTTACCACTATATTCTTACGTATGGTGAAAATGATTATCGCTCCATTGGTTATTTCAACTCTGGTTGTGGGTATTGCCAAAATGGGCGATGCCAAAACGCTGGGACGTATATTTTCGAAAACCTTCTTCCTGTTTATTTGCGCCTCTCTGGTGTCAATTGCACTGGGTCTGGTTATCGTTAATATCTTCCAGCCAGGCGCAGGTATCAACTTTGTGCCACATGACGTCGGAGCCGTTGCCGCCGTTAAGTCAGAGCCATTCACGCTGAAAGTATTCATCTCACACGCGGTACCGACCAGTATTGTCGATGCGATGGCGCGTAACGAAATTCTGCAGATCGTCGTGTTCTCAATCTTCCTCGGTTGCAGCCTCGCTGCGATTGGTGAAAAAGCCGATCCTATCGTGAAAGTGCTGGATTCACTGGTACACGTCATGCTGAAGCTGACGGGTTACGTCATGCTGTTTGCACCACTGACCGTTTTTGCCGCTATTTCAGGTCTGATTGCCGAACGTGGTCTGGGTGTGATGGTTAGCGCCGGGATCTTCATGGGTGAGTTCTACCTGACATTGGGTATGCTGTGGGCAATCCTGATTGGCCTGTCTACTATGATCGTCGGGCCTTGCATCGCACGGTTAACTAAATCAATCCTCGAACCCGCTCTGCTGGCCTTTACCACTTCAAGCTCTGAAGCCGCCTTCCCGGGTACGCTGGACAAGCTGGAAAAATTCGGTGTTTCTTCAAAAATCGCCAGCTTCGTTCTGCCTATCGGTTATTCCTTTAACCTGGTCGGTTCCATGGCTTATTGCTCATTTGCCACCGTCTTTATTGCCCAGGCGTGCAACATCGAACTGAGCATGGGCGAGCAAATCACCATGCTGTTGATCCTGATGCTGACCTCGAAAGGAATGGCAGGCGTACCGCGCGCATCCATGGTGGTTATCGCTGCAACCCTGAACCAGTTCAACATTCCAGAAGCTGGCCTGATTCTGCTGATGGGCGTCGATCCGTTCCTCGATATGGGTCGTTCCGCCACCAACGTTATGAGTAACGCAATGGGTGCTGCCATCGTGGGCCGTTGGGAAGGCGAACACTACGGCCAGGGTTGCCGTGGAACTGCGCCGGTGAAGACCCCGGAACAAGAACGTCCGGTTACCGAAACGGAAGTCGCTTTGTCCTGACAGTAGAAGAACGACTAATCGTAGGCCGGATAAAACGCGTCAGCGTTGCCATCCGGCAATTATACCGTGTTAACGCCGGATGGCGGCGTGAACGCCTTATCCGGCCTACAGGATAGTTTTCCCAACAACACCAACAGGAATGCATAATGAATAAAACAATTCTCGGCGTGAGTCTCTTTTCTTTCAGCGTCTTGTTTAGCGCAACCACATTCGCGCAAACCACGCCCGACTACGCCAAGCTGATAGAACAGGCTCATCAGAAGTACAAAAGTAACAACGATGGAAAAGTCGCCGACTACATCCCTGCTCTGGCGACCTATAGCCCGAAAAATTTTGCCATCACCATTGCGACGGTGGACGGCAAGATCTACCAGGTTGGCGATGTTAACAAACCTTTCCCAATGGAATCCCTGAGTAAAGTGTTCACCATGGCGCTCGCCATGGAGCAGCACGGTCCTCAGGTAGTGCTGGATAAACTTGGCGCCAATGCCACCGGTATGCCATTCAACTCAGGTTTAGCCGTTGAACTGACCAAAGGTGCGCCTGAAAACCCGCTGGTAAACGCCGGGGCCATGAGCACCGTTAGCCTGATCGAAGCCAAAGACAAAACCGATCGTTGGAACAAAATTCTCGACAACCTGAACGTCTGGGCCGATGCCACTCTCACCGTGAACGAACCGGTTTTCAAATCTGAAATGGAAACCAACCAGCACAATCAGGCGCTGGCCAAGCTGATGGAATCCTATAACAGCTTCTATGGCAACACTGACGAAGCCGTCGAAATTTATACCCGCCAGTGCTCGGTGGATATCACCGTTGAGCAACTGGCCAAAATGGGTGCCGTACTCGCGAACAAAGGCAAATCTCCGTTCAACGGTAAACAGTTGCTGAACGAGAAATATGTTCCGCAGGTGCTGGCAGAAATGGCAATCGCCGGGCTTTACGACGGTAGCGGTAAATGGCTGTACACCGTTGGCATCCCGGCGAAAAGCGGCGTCGGCGGCGGCATGGTTGCCGTTGTCCCTGGCGAATATGCGATTGCAGTCTATTCTCCGCCGCTGGATGCAGCCGGTAATAGCGTTCGAGCCCAGCAAACTATCGAATATGTCGCCGAAGCGACAAAAGCCAATGTCTTTTTAGCCAAATAACTTTACGCCGGATGGCGCTTCGCTTATCCGGCCTACGATTAGCGCATTTATTTACGCCGTCATCCGGCAAAATGAAAAGGTGAGAAGTACTATGTCTAAACCATTTGTCTGGCAGGAACTCTTTGTTCAGAGTAAAGATAGTACCGAGTATGAATTACTGAGTAACCAGCACGTTACGGTAACGGAGTTAGACGGAGAGGAAGTGATCAAGGTTGCACCGGAAGCGTTAACCTTGTTAGCACAGCAGGCGTTTTATGAGGCTTCATTTTTCCTGCGCGCCGGACATTTAAAACAGATTGCCAGCATTTTGCACGACCCACAGGCCAGCAGTAACGATAAGTACGTCGCATTGCAGCTGCTGCGCAATGCAGAGGTTTCAGCTAAAGGCGTACTGCCCAACTGCCAGGATACCGGGACGGCAACCATTGTGGCCAGCAAAGGACAACATGTCTGGACCGGCGGCGATGACGCAGAAGCATTAAGCAAAGGCGTGTATTCCACCTTTACCGAAAACAACCTGCGTTACTCGCAAAATGCCCCGCTGGATATGTATACCGAGGTCAATACCCAGACCAACCTGCCCGCACAAATCGATATTAGCGCCACCCCAGGTAACGAATACCGTTTCCTGTTCGTCAATAAAGGTGGCGGCTCAGCTAACAAAGCGGCACTGTACCAGGAAACCAAATCCATTCTACAGCCGGAAAAACTCACTGCGTTCCTGATCGAAAAAATGAAATCACTGGGTACAGCCGCTTGCCCGCCATATCACATCGCTTTTGTGGTTGGGGGCTTATCCGCCGACCAGGCGCTGAAAGTCGCCAAACTGGCTTCAACCAAATATTACGATAATCTGCCCACCAGCGGGAACGAGCTGGGCCAGGCGTTCCGTGATACGGCGCTGGAAGCCGAGTTGCTCAATGCCAGCCGCGAGTTTGGCATCGGGGCGCAGTTTGGCGGCAAATACTTTGCCCACGATATCCGCGTAATTCGCTTACCGCGCCACGGCGGCTCCTGCCCAATCGCGATGGCCCTCTCCTGCTCTGCCGACCGCAACATTAAGGCCAAAATTAATAAACACGGTATCTGGCTGGAAAAACTCGAGCATAATCCGGGCAAATTTATCCCCGATTCTCACCGGGTAGAAAACGGCGCTCAGACCGTACAACTGGATCTGAACCGTCCGCTGCGTGACATCCTGCATGACCTTTCAGCTCTGCCCATTGGTACACGCCTGTCGTTAAGCGGCCCGATTGTTGTCGCTCGCGATATCGCCCACGCGAACATCAAAGCGCGACTGGATAACGGCGAACCTATGCCGGAATACATGAAAAAGCATATCGTTTACTACGCTGGTCCCGCCAAAACCCCGGAAAATCAGGCCTGTGGCTCGATGGGGCCCACCACCGGCGGGCGCATGGATGGGTATGTCGATGCTTTCCAGGCACAAGGCGGCAGCCTCATTATGCTCACCAAGGGTAACCGCAGCCAGCAGGTCACTGATGCCTGTCACAAACACGGTGGATTTAGCCTCGGCAGCATTGGCGGTGCCGCCGCCCTACTGGCGCAGCAGTACGTGAAGAGTCTGCAGTGCCTTGAGTATCCCGAACTGGGAATGGAAGCGGTGTGGATGATGGAAGTTAAAAATATGCCTGCCTTCGTATTGGTGGATGACAAAGGTAATAACTTCTTCAGCCAGTTCGAACAGCAGCATCGCTGTGCAACCTGTCCGGCAGGGCATTAAGGAGTTTCCATGGAAGCGCGCGCCAATAACGACAGACACCGCCAGCGTCAGCAGAAACTGAAAGAACAGGTTGATACCCGCGTAGCGGCTGCAACGGAGAAGAAAGGGATCCTGATTGTCTTCACCGGCAACGGAAAAGGAAAATCCACCGCAGCCTTTGGCACGGCAACGCGCGCAGTGGGTCACGGAAAAACCGTTGGCATCGCGCAGTTTATTAAAGGTCAGTGGGATAATGGCGAGTACAACACACTGCAACCGCTCGGCGTCGAGTTCCATATTATGGGCACAGGATTTACCTGGGAAACCCAAAATCGGCAAGCAGATATCGAGGCGGCAACGGTTGTGTGGCAGGAGAGTAAGCGCATGCTGGCTGATGCGCATTACGATCTAGTGGTGCTGGATGAACTCACCTACATGCTGGCTTACCACTATCTGGATACGCAAGAGGTTATCAGCGCCATCGAAAATCGCCCTGCCGGTCAGAGCGTTATCGTCACAGGGCGCGGATGCCATACGCTGTTACTGGAACTGGCCGATACGGTCAGTGAAATTCGCCCGGTCAAACACGCGTTTGACCGCGGTATTCAGGCACAGGTTGGGATCGATTGGTAGCCGTTCTTTTGCCGGATAACGATGCTAACGCGTCTTATCCGGCCTACCCATCGTTGTAGGCCTGATAAGGCGCAAGCCACCCTCAGGCAGCCGATACCACGGACTTACTGAGCAACCAGTTACGGAAAATCTGTAAATGCTCGGATTCCGATTTCTCTTCACGCCACGTCATAATAAATCGATTCCCGGTACGCATTGGAACATCGCAAGGAATGACCATATCACCACTGTCCAGATCGTGCTGAATGGCAAAACGCGGGAGCAGCGCAACGCCCAGATTAGAACGGACCGCCGCGATCAGCATCGATAACAAATCAAATCTCGGACCTTTATTCACCAGCGGACTGCTGACATCTGACAGCGCAAACCACTCCTGCCACCCTTTGATGCGCGTACTTTGGTGCAAGAGCGGAAATTCGTTTAGTAATTCGTTCACCGCCAGTTTTCGTTCCGGTTCGGCCAGCAAACAGCGGCTGCATACCGGCAGAATTTCCTCTTCAAACAGGTACTCAACCCCTGACCATGGCGAATAAAAGTCTTCACGCATAATTGCCGCGTCATACTCTCGATTGAGAAAATCACCAATATTCGCCAGGGAATGAATGTTCACGATAATATCAGGATTAAGTTTGTTAAATTCACGCAGGTTTGGGATCAGCCAGTGCGTGCTGAACGTCGGATTCACCGCCAGCTCAATAACCTGTACCGTTGGCTGCCAGGTCATTATCGTCGTCGTATCTCGTTCAAGTTTATTTAACGTTTCTTTAACGATACTTAAATAGTGTTTGCCAGCCGCATTTAAAAAAATGCGTTTTTTGGCATGATTAAATAGCGCGGTATTGAGAAAATCCTCCAGTGCATTTACCTGGCGGAAAACAGCACTTTGTGTTAAAGCCAGCTCTTCAGCTGCCCGGGTATAACTTTCGTGACGCGCAACAACTTCAAAAGTTACCAGCAACTCCGTCTTAGGTATTTTTCCTCTCATAACCTCTTCCATATGCAGCGTGCAAAAATAGTTTAATTTATAAAAAATAATTCAAGATACCCAGATAAGCACCGAGAGTTATATTTTATTTCATCCATTAATGTCATTGATCCAATCCATGATTTGCTCACACTGATGGCGGATAAATATTAACCGATAATACTCAAGGGCAACAATAAACACAATTTAAATAAGGTTAAACCCAAGCAAATAGTGCCAATAAGTTCTTAATAATTTTTCAAGTTATCTTGTTTATTGCAGAAAAAACTTTGCGAGATTAATCAATATTATCAGTGCGATAATTTTGGATAATTTCACGTTATAACTTACGGGCAAACGACTGCTTTTTATCATTCCTTGATGTAGTTTCTGCCTTTTTTTGAATGATGTGATAAAGGACACAATGTGAAAACTTTCGGAAAGGTCTGGCTCGTTGGGGCAGGTCCCGGTGATATTTCATTACTTACCCTCAAAGCAATGATGTGCATTAAACAGGCTGATGTCATTATTTACGATCGGCTGGTCAATCCTAAAATTTTGGAATGGGCATTACCTGATTGTCTGCTTATCAATGTCGGCAAAAACCCAGGCTTCCATTGTGTACCGCAGGATGAAATCAATGCACTGCTTGTCCAGTATGCCCAAACGCACAATAATATTGTGCGTCTGAAAGGCGGCGATCCGTATGTTTTTGGACGTGGGGCTGAAGAAGTTGAGGATCTCGTCGAGACGGGAATCCCGTTTGAAGTGGTGCCGGGTATCAGCTCAACTATTGGTGGCCTGACCTATGCCGGGATTCCGGTAACACACCGCGATTTCGCCTCGGGATTTCACGTGGTAACCGGTCATACGCGGGAGGGCAACCAACAGCAGGACTGGCGTCAGCTGGCCAAACTGAATGGTACGCTGGTTATCGTCATGGGTATCGCCAATCTGGCGTTTATCTGTGAGGAATTATTGATGGGTGGAAAATCGGCAGATACACCTGCAGCGCTAATTATGTCCGCCACCCGGGATAACCAACGCCGACTGACCTGTACGCTCGGTTCACTACTGAGCAAGGCGCAGGAAGCTAACATCCTCCCCCCTGCGCTGATAGTGATTGGTGATGTGGTAACCCTGAGCGATCGGCTCTCTTTTATCCCTGAAGCCATCACGCTGCCAGAAAACCTTTACTGCGACAGTCTGGCATGACGAAAAGACTGGGGCGACGTTTGATGCGCCGCCCGGAAAACGCGGCAAAAGTAACTGGTTTGTGCGTATTGGAGTTTCCGGGCAATGCTGTCTATTGAATGAATGGGATCGTGCAATAACTCCCCCGCTTTTTGCATTTTTTTCTGATTCACCCAGGTTTTAAAGTTAACGCCCTGCCGTTTCTTAAAAAAACGGCTGAAATAGTTTGCGCTTAAGCAGACATGAGCCGCTACGGATTCCAGAGATAATTCACTATATAAATTCTCATCAATATAACGCAACGCTGCCAGAAGCTTTTTTTCGTGTCGGGAAGGTTCTGTAAAATAATGACGCGTGTAACTGGTCGGCGGAATAACAAACTCATCCGATTGCTGCTGTTCTGTCTCGAAATTATCAACAATAAAACTTAATAAATTAGCTGATGCCACCAGCGCATTATTATCTACTACCGCTACCTGACTCCATTCAGCTTTTATTTTTGGTTCATCCATCCATGAGCATTCATTATCAATAACGATAGTTTTATATTCCTGATATTTTGCCCGCACCTGCCCACAGAGCATAAAACCGTACAGATGCCCCTCACGAATTAATGGCATAGAAAACAGACTTAGCCCTGCGTGACAGCTGAGTATTCTGGGTTTAAGGTGTTTTAATCCTTCAAATGCACAATACTTGTCGCACTTTTGGCAACTCACACAATAGCGTTCATCCGCCCGCATTAATGTGCAGAACGAATTAAAGTTATGGCAATCCGAGAGAGTTTTTCCGCTAACATCAACCACAACAGTGGCTAATCCAGTCGCACTGGAGAATACTTTTGCTATCGAGAAAAAACGTTGTAGGTAATCATCCTGGATTTTCAACGACACGGTATCCTCCGGCATTAATGAAATTAAAGCCGGTAATATGCAGAATTTCATCAGGAGAAAGAATGATGCTCACCGCAAAAAATAATCTCATTTATGCAGATGATTATGATCAAATTGCAAGATAAATATTGAATGCCATGATGGTTATTACCTACAGAAGAAAAATCGTATAGCTTTAAGCAGGTTATAAAAATAACGCACAGACAAAAGATGAATTGCAGACATAAAAAAGGCCATCATCAGATGGCCAACCATGTCGAAACGGGACCAGCCCTTGACTATGCAGAGAGTCAGGGCTGTTTTTTTATTTCTTACTTAATAACGGTTTTCAGCGCTTCGCCGATATCGGCCAGGCTACGAACAGTTTTCACGCCTGCAGCTTCCAGCGCAGCGAATTTCTCATCCGCTGTACCTTTACCACCCGCGATGATCGCACCCGCGTGACCCATACGCTTACCTTTCGGCGCAGTCACACCCGCGATGTAACCTACAACCGGCTTGGTTACATGATCTTTGATGTAAGCAGCCGCTTCTTCTTCCGCGCTACCGCCGATCTCACCGATCATGACGATCGCTTCAGTCTGCGGATCTTCCTGGAACAGCTTCAGGATGTCGATGAAGTTAGAGCCTGGGATCGGGTCACCACCGATGCCTACACAGGTAGACTGGCCGAAACCATAGTCGGTAGTCTGCTTAACCGCTTCATAGGTCAGGGTACCTGAACGGGAAACGATACCCACTTTACCCGGCTTGTGAATGTGGCCCGGCATGATACCGATTTTACATTCACCCGGAGTGATAACGCCTGGGCAGTTCGGGCCGATCATGCGTACGCCAGCTTCATCCAGCTTCACTTTCACGGTCAGCATATCCAGCGTTGGGATACCTTCGGTGATGGTGATAATCAGTTTGATGCCTGCATCGATTGCTTCCAGAATGGAGTCTTTGCAGAACGGGGCCGGAACGTAGATAACGGTGGCGGTTGCGCCGGTCGCTTCTACCGCTTCACGTACGGTGTTGAACACTGGCAGACCCAGATGCGTGGTGCCGCCTTTGCCCGGCGTAACGCCACCGACCATTTGCGTACCGTAAGCGATCGCTTGTTCAGAGTGGAATGTCCCCTGGCTACCGGTGAAGCCCTGGCAGATAACCTTGGTATCTTTATTAATTAAAACTGACATTATTTCCCCTCCACTGCGGCAACAACCTGCTGAGCTGCATCCGTCAGACTTTTCGCTGCAATAATATTCAGGCCGCTATCAGCCAGTTTTTTCGCGCCGAGTTCAGCGTTGTTACCTTCCAGACGTACCACGACCGGAACGTTTACGCCTACTTCTGCTACCGCGCCGATGATACCGTCAGCGATCAGGTCGCAACGTACGATACCGCCGAAGATGTTAACCAGTACGGCTTTAACATTGTCATCAGAGAGGATAATTTTGAACGCTTCGGTTACACGCTCTTTGGTCGCACCGCCGCCAACGTCGAGGAAGTTAGCCGGTTCGCCGCCGTGCAGCTTAACGATGTCCATGGTGCCCATTGCCAGGCCCGCACCGTTAACCATACAACCGATGTTGCCGTCCAGCGCAACGTAGTTCAGTTCCCACTGTGCAGCCTGCGCTTCACGCGGATCTTCCTGAGACTGGTCGCGCATTTCGCGCAGGTCAGCCTGGCGGAACAGTGCGTTGCCGTCAGCGCCCAGTTTGCCGTCGAGGCAGATCAGGTCACCCTGCTTGGTCACAACCAGCGGGTTGATTTCGATCAGCGCCAGATCGCGCTCCAGGAAGATAGTCGCCAGACCCATGAAGATCTTGGTGAACTGCTGAACCTGTTTACCTTCCAGACCCAGTTTGAACGCCAGCTCACGCCCCTGGTAAGGCATCGGACCTGCCAGCGGATCGAGCGCCACTTTGTGGATCAGATGCGGGGTTTCTTCCGCCACTTTTTCGATTTCCACGCCGCCTTCGGTAGAGGCCATGAAGACCACGCGACGGGAGCTACGGTCAACAACTGCGCCGAGGTAAAGTTCTTTACCAATGTCGGTCGCGGCTTCAACCAGAATCTGATTTACCGGTTGGCCATGAGCGTCTGTCTGGTAAGTAACCAGACGTTTACCCAGCCAGTGCTCAGCAAAAGCGCGAATGTCTTCTTTGCTGTTTACCACCTTCACACCGCCCGCTTTACCACGGCCACCAGCGTGAACCTGACATTTCACTACCCACGGGCCAGCACCGATTTTAGATGCAGCTTCTTCGGCTTCACGCGGAGTAGTACAGGCATAACCCACCGGTGCCGGTAAGCCATAGCGGGCAAAAAGTTGTTTTGCCTGATATTCATGTAAGTTCATGTGTTCTGTCCATCCTTCAGGTAATCGTTATCTTTTACCCGTAGGTCTGATAAGCGTCCAGACCTACGGGGCAGGTGATACTCTTATTAACTACACGTCCAGCAGCAGACGCGTTGGATCTTCCAGCAACTCTTTAATGGTTACCAGGAAGCCTACTGACTCACGACCATCGATCAGACGGTGGTCATAAGACAGCGCCAGATACATCATCGGCAGGATTTCAACCTTGCCGTCTACCGCCATCGGACGATCTTTGATGGCATGCATACCCAGGATGGCGCTCTGCGGTGGGTTGATGATCGGCGTAGACATCAGGGAACCGAACACACCACCGTTAGTGATGGTGAAGTTACCACCCGTCAGATCTTCGACCGTCAACTTGCCGTCGCGACCTTTAACTGCCAGTTCTTTAATATTCTTCTCAATGTCAGCCATACCCAGCAGATCCACATCACGCAGGACCGGCGTGACCAGGCCACGCGGCGTGGAGACCGCCATGCTGACATCAAAGTAGTTGTGGTAAACCACGTCATCGCCGTCGATGGACGCGTTCACTTCCGGATAGCGTTTCAGCGCTTCAACAACCGCTTTCACGTAGAAAGACATAAAGCCCAGACGGATACCGTGGCGTTTCTCAAACGCATCACCGTATTGCTTACGCAGGTCCATGATTGGCTTCATGTTGACTTCGTTGAACGTGGTCAGCATGGCGGTAGAATTTTTCGCTTCCAGCAGACGCTCTGCTACGCGTTTGCGCAGACGAGTCATCGGAACACGTTTTTCGCCACGCGCGCCCAGTTGAGCCTGCGGTGCAGGTGCTGCAGCCGGGGCTTTTGCTTCGGCTTTCGCAGCCGGAGCTTTCGCCAGATGTTTTTCAACATCTTCACGGGTGATACGACCGCCGACACCGGTGCCGTTGATAGCGCTGGCTTCGAGGTTATGCTCACCCAGCAGGCGACGGATCGCCGGGCTCAGGGCATCGTTGTTCTGCTCAGCAAGAGACGCCTGCTGGCGCTGTGCCGGAGTAGAATCTTTCTCTTCAGACTTAGCACTGGTTTCTTTACCGGTGCTATTGCCTTCACGCAGGCGACCGAGGATCTGGCGAGAAGTGACGGTTGTCCCTTCATCTTCCAGAACCGCATCAAGAATACCGTCCGCTGATGCCGGTACTTCCAGTACCACTTTGTCAGTTTCGATTTCTACCAGTACTTCATCACGACGTACTGCATCGCCCGGTTTTTTGTGCCAGGTTGCAACCGTTGCATCCGCTACGGATTCAGGCAGGTCGGGAACAAGAATATCTACGCTACTCATTATTTATCCTTTATTTAATCGACGTTCAGCGCGTCATTTACCAGATCTTGTTGCTGCTTCTGGTGAACGGACATATACCCTACTGCCGGAGAGGCAGAGGCCGGGCGACCTGCATAACGCAGAGCTGACCCAAATGGAATTACTTCACGGAAATGATGCTGGCTGCAGTACCATGCGCCCTGGTTGAGCGGCTCTTCCTGGCACCAGACAAAATCATGTACATGAGCAAACGGTTTCAGCGCTTCCTGCACCGCTTTATGCGGGAACGGATAGAGCTGTTCGATGCGCACAATGGCGACATCTTTTTGGTCGTTCTTGCGGCGTTGCTCCAGCAGGTCGTAATAAACCTTACCAGAACACATCACGACACGCTTCACGCCTTTAGGATCAAGTTCATCTACTTCGCCAATGGCTGGCAGGAAAGTACCATTTGCCAGTTCGTCCAGCGTAGACACCGCCAGCGGATGACGCAGCAGCGACTTCGGTGACATCACCACCAGCGGACGACGCATACCTCGCAGCGCCTGACGACGCAGCATGTGGTAAACCTGCGCCGGGGTAGACGGGACGCAAACCTGCATGTTTTGCTCAGCGCAAAGTTGCAGATATCGTTCCAGACGCGCGGAGGAGTGCTCCGGACCCTGACCTTCATAGCCGTGCGGCAGCAGCATAACCAGACCGCACATACGGCCCCATTTCTGCTCACCGGAAGAGATGAACTGGTCGATAACGACCTGCGCACCGTTGGCGAAGTCGCCGAACTGTGCTTCCCAGATGGTTAGCGTGCGCGGTTCTGCTGTGGCATAACCGTACTCGAACGCCAGCACGGCTTCTTCAGACAGTACGGAGTCCCATACGCGGAAGGTGCCTTGTCCGTTATGCACATGCTGCAGCGGAGTGTAGGTTGAACCGTTGGCCTGGTTATGAATTACTGCGTGACGGTGGAAGAAGGTTCCGCGACCGGAGTCTTCACCAGACAGACGGACCGGAATGCCTTCGTCAACCAGCGTGGCGTAAGCCAGATTCTCTGCACCACCCCAGTCAAACAGCTTCTCGCCTGCGGCCATGGCCTGACGGTCGCCGTAAATCTTGGCAACACGCGACTGCATTTCAACCGCTTCAGGTACAGTGCTGATGCGTTTTGCCAGCTCCTGCAGACGCTTCATCTCAACTTTGTTCGGGTAGCTTTCATCCCACTCGTGGTTGAGGTACGGCGACCAGGTGAAGGAGTGCATGTTCATTGGACGCCACTCTTTCACTACGCATTCGCCAGCATCCAGCGCGTCACGGTACAGATTGACCATTTCAGTCGCATCTTCCAGCGTGGCGACCTTGTCCGCTTCCAGCTTATCAGCGTAGATTTTGCGCGGGGTCGGATGCTTTTTGATTTTCTGATACATCAGCGGCTGGGTTGCGCTCGGCTCGTCGGCTTCGTTGTGGCCGTGACGGCGGTAGCACACCAGATCGATGAAGACATCGCGTTTAAAGGTATTACGGAAATCCAGCGCCAGGCGGGTCACGAAAGCGACCGCTTCCGGGTCATCCGCGTTCACGTGGAAAATCGGCGCCTGAACCATCTTACCGATGTCGGTACAGTACGGTGTAGAACGCGCATCCAGCGGGTTAGACGTAGTGAAGCCCACCTGGTTGTTGATAACGATGCGAACGGTACCGCCCACTTCGTAACCACGCGCTTTCGACATGTTCAGGGTTTCCTGAACCACGCCCTGCCCGGTAACTGCCGCATCACCGTGAATGGTGATTGGCAGGACTTTATTGCTGCTCGGCTCGTCCAGACGATCCAGACGTGCACGTACGGAACCGATAACTACCGGGCTAACGATTTCCAGGTGCGACGGGTTAAACGCCAGCGCCAGGTGTACCAAGCCGCCTTCGGTTTCGATATCAGACGAGAAGCCCATATGGTACTTCACGTCACCGGTGCCGAGGTGTTCTTTATGTTTGCCCGCAAATTCGTCGAACAGTTCCTGCGGGCGTTTGCCCAGTACGTTAACCAGAACGTTCAGACGACCACGGTGCGCCATGCCCAGTACCACTTCACGGGTACCGCTGTTACCGGCGTGGCGGATCATCTCTTTGAGCATTGGGATTAACGCATCGCCGCCTTCCAGCGAGAAGCGTTTCGCGCCCGGGAACTTAGCGCCCAGGTAGCGTTCCAGACCTTCTGCTGCGGTCAGTTCACTGAGGAAACGTTTCTTCTCTTCGCTACTGAATGCGGCACGGCCAGACTCGATACGCTGCTGAAGCCAACGTTTTTCTTCAGTGCTGGTGATGTGCATATACTCGGCACCAATTGGGCCGCAGTAGGTTTGTTTCAGCGCAACAACCAGGTCGCTCAGCTTCATCGTGTCTTTGCCGCCGGCAAAAGAACCTACGTTAAAGCTTTCCTGGAAATCCGCATCGGTCAGATCGTGGAAAGACGGGTCCAGATCGGCCACATTTTCTTGCTGCCACAGTCCCAGCGGATCAAGATTCGCATGCTGATGACCGCGGAAACGATAGGCGTTAATGAGCTGCAGGACTTTAACCTGCTTCACATTGGCATCAGGGTCGGAAATAGAAGAAGAGTAACGTGGGGTAATCAACGCCTGTCGACGGAAATAATCACGTGTTTTTGAGTGAAGTTGATCCGGTTTGACTCCGGTACCAGGTAACTGCTGGAACGTCGAACGCCAGTTAGCATCTACCGAGTCAGGGTCGGTTAAGAAGTCTTCATAGAGCTGTTCTATCCAGCTCTGGTTAGAACCAGAGAGGTAAGAAGAGTCCAACCAGGCTTTCAAAGCGCTGTTCTGCATCGTGATCCCTTAAGCATTTGTATGCTTACTTCGCCGTGGATACTACCACGCACACCGCTGTGCGTGCCGGGGTTCACTTGTTGCGGACTGTCGTGTCATCTGCGTCCGCTAAGGAACCTTTAAAAACTGTCTAATAATGTGGCAGTTTTTAGAGGTTTCCTGCACTTAAATTGCCTGATGGCGCTTCGCTAATCAGGCCTACAAGGTACGTAACCCGTAGGCCGGATAAGACGCTACGTCGCCATCCGGCAACCACTACAACAACTTACGCACTACGTTTGAGAAGCATCGACTTAATATGGCCGATGGCACGCGTCGGGTTCAGTCCTTTCGGACATACGCTGACGCAGTTCATGATGCTATGGCAGCGGAATACGCTGAAAGCGTCACTTAAACCTTCCAGGCGGCTGTCGGTCTCGGTATCGCGGCTATCAATTAAGAAGCGATAGGCTGCCAGCAGGCCTGCCGGGCCAATAAACTTGTCCGGGTTCCACCAGAATGATGGGCAGGACGTTGAGCAGCATGCACACAAAATACATTCATACAGCCCATCGAGCTTCTCACGCTGCTCTGGCATTTGTAAATGCTCACGAGCTGGCGGATTTTTCCCATTATTCAACAAGTAAGGCTTAATCTTCTCATACTGTGCGTAGAATTGCCCCATGTCTACCACCAAATCGCGCACAACCGGTAAACCCGGCAGCGGGCGAATGACAATTTTCTTGCCCGGCTGATTCAGCGCAGAAATAGGTGTGATACAGGCCAGTCCATTTTTGCCGTTCATATTCAGACCGTCGGAGCCACAAACCCCTTCACGGCAGGAGCGACGAAACGACAGCGACGGATCTTTTTCTTTCAGCTGCATCAAGGCATCCAGCAGCATCATGTCACGCCCTTCTTCCGCCTCCAGGGTGTAATCCTGCATGCGCGGAGCGTCGTCAACATCCGGGTTATAGCGATAAACTGAAAACTCGAGTTTCATTGTCCTGTCTCCGCATTAATAAGTACGAATCTTCGGCGGGAATGCCGGGCGCAGCTTCGGTTCCATATTGACTTGACGTCGCGTCATGGATTCCGATTCTGGCAGGTACAGGGAATGGCACAGCCAGTTTTCATCATCACGTTCCGGGAAGTCGAAGCGGCTATGCGCGCCACGGCTTTCGGTACGGAAGTTTGCAGATACTGCAGTGGCGTACGCGGTCTCCATCAGGTTATCCAGCTCCAGACACTCAACGCGCTGGGTGTTGAACTCGCTGGAGGTATCGTCCAGACGGGCATTTTTCAGGCGTTCGCGGATCGCTTTCAGCTCTTCCAGACCTTTCGCCATCGCATCGCCTTCGCGGAATACCGAGAAGTTATGCTGCATACATTCTTGCAGCGCTTTGCGAATCGCCACCGGGTCTTCACCGTTACGGTTACCGTTCCAGCGGTTCAGACGCGCCAGAGAAGCGTCGATTTCATCTTCGGTCGCTTCCAGCAGGTCACCCTGCTCAGCGATAGATTCCTGCAGGTGCAGACCAACCGCACGACCAAATACGACCAGGTCCAGCAGCGAGTTGCCGCCAAGACGGTTGGCGCCGTGAACCGATACGCAGGCGATTTCGCCGACGGCAAACAGCCCAGGGATCACCACATCTTCACCCTGCTCATTCACGGTCAGCGCCTGGCCAGTGACTTTGGTCGGAATACCGCCCATCATATAGTGGCAGGTTGGGATAACCGGAATCGGCTCTTTGACCGGGTCAACGTGAGCAAAGGTACGAGACAGTTCGAGAATGCCCGGCAGACGGGATTCCAGCACTTCTTTACCCAGGTGGTCGAGTTTCAGTTTGGCGTGTGGACCCCACGGGCCGTCGCAGCCGCGACCTTCGCGAATTTCGATCATGATGGAACGCGCCACCACGTCACGACCCGCCAGGTCTTTCGCATTCGGGGCATAACGCTCCATGAAGCGCTCACCGTGTTTGTTCAGCAGGTAGCCACCTTCACCACGGCAGCCTTCTGTTACCAGAACGCCAGCACCGGCGATACCGGTTGGGTGAAACTGCCACATCTCCATATCCTGCACCGGCACGCCAGCGCGGATAGCCATACCAACACCGTCACCGGTATTGATGTGGGCATTAGTAGTGGACTGATAAATACGGCCAGCACCGCCGGTGGCCAGCACGGTCGCACGGGCTTTGAAGTAAACCACTTCACCGGTTTCGATACACAGCGCGGTACAACCGACAACTGCGCCATCGGCGTTTTTCACCAGGTCCAGCGCATACCACTCGGAGAAGATGGTGGTATGGTTTTTCAGGTTCTGCTGATACAGCGTGTGCAATAGTGCATGACCGGTACGGTCGGCCGCTGCCGCTGTACGAGCCGCCTGCTCGCCGCCGAAGTTCTTCGACTGGCCGCCAAACGGACGTTGATAAATTGTGCCATTGTCGAGGCGAGAGAACGGCAGCCCCATGTGGTCCAGCTCCAGAATCGCTTCCGGACCGGTTTTACACATATATTCAATAGCGTCTTGGTCACCAATGTAGTCCGACCCTTTAACGGTGTCGTACATGTGCCATTCCCAGTTATCTTCATGGGTATTACCGAGCGCAACGGTGATGCCACCCTGCGCGGATACGGTATGGGAACGGGTTGGGAACACTTTGGAGAGCAGCGCACAGGTCTGACCGCTCTGGGAAATTTGCAGCGCCGCGCGCATACCTGCGCCGCCGGCACCAATCACAACAGCATCAAATTCTCTGACTGGCAGTTTCATTACACACCCCACACCACAACAAATCCATAAATGACGTAAACCACCAGCGCAACGACGATAGCCAGTTGCAGAATCAGGCGCACAGCCAGAGGTTTAACGTAGTCGGTCAACACCTGCCACATGCCGATCCAGGCATGAATCAAGATGGAGAAAAGTGCCAGCAGGGTGAAGACTTTGGTGAATGCCGATGAGAAGAAACCGGTCCAGACTTCATACGTCAGCTCGCCGCTGGTGGCGAAGAAACCGACCATATAGATGATGTATAACGTCAGAACGATAGCGGTAGCACGGACCAGAATGAAGTCATGTACGCCGTTGCGTCCTAATGCGGAGGCGTTGCTTACCATACGAGGACTCCTGCGAGAAGTGAAAGCACGACAATGATAACGAAACAAATTTTGGCGGAGCGTGTCCCTGCTTCGAGGGTTTCTTCGATATAGCCAAAATCCATCAACAGATGGCGAATGCCCATTACGGCGTGATATGCCAGCGCAATCAGGATCCCCCACAGAATTAACTCTACAAAGAAGTTATTCATAATGGATGACGCGGTGAGGAAACCTTCAGGGGAGGAAAGGCTGGTACCCAATAACCACAACAGAATCCCGACCGCCACGAAGGTGATCACTCCGGATACGCGATGGAGAATGGACGCTATCGCCGTGATTGGGAACCGGATCGTTTGCAGATCCAGATTGACAGGTCTTTGTTTTTTCACATTTCTTATCATGAATAACGCCCACATGCTGTTCTTATTATTCCCTTTAGACTTCGGGTACAGAAGATGAAGACACCTGTAGCCTGAAAGACGACGGGATTTCCTTCCTCCGGTCTGCGTGCGGGTCAGACAGCGTCCTTACTATAACTACGCGTCATATAAAACACTGCTTCCAGATGCTAAAACGACACGTTACAACGCTGGTTGGCTCGGGATTGCAGGGTATTCCGGAGACCTGGCGGCAGTATAGGACGTTCACAAAATCATTACAATTAACCTACATATAGTTTGTCGGGTTTTATCCCGAACAGTGACATAGGTCACGATAACAACATTATTTTAATTTTTAATCATCTGATTTGACAATCATTAAACAAAGTTGTTACAAACGACACCAGAAAAAGCATATAATGCGTAAAAGTTATGGGGTCACTCTTTCACCGGAGATTTAGTTATGTAACAGTGTGGAAGTATTGACCAATACCTTCAGGACAGTTATTAGTGATAGACAGGTTAAATAATTCGGATTGCTAAGTTCTTGATTTGCAGTTTATTCGCCATGAAAAGACCGTTTTACCTGCAAGCGCCCATAGCTCTGTACCCAGGTCATCCCCTCTTTCGCAGAGCGGCGAGCCAAATAACAAACTGGTAACGGTTTATTGATGCACGAAGGCAAATTTAAGTTCCGGCAGTCTTAAGCAATAAGGCGCTAAGGAGACCGTAAATGGCTGATACTAAAGCAAAACTCACTCTAAATGGTGACGCTGCTATTGAACTGGATGTGCTGAAAGGTACGCTCGGTCAAGATGTTATTGATATTCGTAGCCTTGGCTCAAAAGGGATGTTTACTTTTGACCCAGGTTTCACCTCTACCGCATCCTGCGAATCCAAAATTACTTTCATCGACGGTGACGAAGGTGTTTTGCTGCATCGCGGCTTCCCGATTGACCAGTTGGCGACCGAGTCCAACTATCTGGAAGTGTGTTATATCCTGCTGTACGGCGAAAAACCGACGCAGGAAGAGTACGACGAGTTCAAAACCACAGTCACTCGCCATACCATGATCCACGAGCAGATCACCCGTCTGTTCCACGGTTTCCGCCGCGACTCTCACCCGATGGCCGTTATGTGCGGTGTAACCGGAGCGCTGGCAGCGTTCTATCATGACTCGCTGGATGTAAACAACGCGCGTCACCGTGAAATCGCCGCCTTCCGCCTGCTGTCCAAAATGCCAACCATGGCAGCGATGTGCTACAAATATTCCATCGGGCAGCCGTTCGTGTACCCACGTAACGATCTCTCCTACGCCGGTAACTTCCTGAACATGATGTTCTCTACGCCGTGCGAAAAATACGAAGTGAATCCTATCCTGGAACGCGCAATGGACCGTATCTTAATCCTGCACGCTGACCACGAACAGAACGCCTCAACCTCTACCGTACGTACCGCGGGCTCTTCTGGCGCTAACCCGTTTGCCTGCATCGCAGCCGGTATTGCTTCCCTGTGGGGACCGGCTCACGGTGGCGCAAACGAAGCTGCGCTGAAAATGCTGGAAGAAATCAGCTCTGTTAAACACATTCCGGAATTTGTTCGCCGCGCGAAAGACAAGAATGATTCCTTCCGCCTGATGGGCTTTGGTCACCGTGTTTATAAAAACTATGACCCGCGCGCTACCGTCATGCGTGAAACCTGCCACGAAGTGCTGAAAGAACTGGGTACCAAAGATGATCTGCTGGAAGTGGCGATGGAACTTGAGCACATTGCGCTCAACGACCCGTACTTCATCGAGAAGAAGCTCTACCCGAACGTCGACTTCTACTCCGGCATCATCCTGAAAGCGATGGGCATTCCGTCCTCCATGTTCACCGTTATCTTCGCCATGGCACGTACCGTTGGCTGGATTGCACACTGGAACGAAATGCACACCGACGGCATGAAAATCGCCCGTCCGCGTCAGCTGTACACCGGCTACGACAAGCGCGATTTTAAGTCTGATATTAAGCGTTAATTGTCTGCCGGATGGCGCTAGCGCTTGTCCGGCTTAAAGTTATAAACGCTCCCAGGCCGGATAAAGCAGTGATGCCTATGTCCGGCCTGTTTTTATTTGATCCGCATTATTTTATTCTTATCGTGCTTTCTCTATGATTTACTGAGATTTCTCACATTTTACTCAGGAGCATGGGATGCCTGTTTTGCAGTGGAGCCTGTTGTTTGTGCTATCGCTCCTTCTTTCCCTGCTCTTTCTGTTTATCCATCTTCCAGGCCCCTTGCTGCTCGGTTCGATGATCGTCGGCATCATTTTCAGTATGCGCGGCATCTCGCTGCATCCTCCTCGCTGCACATTTCTTGGCGCACAGGCGATTCTCGGCTGCATGATTGCCCAAAATCTGACCGGTTCAATCTTCACAACCCTTGCGGCCCACTGGCCGATGGTGATTGCTATCCTGCTGGCAACCCTTATCAGCAGCGCGGTAATCGGCTGGCTGCTGGTTCGCTACAGTAATCTACCGGGGAATACCGGTGCGTGGGGCTCGTCACCAGGCGGCGCAGCGGCAATGGTCGCGATGGCCCAGGATTACGGTGCCGACATCCGGCTGGTGGCATTTATGCAGTATCTGCGCGTACTGCTGGTGGTCGGCGCGGCTGCGCTGGTCACCCGGCTGGTGATGGGCGACCAGGCCCAAACGATCAGTGAACAAATCATCTGGTTTCCGCCGCTAAGCGGCAATCTTTTCAACACTCTGATGCTGGCCGCCATTGCCGGCACGGCTGGACGCCTACTGCGTATTCCCTCTGGCGTTATGCTATTGCCAATGCTGGTGGGTGCCATGCTGAATGCAAGCGGAGTGATGGTGATTGAACTGCCGGAGTGGCTGCTGGCGATAGCCTACATGTCAATTGGCTGGCAAATCGGTCTTGGCTTTGATAAGCAGATCTTTTTAATGGCATTACGACCACTGCCGCAGATCCTGTTGTCCATTTTTTCACTGATGGCGATCTGCGCCGCCATGGCCTGGGGGCTGGCGCATTACATGCAGATCGACTTTCTCACTGCCTATCTGGCAACCAGTCCTGGAGGAGTGGATTCTGTTGCGGTAATCGCCGCAGGAAGCCACGCAGATATGGCGCTCATCATGGCGATGCAAACCCTGCGACTGTTCAGCATTTTGTTAACTGGCCCCGCAGTCGCAAGGTTTATTTCGGTGCACGCGCCAAAACAGCCCGCTTAGTGCTGACATCCCGGACACCAGTAAAAGGGGCGCGAAGAGAGCATCGTTTTTTCGATGATTCCACCACAGCGCTCACAGGCTTCACCGTCCCGATGAAAGACCTTGAAGCGAAACAGCGCGCCGTGATGTTTATTCTCATCGACCAGGCCACGGGTGTTATAAGACAGGCGCGGAATATCAAGCAGCGCATGTGCCAGTTTATCCAGTTGCTCATCACTAAGCTGCGACGCTTTATGCTGCCCGGTCAACCCGACCTGCCAAAGGATCTCTACCCGCAGGTAGTTACCTAATCCCGCCAGAAACGCCTGGTCCAGTAGCAGACCAGAAAACTGGCGGTTGCGAAAACGCGGAGATAACAGACGCGCTTTAACCTCATCGGGCGTTAAACGTAAATCCAGTACATCCGGCCCTACCCGTTGCAGGAACGGGTGGGTGGAGAGCTGTTCTGGCGTCAGTATTTCGATATCAGACGCGCTATAGAGCAGAATAGTTTTGTCGTGTGTCTGCAGCCTGACACGCAGTACCCGCGAAGTTTGCGGAATTTTGCCTGTATCCACCACTCGCCACACGCCATAGAGCTGATTGTGACTGTACAGCGTCAGGCCATTAGAAAAATGGGTCAGTAATGCTTTCCCCCGCGTTTCAAGCTGGGTTACACGTTGCCCAATCAGTTGAGATTGATACGGTTTTAACTGCTCAAAGGCAAACCAGACATCCGTCAGGGGTTTGCCTTTGACTGCCGCCTCCAGGTTATCCGCCGCACGGCGGATCTCCGGGCCTTCAGGCATAATACTTTCCTTTGTTAATGTGTTGCGCCGCCCGTCACTGCGATATCGCTTTCCACTTGCAAGGCGGTGGCAATCGCAATCTCCAGCGCACGGCGCACCGTTTCTGTCGCCATACTTGGCGCCCCGGGATGCTGTGCAGCCTGTTGCGGCAAATAAGGGATATGAATAAAGCCGCCCTTCACCGCCGGTACGTCGCGTAGTTTATGCAGCAGGCCATACATCACGTGGTTACACACGAAAGTACCCGCAGTCTGGGAAACCGAGGCCGGTATTCCCGCGTTGCGCATGGCGACAACCATCGCTTTAATCGGCAACGTACTAAACCATGCCGCCGGGCCATCGACTACAATCGGCACATCGACCGGCTGTTGCCCCTGGTTATCTGCAATACGCGCATCGTCAACGTTAATCGCCACGCGTTCCACGGTGATATCCGTGCGACCACCCGCCTGCCCCACCGCCAGCACCAGAGATGGCGACAACGCGTCAATCGCGGCATTGAGTACGGCGAGAGACTCGCCAAAGACGCACGGCAGCTGGCGGGCAATAACGCGGCATCCGCCGATAATAGCATTGTCGAGGCTCGAGACCACTTCCCAGGAAGGGTTAACTGACTCGCCGCCAAAGGGTTCAAATCCCGTGATGAGTACTGTTTTCATCCTTCCTCCTTACAGGAACATCAGGAAATACATCAGGAACACGTTGACCAGTAGCAGCAGTACGCCTGTTGGCACCTGCGCTTTAATCACCGCATTTTTGTCCGGTAGTTCCAGCAACGCTGCAGGAACAATATTAAAGTTCGCCGCCATCGGCGTCATCAGCGTCCCGCAATAGCCGGAGAACATACCAATCGCCGCCATTACCGCTGGGTTGCCGCCGTGTTGCAGTACGAGGATTGGGATACCAATCCCAGCGGTCACGATCGGGAAAGCAGCAAACGCATTACCCATAACCATGGTCAGCAATGCCATGCCGATGGTGTACACCGCCACCGCGATAAAGCGACTATCCACCGCCAGATATTCCTGCGTCAGGTATGAAATGCCGCTACCCACACCCGCCGCTGTAAACAGCAGCCCAAGCGTAGCCAGAATCTGCGGCAGAATGAACGCCCAGCCAATGGAGTCCAGCAGACGGCGTGCCTCCTGAATCGGTTGATGCACCCGCTCATGGGTCATTTTTATCGCCATCGCCAGACCAATCAACGAGCCCGCTGTCATTGAAAAGAGCGTTACCAGCGTGGCGTGATTACCCGGCCCGAACAGCGCATCCTGTAAGCCCGGAATATGGTTGAACATCAGTACGCCAATGACCGTTACCACCGGGATCGCTAATGCCGGGAAAAACAGGTGGTTGCCCAGGCGGCTGGCGCTTTCTTCGCGCTGTTGCTGCGTGCGTTGATGGTAGCTTCCCAGCTTCACACCGCCAAAACCCGCGATCAGGGCCAGCACGACCACCGCAACGCCGACGGCAATATGCACTGCGCGTTTATCGCCAAACAGCGAGTATGTCCAGTCACCAAGCAGAAACAGTACGCCATATATGCCCCAAAACAGGCCTGTGGTAAAGCGGCGCGGGTTTGCTTTGTCCTGCCAGGACATCAGCGCCACAATCAGTAATACCGCACCTGCCAGCCAGTAGAGATAGCTTTGTTGAAAATTCATTTCGCTTCCCCTTTCGCTGCGGCATTCGCTTTCGCCACCTCACGTTGCAAATAGCTATCCAGACGCCACAAACGCGTGCCGTGGATCAGGAAAGCACAAATTGCCGTTGGGATCCCCCACAAGGCGATATGCAGCGGTTCGGTCTGGATCCCACCAGACTCCAGCATAAAGTTGTGCATGAATATGATCGCGCCGAAGGCAACAAAGATATCTTCACCGAAAAACAGCCCGACGTTATCGGTCGCCGCTGACATTGCGCGCAGGCGATAGCGAACCGCGCCGGGTAGCTCGCCGTGATTTTTCTCGGCGGCCCCTTCCGCCATTGGCGCCAGCAGCGGGCGCACCATCTGCGGATGCCCCCCCAGACTGGTCAACCCTAACGCAGCAGTCGCTTCGCGAATGAACAGATAGACAATAAGCAGACGGCCACTGGTGGCACTGCGGATTTTAGCAATCCACGCCTGAGCACGCTCTTTGAGTCCGTGGCGTTCCAGCAGGCCAATAACCGCCAGCGGGATCAGCAGGATAAACGGCAGGTTGCGGGTGTTAAGAAAACCTTCACCCAGCTTCTCGAGGATGGTGGCGATCGGCATATGCGCCGCCAGTCCCGTGACGATCCCGGCAATAATAACCACCAATACCGGATTAAAACGTAAAAGAAATCCGACCACGATGACGGCGATCCCCGTCAATGGCCAGAGAGATATCACCTCTCCCATAATTCATTCCCGTATATGTTGTTGTGTAATATATTGTTGTTTTGTATGGTAAATCTTATGCACCAATTTCAATATTGCATGCATTAAAGGCGCTACGCAAGCGACGGGCAAAAGCGAGTGCGTGCTCGCCATCCCCATGAATGCATACCGTCTGGCCGGTCACGCTTGCCCATGTTCCACTTTGGCTTTTTACTCTGCCGGATTGCACCATTTCTAACGTTTGCGCCAGCGCCTGCTCTTCATCCTCAATCAGTGCGCCCGGCTGGTTACGTGGCACCAGACTGCCATCGGCCTGATAACCCCGATCGGCAAAAACCTCCTGACGCGTTATCAAGCCATAGTGTTCTCCAGCGCGAATCAGTTCGCTTCCCGCCAGCCCGACCAGAACCAGCGACGGATCGCAGGCATGAACCGCTTTCGCAATCGCATCGGCCAATTGAGGATCTTTCGCCGCCTGGTTATAGAGCATGCCATGCGGTTTGACATGGCGCATCACGCCACCTTCTGCCCTCGTGATGGCAGCCAGCGCGCCAATTTGATACAGCGTCTGTGCATACACCGTTTGTGCAGGCAGAGTCATGGCGCTACGACCAAAATTTTCCCGATCCGGAAAGCTGGGATGCGCGCCTACCGCCACACCATTTTTTAACGCATCACGCACGCTTGAGAGCATAGTTTGCGCATCGCCGGCGTGAAACCCACAGGCGATGTTGGCCGATGACACCAATTGCAGCAACGCTGCATCGTTCGCACATCCCTCACCGAGGTCTGCATTGAGATCAATTTTCATTGTTAAGTCGCCATGCTAACTGTTCCAGATAACGCTGCTGGTCGTACCGCGCCTTCAGCGCTTCCTCCAGCGAACACTGCACAAAATGAATCGGCTGACCGAGCGGGATCTGCGCCAGATGATACATATCTGCCTCGATAATACAGGCGATGCGCGGATAGCCACCCGTCGTCTGAGCATCGTTCATCAGCACGATTGGCTGGCCATTATGCGGAACCTGCACCACGCCGGGGAGCAAACCATGCGACAGCAGCTCGCGATCGGTCGTGCGCGTCAGCGGCTGCCCCTGAAGACGATACCCCATACGGTTACTTTGCGGGCTAAGCTGCCACGGCGAGCGCCAGAAAGAGGCCTGCGATACCTCATCAAACTCCTGATACTCAGGGCCGGGCAGTGCGCGAATGAGATTACCCCACATCAGTTGTTTTACACCTTGTGCCCCGCTGAATTGCTGGGTCGATACGCCAATCGCCAGTCGATCGCCATCACGCAGCAGACGCCCTTCAAACCCACCAATGCCCACTTTCAGATCGGTACTACGCGAGCCCATCACTTCGGGAACATCAATACCGCCCGCTACCGCCAGATAACTGCGCATGCCATGAAGTGGGCGTTTTAGCGTCAGGCGCTGCCCGGCTTTTACCGGTAACCGCCATCCGCTCCATACGGGAGTTCGATCCAGATGCGCTTCGCATCCGGCACCGGTCAGGGCAAACCAGCCATCGGCTTCAAACTCCACCACCAGTTGCCCCAGCGTGATTTCCAGCGCTGCGGCATTCGCATCATTACCCACCAGCAGGTTAGCCACGTTCAGCGCCGGTTTATCCAGCGCGCCGCAGTGACTAATTCCGGATTGACGAAAACTATGGCGTCCCCCGTCCTGTACTGAGGTGTACATGCCAGCGCGGATGATGTTTAACATATCCCCTCCTTCTGCGGGACAAAACGCACGGTATCGCCAGCCCGTAACAGAATCGGCTCCTCCCGTTTTGGATCAAATAACGAAACGGAGGTACGCCCAATCAATTGCCACCCACCGGGTGTGGCAAGCGGGTAGATCCCCGTTTGAGATCCACCGATACCGACAGAACCTGCCGGAACAAGCAAACGCGGTTCCGCACGTCTGGGGGTATGCAGCTGTTCAGGTAAGCTCCCGAGATAGGGAAATCCCGGCTGAAAACCGATAAACCACACCACATAGTCAACTGACGCATGAAGTTCTACGACCTGCTTGTCGCTTAATCCACTGTGTCGGGCGACCTCTGCCAGATCAGGGCCAAACTCACCACCATAGGTCACAGGTATTTCAATAAAGCGTGAATCCGGCTCCAGTGCTTCGCTCTCTTCCCACCAGCGCTGCAGGCGTTCAATCGCATCCAGCGCCAGTGTTTGCGGGTCGCGCAGGGTAACCGTGATATTGTTCATTCCCGGAATAGCTTCAAGCACATTCGGGGCGTCAACTAAACGCTGAGCCAGACGCCAGATGCGTTTCTGAGTCGCCAGCGTGATGGGGGGCTCCAGTTCAAGAACCACCGCCGTTTCACCTAACAGATAACAACGCGCTCGCTGCACTTTCATCCCTCTTTTATTACGCTGGATTAGGAATATCGATAAAGGTTACGTCCAGATCGGTATTTTCATTCAGCCATTCGCTTAATGCGCGAATGCCACCGCGTTCGGTCGCATGGTGACCGGCAGCATAAAAATGCAGCCCCTGCTCGCGGGCTGAGTGAATGGTTTGCTCAGAGACTTCACCGGTAATAAAGGCGTCGACACCAAATCGGGCTGCGCTATCAATAAAACTTTGCCCCCCCCCGGTACACCAGGCAACGCGCTGAACTTTCTCCGGCCCGGTATCACCGCACCATAACGGTTTACGACCTAAACGCGCTTCAATCCACGATGCCAGCTCCAGCCCCGGAACCGGCATGGAGAGTTCGCCCCATGGCACCAGCGGTTCAATTTCACCCATCACGGTGATTCCTAACAGCGCGGCCAACTGCGCGTTATTCCCCAATTCCGGGTGTGCATCCAGCGGCAAGTGCCAGCCATACAGGTTGATATCATTTTCTAACAGCGTTTTCAGACGATTGCGCTTCATGCCGCGAATAACCGGAGATTCGCCTTTCCAGAAATAACCGTGGTGAACGATAACCGCATCCGCTTGCTGGCGTACCGCCTCGTCCAGCAATGCCTGGCTTGCAGTCACACCGGTCACGATTTTATGCACCGTCTCTTTGCCCTCAACCTGCAAACCATTCGGCGCATAATCGCTAATGGCGGCGCTGTTTAGTTTGTCGTTGATCAGTTGTTCCAGTTCGGTGTTTTTCATCATCGTCCTCGTAGTCATCATTTCTGCCTGCCCAATCAGCAACACAGCTTAGGTTAAAATAGCGTCCCCGCCTGCGTTCGTCGATAGCCATTTCACTGACACATAAAGAAACAATCACACCCGCTTTGAACGTGATTTGCTTACCACTACGCGATCTAATTCATGTATATTTATGCAATCAGACAGCATATTGCAAAAATAATCAGATCTGTATCAAAGTTACAACTTTAAGGAAACACACTCGCGCAGCACGTTCAGCCAGTCGCGAGGCATTTACTTCGAGAAAATAATGAATAAACAAGCATCTCAACCACGGGCGATATACTACGTTGTCGCGCTACAAATCTGGGAATACTTCAGTTTTTACGGCATGCGTGCGCTGCTGATCCTGTATCTCACTAACCAGCTTAAGTACAACGATAATCACGCATATGAACTGTTCAGCGCCTACTGCTCGCTGGTCTATGTCACCCCTATTCTCGGGGGATACCTGGCCGATAAAGTGCTCGGCAATCGAATGGCGGTGATGATCGGCGCATTTTTAATGGCGGTGGGGCATCTGGTTTTGGGTGCCAGTGAAATGGCCCCGGCGTTCCTCTATTTGTCGCTGGCGATAATTGTCTGCGGTTACGGTCTGTTTAAATCAAATATCAGTTGCCTGCTTGGCGAGTTATATCAACCTGAAGACCCACGTCGCGATGGTGGATTCTCTCTGCTCTACGCCGCCGGTAACATCGGTTCGATCATCGCACCAATTGCCTGCGGATACGTGCAGGAAGAGTACAGTTGGGCGATGGGCTTTGCGCTGGCTGCCATCGGCATGCTGGCAGGGCTGGTGATATTCTTATGTGGTAATCGCCATTTCGCCCACACCACCGGCGTCAACAAGGCCGTTCTGTGTGCTAAAACCTTTATTCTGCCAAACTGGGCCTGGCTGTTAGTTTTGTTGGTTGCCGCACCGCTGCTGATTACCGTGCTGTTCTGGAAAGAGTGGTCCGTTTACGCACTGATTGTTGCCACCATTATTGGTCTGGCAGTTCTGGCGAAGATTTATCGCCAGGCACAGACGCAGAAACAACGCAAAGAGCTGGGGCTTATCGTCACGCTGACCTTCTTCAGCCTGTTGTTTTGGGCCTTTGCTCAACAGGGCGGCAGCTCGATCAGCCTGTATATCGACCGCTTCGTTAACCGCGATATTCTGGGGTATTCCGTCCCTACCGCGATGTTCCAGTCGGTTAACGCTTTTGCCGTTATGCTGTGCGGTATCGTACTGGCGTGGGTAGTCAAAGAAAGCGTGAGTGGCAATCGTACCGTACGTATCTGGGGTAAATTTGCCCTTGGCCTCGGCTTAATGAGCGCTGGGTTCTGTATTCTAACCTTGAGCGCTCGCTGGTCCGCTGCTTACGGCCACTCTTCGATGCCGCTGATGGTACTTGGGTTGGCGGTCATGGGCTTTGCCGAACTGTTTATCGATCCGGTGGCAATGTCACAAATTACGCGTATTGAGATCCCTGGTGTTACCGGCGTATTAACCGGCATTTATATGCTGCTTTCCGGTGCCATCGCCAACTACCTGGCAGGCGTTATCGCCGATCAGACCTCACAAGGCTCGTTTGATGCTGCGGGCGCTATCAACTACTCCATCAATGCCTATATTGATGTCTTTAGTGAAATTACCTGGGGCGCGCTGGCCTGTGTGGTGCTGGTGCTGATGATTTGGCTGTACCAGTCGCTTAAGTTCAGAAACCGTTCACTGGCGGTAGAATCCTGAGTGTAGGGGCCCGATGATGTAATCTGATTCGGGCTTTTTTTCAGGAATTACGCATGGCTGGCAGTCAACTCCTCTTCAGAAAGACCTGTAACCAGAAGCACCATGTTGCGATCTATTCCCTGCTCCAACATAGTTTGCGCTATACGTAATGCGGCTTCTCGTTTGCCTCGCTGCAACCCTTCCTGTAATCCATCTAAGCGTAACCGCTCGGCAATCGTCATCAGCTTCTCCTTATGTTGGGGGATCCGTTGCGCCATCTCTTGTATAAATTCATTAAAGCGAGATTCATCGCCGGATTGCAGGATGTAATTAAACATCGCCTGTAGTTGCGTGTCATTAGCGCACCCTGTAAGTAACAGCGTGGCCAGTTGATCTACCAGCCCCATCAAATCCCGCTGACGGATATGTTTTTGCAGATCTGCTGGAAGGTATTACGCAGAAATCCGCTGCGCGCTTATCCCTTACGCGCCGCCTCATATGCCGCCAGCGTCGCCAGCCTCGCCTGTTTATGATCCACAATCGGGCGAGGATAACTTAGTGTCACCTGCGCTTTTTCAGCCCACGACCACGGTTCATGAATGGCTTTACCCGGCACGTCGCGCAGTTCCGGCACCCACTGGCGGATAAACTCACCGTCACGGTCGAATTTTTCGCCCTGCGTCGTGGGGTTAAAGATACGGAAATACGGTGCGGCGTCGGTTCCGGTTGAGGCTGCCCATTGCCAGCCGCCGTTATTGGCCGCCAGGTCGCCATCGATCAGTTGCGACATAAAATACTGTTCGCCTTTACGCCAGTCGATCAGCAGGTCTTTCACTAAAAAACTGGCGGTAATCATGCGTAAACGATTATGCATCCAGCCCGTTGCGTTAAGCTGACGCATGGCCGCATCCACAATGGGGTAGCCCGTATTCCCTGTTTTCCAGGCCTGCAAATGCGTCGGATTATTCTGCCATTGCACGCGATCGGTCCAGCGAATAAAAGGTTGATACCGACACAGCGACGGATGGTAAGTCATTAGATGACGATAAAATTCACGCCAGATAAGCTCATTCAACCAAACGCTACCTGCCCCATCCTCAAGCGCCTGCGGCTGCTCCACGAGCAGTCGATTCAGGCACTGGCGCGGTGATAGTCCTCCTGTCGCCAGGCTTGCGGATAATCGACTGGTTCCGTCAATCGCCGGAAAGTCACGCAGTTGTTCATATTCTCCGGCGGCCTGCTGGCAAAAATGGCGTAACTGCACGATGGCCAATTTTTCTTCTGCCGGAAATTGCTGCGTATCAAAATCCTGCTGCGGGTAGCTCAGCGAGATGGATGTTAATGGAGAGTCAAGAGCACCGCTTTCTCTCACCTTCGGCGCACTGACACATTCTGGGATCCCGTCTTTTATCCGCTTCAGCCAGGCATTTTTAAACGGCGTAAAGACTTTATACATCTCGTGATTACCGGTCATGACCGCCCCCGGAGGCAGAATCACGCTGTCGTCAAACCCTTCGCACACCACCTGAGGTAATAACTTTTCGACGGCAACATCACGCTGGCGTTCGTTTATTTCATATTGATAGTTATAAAATATTCGACTGACGCCATGCTGTACGCAGACGTTTTTGACGGTTTCCACACTGGTCGCAAAATCAGCAACTTCATGAAACAGAAGCGGGATGCCCTTTTCTGCCAGCGCCGTTTGCAACGCGTTCAGCTGCGCGTTAACCAATGCCGCCTGACGTGGGGCCATATCATGCGCCTTCCACTGTTCAGGCGTGGAAATATAGAGCGCGAGTACATGTGCAGAACGATCCCGACAAGCCGCCGCCAGCGCGAGATTGTCGTGCAGACGCAAATCACGCCGAAACCAGACCAGATGCGTGGTCATAACACTCCCTGATAAAAATTAATCATTGCCCTGTAAACGCCAAATCGCAGGCCAGAGTTCAAAATAACGTTGCCCGGACAACCAGGTGTTCGGGTGCTCAGCCATATAGTGTTTGAGGAGCATTAAGGGTGCAAGTAGCGGCTGCGCCTCGCGTCGATAGTTATCGATTATCGAGGTCAATTCCTGACGTTGACGCAGATCGAGCTGATTACGGAAATAGCCCTGCACGTGCATCAATACATTGGTATGGTTACGCCGGGTAGCAGGATTTAATAACAGATGGGTCAATCGTAGGCGATACTCGGTAAAAAAAGCATCGAGATCTTGCCATTCATGGATTGCGGCAACGAAGGGGCCAAGCTCCCGATACTCTGGCTGGGAATGCGCCAGTAGTACCAGTTTGTAGCGAGTATGATAGTCAATTAATGCGCCCCGCGTTAATTTTCGCTGACGCAGGCGGTGCAATTCATGCAAAGCGTAAACACGTATTAATGTATTTTCGTCGAACTGAGGTGCCTCACTCGCTTCTGTGGTCAGACAGGTGCGGATACCAACAGGAATTCTCGTGCTCATCGCCACTCCTTATCCGTTACTCAGATAAGTGTAGACGTCGGCGTATAAAAAAACCGCCACATTGCTGTTAGCGGTTTTCTTGAACAATAACGACAACTTAATAGAAGTCGCAGGTGGCTTTTTCAGCCTGCTCCATCCACACCGGTTTATCACTGGTTTTGGACCAGACGCGGTGCAGATAGCTGTAAAAACGGGCGCGGTCTTTCCAGAACAACATGACCGGCAGCGCCAGCACGCCCGCCACAACGGCAAAGGTACGGCGCAAGAAAACAATGTGTGCTGGATATTCTTTATAAAAGTCCATAATCCTCTCCCATATATCTGTTCGGTGAATCGCACCGGAAAAATAAACTTGGTTAACTGATGAAAATAATACCGCCTTGTGTGTAATTTTGCTACTCATCCGACCACTTATTTTTATCTATTGATGCTCCGTTTAGCTAAAAACCGTAATTAAGTTACATAAAAGTTAAATTAATACTAATCATTAGTTAAATAATGGTCTTTGCCATTTTTATACTTTTTTTACACCCCTCCCACTGATTTTTGCGAAATCTTTGCAAGCAAAAATCTACGCTCTGGTTATCACATTTATGCCACTGGAGGTGCACCGTGAGTGCAGGCGTGATAACCGGCATTGTGCTGGTCTTTTTATTATTAGGTTATCTGGTGTATGCCCTGATTAATGCGGAGGCGTTCTGATGGCGGCCCAAGGATTTTTACTCATTGCCAGTTTCTTGCTGGTACTGTTTATCATCGCCAGACCGCTGGGTTTTGGCTTGGCTCGGCTGATCAATAATACGTCCCTGCCGGGCCTGGCTGGCGTGGAACATCTGCTCTGGCGCGGTCTGGGCATCTCGCAGCAGGAGATGAACTGGCGGCAGTATCTGTTGGCGATCCTCGCGCTCAATGTGCTGGGGTTGCTGGTCCTGTTTTCAATGCTGATGGCGCAAAACCTGCTGCCGCTAAATCCGCAACAGCTACCTGGGCTTTCGTGGGATTTAGCGCTCAACACGGCGGTAAGTTTTGTCACCAACACCAACTGGCAATCCTATGCTGGCGAAACCACCTTAAGCTACTTCAGCCAGATGGTCGGGCTGACCGTGCAGAACTTCCTGTCAGCGGCAACCGGGATTGCGGTGATTTTTGCCCTGGCTCGTGCCTTTACTCGCCAGAGTATGAACACGCTGGGCAACGCCTGGGTCGATCTGGTTCGCATTACGCTGTGGATCCTGCTCCCCATTGCATTGCTCATTGCGTTGTTCTTCATTCAGCAAGGTGTGCTGCAAAACGTGTTGCCCTATCAGCCCATTACTACCCTTGAAGGGGTGAAACAGCTGCTGCCGATGGGGCCCGTCGCCTCACAGGAAGCGATTAAGATGCTTGGCACTAACGGGGGCGGGTTCTTTAACGCTAACTCATCACATCCGTTTGAAAACCCTACCGCGTTGACCAATCTGGTACAGATGTTGGCCATTTTCTTAATTCCTACCGCGCTGTGTTTTGCCTTTGGTGATGTGGTTGGCGATCGTCGCCAGGGGCGGACCCTGCTGTGGGCCATGTCGCTGATATTTGTGGTCTGCGTAGCCGTGGTGATGTGGGCCGAAGTTCAAGGCAACCCGCACCTGATGGCATTCGGTACAGACAGTAATATCAACATGGAAGGCAAAGAAAGCCGCTTTGGCGTGCTGGCTACGAGTCTTTTTTCCGTCGTGACGACAGCGGCATCTTGCGGCGCTGTCGATGCGATGCATGACTCCTTCACCGCGCTGGGTGGGATGGTGCCGATGTGGCTAATGCAGATTGGCGAAGTGGTCTTCGGTGGTGTCGGTTCGGGCCTGTACGGCATGCTGCTGTTCGTGTTGTTGGCGGTGTTTATCGCGGGCCTGATGATTGGTCGCACGCCGGAATATCTGGGTAAGAAAATAGACGTGCGTGAAATGAAAATGACTGCACTGGCGATTCTGGTCACCCCTGCGCTGGTACTGCTCGGTACGGCGATAGCGATGATGAGCGATGCCGGGCGCAGCGCCATGCTCAATCCTGGTCCACATGGCTTTAGCGAAGTGTTGTACGCCGTATCGTCTGCCGCGAACAACAACGGTAGCGCCTTCGCCGGATTAAGCGCCAACAGCCCGTTCTGGAACTGTCTGCTGGCCCTGTGCATGTTCTTCGGCCGTTTCGGCGTGATCATTCCCGTGATGGCAATTGCCGGATCGCTGGTCAGTAAAAAGATCCAGCCAGCAAGCCCTGGCACGCTGCCTACTCACGGTGCACTGTTTGTCGGGTTGTTAATCGGTACGGTGTTACTGGTTGGCGCCCTCACCTTTGTTCCTGCCCTGGCACTTGGCCCGGTCGCAGAATACCTGTCATTACACTGAGTGATGCGGAGCACATGACTATGAGTCGCAAGCAACTGGCGCTGTTCGAACCCTCTCTGGTCGCACAGGCGCTGATGGACGCCGTGAAAAAATTAAGCCCACATACCCAGTGGCGCAATCCGGTGATGTTTATCGTCTGGCTGGGCAGTCTGCTGACAACCCTGTTAACGCTGGCAATGGCCACAGGCCATATGCAAGGCAATCCGTGGTTTACCGGCGCGATAAGTCTGTGGCTGTGGATTACCGTTCTGTTCGCCAACTTTGCCGAAGCGCTGGCGGAAGGACGCAGTAAGGCTCAGGCTAACAGTCTGAAAGGAGTTAAAAAAACCGCTTTTGCTCGCAAACTCCGCGAACCGAAATACGGTGCCGCCATGGATCACGTTCCGGCGGAGGATTTGCGCAAAGGAGATATCGTGTTAGTAGAAGCGGGCGATATTATCCCGTGTGACGGCGAGGTCATCGAAGGTGGCGCATCGGTGGATGAAAGCGCCATTACCGGTGAATCCGCGCCGGTCATTCGTGAATCCGGTGGTGATTTCGCCTCCGTCACCGGCGGGACCCGCATCCTCTCCGACTGGCTGGTGATCGAATGTAGCGTAAACCCTGGTGAAACGTTCCTCGACCGGATGATCGCCATGGTTGAAGGCGCGCAGCGGCGTAAAACGCCGAATGAAATCGCCCTGACGATCCTGTTGATAGCCCTGACCATCGTTTTTCTGCTGGCGACCGCCACGCTGTGGCCGTTTTCCGCCTGGGGTGGTAGCGCGGTTAGCGTCACGGTACTGGTTGCCCTGCTGGTGTGTCTGATCCCCACCACCATCGGTGGGTTGCTCTCTGCTATTGGCGTCGCCGGGATGAGCCGCATGTTGGGCGCGAACGTCATCGCCACCAGCGGACGTGCAGTGGAAGCGGCGGGTGACGTGGACGTACTGCTGCTGGACAAAACCGGCACCATTACGCTGGGCAACCGCCAGGCTTCAGATTTTTTGCCCGCCCAAGGGGTGGATGAAAAGACGCTGGCCGACGCCGCGCAGCTTTCATCACTGGCCGATGAAACCCCTGAAGGCCGCAGTATCGTGATTCTGGCAAAACAGCGCTTTAATCTGCGTATTCGCGACGTGCAATCGCTGCACGCCACCTTTGTACCGTTTACCGCCCAAAGCCGAATGAGCGGGATCAACATCGACAACCGCATGATCCGCAAAGGGTCGGTCGATGCTATTCGTCGTCACGTCGAAGCCAACGGCGGCCACTTCCCTGCCGACGTGGAGCAGAAGGTCGAAAACGTCGCACGCCTTGGCGCTACGCCGCTGCTGGTTGCCGAAGGCTCCCACGTGCTGGGCGTGATTGCCCTGAAAGATATCGTAAAAGGCGGAATCAAAGAACGTTTTGCCCAACTACGCAAAATGGGCATCAAAACGGTGATGATCACCGGCGATAACCGCCTGACCGCCGCCGCGATTGCGGCAGAAGCCGGGGTAGATGACTTCTTAGCTGAAGCCACGCCGGAAGCCAAGCTGGCGCTGATTCGTCAGTATCAGGCGGAAGGTCGTCTGGTGGCGATGACCGGCGATGGAACCAATGACGCCCCGGCGCTGGCGCAAGCCGACGTGGCGGTCGCCATGAACTCCGGGACCCAAGCGGCGAAAGAAGCAGGCAACATGGTGGATCTCGACTCTAACCCCACCAAGCTGATTGAAGTGGTGCACATTGGTAAACAGATGCTGATGACGCGTGGTTCGCTGACCACCTTCAGTATCGCCAACGACGTGGCGAAGTATTTCGCCATTATCCCGGCCGCGTTCGCCGCCACCTACCCGCAGCTCAATGCGCTTAACGTGATGGGCTTGCATTCGCCGGACTCGGCGATCCTCAGCGCGGTTATCTTTAATGCGCTGGTTATCGTCTTACTGATCCCGCTGGCGCTTAAAGGCGTGGGCTACAAACCGTTATCCGCATCCGCAATGCTGCGCCGTAATTTGTGGATCTATGGTCTGGGTGGTCTGGTTGTGCCGTTTATCGGTATCAAAGCAATTGATTTACTGCTGACCCTACTGGGTCTGGTGTGAGGTTTCAGATGAGTGGATTACGTCCTGCATTATCAACATTGATTTTCCTGATGCTTATCACCGGCGGAGCTTACCCGTTGTTGACCACCGCGTTGGGGCAGTGGTGGTTTCCCCACCAGGCTAACGGCTCGCTTCTACGCGAAGATCAAGTCGTTCGCGGCTCTGCGCTCATTGGGCAACATTTTACCGCGGCCGGTTATTTTCAGGGACGTCCGTCAGCTACAGCAGAAATGCCCTATAATCCAATGGCTTCAGGCGGCAGTAACCTGGCAGCCAGCAATCCGGAACTGGATAAACAGCTGCAAAGCCGGATAACCGCACTGCGTGCTGCTAACCCGCAGGCAAATCCTATCGTTCCGGTAGAGCTGGTAACGGCTTCTGCCAGCGGGTTGGATAACAATCTGACGCCAGCCGCGGTGGCCTGGCAAATCCCCCGCGTGGCGCAGGCTCGCAACCTCAGCGTTGAAGAGGTCACGCGCCTGGTTGCACAATACACGCAAAAGCCGTTGGTCAGTTTTATCGGCCAGCCGGTGGTGAACCTGGTAGAACTTAATTTAGCGCTGGATAAGCACTGAGAAAAAGGACATGCATAACGAACCCTTACGCCCCGACCCCGATCGCCTGCTGGAGCAGACCGCTGCCCCGCACCGCGGAAAACTGAAAATTTTCTTCGGCGCGTGTGCAGGCGTCGGTAAAACCTGGGCCATGCTGGCAGAGGCCCAACGGTTGCGGGCGCAGGGGTTAGATGTGCTGATTGGGGTGGTGGAAACCCACGGACGCAAAGAGACCGCCGCGTTGCTGGACGGTCTCAGCATCCTGCCGCTAAAGAGACAGGCGCGCCATGGTCGTCATATTAGCGAGTTCGATCTCGACGCGGCGCTGGCCCGCCGTCCGGCGCTCATTTTGATGGATGAACTGGCGCACAGTAATGCGCCTGGCTCACGCCACCCTAAGCGTTGGCAAGACATTGAAGAGCTGCTCGAAGCCGGTATTGACGTTTTTACTACCGTCAACGTGCAGCATCTGGAAAGCCTCAATGATGTGGTCAGCGGCGTCACCGGCATTCAGGTTCGCGAAACCGTCCCCGATCCTTTTTTCGATGCCGCCGACGATGTGGTTCTGGTCGATCTTCCCCCCGACGATTTGCGCCAACGACTGAACGAAGGCAAGGTCTATATCGCCGGTCAGGCGGAAAGAGCCATCGAGCATTTCTTTCGCAAAGGGAACTTGATCGCGCTACGTGAGCTGGCCCTGCGCCGCACGGCCGATCGGGTTGACGATCAGATGCGTGCCTGGCGAGGGCGTCCGGGGGAAGAAAAAGTCTGGCATACCCGTGACGCCATTTTACTGTGCATTGGACACAATACCGGCAGCGAAAAGCTGGTGCGTGCTGCCGCGCGTCTGGCAGCGCGCCTCGGCAGCGTCTGGCATGCAGTGTATGTCGAAACGCCAGCGCTGCACCGGCTGCCCGAAAAACAGCGCCGCGCAATTTTAAGCGCTCTGCGGTTAGCCCAGGAGCTGGGTGCAGAAACCGCCACCCTTTCCGATCCCGCTGAAGACAAGGCTGTAATCCGCTACGCCCGTGAGCATAATCTGGGAAAAATTGTCCTCGGACGTCCGGCTACACGACGCTGGTGGCGCAGTGATTCTTTTGCTGACAGACTGGCCCATCGCGCACCGGATCTCGACCTGATGATCGTTGCGCTCGATGAGCCACCTTCGCGCCCTGTGCTACAAACTGCAGATAACCGCACCTTTAAGGATAAATGGCGGGTACAAATTCAGGGTTGTGTGGTTGCCGTCGCGCTGTGCGCCATCATTACGTTGATTGCCATGCAGTGGTTGATGGCCTTTGACGCCGCCAACCTGGTGATGATCTATTTATTAGGCGTGGTGGTTATCGCCCTCTTTTACGGACGCTGGCCGTCGGTGCTGGCAACTTTTATTAACGTCGCCAGCTTCGATCTCTTCTTTATTGCTCCACGCGGCACGCTGGCCGTTTCCGACGTCCAGTACCTGCTCACCTTCGCCGTGATGCTAACGGTAGGGCTGGTAATCGGTAATCTTACCGCCGGAGTGCGTTATCAGGCGCGGGTAGCCCGTTATCGCGAACAACGTACGCGCCATTTGTATGAGATGTCGAAAGCGCTGGCCGTCGGACGGAGTCAGCAAGATATCGCTGCCACCAGCGAACAGTTTATTGCCTCAACGTTCCAGGCCCGCAGCCAGGTTTTACTGCCCGGTGAGAACGGTAAGCTGGCCCCTCTCACCCATCAACAAGGCATGACACCGTGGGATGATGCCATTGCCCAATGGAGCTTTGATAAAGGGCAACCGGCTGGCGCAGGTACTGACACGTTGCCAGGAGTGCCGTATCAAATTTTACCGTTAAAAAGTGCCGACAAAACGCATGGGCTGCTGGTTGTGGAACCGGGAAATTTACGCCAGCTGATGATCCCCGAACAGCAACGCCTGCTGGAAACTTTCACTTTACTGGTCGCCAGTGCGCTGGAGCGTCTGACGCTAACCGCCAGCGAAGAGCAGGCCCGGTTTGCCAGCGAGCGCGAAAGCATTCGCAACGCGCTGCTCGCCGCCCTTTCCCACGATTTACGTACGCCGCTAACGGTGCTGTTTGGTCAGGCAGAGATCTTAACGTTGGATCTGGCAAGCGAAGGATCGCCGCACGCGCGCCAGGCCAGTGAGATTCGCCAGCACGTCCTTAATACGACCCGACTGGTTAATAACCTGCTGGATATGGCGCGAATTCAGTCCGGCGGCTTTAATCTTAAGAAGGAGTGGTTAACACTGGAAGAGGTGGTCGGCAGCGCCCTGCAGATGCTGGAGCCAGGACTCTCTGCTCCTATTAATTTGTCGCTACCAGCACCGTTGACGCTGATCCACGTCGATGGCCCACTCTTTGAACGGGTGCTGATTAATCTGCTAGAAAATGCCGTTAAATACGCAGGTCCAGCGGCGCAAATCGGTATTGATGCCAGCGTCAATGGCGAGCACCTGCAACTGGACGTCTGGGATAATGGCCCCGGCATTCCATCGGGTATGGAGCAGCGAGTTTTTGACAAGTTTTCCCGGGGAAACAAAGAGTCATCGGTACCGGGCGTTGGGCTGGGGCTGGCAATCTGTCAGGCCATTGTGGACGTGCACGGCGGTACGATTTCCGTCCACAATCGCGCACAGGGAGGAGCATGTTTCCGTGTTACACTGCCCCAGGAAATCCCCCCTGAACTTGAAGATTTTCATGAGGATATGTGACGAACGTACTGATTGTTGAAGATGAACAGGCTATCCGTCGCTTTCTGCGTACCGCGCTGGAAGCCGATGGTCTGCGTGTATATGAAGCAGAAACGCTGCAACGTGGTCTGCTGGAAGCCGCCACGCGAAAACCCGATCTCATCATTCTCGATCTCGGTCTGCCGGACGGTGACGGCATTGATTTTATTCGTGACCTGCGACAATGGAGCGCGATACCGGTAATTGTGCTCTCAGCCCGCAGCGAAGAAAGCGATAAAATCGCCGCTCTGGATGCCGGCGCCGATGACTATCTCAGTAAACCCTTTGGTATTGGCGAGCTACAGGCGCGATTACGTGTGGCATTGCGCCGCCACAACAGCGGCGCGTCTCCCGAGCCAGTGGTGCATTTTTCCAACGTAAAAGTAGATATCGCCGCCCGGCTCGTACATCGTGGTGATGAAGAGATTCATCTGACGCCGATTGAGTTTCGCCTGTTAGCGGTACTGCTGAATAATGCCGGAAAGGTACTAACGCAACGCCAGCTGTTAAATCAGGTTTGGGGACCGAACGCCGTCGAACACAGTCACTATCTGCGAATTTACATGGGACACCTACGCCAGAAGCTGGAACTGGACCCGGCGCGTCCGCGTCATTTTCTGACCGAAACCGGGATTGGTTATCGGTTTATGCCGTGAATCTAAGCCGAATAAAAAAAGCCGGATCAGCACAAAGCTATCCGGCTTTTTAATTCATGCCGGATAGCGACGCTAGCGTCTTATCCGGCCTACGGTTTACGCGTTTTTCAGCACTTCGCTGACGATTTCAACCGCTTCTTTTTCGATCTGCTTGCGGTGTTCTTCACCGAGGAAGCTCTCGCAATAGATTTTATAAGCGTCTTCGGTGCCGGACGGACGAGCGGCAAACCAGCCGTTGTCAGTCATCACTTTCAGACCGCCGATAGAAGCACCGTTGCCCGGTGCCGCCGTCAGACGTGCGGTGATCGGGTCGCCCGCCAGCGTGCTGGCACTCACCATTTCCGGAGACAGTTTAGACAGCGCCGCTTTCTGTGCGGAGGTCGCACTTGCCTGCAGGCGGTTGTAGCTCGGCGCACCAAAGCGGGCAGCCAGTTCGTTGTAGTGCTCCTGCGGATTCTTACCGGTCACTGCGGTAATTTCTGCCGCCAACAAGCACATGATGATGCCGTCTTTGTCGGTCGACCACGGTGTACCGTCGAAACGCAGGAAAGATGCCCCCGCGCTCTCTTCACCACCAAAGCCAAAGCTGCCGTCGAACAGACCGTCAACAAACCATTTAAAGCCAACCGGCACTTCGACCAGTTTACGCCCTAAATCATTCACCACGCGGTCAATCATCGCCGAGGACACCAGCGTCTTACCAACGGCAACATCTTTGCCCCACTGCGGGCGATGCTGGAACAGGTAGTTGATCGCCACCGCCAGATAGTGGTTCGGATTCATCAGCCCCGCCGGGGTGACAATACCGTGACGGTCGTAGTCTGGGTCGTTGGCAAAGGCCAGATCGAACTTGTCGCGCAGCGCCAGCAGGCCTGCCATCGCGCACTCGGAGGAGCAGTCCATGCGGATTGCGCCATCTTTGTCGAGATGCATGAAACGGAAAGTCTGATCAACGTGATCATTAACGATAGTCAGGTTCAGGTTGTAGTGCTTAGCAATACGCTTCCAGTATTCGATACCGGAACCGCCCAGCGGATCGACACCCAGCGTCAGACCCGCTTTTTGGATCGCCGCCATGTCGACGATGTCAGCCAGTCCTTCAACAAACGGCTGAACCAGATCCTGCTCTGTTACATGGCCAGATGCCAGCGCAGCGTCCAGCGACATGCGCTTCACGCCTTGCAAACCGTCAGCCAGCAGCGCGTTGGCTCTGTCTTCCACCACTTTGGTGACGTTGGTATCTGCCGGACCACCGTTTGGCGGGTTATATTTAATGCCGCCATCTTCCGGCGGATTGTGGGACGGCGTGATCACAATGCCGTCAGCCAGCGGGCCGCCTTTTTTGTTGTGGACCAGGATAGCATTCGACACAGCAGGGGTCGGCGTAAAACCATTACTTTCCTGCACGATGACGTCAACGCCGTTCGCCGCCAGCACTTCCAGTACAGAGATAAAAGCCGGTTCAGACAGCGCGTGGGTATCCTTGCCCACATAGCACGGGCCAGTAATCCCGTTTTTCGCACGTTCTTCAGCAATCGCCTGAGCGATAGCCAGAATATGCGGCTCGTTAAAACTATGACGACCTGCACTGCCGCGATGTCCGGACGTACCGAACTTAACGGCGTGCTCAGCGTTCCCTGCTGTTGGTTTCAGTACATAATACTGTGCCGTCAGTTGGGCGACGTTAATCAAATCACTCTGTTGCGCAGGTTGACCTGCACGGTTGTGGATTGCCATTGCCTGGTCCTTCTAATGCAAGGATTAAATTGTTCCGCAAACCTTTTCAATCAATTCCGCGGGGAATTGCATTGACTGCATGATGTGTTCAACCATGCTGCATTTACGGCCGGTATTGGTGTTGGTGATCACCCAGTACGGCGTGCCTGGCACGTGTTTCGGTTTGGTTTGATTACCATTTTTCAGCAGCGTCTGTTCATCTGCTGCAAAATAAACGCGCGTACGGCCATGCAACGATTCCGTTGCTTCGGCGAACGCGTTTTGATCCAGTGAATAGAGTGTAGACAGCACCAGCATAAAGCGATTTACTGCTTTCTTCTGTTCCGCGTATTCGTCGGACAGCAGCAGTTCACGCATCGCGCGCACTTTATCTTTTACGGGGTTAACCGGCTTAGCTTCCACGACAGGTTGCACAGCGCGGACTTCTTTGACTATCGGAGTGACAGGCTGTGATGCGGCGGAAAATTTCAACATACGCCGTAAAATGTCGGATGCGCTCTCGCCAATATGCTTGGTGTGGCTGGCAATATAGCTATAGAGTTCATCATCAACTTCAATCGTTTTCATCTTAATCCAGTGCAGTGTTTAGCTGAATACAAGTTGTCGGGGTAAACACACGTAGTGTAAAGGCAAATCCCAACAGCGGATAGCGTCAAGCCTGGTGGCCAGCAAAACTCAGAGTAACCGTAGTTGTTGCAGCCATGTGGCAGAATGGTCAACATGATACCCTAACCCGTGAGTGTGAAAAAAAGAACTTTGCCATGAAATTGAATATCCGAGCGCAATCTGCGCAAAACCTGCACAATAATTCTCCCATCGTCCTGGTTCACGGCCTGTTTGGCAGTCTGGATAACCTGGGGATCCTGGCGCGCGATCTGGTGGTCGATCACGATATCATCCAGGTCGATATGCGAAATCATGGCCTCTCCCCTCGTTCCCCTGAGATGAATTATCCGGCCATGGCGCAAGATTTGCTGGATACGCTGGACGCTCAGCAAATAGAAAAGGCGACCTTTATTGGTCACTCGATGGGGGGGAAAGCCGTCATGGCGTTAACCGCGCTGGCTCCTGATCGTATCGATCGACTGGTGGCCATTGATATTGCTCCGGTCGACTATCATGTTCGCCGTCACGATGCGATCTTTACCGCTATTAATGCCGTAACCGATGCCCAGGCCACTTCGCGTCAGCAGGCGGCCAGCGTCATGCGTCAGCATCTGCATGAGGAAGGCGTAATCCAGTTTCTGCTGAAATCTTTCGTCGACGGCGAATGGCGTTTTAACGTTCCCGTGCTGTGGGATCAGTATCCTCATATCGTCGGTTGGGAAACCATTCCTGCGTGGGAGCACCCGGCGCTGTTTATCCCTGGCGGCAACTCACCGTATGTTACCGAAGCGTATCGCGAACAGCTGCTGGCGCAATTTCCGCAGGCTCGGGCGCATGTTATTGCTGGAGCCGGTCATTGGGTGCATGCGGAAAAACCGGAGGCGGTGCTGCGCGCCATCCGTCGTTATCTGAACGAACACGCTAACTGATTAAAAACTCAGCGTCTGCGCGCGATTACGCGCGTGGGCGTTGGCGTGTCACCCCTGCTGATGTATTATGGCGCGCTATCCATCCGGGCAGACGCCTGGCTGATTGTTTCCCCGAAGTCACCAAGATCATGGCCAAAGAACAAACGGACCGTACGACATTAGATCTGTTCGCGCAGGAGCGTCGCCCGGGACGACCCAAAACTAATCCGCTCTCGCGTGATGAACAGTTACGTATTAATAAACGTAATCAGCTTAAACGCGATAAAGTTCGCGGGCTTAAGCGTGTCGAACTGAAACTGAACGCTGATGCCGTTGACGCTCTGAACGAGCTGGCTGAGGCGCGCAACATGAGTCGCAGTGAACTCATCGAAGAGATGCTGATGACCCAACTCAGCACATTGCGCGGTCAGGCATAGTCTGAATTTCTGCTCTAAATCATAAATCGTGTAGCACAGAGTGCAGTCCTGCGTGTTTGCTGTTTCCGCATGCCTGACTGTTCTGCTATGATTGCCCTTATCCGTGGGCAATGCGCCACCACCATTTCAATAAGTTTCAAGAGGTTATTTAACTCATGGCAATCACTGGCATCTTTTTCGGCAGCGACACCGGTAATACCGAAAACATCGCAAAAATGATTCAAAAACAGCTTGGTAAAGACGTTGCCGATGTTCATGACATTGCAAAAAGTAGCAAAGAAGACCTCGAAGGTTATGACATTCTGCTGCTCGGCATCCCAACCTGGTACTACGGTGAAGCGCAGTGTGACTGGGATGACTTCTTCCCTACCCTCGAAGACATTGATTTTAACGGCAAACTGGTTGCATTGTTCGGCTGTGGCGACCAGGAAGATTACGCAGAGTATTTCTGCGATGCGTTAGGCACAATTCGCGACATCATCGAACCGCGCGGTGCAACCATCGTTGGTCACTGGCCGACTGCGGGTTATCACTTTGAAGCGTCTAAAGGCCTGGCTGACGACGACCACTTTGTCGGTCTGGCTATCGATGAAGATCGCCAGCCAGAACTGACAGCAGAACGCGTAGAAAAATGGGTTAAGCAGATCTCTGAAGAGCTGCACCTCGACGAAATCATTAATGCCTGATTTCGTGCGGCGTAGATTTCCATCTGCGCCGCATCAATAGATAAAACCAATCAAAATAATTGCTACAAATTTGTAACTTTTTCGTCTGACCCTGTACAATGGCTGGATGCCAATCGGGTGTTGCACAGTGTGTTTGTCGGCGATACCACGTTTTGATTAACAATATATGCCAGAGACTTGCAGTTTTCATTTAGCCATGGCAGTTCTATAATGATACGCATTATCTCAAGTGCAATTTCTGTCACTTCTGTTAATGAAGTGAATCGTTTAGCTACAGGACAGATTCCGCATGACTGACAACAATACCGCATTAAAGAAGGCTGGCCTGAAAGTAACGCTTCCTCGTTTAAAAATTCTGGAAGTTCTTCAGGAACCGGATAACCATCACGTCAGTGCGGAAGACTTATACAAACGCCTGATCGATATGGGTGAAGAAATTGGTCTGGCGACCGTGTATCGCGTGCTGAACCAGTTTGATGATGCCGGTATCGTGACCCGCCATAATTTTGAAGGTGGTAAATCCGTCTTCGAACTGACTCAACAGCATCATCACGATCACCTCATCTGCCTTGACTGCGGCAAAGTGGTCGAGTTCAGCGATGATTCCATCGAAGCGCGCCAGCGTGAGATTGCGGCTAAACATGGCATTCGCTTAACTAACCATAGCCTCTATCTTTACGGTCACTGCGCCGAAGGCGATTGCCGCGAAGATGAGCACGCCCACGACGGCAAATAATGTAATGCTTTCTGAAAAGCCAACCCTCCGGTTGGCTTTTTTTATGGGCGTTACCTGCCCTTTTCCCCTTCCCTCCGCTCCTGTGTTGCTTTAATGTAAAAATCAATTGCCCCTTCCGGAGAGTCGAAATGGAACTTCGCCAGCTACGCTATTTTGTGCGCATTGTAGAAACCGGCAGCATGGGTAGCGCGGCGCTCGATCTCAATATCGGGGTTTCGGCACTCAGCCAGCAAATGTCGCGTCTGGAAAACGAACTCGCTATTCGCCTGCTGCAACGCACCTCACGAGGCGTGACACCCACCAGCGCCGGGCTGGCTTTTTACTCCCAGGCGCAGCTGGCGCTTCGTCACGCAGACGACGCGATCCTAGCCGCACGCGAGTCCCGACTTTCCGGGCACGTCAGCGTCGGCATGGCTCCCAGTACCGCTTCCGTTCTCGGAATGCCGTTTATCAACGCCATGCAGGAAAGCTACAGTGATGTCCGTCTGCATGTGGTGGAAAGCCTCTCTGGCAATCTGGAGCGGATGATTAATACCCGCCAGATTGATCTGGCTGTCGTGTTTCAGAAAGAAAAGATCCTGCGCTGGAGCGCCATACCGATTCTCGAAGAGCGGCTGTTTTTGATTGGGACTCATGCCTTACTGGCTGATATTGCCGATGACAATATTGCTCCAGCCCAGCTGGCAAGTATCCCATTGATAATGCCAAGCCCGGGCCACGGTCTGCGCGGCAGGCTGGAAGCGATTTGTCAGGAACACGCGCTGAACATTGAGATCGCCACGGAAATTGATGGTCTGGCGCTACTCATGCGTGCCGTGCGCAGTGGCATTGGTGCCACTCTCCAGCCCGGTGCGGCAATTTCCCATCTCGATAAAGAGACGCTAAGAGTGATCGGCGTCCACAATCCAATACTTAGCCGCCCCAACTTTCTGGTGAGTCTCTCAGACGATGAACTCACCCCGGCAGGCCTCGCGGCCCGCGTAGTGCTGACGAAAGTGATGCATCAACTGGTGGAAGCAGGAAGCTGGCCTGGCGCCATCCTTTACAATAACTAAAGTACCGTTTAGCACTACGTCATAGCGCCCGCACAAGCTGCGCGTATACATTTCAATTACAAATTTAACAAATGGTTAAATGGTGATGGAGTATACGATGGTTGATGTTCTGGTGATTGGTGGTGGCAATGCCGCGTTATGCGCTGCCTTGTCCGCCCGGGAGCAAGGAGCTTCGGTACTTCTGCTCGAAGCGGCTCCCCGGGAATGGCGCGGGGGAAATTCCCAACACACGCGTAATCTGCGCTGTATGCATGATGCGCCGCAGGATGTGCTGGTGGAAAGCTATCCGGAAGAGGAGTTCTGGCAAGACCTGCAGCGCGTAACTGAAGGAAATACCAACGAAGCCCTGGCGCGTCTGGTGATCCGTACCTCATCACAGTGTCGCGACTGGATGCGCCAGCACGGCGTCAATTTTCAGCCCCCACTATCTGGCGCTCTACACGTGGCGCGAACCAACGCTTTTTTTATGGGGGGCGGTAAAGCTCTCGTGAATGCCTATTATCGCAGCGCAGAAAAGCTGGGCGTGCAAATCCGCTATAACACACCGGTGCAGGCGCTTGAACTGCACAACGGCGAGTTCGTGGCGGCGCTGGCAGGCAAAGAGCGTATCACAGCGAAATCCTGCGTGCTTGCCGCTGGCGGATTCGAATCTAACCGGGAGTGGTTGCGCGAAGCCTGGGGGGAAAATGCCCGCGGCGAGTGGCCTGCGGATAACTTTCTGATTCGCGGCACGCGTTTTAATCAGGGCGTACTGCTCAAATTTATGATGGATGCTGGCGCAGACATTATCGGCGATCCCTCCCAGTCACACTGTGTGGCAATTGATGCCAGAGCGCCATTATATGACGGCGGGATTTGCACCCGCGTGGACTGCGTTTCGCTCGGTATTGTGGTGAACCGGGACGCTGAGCGTTTTTATGATGAAGGTGAAGATTTCTGGCCCAAACGCTACGCCATCTGGGGACGTCTGGTCGCTCAACAACCAGGACAGATTGGCTACTCCATCATCGACAGTAAAGCTATCGGACACTTCATGCCTCCGGTCTTTCCTGGCACGCAGGCCAATACGCTGGCTGAACTGGCCTTTCAGTTAGGACTGGATGCCGAACGCTTTACCCACACCGTGACAGAGTACAACAACGCCTGCCAGCCAGGTCAGTTCGACCATACCGTTCTGGATAACTGCGCCACTAAAGATTTGCTACCCGCGAAAACGCATTGGGCGCGACCGCTGGATCAACCGCCTTACTACGGCTACGCCCTGCGGCCAGGAATCACCTTCACTTATCTTGGGTTAAAAGTGAACGAACGCGCCGCTGTACATTTTGCAGGGCTTCCAAGCCGTAACCTGTTCGTCGCCGGAGAGATGATGGCGGGCAACGTGCTGGGCAAGGGTTACACCGCAGGCGTGGGGATGTCGATCGGCACGACCTTTGGCCGCATTGCCGGAAAAGAAGCCGCGCTGGCTGCACGTAAGGAGACACGTCATGAAGCAGCTTGAGAAACTGATCATCGAAGCGCAAATTATCACCGAACCGGAAGCGGAAGTTGAACGCGTGATGCAGGTGTGTAACGCCTGCCGCTATTGCGAAGGCTTTTGCGCCGTGTTCCCGGCCATGACTCAGCGTCTGGAATTCGGTAAAGCGGATATCAATTATCTGGCAAACTTGTGCCATAACTGCGGCGCTTGCCTGCACGCCTGTCAGTATGCCCCGCCTCATGAGTTTGCCATCAACGTGCCGAAGGCGATGGCGGAAGTCCGGCTTGAAACCTATCAGCACTACGCGCAACCCGCCGCTTTTGGAGCGCTATATCGTCGCGCAGGCGTAACCGTGACGCTGGCGCTGGTATTCGGTCTGATCCTGTTTTTACTCCTCGCTACAGGTTTGAAAGGTTCACTATTACATCCACCGCTGGCCGGGGATTTCTATCAAATTTTCCCGCATAACCTGCTGGCCTGGATGTTTGGTTCGGTCTTTGTTCTGGCGATCGGTTTGCTGATGGCAGGCGTGATCCGCTTCTGGCGCGAGATTTCTCCGGGCATGCCGCGTTCCGCCGAGATTGCTGAAGCCTCACACAATGCGCTGACGCTGAAGTATCTCGATGGAGGCCATGGCAAAGGTTGTAACGAAGCGGATGATGCTTTCACCCTGATGCGTCGCCGTTTCCACCACTTCACCTTCTACGGTTTTCTGCTCTGCTTTGCCGCCACCGTGGTGGCAACAGGCTATCACTACTTTGCCGGCATAGAAGCACCCTACCCGTTCTTCAGCGTTCCGGTCATGCTGGGCACGTTGGGTGGCATTGGCCTGGTTGTAGGCCCGGCTGGCTTGCTATGGCTTAATCTCAGGCGCTCACCGCTACACGGCGACGCCCGGCAAAAACCGATGGATCGCGGTTTTATTTTGCTGCTGCTGCTGACCAGTCTGACCGGTCTGGCGCTGCTGGCAGGAAGAGATACCTCATGGATGGCTATTTTACTGGCCATTCATCTCGGCGTGGTCATGGCGCTTTTTCTGACCATTCCTTACGGAAAATTTGCCCACGGATTTTACCGCTGCGCAGCCTTACTCAAGTGGGCAATTGAGAAACGGCGCGGCAAACAGGCGGGAGTCTCAGGCGACTAACCCGCAAACTCTTACCTCTATAAATATTATGATAAGACAGTGGAGCAAACCCAATGACACAACAACCATCGCGCACCGGAACTTTCGGCGCAATACTGCGGGTAACCAGCGGTAATTTTCTCGAACAGTTCGACTTTTTTCTGTTCGGGTTTTACGCCACCTATATCGCAAAGACTTTCTTCCCCGCGGAGAGTGAGTTTGCCGGGCTCATGTTGACCTTTGCGGTTTTCGGTTCGGGTTTTTTAATGCGGCCCGTTGGCGCAATCGTGCTGGGTGCTTATATCGACAGAATTGGTCGCCGCAAAGGACTGATGGTGACGCTGGCGATCATGGGCTGTGGGACCCTGCTGATTGCCCTGGTTCCCGGTTATCAAAGTATTGGCCTGCTGGCTCCTGTGCTGGTATTAGTCGGTCGATTATTGCAGGGCTTCTCTGCGGGCGTAGAGTTGGGCGGCGTTTCGGTTTATCTTTCTGAAATCGCCACGCCTGGCAATAAAGGTTTCTACACCAGCTGGCAGTCCGCCAGCCAACAGGTTGCCATTGTGGTGGCAGCGCTGATTGGCTACGGCCTGAATGCCACGCTGGGGCACGATGAAATCTCTGAATGGGGCTGGCGCATTCCGTTCTTTATTGGTTGTATGATTATTCCGTTGATCTTCGTCCTGCGCCGCTCGCTTCAGGAAACGGACGCATTTTTACAACGTACACACCGTCCCGACACCAGGGAAATTTTCACCACTATCATCAAAAACTGGCGTCTGATCTCAGCGGGTACGCTGCTGGTGGCGATGACCACAACGACGTTTTACTTTATTACCGTCTATACCCCGACCTATGGCAGGGCTGTACTCCATCTGAGCGCTCGCGACAGCCTGGTTGTCACCATGCTGGTCGGTATTTCTAACTTTATCTGGCTGCCGATTGGCGGAGCGATTTCTGACCGAATTGGTCGCCGCCCGGTGTTGATGGGGATTACCGTACTCGCTCTGATCACCACCTGGCCGGTCATGCACTGGCTCACCGCCGCGCCAGATTTTATGCGCATGACGTTGGTCCTGCTTTGGTTCTCGTTCTTTTTTGGTATGTACAATGGGGCAATGGTCGCGGCACTCACCGAGGTGATGCCTGTCTATGTCCGTACGGTGGGTTTTTCACTGGCCTTCAGTCTGGCTACGGCGATTTTTGGCGGTCTGACACCCGTCATATCCACGGCACTGGTTCAGCTAACCGGAGATAAAAGCTCACCGGGATGGTGGCTGATGTGCGCGGCACTTTGCGGACTCGCCGCCACGGCAATGCTGTTTGTCCGGCTGAGTCGGGGTTATCAACCAGTGGAAAATAAGCTCTGAAATGCAAACGGGCGGAAAATTCTCCGCCCGTTGTCTTTTTCATTTTTTGAATTACTGTGCGGCATTCTTGCTGCGAATTTCCTGCCAGACCTTGTCACAATCAGCATTAACGGACTGACCGTTACCCGTGCGCGTGGCCTGGATACACTGCTGATAATCCAGCACACGTACGCTTTCTTCATTGGCAAACTGCTGGTGCTGTTTTTCTTTCTTCAGTACATTCAACACGCTTTGGCAGGCTTCTATTTTTTCCGGCGATCCTTGAGCGGTATTAATACACGCGCTGTAGGCTTCTTTCAGACGGCTGTCCTCTTTCGGCGCAGGAGATTGCGCACACGCCACCAGCCCTGATGCCATAACGGCAATGAGTATCAGTTTTTTCATAGCACTTTCCTCAACGAAGCGGCAGGCCCCCGGCCTGCCGCTGTTGGCATTAGAAGATGGTGAACGGAGCAATAACGATGAACTTCACGTCGCGCTCATCCTGGAACATGTTGCCGTAGCCACCGCCCCAGCTCGGAATGTCTGAATGGTTGTCGTACTGAGTGAAGTGCAGCTTAAACATGGTGCCCTTCGCACGACCATCCTGCAGGGTGTAGACCGCATCCAGGCTGTAAGAAGATTCTTCGATAGTCCGGTTTTTGTCGTAGTACGCATCCGGGTTAAGCTGCCAGGTTGATGGCTTAGCATCCCATGCGTAAACGTAGGACGCGCCTACCGCCCAGCCCGGCAGATTCCAGTTCTTCAGGTCATACATTGCGCCGAAGAAGACCGCCTTTTCACCGTTGGCGTTGAAGTCAGAACGGTTATCCCACCAGACATCCAGACGACCGTTTGAAGAGGCATAGGTTGGGGTCATACGCTGCAGGAAGTAACCCTGCTGGCCGTCCGCTTTAACCCAGGTCCCTTCCAGACGAAGGTCAACGACTTCTGCCACTTTGTAGCCAAAAGTCAACGCCTGCAACCAGGCAGTACCATCATAAATATCGTTCACGGTACGATCATCAACCTTGTCGCGTGCACCGTAGAACTGGTAGCTGGTGGTAAATGGGTTACCGCCTAAATCGAATTTGTAGCTGGCTTTTGCGAAGTACTGATCGACGTAACCTTCAGACTGACCAAATGCCGCTTCCAGCAAGAGGTTATTTTTGAAGTCATATTTCGCGCCAATTGAGTGCAAGTAATCAACGCTGGTCTTTTTATCAGCCTGATAGAATTTATCGACTTCGGTATGCCACGGTGCTTTATATTCGTTAGCCCACATATAGGAGAAGCTCAGCGCGCCAGCATCACCATAGTCGAAGTTGGCACCGGCTTCAGCACCCTGATAGGTACCTGGCATAAAGCTCCAATGCGGTGCCAGCAGAGTCTGCCCGGTTGGTTGAATGTAACCGGCGCGCGCCCAGGTTGGGCCGTATTTAAATTTGGCTGCTGCTTTATAAAGGCTAATCCCGCTCTTATCTCCGGAGTAATCCTCGTCATAGCCTTTATTTTTGGAAGAGAATGCGATTTCGTTTGGATGGCCGCTTTCGCTACTTTCGTTCATTTCAATAGCGGTAAATGCTGCGATATCAATACCAAACATATCGGCCGCATAACCGGACTGGAAGTCGAGGTTAGCGTTCCAGGTGGAGTGAGAAAGGTTGGTTTTGTATTTGTCATGATCGGTCACATCTTTACGGTCACGCTCACGCTGCCAGTAATAGATGCCGCCGGTTAAGGTTGAGTCATCAATAAATCCTTCGGCGTGTACCTGGGGAGCAACAACAAAACCCGACATTGCTGTGATACCGGCGATAGCCAGCGCCAGCGTACTACGTTTGCCACTAAACGTACGCATATGTTAATCCTCTTTGACGTATAAAATGCTGCCGACAAAAGCGGACAGCGAAAAAACAAAAAATAAAAAAAGTAGCGCTAAGAAAACCTCAGTGACTACAATGAATAGACTATTTTTCGCGACGCGAATTATCAATCTCTTTCTGTAACGAGTATGTAATAGTATGAGCAACCGCACATATTTCATTGCTTTCTGTTACATTTTCATTGGGAGATAAAAAAGCGTTGAAAAATGAAGAAAGCGCTTGTTTTCCATGGAGATGAAATCGGTTTCAGCCCATTTCACATTGAGGTAAGTTATTTAAACGCAAAAACATTCAGCTAAGCCATTATTACAAGCATGTAATTAATTCGCTCCGCAAATGGAGCTCGTTACACGGTTTTTTTGCGAAAAAAAACGCCGCATGAAGCGGCGTTTAGAGAGGATGTGTTGCGGCTTATTCGCCCGCTTTAGCCCACGTATCACGCAGACCAACGGTACGGTTAAACACCAGCTTTTCAGCCGTTGCATAACGGCTGTCCAGGCAGAAGTAACCTTCACGCTCGAACTGGAACGCTTTACCTGCAACCGCTGCCTGCAGCGACGGCTCACCGTAACCCTGCTTAATGACCAGCGACTCAGGGTTAATAACAGACAAGAAGTCTTCCGCCGCACCTGGATTTGGCACGCTAAACAGACGGTCGTACAGACGGATTTCAATCGGTAGCGCATGGGACGCGCTCACCCAGTGAATAACGCCTTTGACTTTACGACCATCGGCCGGGTCTTTGCTCAGGGTGTCGGCATCGTAGGTGCAGAAAATGGTGGTGATATTTCCTTCCGCATCTTTCTCAACACGTTCGGCTTTGATCACATAAGCATTACGCAGGCGTACTTCTTTGCCCATCACCAGACGCTTGTACTGCTTGTTCGCTTCTTCACGGAAGTCTGCGCGATCGATCCAAATTTCACCGCTAAATGGCACTTCACGGCTGCCCATTTCCGGTTTGTTCGGATGGTTAGGCATGGTGACCAATTCGCTTTCGCCCTGCGGATAGTTTTCGATAACCAGTTTAACCGGATCGATAACCGCCATCGCGCGCGGGGCGTTTTCGTTCAGATCTTCGCGGATACAGGATTCCAGAGAAGCGATCTCAATGGTGTTGTCTTGCTTGGTCACGCCAATGCGTTTGCAGAACTCACGGATCGCGGCAGCGGTGTAACCGCGACGACGCAGGCCAGAAATCGTCGGCATACGCGGATCGTCCCAGCCTTCAACGTGCTTGTCGGTCACCAGCAGGTTCAGCTTGCGCTTGGACATCACGGTATATTCCAGATTCAGGCGCGAGAATTCGTACTGACGCGGATGAACCGGAATGGTGATGTTGTCCAGCACCCAGTCGTACAGACGACGGTTATCCTGGAACTCAAGCGTGCACAGGGAATGCGTAATGCCTTCCAGCGCATCGCTGATGCAGTGGGTAAAGTCGTACATCGGGTAGATGCACCACTTGTTGCCGGTCTGGTGGTGTTCGGCGAACTTAATGCGGTACAGCACCGGATCGCGCATCACAATAAACGGCGACGCCATGTCGATTTTCGCACGCAGGCACGCTTTACCTTCTTCAAAACCACCGGCACGCATTTTTTCGAACAGCGCCAGGTTCTCTTCGACGCTACGATCGCGGTACGGGCTGTTTTTGCCTGGCTGAGTCAGCGTGCCGCGGTATTCGCGGATTTCGTCCGCTGACAGTTCGTCAACGTACGCCAGTCCTTTATTAATAAGCTCTACCGCATAGGCGTGAAGCTGATCGAAGTAATCCGAAGAGTAGCGAATATCGCCAGTCCAGTGGAAACCTAACCATTCAACGTCGTTTTTAATCGACTCAACGTACTCGATATCTTCTTTAACCGGGTTCGTATCATCAAAACGCAGGTTGCACTGGCCCTGGTAATCTTGCGCAATGCCAAAGTTCAGACAAATGGATTTCGCGTGGCCAATGTGCAGATAGCCATTTGGCTCCGGCGGAAAACGGGTATGGATAGTGGTGTGCTTACCACTGGCCAGATCTTCATCGATGATCTGACGAATAAAGTTACTCGGGCGGGCTTCAGCCTCACTCATCGTGGATTCCTCAAAGCGTAAACAACGTATAACGGAGTATGATCTTATAAGCGACGTCAGGAGACAACTATTAGTTGCACAAAAAAGGTGTTTCAACAGGATATATGAGGGCATTTGCTGCAAAAAAAAGCGGCGGAGGAATATCCCCCGCCGCTTAAGGCACTTAACTCACTTTACTCAGGAGCAGTTATTTACCTTTAATCTCATATAGTGGTGTTTGACCGGCAACCACATGACCTTCGGCTTTAATAACCAGAGCGCCGAAATCATCGCTGTTGCTGCACACAACCGGGCTTATCATGGAACGTGCGTTAGCGTTCAGGAACTCCAGATCCATTTCCAGAATCGGTTGGCCTGCAGTAACTTCCGCACCTTCTTCGACCAGACGCTTAAAGCCTTTGCCTTCCAGCGCTACGGTGTCGATGCCCATATGGACCACGATTTCCGCGCCTTTAACCGTTTCCAGGCAGAACGCATGGTTAGTGTTGAAGATTTTCACGATGGTGCCCGCAGCCGGAGCAACCACGATTTTATCCGTTGGTTTCACTGCCACGCCGTCGCCTACAGCTTTACTGGCGAAGGCTTCATCAGGAACCTGTTCCAGCGCAACTACGTCACCAGTAATCGGAGAAACCAGCGCTTCAACGGTGACTGCATTCGCTACAGCCTGCGGTTTTGCTACTGGGGCCGCTGCTGCTGGCGCACTTTCACCAGATGCTGCTGCCACCGGGCCACGCGCGACAACTTTCTTCATTTCGTCGCCGATGGATTCAGCTTTCGCACCCACGATGACCTGGATAGTTTGCTTGTTCAGCTTAACTACTCCAGATGCACCTAAACGCTTACACATCGCATCGTTTACGCGACCGGAGTCGGCAACAGTCAGACGCAGACGAGTGATACAGGCATCAATCGCTTTCAGGTTATCAGTACCGCCAACCGCTGCAATGTAGTTGGTTGCCAGTTGAGCCAAACCTTCTTCAGTGTTGCTGTTGGCTTCTTCAGTAACGATATCGTCTTCTTTATCTTCGCGGCCCGGCGTTTTCAGGTTAAACATACGAATAACCGCGCTGAACAGCACAAAGTAGATAACGAAGAACACCAGCCCCATCACCACCAGCATCCAGACGTTCTGGCTTGCTGCCGGCAGGTTGTACATCAACACGTAGTCGATAGCACCTGCGGAGAAGGAGAAGCCTGCGTGGATCCCCAGCAGTGTTGCAACGAACAGGCTGATACCCGTTAACAGTGCGTGCAGGAGGTACAGCAGTGGAGCCAGGAACATGAACAGGAATTCCAGCGGCTCGGTAACACCGGTCAGGAACGCGGTGATCGCAACGGACAGCAGCATACCGCCAACCATCGGACGACGTGCTTTAGGAGCCGCGAAGTACATCGCCAGCGCCGCACCCGGCAGACCAAACATCATGATTGGGAAGAAGCCAGACATGAACATACCCGCAGTGCCGTCACCCGCGTAGAAGCGGTTGATGTCACCGTGGAATACGGTACCTGCAGCGTTAGTAAATTCGCCAATCTGGAACCATGCGATGGTGTTCAGCACCTGATGCAGACCGGTTGGGATCAGCAGACGGTTGATGAAACCAAAGATACCGGAACCCAGCGCACCAGCGCCCACGATCCACTCACCACCCGCATGGATGGCATTCTGTACCGGCGGCCATACGTAACCGAAGATAGCAGCCAGCACCAGACAGAAGAAACCAGTGGCGATCGGCACAAAGCGTTTGCCGCCAAAGAAGCTCAGGAAGTCAGGCAGTTTGATACCAGACCAGCGGTTATACACGGCACCGCCGACCAGACCGGTGATGATACCAGCCAGCACGCCCATATTGATTGCAGGGTTAATGGTAACCATTGCTTTGGTCAATATGAAATAACCGACCGCACCTGCCAGCGCTGCCGCACCTGCGCTGTCTTTTGACCAGCTGGAAGCAACACCGATCGCAAAAATTAACGCGAGGTTATCAAAGATGGCCCCACCCGCTTGCGCGATGAAGGGTACGTTAAGTAAATCTGGTTGGCCGAATCGCAGCAGCAGTGCCGCGACTGGCAGCACAGCGATGGGGAGCTGTAACGCCCTACCCAGCCGCTGGAAAAAACCTAAAATATTCATTTTATTCCCCCTACGAGACCCCGATTAGGCTTCTTTGAAGCCATATTTTTATTGTGCGACCATTCCTGACAGCAAGATTCTGGAACAACGATATTAACCATTCATCTACATTCAGAGTGTGTGAAAAATTAATTCGTATCGCAAATTAAACGCGTGTTTTTTGTGATTCCAGTCACCAAATATCGTTATTAACCCTCCCTTTCACTGGCTAACTACGAAAACTTATTTTATCATTCAAAAAATCGAAACGGATTGATCCTTACCGATGCAAAACCAGGTTACGCTTATTACTGCACAGAGACTCAATCCGCCAATTGCTTACATTTACTTTTGAGGTGAAGAATGAGACTGATCCCCCTGAATACCGCTGAACAAGTCGGCAAATGGGCTGCTCGCCATATCGTTAACCGTATTAACGCGTTCAAACCAACGGCAGATCGTCCGTTCGTTCTGGGCCTGCCGACTGGCGGTACTCCGCTGACAGCTTATAAAGCATTGGTTGAAATGCACAAAGCGGGCCAGGTGAGCTTCAAGCATGTTGTTACTTTCAACATGGACGAATATGTTGGCCTGCCGAAAGAGCATCCGGAAAGCTACCACAGCTTTATGCACCGCAATTTCTTTGATCACGTTGATATTCCAGCAGAAAACATCAACCTCCTCAATGGTAACGCGCCGGATATTGATGCAGAATGCCGTCAGTATGAAGAAAAAATCCGTTCTTACGGTAAAATCCACCTGTTTATGGGCGGTGTTGGTAACGATGGTCACATCGCGTTCAACGAACCAGCTTCCTCTTTGGCTTCCCGTACCCGCATCAAAACGCTGACTCACGACACACGTGTTGCTAACTCACGCTTCTTTGACGGCGACGTAAGCCAGGTGCCTAAATATGCGCTGACCGTTGGCGTGGGTACCCTGCTGGATGCTGAAGAAGTGATGATCCTGGTTCTGGGCCACCAGAAAGCACAGGCGCTGCAAGCCGCCGTTGAAGGCAACGTTAACCACATGTGGACCATCAGCTGCCTGCAGTTGCATCCAAAAGCCGTTGTGGTCTGCGATGAGCCTTCCACCATGGAACTGAAAGTGAAGACGCTGAAATACTTCAACGAGTTAGAAGCGGAAAATATTAAAGGTCTGTAATTGATGTCTCCGCCCTGTCGATAAGTTGCAGGGCGGCATTTTTTTGAAATCGGGGGTCGGAATGTATGCTTTAACCCAGGGCCGGATCTTTACCGGTCACGAAATTCTTGATGACCATGCGATTGTTGTCGCCAATGGCCTGATCGACAGCGTTTGCCCACTGGCTGAATTACCGTCAGGGATTGAACAGCGCTCACTGAATGGGGCCATTGTTTCCCCCGGTTTTATTGATGTACAGCTGAACGGCTGCGGCGGTGTGCAGTTTAATGATACGGCAGAAGCCGTGACCGTTGAAACGCTGGAAATCATGCAGAAAGCCAATGAAAAATCTGGCTGCACCAACTATCTGCCAACGCTTATCACCACCAGCGATGACCTGATGAAACAGGGTGTTCGCGTGATGCGTGAATACCTGGCGAAACACCCGAATCAGGCATTAGGACTTCATCTTGAAGGACCGTGGCTGAACCTGGTGAAAAAAGGTACCCATAATCCGGGATTTGTCCGTCAGCCGGACGCTGCACTGGTTGATTTCCTGTGCGATAATGCGGATGTGATCACCAAAGTCACACTGGCACCAGAAATGGTCCCGGTAGAGGTCATCACCAAACTGGTGAATGCGGGTATCGTGGTTTCTGCGGGTCACTCCAATGCAACGGTAAAAGAAGCAAAAATTGGCTTCCGCGCAGGCATCACCTTTGCGACACATCTGTTCAACGCGATGCCGTACATTACCGGCCGTGAGCCCGGTCTGGCGGGCGCTATTTTGGATGAAGCCGATATCTACTGCGGTATCATCGCCGATGGCCTGCATGTTGACTACGTTAACATCCGTAATGCTAAGCGCCTGAAAGGCGACAAGCTGTGCCTGGTCACTGACGCAACCGCGCCAGCAGGTGCAAACATTGAACAGTTCATTTTCGCTGGTAAAACAATATACTACCGCAATGGACTGTGTGTTGATGAGAATGGTACGTTGAGCGGTTCATCATTAACCATGATTGAAGGCGTACGCAATCTGGTCGAGCATGCAAATATCGCCCTCGACGAAGTCTTACGCATGGCAACGCTCTACCCTGCTCGCGCCATCGGCGTCGACAAACAACTCGGCAGCATCGCGCCAGGCAAAGTAGCCAACCTGACTGCGTTCACGCACGACTTTAAAATCATCAAGACCATCGTTAATGGCAACGAGGTCGTTACTGAGTAAGAGAAAGAATGACACCAGGCGGACAAGCTCAAATAGGTAATGTTGATCTCGTAAAACAGCTTAACAGCGCGGCGGTTTATCGCCTGATTGACCAGCATGGGCCAATCTCGCGAATTCAAATTGCCGAGCAAAGCCAGCTTGCCCCCGCCAGCGTAACCAAAATTACGCGTCAGTTGATCGAACGCGGGCTGATCAAAGAAGTCGATCAGCAGGCCTCCACCGGGGGCCGCCGCGCTATCTCTATCGTCACAGAAACCCGCAATTTCCACGCCATCGGCGTACGCCTGGGTCGCCACGACACAACGCTCACGCTCTATGATATGAGCAGTAAAGTGGTTGCTGAAGAGCATTACCCTCTCCCGGAGCGCACCCAGGAAACGCTGGAATATGCGCTGCTCAACACCATTGCCATCTTTATTGAGAACTGCCAGCGGAAAATCCGTGAGCTGATCGCAATTTCTGTCATCTTGCCAGGCCTTGTCGATCCTGAAAGCGGCGTCATCCGCTATATGCCACACATTCAGGTCGAAAACTGGGGACTGGTCGAAGCGCTCGAAAAACGCTTCAACGTCACCTGCTTTGTTGGTCATGATATTCGCAGCCTTGCGCTGGCTGAGCACTATTTCGGAGCAAGCCAGGATTGCGAAGACTCCATTTTGGTGCGAGTGCACCGCGGAACCGGCGCGGGTATCATCTCCAATGGCCGAATTTTCATCGGTCGCAATGGCAACGTCGGCGAGATTGGTCATATTCAGGTAGAGCCGCTGGGTGAGCGCTGTCACTGCGGTAACTTCGGCTGTCTGGAAACCATTGCCGCCAATGCCTCTATCGAACACCGCGTGCAGAACTTATTGAAACAGGGTTATCCAAGCCGGCTCACGCTGGATGATTGCAGCATCAAAGCTATCTGTAAGGCGGCAAATAAAGGCGATAACCTGGCAGCAGAAGTCATTGAGCACGTTGGTCGCCACCTGGGTAAAACCATCGCCATCGCCATCAACCTGTTTAACCCACAAAAAATCGTCATTGCGGGCGAAATTACCGAGGCGGATAAAGTGCTGCTGCCTGCAATAGAAAGCTGTATCAACACGCAGGCGTTGAAAGCGTTTCGCCACAATTTACCGGTGGTTCGTTCCACGCTGGATCACCGCTCTGCCATTGGCGCCTTTGCGTTGGTGAAGCGTGCGATGCTCAACGGTACACTGCTGCAACGTTTGCTGGAAAACTAATACACGTCATCCTTCGAGCTGCCTCTGCGTTAGCTGCATCTGCTCACCCCGGTCACTTACTTCAGTAAGCTCCAGGGGTTCGCAGACTTGCCGCCTTGATGCAACTCGAATGATGTAGTGTATTTTGTGTATAGTAATGCCTTCTTTTTTTAATGTCGGATTGTCCATGGCCATTAAGAATGTAATTTGTGATATCGACGGCGTGCTGATGCACGACAATGTTGCCGTACCAGGTGCGGCAGAATTTCTGACTGGGATCCTGGAAAAAGGCCTGCCGTTAGTCCTGCTGACTAACTACCCTTCGCAGACCGGGCAAGATCTGGCAAACCGCTTCGCCACCGCGGGTGTGAATGTCCCTGATAGCGTCTTTTATACTTCCGCGATGGCTACCGCTGATTTCCTTCGTCGCCAGGAAGGAAAAAAGGCCTATGTGGTGGGTGAAGGCGCGTTAATTCACGAACTGTACAAAGCTGGATTTACCATTACCGACGTGAACCCCGATTTTGTGATTGTTGGCGAGACACGTTCCTATAACTGGGACATGATGCATAAAGCAGCATATTTTGTCGCCAACGGCGCGCGTTTTATCGCCACTAACCCGGATACCCACGGTCGCGGCTTTTATCCCGCCTGTGGAGCACTCTGTGCCGGTATTGAGAAGATCTCAGGTCGTAAACCGTTTTATGTCGGCAAACCCAGCCCGTGGATTATTCGCGCGGCTCTCAACAAAATGCAGGCGCACTCGGAAGAAACCGTTATCGTTGGCGACAACCTGCGTACCGATATTCTGGCTGGTTTTCAGGCGGGTCTGGAAACTATCCTGGTACTGTCTGGCGTATCCAAGCTTGATGATATTGACAACATGCCGTTCAGACCAAGCTGGATTTACCCATCCGTTGCTGAAATAGACGTCATTTAATCTCTTTAGCCGGATAACAACATCTGTAAGTTATCCGGCCTGAAAAATACATCCATTCAATAAAATCACCACTTCACTGTTGATTCATCAATAATAGCGCTCATTACATAATCTTTTTTCACCAATCCACAATGACTATTGCGTTTTTTATTTTCTGACCCGTAATTCGCTTGCGCCCTCTCCAGCTTTGCGGCATTTTCTTTATCAAGCAAACATAAAAAGCATCACGCAACAGGTTAACGGAGAAGGTTATGTGTTCTATTTTTGGCGTATTCGATATTAAAACTGACGCAGTTGAACTGCGTAAAAAAGCCCTGGAACTGTCTCGTCTGATGCGCCACCGCGGCCCGGACTGGTCAGGTATTTACGCCTGTGATAACGCCATTCTGGCGCACGAACGTCTGTCCATCGTCGACGTCAATGCCGGTGCTCAGCCGCTGTACAACATGAAGAAGACACATATCCTGGCGGTTAACGGTGAAATTTATAACCACCAGACACTGCGTGCTGAATACGGCGATCGCTACCAGTTCCAGACCGGTTCCGACTGCGAAGTTATCCTCGCGCTGTATCAGGAAAAAGGACCCGCTTTCCTCGATGACCTGCAAGGGATGTTCGCTTTTGCCCTGTACGACAGCGAGCAGGACGCCTACCTGATCGGTCGTGATCATATCGGGATCATCCCGCTGTATATGGGTTACGACGAGCACGGTAACTTCTACGTTGCGTCTGAAATGAAAGCGCTGGTTCCTGTCTGCCGCACAATCAAAGAATTCCCGGCCGGTAGCTATTTGTGGAGTAAAGACGGTGAAATTCGTCAGTACTACCAGCGCGACTGGTTTGAATACGATGCCGTCAAAGACAACGTTACCGATAAAAACGAGCTGCGCCAGGCGCTGGAAGATGCGGTGAAAAGTCACCTGATGTCAGATGTTCCTTATGGAGTTCTGTTGTCCGGTGGTCTGGATTCATCCGTCATTTCCGCGATCACTAAAAAATACGCGGCACGCCGTGTTGAAGATCAGGAACGTAGCGAAGCCTGGTGGCCACAGCTACACTCCTTCGCCGTCGGCCTGGAAGGCGCTCCGGATCTGAAAGCTGCGCAAGAGGTGGCGAACCATCTGGGGACCGTGCACCATGAGATCCACTTCACCGTGCAGGAAGGTCTGGATGCGATCCGCGACGTGATTTACCACATCGAAACTTACGATGTCACGACGATTCGCGCCTCGACGCCAATGTACTTAATGTCGCGTAAAATTAAAGCGATGGGCATTAAAATGGTGTTGTCGGGTGAAGGTTCGGACGAGGTGTTTGGCGGCTACCTCTATTTCCACAAAGCGCCAGATGCAAAAGAACTGCACGAAGAAACTGTACGCAAGCTGCAAGCGTTGCATATGTTCGACTGCGCCCGTGCCAACAAAGCCATGTCGGCCTGGGGTGTAGAAGCTCGCGTGCCCTTCCTGGATAAGAAATTCCTTGATGTGGCGATGCGCATCAACCCGCAGGACAAAATGTGCGGCAACGGCAAAATGGAAAAACACGTTCTGCGCGAATGTTTTGAGTCCTACCTGCCGGCAAGCGTCGCATGGCGTCAGAAAGAACAGTTCTCTGACGGTGTCGGTTACAGCTGGATTGACACCCTGAAAGAGGTGGCTGCAGAACAAGTTTCTGACCAACAACTGGAAACTGCCAGCTTCCGTTTCCCGTACAACACGCCATCGTCAAAAGAAGCGTATTTGTACCGTGAGATTTTCGAAGAGTTGTTCCCGGTAGCAAGCGCTGCCGAATGTGTGCCTGGCGGGCCGTCGGTTGCCTGTTCTTCTGCCAAGGCGATCGAATGGGATGAGGCGTTTAAAACCATGAACGATCCGTCTGGCCGTGCCGTTGGCGTACACCAGTCTGCTTATAAATAAGTTAATCCTTAGATAAGAGCCCTGCGGGGCTCTTTTTTTATGTTTGTTTTCTGTGCAAAAAAACAATTAATAACTAATAATTGCCGAATATTGCGTCATGCTGTTCGCAACCTAACCAAACAGTCACATTCCAGCTATTTTCAATGAAAAAGGGGTTGACGCTTCAAGGCTCAATACGCATAATGCGCCCCGCAACGCCGATAAGGTTACGCGAAAAAAAGATGGCTACGTAGCTCAGCTGGTTAGAGCACATCACTCATAATGATGGGGTCACAGGTTCGAATCCCGTCGTAGCCACCATCTTTTTTGCGGGAGTGGCGAAATTGGTAGACGCACCAGATTTAGGTTCTGGCGCCGCAAGGTGTGCGAGTTCAAGTCTCGCCTCCCGCACCATTCACCCGTAAGCGTTGCACGGATGGGGTATCGCCAAGCGGTAAGGCACCGGTTTTTGATACCGGCATTCCCTGGTTCGAATCCAGGTACCCCAGCCATTTTTTCTTCGATATAGCGGTTCACCGCAACGGTCATTGGGGTATCGCCAAGCGGTAAGGCACCGGTTTTTGATACCGGCATTCCCTGGTTCGAATCCAGGTACCCCAGCCATCGAAGAAAATGTTAGTATTTGGCTACGTAGCTCAGCTGGTTAGAGCACATCACTCATAATGATGGGGTCACAGGTTCGAATCCCGTCGTAGCCACCATATTAAGGACGTATCGACTCGTTCGGTAAATCCAAAAAATTGTTGGGGTATCGCCAAGCGGTAAGGCTCTGGTTTCTGATACCAGCATTCCGAGGTTCGAATCCTCGTACCCCAGCCAATTTCAAAAAGTCGTCCACTCTGTGGGTGCACCCGTTGGGGTATCGCCAAGCGGTAAGGCTCTGGTTTCTGATACCAGCATTCCGAGGTTCGAATCCTCGTACCCCAGCCATATTAAAAAAGCTCGCTTCGGCGAGCTTTTTGCTTTTCTGACGCCGGATGACGACAAGCTTTACCCGGCCTACATGAGCTGTAGGCCTGATAAACGTAGCGCCATCAGGCACCACTCGAACTACAACCCTAACGCATACTTCAGTGCCTGACGTTTCAGTACGCCAGCGCGCTCTGCGGCCATGAGCCCGAGATTACGCATGATGCGCAGCGGCTGCAGGTTATTGCTAAATCCAGCATAGAACAGATCCATACCGCTTTGCATGATGAAATTGTCAGTCATACGGCGATTCTGATAGCGCTTGAGCACCGGCTGACTGGCCCAGGATTCACCGTAGCTGCGCGCGTTCACCAGCACATCAATCAACGCATCAACATCACGAAAGCCCAGATTGACGCCCTGCCCCGCCAGCGGATGAATGGTATGCGCGGCATCACCTACCAGCGCCAGCCCCGGTTGCACATATTGCAGCGCATGACGACGCGTAAGCGGGAACGCCCCCGCAGCCACTGGCATCACCTTACCGAGTCGCGATGGAAAATGTTTAGCAATCTCCGTCTGCAATTGCGGCATATTCAGCGCTTGCAATTGGCGGATGCGAGCCGGTGAGTCGTACCACACCAACGAGGCCCAGTTATCAAACAGCGGTAAAAACGCGCGCGGGCCGTCAGGCGTAAATTGCTGCCAGGTGCTGTCTCCCGGTGAGTTTTCGCATTGCACGGTTATCAACATACAGGACTGCGCGTACTGCCAGGCATGGATACCAATCCCGGCCATTTTTCGCACCTGAGAGTTGGCACCATCGGCGCCGATAACCAGCTTCGCGCTGATGGTTTCGCCGCCTGCCAGCTCAAGCTCATGTCGATCGTTATGTTGATGCAAAGAAATCAGGGACGCCGGTACGCGCAGCGTGACTTTAGGGTGAGCTTCCAGAGCCTGCCAGAGCGCCTGTTGCAGGACCGTGTTTTCCACCATATAGCCCAACAGAGGCAGCTTAAGCTCGGCGGCATCAAACATCACATGGGCATTTTCCCACTCCCACGTTTCCAGTCGACGATAAGGATGGCTGCGCATCCCCTGCACCGTATCCCAGACGCCCAGCCCTTTTAGCAACGACACCGATGCGGAACTTATGGCAGAAATTCTGACATCAGGCTGTCCGTCAGCCACAAACGGCGCGGGAACGGCATGCTCAATGACCGTTACCGTAAATCCATGCTGCGCCAGTCCAAGCGCCAGCGCGCCGCCGACCATCCCCCCGCCGACAATGGCAATTTCCGTTGGTTGATTTGTCATGGTCAATTATCCAGTTACATGTATTGTGTAAGTTTACAGGATTTTTTACCCCTTGAGGCTGACATCCGTCATACTGGTCACAACCGCGCCAAAGCAGTACACTATGCGCCCTGCATTTCAGCCACAATTTCGCAAGAGCAAGTCGATGACCAAAAAACTCCATATTAAAACCTGGGGCTGTCAGATGAACGAATACGATTCATCGAAGATGGCCGATCTGCTGGATGCCACTCATGGGTATCAACTGACTGACGTGGCGGAAGAAGCGGATGTGCTGCTGCTGAATACCTGCTCAATCCGTGAGAAGGCTCAGGAAAAAGTGTTCCATCAACTGGGCCGCTGGAAACTGTTAAAAGAGAAAAATCCCAAGCTCATCATTGGGGTCGGTGGCTGTGTTGCGTCTCAGGAAGGCGATCATATTCGCCAGCGCGCGCATTACGTCGATATTATTTTTGGGCCGCAAACGCTGCACCGCCTGCCTGAAATGATCAACAAAGTGCGTGGAAGCACGACCCGTAGCCCGGTGGTTGATATCAGTTTCCCGGAGATCGAAAAGTTCGACCGCCTGCCGGAACCGCGTGCTGAAGGTCCAAGCGCGTTTGTGTCCATCATGGAAGGTTGTAATAAATATTGTACTTACTGCGTGGTGCCCTACACCCGCGGTGAGGAAGTCAGCCGTCCGGCGGATGATATTCTGTTTGAAATCGCCCAGCTTGCAGCCCAAGGCGTGCGTGAAGTGAACCTGCTGGGGCAAAACGTGAACGCCTGGCGTGGTGAGAACTACGACGGCACGATCGGATCTTTTGCCGATCTGTTACGTCTGGTCGCAGCGATCGACGGTATTGATCGTATCCGCTTCACCACCAGCCATCCGATCGAATTCACCGATGATATCGTTGAAGTTTATCGCGATACGCCAGAGCTGGTGAGCTTCCTGCATCTGCCGGTACAGAGCGGTTCAGACCGCGTACTGAACCTGATGGGGCGTACCCATACCGCGCTGGAATACAAAGCGATCATCCGCAAACTGCGCGCTGCGCGTCCGGATATCCAGATTAGCTCCGACTTCATCGTTGGCTTCCCGGGTGAGACCACGCAGGATTTCGAGCAGACCATGAAGCTGATTGCTGACGTCAATTTTGACATGAGCTACAGCTTTATTTTCTCTGCGCGTCCTGGCACCCCTGCCGCCGATATGGTTGACGACGTACCGGAAGAAGAGAAGAAACAGCGTCTGTACATTCTACAGGAGCGTATCAACCAGCAAGCTATGGCCTGGAGCCGCCGTATGGTCGGCACGACCCAGCGCATTCTGGTTGAAGGCACATCGCGTAAGAGCATCATGGAACTGTCAGGCCGTACCGAAAATAACCGTGTGGTGAACTTTGAAGGCAACCCGGATATGGTCGGTAAGTTCGTGGACGTAGAAATTACCGATGTCTGGACTAACTCCCTGCGCGGTAAAGTGGTGCGTACCGAGGACGAAATGGGCCTGCGCATCGCAGAATCCCCTGAGTCGGTTATTGCGCGTACGCGCAAAGAAAACGATCTGGGCGTCAGTATTTATCAGCCTTAATCCTGCTGAAAAACGTAAACAAGGCCCGATGGCACTATGCTTATCGGGCCAACACTCCCAGGCTCGCTGCTCCAGCGGGCCTTGTAATCTGCCCTATCATCCCCATATTTGCTGCAATGCTTGCGCCTTTCCCCCATGGCGTGAATAATTTCCTTAGATGCCGGTAAATGTTCAGCGTCCGGCGAGACATGCATAAGAGGAACAGTTTGAACATAGACACTCGCGAAATAACCCTTGAACCCGCAGACAACGCCCGCCTGTTGAGCCTTTGCGGCCCATTTGATGACAACATCAAACAGCTGGAACGTCGCCTCGGCATCGAAATTAACCGCCGTGATAACCACTTTAAACTGACCGGTCGTCCAATTTGCGTCACCGCTGCGGCAGATATTTTACGTAGCCTGTACGTCGATACCGCCCCAATGCGCGGTCAGACGCAGGACATCGAGCCTGAACAAATTCATCTGGCGATCAAAGAAGCGCGTGTGCTTGAGCAAAGCGCAGACAGCGTGCCTGAATTTGGCAAAGCGGTGAACATCAAAACCAAGCGTGGAGTAATTAAGCCGCGCACGCCGAACCAGGCACAGTACATTGCGAATATCCTCGACCACGACATTACATTTGGCGTTGGCCCTGCGGGTACGGGTAAAACGTATCTCGCGGTTGCCGCTGCGGTTGATGCGCTTGAGCGTCAGGAGATCCGTCGCATTCTGCTGACCCGTCCGGCAGTGGAAGCGGGCGAAAAACTGGGATTCCTGCCAGGAGATCTCAGCCAGAAAGTCGATCCGTATTTACGACCGCTGTATGACGCGCTTTTCGAAATGCTTGGCTTTGAAAAGGTTGAAAAGCTGATTGAGCGTAACGTCATTGAAGTTGCGCCCCTGGCCTACATGCGCGGTCGTACGTTGAACGATGCGTTCATCATTCTTGATGAAAGCCAGAACACTACCATCGAACAGATGAAAATGTTCCTGACCCGTATCGGCTTTAACTCTAAAGCGGTCATCACAGGTGATATCACCCAGATTGACCTGCCGCGTAGCACCAAATCTGGTCTGCGTCATGCCATTGAAGTACTGGCTGAAGTCGACGAAATTAGTTTTAATTTCTTCCATAGCGAAGACGTGGTGCGCCACCCGGTGGTCGCCCGTATCGTCACGGCGTATGAAGCCTGGGAAGAAGCAGAACAGAAACGCAAAGCCGAGCAGGCTGCAGAACGCAAGCGCGAAGCTCAGGAGCAGGAACAAAAATGAGTCAGGTTATCCTCGATTTACAGCTGGCATGTGAAGACGAATCCGGTTTACCAACAGAAAGTCAGTTTCAGGGCTGGCTGGATGCGGTGATCCCGCAGTTTCAGGAAGAATCAGAGGTGACCATTCGTCTGGTCGATGACGCGGAAAGCCACGACCTGAACCTGACCTATCGCGGGAAAGACAAATCCACCAACGTGCTCTCTTTCCCGTTTGAGGCTCCGCCGGGCATCGAGATGCCGCTGCTGGGCGATTTGATCATCTGCCGTCAGGTGGTTGAGAAAGAAGCGCAGGAGCAAGGCAAACCGCTTGAGGCCCACTGGGCGCACATGGTGGTGCACGGTAGCCTACATTTACTCGGCTACGACCATATTGAAGACGATGAAGCGGAAGAGATGGAATCCCTCGAAACAGAGATTATGCTTGCTCTGGGCTATGAGGATCCGTACATTGCCGAGAAAGAGTAAGCATTTCGACATCTTGTAGGCCTGATAAGGCCTACCTGGTTTGAAGTACAATGAAGAGATATGCCGTCAACAGCTGAGTAAACGCATGACGCGCTTTGTATTAACTAACATGAGAACCCATACGACGCCATGAGCGACGACAATTCACACAGTAGTGACACCTTAAACAGCAAAAAGGGATTTTTTTCCCTGTTACTGAGCCAACTTTTCCACGGTGAACCGAAAAACCGCGACGAACTGTTGGAGCTGATCCGTGATTCCGGGCAAAACGACCTTATCGATGAAGATACGCGCGATATGCTCGAAGGGGTAATGGATATTGCGGACCAACGTGTTCGCGACATCATGATCCCTCGCTCCCAGATGATTACCCTGAAACGCAACCAAACTCTGGACGAATGCCTCGATGTCATTATCGAGTCTGCCCACTCGCGTTTCCCGGTAATTAGCGAAGACAAGGATCACATTGAAGGGATTCTGATGGCCAAAGATCTGCTGCCGTTTATGCGTAGCGATGCCGAAGCCTTCAGCATGGAGAAAGTGTTACGCCAGGCGGTTGTCGTCCCTGAAAGCAAGCGGGTTGACCGCATGCTGAAAGAGTTCCGCTCCCAGCGTTATCATATGGCTATCGTCATCGACGAGTTTGGCGGTGTCTCAGGTCTGGTGACCATTGAGGACATCCTTGAACTGATTGTCGGTGAAATTGAAGACGAGTACGACGAAGAAGACGATATTGATTTCCGTCAGCTCAGTCGCCACACCTGGACTATTCGTGCGCTGGCGCCGATTGAAGACTTCAACGAAGCTTTCGGCACGCATTTCAGCGATGAAGAAGTGGATACCATTGGCGGGTTGGTCATGCAGGCCTTCGGTCATCTGCCCGCGCGTGGAGAGACCATCGACATTGATGGTTACCAGTTCAAAGTGGCAATGGCCGATAGCCGTCGTATTATTCAGGTTCATGTCAGAATTCCGGACGACTCACCCCAGCCCAAACTGGACGAATAAACCCGAAACTGGATCTAAGACTACATGGCATTTGCCCCATTAATTGAACGCCAGCGCATTCGCCTGCTGCTGGCGTTATTATTCGGTGCCTGCGGGACACTGGCTTTCTCACCGTATGACATCTGGCCCGCTGCGATTGTTTCGCTGATGGGTCTGCAGGCTCTCACCTTCAACCGCCGTCCGCTCCAGTCTGCCGCTATCGGCTACTTCTGGGGACTGGGACTGTTTGGCTCAGGCATCAACTGGGTTTACGTCAGTATCGCGCAGTTTGGCGGTATGCCGGGCCCCGTTAACGTCTTCCTCGTGGTTCTGCTTGCTGCTTACCTTTCCCTCTACACCGGCCTGTTTGCCGGCGTTTTGGCGCGTCTGTGGCCGAAAACTACCTGGACACGCGTAGCGATTGCCGCGCCGGTAGTCTGGCAAATCACTGAATTTCTACGCGGCTGGGTACTGACCGGTTTTCCGTGGCTGCAGTTCGGCTACAGCCAGATCGACGGTCCGTTAAAAGGGCTGGCGCCGGTAATGGGCGTTGAGGCGATTAACTTCCTGCTGATGATGGTTAGTGGCCTGCTGGCACTTGCGCTGGTAACGCGTAACTGGAAGCCGCTGGCTGCCGCCGCAGTTCTTTTCGCTCTGCCCTTTCCGCTACGTTATATTCAGTGGTACACGCTGGAGCCGGAAAAAACCACCCAGGTCTCGATGGTGCAGGGTGACATCCCGCAGTCGCTCAAATGGGATGAAGGCCAGTTACTCAACACCCTGAAGATTTATCTCGACGCCTCCCAGCCTGAGATGGGCAAATCACAGCTCATCATCTGGCCAGAATCCGCTATTCCTGACCTGGAAATTAACCAGCAGCGTTTTCTGAGTATGATGGATGACCTGCTGAAATCGAAAAACAGCACGCTGATTACCGGTATTGTAGACGCGCGTCTGAACAAGCAGAATCGTTACGACACTTACAACACCATCATCACACTGGGTAAAGACAGCCCATACAGCTACGACTCCAGCAACCGCTACAACAAAAACCATCTGGTACCGTTTGGCGAGTTTGTCCCGCTGGAATCTATCCTGCGCCCGCTAGCGCCATTCTTTGACCTGCCAATGTCTTCGTTCAGCCGCGGTCCTTATGTACAGCCACAGTTGCATGCACACGGGTTTAAGCTGACCGCTGCCATCTGCTACGAAATCATTCTTGGCGAACAGGTACGGGATAACTTCCGCCCGGATACGGACTACCTGCTGACTATCTCCAACGATGCATGGTTTGGTAAATCTATTGGCCCGTGGCAGCACTTCCAGATGGCGCGTATGCGTTCCCTGGAGCTGGCGCGACCTCTGCTGCGTAGCACCAACAACGGTATTACGGCGGTGATTGGTCCGCAGGGCGAAGTGCAGGCGATGATCCCGCAGTTTACCCGCCAGGTGCTGACCACCAGCGTGACGCCAACGACGGGCTTAACCCCTTATGCCCGTACCGGAAACTGGCCGCTCTGGCTGCTAACCGCGCTGTTTGGCTTTGGCGCAGTGGTAATGAGTCTGCGCCAACGTCGTAAATAAACCAGTACCCCATCAAATGTAGGCCGGATAAGGCGGTACGCCGCCATCCGGCAGTTGTGCCGCATCGTGCCTGATGGCGCTACGCTTATCAGACCTACTCCCCCCTTCCGCTCTTCCAATGCCCATTCTGGCACGTCTATTGCTTTGTTCTACAAGGCAAACGCTGTTTTGGCTGAATGTGCAACCTGGTCGCACCAAAGTTGAGCGCCGGTAGCACCTGAAAAGTGCAACAAGATATTTTTGCCCCCAAATGGTGCGGCGCACTTCGCAAAAATAAACAATAACACAGCAAATTCTTTACATTCATCCAAACTAAATGTTAACAAACACATACAAGACTGCACGTTTTAGTAGCAAACAATAACAACATCACAATGGGTATCAATGCGTCCCTGGCGCAGACGATAAAGGAGTTGGATATGCAATTACGTAAGCTCGCCACTGCCATGCTGGTCATGGGAATGTCCGCCGGTCTGGCGCACGCAGAAGACGCAGCACCAGCGGCAGGCAGCACGCTGGATAAGATCGCCAAAAATGGCGTAATCGTTGTCGGCCACCGTGAATCATCAGTACCGTTTTCTTACTACGATAATCAGCAAAAAGTGGTCGGTTATTCACAGGATTACTCCAACGCGATCGTTGACGCCGTGAAGAAAAAGCTGAACAAGCCTGATCTGCAGGTGAAACTGATCCCGATTACTTCTCAAAACCGTATCCCGCTGCTGCAAAACGGCACCTTCGATTTTGAATGTGGATCCACCACCAACAACGTCGAGCGCCAAAAACAAGCGGCTTTCTCTGACACCATTTTCGTTGTCGGCACCCGTCTGCTGGCGAAAAAAGGCGGCGACGTCAAAGATTTCGCCGATCTGAAAGGTAAAGCCGTAGTCGTGACTTCGGGTACCACCTCCGAAGTTCTGCTGCACAAGCTGAATGAAGAACAAAAAATGGATATGCGCATCATCAGCGCGAAAGACCACGGTGACTCTTTCCGTACTCTGGAAAGCGGTCGCGCCGTTGCCTTTATGATGGATGACGCCCTGCTGGCTGGCGAGCGCGCGAAAGCGAAGAAACCAGACAACTGGGAGATCGTCGGCAAGCCACAGTCTCAGGAAGCCTACGGCTGTATGTTGCGCAAAGATGATCCTGAGTTCAAAAAGCTGATGGACGACACTATCGCCAAGGCGCAAACCTCAGGCGAAGCTGAGAAATGGTTTGATAAGTGGTTTAAAAATCCAATTCCACCGAAGAACCTGAACATGAATTTCGAACTGTCAGACGAGATGAAAGCTCTGTTCAAAGAACCAAATGATAAAGCGCTTAACTAACTAAAATAAATGGGAGGCTTCCCCTCCCTCTCGATTGTTACTCGGCACGGACAGACTATAAGCCTGATGGTCGTTCCCCATCAGGCCTGAAAACCGCAAAACGCCGAATAACAATCTTCGAGGGTAGCGCTGCTACCCTTTTTTTTCTGGAGTAGATTTATGTCTATAGACTGGAACTGGGGTATTTTTTTACAACAAGCCCCGTTCGGCAACACCACCTATCTCGGCTGGCTCTGGAGTGGTTTCCAGGTCACTGTCGCGTTATCCATCACCGCCTGGATTATCGCTTTCCTCATAGGCTCTTTATTCGGCATCTTACGTACCGTTCCAAATCGTTTCCTTTCTGGGATCGGCACGCTGTACGTTGAGCTGTTTCGTAACGTTCCGCTCATCGTCCAGTTTTTTACCTGGTATCTGGTTATTCCGGAACTGCTGCCGGAAAACATTGGGATGTGGTTCAAGGCTGAGTTGGATCCCACCATCCAGTTCTTCCTCTCATCAATGCTTTGTCTGGGGCTGTTTACCGCCGCGCGCGTCTGCGAACAGGTTCGCGCCGCAATTCAGTCTCTGCCTCGTGGGCAGAAAAACGCCGCACTGGCGATGGGGCTAACGTTGCCGCAGGCCTACCGCTATGTTCTGTTGCCAAACGCCTACCGCGTGATTGTTCCGCCAATGACCTCAGAGATGATGAACCTGGTGAAGAACTCCGCTATCGCCTCCACCATCGGCCTGGTCGATATGGCGGCACAGGCGGGCAAACTGCTGGATTACTCCGCCCACGCATGGGAATCGTTTACCGCTATCACTCTGGCTTACGTCCTGATTAACGCCGTCATCATGCTGGTGATGAATCTCGTTGAACGTAAAATCCGCCTGCCTGGCAATTTGGGAGGCAAATAATGTACGAATTTGACTGGAGTTCTATCATCCCTTCCCTGCCGTATCTGCTGGATGGGTTAATCATCACGCTGAAAATCACCGTTACGGCGGTAGTCATTGGTATTGTCTGGGGAACCATCCTTGCAGTAATGCGTCTGTCCAGCTTCGCGCCGATTGCCTGGTTTGCGAAAGGCTACGTCAACGTATTTCGTTCTATTCCGCTGGTCATGGTGCTGCTGTGGTTCTACCTGATTGTGCCCGGCTTCCTGCAAAACGTACTGGGTCTGTCGCCAAAAACCGATATTCGCCTGATCTCAGCAATGGTCGCGTTTTCGATGTTTGAAGCCGCGTACTATTCCGAGATTATCCGTGCCGGTATCCAGAGTATTTCTCGTGGGCAATCCAGCGCCGCGCTGGCTCTGGGGATGACCCACTGGCAGTCGATGAAGCTCATTATTCTGCCGCAGGCATTCCGCGCGATGGTACCGCTGCTGCTAACCCAGGGCATCGTACTCTTCCAGGATACCTCGCTGGTCTATGTATTAAGTCTGGCAGACTTCTTCCGTACCGCCTCTACCATTGGCGAGCGTGACGGCACACAGGTTGAAATGATCCTGTTTGCTGGCGCCGTTTATTTTGTATTCAGTCTGAGCGCATCGTTGTTGGTCAGCTATTTGAAGAAAAGGACAGTTTAATGATTACCCTGAAAAATGTTTCTAAATGGTATGGTCACTTTCAGGTGCTGACCGACTGCTCCACGGAAGTGAAAAAAGGTGAAGTGGTGGTGGTCTGCGGCCCGTCAGGTTCAGGTAAATCAACGCTTATCAAAACGGTGAACGGGCTGGAGCCGGTACAGCAGGGCGTCATCACCGTTGATGGTACCGTGGTGAATGATAAAAAAACTGATCTGGCCAAACTGCGCTCTCGCGTTGGTATGGTGTTCCAGCACTTTGAACTGTTCCCTCACCTGTCGATCATTGAGAACCTGACTCTGGCGCAGGTAAAAGTGCTCAAGCGCGATAAAAAGCCGGCCCGCGACAAAGCGCAAAAGTTACTGGAACGCGTTGGTCTGTCAGCACATGCCGAAAAGTTTCCAGCTCAGCTCTCAGGGGGCCAGCAACAGCGTGTCGCTATCGCCCGGGCGCTGTGCATGGATCCTATCGCCATGCTGTTTGACGAGCCGACGTCGGCGCTTGATCCTGAAATGATCAACGAAGTACTGGACGTTATGGTTGAACTGGCCAATGAAGGGATGACCATGATGGTGGTAACCCACGAAATGGGCTTTGCGCGTAAAGTGGCGAACCGGGTGATCTTCATGGATGAAGGGAAAATTGTTGAAGACTCACCGAAAGAAGAGTTCTTCGCTAATCCGAAATCGGACCGCGCCAAAGACTTCCTCGCGAAAATACTGCACTAATCTTGCTGGCGCGCACCTCCATGTGCGCGCCACCTCACGCTTTATATCTTCGCCTCTCGAAACACATACAGCCCAGCGTTAACCTTGTCACAAAGTCCCACTTACAAGGAGCAACAATGGCACTTCCTATCCTGTTTGATTGCGATCCGGGTCATGACGACGCTATCGCAATTGTTCTCGCCCTCGCCTCACCAGAACTGGATGTGAAAGCGATAACCTCATCAGCCGGTAACCAGACACCAGACAAAACACTGCGTAACGTGTTGCGCATGTTAACGTTGCTCAACCGTACGGATATACCAGTAGCTGGTGGCGCAGTGAAACCACTAATGCGCGATCTGATTATCGCCGATAACGTTCACGGCGAGAGTGGGCTGGATGGCCCGGCGCTGCCGGAACCCGCTTTTGCGCCACAAGACTGTACCGCCATGGAACTGATGGCGAAAACCCTGCGTGAAAGCCCGGAACCGATGACGATTGTCTCCACCGGGCCGCAAACTAACGTCGCATTGCTCCTGAATAGCCATCCTGAGCTGCACGCCAAAATCGCCCGTATCGTGATTATGGGTGGTGCGATGGGCCTCGGAAACTGGACGCCCGCCGCCGAGTTCAACATCTTCGTGGATCCCGAAGCCGCCGAAATCGTATTCCAGTCGGGTATTCCGGTGGTAATGGCAGGGCTTGACGTCACACATAAAGCGCAAATACATCGGGAGGATACCGAGCGGTTCCGCGCTATCGGCAACCCTGTTTCGACGATCGTGGCTGAACTACTCGACTTCTTCTTTGAATATCACAAAGATGAAAAATGGGGATTCATCGGCGCACCGCTGCATGATCCATGCACCATTGCCTGGCTGCTGAAACCTGAACTGTTTACCACCGTTGAACGCTGGGTCGGCGTGGAAACTCAGGGTAAATATACCCAGGGAATGACCGTGGTGGATTACTATTTCCTGAGCGGCAGGAAGCCAAACGCCACCGTAATAGTAGACGTTGATCGTCAAGGGTTTGTCGATTTGCTGGCAGAACGGCTGAAGTTTTACGCCTAATACACGCCGGATGGCGCTAACGCTTATCCGGCCTACAAAATCGTGCAATTTGTAGGCCGGATAAGACGCTTTGCGTCGCCATCCGGCAAAAAGCGATCACGGCTCAAACGGTCGGCGCTGGAACTGATCGTGTCCGCATTTTGGACACAGCGGCAGCACATCCGGGGTGTAAACCGCTAAATGGAAGTGGCACTTCTCGCAGACCAGATTACCTAATCCGACCACCTCACCGCTGTGATAAACCCCGTGATGACTGAGATCCTGGAACACTTCTCGCCATTCGAGCTGCGTTTTATCGGTAATATCGGCCAGTTCCTGCCAGATACTCTCCTTGATAACCCGCATAAAGACGCTGTCTGTCTCCTCATCGAGACTTTCTTCATAGCTCAGAGCAAACTCTTCCAGGTCACGTCTGACGGCCCGGGTGAGCTCTTCCACCTCGGTTCGCGTTAACTCCCCGGTCTGCATAACTCGTTGACGCGCTTGCTCCACCAACGCATCAATATCGCGTTCGCCATTACGCAGACGTTCGCTCAGTGAAGCCACCAGTTCACGGTAATATTGAGCAACCTTGTTCATCGCTTCGCCTCCTGGGTCGTTAACTGTCTATAATAATAGACGTTATTTACGCTACGCTTTGCAAGACTGTCCACAGAGTGTGTAAATTCGTGCAAGAATTATCCTTGCGGGAATTCAACGCTGAATGCGCGAAAGGCTGTTTTGGCGCGGGCGTTTGGGCTATGCTATGCGGATCTGAAACACCACATCTAGAGCTACGTTTGTAGCTGTATTGAAAACAGGACCACTGGCTGCCATGCAAGAGCAATACCGCCCGGAAGAGATAGAATCCAAAGTACAGCTTCACTGGGATGAGAAGCGCACATTTGAAGTTACCGAAGACGAGAGCAAAGAGAAGTATTACTGCCTGTCTATGCTTCCCTATCCTTCTGGTCGACTACACATGGGCCACGTACGTAACTACACCATCGGTGACGTGATCGCCCGCTACCAGCGCATGCTGGGCAAAAACGTACTGCAGCCAATTGGCTGGGATGCGTTCGGTCTGCCTGCAGAAGGCGCTGCGGTTAAAAACAATACCGCGCCAGCACCATGGACGTACGACAACATCGCATACATGAAAAACCAGCTCAAAATGCTGGGTTTCGGTTACGACTGGAGCCGTGAGCTGGCGACCTGCACCCCAGAATACTACCGTTGGGAACAGAAATTTTTCACCGAGCTGTACAAAAAAGGCCTGGTGTATAAGAAAACGTCTGCGGTCAACTGGTGCCCGAACGACCAGACCGTACTGGCGAACGAACAGGTTATCGACGGCTGCTGCTGGCGTTGCGATACCAAAGTCGAGCGTAAAGAGATCCCACAGTGGTTCATCAAAATCACCGCTTACGCTGACGAACTGCTGCGTGACCTGGATAACCTGGATCACTGGCCTGACACCGTGAAAACGATGCAGCGCAACTGGATTGGCCGTTCTGAAGGCGTGGAAATCACCTTCGATGTGAACGGTTACGACAACACGCTAACCGTTTACACCACCCGCCCGGACACCTTTATGGGTGCGACCTATCTGGCCGTTGCCGCAGGTCACCCGCTGGCGCAGAAAGCTGCTGCAAATAATCCAGAACTGGCCGCCTTCATTGACGAATGCCGCAACACCAAGGTTGCTGAAGCCGAAATGGCAACCATGGAGAAGAAAGGCGTCGACACGGGCTTTAAAGCCGTTCACCCGCTGACTGGCGAAGAAATCCCCGTTTGGGCGGCAAACTTCGTCCTGATGGAATACGGTACGGGCGCAGTCATGGCCGTTCCGGGCCACGATCAGCGCGATTACGAGTTTGCGACAAAATATGGCCTGACCATCAAGCCAGTAATTCTGACCGCTGAAGGCGCAGAGCCGGATCTGTCCGAACAAGCTCTGACCGAAAAAGGCGTGCTGTTTAACTCCGGCGAGTTTGACGGCCTCGGCTTCGAAGCTGCCTTCAACGCCATTGCTGACAAGCTGGTAGCGAAAGGCGTGGGTGAACGTAAAGTGAACTACCGTCTGCGTGACTGGGGTGTTTCCCGTCAGCGTTACTGGGGGGCGCCAATTCCGATGGTGACGCTGGAAGACGGTACCGTACTGCCGACGCCAGAAGATCAGTTGCCGGTTATTCTGCCGGAAGACGTGGTTATGGACGGCATCACCAGCCCAATAAAAGCCGATCCGGAGTGGGCAAAAACTACCGTTAACGGCATGCCTGCGCTGCGCGAAACCGACACCTTCGATACCTTTATGGAATCCTCCTGGTACTACGCGCGCTATACCTGCCCGCAGTACAACGAAGGGATGCTGGATCCAGAAGCCGCAAACTACTGGCTGCCAGTTGATATCTACATTGGTGGTATTGAACACGCCATCATGCACCTGCTCTACTTCCGCTTCTTCCACAAGCTGATGCGCGATGCGGGCATGGTCAACTCTGACGAACCGGCCAAACAGCTGCTGTGCCAGGGTATGGTGCTGGCTGATGCGTTCTATTACGTTGGTGCAAACGGCGAGCGTAACTGGGTTTCTCCGGTTGATGCCATCGTTGAGCGCGACGAAAAAGGTCGTATCGTCAAAGCTCAGGACGCAGAAGGCCATGAACTGGTCTATACCGGCATGAGCAAAATGTCCAAGTCGAAAAATAACGGTATCGACCCGCAGGTCATGGTTGAACGTTACGGCGCTGACACGGTACGTCTGTTCATGATGTTCGCTTCTCCGGCTGATATGACGCTGGAATGGCAGGAATCCGGTGTTGAAGGGGCGAACCGCTTCCTGAAACGTGTATGGAAGCTGGTTTACGAACATACTTCCAAAGGCGATGTTGCTGCCCTGAACGTTGATGCGTTGAGCGAAGACCAAAAAGCGCTGCGTCGCGACGTACATAAAACCATTGCTAAAGTTACCGATGATATCGGTCGTCGTCAGACTTTTAACACTGCAATTGCGGCGATTATGGAGCTGATGAACAAGCTGGCGAAAGCACCGCAGGAAGACGAACAAGACAGAGCCCTGATGCAGGAAGCGTTACTGGCCGTCGTTCGCATGCTGAACCCGTTCACCCCACACGTTTGCTTCACGATGTGGGAAGCACTGAAAGGCGAAGGCGATATCGACAACGCACCGTGGCCGGTGGCAGACGAAACCGCAATGGTTGAAGACTCGAAGCTGGTTGTTGTTCAGGTGAACGGTAAAGTCCGTGGCAAAATTACCGTTCCGGTAAATGCGACAGAAGAACAGGTTCGTGAACGTGCTGGCCAGGAGCATCTGGTGGCAAAATATCTTGATGGCGTTACCGTACGTAAAGTGATTTATGTACCGGGTAAACTCCTCAATCTGGTCGTTGGCTAAGCGCGGGAGGAAGCGTGCGACTTCTGACAACATTGTTGTTATCTCTGGCGGTGCTTGTCACCGCCGGATGTGGATGGCATCTGCGTAATACTACGCAGGTCCCACCCTCAATGAAAACCATGATTCTGGACTCTGGGGATCCAAACGGCCCATTAAGCCGCGCGGTTCGTAATCAGCTGCGTCTGAACGGCGTTACGCTGCTAGAGGACGGCTCAATGCGTAAAGATGTGACGTCCTTACGTCTGGGCGCGGTCAGCATATCGCAAGATACGGCGTCGGTATTCCAGAACGGTCAAACGGCTGAATACCAGATGGTGATGTTCGTGAGTGCATCCGTGCTGATCCCAGGTCATGATATTTATCCAATCAGCGCCAAAGTTTATCGTTCGTTCTTTGACAACCCACAGGCTGCACTGGCGAAAGATAACGAGCAGGACATGATCATCAAAGAGATGTATGACAAAGCGGCTGAACAGTTAATTCGTAAGCTGCCAAGCGTACATCTTGCCGATACTCTGTCATCCAATGCTGATGATGATGCTAAGCCAGCGGCGACAAAAGCCGCAGAGCCTGCGTCGTCTCCGGCGCGTGTTTCCACCACGCTGGGTAACTGATGCTCAAGTTGTACCCTGAACAACTCCGCGCACAGCTCAATGAAGGGCTGCGCGCGGCGTATTTGCTCTTAGGTAACGATCCTCTCTTATTGCAGGAAAGCCAGGACGCTATCCGTCAGGCAGCAGCAACGCAAGGATTCGAAGAACACCACGCTTTCACCCTGGACAATAGCACCGACTGGGGAGAGATTTTTTCACTCTGCCAGGCGATGAGCCTGTTTGCCAGCCGTCAAACCCTACTTTTGCAGTTGCCTGAAAATGGCCCCAATGCCGCCATTAACGAACAGCTCGCTTCACTCGTCACACTGCTACATGACGACCTGCTGCTGATTGTTCGCGGCAACAAACTGACTAAAGCGCAGGAAAACGCCGCATGGTATACCGGACTTGCCAATAATGCGGTGCAGGTAAGCTGCCAGACGCCGGAGCAAGCACAGCTTCCTCGTTGGGTCGCTGCCAGGGCGAAGCTTAACAATCTACAACTGGATGACGCAGCCAATCAGCTGTTGTGCTATTGCTATGAAGGTAATCTGTTAGCGCTGGCGCAAGCGCTGGAACGGCTAGCGTTGCTTTGGCCTGATGGCAAACTAACGCTGCCTCGCGTGGAGAAAGCCGTTAACGATGCCGCGCACTTTACCCCGTTCCATTGGGTGGATGCGCTGCTGATGGGCAAAAGCAAACGCGCGCTGCACATTCTGCAACAGTTACGTCTGGAAGGCAGTGAGCCGGTTATTTTGCTACGTACGATACAGCGTGAATTACTGCTGTTGGTCAACTTAAAACGGCAGTCAGCCCATACGCCTTTGCGCACGTTGTTTGATAAACACCGGGTGTGGCAAAATCGCCGGGGTATGATGGGAGACGCGCTAAACCGGCTGAGTCCTTCGCAGTTGCGTCAGGCGGTAACGTTGTTAACGCGTACGGAAATTACGCTTAAACAAGACTATGGTCAGTCAGTGTGGGCGGAACTTGAGGGGCTTTCCCTTTTGCTCTGCCATAAATCGCTGGCCGATGTTTTTATTGATGGTTGATATGAAATCATTGCAGGCTCTGTTCGGTGGCACCTTTGATCCGGTGCATTATGGTCATCTTAAACCGGTTGAAATTCTGGCGAATCTGATTGGCCTTTCCCGGGTCATTATCATGCCCAATAACGTGCCGCCGCATCGTGCGCAACCCGAAGCGTCCGGCGAACAACGTCAGCGCATGGTTGAACTGGCCATTGCCGATAAGCCGCTGTTCTCCCTTGATGAACGCGAACTGAAACGCGATACCGCCTCCTACACCGCGCAAACGCTCAAAGAGTGGCGCGAGGAGCAAGGACCGGAAGTACCGTTAGCGTTTATTATTGGCCAGGACTCACTGCTTACCTTTCCGTCCTGGCATGACTACGACACGATTCTGGGTAACACCCACCTCATTGTCTGCCGACGTCCGGGCTATCCGCTCGAAATGGCGCAGGAAAAGCACCAGCAGTGGCTGGAGGATCATCTGACCCATTCGCCAGATGACCTGCACAACTTGCCTTGCGGGAAAATTTATCTGGCTGAAACGCCGTGGTTTAACATCTCCGCCACGCTCATCCGTGAGCGTCTGGAAAAAGGCGAGCCGTGCGACGACCTGATGCCAGCTGCAGTGCTTGACTATATCAATCAGCAAGGGTTGTACCGCTAAGCACCTTGTGTAAAGCCGCCAACAGGCGGTTATTCTCTTCCTGGCTGCGAACGGCTACCCGATAATAGCGCGCATCCAGCCCCGGATAATTAGCACAACTGCGAATCAAGACATGTTGCTCCAGCATTGCGCGTTGCAGATCAATATCCGCCCGCTCGGAGCGCAATAAGCGATAATTTGCCCTGCCAGGATACACCGTCAGGCCGGGCAGTTCTTTCAACTGCCGATCAAACCTTGCACCCTCTTGCTCCAGCCACTTCCACGTTGCCTGCTGATATGCGCTGTCGTGTAAAATAATCTCGCCTGCCAGTGCAGCAAATGCGTTAATTGACCACGGCATTTGTCGACGGCGCATCTGTGCAACAGCCTGTTCATTACTGTTGACCAGATACCCCAACCGGAGCCCCGGTATCGCATAGAACTTGGTGAGAGAGCGCAGCACCCAAATATGCGGGTTATCACGAAGCAGCGGAATAAACCCCGGCTCCCCGGCAATAAAATCGATAAACGCTTCATCAAGGATCAGATTGATCCCAAGCAACTCACAACGCGCGGCTATTTCGCGCAGCAGGCGATTATCTGGCAGCAAGCCAGTGGGATTGTTGGGCGTACAGAGAAGCAGGCAGTCCAGCTCTGAGGTTAACGCATCGATGATTGCATCAGTAAGCTGCCAACCATCGTCTTCGCGTAGCGCAAACTCATGGATCGTACAGTCTTCCCATTGCAGCGCCCGACGATATTCAGCAAACCCGGGCGTCACGATCATCGCATGGCGTGGTTTAAGACCTTGCACCAAAGTGAAAATCGACTCAGTCTCGCCGTTTCCGGCAAGTATCCATGAGGCAGGAATCTGATGATGCTCCGCCAGCGCCGCATGCAGTTTAGCGTAATCAACATCCGGGTAATGCTCCGCGCAGTCCAGATTGTCGACGATCGCGCGTTTTAAACTTGCCGGCATACCCAGCGGATTAATATTCGCGCTAAAATCCAACAATTGCTCAGGCGAGATGCCCAACAGTTCGGCGGCTTCTCGGGTATTGCCACCATGCGCGCTCTTCAATAAAGACATCGTGCCGCTCCACGCAAAAAAAGGTATTTTAGTGAAAAATCTCTGCGCAATCAGGGCAAACATCATGTTTTGTGCGAATAACCTCAAGAGGAAAAAATGAGACTCTGGTTAGTACGTCATGGAGAAACTGAAGCCAATGTCGCTGGTTTATACAGCGGCCACGCCCCCACACCGCTAACGGGACGGGGTATCGCTCAGGCGCAAACACTGGGTACGCTGTTACGCCATGTGCCTGTCGACAACGTTCTGTGCAGCGAGTTGGAACGTGCCCGCCATACAACGCAGTTGATCTTAGGCGATCGCGAGGTTCCTGTGCGCAACATGCCTGAGCTCAATGAGATGTTTTTTGGTGACTGGGAAATGCGCCATCATCGCGATCTGGCGCGAGAAGACGCCGAAAACTACGCCGTGTGGTGTAACGACTGGCAGAATGCGACGCCAACCAATGGTGAAGGTTTTCAGGCGTTTTCCCAGCGCGTGGAACGCTTTATTGCTCAGCTCGCTGATTACAAAACGAGCCAAAACCTGCTGGTGGTGAGTCATCAGGGTGTTCTGAGCGTGTTGATCGCCCGTCTGCTGTCCATGCCGGCTGCAGCAATGTGGCATTTTCGCGTCGAACAAGGTTGCTGGAGCGCAATTGATTTTTGCGATGATTTTGCGGTTCTTAAAGTGCTCAACAGCCGGGCAGTATGGCACGACGGGGAGTGAACGCACTGTTTTTTCTGCCGAAGGGCTTCTCTCCCATTGACACCCCATGACAGGCTGTTATTCTCCGCAACCTGACTTTTCCCGCCCTTCAGAGCTTTGCAGAAATTGTTTTACAAAAATGGCGATGCATTCTGCGGCGTGGGGTGGGATGATAGCGCACTTCAAAAGCGCTTTCGGAGACATTTGTCCCGATATCGCCTCTGGTTCAGGTATACTAACAGACGTTTTTAACTCTTTTCACCCAGGGGGAACACTTGCAGGGTAAAGCACTTCAGGATTTTGTAATCGACAAAATTGATGACCTGAAAGGTCAAGACATCATCGCCTTAGACGTTCAGGGCAAATCCAGCATCACTGATTGCATGATTATCTGCACCGGCACGTCCAGCCGCCATGTAATGTCTATCGCAGACCACGTTGTTCAGGAGTCCCGCACAGCTGGCCTGCTGCCGCTCGGCGTAGAAGGCGAGAACGTTGCAGACTGGATCGTCGTTGACCTCGGTGATGTGATTGTCCACGTGATGCAGGAAGAAAGCCGTCGCCTGTATGAACTGGAAAAACTCTGGAGTTAATGCGTGAAGCTGCAACTTGTCGCTGTGGGTACGAAAATGCCTGACTGGGTGCAAACCGGGTTTACGGAGTATCTCCGTCGGTTTCCGAAAGATATGCCCTTTGAGCTGATCGAAATCCCGGCAGGAAAACGCGGCAAGAACGCGGATATTAAACGCATTCTCGACAAAGAGGGTGAGCAGATGCTGGCTGCCGCAGGCAAAAATCGCATCGTCACCCTTGATATCCCTGGTAAACCCTGGGACACGCCGCAACTGGCGACTGAACTGGAACGCTGGAAACTGGACGGTCGTGACGTCAGTCTGTTGATTGGCGGGCCGGAAGGTCTCTCTCCTGCCTGTAAGGCGGCAGCGGAACAAAGCTGGTCACTCTCTGCGTTAACCCTTCCTCACCCTCTTGTTCGGGTTCTGGTTGCGGAGAGTCTGTACAGGGCGTGGAGCATCACCACCAACCATCCTTATCACCGTGAGTGATCATTGATTCTTGAGTAGATTAAGCAGCGGATGAAACTACAGAATTCTTTTCGCGACTATTCGGCTGAGTCCGCGCTGTTTGTGCGCCGGGCGCTGGTCGCTTTTTTGGGGATTTTGCTGCTCACCGGCGTGCTGATCGCCAACCTTTATAATCTGCAAATCGTTCGCTTTACTGATTACCAGACCCGCTCGAACGAAAACCGCATCAAACTGGTGCCTATCGCCCCCAGTCGCGGCATCATTTATGACCGTAACGGAATTCCGCTCGCCCTTAACCGCACCATTTATCAGATAGAAATGATGCCGGAAAAGGTCGACAACGTTCAGGATACCCTCGACGCGCTGCGTAACGTCGTAGACCTGACGGACGACGACATTGCCGCCTTTAAAAAAGAGCGCGCCCGTTCACACCGCTTCACCTCCATTCCGGTAAAAACTAACCTGAGTGAAGTGCAGGTGGCACGGTTCGCCGTTAATCAATATCGCTTTCCCGGCGTCGAAGTTAAAGGCTATAAACGCCGCTATTACCCCTACGGCTCTGCGCTGACCCACGTCATTGGCTACGTATCGAAGATCAACGATAAAGACGTGGACCGCCTGGACAAAGACGGCAAGCTGGCCAACTACGCGGCAACGCACGACATCGGTAAGCTGGGTATTGAACGCTATTATGAAGACGTACTTCACGGCCAGACCGGTTATGAAGAAGTTGAAGTGAACAACCGTGGCCGCGTCATTCGCCAGTTGAAAGAAGTGGCGCCGCAGGCCGGGCACGATATCTACCTCACCCTTGACCTGAAACTCCAGCAGTACATTGAAACGCTGCTGGCGGGCAGTCGTGCCGCGGTGGTAGTCACCGACCCGCGTACCGGTGGCGTTCTCGCACTGGTGTCCATGCCGAGCTACGACCCGAACCTGTTTGTCGATGGTATCTCGAGTAAAGATTACTCCGGGTTGCTCAATGACCCGAATACCCCATTGGTTAACCGCGCGACTCAGGGTGTCTACCCTCCTGCTTCGACGGTTAAACCTTACGTCGCGGTTTCTGCATTAAGTGCGGGCGTCATCACCCGCAATACTGGTCTGTTCGATCCGGGTTGGTGGCAATTACCGGGCTCTGAAAAACGTTACCGCGACTGGAAAAAATGGGGGCACGGCCATCTGAACATCACCCGTTCTCTGGAAGAGTCGGCGGATACGTTTTTCTATCAAATTGCCTATGATATGGGGATAGACCGCCTTTCAGAATGGATGAGCAAGTTTGGCTACGGCCAATATACGGGTATCGATCTTGCCGAAGAGCGCGCCGGAAACATGCCAACCCGCGAGTGGAAGCAAAAACGGTTTAAAAAGCCATGGTACCAGGGTGATACCATTCCGGTCGGCATCGGTCAGGGTTACTGGACGGCAACCCCTATCCAGATGAGTAAAGCGCTGATGATCCTTATCAACGACGGTTTGGTAAAAGTCCCGCATCTGCTGATGAGCACAGCAGAAAACGGCAAGCAAGTGCCGTGGATACAGCCACACGAACCACCTGTTGGTGACATTCATTCCGGTTATTGGGAAATCGCAAAAGACGGCATGTACGGTGTAGCCAACCGTCCTAACGGTACTGCACACAAATATTTCGCTGGCGCACCTTACAAAATTGCGGCGAAATCCGGTACTGCACAGGTCTTTGGCCTGAAAGCCAATGAAACCTATAACGCACATAAGATCGCCGAGCGCTTACGTGACCACAAGTTGATGACGGCCTTCGCACCCTATGATAAGCCCCAGGTTGCTGTCGCCATAATCCTTGAAAACGGTGGCGCGGGCCCGGCTGTGGGTACCATTATGCGCCAGATCCTTGACCACATTATGTTGGGCGACAATAACACCAATCTGCCTGCAGAAAACCCCGCGGTTGCAGCAGCGGAGGACCAATAATCGTGACGGATAATCCGAACAAAAAAACATTCTGGGACAAAATCCACATCGATCCCACGATGTTGCTTATTTTGCTGGCGCTGCTGGTTTACAGCTCGCTGGTCATCTGGAGCGCCAGCGGCCAGGATATTGGCATGATGGAGCGCAAGGTCGGTCAGATCGCGATGGGCCTGGTCATCATGGTGGTGATGGCGCAAATCCCGCCCAGGGTTTATGAGGGCTGGGCGCCCTATCTCTACATCTTTTGCATCATTCTGTTGGTGGCGGTAGATGCCTTCGGCGCTATCTCCAAAGGTGCGCAGCGCTGGCTGGATTTGGGGATTGTGCGTTTTCAGCCCTCCGAAATCGCCAAGATTGCCGTGCCGCTGATGGTCGCGCGCTTCATCAACCGTGATGTTTGCCCGCCATCGCTAAAAAATACCGCCATTGCGTTAGTGCTGATATTTATGCCCACCCTGCTGGTGGCCGCCCAGCCAGACCTCGGAACTTCAATTCTGGTCGCCCTTTCCGGTCTGTTTGTTCTGTTCCTTTCTGGTTTGAGCTGGCGTTTAATCGGTGTTGCAGTGGTCCTGGTTGCGGCGTTTATCCCGATACTGTGGTTCTTCCTGATGCATGATTATCAACGTCAGCGCGTCATGATGTTACTCGATCCGGAAACTGATCCGCTGGGTGCGGGTTATCACATCATTCAGTCTAAAATTGCTATTGGCTCCGGCGGTCTACGTGGTAAGGGCTGGCTACACGGTACGCAGTCGCAGCTTGAGTTTTTACCCGAACGTCATACAGATTTTATCTTCGCGGTATTAGCGGAAGAACTGGGTCTGGTAGGGATCTTAATTCTGTTGGCGCTGTACATTTTGCTGATTATGCGCGGATTATGGATCGCTGCCCACGCGCAAACCACCTTTGGTCGCGTTATGGCGGGTGGTTTAATGTTGATATTATTCGTTTATGTCTTCGTAAATATTGGTATGGTGAGCGGTATTCTGCCCGTGGTTGGCGTTCCTCTCCCACTGGTCAGTTACGGAGGCTCGGCACTTATCGTGCTGATGGCTGGGTTCGGGATTGTTATGTCGATCCATACCCATAGAAAAATGTTGTCGAAAAGCGTGTAAGGGGTACGCAATGCGTAAGCAGTGGCTTGGTATCTGCATCGCAGCAGGAATGCTCGCGGCGTGTTCGAGTGATGATGGTCAGCAACAGGGTGCTGTCGCGCCGCAGCCTGCGGTGTGTAATGGTCCGATTGTTGAAATCAGCGGGGCCGATCCGCGCTTTGAACCCCTGAACCCAACGGCGAATCAGGACTATCAGCGTGATGGTAAGAGCTACAAAATCGTCCAGGACCCTTCCCGCTTTAGCCAGGCAGGGCTTGCCGCTATCTATGATGCGGAACCCGGAAGCAACTTAACCGCGTCTGGTGAAGCGTTCGACCCGATGCAGTTAACCGCTGCGCATCCGACGCTGCCAGTCCCAAGCTATGCCAGAATAACTAACCTGGCAAATGGCAGGATGATTGTCGTGCGCATTAACGATCGCGGCCCTTATGGCAACGATCGCGTGATTTCACTTTCACGTGCAGCAGCCGACCGTCTGAATACCTCCAACAATACCAAAGTGCGTATCGACCCGATCATCGTCGCCCAGGATGGTTCCTTGTCCGGGCCGGGAATGGCTTGTACCACGGTAGCGAAACAAACCTATGCCCTGCCCGCGCGTCCTGACTTAAGCGGCGGTGGCAATATGGGCAGCATGCCTGCGCCATCGGATGCGGGTCAGCCGCAAGGCGATATTCGTCCGATCAGCAATTCCACGTTGAAAAGCGATGATACAACCGGTGCGCCAGTGAACAGCAGTGGATTCCTCGGTGCGCCGACCACGCTCGCTGCTGGCGTGCTGGAAGGTAGCGAGCCGACTCCGGCTCCGCAACCGACCACCACCGCACCGGTAACACCAACCGCACCAGCAGCAACACCAGCCGCCGTCGCTGCACCTGCGCCAGCGGCAGTAGCCAACGGACGCTACGTGGTTCAGGTTGGCGCAGTCAGCGAGCAGTCGCGTGCGCAGCAGTATCAAAAACGTTTAAGCCAGCAATTTGGCGTCCCAGGTCGGGTGGTACAAAACGGCGCAGTCTGGCGTATCCAGATGGGGCCGTTCGCCAGCAAAGCTGAAGCCTCCACATTGCAGCAGCGTCTTCAAGCCGAGGCGCAATTACAGTCCTTCATCACCGGCGTGTAATAACGTAAATCAGGTATCTGAACTGTCAGTTTCTGTAAATGACATTAACAAAGTCACGCGGAAAGTCAGATGCCTGCCCGTTTTGCATTTGCTATAGTAGGGCACTTTTTTTAATTTCATCACGGACGTCGTAGTTCAGACCATGAAGACCACTTTTTCCGCTCGTTTCGTGCAGCGTATGGCGCTCACCGCGGCTCTCTGCGCAGCTTCTCTCTCTGCTGCCCATGCCGATGACCTGAATATTAAAACCATGATCCCGGGTGTTCCGCAGATCGATGCGGAGTCATATATCCTGATTGATTACAATTCAGGCAAAGTTCTGGCAGAACAGAACGCTGACACTCGCCGCGATCCCGCCAGTCTGACCAAAATGATGACCAGCTACGTCATCGGCCAGGCGATGAAAGCCGGGAAATTCAAAGAAACTGATCTGGTCACCGTCGGCAATGACGCCTGGGCTACAGGTAACCCGGTCTTTAAAGGTTCATCATTGATGTTCCTGAAACCTGGCATGCAGGTTCCTGTTTCTCAGCTTATCCGTGGTATCAACCTGCAATCCGGGAATGACGCGTGCGTGGCAATGGCGGACTTCGCAGCCGGTAGCCAGGATGCTTTCGTCGGTCTGATGAACAGCTATGTGAACGCGCTGGGCCTGAAAAACACCCACTTCCAGACCGTTCATGGTCTCGATGCTGACGGTCAGTACAGCTCGGCTCGCGACATGGCGATGATTGGTCAGGCGCTGATTCGCGACGTGCCTAACGAATACTCTATCTATAAAGAAAAAGAGTTCACCTTTAACGGCATCCGTCAGTTAAACCGTAACGGCCTGCTGTGGGATAACAGCCTGAATGTCGACGGTATCAAAACCGGTCATACCGACAAGGCTGGCTATAACCTCGTTGCATCCGCAACCGAAGGTCAGATGCGTCTGATCTCCGCCGTCATGGGTGGCCGCACCTATAAAGGTCGTGAAACCGAAAGTAAAAAACTGCTGACCTGGGGCTTCCGTTTCTTTGAAACCGTGAACCCACTGAAAGTCGGTAAAGAGTTTGCTTCAGAGCCCGCCTGGTTTGGTAATACCGATCGTGCATCGTTAGGCGTAGATAAAGATGTCTACCTGACTATTCCGCGCGGCCGCATGAAAGATCTGAAAGCAAGCTATGTGCTGAACACCACGGAACTGCACGCACCGCTGCAGAAAAACCAGGTTGTCGGCACCATCAACTTCCAGCTGGATGGCAAAACTATTGAGCAGCGCCCGCTGGTAGTCCTGCAGGAAATCCCTGAAGGCAACTTCTTTGGGAAAATCATTGATTACATTAAATTAATGTTCCATCACTGGTTTGGCTAAAAATCGAACACTTGAAAGTGTGATTTACGTCCCCATATACTAGGTATCCAGATAACTCCCACGCGCTGTGGGAGTTATTATTTATTGATGTAACGCCGGAGCTGACATGAAAACCAAACTTAACGAACTGCTTGAATTCCCTACTCCATTTACTTACAAAGTAATGGGGCAGGCGTTGCCTGAGCTGGTTGATCAGGTGGTTGAAGTGGTACAGCGCCATGCGCCAGGTGATTACTCTCCGACGGTAAAACCGAGCAGCAAAGGCAACTACCACTCGGTCTCAATCACTATTACTGCTACACATATTGAGCAGGTTGAAACGCTGTACGAAGAATTAGGCAATATCGATATCGTACGCATGGTACTGTAAAAACCTGTTGGTTACCCGCTGCATCCCCGCTCGGGTAACCCCTCCCCCCTGTGATATACTTTTCCCCCTCTTTTATATTCTCTACTCTATGTGAGTATCTACGGAGATGCCGTTTTGTATCAGGATAAAATTCTTGTCCGCCAGCTCGGTCTTCAACCTTACGAGCCAGTTTCTCTGGCCATGCACGAATTCACCGATACCCGCGATGAAAACAGTTATGACGAAATCTGGCTGGTAGAGCATTATCCTGTTTTTACCCAGGGTCAGGCAGGTAAAGCAGAGCACGTACTGATGCCGGGAGATATTCCGGTGATCCAGAGCGATCGTGGCGGTCAGGTGACTTATCACGGGCCGGGCCAGCAAGTCATGTATGTGCTGTTGAACCTGAAGCGTCGTAAACTTGGCGTTCGCGAACTGGTTACGCTGCTGGAGCAAACCGTTGTGAATACCCTTGCGGAAATCGGTATTGACGCCCACCCGCGAGCCGATGCGCCTGGCGTATACGTTGGAGAGAAGAAAATCTGCTCTTTGGGGTTACGTATTCGTAAAGGTTGTTCATTTCACGGTTTAGCGCTCAATGTGGATATGGACTTGTCGCCTTTCCTGCGTATCAATCCTTGTGGTTATGCCGGAATGGAAATGGCGAAGGTATCGCAGTGGGATAGCACTGCCACGACCGAGAGCATTCGCCCAAGGCTGCTGGCCAACATTCTGGCGCTGTTGGGTAACCCACCGCACGAGTACATTGCGGACTGAAAATACGCGCATACTTTGCCACGGCATATGTTGTGGCAAATGGCACAAAACAACAACTATTTTACATTTTGCCAGCCTGTCAGGCTGCTTTCTGGCCCGTTTCAATGATATACTGCGTATCACTAATTCAAAAATAGTTGATAAATGCAACATTCCCTTGAATTGAAACGCTTTCCTTCGTAATTCGCAACTGGAACACGCAAGCTATGAGTAAACCCATTGTGATGGAACGCGGTGTTAAATACCGCGATGCCGATAAGATGGCTCTTATCCCGGTAAAAAATGTGGCAACAGAGCGTGAAGCCCTGCTGCGTAAACCGGAATGGATGAAAATAAAACTGCCAGCGGACTCCACTCGCATCCAGGGCATCAAAGCGGCAATGCGCAAAAATGGCCTGCACTCTGTCTGCGAAGAAGCTTCCTGCCCTAACCTGGCTGAATGTTTCAATCACGGAACTGCAACCTTTATGATCCTCGGCGCAATCTGTACCCGCCGTTGCCCATTCTGTGACGTTGCCCATGGCCGTCCGGTTGCTCCTGATGCTAACGAGCCGTTAAAACTTGCTCAGACGATTGCTGACATGGCGCTGCGCTATGTCGTCATTACCTCCGTTGACCGCGACGATCTGCGTGACGGCGGCGCTCAGCACTTTGCTGACTGCATCACCGCTATTCGTGAGAAAAGCCCGTCGATTAAAATCGAAACGCTGGTGCCTGACTTCCGTGGTCGTATGGATCGCGCGTTGGATATCCTCACCGCCACGCCGCCGGATGTGTTTAACCACAACCTCGAAAACGTACCGCGCATTTATCGCAATGTACGCCCTGGGGCTGACTACAACTGGTCACTGAAGCTTCTGGAACGTTTCAAGGAAGCGCACCCGGAGATTCCAACCAAATCAGGTCTGATGGTCGGTCTGGGCGAAACCAATGCGGAAATCATTGAAGTCATGCGTGACCTGCGCAGCCATGGTGTCACCATGCTGACATTGGGACAGTATTTACAGCCAAGCCGCCATCACCTGCCGGTTCAACGCTATGTGAGCCCGGATGAGTTCGATGAGATGAAAGCCGAAGCTATGGCCATGGGCTTTACCCATGCAGCCTGCGGTCCATTCGTTCGCTCTTCATACCATGCTGACATGCAGGCCAAAGGGCTGGAAGTGAAGTGATCGTGTAATACTCACTTACATTTCGGCAATAAAAAAACCGGCAAATTGCCGGTTTTTTTTCATGCAGAGTATGCAGTATGAGCATCATGCTCCTGACATTACTCTTTATGAGAAAGCTTCTCAGCCTGAACGCTACCATCAGCATCTTTCTTAGCATCGGCATTATCGTCGTTCATTGCTTTCTTGAAGCCCTTGATTGCCGTTCCCAGGTCTCCACCCAGTGTACGTAACTTCTTGGTACCAAACAGCAGAACAACCAGTGCGGCAACCACCAGCAGTTTGGTAATACTAATCTCACCCATAGATACCTTCTTGACTTAAACCAGGCTGCATAAAGCGCCATATTAACCTGAGAATATTAACGGCCTTTCGACGCGCGCACACAATAGCAATCTGTAACAAGGTGAATCAAGCCTTGTTTAAAAAAACGTCATAATAATTGCGGTGGCGCAAAGCGTCGGTTACTTAACACCGGGAGTTGTGCCCTAACCTGCCTCACCCGCTCGGCGGAAACCTCGGCCATAATTAGCGTGGGCGTTTCTGCCGCAGCAGCAATGGTCACACCAAAGGGGTCGATGACCCTGCTTTGGCCGATATTCTTGTTACCGCACTCTCCCGCCGCAATCAAGTAACACGTCGCATCTAACGCTCTTGCCGCCAAAAGCGTAGCCCAGTGATGTTCTTTAAGCGATCCCCGAACCCAGGCTGCGGGTAAGACAAGAATTTCCGCTCCCTGCAATGCGTGCGCCAGCGCCAGCTCAGGAAAGCGCAGATCATAACAGGTCATTAACCCTACTTTTAACCCGTCTACGTCCAGCAGCGGCGCTATGGCGTCCCCTGCATCCACATTACGTGACTCCTGAATCGAAAAGGCATCATAGAGATGTAATTTAGCGTAATGGGCCACGACCTGACCTGCCCGTAGCGCCACCAGCATGTTAAACGCCCGGCCTGGCACAGAAGGAACATGAATTGTCAGGATTGTCGTCATCTCGTTTTGCGCGCTTTCTCGCAGCAAGCGCGTCAAAAATCCGCCCTCCAGCAGTTGAGCTGATTTCACTGACAGGTCTGGGTCCAGATCGTCACGGGCCAGAAGCGCCTCCGGTAATACCAGCAGCGACGCCCCCTCTCCTGCAGCCTGTGACATCAATAAGACGCAGGTTTCTGCATTTTTTTCCCATGAAGGTCCCACGGCAAATTGCCCTGCTGCAACGAACATATTCCCTCCAGAAAACGTTGTTAGGCTCGCCAACCACGATTATTCAGCGTTACACTCATCCTATATACAATCAAATAGCAGGATTATGCAGTGTTACAACTCCTTTTAGCGGTTTTTATCGGTGGTGGTACAGGTAGTGTAGCAAGATGGATGTTGAGCATGAGGTTTAACCCGCTCCATCAGGCCATCCCATTCGGTACGCTGGCTGCAAACTTACTTGGCGCATTTATCATTGGTATGGGTCTGGCGTGGTTTAATCGCATGACTAACATTGATCCAATGTGGAAGGTACTGATTACCACTGGTTTTTGCGGGGGACTAACAACGTTCTCCACTTTCTCAGCTGAGGTGGTGTTTTTGCTACAGGAAGGACGCTTTGGTTGGGCTATGGTGAATGTACTGGTTAATCTGTTGGGATCATTTGCGATGACCGCCCTGGCATTCTGGCTGGTTTCAGCCTCTCCCGCGCACTGAAGCGAAAAAAAACCCGCAATTAAGCGGGTTTTGAATGCTTGCTGTCGTATGCTTACAGAGCGATTACGTTTGCAGCAGAAGGGCCTTTGGCACCGTTAGTGATTTCGAACTCTACACGCTGACCTTCAGCCAGAGTTTTAAAACCATTGGTCTGGATTGCAGAGAAGTGTACGAACACGTCTTTGCTGCCATCTTCCGGAGTAATGAAACCGAATCCTTTGGACTCATTAAACCACTTAACGTTACCTTTAATCTTAGACATCAAAATTACCTTTACATGAAAAATAGACACAAATGCTGTGTCGGGTATCAGTACAACAATTGTGGTGGACTTTGTCCAGTCGAACTTTATCAAAAAGTGATAAATGTCGCGTTATTTTTCAGCTAAAGTTAATATCACACTGTTTTTAAAAGACTTTTTAATAATCCACCTGACAATACAGGTAGTCCATCAAAACTGGAAACGCATCCATGCAAAGTAGACGTTACCGTTGTTGTACGTTCCCGGAATGTAGGTCATCTGGAACGTTGCCGGACCATACCCTATCGATGCCAGCGGTAACAGCACGGGTACCGGAATGTAGTTCCAGTTATCGCGCGCGGTAAAACCAGCGGTAAAACCGAGACCTGTATGGAAATTTTCATCTGCCAGCGGTCGCCAGGTTTTTTCCCAGCCATAACCACCAATGGGTTCCCATTTATTGTAGGAATCCTTAAAGGCCATTATATAAAGCCCGTGCCAGTTACCTTTATCATCCCAACGAGATTGACCAAAGCCCGCCCCCCATGGGCGTTCATTGTAGCGATCCGTTTTTTCTTTATCATAAGCAAAACGCGCATGCCAGGTAATAGCCGGCACGTACAAATCATAATGTTCTGGCTGCTGCCAGGTTTCACTGACATTGTCTTTAAAAGTAGCGAACCAACCTTTATCTTCAGCAGCGCCCTGGGGAATGAAAGCTAACTGAATAAAAAGAAATGAAAAAATGAGAAAATATCGTTTAGCGACAATCACAACTTAATTACCATCCTGGGATTTATTATTAATTGTAGCAAACCCAACCTTAATGTTAGCTTAACAAAAATGCGCAGCTAAAAAATCAGAATAATCCTCAGCCTATAATTTTTAAGATAAATATCCATGAATTTATTGAGTCATCTGATAGGAACTATTTTCTCTTTATTGCCAATAAATTGTTCTTTCCTCCGAAAAAAGTTAAATATCATCACAATAAATTAACAATTAACAATCAATATCGTCACAAAACACATACATCAGCGCTGCGCTTCACAGTTTCTTATTGTGAGATTCTTTTTTTAACCGCGATGCTGAAAAAACGGCTTAGCCATCGCTTGAATCCGTATTTTTATTGATTTTAATCAGCAAGAGTTATCGGTTTATTAGGCACATTCTGTCACCACTTTTTACTTTTTTTAGTTTTTTTACTTTCTGGGCAGCAATGCGACAGGGGAAACGATGTTGACATTTATTGAACTCCTTATTGGGGTTGTGGTTATTGTGGGTGTAGCGCGCTACATCATTAAAGGTTATTCCGCGACAGGCGTACTGTTTGTTGGCGGTCTGGTTTTGCTGATTATCAGTGCGCTGATGGGGCATAAAGTTTTGCCGTCCAGCGCGGCATCGACAGGCTATACGGCAACAGACATTGTTGAATATATTAAAATTTTGCTGATGAGCCGTGGTGGCGATCTCGGCATGATGATCATGATGCTGTGTGGTTTTGCCGCTTATATGACCCATATTGGCGCGAACGATATGGTCGTTAAGCTGGCCTCCAAGCCTCTGCAATACATCAACTCTCCTTACCTGCTAATGATTGCCGCCTATTTTGTCGCCTGCCTGATGTCACTGGCGGTTTCGTCAGCAACCGGTCTGGGCGTATTGCTGATGGCAACACTGTTCCCGGTCATGGTTAACGTAGGGATCAGCCGTGGCGCCGCAGCGGCCATTTGCGCCTCCCCTGCTGCAATTATTCTTTCACCAACATCCGGTGATGTGGTGCTGGCGGCAAAAGCTGCGGAAATGCCGCTGATCGATTTCGCCTTTAAAACCACGCTGCCAATTTCCATTGCCGCCATCATTGCTATGGCGATTGCCCACTTTTTCTGGCAGCGTTTTCTGGATAAAAAAGAGAACATTTCTCATGAAATGTTAGATGTGGCTGAAATCACCACGACTGCTCCGTCATTTTACGCCATTCTGCCGTTTACCCCGATTGTTGGCGTCCTGATTTTTGATGGTAAATGGGGTCCACAGCTGCATATCATTACGATTCTGGTTCTGTGCATGCTCATCGCGGCTATTCTGGAGTTCGTACGTGGGTTCAACACCCAAAAGGTTTTCTCTGGTCTGGAAGTCGCTTACCGTGGCATGGCGGATGCCTTTGCTAACGTGGTGATGTTGTTAGTCGCTGCGGGTGTTTTTGCCCAGGGCCTGAGCACAATCGGCTTTATTCAGAGTCTGATTTCTATCGCCACCTCGTTTGGTTCGGCGAGCATTATTCTGATGATGGTGCTGGTGATCCTGACTATGCTGGCGGCAATGACTACGGGTTCCGGTAACGCTCCGTTCTATGCCTTCGTTGAGATGATCCCTAAGCTGGCGCATTCCTCCGGCATTAACCCTGCTTACCTTGTTATCCCGATGCTGCAGGCGTCAAACCTTGGACGCACAATCTCCCCGGTCTCCGGCGTGGTGGTTGCTGTTGCAGGTATGGCGAAGATTTCTCCGTTCGAAGTGGTGAAACGTACTTCGGTTCCGGTTCTGGTTGGGCTGTTGGTTGTGATTATCGCAACTGAAGTGATGGTACCAGGCTCTTCTTCAGCCGTCGTTGGCGGCTGATACTCAGTGAAATGTAGGCCGGATAAGGCATTCACGCCGCATCCGGCATTTCGACTGCAACGTTGCCGGATGTCGATGCTAAAGCATCTTATCCGGCCTACGTCAGAAATTAGCATTTAGCCGCCGTGATAGATACGCTGCGGCCTACCCACCTTACCGTGAATAATCTCCGCAATAATCAAATGACGGCTGGCACAGTACTCCAGGTAGCGTCTGGAAGTCGTTCGGCTGATGGTGAGCGCCTGGGCGATCGTTTCTGCTGTATGGTGTACCGTCGGATCGGCGAATAATTTCAACACTGCATTCAGCGTTAACGCATCAATCCCGGTCGGTAAATCCCCTTTCGGCTCGCCCCGCGCGTAGGCATTAAACATCTCATCTATCTGCTTTTGGCTGGCGCTATCATTACCGGCCAACATGCGTCGACGCTGTTGATAACGCGTCAGGGTCTGCCCCAGCCGCTCGTAGGCAATGGGTTTGACCAGGTAATCAAACGCGCCGCTGCGCACAGCTTCGGAGACTGTTTCCATGTCGCTGGCCGCCGTGGTAAACACCACACCGCCCGGATAACGCGCCTGGGTTAGCTCATGCAATAAGGTAATTCCCTTGCCGTCCGGCAAGTAGTTATCGAGCAGAATCAAACCGGGCTTAAAACGCTCAATCATCATCCTCGCCTGCGCAAGATTACCCGCCAGCCAAATCTGGCTGAAGCCGGGTATATGGCGGATATATTCAGCATGCATTTCCGCCAGTAGCGTTTCATCCTCAACGATCAATAGCGTTAATGGTTCCGTCATTGTTTTTTTTCACTTTCGGAAGAAATAAAGAAAATAAGGTGCCGCAGGGGGAGTTATCTTCGAGCGTAATCACCCCGTCACAGCGCCTCACATAACTTGCAATAAGATACAAACCGATGCCATGTTCACCTGGTTCATCGGTACGGGTGCTCACACCCTGTTCAAATATTTTTTCACGCAATGTTTCCGGCACACCGCATCCCTGATCGGCAACTTCGATGATCACGTCATCCCCTTCATCGCTCAAATAAAGCTCTACGACCTTGTTGCCTTGCTGGGTGCGCAAGCTCGCTTCAAATGCATTATCAAGCAGATTGCCAACAATTGCTGCAAACTCTGTGCTATCCAGCCCCTCGGGGAGTTGATGCAGTTGGCTGCCCGGAACAATAGTCATGGTGAGACCCAGTTCCCGCGCGCGCTGCACCTTGCCAAACAACAGACCGGCTACCTGACGATCGGCAAACGCGCCGCGCAGGCTGTCAATCAGTTGCTGTTGCGCCTGGGATTCTCCCTGCACCATAGCCAGAACCTTGTCATACTCTTTCATTTGCAGCAGACCATTGATGGTCGACATCCAGTTCAGGTGCTCATGACGCAGCGTTCTCAGGCTCTCTACATACTGTTTGATCTGCGTTAACTGCGCATTAAGAGTAGCAATTTCATCTTTACTACGAAAACTGATGATTGCCCCAAGCAGTTCGTCACCGGAGCGAATCGCCTCACGGTTGGCGATAACGCTCAGTCCATTAAAGTTGACCATCGCATCCTGTCGTTTTTCCGCAATCTGTTGGGTGAAAAAGTCCGCTGGCTGAACCACCTCACTCACCGGTTTTCCAAGCCACTTTCTCCCAGGTGAAGACAGCCCCAGCATTTTCCTCGCACTGCGATTTATTGCGGTGATATATCCATCAGGATCCACGGCAATCAATCCTTCATATACCGAGCTAAACAACGCTTCCTGCTGACGTACCACCCGCGCAATTTGTTTCGGTTCCATACCCAACATCTGCCGACGAATATGGGCAGCGAAAAACCAGGAGAGCAGCATAAGTACCAGCAACAGCAGGATAAACACGCCGGCCATCGGAAGTAAGAAGTCCGATCGCCAGCTATCGATTTTGCTGATCAGATAACCAATTGAGACTACGCCAATGATTTTGCCATCGTCATCAAAGATGGGCGTTTTAGCGCGCATTGCCATCCCGATGGACCCTTTACCGGTAATAAAGTAGCTCTCCCCTTTTTCCAGCGCGCCGGGTTTGGTGAACTGCATCGGATAGCCAATCTTTTCCGGGTTCGGATGATATAGACGAATGGAGTTGGTATCCCCGATAACCACATAGTCGAAGTCAGTTCCGCTCTGCAGTTTGTCGGCAATCGTCGCCAGCCGCTTGTAATCACGATGCTTAACCGCCGTGATGATACTGTCGTTAGAGGCGATGATTTTGGCCTGATTCATTGCCATATCGCGGACATGCGTTGCCAGATAATCTTCAAAGCTGGCGGTAAAGTATTGTGCCAGGGCGGCAATGATAAAAACAGAAACGACCAGAATAAGCAGAAAGATACGTAAAGGAAACGCCAGACTGCGGAAAAAAGGAAACCGTGTTTTATTTTTCTGTTCTGTCATCACATTTTTCCTCACCGACGTTAACTAAAACTAATTTCTCATTGTAGTTGTAATTAAAATGTTCTATTTACACGTTATGGTATAAAACATGATCGTTGCAGATTCCCCACCTTAAATCAATTAAACAAATTAAAACCACACCTTATTTTAGGGTTAAATTAATTAAAAAACTTAAAACCATAAAACACATTAAAACCTTCTAACTTATTGTGAAATAAATCAAAAATTACCTCCAAAATACCCCTTACGATGTATGCAGCAGGGAAAAAAAGAAATACTCCGTAATAAAAAACCATTCCCTTCAATTGCAAACAAAACGTTATCAGGTTGCTAAACAGAGCAACAAAAACAGAAACCCAGTAACAAATATAGCATCGGGGCTCTATTCACTATGTTCGGTAATAATATATTCACGCAAGTTAAACGCTCAGAAAATAAAAAGATGGCGGCTATCGCGCAATTTCTGAAAGAGAATGATTTGAGCGTAGATACGACCGTCGAAGTATTTATCACCGTCACCCGTGACGACCGTCTGATTGCCTGCGGTGGTATCGCTGGGAATATTATTAAGTGTGTCGCAATCTGTGAATCTGTCCGCGGCGAGGGTTTAGCGCTAACGCTGGCGACCGAGTTAATCAACCTTGCCTATGAACGCCATTGTACGCACCTCTTCATCTATACCAAAACCGAGTACGAATCGCTGTTTAAACAGTGCGGTTTTTCTACGCTCACCAGCGTTCCCGGCATTATGGTATTGATGGAAAACAGCACCACACGTCTGAAACGCTACGCCGAATCACTGGCAAAACAGCGTCATGATGGGAAAAAAATTGGCTGTATCGTCATGAACGCCAACCCCTTCACCAACGGACACCGTTTTCTGATCCAACAGGCAGCCGCGCAATGTGACTGGCTGCATCTGTTTTTGGTGAAAGAAGATACCTCACGTTTTCCGTATGAAGACCGCCTGGATCTGGTGCTTAAAGGAACAAAAGACATTCCACGTTTAACCGTGCATCGCGGTTCGGAGTACATCATTTCCCGCGCCACGTTCCCGTGTTACTTCATCAAAGAGCAGAGCGTTATTAACCACTGCTACACCGAAATAGACCTGAAAATCTTCCGCCAGTATCTGGCTCCGGCTCTCGGCGTCACGCACCGCTTCGTCGGTACTGAGCCGTATTGCACTGTCACCTCCCAGTATAACAACGATATGCGTTACTGGCTGGAGACCCCAACGCTTCCCGCCCCGCCGATTGAACTGGTGGAAATTGAGCGGCTGTGTTTCCAGGAGATGCCGATTTCCGCCTCCTGGGTGCGCAAGCTGCTGGTTAAAAAAGATCTCACGGCTATCGCATCCCTGGTCCCTGACGCCACGCTGCAGTATCTGCAAAGCATGGTTGAACGAGCCTCATCGGGTGCGGCAGTCCGCCAAAATACCCCCGCATTAGCAACAGGTGAAAAATGAAAATAAACCAGGCAGCCGTCGCAGGCACACTCGAGTCCGGTGATGTGATGATTCGCATCGCCCCACTCGATTCGCAGGATATTGACCTGCAGGTTAACAGTAGCGTCGAAAAGCAGTTCGGTGATGCCATACGGGCTACCATTCTGGACGTTCTGTCCCGCTACAACGTACGCGGCGTGCAATTGAATGTTGATGATAAAGGCGCACTGGACTGCATTTTACGTGCGCGACTGGAAGCACTACTGGCCCGCGCTGGCGGTATTCCGGCACTGCCATGGGAGGATTGCCAGTGATTTCCGAATCTTTGCAGCAACGTAAAACCCGTACTCGCCGCAGCATGTTGTTCGTACCGGGCGCCAATGCCGCCATGGTCAGCAACTCGTTCATCTACCCGGCAGATGCACTAATGTTCGACCTGGAAGACTCCGTCGCGTTGCGTGAAAAAGATACCGCTCGCCGCATGGTGTACCACGCGCTGCAACATCCGCTGTATCACGACGTTGAAACCATCGTGCGTGTAAACGCACTCGACTCCGAATGGGGAATCAACGACCTTGAAGCTGTGGTACGCGGCGGTGCTGACATCGTACGTTTACCGAAGACCGATACCGCGCAGGATGTCATCGACATCGAAAGCGAAATTCTACGTATCGAAAATGCCTGTGGCCGTGAGCCAGGCAGCACCGGTCTGTTGGCTGCCATCGAATCGCCGTTAGGCATTACCCGCGCGGTAGAAATTGCCCATGCTTCCGAACGTCTGATCGGTATTGCCCTGGGTGCGGAAGACTATGTACGTAACCTGCGCACTGAGCGCTCACCGGAAGGTACTGAACTGCTGTTTGCCCGCTGCTCTATTTTGCAGGCTGCACGTTCTGCCGGTATTCAGGCGTTCGACACCGTGTATTCCGATGCCAACAACGAAGCGGGTTTCCTGCACGAAGCCGCACACATCAAGCAGTTGGGTTTTGACGGCAAATCGCTCATCAACCCGCGCCAGATCGAACTCCTGCATAACCTGTACGCCCCAACGCGCAAAGAGCTGGCTCACGCCCGTCTGGTTGTGGAAGCCGCTGAAGCCGCTGCTCGCGAAGGTCGTGGCGTAGTTTCCCTGAACGGCAAAATGGTCGACAGCCCGGTTATCGAGCGCGCCCTTCTGGTTATCTCCCGTGCAGAACTTTCCGGCATTCGCGAAGAATAAGGCAAAAAAATGACGCAGAAAATCGAACAGTCTCAACGCCAGGATCGCGTGGCGACCTGGAGCCGTCATGCAGAAAGTGAGCTTTCCGCTTATCAGAGCACCGCAAAAGTAGAATTGCAGGCGCAAAAACCGCGCGACAAAAAGCTGTGCACTAACCTGGAAGACGCTATTCGTCGTTCAGGTTTACAGGATGGTATGACTATCTCTTTCCACCACGCTTTTCGTGGTGGCGATCTGACGATTAACCTGGTGATGGACGCCATCGCCAATATGGGCTTTAAAAATCTGACGCTGGCCTCCAGCTCTCTGAGCGACTGCCATGCTCCGCTGGTTGAGCACATCCGTCAGGGCGTGGTTAGCCGCATTTATACCTCCGGTCTGCGTGGCCCGCTGGCGGAAGAAATCTCACGTGGCCTGCTAGCCGAACCGGTACAAATTCACTCCCACGGTGGCCGTGTGCACCTGGTGCAAAGTGGCGAGCTCAGCATTGATGTGGCGTTCCTCGGCGTGCCGTCCTGCGACCAGTTTGGCAACGCCAACGGTTATACCGGTAAAGCGTGCTGCGGCTCACTGGGCTATGCCCGCGTAGACGCCGAAAACGCGAAACAGGTTGTCCTGCTGACTGAACAGCTGCTGACCTATCCGCATAACCCGGCCAGCATTACGCAGGATCAGGTAGATCTGATCGTGCAGATCGATCAGGTCGGCGATGCGGACAAAATTGGTGCCGATGCGACCCGCATGACCACCAACCCGCGTGAACTGTTAATCGCCCGTAGCGCGGCTGAGGTCATTGCTAATTCCGGCTACTTCAACGAAGGCTTCTCACTGCAGACAGGAACCGGCGGCGCCTCTCTGGCCGTTACGCGTTTCCTGGAAGACAAAATGCGCAGCCGCGATATCCGTGCCGACTTCGCGCTGGGCGGCATTACCGCTACCATCGTTGACCTGCACGAAAAAGGCCTGATTCGCAAACTGCTGGACGTTCAGAGTTTTGACCGTAACGCCGCAGAATCGCTGGCCCGCAATCCAAACCACATTGAGATCAGTGCCAACCAGTATGCCAACTGGGGCTCAAAAGGCGCATCCGTCGATCGTCTGGACGTCGTGGTGCTCAGCGCGCTGGAAGTTGATACCAGCTTCAACGTTAACGTACTGACCGGTTCTGACGGCGTACTGCGCGGCGCATCCGGTGGTCACTGCGATACCGCGGTTGCCGCTGCGCTGTCTATCATCGTCGCGCCGCTGGTTCGCGGACGCATCCCGACCCTGGTTGATAACGTGCTGACCTGCGTAACCCCAGGCTCCAGCGTTGACATTCTGGTCACTGACCACGGTATCGCCGTCAACCCTGCACGTCCGGAACTGGCAGAACGTCTGAAAGAAGCCGGTATGAAAGTGGTGTCCATTGAATGGCTGCGCGAACGTGCACAGCAGCTCACCGGTCAGCCACGCGCTATCGAATTCACTGACCGCGTGATTGCCGTTGTGCGTTACCGCGATGGTTCAGTGATTGACGTTGTGCATCAGGTGAAGGAATAAACCATGCACCTGCTCCCTGAATACGCCACCCGACACGAGGTTTCCATTCCCGAGCTGCTCGCCAGCCGCGATGAGAGACAGGCAAGGCAACAGGAGTGGCTGACACGCCACTCTGCGCCGCTGGTCTCGTTTACCGTCGTCGCACCGGGACCGATTAAAGACAGCGAATTAACCCGTCGTATCTTTAATCACGGCGTAACCGCCTTGCTCGCGTTGGCGGAACAATCCACCTGGATTGTCAGGGAGCAAACAGCGCTGGTTTCTGCCAGCGGTCCAGAAGGTCTTTTGTCTATTGAGGCTCCAGCCCACGACCTCAAGCTCGCCACAATTGAACTTGAGCATTCACACCCGCTGGGACGGCTATGGGACATCGATGTCCTGACCCCTGAAGGGGAAATTCTGTCCCGGCGTCATTTCGCACTCCCTGCCCGCCGCTGTCTGCTGTGCGAGCAAAGTGCTGCCGACTGTGCGCGGGGTAAAACCCACGCGCTTTCCGACTTACTCACTCAGATGGAGGCACTGCTGCATGATGCCGATTCCCGCAACATCAACCAATAACGCAGTCCTCCCTCTGGATCTGCCTGATGCTTACGCAACGCTTGCGTGGCGCGCCATGTTGACTGAAGTCAACCTGTCGCCCAAACCCGGTCTGGTAGATCGTATTAACAACGGCGCGCATAAAGATATGGCGCTGGAAGATTTTCATCGCAGCGCTGAAGCGATTCAGTCATGGCTGCCACGTTTTATTGAATATGGGGCGTTTAGCGCACAGCTGTCGCCTGAGGATGTATTGAAAGGACTGCGCCCTCTGGGCATGGCCTGCGAAGCCGATATGTTCCGCGCCACCGCCGGGGTGAACACCCATAAAGGGAGCATCTTTTCACTGGGACTGCTGTGCGCCGCCATTGGCCGCCTGCACCAGCTCCAACTCACTGTTACCGCTGAAACCATTTGCTCTACGGCAGCAACATTTTGCCGTGGCCTGACCGAGCGCGAACTGCGCCAGAACAATCAACAACTCACGGCTGGCCAACGTCTTTATCAGCAACTGGGATTAACCGGCGCACGGGGCGAAGCCGAAGCGGGATATCCGCTAGTCATCCAGCATGCCCTGCCGCACTACCGCGCACTGCTGACTCAGGGCCGCGACCCTGAACTGGCGTTACTCGACACATTATTGCTGCTGATGTCTATCAACGGCGACACCAACGTGGCTTCACGTGGCGGCGCAGAAGGTCTGCGTTGGCTACAGCAGCAGGCCACCGCCCTGATGCAGCAAGGGGGGATTCGTACCCCTGCCGATCTCGAATATCTACACCAGTTCGACCAACAGTGCATTGAACGCAACCTCAGTCCCGGAGGCTGCGCCGATCTGCTGATCGTCACCTGGTTTTTAGCTCAGATTTCACAAGTTCATCATTATCACAATTAAAGATCCTTTCCGGAGAATCACACACATGTCTTTAGCAAAAGATAAAATATGGAAGTTACTGGCCCCATTGGTCGTCATGGGTGTCATGTTTCTTATCCCCGTCCCTGATGGAATGCCTCCACAGGCCTGGCACTACTTTGCCGTATTCGTGGCAATGATTGTCGGTATGATCCTTGAGCCAATCCCGGCAACAGCGATCAGCTTTATCGCCGTAACGATCTGCGTTATCGGCAGCAACTATCTGCTGTTTGATGCTTCAGAACTGGCCGACCCGGCGTTTAAAGCGGGCAAGCAAGCGCTGAAATGGGGTCTGGCTGGCTTCTCCAGCACCACCGTGTGGTTGGTGTTTGGTGCGTTTATCTTCGCACTGGGTTATGAAGTCACCGGTCTGGGTCGTCGTATCGCGCTGTTCCTGGTGAAATTCATGGGTAAACGTACCCTGACGCTTGGCTATGCGATTGTTATCATCGACATTTTGCTGGCACCGTTTACTCCATCTAACACCGCGCGTACCGGTGGCACCGTATTCCCGGTAATCAAAAACCTGCCGCCGTTGTTTAAATCATTCCCGAACGATCCTTCCGCGCGCCGTATCGGTGGATATTTGATGTGGATGATGGTCATCAGTACCAGTCTGAGCTCTTCGATGTTCGTGACCGGCGCTGCACCTAACGTACTGGGTCTGGAATTCGTCAACAAAATTGCCGGTATTCAAATCAGCTGGTTGCAGTGGTTCCTTAGCTTCCTGCCGGTCGGTATTATTTTGCTGATCGTTGCTCCGTGGCTGTCATACGTTCTGTACAAACCAGAAGTTACTCACAGTGCTGAAGTTGCCGCTTGGGCCGGTGATGAACTGAAAGGCATGGGTAAACTGACCCGTAAAGAGATAACGCTGATCGGTCTGGTATTGCTCAGTCTGGGTCTGTGGGTCTTCGGTGGTAAACTGATTGATGCAACCGCAGTGGGCCTGCTGGCTGTTTCCCTGATGCTGGCGCTGCACGTTGTACCGTGGAAAGACATTACCCGTTATAACAGCGCATGGAACACTCTGGTTAACCTCGCCACGCTGGTCGTTATGGCGAATGGTTTAACCCGTTCAGGCTTCATCGACTGGTTCGCCAACACTATGAGCACGCACCTGGAAGGCTTCTCGCCTAACGCGACCGTGATCGTTCTGGTACTGGTGTTCTACTTTGCTCACTACCTGTTTGCCAGCCTTTCCGCTCACACCGCCACCATGCTGCCGGTTATTCTGGCCGTCGGTAAAGGTATTCCGGGCGTCCCGATGGAACACCTGTGTATCCTGCTGGTACTGTCCATCGGTATCATGGGCTGTCTGACTCCATATGCAACAGGCCCTGGCGTTATCATCTACGGCTGTGGTTATGTGAAGTCCAAAGACTACTGGCGTCTGGGTGCTATCTTCGGCGTTATCTACATCGCTATGCTTCTGCTGGTCGGCTGGCCGATTCTGGCAATGTGGAGCTAATCATCCCGGTTCACGCCTGATGAAAATGATGCCAGTCAGCTAAACCTGACTGGCATTTTTTATGATTAAATAGATGATATTCAGAATTTATATAAGTGTCCGAAATCATCATGACATCAACATGGCGTTATTCTTCGTTGCTGGCAGCACTCCTGCTGCCAGTTTCTGCAACTCAGGCCGATGAACTTCAGGCAAAACAATACGCTGATTTTGACAGCTACGTGCTGGCTCTCTCCTGGCAAACCGGATTTTGTCAGAGCCAACACGAGCGTAATCGTCAGGAGCCTGACGAATGTCGTTTGCAAAAAGAGAGCGCAGACAAAGCGGATTTCCTGACCGTTCACGGTTTATGGCCCAGCCTGCCTAAATCCATTGCCGCCCGTGGAGTAGACAACCGCCGTTGGATGCGTTTTGGCTGCGCGACTCGCCCCATTCCCAACCTGCCTGAAGCCCGCGCAAGCCGTAAATGCGCGGCCCCCGAAACCGGACTGTCGCTGGAAAGCGCGGCAAAACTCAGCGCTGTAATGCCCGGTGCTGGAGGGAGATCCTGTCTGGAACGTTACGAATATGCCAAACATGGCGCGTGTTTCGGTTTTGATCCCGACACATACTTCGGCACTATGGTACGGCTGAATAATGAGGTTAAGAACAGCGAGATGGGCAAATTCCTGGCGGAAAACTACGGCAAAACCGTCAGCCGTAACGCATTTGACACCGCCGTTGCCAAAAGCTGGGGCAAAGAGAACGTCAAAGCTGTGAAGCTAAGCTGCCACGGTAATCCATCGTATCTCACTGAGATCCAGTTATCCCTGAAAGCCGACAACATCAACCAGACGTTATCTGCCCAGTCATTCTTACCGCAACCGCATCCGGGTAACTGCGGTAAACAGTTTATTATCGACAAAGTCGGATACTGAAACTTGCGACCGACGCTGCGAGCTGGCGTCGGTCCGTAAACTTAGCGTTTTGCACGGGCGTCCGGGCGAACTAAATCAAAACGGTGTGTTTCACTGATCGAATAATACGCCGTTGGCCCACCTGCACGCAGCACCGGCTTCGCTTTCGCCGTCTGATAGATGCCGTCTTCCAGGAGCGTTTCATCTATGTGAATGCCTACCACTTCCCCCAACACCAGCCAGGTATCAACCGGTGAGCCATCAGCAGTAGTTAGTTGCAGAGTTTGCGATAAACGACACTCAAAATTGACCGGGCTTTGCGCCACGCGCGGCACGTTGACTATCCGGCTATCTGCCTTGCTAAGCCCGGCGGCAAAAAACTCGTCCTCACCGTGCGGCAAGCTGGCTGACGTTTCGTTCATCGCAGTGGCCAGCTCAAGAGTCGTCAGGTTCCAGACAAATTCACCGGTTTCGATAATATTCTGCACGCTGTCTTTCCAGCCGCTGCTGGCGAAACCGATAATCGGCGGGTGATAGTTGAAACAGTTAAAGAAACTGTATGGTGCCAGATTGTGCCGACCGTTGCTGTCACGCGACGCAATCCAGCCAATCGGGCGCGGTCCAATGATGGCATTTAGCGGATCATGCGGTAAGCCGTGTCCCTGTGACGGTTGATAGAAATACATAGCGTTCCCTGTTGAAGTTAACGTCAGCGCAGCACAAATTATGCTTCGCTCATCCCCCTGGAAAAAGAAGATCAGCGTAGAACAATCTGCCAACGATTACGACTGAATAAAGTTGAGCAGGTCACCGTTGATCTGTTGCTTATGGGTGGTGCAAATGCCATGCGAGCCGCCGACATATACCTTCAATTGCGAGTCCGGCAGTATTTCCGCCGCGACCTTTCCGCAGGTTTCAAACGGGACAATCTGATCGTCATCACCGTGGATCACCAGCGTCGGGATGGTCATCTTTTTGAGGTCTTCACGCAGATCTGTTTCCGAAAACGCGTGTATACAGTCGTACAACGCTTTGATGGAACCTTGTAAACCTTGTTCAACAAAGCTTTCGCGAACGGCTTTCGACTCTTTTGCGCCAGGACGGTTGTAGCCATAGAATGCAGCGGTCAGTTCATAGAAAAAGGCGGCGCGATCGTTCACAACCCCCTCACGGATGCCATCGAATACCTCTTTCGGCACGCCATTTGGGTTAAAGTCAGTCTTGATCATGATGGGCGTCACTGCGCCAATTAACACCGCTTTTGCCACCCGCTGCGTCCCATGCCGGCCAATATAACGAGCCACTTCCCCACCGCCGGTAGAGTGTCCAACATGTACGGCATCTTTAAGATTGAGATGCGCGGTAAGTTCAGCCAGGTCATCAGCATACTGATCCATATAATGACCATCCCAGGGTTGGGCCGAACGCCCATGTCCACGCCTGTCATGGGCGATCACACGAAATCCTTTCGATCCAAGGAACAGCATCTGATCTTCAAACGCGTCTGCCGTCAGCGGCCAACCGTGACTGAACACAATAGGTTGTCCACTTCCCCAGTCTTTAAAATGCAAATAGCTGCCGTCTTTCAAGGTAAGTTTGTCGTACTGGCTCATGAGATCTCCTGTCGCGGAACACTGAGTTGTTTGACGCGCCCGCAGCGAGCGCTTAAAAAGCATAATGCAAATTGGAGAACGATCACGTTTTTCGGCTAAAATCACACCATATGCGACAATATTGATGATTTACCTGAATGTGAACTAAATCACTTCAAACATGGGGTAAGTCTCAGTATCATCATAAAAGCTAAACCCTTGCCGCCTGACGGTGAGGGTTTTCTTTTGGGATTATTTACCTGCGCACCCGCAGTATCGACGACATGGAGTAATAAATGTCCAGACCAACTATCATCATTAACGACCTCGATGCGGAACGCATTGACCGCCTGTTGGAGCAACCTGCGTTTGCTGGTTTACCGATTGCCGACGCCCTTAACGCCGAGCTGGATCGTGCCCAAATGTGTTCTCCAGAAACCATGCCGCACGACGTCGTGACCATGAACAGCCGCGTGAAATTCCGCAATCTGAGTGATGGCGAAGTCCGTGTGCGTACCCTGGTGTATCCGGCCACTATGACTGACAGCAACACACAGCTTTCGGTAATGGCACCTGTCGGCGCTGCACTTCTGGGGCTGCGCGTTGGAGATACCATTCACTGGGAACTGCCAGGCGGGACCTCAACGCACCTCGAAGTTATCGAGCTTGAGTACCAGCCTGAAGCTGCAGGCGACTACCTGCGCTAACTCTGTCTTATCAAAGCCACTCGCTTTATCTTACAGGGGATGCATCCGCATCCTCTTTCCGGTTAGATCTCCCTGCTCCTCGCTTTCTTTCCTGTTCGCAAAACATAAATCTGTGTCGTGACTGACAGAATCATTTTTAATACTATGCTGTTATGTGTTCATGTAATGACAAGGAGAATGTTTATGTACAACACAATCATAATGCCTGTTGATGTATTCGAAATGGAACTGAGCGACAAGGCTATTCGCCATGCAGAATTTCTGGCCCAGGATAAAGGGGTTATCCATCTGCTGCATGTGCTGCCAGGCTCAGCGAGCTTAAGCCTGCACCGCTTTGCAGCCGATGTCCGTCGTTTTGAAGAACATCTGCAACACGAAGCGGAAACCCGTCTGCAAACGATGGTCGGTCACTTCAGCATCGATCCTTCCCGTATTAAACAACATGTCCGCTTTGGCAGCGTACGTGACGTGGTCAACGAGTTGGGTGAAGAGTTGAATGCGGATGTCGTTGTCATTGGATCGCGTAACCCATCAATCAGCACCCATCTACTCGGCTCAAACGCTTCCAGCGTTGTCCGTCACGCGACTTTGCCAGTGCTGGTTGTTCGTTAACAGCCACTGATTTGATAAAGAAAACCCCTGCCAGGTTAACGCCTGACAGGGGTTTTTATAGTGCAGGTGAGTCTTACTTTTTTTATGCTACTGTCGTGCGAATCAGATAATCAAACGAACTTAACGAGGCCTTCGCACCTTCACCTGTCGCGATGATAATCTGCTTATACGGTACGGTTGTGCAGTCGCCGGCAGCGAAAACGCCTTTCACGCTGGTTTCGCACTTGGCATCGATGATGATTTCACCCATACGGTTACGTTCAACGGCACCTTCCAGCCAGTTGGTGTTCGGCAGCAGACCAATCTGAACAAAGATACCTGCCAGTTCCACATTGTGAACATCGCCGCTCACACGGTCACGATACTCCAGGCCAGTAACTTTGCTGCCATCGCCTTTCACTTCTGTCGTTTGCGCATTCAGAATGATGTCGACGTTTTTCAGACTGCGAAGCTTATTTTGCAGCACCTGGTCGGCCTTCATTTCAGGAGCAAATTCCAGCAGCGTCACATGTTCAACAATACCTGCCAGGTCGATAGCCGCTTCAACGCCGGAGTTACCGCCGCCAATCACCGCAACACGCTTGCCTTTAAACAGCGGACCATCACAGTGCGGGCAGTAGGTTACGCCTTTGGTGCGATACTGATCTTCGCCCGGAACGTTCATGTTGCGCCATTTCGCGCCGGTGGCGATGATAATGCTGCGTGCTTTCAGCACCGCGCCGGAGGCCGTTTCAATCTGATGTAGACCGCCTTCCTGCGCTGCCGGGACCAGTTTGCTTGCGCTCTGGCTGTCGATCACATCAACATCATAATCATCAACGTGTGCTTTCAGCGCGCCTGCCAGTTTCTGACCTTCGGTTTTCGGCACCGAGATGTAGTTTTCAATATCTACAGTATCAAGAACCTGACCGCCAAAACGCTCGCCCATCAGACCGGTGCGAATGCCTTTACGTGCAGAGTACACCGCTGCCGCCGCACCTGCAGGACCAGAGCCGACAATCAACACGTCATAAGCATCGCGCTTATTCAGCTCTTCAGCCGCACGTTTTTCTGCGCCAGTATCCACTTTCGCCACGATCTCAGTCAGCGTCATACGTCCCTGACCGAACTCTTTGCCGTTCATAAATACCGCCGGAACGCCCATCACGTTACGATCGGTGATTTCGTTCTGGAATGTACCGCCGTCAATCGCCGTATGCTTGATACGTGGGTTCAGCACCGCCATCAGGTTCAGCGCCTGCACCACATCCGGGCAGTTATGGCAGGAAAGCGAATAATAGGTTTCAAATTCAAAATCACCGTCGAGATCGCGGATCTGCTCCAGCAACGTCTGCGCCTCTTTTGAGGGATGGCCGCCAGTCCACAACAGCGCCAGCACCAGAGAGGTAAACTCATGTCCCAGCGGAGAACCGGCAAAACGCGGTCCCTGGTGAGAACCGGGATTGGTAATAAGGAACGATGGCTTACGCACCGCCAGAGTATTGTCTTCTTTGAAGGTGACTTTTTCTGACAGTTCAGCAATTTCAGTCAGCAGTTCCTTAATTTCTGCCGATTTAGCGCTGTCATCCAGCGTCGCAATCAGCTCAACAGGTTTGGTCAGTTTCTCAAGGTAAGCCCTGAGCTGGGTTTTCATATTTGTGTCGAGCATTCTTCTTCCCTCTCTGAAAACATCATCATGCAAGCCGATTTTGCGGGACTGCATTAATGCAACTTGCGTCATGGTGCTGGAATGAAACAGGCGCAAATTTGCGCCTGTGGAATGCCGGATGCACTACGTTTATCCGGCCTACAAACTATGCGACTTAGATTTTACCAACCAGGTCCAGAGATGGCGCTAAGGTTGCTTCACCTTCTTTCCATTTCGCCGGGCAAACTTCACCTGGGTGGGAAGCGACGTACTGTGCGGCTTTGATTTTACGCAGCAGGTCAGACGCATCACGGCCGATACCTTCAGCAGTAACTTCGATTGCCTGGATGATACCCTGCGGGTCAACAACGAAGGTTGCGCGGTCAGCCAGACCTTCATCTTCACGCATGTTGTCGAAGTTACGGGTCAGGGCGCCAGTCGGGTCGCCGATCATCGCGTATTTGATTTTTGCGATGGTTTCAGAGCTGCTGTGCCATGCTTTGTGGGTGAAGTGGGTGTCGGTAGAAACGGAATACACATCTACGCCCAGTTTCTGCAGTTCTTCGTAATGGTCTGCAACGTCACCCAGCTCGGTCGGGCATACGAAAGTAAAGTCAGCCGGGTAGAAGAAGAAGACGCTCCAGCGACCTTCGGTATCTTTCTCGGTTACTTCGATGAACTCACCGTTTTTGAACGCCTGGTTTTTGAAAGGTTTAATTTTGGTATTAATCAAAGACATCTGTACTTCCTCCGTGTTTTCGTTGAGAGATAAGTTAACGAAAATCTCTTCGCAGGGCTAATGCGTTTCCTTTATCAAATCAATAAGCGTTAACTAACAACCCACTCAAACTCATGTTGTGAACCTAAAGATAAAAGTAAAAAAGGCCCCCTTTGCAGGGAGCCTCATTACCCGAGCTACCCGCAGGTAACGTCAGTGCCAGCAGAGCTGGCTATGTGTTGCGCTCTACATTACCTTAACAAAGGTCGTAACAGCGATGGGGATTACATCACCCAACTAAAGAAAGGGCAATCGACAGACCGTCGATCTTACCTATGGCTGTGATAGGTTTTGCAATTAAGCCCACTTTCCTGCTGATTTTATAAGGAAAATCAATGTTTAAACGCACCTTACTCGTAACTCTTCTCCCCGCTATCGTGCACGCAGAGGAGCTCCCTGCCCCTGTTAAAGCCATTGAGAAACAGGGAATTACCATCCTGAAGCCCTTCGACGCACCGGGTGGAATGAAAGGCTATCTGGGAAAATACCAGGACATGGGGGTCACTATCTATGTCACGCCTGACGGTAAACATGCCATCTCCGGCTACATGTATAATGAAAAAGGCGAAAACCTCAGTAATGCGCTCATAGAAAAAGAGATCTATGCCCCTGCCGGACGTGAGATGTGGCAGCGAATGGAAAAAGCGTCGTGGATTCTGGACGGGAAAAAAGAGGCCCCGGTCATCGTCTACGTGTTTGCTGATCCCTTCTGTCCTTATTGCAAACAGTTCTGGCAGCAGGCGCGCCCATGGGTAGATTCCGGTAAAGTTCAGTTGCGTACATTACTGGTTGGCGTCATAAAACCCGAAAGCCCGGCCACCGCTGCGGCAATTCTGGCAACCAAAGATCCGGCTAAAACCTGGCATGACTATGAAGCCTCCGGCGGGAAAATGAAGCTGGAAATCCCGACTTCGGTCCATCCTGAACAGATGAAGGTACTGAATATCAACCAAAAACTCATGGATGATTTAGGTGCTAATGTGACGCCCGCGATCTACTACATGAGCAAAGACGATACGTTACAACAGGAAGTGGGATTACCCGATAAGGAAAAATTAAATATTATTATGGGGAATAAATAAAGGTTACAGAATGAGTGATTGTTATCGTTCTCATTTCAATCACTCTTTAAAATGTATTTTTATCGTAACCATCAAGCAATCTGTGTTATTTTAGTTTAAGTTAATTATTCATTAAGCCATAAACATAAATTCTAAGAATGATTAGAATTTAAATTATTCAACAATTGAATTATCCTATACATTACCATCACAGGAAGGTATGCATGGCTAACCTCTATGACCTCAAAAAATTCGATCTTAACCTGTTGGTAATTTTTGAATGTATTTATCAACATTTGAGCATCAGTAAAGCTGCGGCAACACTGTATATCACGCCTTCAGCCGTCAGCCAGTCATTACAGCGACTGCGTACGCAATTTAACGACCCTCTGTTTATTCGCTCAGGTAAAGGCATCACGCCTACCGTAACCGGGATCAACCTTCATCATCACCTTGAGCAGAATCTGAATACGCTGGAACAAACCATTAATATTATGCACGGTTCCAGCCTGAAGAAGAAATTTGTCATTTACAGTCCGCAAATTACTATTAACTTAGGGGTAATTGAGTTAATCAATACGCTAAGGCAAAATTCAAATGTCGAAGTTGAACATCACGACATAATAATGACTGCCGATACTGCAGAGAACATCCTCGCATACAGGAAAGCAGATTTAATCATCACTACCGCTCCCGTATATAACAGGTCTATTGTATGTACGCTATTTAAAACTATTGAGTGTGTTTTAACATGTAGCAGTAATCACCCCAGAATGAATGAATCTGCTACCCTTACACAAATATTGGAGGAACAATTTACTTTGTATCTTACAGAGGAAGAGGGTATTAAAGAGTATCAAGCACAAGCCAACGCCTTACTAACTAATCGTAAAACTGGCTTTAGTAGCGACTCTATGACGTCAATTATTAATGTAATTTCCAGTACAGATATTATTGGTATAATCCCAAAACTTAGTTATGAATTCCATGCTGCCAGACTTAATTTAAAAGAAATCAATATAGATTTCAAAATCCCATCAATCAGATTATACTTAATGTACAACCGTGCCTCACTTAGTAATAAAAAATTCGCAGAATATATCAATACAATAACATCTGAAAATCAACAACCCACATCATCAACAGTATGACAAATCCATTTTTGGAATATAAAACGCAAACACATTCACATTACAAATATTTCTTTAAGCGTTGCTTATTTTAAAGATTGGCATACTTTATTGCAGGCATTTATTTTAGTATAAAATAAAATTCGGATATGGATGTGATATGTCTGTTTATAAAATACCGTTAAACCAGAATGTTCTTGAAGCCGCTCAGGAACGCATTACCTGGACGCTTGAGAATCTACCGCGTGTCTGCGTTTCTTTCTCTGGAGGTAAAGATTCGGGGTTGATGTTACATCTGACCGCTGCCATTGCCCGCCAGTTACAGAAAAAAATAAACGTCTTATTTATCGACTGGGAGGCTCAGTTTTCCTGCACTATCGACTATGTCCACGCGCTACGCGAGAATTATTCCGATGTCATCGAAGAATTTTATTGGGTTGCATTGCCGCTGACGACGCAAAATTCACTGTCACAATTTCAGCCTGAATGGCAATGCTGGGAACCAGGCACTCAATGGGTGCGCCAACCGCCCGCAGATGCCATAACCGATCCCGAATATTTCTCTTTCTACCAACCCGGTATGACTTTCGAGCAATTTGTTCGTGAGTTCGCTGACTGGTTTTCGCAGAAACGACCGGCAGCCATGATGGTCGGGATCCGCGCCGACGAGTCATATAATCGCTTCGTCGCCATTGCGAACTCGAAAAAACAGCGTTTTGCCGATGATAAACCCTGGACCACCAGCGCCCCCGGCGGGCATACCTGGTATATTTATCCCATTTATGACTGGAAAACCGCCGACATCTGGACGTGGTTTGCGAAATCAAGACTCCCTTGTAACCCCCTGTACAACCTGATGTATCAGGCGGGGGTTCCCACTCGATACATGCGTATCTGCGAACCGTTTGGGCCAGAACAACGCCAGGGCCTGTGGCTTTACCATGTTATTGAGCCTGAACGCTGGGCAATGATGTGCTCCCGCGTCAGCGGGGTAAAAAGTGGCGGGATATATGCTGGTCAGGACAACCATTTCTACGGTCACCGCAAAATATTAAAACCCGAACATTTAAGCTGGCAGGAATACGCCATGCTGTTATTGAAGAGTATGCCGGAAACGACCGCTGAACATTACCGCAATAAAATCGCCGTCTATTTACAGTGGTATAAGAAAAAAGGCATGGAGAATATCCCACAAACCCAGGAAAGAGATATTGGTTCAGTGGATATTCCGTCGTGGCGGCGTATCTGCAAGGTCCTGCTGAATAACGACTATTGGTGCCGGGCTCTCTCATTTAGTCCAACGAAACCCAAAAACTATCAACGTTACAATGAGCGCATGAAAACAAAACGCCAGGAATGGGGACTCTTATGCAACAACGATTAACTCAGGAACTCCTCGGCTTTCTTTCTTGTTTATCAGAACCAGAGAGAATTGAAGCCATAAATGAATTCAGAAAAGCAATACACAGCGTCAGTCCCTTCCGCGAGGAGCCCGTAGATTGCGTACTTTGGGTTAAAAATGATCATATTTCACCCAATGACTACAACCCCAATAACGTTGCGCCACCGGAGAAAAAGCTGCTGCTGAAGTCCCTCGAGGCTGACGGGTTTACGCAGCCCATTGTAGTGGTTCACTCAACGGCTGAAGAATACGAAATTGTCGACGGTTTCCACCGCCACGAGTTAGGTAAAGCCAAAGCCTCACTAAGGCCCAGGCTGAAAGGATATCTGCCGGTTGCCTGTTTAGAACGCGAACGCCATGAGCGAATGGCGGCAACCATTCGCCACAACCGCGCTCGCGGGCGTCATCAAATCCACGCCATGTCCGAGATTGTCCGCGAGCTATCGCAACTGGGATGGAGTGAAGAAAGAATTGGCAAGGATCTTGGTATGGACAGCGACGAGGTGTTACGCCTGAAGCAAATCAACGGCCTGCAAGCGTTGTTTGCCGACCGTCGATTCTCCAAAGCCTGGACCGTGAAATAGCTACAGCGAAACCAGACGCTCGGCTGCCGCTAACAGCGTCGATTCTTGCTTGGCAAAACAGAGGCGAATCAGTTTATGCGGGAAAGGATCGGCGCAGAACACCGACAGCGGGATTGCCGCAACGCCCACTTCAGTGGTCAGCCACTGGCAAAACTCCACGTCGTTAAGCGAGGAAACGGCGCTGTAATCGACCAGTAAAAAGTACGTGCCTTCACACGGCAGAATTTCCAGTCGGCTGTCACGCAACGCGTTCACCAACACGTCGCGTTTTTTTTGATAAAACGCGGGCAGTTCGCGATAGTGTGCCGGATCGTCTCGTAGCATATCCGCCAGTGCGAGCTGAGCCGGCGTGTTAACGGAAAACGTCAGATACTGGTGCACTTTTCGTAGCTCAGCGCTAATGGCGGCTGGCGCAACGCAGTATCCGACCTTCCAGCCGGTCATGTGGTAGGTCTTACCAAACGATGAAACAGCAATAGCGCGTTCCCGCAGCTCTGAATGTGCCAGCACGCTGGCATGCCCCTGTTTGGCGAAACAGATATGCTCATAAACTTCGTCGCTGATGACAAAGATCTCGCGTTCTTTAATCGCCTGCCATAGCGCGTCGAAATCGGCGTGATGCCACACAGTGGCAGAAGGGTTATGCGGCGTGTTCAGGATAACCAATCGGGTACGGTCGCTGAGTAAGGCACCAAACGCCTGCCAGTCGACGCGAAAAGACGGTGGTTGCAGGGCGATACGTTTAACCACACCGCCGGATAATTCAACCGCAGGCGCATAGCTGTCGTAGCTCGGGTCAAAACAAATCACCTCATCACCAGGGCGCACCAGCGCAGTGATCGCGGCATACAATGCTTCTGTGGCTCCCGCCGTGATGGTCACTTCACTATTCGCGTCAGGTTTATAGCCGTACAGGTCTGCCGTTTTATCCGCGATAGCTTCGCGCAGCGGCTGCACGCCCGTCATCGGCGCATACTGGTTTGCGCCATGCGCGACGTGATACGCCAGACGCTCTTGCAAAAAGAGCGGACCGTCAAAATCAGGAAACCCCTGCGAGAGGTTAATGGCCTGATGCTGCTGCGCCAGCGCACTCATTTGCGTGAAGATAGTAGTGCCCAGATTAGGCAGTTTGCTTTGCGGAATCAGCGGGTTATTACTCATTATTGTTATCCCAGCGTGTGATGTTGTGGTTGAAGCCACTATAGCACGATGCTAGTATTTGGCAATCAAGACGTTCAGACGTCTATATAAAAATAACCTGCCTGGACAGGACAGCCAAAAGGACAACACAACATGAGTAATACCGAAATTCGCGTCGTCACCGGCCCGGCCAACTATTTTTCCCATCCCGGCAGCCTGTTAAGACTCAACGATTTTTTCTCTGCCGACCAACTTTCACGCGCCGTGTGGGTTTATGGTGAACGCGCCATCGATGCAGCCCGCCCTTACCTGCCAGAGGCTTTTCATCTTGCCGAGGCTAAACGCCTGCTGTTTACGGGACATTGCAGCGAAACCGATGTTGCTCAACTGGCAAAAGAGTCGGGAGAGGATCGCAGTGTGGTGATTGGCGTGGGAGGCGGTACATTGCTCGACACCGCTAAAGCGTTGGCCCGTCGTCTGGATCTGCCGTTTGTCGGTATTCCTACTATCGCGGCGACCTGCGCTGCCTGGACGCCACTCTCCGTCTGGTATAACGATGCGGGCCAGGCTCTACATTTCGAAATTTTCGCTGACGCGAATTTCCTCGTGCTGGTCGAACCCGAGATTGTTCTCAATGCGCCAGAAGAATACTTACTGGCGGGGATCGGCGACACGCTGGCAAAGTGGTATGAAGCCGTCGTGCTCGCACCTCAGCCGGAAACACTGCCATTGACAGTACGTCTGGGTATTCAAGCCGCGCAAACCATCCGCGATGTCCTGCTGGAAAGCAGCGAGCAGGCGCTGGCAGACAAACAACAAGGCACGCTAAGCCGCACGTTTTGCGATGTGGTGGATGCGATTATTGCCGGAGGCGGCATGGTTGGTGGTCTGGGCGAGCGCTACACCCGCGTGGCGGCGGCGCATTCTGTTCACAATGGCCTGACCGTCCTTCCACAAACTGAGAAGTTTTTACACGGCACCAAAGTGGCGTACGGCATCCTGGTGCAGAGCGCGCTGCTGGGACAAGATGATGTGCTGGCGCAGTTAATTACCGCTTATCAGCGATTCAACCTGCCAACCCGATTAGCTCAACTGGAAGTGGACATCAATAACCGCGCCGAAATCGACAAAGTGATTGCGCACACTCTGCGCCCGGTGGAGTCCATTCACGCCCTGCCGGTAACGTTAACGCCGGAGACACTGCGCGCAGCATTCGAAAAGGTAGAGTCGTTTACGGTGTGATTATGGTGCGGGTTTCCTGATGACGGCTTCGCCTTATCAGGCCTACGACGACAAATTACGCCAATACGATGTTGTAGGCCGGATAAGCGTCAGCGCCATCCGGCAAAAAATCAACAGCACTTCGCGCCACCTTTCCCGCCATATCGTGCATCCTGGCGCTCACGGAAAAATTCTTCGTAGGTCATTGGCGTCTGGTCCGGATGCGTGACGCGCATATGTTCAACATAGTTGTCGTAATCCGGCACACCTATCATTAATCGGGCGGTTTGACCTAAATACTTCCCGGCTTTGGCGAGTGTTTCAAACATAGTGTTTCCCTGTCGTACAAACGCCCTCCCCGTTCAGGAGAGGGCTCGTTGGTTAAGAGAATATTAGTGCGCACCTTTCGCCTGCGCCACGATCTCTTCGACATTCTCAGGCATCGGCTCGTACGGTGTCTCTTTCGAAGTTGGTTTGTCCTCTTTCAATGCTGCCATCGCAGTTTTGATGGAGAACAGACCCAACACCACAACGACGACCATGAAGAAGATGGTGAGACCCGCATCCAGGCGGTTGTTAAACACCAGTTGCGTCAGCTGCGACTGGGTGTACTGCGCCGGAATGTTACCGCTGTCGATCATCGCCTGGAACTTGTTGGCGATAGCCAGGAAGCCGATTTTCGCATCCGGGCTAAACGCTTTCTGCCAGCCAGCGGTCAGGGTACAAATCAGCAGCCAGGCCGTTGGCACCAGCGCCACCCATGCGTAGCGCTGGCGTTTCATCTTGAACAGCACCACAGCACAGAGCATCAACGCCATACCGGCCAGCATCTGGTTAGCGATACCAAACAGCGGCCACAGGGTATTGATACCGCCCAGAGGATCCACCACGCCCTGGTGTAAGAAGTAACCCCAGGCCAGCACACACAGCGCTGTAGCCAGCAGGTTTGCAGGCAGCGAATCGGTACGTTTCAGGCTCGGTGATACCACGCCCAGCAAGTCCTGCAGCATAAAGCGCGCGGCGCGTGTACCGGCATCTACCGCCGTCAGAATAAACAACGCTTCAAACAGAATGGCGAAGTGATACCAGAACGCCACATCCATCATGCCGCCCAGCGCGCCGTGCAGAATGTACGCCATCCCGACGGCCAGCGTCGGCGCACCACCTGCGCGGGAGATGATGGATTGCTCACCCACTTCATTGGCGATTTGATGCAGGGTGTCTGGCGTAATGGCAAAGCCCCAACTGCTGACTACCTGTGCCGCAGAAGCCACTACGTCCACCGTCCCCGCAGGAGCCAGCACCGCCATCGGGCTGTTCATCGCAAAGTACACGCCCGGATCGATGATGCACGCGGAAACCAGCGCCATAATGGCGACAAAGGATTCCATCAGCATTCCGCCGTAGCCGATAAAGCAGGCCTGCCCTTCATTCGCCAGCATCTTCGGCGTGGTACCGGAGGAGATCAGCGCATGGAAGCCAGATACCGCACCACAGGCAATGGTAATAAACAGGAACGGGAACAAGTTACCGGTCCAGACCGGGCCAGTACCGTCAACAAACTTGGTCAGCGCAGGCATGGTCAGCGTCGGACGCATGATCAAAATCCCTACTGCCAGACCAACAATGGTGCCGATTTTCAGAAAGGTAGAGAGGTAATCACGCGGGGCCAGCAGCAGCCACACCGGCAGGACGGCGGCAACAAAACCGTAGCCCACCAGCATCCACGTCAGCTGTACGCCGGTAAAGTCAAAGTACGGTGCCCAGGTCGGGCTTTCAGCCACCCAGCCGCCGGAAATAATGGCAAACACCAGGAACACCAGACCGATGACCGACACTTCGCCAATGCGGCCCGGGCGCAGATAGCGCAGATAAATCCCCATGAAGATCGCCAGCGGGATGGTGAACGCCACGGTGTAGGTTCCCCACGGACTGTGGGTCAGCGCTTTCACGACGATCATCGCCAGTACCGCGAGAATAATCACCATGATCATAAAACAGGCCACCAGCGCAATAACGCCCGCCGTTGGGCCCATCTCTTCTTTCACCAGTTCGCCAAGGGAACGACCATCGCGACGGGTAGAAACAAACAGCACCATGAAGTCCTGCACCGCACCCGCCAGTACCACCCCGGCGAGCAGCCAGATCATCCCCGGCAGATAGCCCATTTGCGCCGCCAGCACCGGTCCAACTAACGGACCCGCTCCGGCAATTGCCGCAAAATGGTGACCAAACAGCACTTTTTTATCGGTGGGAACATAATCCAGACCGTCGTTATGGCGCACGGCTGGCGTCATACGCGTCGGGTCAAGCGCCAGTACATTTTTCGCGATGTACAGGCCGTAGAAACGATAAGCGATAAGGTAGACACAGACCGACGCCACGACTATCCACAACGCGTTGATCTGTTCACCACGATTTAATGCGATATAGCCGAGGGCAAATGCTCCCATAACGGAGAGCACTGTCCAGACGAGGTACTTCCCTGATTTGTTCATAGTTGTTATCCGTTGTCCGATCCAGAGAGATGTTACATTTTGTTTCTATAACATCTTTTCTGAATTTAACAACCTGACAACCATGCAAACCCGAACTTTCACTGAGTATTTACATTGTATTGTTAACTTGATCACTTTCAACGCAGCGACAACTGAAACAATTGCGCGCTACGTGCCAACCTCTCTATGTTTTGTTCAGATCCCCCCGGCATGATGCCGATCTTGTCGCTTAATATTCTTTATTATTAATAATGGAATTTACTAAAAATATACCTCTGACTTTCTCAGCTAATACAGTTATTAAACTTAGGACTTCAGATTATCCTGACTTTTTATGCAGTTAGTGCTTTATTTTATTTTAATCACAAAGTTCAAAGTAAAGAATATATCCACACCTCCAGTTTTAATGACAAAATCCCCACATAAAAACGAAATTAATTCAGCAGAAATTTATCAGCGCCAGATTGTTCAGGATGGCCATATATGGAAATAAATTATGAATAAATGCTATCGCATCGTCTGGAATGTCGCCAAAAATATGTTTGTAGTGACTTCCGAACTCTCACAGGGCGATCATCGGGTTCGCGCAACCGTTGCGGGCCTGGTGTTATCGGCTATTGGACTAACAGCAAACTGCGTACATGCCAGTGATTACGGCCCGCTTAGCGGTGAAACCATCAACTTAAATGATGGCGATACAGTGACGTCTGTCGATGGCACCACCGGTATCGAAAGCCTGTCCTCAGGTGGGCAAGGCGTACAGATTAATGGTAAAGCCACCATTCACGTTACCGGTGATAGCGGTTCTATTGGCGTGAAGCTTGATAACAGCGCCAGTAATAATTTAGGTAACGGTACACAGATTAACGTTACGGATACAGGAACTGCAAAATCAGCATCAACCGCGGGTCTATATATTAACAACACCAGTCCAGATACAAATATAAACGCAGAGAATATATCAATTAACACCATCAGTAAAAAAGATGCTTACGGAATTAACGTTCATACAAAAAATGCCACTCTGAACTTCGGCAGCAATAGTAACATCATTACCGATTCCCAGAATGGTAATGCGACTGGTGTCTATTTTTATGATGACAATAATACGTTAACCATGGATGGTGGATTAGTTAACGTCATCAGCGGCGCCACAGGTAAAGCTATTGGTATCGACACATACTGGACAAGCGGTACAACGCTCAATTTGGGTGATGACACCCGCATTGAATTAGTAAGCGGAACAGCTGGTGGAAGTGCGCTCTATCTCGGGGAAAACACCTTACTCAACGCGAACGGGCTAAACGTTGATTTCACCGCCTCAGAGGCAGGAACAGGTACCATTATCTATGGTATCCAGACGGGACAAAACAGCCAGATTAACCTGGGCGAGAATAGCGCAATTTCACTCTCATCCTCTGGAGGTACGGTATATGGGCTCCTTTCTGGTGCACAAAGTCATTTTACGGCAGATAGCCTTGATATCACCCTTACCACAACCTCTACCGAGCGCGCAAAAGGGACGGGCGCGGACATCAGCGGCAATGTGGATTTTGGCAATGATTCCACCATTACCGTGCACGGTTTCTCCGAAGGGTACGGGATGGTTGTTGAGGATTATTCGGCAACCACCAAAGATGATGCCATCGGAACAGTGAAGGCCAACAATCTCACCATTGACGTCACAGGCCAGAAGACGGAAGGGCTTCGAATAGAAGGTGGTGTGGTTGATTTAGGATCAGACAGCTCCATCAGCGCAAACGGGACTGCATCAACAATTTACCTGACCGGCCGAGGATACGGTGAATTCAATGCCAATAATCTGACCGTCACGACCGCGCAGTCCACCGCCCTTACACTAATCAGCAGCATGCATGCCACCGTCGCCAATATTGGCGAAGGCAGCACCATTGATGGAAGAAATACTACAAGCCACACGACCAACGGTATTGTGGCCAACACGCCCCACAACGCCCCGACAACCATAAATGTCAACGGTTCCGCAGAGCAGCGTAACACTATCTACGCGGTGAACGGCTACGGAGCTTCAGCCCAGTATAGCGGCGCGACCATCAATCTATCCAATACCGATATCATCATGAGCGGTAGTAATCCCTACGGCCTTTGGGCTATTGGCAGCGGAGATTTCACTCACGCCGGCATAATCAATGCTGAAAATCTGACGATTGATATGAGCGGCGCTAACGGCAGTGGTTACGGTGTGGTAGTGCAACAAGGCGGAATTGTGAATCTGACGGGCGATACCACCATCATCGCCAACGGCGGCGTTGCCATCTGGAATCCGAAAGTCACCTCGGGCGGGTATGTTCTACCTGGCGGGACGGTAAATGGCTCAGGGAAAATGACAATTACCGGCGACATCATTAACAGCGGTTGGGGATATATCAACCTCAGCATGGACGCGGGTTCTTATTTCGCCGGGGCAACCTCGGTTAATGAAAGCTTCAACGATCAGGGTATTGATTCCATCCTCAATCTTAACCTTGCGGACCAGAGCCAGTGGCGGGTAACAGATGACTCCACCCTCACGACACTGACCAACGCCGGAACCCTTGAGCTGGCGGCAGACCACACAGCCGGAACTTACAGCACCTTGCATGCTGACGAGGTCACGCTGAAAGAAAGCAGTATTCTCAGCGTCGATTTAAGCGCCGCGGCGCTGGCCAGTCGGTCCGCTAACCCGCTAATTACCGGCGGACAGGTTAATCCTGGCGGCGATCTACACGTTAGCAATTCGGGTAATACGCTGGATCTCAACGCGCTGACCTCAGACAATCAACTGGCAGACATCGACAAGGTTACGCTAATTGATGCCGACTCCGCAATCGTGAGCGATTTCGCTTCGATCTCAACCGATCCGGATACCCTGCCCGACTATATCGCGATTTCTGGTCAGGTTAACGCCCTTGATAATACCCAATATGAATTGGGCGTGGGGCTCAGTTGGTACGCCGGAGACTCCGCCGCGGCTTCTACGCCTGCACACGGTACGTTCACCCTGGACGCGGGCCAGACATTTACCGTCAATAGGTTACTGGAAGATACCTCATCCAACGCTACCACAGGATGGGACGGTAAAAGTTTGACCAAAAAAGGAGATGGTACGCTCACCCTTACCGCAAAGAATACCTGGAGCGGAACCACAGACATTCAGCAGGGAACGCTGTGGTTAACTGAATCGGGCGTTATCGGCGCTGAAGGCAGCAAGCAGAGCGTCAATGTCAAAGCCGGAGCCACCCTCGGCGGCAACGGGGTAATCAACGGCGCGGTGAACAACATCGGCCTGCTAAGTTTTGGTGATAGCACAACGCCAGACAGCCAGTTTATCGTTAATGGTAACGTAACCAATCAAGGTGTAATCCGCAGCAGTAGCACGACTCCCGGGAATGCATTAATCATCAACGGCGACTACACGGGTAACGGCGGTCAGCTCTCACTTAACGCCAGTTTAGGCGATGATAATTCACCAACCGACCAGCTCATTGTCTCGGGTAATGTTAACGGCAGCACCACGCTCTACATCAATAATGTGGATGGCGTGGGTGCATATACCGATCAAGGTATCGAGATTGTTGACGTCGGTGGGGTGTCATCAGATAACGCGTTTTATCTTGGCAATCAGATTCAAATCGGGCTGTATGAGTATCGTCTGTATGAAGATAACGAAAGCTGGTATTTGCGTTCCAAAGCAGAAACGCCTGACAACCCGGATGATGACGTTACACCAGTCGATCCTGACGACGGCGGCAGCGACGTGACGCCAGTCGATCCTGACGACGGCGGCAGCGACGTGACGCCAGTCGACCCTGACGATGACGGCAGCGACGTGACGCCAGTCGACCCTGACGATGGCGGCAGCGATGTGACGCCAGTCGACCCTGACGATGGCGGCAGCGATGTGACGCCAGTCGACCCAGACGACGGCGGCAGCGACGTGACGCCAGTCGATCCTGACGACGGCGGCAGCGACGTAACGCCAGTTGATCCTGACGACGGCGGCAGCGACGTGACGCCAGTTGATCCTGATGACGGCAGTAGCGACGTTACCCCATCAAATCCACAATATCGCGCCGATATAGGCGCTTATCTGGGCAACCAGTGGCTGGCGCGTAGCCTGCAGATGCAAACGCTGTTCGATCGTGAAGGGAGCCAGTACCGCTCGGCCGAAGGAAGCGTCTGGGCGCGAATGAAAGGCGGAAAAACGGACACATCTGCGGTAAACGGCAATATCGACATGGACAGCGATTACACCCAGTTTCAGCTTGGCAGCGACATTGCGACCTGGCGCGATGATCAGCAAAGCATCACGTTTGGCCTGATGGCCAGTTACCTTGACGGCAGTACCGACAGCACCGGAAATCGCGGCGCGGATGGCAGTCAGTTTACAGCCACAGGCGATATCGACGGTTACAATCTTGGCGCGTATGCCACCTGGTTCTCTGATGCCCGGCAACATCGCGGCTGGTATGTTGATACGTGGTATCAGTATGGTTTCTACAATAACAGCGTCGAAAATGGCAATGTCGGTTCAACGCATTACGACTCCCTGGCTCACGCGATTTCGCTGGAAAGCGGTTATCGCTACGACATTAATATGAGCAGCGCTAACACAGTAAGCCTCACGCCTCAGGCGCAGGTTATCTGGCAACGCTACCAGGCAGATAGCGTTGAGACAAACGGTACACACATAGATGGACAAAACGGTGATAGTTGGACCACACGTCTTGGTCTGCGGATTGATAGCCAGCTTTCGTTCGATGATGCTACCGTCCGACCATTCGCTGAGATTAACTGGCTGCACACCTCTGACAATCTGGCCGTATCATTTGATAACGCAACGGTAAAACAGGATCTACCAGCGGATCGCAGCGAACTAAAAGTAGGGATTCAGGCTAATCTCAATAGTCAATGGAGTATCAGCGCCCAGGCCGCAGGTCAGATAGGGAACAATGATTATCAGGACCTCAATGGTAGTCTTAATCTGCGCTATAGCTGGTAAGTGAGTAACGAAGCGCGCCTGAACGGCGCGCTTAACTTTCACCCCATCACCGCAGTGCCTAAGCGGCAGGTGCAACAGCGTCGCCCCTGCTCATCAAAGATAACAATTTCCCAGCTTTGATTTTGACGCCCAAGGTGCAACGGCTGACAAACGCCGCGCACTTTCCCCTGCGATACCGCCCGATGATGCGTGGCGTTGAGTTCCGTCCCCACCACGCACTGCCCGTCGCGGGTCATCAGATAACCCGCCATCGACCCCAGCGTTTCCGCCAGGGCCGCGGATGCGCCGCCGTGCAGCAGGCCAAATGGCTGATGCGTGCGGCTATCCACCGGCATTTCGGCTTCCAGCACATCATCCCCCAGCCGGGTGTAGACCATGCCTAAATGCGCCACCATCGTGTTCTGACTGGTGGCATTGAGTTCATCCAGCGTTAAATGACGCTTCCAGATCATCGTCATGCCCCCAGCGTGGAACCGCCGTCCACCACGATATCCTGTAACGTAATGTGGCTGGCCAGATCGGAGGCGAGGAATAAAATAGTGTTGGTGATCTCTTGCGGCCGGGCGATTTTCCCCAGCGGAATCCCGAGCTTAAACTGCTCGCCAAATCCACGAATACGCTGTTGCTCCGCGTCATCGCTAACCCACAGCGTGCGCTGCATATCGGTGTCGGTCGAGCCTGGCGACACCACATTACAGCGCACACCGCTACCCGCCAATTCAAGTCCGACGGTCAGCGCCAGACTTTTCAACGCGGCCTTTGACGCACCGTAAGCACTCATGCCGATACGCGGCGTGTGCGCCGCATCCGACGCGACGGTCACGATCGCCCCGCCCTGCTGGCGACGAAACTGCGCCATCGTCTGCTGAAACAGATTGAACGCCCCACCAACGTTAACCGCAAACGTCTGCTGCCACTCCTCAACGCTCAACGCATCGGTGGCCCCCATACGCAAAATACCTGCGGCATTGACCAACACATCTAAACGCTCGCGCGCTTTGAGGACGCGCTGGCACACTTCAGCTACCTGTCCGGTATTCGCCACATCCAGCACTTCGGTCGCAAACGGGTAGTTATCCTGAGGAAATTCGCGATCGAATCCTGTCACCTCAGCACCAGCATTCGCAAACGCCAGCGCCGTGGTGTAGCCAATCCCTTTACCCGCGCCGGTTACCCAGACGGTTTTCCCGGCAAAATCAAATCCAGCCATTACTTCACCTCGCGGGAGAGCAGCGCCCACCATGCGTCAATGGTCGGTTTTTTCGCCAGCATCACGAAATCAATGTCACCATGAACCTTACGCCAGCGCGCCGCCAGCGCCATCATGCGCACGGAATCCAGCCCGTAGTCGATCAGGTTTTCGTCATCCATCGGCTCTTCAGACTCATCCAGCAACGGCAGAATAACGCTGCGCAACGCATCTTTACTGGTCGGGACCGGTGTCGGCAATAATTCCTGGGTCATTACCACACGCCCGGAACGTCCCGCCACGTATTTCAGCGACATCAGGTGTTCGTCACGGCTAAAGTCCGCCAGCGCATCGGCAACCATAAACGGCTTGATGTCACGCATGAAGGCGTCCGTTGCGGTGGTCATACAGCCGATATGCGCATACACCCCGGTAATGATCAGTTGATTACGCCCGGTTTCCTTGAGCATCTGTTCCAGCGGGGAACGATGAAATGCGCTATAACGCCATTTCACCAGAATGGTATCCGCTTCATCCGGCGCCAGCGCCTCAACGATCTTTTGTTGTTCCGGGGAACGCGTCAGGCCCGGTCCCCACATATCATTGAGCAGAGCGCGGTCTTCATCACTCTGTTCTTTCGGCTGAGCGGTGTAATACACCGGAATGTTATGCTCTTTGCAGTACTGGCGCAGCGCGGCGATGTTCGCGACGACCTGCTCCATCATCGGGCAGTTATCGCCCCAAAAGCCGATAAAATAATCCTGCATGTCGTGGATCAGCAGCGCGGCGCGTTCAGGGTCAAATGCCCAGTCGACTTTGTTCACCGGAACATCGAGCGCCGTTGGTAGCGCATAAGCCTGCAGTTTAGGAATTGCCATTTCTATTTCTCCTTCAGGCCAGTGAACGTAATGCCAGCCACTGACGTAATTGTTTTTTATCTACCTTCCCCACTGGAGTCAGCGGTAATGACTCAACGCACTCAACACGATCGGGTAATTTGAATTCCGCTATGCCCTGTTCGCGTAGAAAACGGCGCACCTGCACCGCGCGCAGCGGCTCTTTCACCACCAGCCAGGCACAGCTTTTCTCGCCCATCAGTTCGTCATCCATACTGACCAGCGCGGCATGGATCACCATTGGATGGCGCAGTAGCAGGTTTTCAATCTCTTCAGCGGCGATCTTCTCCCCGCCGCGATTGATCTGATCCTTTTCACGCCCCTGAACGGTGATGTAACCATCCGGATCGATAGCGATCAGATCGCCGGAACAGTAAAAGCCGTTGGCGTCAAAGGCGCTGGCATTATGCTCAGGACTTTTGAAATAACCGCGGAAGGTGTACGGACCACGCGTCATCAGGCGTCCGGTCTCTCCCTGGGCTAAGGGGTTGCCGTCAGCGTCTGCTACCCAGACTTCATCATCGGGACACATCGGGCGACCCTGGGTATTGATGATGCGCTCAGGACTGTCGTCCAGACGGGTGTAGTTCACCAGCCCTTCCGCCATGCCGAAGACCTGCTGCAACTGGCAGCCAATCTCGGCTGGAATACGTGCCGCAAGCGTGGCGGAAAGTCTCGCGCCACCGACCTGAAGCAGTTTCAGCGAAGCCAGTTGCGCATTGCTGCCCCACTCCGCAATCGCCTGCAACCACAGGCTCACCGCAGGTGGCACCAGCGCCGTGACGTTAACCTGATGCTGTTCAATCAGCGGGAAACACAGAGTGGCACTCGGGTCAGCCGCCAGCACTACAGTGCCACCGGCCAGGAATACGCCCAGCGCGCCTGGCGAACTCATGGCGTAGTTATGCGCCGCCGGGATTGCGCATAAATAACGCGTTTCCCCGGTGAAGCGGCAAATCTCATTGCTGCGACGCACGCTGTAGTAGTAATCGTTATGAGTGCGAGGAATCAGCTTTGGCGTCCCGGTCGTCCCCCCAGAAAGCTGGAAATACGCCACCTCATCAGCAGGCGATGGCGTAGCAGTAAAATCTGTCGCAGGCTGGTTTATCGCCGTTTGCAGATTATGTTCACCTTCATCGTTGCGCAGTTGCACCACGCGCACTGAATTGTGTTCGGCCACAAAAGCGTTAAGAAAATCGTCGCCGCTAAACAGCGTATGCTGGCGATCGGCAATCAGCAGTGCCGGCTCAATCTGTTTGGCATAGGCGTTAAGTTCGTTACGCTGATGGCTGAACAGCGCCAGCACCGGAGCTACGCCCAGCTTGAGCAGCGCAAAGAAGGTGATATACAGCTCAGCCACATTGCCCAGTTGTACTAGCGCGGTTTCGCCGGGTTTGATCCCCTGGCGACGCAAACTGCAGGCAAGATTGTCAGCAGCCTGATTCAGTTGGCGATAGCTCAGATGGCGTTCACCATCAATTACCGCCGTATGCTCGCTGTCGGCGTGACAGGTCAGAATGTCGGTCAGCGGCAAATCCTGCCAGTAACCTTTTTCACGATAGCGGCGGGCAAACTCTTCCGGCCAGCGGGTGAAAGGAATACTCATTATTGCTCCTTAAAACCAGTCCACAAGGCTCTTAGTGCAGTCCAAAAACATTCAACATCGTGGAGAGCTTAGCCCCCGTTTCGCGCCATTCCGCAACCGGGGAAGAGGCTGGAACAATTCCTGCTCCGGCAAAGAAACGTACCTGATTGCGCAGCAGCTTCGCACAGCGGATCGTCACTACCCACTCACCGTTACCTTCGGCATCACACCAGCCAACAATGCCACCGAACAATTCGCGATCGAACGGCTCCAGCTCGGCGATAAGCTTGCGCGCAACCTGATGTGGGAAGCCGCTCAGCGCAGGCGTCGGATGTAGCAGGCACGCCAGCGTCAAGGCGTTTTCCTGCGGGTTAGCTTTACCTTCAAACGGCGTGCCGAGGTGCCAGAGCGTCGGCGTGGTAACCAGCTGCGGAGAAGAAGGCAGTTGCAGTTCACGGCTGCGATCGCGCAATACCGTTTTCATCGCTTGCGTCACCAGTTCGTGCTCATGGCGGTCCTTCTCAGACGCCAGCAGGCGGATCCCTGCTTCGCGATCCAGCACATCATCAGGCTGACGACGTGCAGAGCCCGCCAGCGGCAGAGAACTGAAACGATCGCCTTCTTTGCGCAGTAACAGTTCCGGGCTGGCACCAATCAATACGCCGCCGTCTTCAATCGGTACATGGAAGTTGTAGCTCGCCGGGTTTTGCGCCACCAGACGCTCCAGCAGCGCACCGCTGTCAATGTTGGCATCGGCGGTGATATCGATCAGGCGTGACAACACCACTTTGTCGACTTCCGGAGTGGACGTCAGCGCAGCCGCCCGGGCGACCATATCTTCAAAAAAGTCCTGTTCCGGGATCGATTTACGTTCAACGACGTTCAGCGACTGATGCGCGGTAAAGTAACGTGATGATTGCTGCTTCGCCGTACGAGAAAAGCTCTGCCACGATTGGGGAATAAACAGCGATGATGGCTGGCGGGTATCAAAGGGAATAGCCCCGACCATGACAGGGTTCGTGATGCCCTGCGATTTGGCATCAGCAAACAGTGCGTTCATTTTTTGTTGGAAAGGGCTGTCTGGCGAATCGCCATCAATTGCCGGTTCCGCATAGCGGGCGAAGCATCCTGACGTCGTAAAACTACGGTACGGCGACATAAAGAAAAAACTGTCGGGAGCGAGCGTCGGCATAGTCTGCGTTTTTTCCTCGGCCAGTGACGTATCCATATCATCCTCCAAAAATGATAAAGGCTCTAATAATGATTATCATTTATATTTTCGGTCGCTAACCTAAAAGTAAAGCGGCGGTATGTCAACTCTTGTGGTAGCACAATGTGCGACTTTGGCTTGCATCCTTACTCGCTAACAATGAAAATGAGAAGCATTACTCATACAGATAACAGGAAGCCGATTCGTGAGTCTCCCCTCTTTTTGCCGCACCGTGCTCTTACTGGCAGGTTTATCTCTTTCAGGAATTTCTTCAGGTCACGCCGCCGACTGGCCGCGTCAGGTTACTGACAGCCGCGGCACGCATACGCTGGAACATAAACCACAGCGAATTGTCTCCACCAGCGTGACCCTCACCGGCTCGCTGCTGGCGATTGATGCCCCGGTCATTGCCAGCGGTGCCACTACGCCGAACAATCGCATCGGCGATGCGCAGGGCTTTTTACGCCAGTGGAGCGAAGTGGCAAAAGAACGCAAACTGAGCCGCCTGTATATCGGCGAACCGAGCGCCGAAGCCGTCGCAGCTCAAATGCCGGATCTGATTCTGGTTAGCGCCACTGGGGGAGATTCTGCCCTCGCGCTATACGATCAGCTGTCCACCATTGCGCCAACGCTCATCATTAATTACGACGATAAAAGCTGGCAGTCGCTGCTGACCCAGTTAGGTGAAATTACCGGTCAGGAGCAACAGGCAGTTGCGCGAATTGCCGAGTTTGATAAGCAACTTCAGGCGGTTAAGCAACATATTACCCTGCCACCACAGCCGGTCAGCGCGCTGGTATATACCGCCGCGGCGCACAGCGCTAACCTGTGGACACCTGAGTCAGCGCAAGGCAAGCTGATGGAGCAGTTAGGGTTCACGCTGGCAACGCTGCCTGCCAACTTGCACACCAGCCAGAGTCAGGGCAAACGCCACGATATCATCCAGCTTGGCGGTGAGAACCTGGCGGCAGGCCTGAACGGCGAAGCGCTGTTCCTGTTTGCTGGCGACAGCAAAGATGCCGACGCTATTTACGCCAATCCGCTTCTGGCGCATCTGCCAGCCGTGCAGAATAAACGCGTTTACGCCCTGGGTACGGAAACCTTCCGTCTCGACTACTACAGCGCCACGCTGCTGCTGCAACGTCTGTCAGCTCTCTTTTAATGTTCAGCGCCGGATGCGGCTCACGCCTTATCCGGCCTACAACCTTAGAGCACAACGCGATCAGACATTCACGGGGACCTGCCGGAATCGGCGTACTTCTCCCAACAACAGCAGCAGTAGCAGACCGACAATCACCAGCCCGAATCCACTCACGCTTGCCGAAGCAACCGGCGTCATCATCGCGCCCAGACCACCTAACAACGCCGCGCCAATCGCATCGCCGGTGACGTTTTGCGCCGTCCACAAACCGTTAATTCGTCCGAGCATCGCTTCCGGCGTCTGCGTTTGTAACAGGGTGTACTGCAACAAAGAGCTGACCGCGCTCAACCAGCCAAACAGCGCCAGACAAACCACACCAAGCTGCCAGACGGGCATCAAACCAAACAAGCCGATAGCCAGAAATGAAGCCACGGTCGATGCCAGCATAATCAGTCCCGGGCGAACGCTGTGCGCCAGTTGTCCGCTAGTCAATGCGCCCACGGCTGCCCCTAGCGGAATAGCCGCATACAACAGGCCAATTTGCGCACTCGACATGTGCCAGTTAATCGCCAACGCCGGATACAGCACACGCACGGCGCTCGCCATGGTTAACAGACCACCGAGCAGCGCAATGCCGCCAATCAGCGGGCTGGCAAGCAGAAAGCGGAATGCTGCCAGCAGCGATTTCAGCGGATGCTCGCGCGGCTGCGGCGGAGGCGGCAACGCAGGAAGGCTCAGCAACGGTAGTAAGGTAATGAAGGTTCCCGCCGCCGCCAGTCCGTAGTTCCAGGCCACGCCGCCAGTCGCGAGCAGCACCCCGCCAAGCATCGGTGAAATTACCGATCCCAGACGCACCGTCAGCATGGTAATCGCCCCAGCCTGCATCAAATTCTCGCGCCCAACCAGCGCTGGCGTCGCAGCCAGCAATGCGGTCACGCCCAGAGAGGCAAAGAAACCGTCCCATAAGCCAAGCAGATAAATCGCCAGCAACGACGGTTCGGGCAGCAGCGCATTCAGACACAGGCCAATAAAGCCAATACCACAGGTTCCACGCGCCAGCAGGATCACTTTTTTACGCTCATAGCGGTCGGCCAGCACTCCGCCCACCATCAGGCCAATAAACATTGCGCTACCGGTCAACGTCACCGACAACCCCACCTGCCAGGTCGACTGGGTCATCATCTGGATCTGTACCGGAACCGCCACGCCGAGTAGCCCCAGAGAGACAATGGAAATAAAACGGGCGAGGAAGACAGCGCGAAATGCTGGGTGGGTCTTTAACAGGCTGAGATTGAGCAGCCAGGATTGTCGATTCATTACAGAGCCTTACCAGGTACTTTTTCAATATCCATTCGATGGCTGCACATGCTAACATATCCAAATAAGATCGATAACGATAATTACTATCATTATCAGGGAAGTTGATATGTCATGCTCTGTTTCCGCGACACGTGCCTTCGCCGTGCCCGGACTATTGTTATTACTTGTTCTCACCACGGTATTAAGTCTGGTTATTGGCGCCAAGTCGCTACCTGCCTCCGTGGTGCTGGATGCGCTCACCGGCAGTTGTCAAAGTGCTGATTGCACCATCGTGCTGGACGCGCGCCTGCCGCGCACGCTGGCGGGGCTGCTCGCCGGTGGCGCGCTGGGCCTGGCTGGCGCACTTATGCAAACGCTCACGCGTAACCCTCTCGCCGATCCCGGCATTCTGGGTGTCAACTCCGGCGCCAGCTTCGCTATTGTGCTGGGGGCCGCGCTGTTCGGCTTTTCCTCTGCGCAAGAGCAGCTGCTGATGGCCTTTTGCGGTGCGCTGGCTGCGTCGCTGATCGTAGCTTTTACCGGCAGTCAGGGCGGCGGGCAGTTAAGCCCGGTGCGTCTGACGCTGGCGGGCGTTGCGCTGGGCGCGGTGCTGGAAGGATTATCCACCGGCATCGCCCTGCTCAACCCGGACGTTTACGATCAGCTGCGTTTCTGGCAGGCCGGTTCACTGGATATCCGCAGCCTGCAAACGCTGAAGGTTGTGCTGGTACCGGTACTGATTGCCGCGGCTGTCGCACTGTTCCTCAGTCGCGCCCTGAATAGCTTGAGCCTCGGCAGCGACACCGCTACCGCGCTTGGCAGTAAAGTCGCTCGCACGCAGTTTATTGGCCTGCTGGTTATTACCGTACTGTGCGGCAGTGCGACCGCGATTGTCGGTCCTATCACCTTTATCGGCCTGATGATGCCGCACATGGCACGCTGGCTGGTGGGGGCGGATCACCGCTGGTCACTGCCCGTAACCCTACTGGCAACGCCTTCTCTGTTACTGATTGCCGATATAATCGGTCGCCTGATTGTCCCCGGCGAGCTGCGCGTGTCGGTAGTCAGTGCGTTTATCGGTGCACCGGTGCTTATCTTTCTGGTACGCCGTAAATCGCGCGGAGGTGGCGCATGATGCACCTCTCCCGCCGCCTGATAATCAGCAGCCTGCTGCTGATTGCAGGTTGTCTCGTCATGGGTTTGTGGAGCCTGCGTAGCGGCGTTGTTACGCTGGAAACCCAGCAAATTATTGCCGCCCTGCTCGGCGATGCGCCGCGCAGTATTACGCTGGTGGTGACCGAATGGCGTTTGCCACGCGTGCTCATGGCGCTATTGATTGGCGCAGCGCTCGGCGTGAGCGGCGCAATATTCCAGTCGCTGATGCGCAACCCGCTGGGCAGCCCGGATGTGATGGGTTTCAACACCGGGGCCTGGAGCGGTGTGCTGGTGGCAATGGTGCTGTTCGGACAGCATCTCACCGCTATCGCGCTGGCAGCCATGCTGGGTGGGATCCTGACTTCTCTGGTGGTCTGGGCGCTCGCCTGGCGCAATGGTATCGACACCTTCCGGCTGATTATTATCGGTATCGGCATTCGCGCCATGCTGGTGGCGTTCAACACCTGGCTGCTGCTGAAAGCATCATTAGAAACCGCGCTGACGGCTGGGCTGTGGAACGCCGGATCGCTCAATGGCCTGACCTGGGCCAAAACCTGGCCGTCTGCCCCGCTGATTATCATCATGCTGGTATGCGCCGCGCTGCTGGTACGCCGGATGCGCTTACTGGAAATGGGTGATGACAGCGCCTGTGCGCTTGGCGTCAGCGTTGAGCGTTCACGTCTAATGATGATGCTGGTTGCGGTGGTACTAACCGCTGCCGCCACCGCGCTGGCCGGTCCTATCTCGTTTATTGCTCTTGTCGCGCCGCATATCGCGCGACGTATAAGCGGTACATCGCGCTGGGGATTAACCCTGTCGGCGCTGTGCGGCGCGTTGCTGTTGCTGATGGCGGATTTATGCGCCCAACAGCTGTTTATGCCTTATCAGCTTCCGGTGGGCGTTGTCACCGTAAGCCTCGGCGGTATTTATCTTATCGTCTTGTTAATTCAGGAGTCCCGCAAAAAATGATCGAATCAGTAGCCCGTTTGCGTGGCGACCAGTTAACGCTGGGTTATGGCAAGTTTACCGTGGCGGAAAACCTCAATGTATCGATTCCCGACGGCCATTTCACCGCGATTATCGGGCCAAACGGCTGCGGGAAATCAACGCTACTGCGCACGCTGAGTCGTCTGATGACGCCCGCGCACGGCAAGGTCTGGCTCGATGGCGAGCATATACAGCACTATGCCAGCAAAGAAGTCGCCCGTAGAATAGGTTTGCTGGCGCAAAACGCCACCACGCCGGGGGATATTACGGTACAGGAGCTGGTTGCCCGCGGACGCTACCCGCACCAGCCGCTGTTTACCCGCTGGCGGCAAGAGGATGAAATTGCGGTCTCAAACGCCATGCAGGCGACGGGTATCACCCACCTGGCATCACAAAGTGTGGATACCCTTTCCGGCGGACAACGTCAGCGTGCATGGATTGCGATGGTGCTGGCGCAGGAAACGTCGATTATGCTGCTCGATGAACCCACCACCTGGCTGGATATCAGTCATCAGATCGATCTGCTGGAACTGTTGAGTGAGCTAAATCGGGAAAAAGGTTATACGCTGGCCGCCGTTTTGCACGACCTGAATCAGGCCTGTCGCTATGCAACACATCTGATCGCGCTGCGTGACGGAAAAATAATTGCCGAGGGTGCACCGAAGGAGATCGTCACCGCGCAGCTTATTGAAAAAATCTATGGACTGCGCTGTATGATTATCGACGATCCGGTTGCCGGAACGCCGTTAGTGGTGCCGCTTGGACGCAACAAATAACACGCGTTACAGTATGGCGGCCAGCTTGCCGCCATACGACAATTCATCACACCAGTTGCTGATCAATAAACGTCATTTTTTGCTTACGCGACACCATGGCATAGTTCAGCAGAACGCCACCACACGCCACTATTCCCCCCAGTAATGCGGCCAGAATAACGATCATTGATTTAGCCGGACCGTCTTTTTTAACCGGCAGCGAAGGTGAGAGTTGATATTTAAACGGCGTAAATGTTACGTCACCCACATTCATCGCTAACAGTTGCTCAACGTGATACTGGCGATTACGTAATTCACCGTTAATTTCAGCAACATCCGTTACTGATTTTTCTATTTCTAATTTACGTTCGATGCCGTCAGCACCCAGTGAAATAGAGAAATCGGGGTCATCTTTTACCGCCTGGCCATTACTGTAGACCGGCTTTTTAATCCCGGCGGCATTGGCGATCTCCAGCGAGTAGTTCAGTCGCTGGATATTTGCTTCCAGCTGGTTTTTGAGCCTGACGCGATCCATCTCCAGTCTCTCTTTTTCATAACTGGTTTTGATGGACAATTTATTGCGAATATCTTCCAGCGTTTCTTTCACCACAAGGGCAGAAATATACTGGATATATCCCTTCAGCACTGACTGGGCTTCTTCGGCCTGAGGTGCGGTAAAACTCAGTGTCCATGCGGTATACAGCGAAGTTTCGTTCTTCTTACCCAGGTTAGTATCAACCGCTTTCATTTTCTCACTGAGCCTGACAATTGCCTGATGCAACTCCATTTCGTCGATATCAGCACCTTTCAATTGATCCATTACGTAAGGCGAAGAGCGCAGATACTCTTCTAACAATGAAGGCGACTGGAATTTTTTGATAAACAGATTAAACACATCACCACGGCTAACGCTAATATCCATATCCAGCACGCGCAATTTGGTCAGCGTATTCTCGAGTCCCTGCCATTGAACCGCTTCCGCCGGCGTCACGATGGCCTGACTGGTCCATTTTTGTGGCAGCAGAAAAGAGACCAGAATACCCACACAAGCAAAGGCGAAAACGGTCGCTATAATTTTCGTTCTTGCGCGCCATAAGATTTCGATTAGATTCACTAAATCGATTTCATTTGCGTTTGCCGTTGGCTGAGGATACCCAGTAAATTCCGAAACGTTATCTTGCTTTATATTTAATGATGACATGTTGCGTGACCTGAAAACTTTCCTAAAAGAAAAACATTCCTGTGGGAGAAGTCTACCAGTTAGTCAGAATTATCCGAAACATTCTTTGTGCTTGTTGCCCTACCAAAAATTATATTCGGAATTTATTCACCCCTTTCATCACCTTGCACCGCACAAAAAAGAACAATTCCATAACATATTTTTTACATTATGGAATTGTTCGATCACCGCGATAGCAATATTCGTCTTGTTACACAGATTTATTAATCAGTGTATTTATTACAGGTCCTATCACCTCAAATGCGGTGGGGGAAATAATATCAACATGCGCGCAATCCTGGCGGTAAACATCCAGACTGGATATCCACGGCGACCAACTGCGCTCAGGACTCACACCCGGTACTAACGTGCGCTCAGCGACGAAAAGCGTGGCGTGACCTGCAAACGGCACGCTGTGCGCCGTGGTAAGCAGGCGAACCGCATCGGCGTAGTTGCCTTCGATTGCGTTAAATAAAGCCTCTGACGCATTCCCCTGCTGCGCCGCCAGAAACGCTTCGCGTTCACGCTCGATCTCCGCCAGTACCGCTGGATCCAACCCATTAGCCTCTTTTTCTTGCCAGTTTTGCGTTTCCGGCGGCCAGGTATCCAACAGCCCGAGGAATGCAACCGTCTCTCCTCTGGCATGTAAGCGCGCGGCGATCCCCTGTGCCAGCGTGCCGCCCAGCGAATAACCTAATAAATAGTAAGGTCCGTGAGGCTGTTGACTGAGCAACGTTGCCAGATGATGTTCGCATACCGCGTCGAGGTTTTCCGCCGTCTGCATAGGCCCATCCTGTCGTGGCGACTGAATACCTATAATCGACCACTGCGGGCTGAGATATCGCGACAGCACGCTAAACTGCCAGGCAAAACCCGACGCCGGATGGAAACAGAACAGCGTTGGGCCGTGACTTTCACGCAGCGGCAGCAGTGCCTCAAATCCCAGACGCTGTGACTGTTCATCATCAGTGCTCTCCAACAGAGCGCTCAGTTGTTCAACGGTAGAGGCCACCATAATCTGCCCCGGCGTCACCTGACGCTCAAAAACCCGGCTCAACTGTGCTGCCAACTTCATCGCCAGCAGCGAATGCCCGCCAAGCGCAAAGAAGTCCGCCGCCGCGTCATTAACCTCGCAACCCAGCAAGGCCGCAAAAGACTGCGCGATGGTCGTTTCAGTCCCTGCTCGCAGTGCGCGCCCGGAAACACGCGACGTCAACTGAGGCATCGGCAGCGCTTTACGATCCAGTTTACCGTTCGCGCTAAGCGGCAGCTCCGCCAGTTGCAACAATACTGTCGGCACCATATGCGCAGGCAGTTTTTCACGCAGCTTTTCCCGCAACGCTGACGTATCCAGCGGTAAACCCGATTGTGACACCAGATACCCCACCAGTTGACGCGCATCGCCGCCTGTCGCTGCCGCCTGGTTGAATACGCAGGCATGGGCAACGGCATGCTCGACATCAGGCAACTGCTGCATCACCCGGTCAATCTCACCGAGCTCAATGCGCTGTCCACGAATTTTTAGCTGGTCATCGCTGCGCCCGAGGTATTCCACCGCGCCATTTTCCAGCCAGCGCGCCACATCTCCGGTACGATACATACGTTCACCAACGTTAAACGGATCGGCGATAAAACGGCTTGCGGTCAAATCCGGACGGCCCAGATAACCTTGCGCCAGTTGGATCCCCGTCAGATATAAGTCACCAGCCACGCCGAAAGGCACCGGGCGCATCATGGCATCCAGAATACGTAAACCGGTATTCCATACCGGATAGCCAATCGGCACGCTGTTGCCGGTTACATCAGCAAGGTCTTCCCCCCAGGCCGGATACCAGCTCACATCAACCGCCGCTTCCGTTGGTCCGTACAAATTGTGCAGTGGCGCATGAGTTAACTGTTCCCACTCACGGCATAAATCTGCAGGCAAGGCTTCGCCGCTGCAAAATACCCGTTTCAGCGAGGCACAACTCTCCCGCGCGGTTTCCTGCGTCAGTGAAGCGACAAAAGCGGCCAACATAGAGGGAACAAAGTGCGTGGTCGTCACCCCATATTGGGCAAAGAACTGCTGCATCGCCAGCGGGTCGCGGTGCGCCTCAGGCTCTGCCATTACCAGCTTTGCCCCGGCAATAAACGGCCAGAAAAACTCCCATACCGAGACGTCAAAACTGCACGGTGTTTTTTGCGCCACCACATCATCCGCGGTCAGCGGATAGTGATTTTGCATCCACAGCAGACGGTTAACGATGGCGGTTTGCCCAACCATCACCCCTTTTGGTCTACCGGTAGAACCGGAAGTAAAAATGATATAGGCAGTATGATTGGGCTGAGATACTGCCAGCGGAGCAGCATCTTCTGCTGGCAGGGGTGAGTCATAGCACAGACTTTCCAGCCCAGGAATATCGCTAAAGCGCGCCAGTTGCTCATTGGTCGCGATCAACAATTTTGGCTTCGCGTCTTCGAGCATCATCCGCAGGCGATCGTCCGGGTATCCGGTATCCAACGGCAGCCAGGCTGCACCGGCTTCAACAATACCGTGCAGCGCCAGCGTCAGGAACACGGAACGCGGTAATGCCACGGCGACGCTGTCGCCAGGCTTGACGCCGCGTGCACGCAAAAGGCTCGCCAGCGCCACGACCTGCTGGCGCATTTCGCGATAGCTAAACTGATAGCGGGCATCGGCCAACGCCGGGGCATCCGGCGTTTTATCGGCCTGCTGTGCCACCAGCGCGCTCAGCGTAGTGGACGGGATCTCGACGATCGTGTCGTTAATCTTCGTCAGCCGCTCATTTTCTGTTGGCAACAGCATCCCGGCGTCGCCGCAGCATAGCGCCGGATTGTCGGCAAACTGCTCGATAAGCCCGATTAAACGCGAGGCATGCTGCGCCAGCATTTCTGCATCGTAGCGCTGTTTATTGGCCAGAATTTCAATACTCAGCCCACCGTTTTCATCCGGGAATAACGCCAGCTCAAGATCGTTCACCGGCCCTGTCGCCAGCGTGTGGGTTTGTGCCTGAACGCCGGGAATATTCAGCTGATAGTCGAATATTTTCACGTTCAGCACCGGGCCAAACAGCGGCTCGGCACCGGCTGCACGCCCGCTGTCGCGAACGATTTGTTCGGCATCATAACGTTGATGCCGACGCATTTTCTTCAACTGTCCGGCCAGTCGTTGTGCAAGTGCAGGCAAGCTTTCTGCCGCATCCAGCCTCACACCAAATGGCAGTACGTTTAAAACCGGTCCAGTGGAGGTCAACGCCGCCGACCCCATACGCCGCATAAAGATAAACCCGGCGGCATAATCCATTCGGCTGCATAAACGTCCCAGCCACAATGCTACCAGCGCGAGGGCCAGATCCGCACGCTGAACGTCAGGCATACGTGCCGCAAGCCGACGAAACGCCCCTTCAGGCGCGGTTAACTTCATACGAATAATATCCGCGCTGGCCGATCGTCCCGGCAACGGATTGTTCGACAGCGAGACAGGAGGCGGGAGTTGCTTTCGCTGCTCGCGCCAGAAAGCGCCGTCGCGTTGCCAGGCATCGCTTTGACGGTACTGTTGATACTCTTCCACCACCTCGGCGAACGGCGTAAAAGGCGAGTCTGGCGTAGGCTCGCTGTGTAGCCATGCGCGATAAATTGCGGCTATCTGGCGGGTAATGGCCGGAAAACTGAAGCCATCGACCAGCAAATGATGGTAACGCTGATACCAATACCAACGCTTTTCTCCCACCTGTATAAGCAGGTGAAAAACCAGCGGCTTATTGCCATCAGCACGTATGTCCTGCTGCAGGTCTGCCTGCATCAATGCACGCGCCGCCTCATGTGGATTGGCTTTTTCGCGCAGGTCGATAATTTCAGGTTGCGCAAAGGCGAGCGCAGAATCCACCCATTGCCAGATCTCACCGTTATCTTCGCTAAACCGCATCCGCAGGGTATCGGCCTGCTCCAGGCCCGCCACAACGGCTTTCGCCAGCAACGACGCGTCCAGTTCGCCAGTTAATTCTACGTAGTGCGCCACGCTCCACGCCGAGGGCAATGTGGAGAGTTTTTCCGCCATCCAGATCCCCGGCTGAGCCGCCACTAACGGTAAACGCTGAGTCATAGAGCCTCCTGCACATCGACGTAGTTCGTTGGCGTCAGCGTGGTCCAGTTTGCATCCAGCCATTGCTGGCAGGCTTCCTGGGATTGAGGTTCGCAAGCAATTTGCCAGCCAGCAGGAAGCGAGCACTGCTGCGGCCAAAGGCTAAACTGACGTTGGGGATTTTGCAGAATGTAAAACTGGCCCTGCGGATTATCGAAGGGGTTACTGAATTCCATACTCAACTCCTGTCGTGGAACATCGTCCGGTTAAATCGTGTCGGTAAGCGGTTGCCAGAGCGTCATTAGCCCTTGCATCAGACCGCCGCGCCAGCAAAGCGCATCGTGTCCGCCATCAACCTGACGCCAGAAAATAGACTGTGGTGCAGAAGGTAACTGGGCATATAACGCCTGATTAGCGCGATAAATAATGGGCTCGCGGATCCCCGCTTCCAGGACAATACGCAGCCCCTGAGCGCTGACGGTCCCGGTCTTCAGTTGCTCGACGATCGCCCCGTCCTGATAACCACCACGATGCGGCCACCAGTAAGAGCCCGACTGGCTAAGCACACAGCCAAAGCGCGCGGGCCAGTTCAGCCCGGCATACAGCGATGACAACCCGCCAAAACTTTGCCCAGCCACCACGGTGCGCTGCGGATCGTCACTAAACGCGGTCGTTGTCTTCACCAGTGGTAATAGCTCCTCCTGCACCGCCAACCAAAAATCCGCATTACACGGTAGCTCATGGCTGCGGTGAGCCGTATCAATGGCATCAATCAGAATATAAACGGCAGAAGGAAGGTGTCCGCGATGCGTGAGTGAAGTCAACGCAGGCCAGACCGGCATACTCTGTGCCCAAAACTGCCCATCCAGCAGGATAGCCAACGGACGCGTTTCGGGTTGAGCATCACCGGTGGTAAACACCCATACGCGACGCGTATTGCCGAGCCTGGCGCTATGCCATTGCAGGCAAACTGTGGGTGAATCTGGGTTTTCAGGTCGATCCCATCCTGGCTGTACGGGTGCCTCCGGCATTTCCAGCGCAGACACCGCGTGGCCACGACCGCCCCGCCAGCTCTGCGGATTAAGGGGATCGGCAATGGCCTGCGGCAGCAATTGCCGCCAGCCTTCACGCAGGATGCTTCGGTCAGGCGCAGCGTCCGCCGCCAGCGAGGAGAAGATATCGTTTCGTGCTGTTGGGATAAAACAGTAGCTGCCACGCCAGTTGGCGCTGAGGGAAACACTCCAGCACCAAACATTTGTTCCATCAATGCGTCGCATCGACTGAGGGATGGCATTTTGATGGTGGTCGGTGACGCCGGTGATATAAACCCAAACGCGATGAATGGCTGACTCTTTTTCCGTTCCCCGTGGGTCACGCCACCAGAAGGTTACCCGATAATTTCCGTTGTCTTCACGCTCCCACTCCGGGCCTTTTTTCGACTGCCACCACGCCTCGCTTCCCATCTTTAACGTCGTCACAGCCATAACCCCATGTTTATTGTGAAATTTTATGATCTAGCGTGAAATATATTGATAATATTATTGATAACTATTTGCATTTGCAATAGCGTATTGTCGCGCTGTGGGAAGCGCGTACAGTTTTTCACCACTTATAAACCGACCTGGCGCTGCGTACTTTTTCTGGAATGGATAGTTTACGCAGATGCGGGCGACATCAGGCCAAATGCCGCACCACGGCACATTGGTACTCGTGGCTAAAAGAACAGCAGGACATACAATGAACAACAAGATTCATTCACTGGCCTTATTGGTCAATTTAGGGATTTACGGGGTAGCCCTGCCAGCAATGGCAGAAGATCAAACCGATAGCGTCGCTGTCTCTCATGAAGACACCATCGTCGTTACCGCCGCCCAGCAGAACCTGCAGGCGCCGGGTGTTTCAACCATTACCGCTGATGAAATTCGTAAGAACCCTCCCGCTCGCGATGTGTCGGAAATCATCCGTACCATGCCTGGCGTTAACCTGACCGGCAACTCAACCAGCGGTCAGCGCGGCAACAACCGCCAGATCGATATTCGCGGCATGGGGCCAGAAAACACCCTAATTTTGATCGACGGTAAACCGGTTACCAGCCGTAACTCCGTACGCCAGGGCTGGCGCGGCGAGCGTGATACCCGCGGCGATACCGCCTGGGTTGCTCCGGAAATGATTGAACGTATTGAAGTGCTGCGCGGTCCTGCCGCAGCACGCTATGGCAATGGCGCAGCTGGCGGTGTGGTGAATATCATCACCAAGAAAGGCGGCGATGAGTGGCATGGTTCCTGGAATACCTATTTCAACGCCCCGGAACACAAAGAGGAAGGTTCAACCAAGCGTACCAACTTTAGTCTGAATGGACCGCTGGGCGGAGATTTCAGCTTCCGCCTGAACGGTAACCTCGACAAAACCCAGGCCGATGCCTGGGACATTAACGACGGTCACCAGTCAGCACGTACAGGGTCATATGCCGATACGATGCCTGCGGGTCGTGAAGGGGTAAAAAACAAAGATATCAACGGCCTGCTGCGTTGGGATTTTGCCCCAATGCAATCGCTGGAGTTTGAAGCTGGCTACAGCCGTCAGGGCAACCTGTATGCGGGTGACACTCAAAACACCAACAACGATAACAAAACTAACGGGCTGGTAAAAAAATACTACGGTAAAGAAACCAACCGTATGTACCGCCAGAACTATGCGCTGACGTGGAACGGCGGCTGGGACAACGGCATTACCACCAGCAACTGGGCGCAATACGAACACACCCGTAACTCCCGTTTGGGTGAAGGTCTGGCAGGTGGCCTTGAAGGGTTATTTAACAGTAATCAATTTACCGACACTGACCTGGCGGATGTCACCCTGCACAGCGAAATTAGCATTCCATTCGACCTGTTAGTTAACCAGAACCTGACGCTCGGTACCGAATGGAACCAGCAGCGTATGAAAGACATGAGTTCCAATACCCAGACCTTTATGGGCGGGAACATACCTGGTGCCAGCAGCACCGATCGTAGCCCATATTCACAGGCTGAAATTTTCTCCCTGTTTGCTGAAAATAACATGGAGCTGACCGACAGCACCATGTTGACGCCGGGTCTGCGCTTCGACCACCACAGCGTCGTTGGCGACAACTGGAGCCCGTCCCTGAACCTGTCCCAAGGTCTGGGCGACGACTTTACGCTGAAAATGGGTATCGCACGGGCCTATAAAGCACCTAGCCTGTACCAGACTAACCCGAACTATATTCTGTACAGCAAAGGCCAGGGATGCTATGCCACCGGATCTGCGACGGGCATTGGTTGCTACATGATGGGCAACGATGACCTGAAGGCCGAAACCAGTATCAACAAAGAGATTGGTCTGGAGTTCAAACGTGACGGTTGGCTGGCCGGCGTCACCTGGTTCCGCAACGATTACCGTAACAAGATCGAAGCGGGGACTGTACCGCTAAGCAGAACGTCAATTACCCAGAAAAACCCGACTACGGGTAAAGAAACAACAACCTACACCGATATCTATCAGTGGGAAAACGTACCTAAAGCGGTGGTGGAAGGCCTGGAAGGGACGTTGAACGTACCGGTTAGCGAAACCGTTACCTGGACCAACAACATCACTTACATGCTGCAAAGTAAGAATAAAGAGACCGGCGAACGCTTGTCGATTATTCCTGAATACACGCTGAACTCAACGCTGAGCTGGCAGGCGCGTGAGGATTTGTCACTGCAATCCACCTTTACCTGGTACGGCAAACAGCAGCCGAAGAAATATGATTACCAGGGTAAGCCAGTGACCGGCAGTTCAGCCCAGGAAGTGAGTCCGTACAGCATCGTCGGCCTGAGCGCGACCTGGGATGTGACGAAAAACGTCAGCCTGACCGGCGGCGTGGATAACGTCTTCGACAAACGTCTGTGGCGTGAAGGTAATGCCCAAACCACCAGCGATATCAAAACTGGCGACTATATGGCGGGCGCTGGCGCGTACACCTATAACGAACCGGGTCGTACGTGGTATATGAGCGTTAACACCCACTTCTGATAGCGTTGTTCCCTCTCCTCGCGACGGGGAGAGGGAAACGATACACAACCATGCGTACAACACACACATCGCTTCCCTTCGCCGACCACGCGCTGCATTTTGTCGAGTTTGATCCCGCCAGCTGCCATGACCACGATCTGCTCTGGCTCCCCCACCACGCCCAGCTTCTGTCCAGCGGACGCAAGCGTAAAGCTGAACACTTAGCAGGGCGGATCGCCGCAGTACACGCTTTGCGCGAATTTGGCCTTAAAACGGTACCCGGCATCGGTACACAACGCCAACCGGTATGGCCGCAGGGGCTGTTTGGCAGTATCAGCCATAGCGCATCAACTGCGCTGGCGGTGGTATCAAGACAGCCGGTGGGTATTGACATAGAAGCCATTTTTACGCCACAAACGGCAACCGAACTGGCAAGTAGCATTGTCACTCATGCTGAGAAAGAATTGTTGGCAAACAGCGGCTTGTCTATTGAACAGGCGCTCACCCTGGCGTTTTCCGCCAAAGAGAGCGCTTTTAAAGCAACCCGGACATCAAGACAAGCAGACGCCGGGTTTACGCAATATCAAATCGTGGTGTTACAGCATAACCAGATGATCCTCCGCGCGCACCACCAAACGTATCGTGTGCAATGGCGTTTTTCGGACAACGCTGTAATCACACTGGCAACAGTATAGAATTCAAAGCAGTTCGCGGGCCAGAGCCGCGATGGCTGCGGCGTCAAAGCCATGGTGCTGGCGTAACCAGCCTCGATCCGCCGCCGCCGCGTACTCCCCATCCGGGATGCCTAAACGCTTCAAAATTGCCCCCATTCCGGCCTCTGCCAGCACTTCGGCCACCAGGCTTCCCAACCCGCCATTAATATTATGCTCTTCCACGGTAATCACCGCTTTACAGCCTTGTAACGCAGATAACAGGGCTTTGGTATCGCAGGGGCGAATTGAAGGCACACTGACCACCTTCGCCTGAATTCCCGCGTCAGCCAACAGCGCGGCGGCATCAACAATTTCATGAACTGTCGAGCCCGTTGCCACCAGCGCCACATGCTCCCCCTCACGCAGCGTCAACACCGCCCCCGGAACAAAACGGTAACTCTCGTCATGAAGTTCCGGCAGAGCTTTTCCATCAAGACGAATATATACCGGTCCCTGATAGCCAATCGCATAATCGATAATCTGTCGGCACTCTCGTGGCGAAGATGGGGCGAAAATCTGGATATTGCCGAAGCCTCGCATAATGGCAATATCATCGATCGAATGGTGAGTGCTCGCCAGCGGGCCATAGCTGGCACCAGCATTAAGACCGAATAGCTTCACATTGGTATTGTTGTAGCAAACATCGACTTTAATTTGCTCATTGGCACGGGAGATAAGAAATGGCGCAGCGTTACAGGTGACGGCGACCTTACCGCCAAGTGCAAGTCCTGCCGCCGTTCCAACCATGCTTTGTTCGGCAATACCTACGTTGACCAGGCGACCGGGAAACTGCTTTATAAAAGGAGCAATTTTCGCGGTTGATGTCGAGTCCGCTACGACCGGCACCAGGTCAACACCTTGTTCCACTGCATCAATGAACGCCTGAACCATGACGTTCGCGAGGTGTTCTGCATTACTCATCTTTTAATTCCTCCAGAGCCAGTTCGATCTCTTCACCTTTTGGCACCCGATGGTGCCATTCAGGGCGCCCCTGGATAAAAGATATACCCGCGCCTTTCGTGGTATTGGCAATGATGACGTTAGGTTTGCCATCCTGCTTAAGTCCTTCCAGCGTGGCGACAACCGACGCCATATCATTCCCCTGACACTCAGTCACCGTCATACCAAATGCCTGCCATTTTGCGGCAAGCGGATCGGTATTCATGATTTCGCGAGTCGGTCCGGCTAATTGAAGATTGTTCTTGTCATTAATAATGATCAGGTTATCGAGGCCATAATGAGCAGCAGCCAGCGCCGCTTCCCAGTTACTTCCTTCGGCCAGTTCGCCATCGCCTGTGATTAAAAAGATGCGGCGTGAACTGTTACTTTTCTTCGCAGCCAGAGCCAGTCCCACCGCAACAGGTAAACCGTGGCCCAGAGCACCGGTATTCAGCTCAATACCCGGCGTTTTCTGGCGCACCGGGTGTCCGGGAAGATGGGAATTGGCATGTTGATAGGTTTCCAGCCAGTCAACGGGAAAAAAACCCGCCTCCGCCAGAACGCAGTAGTAACAGCCTACCGCGTGACCTTTAGACTGGATGTAGATATCCCGAGCCTCATCAGCGATACGCTCCGGAGCGACATTGAGTATACGAAAATAGAGTGCCGTCAACAGCTCAACTTGAGACAAGTCCGCACCAGTATGCCCACCCGCAGGGCTGTTAGCATTTAATCTAACAATGTGACGGCGAACCGCCCGCGCTTTGCGCTCAAGAGTCTGGATATCATAGTTCCAGGGATTCATTTAGCACCTCTGAATTTATTTTCAATATGGAATATTTATTCTGCATGGGACTAAAAAAACCAGAATTTCCCATACGTCACATCTTCAGGCTTACGCCGTTGTATCATACTCAGGAACATTCTGCCTCCTTACCGCGACCACACTGACGCTGGTAATAATAAGTTGACCTGTAACCACCATGAATATATATTCACAAATGATTCTTTATTCAATTATGCAACCTAATTTTCGTATTTGTCCATAGCTGTTTTGGAGGATTGGTTAAAGTTAGAGCTTTATCACACTTACCTGTCTTCAATTTTCGCGTATGATAAAACGCATTAAGATAATGGCGGTACGTAAATGATTTTCGAGGAAATATATGGCTAAGCAGGACGAACAACGGCTATTGGTTAAAATCGCTACCCTTTACTATCTTGAAGGACGCAAACAGTCCGATATTGCTCAACTTCTCTCGCTTTCTCAGTCGTTTATCTCCCGCGCCATCACCCGCTGTCAGAAAGAAGGAGTGGTGAAAATCAGCGTTGTCCAGCCCTCAAATATCTTCCTGAATCTTGAAAAAGGGATCGAGGAACGTTACGGCATTAAGCAGGCCATTGTGGTTGATACCGAAGAGGATGCCAGCGACCACACCATCAAACGCGCCATCGGTTCTGCCGCAGCCCACTATCTGGAAACCAGGCTGCGCCCCAAAGATCTGGTGGGCGTTTCCTCATGGAGTTCGACTATCCGAGCGATGGTGGATGAAGTCCATACGCAGAACCTGAAGGCCGGCGGCGTAATTCAATTGTTGGGCGGCGTGGGTCCCAACGGCAACGTACAGGCCACAATTCTGACGCAGACGCTGGCACAACATCTGAATTGTGAAGCCTGGCTGCTTCCTTCGCAGAGTATCGAAGGCTCGGTTGAAGAGAAAAACCGTCTCGTTGCCAGCAAAGATGTCGCCGATGTGATTTCACGCTTTGATAATGTAGACATCGCCATTGTTGGCGTCGGGATCCTCGAACCGTCCCAATTGCTGAAAACATCAGGCAACTACTACCACGAAGATATGTTGCAGGTACTGGCAGATCGCGGCGCAGTCGGAGACATTTGCCTGCATTACTACGACAACAAGGGCCAGCCGGTATTGCAAGATGACGAAGATCCAGTGATTGGCATGGCCCTGGACAAGGTAAAAAAATGCCCGAATGTCGTGGCGCTTGCTGGCGGTACAGACAAAGTCGCGGCAATTAAAGGGGCGTTGAACGGAGGTTATATCGACGTGCTCATTACCGACTATCCTACGGCCCGCATGCTGGTCACCTCCTGATCCTCAATTCGCTGATAGCCTTTGCACGAAAGATAAAAAGCAAAGGCTGTGACTAAAATCCATATATTTCAATAGACTGAATGGTTTCACCTCGCCTTAATTTACTCTTCTTTCTGTTATTGTCCCGTCTGTGTAAGTGTGATTCTCAGCACAATTGATGATTTTTTCTGTAGCCCAACGGAAAGATTGTGGCTAAGGTATTAAATAAATAATCACTATCGAATATATATTCAATAATTGAAAAACGATGTCACAGCCAGGCCTGATGTAGTAATGACGCGACAATGAGGGGGCTTTATCCTCCAAACCGGGACGCAATGTGACTCAGGAGATAATCTATGTGTGCAGCGAAGAAAGAGTTCATCATTGCGCTGGATGAAGGCACAACTAACGCCAAAGCGGTTGCGCTTGATGCACAGGGCAATGTGGTGGCAAAGTTTTCTCAGCCACTGGCGATTCAGACCCCTCGGGATGGCTGGGTTGAACAATCTGGCGAGGTGTTGATTGATGCTTCTATTGGTGTCATTGCCAAAGCTGTGAATCATGTTGGTGCTGAAAACGTCGCAGCACTGGCTATCAGTAATCAGCGTGAAACCGCCATAGGCTGGTATCGCCAGACTGGCAGACCGCTAAATTCCGCAATCACCTGGCAATGTACGCGCAGTGCGGCTTACTGCGAGGAACTGCGGCATGAAAATAAAGAACAACTAATAAAATCAACCACTGGTCTGCCAATCGCACCACTTTTCTCCGCATCAAAAATGCGCTGGCTACTGGAATCCGTGACCGATGGCCCACAGCTGGCTGCGCAGGGACAAATTTGCCTGGGAACGATCGACAGTTGGTTGCTATGGAATTTAACCGCTGGTGAAGCCTTCTGCTGTGACTATTCCAATGCCGCCCGCACACAGTTGCTAAACCTGCACTCTGGAGAGTGGGATGAAGCCATGCTGGCACTCTTCCACATTCCGCGCGCCGCCTTACCGGAAATAAAACCCTCCAGTGGATTATTTGGTCATACTCGTGGACTCAATGGCATCCCAGACGGCATTCCTGTGATGTCGATGGTGGGTGACTCACATGCCGCTCTGTTTGGCCATGCTCTTGGCGAAATGGGATGCGTTAAAGCAACTTACGGTACCGGTTCATCGGTGATGGCGCCGGTCAAATCAGCCCAATGCGATATTGACGCACTGGCTACAACCATCGCCTGGCACGATGGAAATAGCATCATATACGGTCTGGAAGGCAATATCCCGCACACGGGTGATGCGGTGGCATGGATGGCGGACAGTACTGGTCTGAGCGAACTTTCGGATGCCGAACTGGCCTACGAACTCAACACCCTTCCCGCCTCCGTTGATTCGACCCTCGGCGTTTATTTTGTGCCAGCACTGACCGGGCTTGGCGCACCATGGTGGGATGATAGTGCCCGTGGAGTCATCTGCGGACTCAGTCGGGGAGTTAAACGAGCACATCTCATTCGTGCCGCACTTGAGTCGATTACCTATCAAATCGCCGATGTTGTAGTTGCCATGCAGCAGCACGATGATTTCAAGTTAACTGCATTAATGGTTGACGGTGGCCCCACCCAAAACGACTGGCTAATGCAATATCAGGCAGACTTGCTTGGTTATCCGGTTATGCGTAGCGATGTGCCAGAACTTTCCGCCATTGGCGCGGCATTACTGGCGCGTAAAGCGCTTTACCCTGGCTCACTGACTGATTTAAAAGCTTTTTTAACCGTACATAGCACATTTCAACCCGACATGGATCGCCACCATCGGTTGCAAAAAAGATGGCAGGAATGGCGCCATGCGGTAAACAGAACATTATGGAAACCGGCCCCGTCCGCCTGATGCCTCACCTGGGAAAACGCGCGACGTTATTTACCACATATACAGGAGGACACCGGACCATAAGAAATTCAAGCTTTACGTTGTTTCACCGTACCCGACAATAACAACACAGAGAGAACATTGTCATGAAATTACGTTTAACGCTGTTAACTGCTGCAACCCTGACTGCTTTGTCTTTTACTGCTCATGCAGCGGAAAAAGGGACAATCATGATTATGGTGAATTCACTGGATAACCCGTATTACGCCTCAGAAGCAAAAGGTGCCAGTGAAAAAGCCAAGGAACTGGGCTACAAAACCACAATTTTGTCGCACAGTGAAGATGTGAAAAAACAGAATGAATTGATTGATACGGCAATCGGCAAAAAAGTCCAGGGTATCGTTCTGGATAATGCAGATTCAACGGCCAGCGTCGCGGCAATTGAAAAAGCGAAAAAAGCTGGAATTCCCGTCATATTAATCAACCGTGAAATTCCCGTTGATGATGTTGCACTGGTGCAAATTACCCACAATAACTTCCAGGCGGGTTCCGAAGTTGCAAATATTTTCGTCGAGAAGATGGGCGAAAAAGGTAAATATGCTGAACTGACGTGTAACCTTGCGGATAATAATTGTGTTACGCGCTCCAAATCCTTCCACCAGGTTATTGATCAGTTCCCGGATATGGTTAGTGTCGCCAGACAGGATGCCAAAGGTACGCTTATCGACGGTAAACGTATTATGGACAGCATCCTACAGGCCCACCCGGACGTGAAAGGTATCATCTGCGGTAACGGTCCTGTTGCACTGGGCGCTATTGCTGCATTAAAAGCGGCGAACCGCAGCGACGTGGTAGTGGTCGGTATCGACGGCAGCAACGACGAACGTGATGCGGTGAAAGCAGGCACTCTACAGGCAACCGTCATGCTCCAGGCTCAGGCTATCGCAGCACAAGGGGTTACCGATCTGGATAACTACCTGCAAAAAGGCATAAAACCCGAAAAGCAACGCGTCATGTTCCGCGGAATTCTTATCACTAAAGAAAACGCAGATAAAGTGCAGGATTTCAATATCAAGTCCTGATCCCGGGTTGTTGCGCCTCTCAGGAGGCGCAGAGGAGAACATTATGTCTAAAAAAGCCTGGCTTGCGCTGGCCTTGTTGACCGTGGGCGGATGCCGCATCGTCTCGCAGCAGGAACTTGCGGACCTCAAGTCGCCACCGAATCCACACATGGCCAATATTGATCAAACGTGGCAAAACAAAATTGTTCCGCAAATTGTCGGGCAGGCTCGTCCGGTGGCCGATTTATTAATGGCCTTGCATGCTGAAAAAGATTTTGATAGCGCCTGTAAAAATCTCGGCTACCGTTCTCAGGAAGAGAATCCCTGCATCTTTTACGTACAAGTAGAAGGAAAAATTAGCAATCTTGATACCGCCTCTCGTAGTGGAAAAATGACTATCGCCGATAAAAGCGGCAACAGCATTATTGTGCAGATTGGTCCGACGCTGCGCGGCACACAATTACGCGATGCCTTTAAAGGCACAAGTTATAGTGATTTCAATGACCAGGTATTATTTGGTGAATATGGTCGAGGAATTAACGAACAAGCAATAAAGATGATCCAATCTGCGCAGCTTAAAACCGGAGAATCAGTACACGTTTATGGTGTTTTTTCTGAGTGGGAGATACCAAAATCCATCCCGGTTATTACACCAGCGAAAATTGAATCTGTAGGAGGACAATAACATGCAGCAGCAAGATATCGTCACTCCTCATTCCGTCGAATCTGAAGTTATTATCGAAACACACGATTTATCGCGTGTTTACCCTGGGGTAGTGGCATTAGATAGCGTCAACTACCGGGTATATCGGAATAAAGTAAACGTGCTGATCGGAGAAAATGGTGCGGGTAAGTCCACCATGATGAAAATGCTTGCTGGTGTCGAAAGTCCCTCTTCCGGACAAATTATTATGGATGGCATACCCGTCACATTAAATTCGACCCATCAGGCCGAAAAACTGGGTATCAGCATTATTTTTCAGGAGTTGAATTTATTCCCAAACATGAATGTCATGGATAATATTTTCATGGCTAACGAGTTCTTTCAAAAAGGGAAAATCAACGAAAAATACCAATACGCACTAGCAAAATCCTTACTGGAAAGACTCGAGCTGGATGTTGATCCGTATACACCTCTGGAGGAACTAGGGATCGGTCATCAGCAACTGGTCGAAATTGCTCGTGCGCTCTCCAAAGATACCCGCGTTTTAATCATGGATGAACCAACCTCCGCACTCAGCCAGTCTGAGGTGAAAGTGTTGTTTAACGTCATCGAGCAACTTAAACGGCGCGGTGTCACCATCATCTATATATCTCACCGTCTGGAAGAGTTGATGGAAATTGGTGATTACATCACGATTTTCCGCGACGGTCGTTTTATCAGCGAACGCCCAGTCAATGATGCCAGTATTCCGTGGATCATTGAACAAATGGTGGGTGACAAGAAAAAACATTTTGATTATCAACCCGCACCAAAAGGTGAAACGGTTCTATCCGTACAGGGTCTCACAGCCCTTCATCCGAGCGGCGGCTATAAGCTTAATGACGTGACGTTTAGCCTCAGTAAAGGCGAAGTCATCGGAATCTATGGTCTGCTGGGCGCTGGACGCACGGAACTGTTCAAAGGTCTGGTGGGACTTATGCCCTGCCAGAGTGGGAGCGTGCAGCTTAACGGCGAATGCATTGATAAAGCCCATTTTCAGTCACGTCTTAAAAAGGGGCTGGCGTTGGTGCCTGAAGACCGTCAGGGCGAAGGCGTTGTTCAGATGATGTCGATTCAGTCCAACATGACGCTGTCTGACTTCAGCCTGCAAGGCTTTCGCCGTGCCTGGAAATGGCTGAACCCGCACAAAGAGCAGTCCAGTGTGAAGGCAATGATCCAGCAACTGGCTATCAAAGTGAGCGATCCCGAACTGCCTATCACCTCATTAAGCGGCGGTAATCAGCAAAAAGTGGTGCTGGGTAAGGCATTGATGACGCAACCGCAGGTGGTTTTCCTTGATGAGCCCACCCGAGGCATTGATGTGGGTGCGAAAACCGACGTGTATCACCTTATTGGCAAAATGGCGCAGCAAGGGCTGGCGGTGATGTTCTCTTCATCAGAGCTGGACGAAGTGATGGCGCTGGCGGACCGCATTCTGGTGATGGCCGATGGCCGAATCACCGCTGATGTCCCCCGTCATGCGGTTACCCGCGAGACATTAATCGCGGCTTCTACACCTCAAGATTAATCAGGCTGGAATCCATCATGAACCAGAAATATATGATTTATATGTACCTCCTGAAGGCCAGAACGTTTATCGCACTGCTGCTGGTTATCGCATTCTTTAGCGTGATGGTACCTAATTTCCTGACCACCTCTAACCTGTTGATCATGACCCAGCACGTCGCCATCACGGGCTTACTGGCAATTGGTATGACGCTGGTGATACTCACTGGCGGTATCGATCTGTCCGTCGGGGCGGTAGCGGGTATTTGCGGCATGGTTGCAGGCGCCTTGCTTACCAACGGTCTGCCCATCTGGGGTGGCAACATCATCTTCTTCAACGTACCAGAGGTCATAATCTGTGTTGCCCTCTTCGGCGTTGTCGTTGGTTTTGTCAACGGTGCCGTCATCACGCGTTTCGGCGTTGCGCCGTTTATCTGTACGCTCGGCATGATGTACGTTGCCAGAGGATCTGCTCTTCTGTTTAACGACGGCAGCACTTACCCAAATCTTAACGGCATGGACGCGCTGGGCAATACCGGTTTTGCCACGCTGGGTTCAGGTACTTTGTTGGGGATTTATCTCCCTATCTGGCTGATGATTGCCTTCCTGCTGCTGGGCTACTGGGTAACCACCAAAACCCCACTTGGCCGCTATATCTACGCGATTGGAGGGAACGAGTCCGCCGCACGTCTGGCGGGTGTCCCTATCGTAAAAGCGAAGATCTTTGTGTACGCCTTTTCCGGCCTGTGTGCCGCTTTTGTTGGGCTGATTGTGGCTTCACAACTGCAAACCGCACATCCGATGACCGGCAATATGTTTGAGATGGATGCCATTGGCGCAACTGTGCTGGGCGGAACTGCGCTCGCGGGAGGACGCGGACGCGTCTCCGGCTCCATTATCGGTGCCTTCGTAATTGTCTTCCTCGCCGATGGCATGGTGATGATGGGCGTCAGCGACTTCTGGCAGATGGTTATCAAAGGTGTGGTTATCGTCACCGCCGTTGTTGTCGATCAGTTTCAGCAAAAGCTGCAGAACAAAGTCATTCTTATGCGTCGCCATGAAGAAAAGTTGGCGGCAGCACCTTCAGTAAATACCGTATCCAGTTAAGTAGCAACATTCCGCCGGGCATCTTTTGCCCGGCCTATACAGGGGATAAAAATATGCAACGTGATTTTCATGGTAAGACAATTGTCATCACTGGTGCTTGTCGAGGGATTGGCGCAGGTATCGCCGAACGTTTTGCCCGCGACGGCGCAAACCTGGTGATGGTATCTAATGCAGAGCGCGTCCACGAAACAGCGGAACAGCTTCGTCAGCGCTATCAGGCAGATATTTTATCTTTGCAGGTGGATGTCACCAATGAGGCGCAGGTGCAATCTCTGTACGAGCAGGCCGCAGCGCGCTTCGGCACCATTGATGTCTCGATTCAAAACGCGGGTGTTATCACCATCGACTATTTCGACCGCATGCCGAAAGCCGATTTCGAAAAAGTCCTCGCCGTAAATACCACTGGCGTATGGCTCTGCTGTCGGGAAGCAGCAAAATATATGGTTAAGCAAAACCAGGGCTGTCTGATTAATACCTCTTCCGGTCAGGGACGCCAGGGTTTCATCTATACCCCACACTACGCCGCCAGCAAGATGGGCGTAATTGGTATTACGCAAAGCCTGGCGCATGAGTTGGCACCGTGGAATATCACCGTCAACGCCTTTTGCCCAGGGATAATCGAAAGCGAAATGTGGGATTACAACGATCGTGTCTGGGGCGAAATTCTCAGCACAGATGAAAAACGCTATGGCAAAGGTGAACTGATGGCGGAATGGGTTAAAGGCATCCCCATGAAACGCGCGGGCAAACCTGAGGATGTCGCCGGACTGGTCGCTTTTCTCGCCTCTGACGATGCGCGTTATCTCACCGGACAAACCATCAATATCGATGGCGGCCTGATTATGTCTTAATGCCCACCAGGGTATCTGTTAAGAGAGTCATCACTATGATTACAAAAGATTTTGCTCAACAACTGTTTAATCTTGAGGGGCGCGTCGCTTTCGTTACTGGCGCAGGTAGCGGCATCGGTCAGACTATCGCCTGCGCACTTGCCAGCGCGGGCGCGCACGTGATCTGTTTTGATTTGCGCGAAGACGGCGGGCTGAACGCGACCGTTGATGCTATCACCGCTATTGGCGCCCAGGCTGCGCTCTATACGGGCGATGTCCGCCAGCTTAGCGACCTTCGCGCCGCGGTAGCCCTGGCGAAGGAACGCTTTGGTCGTCTGGATATTGCGGTCAATGCCGCAGGCATTGCCAACGCCAACCCTGCGCTGGAAATGGAAAGCGAGCAGTGGCAGCGCGTTATCGACATTAACCTCACTGGCGTGTGGAATTCCTGTAAAGCCGAAGCCGAGCTGATGCTGGAATCCGGTGGTGGCTCGATTATTAACATCGCATCCATGTCCGGGATTATTGTTAACCGAGGCCTTGAACAAGCCCATTACAATAGCGCTAAGGCGGGGGTGATTCATCTGTCGAAAAGCCTGGCGATGGAGTGGATTGGAAAAGGAATACGCGTGAACTCCATCAGCCCGGGATATACCGCCACGCCGATGAATACTCGACCGGAAATGGTTCATCAGACGCGGGAGTTTGAAAGCCAGACGCCAATTCAGCGCATGGCAAAAGTGGAAGAGATGGCGGGCCCGGCACTCTTTCTGGCCAGCGATGCCGCTTCATTTTGCACCGGTGTAGACCTGGTTGTAGATGGCGGATTTATCTGTTGGTAAACAGCAATACGCCCGCAGCCATTGTTAGCTGCGGGCGTTAATTTATTCGCGGCTACAGGCAGCCAGCGTTTTTCGTTGCCGCCCGTGTTCATCAAAGTTCTCTGCGGCCAGCCAGCGCTGTAACACGGCGTCACACTGGGGCCATTCGCTATCAATCATTGATAACCAGTCGCTGTCGCGATTACGCCCCTTGCGCACAATCTTCTGGCGAAAGCGACCTTCGAAGATAAACCCAAGGCGTTCCGCTGCCCGTCGAGAAGCGGTGTTCAGAGAATCGCATTTCCACTCCACGCGACGATAGCCCAACGCAAATGCCTGGCGCAGCAGCAGCCAGATGCTTTCGGTGCCAAGAACCGTATTTTTCATACGCGGTGACCAGGTCACATGACCAATTTCGACCGAACCGTGCTCTCGTTCAATCGCCATAAAACACACCAGTCCGACAGCTCGTCCTGAACGCTGTTCAATGACGGCATAGGGAACCAGAGATGCATCAGTAACTTTCCCCTGCACCCAGCAAGCTGCGGCCTCAACGCTTGTGGGGCGAGAGCTTGCAAGCCAGGTCCAGTCGCGATCGTCCAGCGCCTGCGCGTAGGCATCAAACAGATCGGCAGCATGGCTGTCGGCATCCAGGGGAACCAGTCGACAATATTGCCCTATCAGCGTTTCCCGTGGCAGTACGGCAGCGCCATTCCAGTCCGGCACGACATCGCCGACGGTCTGCCCATAAAGATTTATTTCCGGCACGATTCAACCCCAGTAGCGAAGTAAAAAATAGTTATAACACCGGCCATTACACCTTCAAAGCGTCGCAAGGGTGATTTTGACGACGAACAGAAAATCAGCAGTCCTTCTATACTGATTAAAAATCAACGCGGAAGAGAGCCTTATGCCACTACCCGATTTTCATGTTTCCGACCCTTTTACGTTAGGCATTGAACTGGAAATGCAGGTGGTCAATCCGCCAGGTTACGACCTGAGTCAGGACTCCTCCCGGCTGATTGATGCCGTCACACCGCAGCTCTCCGCCGGAGAAGTGAAGCACGATATCACCGAAAGTATGCTGGAGATGGCGACCGGAGTTTGCCGAAATATCGACCATGCTGATGCTGAATTGTCCGCTATGCAGCAGATAATTATGCGAGTTGCTGCAGAGCATCACCTCGCTATTTGTGGCGGTGGCACACATCCATTTCAAAAATGGCAACGTCAGGAAGTCTGCGATAACGAACGCTATCGGCGCAACCTGGAAAATTTTGGCTATCTTATCCAGCAAGCGACGGTATTCGGCCAACATGTGCATATCGGCTGCGCAAACGGCGATGATGCCATTTACCTGCTACACGGCCTGTCGCGATTTGTCCCCCATTTTATTGCGCTCTCGGCCGCCTCACCTTATATGCAGACGTCCGACACGCGGTTTGCCTGCGCGCGCCTGAATATTTTCTCCGGATTTCCCGATAATGGCCCGATGCCATGGGTGAATAACTGGCAGGAATTCGAGGGGCTATTCCGTCGACTGGCTTACACCAGCATGATTGATAGCATTAAAGATTTACACTGGGATATCCGCCCCAGCCCGCACTTTGGCACGGTAGAGGTTCGGGTAATGGATACGCCGCTGACCCTTGATCATGCGGTCAATATGGCGGGACTTATTCAGGCTACCGCCCACTGGTTACTCACCAAACGCCCGTTCAAACACCATGAGCGTGATTACCTGTTGTATAAATTCAATCGTTTTCAGGCCTGTCGCTTTGGTATGGCGGGAATCGTCACCGACGTCAATACCGGCGACGGCTGCCGCCTGTCAGAAGACACATTGCGATTACTGGAGAATATCGCTACCTCTGCGGGTAAAGTGGGCGCAACCAGCGCGATTGAAGCTATACATCTGCAGGTTAAAAATGGTCATGATGAAGCACAAAACATGCGTGACTTTGTCGCCGAAGGCGGGTCACTGAGTGGCCTGGTGAAAAAGCATTGTGAGATTTGGGCGGGGTTGTAAGCGTGGGTATTTGCGTTGCCCGCTGAGATCCCGGACAATAGCTTTTTAACTCAAGTTTAACAATGTCATGAAACACCCGCTTGAATCACTGATGACTGTCGCAGGGATCCTGCTACTGGCTTTTTTGTCTTGCCTGCTGCTGCCCGCCCCCTCGCTTGGCCTGGTGCTGGCGCAAAAACTCGTCGCCATTTTTCATCTGATGGATCTCAATCAGTTTTATACTTTGCTGTTTTGTCTGTGGTTTTTACTGCTGGGCGTGATTGAATATTTGGTGCTGCGCTTCATCTGGCGGCGCTGGTTCTCGCTGGCGGATTAGGCCCGCGAGAACCCCTCTGCTGTTAATGCGTTCGGCTATGATTTTCTTTGCGATAAGCTCCCGGCGGCTGGCTGAACGTACGGGTGAAAATACGCGTAAAGGTCTGCTGCGAATCGAATCCGTATTTCAAACAGATGTCGTACACTTTCTGGTCGGTATCGCGTAGATCGCGCGCCGCCAGCAGCAGCTTGCGCTCGCGGATGTAACGCCCAAGACTTTCGCCTTTGTACTGCATAAAAAGACGCTGCAGGTGCCATTTGGAATATCCCGCATGGCGTGCAATATCATCAATGCGCAATGGCTGATTCAAATTATCATCAATCCATTCAACAATCGTATCAATTACCTGAGCAGAAATCGTCATCATGCTCTCCCCTGTATTCATTGAGTCACCTGTTGCCACCAGGCCGTAAACGGTTGGTCCGGTTCGGACAGTATTACCGGTTCACCCAGCATTGGCGTCAGCAGTCGGTAATCCTGATGACGGCTGGCAAGCGCCAGTCGTTTGTATGGATCATCCCAGGTATGTTTCGCCAGAACGAAACGGCCGGCATGCCCTGGCAACACAGCCTTCGCATGTAGATCTGCCGCAGCCTGCGCCGTCTCTTCCGGCATCATGTGAATAAACTTCCAGTCCTGGTCATACTGACCGTTCTCCATAATCGCCAAATCGACAGAGCCAAACTGCTCGCCGATGGCTTTAAAATGCGGTCCATAGCCGGAATCGCCGCTGTAATAAACGTTCTGCTCCGGCGTTTCGAACATGAAGCTCGCCCATAGCGTTTGGTTGCGTTTGATACCGCGTCCCGAGAAATGACGAGCAGGCAGCACATGAACGATCAGCGAATCCGTCACTCTGACGGACTGATTCCAGTCCCGTTCTTCGATTATCTCGCTGCGCATCCCCCAATAACGCAGATGCGATCCCACGCCAAGCGGCGTAATCACCCGCTTAATTTTCGGCATTAACGCCTTAAGGGTGGCAAGATCCAGATGGTCATAGTGATCGTGCGAGATAATGAGCAGGTCTATCTCCGGCATCGTCTGTGCGGTCCACGGATAATCACCGGCAAAGGCCTTGTTCAGGAACGAGAACGGTGCGGCATAATTACTGAACACCGGATCAATCAGGATTCGTTGACCTGCCAGCTGTAAATACCACGAAGAATGGCCCAGCCAGACCAGGGTATCCTGCTGCGGCGAAAGCCCGGCGAGATCGGTCGCGACCATAGGTAACGGTTGTGCTGGTCGTGCATTTTCACGCTTAGCGACCAGAAACTCCCACCAGGCCGCCAACATGCCTTTGTTGCCGGTATAGCCCGGTGTCGGCACCTGGTTATGAAACTGTCCATCACGATAGTGCGGTGACTGTTCAACCTGACTCAGTTGTGCCCCTTGCGGTGCCTGACCAAACCCGGCATTGAGTACAAACGGTAAACTTGCAGCTGCGGCAATAAGCATAATAACAACCACACAAACTGTGAGACGCTTCATATCCTGACCTTAAACGCGCCCCTTTCCGCTGGTTTGCGCGACTGACTCTTGATTATGAGTGAGTAAGCACTCATTATAGAAATCGAAAGTTCTCCGTCAAGATGATTTTCAATCTTTGACATTCGCCGTTGCGGCGCAGCAAACGCCGTGATTCAATCATGTTTTTTACAGAATTAAGGGTAAAGTGTAGTGGCTCGTCCGAAGAGTGAAGACAAAAAACTGGCATTACTGGAAGCTGCAACCACAGCATTTGCACAATCAGGTGTTGCGGCTTCGACCGCCGTGATAGCCCGTAATGCAGGGGTTGCGGAGGGAACGTTGTTTCGCTATTTCGCGACCAAAGATGATTTGATCAACGAGCTTTACCTCTTTTTGAAGCAAGACCTTTGTCAGTCGATGATGGCAAATCTCGATCGCTCAGTGACCGATGCCAAAACCATGACTCACTACATCTGGAACAGCTACATTAGCTGGGGCCTGAACCACACCTGCGGGCATCGCACGATTCGTCAGTTGGCGGTCAGCGAGAAAATAAGCAAGGAAACCGAACAACAGGTTGACGATATGTTCCCGGAACTGCGCGATCTTTGTCATCGTTCCGTACGACCCGAGTTTATGTCTGACGAATATCGCGCCTTTGGCGACGCGCTGTTTCTTTCTCTGGCAGAAACCACCATGGAGTTCGCCGCCCGCGACGCTGCCCGCGCAAATGACTATATTTCGATGGGATTTGAAGCCATGTGGCGCGCACTGACCCGCGAGGAACAATAATGGACGGCCAGACCCTACCTGCCTGTGCGAAACGCCTTGCGCTTGAACTGCCTTTTACCGAACACTGCTGGCCGTTTGGCCCGGAATACGATGTCTTCAAGGTTGGCGGTAAAATTTTTATGCTGGTCACGGAGCTTCGCGGACGGCCGCTTATTAACCTGAAATCCGATCCGCAAAAATCACTGTTAAACCAGCAGATCTATCCCAGCATTAAGCCCGGCTATCACATGAATAAAAAGCACTGGATCTCGGTCTATCCTGGTGACGATATTACCGAGTCATTACTGGCAGAGCTGGTGAATGATTCCTGGCACCGCGTCGTCGACGGCTTGCCGAAGCGGGATCAAAAACGCCTGCGTCCAGGTTGATTTATCGCTAACCCCGATAAGTGTTTTTGCATTTTCCTGTCTTATCTTTTTCCTGCTAACCCTGTACCCTGCTGAAACAAAACGCACCCGCAGGGTATGGAAAATCACCAGGAGTAGTTATGGATATTGTTTCTGTCGCCTTAAAACGTTACTCCACTAAGGCATTCGATCCGAATAAAAAACTGACCGCTGAGCAGGCCGAAAAATTAAAAACGCTGCTGCAGTTTAGCCCGTCCAGCACCAACTCTCAGCCATGGCACTTTATTGTCGCCAGCACTGACGAAGGTAAGGCGCGTGTGGCTAAATCCGCAGCCGGCGGCTTTGTATTCAACGAACGTAAAATGCTGGATGCTTCCCACGTCGTGGTGTTCTGCGCCAAAACGGCGATGGACGATGCGTGGCTGGAACGCGTGGTGGATCAAGAAGAAAGCGATGGTCGTTTCGCCACGCCTGAAGCGAAAGCCGCAAACCACAAAGGCCGCACTTTCTTTGCCGACATGCATCGCAAAGAACTGAAAGATGACAACCACTGGATGGCAAAACAGGTGTACCTGAACGTCGGTAACTTCCTGCTGGGCGTTGCGGCGATGGGCCTGGATGCTGTGCCGATCGAAGGCTTTGATTCAGCAGTCATGGATGCAGAATTTGGCCTGAAAGAAAAAGGTTTCACCAGCGTAGTGGTGGTTCCGGTGGGTCATCACAGCGTAGAAGATTTCAACGCCGCGCTGCCGAAATCTCGTCTGCCGCTGGAAACGACGCTGACGGAAGTCTAATCCTCCGCATTTGCATAAGCTCCGCACAGCGGTCATCATAGACCGCTGTTTATTAAGGAGACATTATGCAGGAATTGATATCTCAGGTAGAAGAACTCGGCATTGAAATAAATCACACCACCTCGCTGGTGATGATTTTTGGCATTATTTTTATCACCGCCATTATTGTTCACGTTATTTTGCACTGGGTGGTACTACGCGCATTTGAAAAGCGCGCCAACGCCAGCTCCCGCCTGTGGCTACAAATCATCACGCAGAACAAGTTATTTCACCGGCTGGCATTCACCCTGCAGGGTATCATTGTCAATATACAGGCCGCACTCTGGCTACAGAAAGGCAGCGAAGCCGCAGAAATATTAGTAACCTGCGCACAGCTGTGGATCATGATGTACGCCCTGCTGTCACTGTTTTCTCTGCTGGACGTTATTCTCAATCTGTCACAAAAACTCCCTGCTGCGTCGCAACTGCCGCTAAAAGGCATATTCCAGGGCATCAAGCTAATCAGCGCAATCCTCGTCGGAATATTGATGATTTCCCTGCTGATTGGCCAGTCACCGGCAATACTGATAAGCGGTTTGGGTGCAATGGCCGCCGTGCTAATGCTGGTATTTAAAGACCCTATTCTCGGTCTGGTGGCCGGAATACAGCTCTCCGCCAACGATATGTTAAAGCTTGGCGACTGGCTGGAAATGCCGAAATACGGCGCAGACGGTGCTGTTATCGATATTGGCTTAACCACCGTCAAAGTGCGCAACTGGGATAACACCATCACCACGATCCCAACCTGGTCGCTGGTATCAGACTCTTTTAAAAACTGGAGCGGAATGTCGGCTTCGGGTGGTCGGCGAATTAAACGCAGCATCAGCATTGATGCCACCAGTATCCATTTTCTTGATGAGGATGAGCGTCAGCGGTTGCATAAAGCCCACCTGCTGAAACCGTATTTAACCACACGTCACCAGGAAATCAGCGAGTGGAATCAGCAATTAGATGCGCCTGAATCGGTATTGAATCACCGCCGGATGACGAACATTGGCACCTTTCGCGCTTATCTGAACGAGTATTTGCGTCATCATCCGCGTATTCGCAAAGATATGACATTAATGGTGCGCCAGCTTGCGCCAGACGATCATGGTTTACCGATTGAAATTTATGCCTTTACCAATACGGTGGTCTGGCTGGAATATGAAAGTATTCAGGCTGATATCTTCGACCATATATTTGCCGTAGTCGAAGAGTTTGGCTTGCGCATTCATCAGTCGCCTACCGGAAACGATATTCGCGCGCTGTCTGGCGCGTTTCAGCGATAAAGCTCAGGTACTGGCGCGTGAAATATAGCGCCAGTCCATCATCACCCTTTCCGTCTGCGCGTCAGGATTTTCTATTTTATTCAGCAACAATCCTACCGCTTTGCGGCCTATATCCCGTGAGGGCTGCTCAATGGTTGAAAGCTGTGGAGAAACCATTTCTGCCAGTTCCGTACCGTCGAAACCAACAACGGCGATATCCTGCGGGATCAGTAATCCGGCATCGAAAATAGCGCGCATCGCACCAGCGGCTAGCGTGTCCGATACGGCAAACACCGCGTCGGGTTTCACCTTTGCGGCAAGTAGTTTTTTCATCGCCGCAATTCCTGCACTGGAACTTAATTCACTAGCATATTCCACAGCCTGATATTCAAGCGATAATGCATGCAGCGCCGCTTTATAGCCGCGTTCGCGCAAACGAGCATATTTATAACTCAGGTCATGATTGATTAAGGCAATTCGTCGGTAGCCCTTATCCACCAGGTGAGATATCACCGACTGTGCGGCGTCAACATCGTTAATCCCCACGCAGGAAACCGCGCCTTTGTCAGCATATTCCGCGCACTGAACCCAGGGCGCATCGCCAATCAGCGTAGTCAGTTCCGGTAATTTTGAGAATGCATCCATGGTGATAATGCCATCGACGATTTTCCCCGACAGGAGCTTCAACGCCGATTTTGAGCGGGCTGTATCCGAGCCGGAATTACACAGCAAAATGCGATAGCCATTCTTCTCCGCCTCCTCTTCAATGCCTTTAACAACCTCTGCACAAAAAGGGTTGGCAATGTTGGAAACCATCACCAAAATCATCGAACTACGTGCCGTACGCAGCTGACGCGCCAGCAGGTTGGGCTGATAATTGCTTTCTTTAATAGCCTGTAGCACGCGCTCGCGATTTTTGGCTTTGACGGTATCACTGTGATTCAGCACACGGGATACCGTCGCCACCGACACACCGGCAAGCTGGGCGATTTTTTGAATAGACATAACGACGACACATCCTGCGGTTTACGCTTTGCGTTGAGGCTACCATAAAATCGCCGACTGGCGAACCGGATGCGTGTTTAGCGCTGTACTGATATCCAACGCTGCTGCTGATGGCTTTTTATAATTGCATCAATGATATACATCACATCCGCACCATCAGAAAAAGACGCAAATCGACGCTCTGCCGTCGCGGGCATTTTGCCTGCCAACACAGCCTGATAAAACTGCTGCATCATATTCTTGAACGCATCCGGCCAGCCCTCAATATGCCCGCCCGGAAAGTGCGCACTGGCAGCTACATCAGCATTCATCAATCCAGGGTCGTCCGTCAGGATCTGGTTCGCCTGCTGACGGTGCCCGACCCAAAGCTGTTGCGGCGTTTCCTGATCCCAGTGCAGTGAACAGTGGCTACCGTTAATTTCAAAGCTCAGGTGATTCTTGCGCCCTGCACTCACCTGCGAAACGCTAAAGCAGCCTTTGCTGCCATCATCAAAACGTACTAGCACCGATCCACGATCTTCCGTCGTAACCGCTTTATCCTCAAATTGCACATCAGCCGTTTGCTGGCCAAACGTAGCGTTACTGGCAATGCTGGCTTTACGTACCGGCCAGACGATAGCCAAATCGGCCATCACCTCGACAATACGTTTTCCAGTCACGAATTGCACCGTATCACACCAGTGCGAACCGATATCCGCTACCGCCCGCGAATCCCCACCCTGTGCGGCATCGACCCGCCAGTTGTAGTCAGTCTCCAGCAGCATCCAGTCCTGCAAATAGCTCCCCTGAACGGCAAACAGACGGCCCACGCTGCCGCTTCTGACCATACTGGCCGCCTGCTGCACCATTGCAAACTGGCGATAGACAAAGCTCACGCCGTGCACCACTCCCGCCTGCTGTGCCAGCGTTTCCAGTTCACGAGCCTCATCCGGCGTCATACACAGCGGCTTTTCTGAAAACACGTGCAGGCCCGCGCGTAAAATCTGCCGATTGATGTCGGCATGCAGATGATTCGGTGTACAGTTATGCACTACCCGCAGTCCGGGATGCGCCAGCAGCGCCTCAACGCTGCCGTACGCATGAGGAATATGAAGAGCATCTGCGCGTTCCTGGGCAACCGCCAGCGAGCTATCACAGAGCGCCACCACGTTCACACCGCCGAGTCGACGCAATGCCTCAATATGTGCAGGCCCAATAAATCCGCTGCCAATAATGCCAACCTGTATCATTTGCGTACCTCATCGCCAGCGGCGAAATCATCAAATGCGCGTGCAGAAACCGGAATAATATGGCGGCGTATAAAATCGCTCCCTTCACTCGCCCCGGTTTGCGCGTCTTTCAGGCAACACTCCCATTCCAGCACCGCCCAGCCAGGGAAATCATATTGTGTGAGCTTGCTGAAGATCGTTTTAAAATCAACCTGCCCGTCCCCAAGGGAACGGAAACGCCCGGCGCGATCGAGCCACGGCTGATAACCGCCATAGACACCGCTGCGGCTACTGGCGTGGTACTCAGCGTCCTTGACGTGGAAAGCTTTAATACGCGAGTGGTAGACATCGATAAACCCAAGGTAATCCATCTGCTGCAATAACAGATGGCTCGGGTCATAGAGAATGTTGCAGCGAGGATGATTATCAACCAGTGCCAGAAAACGCTCGAACGTCACGCCATCGTGCAGATCTTCGCCGGGATGGATCTCGAAGCAAACATCCACCCCATGATGATCAAAGCGATTGAGAATCGGTCTCCAGCGACGCGCCAGCTCCAGAAAAGCCTCTTCAAAGCGCTGACGATTATGCGGTGGCCACGGGTAAAAGAAAGGCCATGCGAGCGAACCTGAAAACGTGGCATGTGCCGTCAGCCCCAGTCTTTGTGAAGCCGCAGCGGCCTGGTGTAAGGTTTCGATGGCCCACGCCTGTCTGGCCTGCGGATTAGCGCGTACAGACGGCGGAGCAAATCCGTCAAAAGCGTCATCATAAGCCGGATGGACGGCAACCAGTTGACCTTCAAGATGGGTAGATAATTCGCTAATCACTAACCCATGCCCGGCCAGCATTCCGCGAATATCATCACAATAGACCTGACTTACAGCAGCTTGTTCGACATCAAACAGCGACTTGTGATTACACGGGATTTGTAATGCCTTATAGCCCAGCTCCGCCGCCCATTTTGCCACGCCCTCCAGGGTGTTAAATGGCGAGCGATCCCCGATAAATTGCGCCAGAAAAATGCCAGGTCCCTTGATGGTTTTCATAACCCCTCCTGAAAATTACGCCTGCTCTTTGTCGTCATACTTGAAAGAGAAAAGAAAAATCACAGCAATCACTACGGCAGCGACTGCCGGGATCCACCAGAATGTAGTCCACGCCTGAGGCACGGTTTGCCCCGCCACCAGCCGGTTGTAAAGTGCGCCTGAAATTTGCGAGCCAAGCAGCATACCGATCCCATAGGTAAACATGACGATCATGCTTTGCGCCTGACCTTTTACTTTTTCCCCGGCGATACGATCGGTGTAAATAAAGCCGACCACGAAGAAGAAGTCGTAGCACACGCCGTGCAGCAGAATGCCGAGATACAGCAGGAATCGGCCCTCTTCGCTGATGCCGAGGGCAAAGAAGGCATAACGCACGAACCAGGCGCACATCCCGATTAACAGCATGTATTTCACGCCCAAACGTCTGAACAGTAACGGGATCACCAGCATGAAGAATATTTCAGACATCTGACCAAACGACATCGCCGTACTGACGTCGCCGACGCCCGCATCAGCAAGAAACGACGCGGTATACGCGTAATAGGTTCCCAACGGTACAGAGATAAGCGTCGCGCAGAGCGAGAAGACAAAAAAGTGACGGACCTTGAGTAAGGCAAAAGCATCCGCACAAAACAGATCACGAACTTTAACCGGCAGTCCTTTCGCCGGTGCAGGCGTGTTGGGCAGCGTCAGGCTGTAGAGCGCCAGAATCACAGAGATAATCGCCGCCAGCGTAAAGATGCCGGTGGTGTCCGAAATTCCGGTTACACCGATAAAGATCCCCGCGACAATCCAGCCAATGGTGCCAAACACCCGTACCACAGGGAAGGTTTTGTCCTTATCCGACAGGCTATGAAAAGCAATATTGTTGGTAAGCGCCAGCGTTGGCATGTAGCACAACGTGTAGCCAAACAGCAGACCAATCAACAGTGCACCGTTTTGCGCCATCAATGCCTGCGGAACAAACCACAGGATTGCCGCGCCAGCAAGGTGCATCACCGCCATCACCTTTTGCGAGGCAAAAAAGCGGTCTACCAGCATCCCTAAGACGAATGGCGACAGAATAGAGGCAATGGGCCCGGCTGAAAACGCATCGCCAATCAACAGCGACATGTTGTGCTGGCTCATCACCAGCCCCAGCGTGACGGACCAACTTCCCCAGATAAAGAACTGTAAGAACATCATTAGCGACAGCCGGGGCACCAGCAGCCGGTACTGTACGCTCTGTTTTCCACTACTTTCGGTTGTTGACACCATTTTTTGCCCCACCCTTAAAAAGTAATCGATTACAAAATAGATTCAATAGAAAAGTAATCGATTACAAAATAAAGATCCTGTCAGCAGCAACAAAATTGCGAGAACGGTCACGATAAACGTTGAGTGAGGATCCGATCCCATCCTGACGATGGGATCGGTAATAACAAGATCGGTAGAAACTTAGCGGGACTTACGACGCAGCAGTTTGAAGGCAACAAACAGGAACAGGATCCACACTGGCAGCAGGATAGCTGACAGGCGCATCTCATCCATCGTACACATCAGCACCAGAATCATGCCAAGGAAAGCAATACACAGGTAGTTCCCTGCCGGATATAGCAGCGCTTTAAACTGCGTGTCACGTCCCTTACGACGCATCGCCGCGCGGAATCGCAGATGTGCCAGGCAGATCATAATCCAGTTCAGCAGCAGCGTCGCCACCACCAGCGCCATCAGTAGGCTAAAGGCCTTTTGCGGCAGCACATAGTTGATGAGTACCACCAGCGACGTAATAGCACCGGAAAGGATCAGTGAGTTCACCGGTACGCCGCGACGGCTGACGCGGGTTAAGAACTTCGGCGCGTTCCCCTGAACCGAGAGACCAAATAGCATACGGCTGTTAGAGTAGACGCCACTGTTATACACCGACAGCGAAGCCACCAGGATGACAAAGTTCAGCGCAGAAGCCACCACGTTGCTGTCAAGATTATGGAAAATCATCACGAACGGGCTGCTATTGGATTTCACTTCCACCCACGGGTACAGCGCCAACAGCACCACCAGAGAACCGATGTAAAACAGCAGAATACGGTACACCACCTGGTTTACCGCTTTCGGAATGCTTTTTTGCGGATCCTGCGCTTCTGCGGCAGTAATTCCGATAAGCTCCAGCCCGCCAAAGGAGAACATAATCACCGCCAGCGACAGAATTAATCCGTTCCAGCCGGTAGCAAAAAAGCCGTTGTAACGCCACAGGTTATCGATGCTTGCATGTTCCCCGCCGTTACCGGAAAACAGCATCCACACACCAAAACCAATCATGCCGATAATAGCCAGCACTTTAATCAGCGCGAACCAGAATTCCGTTTCGCCATACAGGCGTACGTTGACCAGATTGACGGCGTTGATGATCACGAAGAATGCCGCGGCCCAAATCCAGGTCGGGACATCGGGCAGCCAGTACTGCATATAGATCCCGGCCGCTGTCAGTTCCGCCATGCCGACCAGCACAAACATCACCCAGTAGTTCCAGCCGGAGAGAAAACCCGCGAACGGTCCCCAGTATTTATAGGCAAAATGGGCAAAGGATCCGGAAACGGGTTCTTCCACTACCATTTCGCCCAGTTGACGCATAATCAAAAAAGCGATGATCCCGGCAACACCGTAACCCAGTAACACCGCAGGTCCCGCCATCTGAATCGCCGGGCCAATGCCCAAAAACAGGCCGGTACCAATTGCACCGCCCAGTGCAATTAACTGAATATGGCGGTTTTGCAACCCCCGCTGAAGCGTCGGCTCATTCGTTGACGCGGCATCAGACACGCTGGTGTCAGATGCAGTTGACGCGTTTTTCACGCCCTTCCCCTGTGTCGTTTTTATTGAAGGGGCTTCTTTTAACATTTCAACCTGGTTGTCGCAAGGCGCAATAATCGATTGGATGCGCCGGGCTTCCTTGCCCAACGCACCGAGGCTCGGGAGAAAAATCAGAAGTCGTAACTGACGGAAACCTTCAGCGTGCGCGGCTCCCCCTGGAACAGATAAGTCCCGGTATCATCAATACCTGACCAATAATTCTCGTTGGTGACGTTATCAACCCCTGCACGCAAAATCATCTGATTCTGGTTTTGATTGAGTGACATACGGTAACGCACACCTAAATCCAGTGTGGTAAAACTGTCGAGTTTCTTGGTATTTGCCGCGTTGGCATATTGAGCACCAGAATGGTTCAGCCGCGCCGTCGCGGTGAGTCCTTCAACAGGTTTAATATCATATTCAGCACCCAGCACCGCATAGAAGTCCGGTACGCCGATTGCCGTCTTACCGTCGTTGACACCGTTTTGATTTTTACTGAGTGTCGCATCCAGCCACGTTGCACTGGCATTCAGCCGCAGTCCTAACATCGGCTCACCAAAAACATTCAGCTCCACACCACGGTTACGCTGCTCGCCGTTGATTGCGTAATAGCGGGTCTGGCTATCCAACTGGGCGACCGGCATTTTGATTTCAAACAGCGCCAGTGAACCGCCTACACGTCCAAAGTCTGTTTTGACCCCAACCTCATTCTGTTTTGCATGGATGATTCCGGTGCTTTGACCGTAGTTCACTGCACTGCTTGGCGCGGTGCTGCCTGGCTGTAACGATTCGGTATGGTTCGCGTATAGGGAGAGTTCCTGCCACGGCTTGTATACAACACCGTACGTCGGCATCCAGCGGCTGTCGTCAAAACTGTTCTTAACGTTTTCAGCGCCAGTTTCTTTGTTGTAATCACGCACCACGACCTTTTGGTGGCGCGCGCCGACGGTAAACAGAAGCTGATCATCAAGCACACCCAACGTATCGCTGAGTAGCCACCCCTGACTACGCGTACGCCCGCTGGTTAGCGGATCGCTATAGTTGCCTCCCGTCGCCGTCACCGCCGGTTTTGGTACATTCTGCGTATCGTAGATATTGACGTCCGGGCGCGCGGCACGTGACCCCATGCGCCAGGCGATTTTGTCTTCTTTAGTGACGGCGGAATAACCTACATTAACCTTATGCGACACAAAACCCGTATCAAAATTCCCGCGCAGTCCTGCCATCCCGCTGAACGCATCAATAATACGATTGGTATCTAAGCGTCCGGCTTTCGCATCACCGGCCTGGTTGTATATTTCCGGAGCGCTGTACAAGCCAATCTCATGCGCGTGCTGCGCACCTAAACCGGCATAAGCGGTCCAGTTCTCGGTCAGATCATATTCCGTGCGCGCCATACCGAACTCATTTTCAATATCGCTATAACCCCATCTCTGGCTATAGTTGTGCGTATTTTTCGGCAGATCGGGGACAAATGGCACATAGTAGACATTGATCCCCATGTTGCCACCGTGAAACGTCTTTTTCTGGTACCCGACGTCTAATGAACTGCGGAAACGGTCGCCACGGTAATCCAGTCCCAGTGATGCCAGCGTGGTACGACGTTTATCGTCGTCAACCGCCCCCACCCCTTCACGATGCAACAGGTTCACACGGGCACCGAACTGGTTATTGTCACCAAAACGGCGTCCGGCATCGAGCGACGTTCCCACCTGTGAGTCACTGGTGTAATCCATACCGAGGCGTGTGATCGGCGTATCGTCTGCATGCTTGGGTTCAAGATTAATCATTCCGCCAACGCCGCTACCGGCAGCGCCATTGAGTAATCCATTCGCGCCTTTAAAGATTTCAACACGATCGATCATCTGCGTATCCACCACCTGACGCGGCAGCACACCAGATAATCCACCAAAGGTCATATCATCGCCGTCAAGTTTCAGACCGCGAATACGGTATGTCTCTGCATAGTTACCGTAGCCTTGTACCGCCTGCACGCTCGCGTCATTGGCGACAACATCGGCAACGGTCTTAGCTTGCTGATCTTCGACCAGTTTTGAGGTGTAGCTTATAACGTTAAATGGTACATCCATGGCATTTTGCTGACCAAGCATCCCCAGCCTGCCGCCATTAGCAACCTGACCGTCGAGAAAAGCGGGCAGTAACGTATCTCCACCGGGTTTAAAATCACTTCTCTCTGCGGCCTGCACCACAATGGTCTCTTCCGCTTCCGTGGGGGTCTCAGCAGCATTCACCGTGCCGGAAAGCGCGCCAATAGTTGCGGCCAGCACAGTTTTTCTCATTAAGAGTGCGTATGTTTTAGTGTTGTCCATAGCCATGCCATTAAAAGTCTGACGACGTTGCCGGAGAGCCCCCGGCAACATGTTGTTATTATTTATTCAGATCGATACGCACCACGTTATCTGGCGCAGAGGTGGAGTGGTCTTTATTAAATTTCTGTTTCACGGTAACAAACAGGGTTTGCCCATCCGCCGAGAGCAGCAGGCTGTTAGGGTTAGGCGGTAAGTCCCAGCTTTTCTTCACGCTGTAATCGGTCGCATTCAGGCTGAGTAATTTCCCTGAATCACGCTGGGTAATATAGATTTCGTTGCGTTTTGCGTTGAATTTCACCGCCAGCGAATCACCCACATCCAATTTTTTCAGCAGCTTACCGGTATGGATATCCAGCACCAGGGTGGTCTTCGCTTTCGAGTTGTCGGTGACAAACAGGCGGCCAGTTTGTGCGTCCTCTGCCATATTCAGCAACAGCGCAGGTTGTTCCCCCAGCGGTTGCCAGCGTTTTTCTACGCGCTGATTACGCGGGTTGATAACAAGAATTTCACCGCCGCCGTTAGCTGCATAAATTCGCTGCGTCACCTCGGAATAATGCAGTCCGGTCATCCATTTACCTGTATTTTTAATGCGGGTTTTTAGCTTCAGGGTTTCAGCGTCAACCACCCAAATCACCGCCGGATCCGCCACGGCACCAATATAGAGCAAACCGTTATGCAGCAGCACCTGGCGCGCACCATACGGGAAACCTTCTGGGTTACGTTCCGGGAACAGTACGCGATTTTTCACTTTGCCGTCAGCGGTATTCAGCGCGCTCAGGCCACCATCCAGTGAGTTGGTGACATACACTGTTTTACCGTCAGGCGAGATAGCCATACCAAAGTTTTTCATATCGGTATGACTCAAGCCGAGCGTTTTAAGCGTTTTTGGATCCAGCTTGTAAACCACGCCGCCCTGCACATCTTTAAATCCTTCGGCGCTGGCAACGTACAACGCATCCCCTGCCGGGCTAAGCGCCATTTCATATAACCCATCCGCCAGCGCGCGTTGTTGCACATCACTGACGGCAGGTTGCGCTGTTTTTTCCGTAACGCTAGCGTTGCTGGCTGGCGTGGTATGCGCCGCACAACCGCTTAACGCCGCAGCAATCAGCAATGCCAGCGCGGATGTTGTTTTTTTCATTGTCGGGATCCTTACCAGAAGTAATACAGGGAGTTAATAATAAAAGAGAATGAGAACTATACGCATTATCTTTACTGAATCAAGAATTATTACCCGAGAGTAAAAAACATGAAACAGAGGTTTGAATATGCAGACAGGTGCGCGCGACTTCCGGTTTTTCATAATTACAGTGAATTATTCTGGACGAAAAGGCATCGCAGGCCACAGAATGCGCTTTACTGTTTTTCTAACATTTTCAAACGGGTGAACCTGTTGTACTTCAGCCACTCGTTTTTTAGCCAGGCCAGGCAATGACTGTCATGAATAAGATCATCAAACGACTGGAAATCGTCAAAAGCGCTATTGAACTGGAAGATGAGGAGATTATTTTTCAGCAGGTGGCGCATCTTAAAAATGAGCCTTTGTCAGTCGTACCTGACACTATTGTGCAGGCGATCGAAGAACGACGCTTTAGCGATGCCCTGCGTGAGATCTCGGCCTGGCTGCAATCTCAACGGGCAGTCTCTACGTGGCAGGATCCCGCCATTGCCGCCAGTAAGCTGGAACTCAAAGCGCTCGAAACACAGCTGCGTGACCTGATCGATAAGCGCAACACGCGCATTCAAATCCTCGATGATTTCAACGATCTGTATCACCTTCGTCTTGGACCGCTGATGAGCCGCATTCTCGAACTGCGTAAACAGCTCGCCGCCAGCGCCCAGCGCAAACAGGAAGCAGAGCGAAAACGCCGGGAAAAAGACTATCAATCCTGTCAGCACTATATTTCCCAGGCTGTTGATCAACTGTCCAGGCTCAAGCAGCACTGGATGAACCAGAATTCAGATTCGCGCGAATCGGTGGAAACACGCCAACGTATTCAGCAGCAAACTGAACTGATTACCGCCCTGCTGGCGGAGATTCGTGAGCTGGAAAACGACTTTTCTCGCCAGGACGACAGCGCAACCCGTCGGGCACAGGAAGAGGCCAGCCATGAATATGATGAATATCAGGAGCAGCAGCAGGATGCACAGCATCGTTTTAGCCGTGACCAGCGGCTTTCCTCTGATGAACGTAATGAGTTAAAACGCCTGTGGCGTCAGGCCAGCCGTCTTTGCCACCCGGACGTGGTAGCCGATGATCTGAAAGAGAAGGCGCATCAGATGATGGTGCAGCTTAACCTGGCGCGCCAAAATGCCGATCTTGCCACCGTCCGGGCGCTACTGACTCAATTGCAAAGCGGCCTCGAACCGATGATGGCGAGTGACCGATTGAACGATTTGCAGCATTTACGCAGCAAAATACAGCAGCTCAGAGAACAAATTAACGCGCTGCTCAAAGAGATTACCGAACTGGAAGCCGAGAACGCCTGGCGGCTTGCCACCTCCGTGACAGATAAAGAAGCCTACTTCTCCGATCAACAACGGGCGCTTACGGAAATCCGCAATACGCTGGAACAGCAGGTGCATCAGGTAGAACAGGAACTGTTGGCGGGCTAAGCCCTATCAGCAATAGCAATCAGAAAAAATAACCTCTTCAAGTGAGCTTTTAAAATTAAGCACAAAAAGACAAAAATAGGATAATTCCCCTAAAAAAATCACAACACTAAGAATTATCAACCTGAATACTCGAGTTTCAGGTCGATAACTGCAAATTTAGCGATACTTCTCTCTTCCCCTCGACGCCCCTTCTCTTTGTCCTGGTCTTGATTAAGAATTCTCCTACTCACCAGTCATCCCATTAAGAAAAACGGGTATCCATCTGAAATATAATGTTTTTCATGTAAATCCCATCCCAAATGGATAGGAATACCCTGCCTTTATAGAAATCACTCAATCATTATTCACGCGATTCATAAGCGAAATCTATCAATCATTTACGCAGAGCTGAAATAAACGATTTATCTTAAATTTTAACAAAGTGTAATATCTACTTTAAGAATAGTTAATGATTCTAATAAATACAGAGAATATCTGTTTAATCTGGAATTAATAAGGATACGTTCACAGCACAGAACGTTATACGAGATTTAATTAACATTTCACGCGTCGCAAGAAACTCTTTTTTAACCTACAAAAAGAGGCGGCTGCTTGCACCAAAATTTCAAGGAGATCGTTATGTCAAAGGCTATTTTTTTGGGTGACTCAATTTACCCTTGGCTAGGCATGCGAGAAATCCTACGTGGCTCATCATTATATATTGATATCGCGTATTACTCCTCCCAGACGCTCTCTGCTGTCAAAATGCTTCCTTATGAAACGGATTGCATCATCATTAATCCTGACAAATCAGATTTTTTAAAATATGCCAGGATTATCCGCAACATGGCTTTACGACCTGTCACCAAAATTATTGTTTTGGCAGATGAAGCTACTTTTACTCTTTTTCAAACCGTTTGTGGGAAGAACATGCTGTTTCTTGATCAAGATACCAGTCTTGATCGGCTACACCATACCGTTACACGTATCACAAAGAACAATAACCAACACAATATCAAAGCATTACAAAATAAGATCACAGCAAACGAATTCAACGTAATGATGATGCTTGCCCGAGGATGGTCACTGACACAAATCGCCGGGGCATCACAAAAAAGTGAAAAAACCATCGGGGCGTACAAAAGCAATATTGCCAGAAAACTCGGCAAAAATAACACCCGGCTCAAGTACACCATTTCCCACTATAGCCAGCCGTAACTGACTTATTTAAGGACAATTATCACGGTTATTATTTAAAAAGGTTTTCTTTCGACTCGCTTTTTAATTCCGCATCGCACGGAAGGAAACCCTATTCCCAAAAATCTATTACCGGGTAGCACATCCGCGTGCCAACCATAGCCAACAACTCAATGTATTAACACATGCATAACAGGAATGTAGACGAGGGTTATATATGAACAAAGTTTACAGCATTATTTGGAACGCGGCGCTCGGTATCTGGGTAGTCGTTTCTGAATTAACAAAAGGAAAGAAAAAAAGCAGCTCGCGTAAAACGGTTGCAGTATTGGCAGCAACGGCATTACTCAGCACCTCTCCGCTTGTTATGGCGGATGAAACTGGCGATCATGATATTTCCGTTGATTATAACAATATTGTTATTCAACCGGGCACGAACGACGACATCCACAATGATGGCTTCCTCTACAAGAACGCCACTAACGGTGCAGTGTTAAACGTCACTGGCGCATTGCCGAAAATTGAACAAGGCCAAACCGGGCTGGTCGAATCAGCGACTATTGAGCAGTTGCTAGATCAAAAGAAGATTACGCTCACAGCGAACATTGGGGGCGTTAGCACCCCGATTACCGAAGTTGAAGATCTGAAAAAGTATTACTTCAACCAGCCAACAACGACACCTACGCAAGATAAAGAAATTCCCATTATCGATCCTGCATTAGAAACCCCGGCGGCTATGCAGGTCTACAACACCGATGAACTGGTTCGTTATCTGACCGAAACTCCGTTAGATGGCATAACGTTAAATACCTATGACTCAACCCTTTCTAAAATCTACAACAACTTTGGCATTGCGCAGGCCAGCAACGGTTCGACGGCCAATCTGAACATTGGTAACGATCAGAAAAATGCCCGCGATGCAGAAAACACCATCAAACTCCTTGCCAAAAATAGCGCCTTGCTTGAAGCCAGCGGTACAGGCAGCAAGGTTAACTGGATTTCCGATAACTACATCTCTTTTGGCGCCGCTCCCGTCGTCCCGAACGAAACCTTTAACGGTTCTCAGACAATGGACCAGTTCGGCAAAGTATTGACTATCGATACCTACGGATTCGATAGCAACGGTGATGCAGTGAAAACCGGCACTCAGGAGTTTGATATCACCAATACTCAGGAACTGGGCGATCTTAACGACTGGCTGCTGGGCGAAAGTGATGCAACGGTTTTAAATTCGCAGGGGCAAAAGGTCAGTCAACTTCAGCTGATGCTGGATGCCAATCGCGGCACGATGTCGCTCAAAGACGTTGAAGATTGGTATGCGGATCTGATTAGCAGCGTTTTGCAATCCGATACCGTAACCGGCTCGGTTGACTGGCAATACCAGGTCTGGAAGGATGGTAAAAGCCATACCAATAACGCCACGATCGGTAATACCGAGCTGCACGCCGTTTACGCGCATGGCGCGGGCGCGACCGGCACTGTGACCAAAGATTCTGTGCTGGCGGTAGATGGCAGCATTAATGGCGTGATGAAAGGCGCAGATGGCGCTGTCATTACGAACCAGGGTTCCCTCAACGCACTGCGTACTTCCACAGGCCACAGTCTGGCGATTGGTATGCTGGCGGAAAACGCTACGGCAACCAACACCGGCACCATCAACTCCGGTTTGTTCATCGATAAAGATGGACGACAGTCTGTAAATAGCTACGGCGCTATCGGTATGCAGGGCAAAGGGACCAGTACTGTCACCAACGATGGCATCATAAACCAGGCCGTCACAACAGGTAACTATGGTACCGCCTCTGCGGCCAACCCCTGGGATACCAATACCACGGTAACAACGCCAATTACGCTGGCCATTGGGATGCTGTTGTCAGGAGACTCAACCGGGGTTAACAACAAAACGATCAATGTGGTGGACGGTAACGCCAACGGTGCCTCCTTCGGGAAAGGTACCGCTTATGGCGTTGAAGTGGCTGAAAATGCCAATTTCACTAACAGTACTGACGCCACGATTTATCTCGGTCGTGATGGTTCTAACACCGCACAGGATGTCGAATTGACTGGCGGCGCTAACCTCAGCGCAGGTATCCATGTGCGCGGCGCAGGGACTGTGACTAACGAAGGGAAAATTACCCTCGGAACCGGCGTACGTAACGCAGCTGGCTTACTGGTCGCTGGTGCGAGCGGGAATGTTATCAACTCCGGCGAAATCTCAGTTAATGGTGCGACATCCGGACTGTCAAACTACGGGATGTCGGTGCATAACAGCGGCGCAAATGCTGGTCAAACTATTCGTAATGACGGCCAGATTAATGTTAACGGCAGAAGTAATATTGGCATTCATGTTCGTGCAGACAGCTCGGATGCCAAAGTCACCACCAGCCAGGCCGGTCAAATTACAGTGAACGGTGAAGGTAGTACCAACGAGCGTAACTACGCTATTTGGGTTGAAGGCTCCGCTGGAAAGCAGGCGATTGCGGATATCTCTTCCGGTATTACGCTGAAGGGCACCGGGGACATCGGGGTGCACGTTCGTGGCAGTGCGACGGCGAATATCAATAACGACAGTAGCCCTGTATTTAACAGCACCGACCAGATAGGCTACTTTTTATACGGCTCCAATGCTGTCGCTAACATTGGCAAGACGGAGATGAATGATAATGGTCAGGTTAATACCACTATCTTCCGTGTTGCTGAGGGTGCCAAATTTGCCGGTAACAGTAAGGACCCCGTGAGCGGAGCTTACTCCGATCTTAAACTATCACTCAGCGGTAACAACTCTGTTGGCGTACTGGGTACTGGGAAAGGTACTGACGTTGTCACCGGTGAAGCGACATTCAACATTGGGGGGATGGGCGCAACTGCCATTGTGATTGAAGGCGGTGCAAGCGGTAATATTAGCGATAAAACCATCATCAATTTGACCGGTGTAGGAACCACTGCCGGGATTGTTGACGGCAAGGCGCATAATTTAAACGGCTCAGAACAGGGTGAATCGGTGGAGACAACCCTCACCTCTGATGCCAGCATTACCTCTGAAGCTAGCGGCAACAAGGTTATCGCCTATGTGGCGAGGAATCTGGGTAACCTGATCCTCAACACCAAATCGATTATCGATCTGGACAGCGTAAACAGCATCGGCGTTGATGTGCAAGAAGGCGGGAGCTTAACTAACAACTCTTCCAGAGCCCTGCATGTCAGCAACGGTATTGGCGTACTGGCTTCAGGTGCCAGCGCCCAGATAAAAAGACTGGGCCAGGTAGCCGTTGATGATGGAACCGCAGGGGTTCTGCTGACCAATGGAGCAAGCCTGAGTATTACCGGTACTACCGGCGATGCCATCACGACCAATGGTACGGCCGATGGTATTCGTCTCGATACGGGAGCCGGTAAGCTGTCTGCAAAAGGTGTGACTATCAGCGCGAAAGGGACTGGTGCTGGCATTCAAAACGATGCCAACAACACCGATATCACGCTCAACGACGTGACCATCAATGCCAACGATGGCCCAGGGATCCGCACCAGCGTGGCGCTGAATATGAAAGATGGGCTGAACAATATCCTCAACGTCAACGGGAAAGGTACCGGATTCGCTTTTGAGCAACGCGATGGCGGTTCGGTGACGGGCGATCTGACCATCGGCAAAGGCTATACCATTGAGGTACTAAACAGCGAAGGCAGCGGTATCCGCGCAAATACCAGCGGTCGTATCACCACCAATGCCGACATCAACGTGCATAGCAGCGCAGGCGGTTCGGCGATCATCGCGAAGAACGTCAGCGCGGTCACCAACACCGGCAAGATTATCTCTGCCAGCACCACCTCGCCGGTGATTGACGCCAGCGGCGACCGCAGTAAAACCGTTACCAACAGGGGAACCCTGCAGGCTACCAACGACACGGCCGTAGCCATTCAGTCCGGTAAAGGCAATGACACCATTGATATTAGCGGCGGTGTAACCAGCGGCGTAATCAATACCGGCGAAGGCCGGGACACCTTTATCTGGAGTAGCGGCACCTATGCTGGCGAATTGAATTTCGCCGGTACTGGCGGTAACAATAAAGCTAACATCGGCAATGTGACGCTGGATAAAACACGCCATATCACTACTGAAGCAGGTAGCGGCAACGCCCTCACCTTCACAGATACGAAAGGTGCGAAGATTGGTACGCTGGTGAGCGACAATCTGACCACTGGTACCAACATCGGCACCGGTTGGGATTCGCTGACCATCAGCGGCTCAAACGCAGATGTCCGCGTCGTAGAAAACCTGACGCTGGCAAGCAAAACCATTGCCGTAAACAATGGCGCAACCCTGAGCACCGGCGACCACGTCGAGCCGACCAGTACTGCCGCAAGCATTGGCGATTACAATGTTACGACCCAGGGCACAGGCAGCCGGGTTATCTTCGATACCCAGGGTGATGCTTCAGCGGCGCAAATTTATCGCGGTACCATCAGCGGTGACGGGAAGTTCGAACGTGCGGCGGGCGGTACCACGATCTTCACCGCTAACAATACCTACACCGGCTCTACCACTATCGCTCAAACCGGTACGCTGCAGTTGGGCGACGGCGGAAATACAGGCGAAGTCAGCGCCGTGTCAGACATTATCGACAACGGTATATTGGCGATTAATCGCGCCAACACCGTGCTGCTCAACGGCGTGATCTCCGGTATCGGCGCGCTACAGCAAATCGGCGGCGGCATTACCCGTCTGAACGGTAACAACATCTACACCGGCGACACCACCGTTACCAACGGCACGCTGCTGGTGAATGGCGATCAAAGCGCGGCGCGCGGTGCCACCACCGTTAGCGGCACGTCCACACTTGGCGGTAATGGCACTATCGGCGGCAACGTGCTGATGAACGATGCCACGACCCTCAGCGCCGGTGACGGTGGTGCGGGTACGTTATCCATTAACGGTAATCTGCAGCTTGGTAGCAAAACGACTTCCGCTTTCGAACTGGGTCAGGCCTATACGCCAGGCGGCGCGCTAAACGATCTGATTAACGTCGCAGGCGATCTGCAACTGGACGGGACTCTGGATGTCACCACTTCACAGGGCGGTAACTTCGGACCGGGTGTGTACCGTATCTATAACTACGGCGGCACGCTGGATAACCAGACGCTGGAATTAGGCGCAATACCGGACAGCCAGGATAAGAGCAATATTTTTGTCCAGACCTCTATCGACAAACAGGTCAACCTGGTGAACGCCAACGGCGTTACCCTGCAGTTCTGGGACGGCGCAACCGTCAATCAGAGCCACGGCGCGTCGGGCATTGAAGGCGACAACAAAATTGACGGTGGCGATGGCAAATGGATGGCAATCGGCAGCCAGGGTGATAACAACTGGACCACCGCAACCGGTGAAGGTAACGCCCCTTGGGCACAGAAGTCCTTCGCCGTCTTCACCACCAAAGGCGGTACAGTTACCGTGGACAACGCCGCGGGAGAAGTTAACTTCTCCGGGGCACAGTTTGATGCCGATGGCTATGTCGTTAAAGGCGATGCGCTTAACGCGTATGCCACCACGGAAAACGCGACCCACGCAGGCCAGACGCCGGGAACTGGCGAACTGCTGCTGCGCGTTGGCGCCGGTGGCGCGGGGCAAAACTATACCGCGACCATTGAGTCTGTTATCCGCGAAGCCAGTACTGCTGACAAGCTGACGCTGGTGAAAACCGACCTTGGCCGTCTGATCCTCAGCGGCGATAACGAGTATCGCGGCGGCACACGCATTGATGGCGGCACGTTGCAGATCTCCTCCGACAGCAATCTCGGCCAGAGCGGAACTGACCTGGCAATCAATAACGGTTCAACGCTGCAACTGGGCGCGGACCTGACCAGCAATCGCACCATTGAGCTGGGAGCGAATGAGAACGCAGCGGTGTTCGATCTCAATTCGCACCACTTCACGCCAACAGGTGAGATTACTGGCGACGGTAAACTGAAAGTCACCAGCAGCTCTAGCGATGCGGGCAGCACCTTGTCGCTCGACCGCGCAAACAGCTACAAAGGCGACACAGAAATTGCCGGTACCGGAAACGCCAACAATGTGACGGTCAACGTCAGCAAAACCGGAGCCTTTGGCAGTAACGAAAGCAGCACCGTGAACGTCAATAAGGGCGCGACGCTCAATGTCAGCGGGACAGATACCAGCCTGAAATCCCTGACTATGAACATCGCCGACAGCCTGTTAACGCTGGCAGATAACGTCACCGCAGCGAGCGCAATGCTGAACCTGACGGGTACGGCGAAAGCGGTGTTAACCAACAACACCACCGCGGGCAACGCGACGGTTAACGTGTCAAAAGACAGTACTCTGGCGCTGGAAGAAGACGCCAGCGGCGGCAATGCCACCGTGAACAACAGCGGACTGATGACCTTCGCTGACCAGGCGATGGCAGAAAATACCGTCGTTAAAAACCTGGCGGGCGGTAAGGTCGATATCAGCGCAGTCGACAGCGCAACATCGATCGGCTCGTTGTCCGGCGCAGGTAATGTCGAACTGGGCAATAAAGAGCTGTCGCTGGGTAATCTGCATCTTGATGACACCATCAGCGGCATTATCAGCGGCAACGACGGTAGCCTGGTGAAAATCGGTGACGGTACGTTAACGCTGACCGGCGACAATACTTACACCGGCACCACGGACGTCAATGAAGGCGTGCTGCTGGTCAACGGTAATCAGTCTGCGGCTACCGGCCAGGTGACAGTGAAATCCGGGGCAACGCTCGGCGGTAACGGGATTATTGGCGGCGCGGTTGATGTGCTGGACGACGCGCATATTACTGCGGGTGCAGCTATCAACAGCGTGGGTAAACTGACTACCGGTTCGCTGACGCTCAGTGATAACGCACAGCTGGATTATCAGTTTGGTCAGGCTTACACCCCGGGCGGTGCTTTCAACGACTTGATTGACGTAAATGGCGATCTGACGCTTGACGGTAAGCTCAACATTGAAACCTCACCAGGCGGCAGCTTTGATGTCGGCGTCTATCGCGTCATCAACTACACCGGCACATTGATCAACAATGTGATGGATATTGCTAACGCGCCGGAAGCGGCTGACAGCCTGTACGTGCAGACATCGGTGAAAAATCAGGTCAACCTGGTCAACCACGCAGGACTAACGCTGCGCTTCTGGGACGGCACCGGTGGTGAAAATGGCGAGCTGAAAAACAACGGCGTCATCAACGGCGGCGACGGTATCTGGCAATCCAGCAAGGGTAACGACAACTGGACTACCGATGAATCAACGCCGGAAGGCGCGCTGAACGCACCGTTTACCGATGCCGCGTTTGCCGTCTTCCAGGGTGAAGCAGGCAACGTGACCGTCGATAACAGCAAAGGCGACGTCATCATCAGCGGCGCGCAGTTCGCCACCGATGGTTATCGCGTGGGCGGCGAAGCCATTACCACCGATACGGCCAACACCCTGATTCGCGTTGGCGATGGCACAGTAGACGGCGCCAACTACACCGCGACTATCGACAGCGTTATCCGCGGTACCGGCGGCCTGAATAAAGGCGATCTCGGTACCCTCATCCTCACAGGCGACAACACCTACAGCGGTGGAACGACCATCACCTCCGGGACGCTGCAGGTAGCGGGCGATACCAACCTGGGTGCGGCAGATACGGGAATTACCTTTAATGGCGGTACGCTGAAGTATGGCGAAGCGTTTGATACTGCCCGTCAGGTGACGCTGGAATCCGGAGGCGGGACATTCGACACCAACGGGCATGACGTTTCTCTGCTGACTGAAGTCGAAGGTAACGGTCAACTGACCAAAACCGGTAAAGGCTCCCTCACCCTGACGCTGGATAACACCTACACCGGTGGCACCACCATCGAACAAGGCGTTTTACAGCTGGGTAACGGCGGTGATATCGGCAGCATTCAGGGGGATGTCGTTGATAACGGCGTACTCAACGTCAATCGTGGCGATACCCTGGCGCTGACCGGCAATATCAGTGGTAAAGGCCAGTTGCATCAAACCGGTAGCGGCATTACCGAGCTGCAAGGCGAAAACAGCTACAGCGGCGCGACGTTGATCGCCAACGGCGTGTTGCAAGCGGGTAATGCCAACACCCTGAGTAGCGCATCGCACCACTATGTGGTCGCAGACACCACGTTGAACACTCAGGGTTACAACCAAACGGTAGCGGGCCTGAGCAACGGTGGCGATGTCTCGCTCATCGGTCAGCAGACTGGCACAACCTTAACCGTCAAAGGGGATTACACCGGCGAAAAAGGGACTATCAACATGGCGGCTATCCAGAATGGTAGCGGCGCAGGCATTGCCGACCGTCTGATTATCGATGGCGGTAAAGCCAGCGGTAGCACGCTGCTGGATGTCGATGGTTCTGGTCTCGGCGCGCCGACCATTGGGGATGGTATCGAAGTGGTGACAGCGCTCAATGGCGCAACCACCACCGCACAAACGTCGCGGGATGCCTTCCATCTTGCCGCCGATCGTATGGCTGCAGGTGCGTTTGAGTACCAACTGCATGCGGGTAATGCTCAGGGCCAGGGTGAGAACTGGTATCTGAGAAGTGAATACCGTCCAGAAACCATGCTGTATTCTGGCCTCGCCAGCGTCGTACGTCAGGGTGATCTTAGCCTGTTGGGTAACATGCACCAACGTATGGGTGACGAGGTTAAACCGGGCATTGATGAAGACAATCGCGCGTGGGCAAGAATGATTGGCTACTCCGGTAAAACCAAACTGGATGACGCGGCCGGTACACAAACCAGCTCCCATACCATGGGCATTCAGGTCGGCGTTGATATGTATGCTAACGAAAGCTGGAAAGCCGGGATGTATACCAGCATCCTTGATATCGACAGCAACGTGAAAGGCACGAAGACAGGCAGCGATGGCAAAGGCGGTAACATCGACGACAACGCATTTTACGTCGGCGGCTATGCTACCTGGTTCTCGGGTGACGGTATGTATATTGATAACGTCCTGCAGTACGGTAACCATAAATCCCGCCTGGAGGCGACCGGTAACAACGGCTCGTATACGGTCAGAGGCAACACGCTGACGGCGTCGACAGAGGTAGGTAAATCGTTCCGTTTAGGTGCCAGCGCATGGAGTCTGGAACCTCAGGCTCAGTTGATCTACCAGTACAGCGACTTTGATAACAGCACGCTGGATGGTGTGACCCCAACGAAAGTGAAAATGGATACTGCGGATTCCTTTACCGCGCGTCTGGGCGTGCGTCTGGTCGCTGACTATGACACCAACCATGGCAAATTCCAGCCGTATGGCAGGGTAAACGTCTGGCAGGGTCTGGGTTCAAAAGACAAAACGCACTTTACCAATGCGGTAGCCACCACCACGCTGGAATCTTCACAGCAGTACTCCAGCACTGAAGTTGCAGCCGGCCTGTCATGGTCCATCGACAGAAACCTGCAGGTCTACGGTGAGCTGGGTACGCAATTCAGCAACGGCGGCAGTAAATCGCAGGTAGAAGCGCCGGTCAATGCCTCTATCGGGTTTAAGAAATCGTTCTAAGCTGACATAAACTCACCAGCCCTCTGTTCTGCAGGGGGCTTTTTTTTGCAGTTCAAAGCCGCCTGATGCGCTACGCTTATCAGGCCTACAGACTTAACAGCAACGCGGAACAATCAAGGGGTTGGGAAACGTGAAAAGGAGGGATTAACGATTATATTGTGCTAAGAGTGAAGGGATCTCTTCTGCCAGCACCGGGGGAGAAATGAAAAAGCCTTGAATTTTGTCACAACCAATCTGCATCAACCGCTCCAGCTGGGACTGGGTTTCCACCCCTTCGGCAAGAACTTCAATGCCAAAATTATGCGCCAGTGAAATAATACCCTCAACAATCTTTGTTGATCGGGTGTCGGGCTCAATACCGGTGACAAATTCCTTATCAATTTTTAAGGTGTCAAAGGGATATTTCAACAGGTAATTAAGATTAGCATGGCCGGTTCCAAAATCATCAAGTGCAAGCTTGACCCCTATCGCCTTTAATTCCGTCATATTTTTAGCCGCAATCTGGCTGTCACACAGCGGTGACGTTTCCGTGACCTCTATTTGGCATCGATGGACCGGCAATCCGGAAGTGGCAAGATTTTGTCTGACGCGTTGGGGTAACAGAGGATCGCAGAATTCAAGCGCGGAAATATTGACGGATAATACAATGGGGTCAGGCCAGGAAGTTGCAACATCCCACGGAGAGTGAGTAACCATATCTTCAATGGAAATAATATTGCCGCTATCTTCCAGTAAGGTAATAAAAACATCGGGAGAGATCATACCCATCTGAGGACTATTCCAACGCATTAATGCTTCAAATCCGCTTATACGCTGGGCATGCAAATTGAAAATAGGCTGATAAACCATATAAAGTTGACTGGTATTCAAAGCCTTTTCAAGCGCAGTTAGCACCTCATTGGAATTAAACATTCCCCTCTCCCTCTACAAATCATAAAATTAAAAACCAGTCAAAATCACTCCCGAATTGTATCTACTATTAGGTGTATTACATCAGAAAAGAATGGTCAGGTTAGGGTAAAAAAGACATACGATGGGTAAATCTGACAATTAACTTATTTAAATCAGAGGTATTGGTCAGGCCAAGCTTGGCGACGACTCTCATCTTATGTGCCTGAATCGTTTTATAGTTCAGGCTAACTAACTCAGAAATTTCTTTGGCTGTATAACCACTTACCAGTAAGTTCAGGATCTGCTGTTCTCTTTCGGTTAATCTCTTCTGCGAACGATACAGTCGGGGGTTCCATTTCCCGACTGATAATGTTGCCAATTGACCAAAATCACGCAGTGAAGATTTTTCAGTCAAAACTATTGTTTTTTCGACATATAATAACTCTACGCATAATTTCGCCACCAAACTATCAGCAACAATCACCACGACGTTATTATAAAATTTGAATCGATTTTTATTCAAAAACTGAACAATGTCTGAACACGCTTGTTCATTATCAATGATATTAAAAACCATGGTTTGATGCTGGCATAATGATGACTGATGCAACATATCCTCAAACTGGAATGTTTGTATCGGTACATGTTTGCTGGTCAGGTAGGCAAACATACCATTGCCCACAAAATTATCACTGCCACACATCAACATCCTGTTCACCGTTCCTTATAAGCTTCTAATCTTGTTACTCATTAAAAATTTAATAATGATTTTCTCGACTTCAGTCTCTTCACGACGATTTTTAAAGTCGAACTCACATGAAATCTGATGACAGGAATACAACTGATTATCCTCATCAAATTCATTGATCGGGACGACATCGATCACTTTTAAGTCCAGTTGTAAACTTCCAAAGGTATCGAAATCCAGAGATGCACTTTTAATTACCGCATCTTTATAAAGAAAACGGGCGTTTACATCTTTAACGATTAACGCACAACCACCCTGCGAGATATTTTTAATCTTGAGAGAGTAGTTTTCTCCATTTTTGTAACGACCAAAACAGAAAAAGTCATAACCCTTCAGGAATGAAAAACGCTGATTTTGTCTCTGCTGGGCAAAGAAAATCATATCCGGGATGAAGTAGGATAATCCTGCTTCCGCACCTGCTGACGAGGTTTGTTCGAACCTGGCACTAAATTTTACAATCCCGCTTTCACTGTGCAGGATAAAGTATTGGACCTTTTCAGGAACAATGTCTCCGTGTCCGGAGATGACAAACCGTTCGAAATCAATCTTCTCTAACTGCGTGATAACGCTACTGTCTCCACACAGGATTTCCAGTTTCGTTTTCTTATGAAGCTCTTCACGAAGGATAGCGATGATTTCAAACTTGTCTTCCTTTGCTAAGCCAAAGCTCATTCTAAAACCCTTATTTCCATATTTAAGATATGTCCCGCCTTTGGTTACTCACAAAACGCGAGATCAGCATCCACCCCTGGTGCTTAATTACCATAGTGGATTCCATGTCAAACAGTTGGTTAAAAATTAAGTTTTTAACTATCTTTAGTCAGTTATTGATACGTAAAAACATTTAATCAGGATTAATTCTAGCTCAAGCCAGGCCTAAAACCACGCGAACTTGCGTACTGGCTATAACAAAAGCGAATAACAAAATTTTTAAAATGAGGTTTTGAGATAACAGATAGCAAGAATTGTACAGAAAAAAATAAAGCAATCATGATGGAGGGGCTACGCAACATGCGGGTTGGCGTGCTATCGCGGGGGATAAGAGAAGATGTTTACTGCACTCTATCATTAACTAAAAATATAGCTCTGACTCGTTATGCTTCTAAATTGAATAATTGCAATTTATATATGCTTAATAAATTTACCTTAAGTCAGAAAAAAGCCAGCATCCTGCTGGCCCGGTAAGTACCGAATCGAACTATAGTGGCTTGCTATCTTACAGAGGGCACAACGTTAAAAATTCAATACCGCTGCTTAATTATTGATCGGGATGAATCTGCGATAATCATCACTGCTCCCGCCAACATTAACGTATCTTTTAACACCAACCGCCCGGCGCCTGACAAGTACGGAAATCCGTGGTGTAAATCACCCAGCGGCATTACCCATGCTTCTGGAGTGGTTATTAAAAATGATAAGGTAACAATTGGTGTGGCAAATGCCAGAACGCCGCCAATTAATCCCAACCAACGGCTAACAGGATTAGCCAGCACCAGCAAAGCGATAAGAACTTCGACTACGCCCAGGCCATTTGAGAACGTATACGTGTTATTCGCCGTCTGCCATTCACGAGCCTGCGGTTTGAATTCACCTTCGTGGGTTAAATGTTGTTTGTATTCTTCTGGATGCTCATAAAAAAATGACATTACCGGACTATTGGCGACAAACGGCGTAATGCTGTCGGCTTCGTAAGGTACAAATTTTAATAAACCAATCCAGATAAAAACAATCGCGATACTCAGGCGAATCAAGGTTAATCCAACCCTATCGCCTTTGCCCAATATACGAAGATACTTTTCCATCCCGGCTCTCCTCACTTGTACAAAATTGCCGTTGCGTGAGTGCTGCTATCAATGCGCATTGAGGTAATTTTCCAGGAAGTCGCATTCTTTTCCTGCGCCAGTTTCGTAATGGCATCTTCCACCACGGAAGGAGAGCCAGACACGGCTGATACGCTAATGTGGGCAACCTCTGTTTGCGCTAACGCGGAAAATGTCACCGGAGCAGTCAGTAATGCAGTCATTAGTAACGTAGATTTAAACATGTTCATTTCTATTTCCATTAACGAGTTATTTCAGTGGGAATATAATAAAACATGTCACTTTATTTTATTCCATCCGTAACGCCAGAATAACTGTCAATTAGTATCAGGAATATAAAAAACAAATAAAAAAAAGCCCCACACGGGTGGGGCAAATATGCAGACTACGTTATTATCATTTAATGAGAGAAAAGAGATCGTTTAGTGATTCGCTCATGCTTGGATGGGTAAATATTTGGTCACGCAATGTGGTATAAGGTAACCCTGCATCCATAACCGTCTTGATGATATTAATCATTTCATGAGAATCCACACACAACAGCGATACGCCTAATATTTGTTTCGTTTCACTATCCACCACCGCTTTAAGAACACCACGCGTATCATTCATCACCCGCGCTCGCGGGATAGCCGCTACCGGCAACGTCACGACTTGAACCGCCGCACCGCTGGCGCGAGCCTGTTCTTCAGTCATTCCGACGCGGGAAAGCGGCGGCGTCATAAAGACGGAATACGGTACGTTTTGACGATCGCCCGTGTTACGTAACCCCTCGCCTAGCAGGTTGTCACGCACAATACGGAAGTCATCCAGCGAGATATAGGTAAATTGTAATCCACCAGTGACATCGCCCATTGCCCAAATGTTATCTGCCGATGTACGCAAATATTTATTCACAACAATGGCACCACGATCGTTTACATCCACACCCGCTTTCTGCAATTGCAGGTTTTCTGTCGCCGGTTTGCGACCTGATGCTACCAACAGCGCATCCACCGTCTGGGCCCCCTCCGGCATGTGCAGCTGTACTGCACCATCATGAGAGGAGACCGACTGCACGTTGGCATTGAGGATCAGCTCGACGCCTTTGTCGCGTAAAATGTTGGCGATAGCGTCAGCAATATCCCGGTCTTCACGAGGCAAAAACTGCGGAGCTGCTTCATAAATAGTGACTTTGCTACCAAAGTTGGCAAACATTGATGCGAATTCAACGCCGATATACCCACCGCCCAAAATGCCCAGACGCTCTGGACGTTGCGTCAAATTCAACAGCCCGGTGCTGTCAAATACGCCAGGTGTCGTGGTTAATCCCTCAACGTTTGGAATCGTTGACTGGGCGCCAGTATTAATAAAGATTTTCTCGCCGCTCAGCTCAATCTCGCCTGTTGACTGCACGACTCGCACAGTATGGTTATCAACGAATTCAGCACGACCTTCAATCACATCCACGTTTTCCAGATCGGCAAGATTATGGAAATTTTTATCGCGCAGAAAACTGACAACAGAGGCCTTGCGTTGCATTGCTTCGGTAAAGTCATGCTGAAGTTCAGCATCATGTACCAGGGTTTTGGTTGGGATACAGCCGATATTGATGCATGTCCCGCCATACATGGTGTTTGACTGTTCAATAATCGCTACCCGCCAACCCGTTTTGGCCAGTGTTGCCGCCAGCGTTTTACCCGCTTTGCCAAATCCAATAATAATCGCCTGATACTGATTCATGCTGTCTCTCCGCCAAGTCACTGTTCGTTTGATGAACTGAAATATATCTCTAACTCTGCCTGAACAATGTATCCACAACTCGCCGATAACTGTCAGATCGTCTAAAATAGCCTTAAAGATGACTAACATTTCGAGAATGAATCATTACACTAACACTTTGAAGGTATTAATATAATAATGAAATAAAGAGATAATAGCGTTTCAATAAACGACAACAAAAAAATGTTCAGGAGTCTCCATGGATGCCCTTAGCCGATTACTGATGCTTAACGACCCACAAGGCTCAATTGACCAAAACTGCCTACTGAGCAGGGACTGGCAACTGCCGCACGCAGCAGGTGAATTGTCCATTATCCGCTGGCATACGGTCACACAAGGTGCAGCCCAACTGGACATGCCCGATGGGACATCTTTTACTCTGCGGCCCGGTACTATCGTGATTCTGCCGCAAAACTCCGCACATCGGCTCTGCCAGTCTGGCGATGAACAAACACACATTGTTTGTGGCAGCCTTCGAATGCACGCTTCCTCACGCTATTTTTTAACTGCGTTACCGGAAGTATTGGTTCTGGCACCTGATGAAAATAGCCCTGTCAGCCATTGGCTCAAGGCCATGATTGCTTTGATGCAACAGGAATCCATGAGTACTCTGCCAGGTTCCAGTGTAGTCTGCAGTCAACAATGCGCCACACTGTTCGCCTTAGCCGTTCGCGAATGGTTAACCAAGGCGACCCCCGTTCAAAACGTGTTGAATCTACTGCTTCATCCCAAACTAGGGGCTGTCGTCTTCATGATGCTGGAGTCCCCGGCATTTGCCTGGACCGTCGAAGAACTGGCGAAACGTGCGCATATGTCGCGGGCCAGCTTCGCGCAGCTATTTCGTGAAGTCTCAAACTCCACGCCGCTCGCAGTATTAACCACTTTACGCCTGCAATTCGCTGCCCAGATGCTGTCACGTGGGGCGCAGCCATTGGTTGTGGTGGCCGAGTCGGTGGGCTACGCCAGCGAATCGTCATTCCATAAAGTCTTTTTACGAGAATTTGGCTGTACGCCGGGCGAGTACCGCAAACGCGTGAAGGCACTGGAGGTATAACGCAGCGCCTGCTTCGGCGACCAAACCGACGCAGGCGAGCGTTTCAAAGCATTACTTTTGGCTACGGTGTCTGTGCAGCCACATCAGCTTATACGCAGCCGGAATAATGAATAGCGACAGCAATGGCGCGGTGATCATGCCGCCAATCATCGGCGCGGCGATGCGGCTCATGACTTCTGAGCCTGCTCCCGTCCCCCACAAGATAGGTAACAGACCCGCGATAATCACCGCCACGGTCATCGCTTTTGGCCGCACGCGCAGCACGGCACCGTGATATAACGCTTCATCCAGCTTATCCGCCGTAAAGGTTTGCGGATTTTCCAGCGCGGGTTCGGCTTCAATAGCGTGGCGCAAGTACATCAGCATCACCACGCCAAACTCCGCAGCAACACCTGCCAGGGCGATAAATCCGGTCCCTGTTGCGACCGACATATGGAAACCCATCCAGTAAAGGAACCAGATGCCGCCCACCAGCGCAAAAGGCACACTGGTGATAATCAGCAGCGCTTCGCCAAAGCGACGGAAGGCCAGATAAAGCAAGACGAAGATAATCATCAGCGTCATTGGCACCATCAACTTGAGCTTATGGCTGGCGCGCTCAAGCAGCTCGAATTGCCCCGAAAACGCCACGCTGGTCCCCGGCTTTAACTGGACCTTTTCAGCAATAGCCTTTTTCAGATCGTTCACCACTGAGACCATGTCACGATCTCGGGCGTCGATGTAAATCCAACTGGTTGGTCGCGCATCTTCGGTTTTCAGCATCGAAGGCCCCGAAACCACCGTCACATCGGCGACATCCGCCAGCGTAATTTGCTGTTTCATGGGCGTCAGAATCGGCAGATTACGCAATGCTTCCGGGCTATCACGATAGCTCTGCGCATAGCGCAGGTTGATAGGATAGCGTGCAATCCCTTCCACCGTTTCGCCCACCATTGCCCCTCCTACCGCTGAAGTGACAAACAGCTGCACAGCACCTACAGTCATGCCGTACCGGGCCGCTTTTTCACGATTGATATCTACGTTGAGATAGCGTCCGCCCACCAGACGCTCGGCCAGCGCCGAAGAGACACCCGGCACGGTTCTGGCCACCTCTTCAATTTGCTCCGCCGTGGCGTCGATATCTGCCAGAACATTACCCGACACCTTAATGCCAATTGGGCTTTTGATCCCCGTAGAGAGCATGTCGATACGGTTACGAATCGGCGGAACCCACAGATTCGCCAACCCCGGCAAGCGTACGGTTTTGTCCAGCTCGGCGATGATTTTGTCCATCGTCATCCCCGGACGCCACTGGTCCTGCGGCTTCAGTTGGATCGTCGTTTCAACCATTTCCAGCGGCGCGGAGTCTGTTGCGGTTTCTGCCTTACCGGTTTTACCAAACACGCGTGCCACTTCAGGAACGGTCATGATCAGCTTGTCGGTTTTTTGCAGCATGTCCGCTGCCTGCGCCGCTGAGATCCCCGGCAATGTCGAAGGCATATACAGCAGATCACCTTCGTTAATCTGCGGCAGGAATTCACCACCGACTTTATTCAGCGGGTAGACAACCGTCAGTATTGAAAGCACCGCCACCAGAATGGTGGTCTTGGGCCAGTGCAACACCTTCAGCAACAACGGATGGTAAATACGGATCAGGAAACGGTTAAGCGGGTTGCTGCTTTCGGCCGGTATTTTTCCACGGATCCAGAATCCCATCAGGATCGGAATAACCACAATCGCCAGAAATGCCGCGCCTGCCATGGCATACGTTTTGGTGAACGCCAGCGGGCCAAACAGTCGCCCTTCTTGCCCCTCAAGCGTGAAAATGGGGATAAACGACAACGTGATGATCAACAGGCTGATGAACAATGCCGGGCCGACTTCTACCGAGGCGTCAGTAATAACCTTCCAGCGCGTTGCGTTATCGAGCTTTTCATTCGGATGATGATGCCCCCACTCTTCCAGCCGCTTATGGGCGTTTTCAATCATCACGATTGCGGCATCAACCATCGCCCCGACGGCAATGGCAATTCCCCCTAGCGACATGATGTTGGCGTTCAACCCCTGGAAATGCATCACGATAAACGCGATACACAGCCCCAGCGGCAGGGAAATAATCGCCACCAGCGCCGAACGCAGATGCCACAGGAACAGCGCGCACACCAGCGCCACGACGATAAACTCTTCCAGCAGCTTGTAGCTGAGGTTATCAATCGCACGATCGATGAGCTGACTGCGATCGTATGTTGTAACTACCTCTACGCCTTCCGGCAGGCTGCTTTTCAGCGTATCAAGCTTGGCTTTAACGGCAGAGATCACCTCACGTGCATTTTTACCGGAACGCAGGATAACCACCCCGCCCGCGACTTCGCCTTCGCCATTCAGTTCGGCGATCCCACGGCGCATTTCCGGCCCAATCTGTACGCGCGCCACATCGCGCAGGTAAACAGGTACACCGTCGGCCCCTGTTTTCAGGACGATGTTATTAAAATCATCGAGCGTTTGCAGATATCCACTGGCGCGGACCATATATTCCGCTTCAGCCATCTCAACAGATGAGCCGCCCGCTTCCTGATTCGACGTATCCAGCGCCGATTTCACGTCCGCCAGGCTGATGCCATATTGCGTCAGCTTCATCGGATCGATAACGACCTGATACTGTTTAACCACGCCGCCTACCGAGGCGACCTCCGCCACGTTAGGAATCGTTTTTAACTCATACTTTAAAAACCAGTCCTGAAGAGAGCGTAATTCCGCCAGATCATGTTTCCCACTGCGATCCACCAGCGCGTACTCAAATATCCAGCCGACGCCCGTGGCGTCCGGTCCCATTTCCGCGCTAACGCCAGCCGGTAATTTTCCCTGAACCTGGTTGAGATACTCCAGTACGCGCGAGCGCGCCCAGTAAGGATCGGTACCATCTTCGAAAATGACGTACACGTAGGAATCACCAAACTGCGAGAAACCGCGCACGGTTTTCGCGCCGGGTACCGACAGCATGGTGGTGGTCAGCGGGTAGGTCACCTGATTTTCAACAATTTGCGGCGCCTGCCCCGGATAGCTGGTTTTGACGATCACCTGAACATCAGAGAGATCGGGCAGCGCATCAACCGGCGTATTGATGATGGTCCAGGTTCCCCAGACGCTAAGAAACAGCGCCCCCATCATCACCAGAAAACGGTTTGCCACCGAACGACGGATAATCCATTCAATCATTTATCATGTCCTCAGTGTGAATGGGTCGCCTGGGCTGGCATGGCGGCTGCGTCTTGCGCCTTACTGTTCTGGGCGCGCATACGGTCCAGTGCGCCAGAGATATTCGCTTCAGAATCAATCAGGAACAGGCCACTGGACACCACTTTTTCGCCTTCGGTCAGGCCGGAGCGGATAGCCGTCAGCCCCTGGGATTCATGGAATACCGCAACCTGTTTCGGCACAAATCGGCCTTCGTTATCAACGGTGATGACCCGCTGCTCGGTACCCGTATCAATCAGTGCTTTAGACGGGATCAGCAGCATTGGCTCGCTTTGTGTTTTCAGTTGCAGGTAAGCATTCATCCCAGGCTTGAGCGCCTCATCGGGGTTATCAACCTGCAAACGGATTTGCAACGTCCGCGTGGTCGCATCAACGCTTGGTAAGATACTCCACTTGCTGATGGTGAAAGGCTTATCCGGCCAGGCGGGCACGGTGATGGTAAATTGCGAGGCATCTTTAATCAGCCAGGCGATTGATTCCGGAACCGACGCGCTGACCCATACCGGGTCCATACCCTGAATTTTCGCGACCACATTGTCTTTAGAAATGTTCATACCGGTACGCAAATCGAATGCGGTGATCACCCCATCGATAGGGGCTTTCAGGGTAAAGCGGGTCTGAATTTTACGCGTCGATTTTAAGCGCTGAATATCCGCTTCAGGCATTCCAGCCAGACGTAATCTCTCCAGAATCCCTTCCACCTGCGTCGCGCTACCTCCCGTTTCCCGCAGCAATAAATATTCACTCTGCGCCTCAACCCAATCAGGAATAGTCAGGTCGATCAGCGGCGAACCCTGCTTAATTTTGTCCCCCACTGTCAGCGGGTAAACCTTCTCGATAAAGCCCGCAGAACGTGCCTGAACAATAACAAACTGGTATTCGTTATAACTAACGTTGGCCGGGAAAGTTTGCGCGTAGTGCAGTGGTCCACGACGCACTGGCTCTGTTTTCAGCCCCAGGTTCTGGGTCTGTGTAGGATCGATGCGCACGCCTGGTGATGACGCGTTCGCGGTCTCTTCATCGGCATATTTCGGGATCAGATCCATATCCATAAACGGCGATTTACCCGGTTTATCAAAGCGCGTGTTCGGATACATGGGGTCATACCAGAACAACACTTTTCTGGCTTCTTTTTGCTGAACTGGCCCGGCTACAGACAATATTTTTGCCGATGAATAATAAGTATAAACACCGACAGAAATAATCCCGCCGGCAATCATGCTACCGAGAATAAGTGCGGTATTTTTAATATTTAAAGACGCCATAGTGATTTCCATTGCGCGATAGTCTCGCCCGCGTTCGCAAAAACCCGGGCAAGAATAAAAGAGACCAGCGAGAACGTTATTTACTGATGTGAATATCGCGTAACACAGAGAGATTTCCCTGCTGAACAAACGTAAACGCGACCTTATCGCCAGGCTTAATATCATCAGCCTTCGTATCAGCAACCAGCGTAAAGCGCATCGTCATGGCCGGCCAGTTCACCGCTGGAATAGGGTCATGTTTGATCGTGATTTTTTTACTCTCCATATCAACAGCTTCAATCACCCCGGTAGCACTAATGAGTTGTTCCTGTTGAGCCGCTGGCTGCATATTCATCATCTCGCCATGCTGATTTTCATTGGCCTGGGCGTTAAACATAACCACAGAGAAAAGGCTAAACAGTACGGCTTTGGCGGTAGTATTCATACATCATGCTCCTGAAAAGTTAATATTAAGGATTACTCCACCCAACCGCCGCCTAAGGCAGCAAACAGTTTAATTTCATTAACCTGTTGGGCGTAATTAAGATCGAGCAGCGATTGCCGCGTAGCGAATAAAGAACGTTCTGCGTCTAATACTTCGATATAGCTAACTGCACCATTCTGATAAAGCGCTCTGGCGCGCTGTAGTGTGATTTGCAATGAATCCAGGTAACGCTGCTGCCCGCTAATTTGATCGGCAATGCTTTGGCGCAACACCAGTGCATCCGCCACTTCTTTAAACGCGTTCTGAATTTTTTGTTCGTAATTCACTACTGACTGTTGCTGGCGAATTTCTGCCAGGTCGAGATTGGACTGATTACGTCCGGCGTTGAAGATTGGAAGCTCTATTTTGGGGACAAAATTCCACATGCCGCTGGAGGCATTAAATAAATTGGAAAGATCGCTACTGCTACTGGACACGGAACTGGTCAACGTTATCGACGGAAAAAATGCCGCCCGCGCAGCACCGATATTGGCATTTGCCGCCAATAATCCGTGCTCAGCTTCCATAATATCCGGGCGCTGCAACAGTATTTGCGATGAAAGCGATGGCGGCAGCGTTACCGGTTTAAGATCCCCACGGCTGCGCGCCTGGTCATCGGGTAATTTCCCGTATGTACCCAGCAACAGTTGCAGCGCGTTATTGGCCTGTGCCAACTCACCTTTACGCTTGGCAATTTCGCTACGCGTACTTTCAATCACACCGCGCGCTTGTTCCAACGCCAGTACGTTGGTGCTACCGGTTATCAGTTGCTTCTCTACAAAAGCGTAAGAGCGCTGATAGTTTTGCAGCGTTTCTTCGGCAACTTGCAACTGCGCGTAAGCCAGGCGCTGGTTGAAATAACTTTGCGACACGTTGGAAATTAATAAGATATGCACCGCCCGACGCGCCTCTTCGCTGGCGAAGAAGTTCTGCCGTTCGGCTTCACTCATATTTTTAAGTCGCCCAAAGAAATCCAGGTCGAAACTAAGATTGAGTCCAGCTTCGAATTCACGATCGGTGCTGCTATCACCTTTTAATTTACCGCTGTAGGTACCGCTGGAGCCTGCCGTGATTTGCGGATAACGGTCAGCGTCCGTGACGCCATACTGCGCTCGCGCTTCCTGAACCTTCAGCGTCGCCATGCGTAAATCGCGGTTATTGATCAGCGCCTCACCAATCAACGCCTTCACCTGGTCGTCAACAAAAAAGGTTCGCCACCCCGTGTCCTGGTATTCGCCAGGCGCCGACACCAGGGAATTCTGGCTTAAAGAAAATTGCTGTGGCACCGGCAAAGCCGGGCGCTGATAGTCCGGCGCCAATGAACAACCAGCGAGCACGAATATAGCGCTGAGAGTAAGAAGCTTAAATTTGCTCATAGTTCTTCTCGTCCTGACCGGACTGATGTCCCTAAAATAAGTAGGAATTTATAGTCTTGTACTTTAACGAAGTGACTCTGTTTAACCGGTGACAGGAAAATGACAAAACTGTCATTTTCCTAATAACAGATTGCTATCCGATCCCGCTTCCCTAGAATTGAAAGTCCGCACAACCAGTGCGAGAAGGAGAATGCGATGAAGGTTTTGATAGTCGAAGATGAGAAAAAAACCGGTGAATACCTGACAAAAGGCCTGACGGAAGCGGGTTTTGTCGTGGATTTAGCGGATAACGGCCTGAACGGGTATCACCTGGCGATGACCGGCGATTACGACCTGCTCATACTCGACATCATGCTGCCGGATGTAAACGGCTGGGATATCGTGCGGATGCTGCGTTCCGCCAACAAAGGAATGCCCATTCTTCTCCTCACCGCACTGGGTACCATTGAGCATCGGGTTAAAGGTCTGGAATTGGGTGCTGATGATTACCTGGTTAAACCGTTTGCCTTCGCCGAACTGCTGGCACGGGTCAGAACGCTGCTGCGCCGGGGCGCTGCGGTGATTGTCGAAAGCCAATTTCAGGTCGCGGATTTAATGGTCGATCTGGTCAGCAGGAAAGTCACCCGCAGCGGTACGCGCATCACCCTGACCAGCAAAGAGTTTACGCTGCTTGAGTTTTTCCTGCGCCATCAGGGGGAAGTTTTACCCCGCTCACTGATCGCCTCCCAGGTCTGGGATATGAATTTTGACAGCGATACTAATGCTATCGACGTCGCTGTTAAGCGTCTGCGCGCCAAAATTGATAACGATTTTGAGCCGAAACTGATTCAGACCGTGCGCGGTGTGGGATATATGCTTGAGGTTCCTGATGACCAGTAAACGATGGCGGCGCCCTTTTTCACTGGCGACACGACTGACCTTTTTTATCAGTCTGGCGACAATTGCTTCATTTTTCGCCTTTGCATGGATAATGATCCACTCCGTGAAAGTCCACTTCGCCGAGCAGGACATCAACGATTTACAAGAGATTAGCGCCACGCTGGAGAGGATTATTAACCAACCCAACGAGCCAGAATCACGCCGCCTGGAAACGCTAAAAAATGTGGTGGCGGGTTATTCGAACGTCATTATTTCTCTGGAAGATAGCAACCAGAAGGCCATTTTCCATTCGCCCAATGCGCCGGATCTTCGGCAGTTTATCGCCAGTGCAAGGCCCGATAAAAATGCTCATGCCAGCGATGTTTTTATTATCTCAGGCCCCACACTGCAAACCTCCAAACATATCCACGGACAGAAAACATCGTCTAACTGGCGAATGATTCGCCTGCCGGTAGGACAACTTGCCGATGGAAAACCAGCGTATACGCTGTATCTGGCATTATCGATCGACTTTCATCTGCACTATATTAACGATCTGAAAAACAAGCTGATTATGACAGCATCGCTGATTAGCATGATGATTGTTTTTATCGTGTTGTTCGCCGTATACAAAGGTCATGAACCGATTCGTAACGTCAGTCGTCGCATCCAAAATATCACCTCGAAAGATCTCGATGTACGCCTCGATCCGCAAGCTGTTCCTATTGAACTGGAACAGCTGGTGAGTTCGTTTAATCACATGATCGAACGCATCGAGGACGTATTTAAACGCCAGTCGAACTTCTCGGCGGATATTGCCCATGAGATCCGCACGCCAATAACTAACCTCGTCACTCAAACGGAGATTGCGCTCAGCCAGACCCGCAGCCAAAAAGAGCTGGAAGATGTGCTGTATTCCAATCTCGAAGAGTTTGGCCGTATGTCGAAGATGGTGAGTGATATGCTGTTTCTGGCGCAGGCGGATAACAATCAGCTGATCCCAGAAAAAAAAGCGCTCAATCTGGCTGATGAGGTCGGTAAAGTGTTCGACTTTTTCGAAGCCTGGGCTGAAGAGCGTGAGGTTGGTTTACGGTTTGAAGGACGCGCATGCTGGGTTTCAGGCGACCCATTAATGTTACGCCGGGCAATGAGTAATCTGCTGTCAAATGCCATGCGCTATACGCCAAAAGGCGAGTCGGTAACCGTGCGGGTGAAAGAGGCGGATGGCCAGGTGCAGATAGTCGTTGAGAATCCCGGAAACCCCATTCCCCCGCAACATCTTCCGCGACTCTTTGACCGATTTTATCGGGTAGACCCTTCACGACAGCGTAAGGGCGAAGGCAGCGGCATTGGTCTGGCGATTGTGAAATCAATTGTGACTGCCCATCAAGGAAAAGTCTCGGTGACTTCCGACCCTCATGCCACTCGCTTTATTCTGACGCTGCCCAAGCACGCGATGTAATTTATGGTGATGACGCTTATACCCGTCATCACCTGTTGTCTGACACAACCGTCATAATCCTGTCACGCCACTGACAGCCCCTATTAATTATACTTTCTTCCGTAAACCCAAACAGGAGAAATATGATGAATAAGATGTCCTCTTTTTTAGCTATCGCGTTTTTTATTTCAGCTGGCGTTAATGCGGCAGAAACACCCAAAATGCATCAGCAGGCCGTAATGGCTCATGAAATGATGAATAACAGCGATGCCCCTGCACATCAACAAATGGCACAAGCACATGCCGCGCAAGCAAATAATTCATCGTCAACATCAACCAATGCGAAATCATTTTCACAAATGAATGAACATGAAAAAGCGATGGTTGTTCACCAATCGGTAAACAACGGCCATTCATTTGCTCATGAGGTACAGGCCGAGCAGCACCGCGCGCAGATCTCCACTCAGGGGTAAAGACGAACTATATTGACAACGACATCCATAAATACGCGAAGTTTGAATATTGTGGACTACTCTCCCCACGCGGGCCTGTTTATATACAAGCCCGCGTCCCACTTCATCGTTAATGTCAATATTAATAATTCATTAAATCCTTCTTCTAAAAGTAAATACATCTTAGCTCTCTACCCGGATTGTATAAAATAAGTAAATAAACAGCTTATTATGTTGCGTATTACAGCATTGATCACCCCACCCTAATTATAAATTAGGATTCCCCCTGGTATGCTTCATTAATATTTAATGGGAGACTGCCGTCGTCGTAAACATGACAATCCAAAAGTTCGCATTCCTATAAATAAATTTAATGATGATAGTGAGTAAAAAAATGAATAAACGTCTGTTAACCCTCCTGGTCCTTGGTCTGACAACTGCCACAACAGCATGTGCAATTACCCCGGCAATGCAGAAAAAGTATGAACGTTCAGGTTGTACGCAGATGAGTGAACTCAATGGCTGCGATGTGAATAAATCCTATCAGTGGAACCGCGATCATGGCTTTATTGAGAACAGCAACGGCCAGCAGAATCGTCATCATCATGGTGAAAAACAGCAAAATACCGCAGACCGGGATAACCACGATAATGCCGGTATTGATGGCAAATTCAGCGGAAATTACGTAGCCAAATTTGCCAATGGTCAACGCAGCGTTGATATTCACGTCGAAGATTCCGGCGTTTACGTCAATGGTAATGAAGTGCGTGACGTAAATACCTATAAGGATACGATGACCTTCCGTGTCGGCTATGCCACCTATACGATTAAAACAAATGGTCACGGTAGCTGGAATGACAGCGATGCAGGAAACGCAGGCAAAATTGTGCGTGAATGACGGATAACGTTAAAGAGCGCTGAGATCACAGCGCTCTCAAAACCGATGCATTACAATATGCCGTTTTAATACGGGAGTCAGGCATGGCTTTAACCCTCACGGTGCTGCTTGAAAACCGACATGCTGCTGGCGCTGGAAAAACATTACTGGCCAAGCCTGGATTAAGTCTGTTAGTTCAGGATGAAACAACCACAATATTGTTTGATACCGGGCCGGATGGCAGCTTCATGCATAACGCTGCACAAATGGGCGTAGACCTGACCCAATTAACCGCCGTAGTACTTTCGCACGGTCATTATGATCACTGCGGCGGCGTGCCGTGGCTTGCGGATAACAGCCGTATCATTTGCCATCCTCAACTGGCCTGCGAGCGTTACGCATCGATAACGGTTGCGGGAATACCACGAAAAATTAAAAAACTCTCGCGAGATAACAACTACTCTCGATTCATCATGGAATACACCCGCGAGCCGCTGGCTATCAGCGATCGCTTTTTGTGGTCCGGAGAAATTAGCGTCCGCACACCACAGTCCTATGGCGTGATTAGCGAGAAAACACTCCAGCCAGATTACATCAGTGACGAAGGTGTATTGATCTATAAATCTGCACGCGGGTTAGTCATCATTACTGGTTGCGGGCATCGGGGAATAGAGAACATCGTACGCCATTGCCAGAAAATCACCGGGGTTAACAAAATTTATGCCCTCGTCGGTGGGTTTCATTTACGTGCAGCCTCCCCCGCTAAGCTATGGCGGACCCGACAATTTATTCAGCAACAACACCCCGAAAAACTGCTCGGCTGTCATTGTACCGGTTCGTGGGGGCGATTGTGGCTACCGCGAACTGACGCCCCGGCAACGGGAGATGTGATAGTGCTGGCTGAGTAACAACAGTAAAACGTTGCCCAAACAGCATAAAAAAACGGGAGCCTTACGGCCCCCGTTTATCAGTCATCATTACATGGTGACAATTGCTGGTTCATCAAAGACGGTGAGTTTTGGCGCTTCACCGGTGTATTTTTCTGCATATACCAGGCTGGTATTCCCGGCACAACCATTCGCCAGTCTTGAAGTCGGGATATCCGCCGTCAGCACGTTCGCGCCGCCATTTTTACAGATACCGTTTTCAATATCCGGCCATGCACCTTCATGAATACAGATGATGCCCGGTTTGATGCCGTCGCTGACATGCGCCCCAACCAGAACCTGTCCGCGAGCATTCCATACGCGGACCAGATCGCCCTCGGCAATCCCTCTGGCTTTTGCGTCATCCGGATGAATCGTCACCGGTTCACGATTGGCAATCGCGTATTCTTTACGCAGCGACGCGTAGTTCAGCTGGCTATGCAGACGATGTGCCGGGTGCGCCGTCAGTAGCTGCAGCTGATCTTTATCCGCAGTTCCTTTCCATTCATCCGGTTCAATCCAGGACGCATGCGGCGGACAGTCTTTATACTGATAGCCTTCAATCGTTTTCGAGTAGATTTCTATCTTGCCGCTCGGCGTTCCGAGTGCGTTCATCACCGGATCGCTGCGGAAATCCGCGTAGCGCACATATTTGTTATTCTTTTCATTCTCACGCATTTCGATCAGTTTATTCTGCTGCCAGAACGCGTTGAACTGAGGCATGGCGACACGCTGGGCGCGGGCGGCTTTTTGCGCGACGTCATAGAACTGCTTCAGCCACGCCATTTCGTCTTTGCCTTCGGTGTAGACAGCTTTCCCCCCCGGCTTGAGCATCTCAGCCAGATCGGCAAAGACGTCAAAATCACTACGCGCTTCAAACTGCGGCGCGATGACCTGCTTCATCGGCACCAGGTGTTGGTTACTGTAATCACCGGTCATGGTCAGATCGTTACGCTCAAACGAGGTGGTGATTGGCAGAACAATATCGGCGTGTTTGGCCGCAGCGGTCCAGTAGCATTCAGAGATGACAACCAGTTCAGGCTTCTGCCAGGCTTTGATTAAGCGGTTGGTATCCTGATGATGGGTAAAGTTAGCGCCGCCCGCCCACCAGATCATTTTGATATCCGGGAAGGTTTGCTCTTTACCGTTATGTTGATATTTGCCGCCTGGGTTTTCCAGCGCCTCGACAATTCGCGCTACCGGCAGGCTGGTCACCGCATCGGAAACCGCCCAGTCATTACCTGCCGATGACCCACCCTCAATTTTGGCGGAGATCGCCGGTAAGACCCCACCGGTGCGCGTTGGGTTACCGCCGTTGGAATAGTGATAAGAGAACCCGAAGCCGCCGCCTTCGGTACCAATTTGCCCCAGCATCGCCGCCAGAGTCACCAGCATCCAGTGTTTTTGCTCACCGTATTGCTGGCGCTGAATCCCCCAACCTGCCATGAGCATGGTTTTGTTGCTGGAGAAAATTTCCGCCAGCTTTTCCAGTTGCTCAGCAGGCACGCCACACACGCCAGATGCCCACTCGGCGGTTTTCTCTACTTTATCGCTCTTGCCGAGCAGGTACTCTTCAAACTGCGGATATCCGGTGGTGTATTTTTCCAGGAAGGCTTTGTCGTGAAGGTTTTTCTTCACCAGCGTATGGGCTATCCCTAACATCATTGCCACATCGGTCCCCATATGTGGCGCAATCCAGGTCGCGTTATCACCAAAGAACTCGATAGTTTCAGAACGCATCGGATCGATGGCGATGACGCTTTTCCCTGATTTCTTCAGCAGATTAAAGTATTCAATCCCTTGTTCATCCGTGCTGCTCCAGGCAATCTTAAGGGTGTTGAGCGGATTCATCCCCCACAGCACCACGACCTGACTGTGCTCAAGCACCATCGGCCAGGTGGTTTGCTGCTCATAAACCTCAACCGATCCCACAACGTATGGCATGATCACCTGCGCGGCACCGGTTGAATAATCTCCGGTATGCCCGGCGTAGCCACCGGCCATGCTCATATAGCGTTGCAGTAAGGTTTGCGCCTTATGCAGAACGCCGCTGGATCGCCAGCCATAAGAACCGGCAAATATCGAAGCGGGACCATAGCTGCTGCGGATCCGGCTGTGCTGTTCATGAATGAGCTTCAGCGCTTGCTCCCAGCTAACCCGCACGAAAGGATCGTTACCGCGTTTGCCATCCGCTTTACCCGGGTTTTCCAGATAGCTTTTGCGCACCATCGGATACTTAACGCGGATATTGGTATGAACCTGATCTGGCGCGGTTTGCTGTAATGAGTTCGGCACCGTTTTCGGCAACGCACCTTTTGAGGAAACCACTTTTCCGTCTTTTACTTCCACGTATACCGCACCCCAACGTGCTGCCGTCAGGATTGCCCCGCCATTCTGGCCTTCGGCCCAGGCTGGCATTGGGATCACCGAAGAAATCGCCATTGTCCCGGTTGCCGCGCCAGCCGTCTTAATAAAGTCACGTCTTGTGAGTTTCATGATTTCTCCTGATTGATCGCTTATTTATTCATGTCTTTAGCGTTGTACTGGAAGTAACGGCTCAGGATATCCAGTTCGGTTTCACTGATATTGGTGCGAGCCCCCATCCCTTTGGCTACTGAAGGCCAGGCGTTGAGCGTGAAGTGATTCGCCGGAATTGGCGCATGACAGCCCGCGCAGTAAACATTGTCGAGTTTGCGCGCGTAATCCCACATAGGTTCACGGCTGGCGAGTGCGGAACCGCTCCATTCGCCCTGCAGCACGACATCTCGCCACGCATTGCCGTAGTCATCTTTTTTCCAGTCGGAGAGGATCTTCAGCGACTGTTGACCTTTTTCACTCAGGCTGGCAAGAATCAAACGCTGCCCTGCTGCGTAGTAAATAACCTGTTCACTTCCTTGCATCTGGCTACCGCGAATCTCGACCAGTCGCGCGTTGTCCGTTGTTTTCAGGACCTGCATTTTAGTTGCCGGGTAAACAGTTCCCAGATCGCCCAACGCGGTGTTGCTCACAGCATAAAGTTCAGTTGCTGAAGCTGGGGTGGAGGCTGACTGCGCTTCAAGCCCTTTAAGCGCACTGTCATCCATTTTTATTTCAGGTGGGAAATGGGCGACGCCTTTATGGCAATCAATACAGGTTTGCTTTTCCGCGATGCCCATTTTGTGCATCTTCTGAGCATCCGCGCTTTGTGCGGCAAGATCCATGGCGTCCATACTGTGGCAGCTACGGCAGGTCGCAGAATCATTAGCCTTGAGCTGTGCCCAAACGGTTTGCGCCATCTCCAGACGGTGTTCTTCAAATTTTTCCGGGGTATCGATTTTTTTGGTTATGAACTGATGATAAACATCTTTTGAGGCCCGCAGCTTAGCCACCAGAAAATCCAAACCGCCCTCCGGGATATGACAGTCCGCGCACTCTGCGCGAATGCCTTTCTGATTCTGGAAGTGAACCGAGCCTGTATATTCTTCGTAGGGCGCCTGCATCGTATGGCAAGACAAACAGAATTCTGTACTCGAGGTTTTATGTAATGTCCATTGCCCCGCCAAAACAATAACTGCACCAAGAACAATGCACAGCAGCATCGTCCATAGGATAGTTTTATTTATTTTTCTCATCTTTTAATTCCATCAGACGAATACCCTTTTAGAGGTAGACAATAAATATCCTAAAGCAGCTATTTATTGATATTCATCAAGCGCGGAGAGAAATGAGAATCAGCAAATGGGTAAGTTTGAAGAGGCTCGCATAATTAGTGAGAACGAAATGTAATTATTGTTTTTTCTTTAAAAACAGATTTTTAAACCACTTACCAAGTTTATACATCTGTAAAGCAAGATGATGTCAGAATAAAAAATTACGGAGTTCATGACGCTGTTGAAATTACCCCCTTAACGGCCATCGTTATATAATTAAATATACAATGAAGAATATAAAAAAGCACCCTTTTCTATTTCGAGATGGCAAGCATTAACGAGGGGACATCTCTTTTGGTTTTGCTCAGAAATACATTCAAGATAGGCTTACAGTACATACTGCTTAATGACGCGCACTGATGCACACATCCTTGATCTGGTCACTTATTATACAGAAACAACTTTCGCTACACTCTGGGATAGAGGTAAAACAAACAGGAGGTAGTGAATATGTATCGCTCAATTCTGGTGCCCATTGATATCTCTGAAGCCGATCTTACTCGTCATGTTGTGCCGCAGGTCCAGGCGCATGCCAAAACCGCGAAGGTCCACTTTTTAGCCGTTATTCCTACCGTTCCGTTCTATGCCTCGCTGGGGCTGGCCTACTCTACCGAATTTCCGGACAGAAGTGGTCTGCAGGCCAAGGCCAGCGAAAAACTCGAAGAGATTATTAAGCAGTTCAATATTCCTGCCGGCAGGACTCAGACCCACGTAGTTTACGGCCCACCGAAGGATCAGATCCTCAAGCTGGCGGAGGCGGTGGACGCCGAGCTTATTGTGATTGCCTCACATAAGCCCGGTTTTAGCACGTATTTGCTGGGGTCAACGGCGGCAGCCGTAGTCCGCCACGCGAAATGCCCGGTGCTGGTTGTGCGGTGATAGGGTTAAAACGGGAGCGAATGTGCTCCCGTTTTTCTGTGGCTCAGGCCATCACTCAGTTCTGATGATCCAGCCTGACAAATGCCAGCAGCAGCTGGCTCAACGCACCGTAGAAACCAAAGTCATCATATCTGCGGCATTTAGTGGTGAACTCCGGTAACCAGCGTAACAGCCCCGCCAGCGTTTCTCTGCGCAACGCATCAATACGCTGACGGCTAACCCCTGGCTCACCAAGAGAAAAATGCAGATGGCTCAGCAGTTCGATAAAAATCGCCAGATGATCGGCTGATTCGCTAAACGTATCGCTTACCTGCATGCCCGCATCAGATAACAGTTGTTTAATGATCCCGTAGTTTGGCCCTTCTTCAAGATGAGCCGACGCATAGGGTAACGCGGCGTGTTTATCCGACATCAGGAACAGGCCGCAAAAATCAGCCGCCAGTTCCAGGGTAGCGTCTTCACGTACCTTGAGCGCGGCAATTTTCGCTTCCAGAAAAAGAACATCCGCCTCAAGCAACGGCTCACCTTTGAGCACGGTAAACCACTCAGCCATTTCGCTGGACTGCAATTGCGCTAATCCCTCACCGTCGCGCTCCCGGGAAAACATTTGCGCCAACCATGCATAAACACAGGCCATCTGTTCTGTCGTCAGGGAGGTGTGTTTCATCATGACGTCACCTTCTCCACCGGGACATATTCACACTGCGCCACCATTTTTATCGGGCCGCTGAACGCCGTCACGTTATCCACCTTACCGGCATATTTCTCAATTTCCACCAGCGTAGTATGCGCACTGGTCGCCTGCGCCAGCTGAGACGTGCCGATATCCAGGGTTAACACGTTCGGATTGCCATATTTACACAGCGCTCCGATTTCTCCACCGTTATCAGGATCGTACCAGGCACCTTCATGGATGCGCGCCACGCCCGGCGAGTAGAGATCGGAGACAACCGCGCCGGCCAGCACTTGTCCACGCGCGTTAAATACACGAACTATATCGCCGTTGCGGATCCCCCTGGCGCTGGCATCCTGCGGATTAATAAACACCGGCTCTTTGCCACCTACCGCGTAATGCTTACGCAGCGCTTCGGACTCGCAGAGCTGTGAATGCAGACGGAAATCCGGGTGGACGGATTGCAGATGCAGCGGCCAACGTTGCGATCCAGGCCCACCGTGTGAACGTTCGATTTTCTCAAACCACATTGGATGCCCCTGGCAATCGTCATATTGCATATCGGCAATAGTTTTCGAATAGATCTCGATCAAACCGCTCGGCGTCCCCAGAGGTTCAAGGTCAGGATCTTCGCGGAAGGCCTGATGGCGGACAAACATCTGCGGATGTTCGAATTCAACGTACTCTTGCTGATTCCAGAAAACGTCGAAAGCCGGAAGATGAACACCGCGTCCCTTCCCTTGCTGGCTTCCTTCCTGCCAGATGCGCTTCAACCAGCCCATCTCATCCAGCCCTTCTGTGAACGCTTCTTCACGGTTAAAGCGGCGGCAAAGATCGCGGAAAATATCGAAATCATTACGCGCTTCAAACTGCGGCTGCACCAGCTGCTTCATAGCGATAATGCCGCGGTTGGAGTGGTTGCCATACTGGTCAAGATCGTTACGTTCAAACTGGGTCGTCGCCGGCAATACGATATCGGCGAATCGACAGGTCGACGTCCACTGATTGTCGATGGCGATAACGGTTTCCAGCTTACGCCAGCCCTCAATAATACGGTTGATCTGCTGGTGACGATGGAACGGGTTGGTCCCGGCAAAAACGCACATCTTCAACGGTGGCAGTTTGACGGTTTTACCGTTCCAGTTAATGCTCTTGCCCGGCTCCAGAATCGCATCGATAAAACGCGCGATCGGGATGGTACTGCTGTAGCCCTTATAATCGGTGCTGTCATGTACCGGTGGAACGGTGGTGGAACCAGAAAATCCGCTCAGGATAACGCCTTTACGCCCTGGGGTGCCCGCGCCGTTGTAGTGCCAGCCAAAGCCAAATCCCCCCCCGGGTAAGCCAATTTGCCCGAGCATTGAGGCCAGCACCACGATCATCCACGCCCACTGTTCCCCGTGCTGCATACGCTGCACGCACCAGCCGGCAATAATTTGCGTTCTGCCGCCCGCCATCTGCCGTGCCAGTTCACGGATTGTCTCAGCATCAATCCCGCAGATTTTTTCCGCCCACTGGGCATCTTTAGGCTGTCCGTCACTTTCTCCCAGCAGATAAGGCAGAAATTGCTCAAACCCAACGCAGTAGTTCTCGAGGAAATGCTTATCGTAGAGCTTCTCGGTATACAGCGTGTGTGCCAGCGCCAGCTGTAGCGGTACATCAGCCTGCGGATTCACGGCGATGTGCTTAACCTTGTCGCGGCCCAGGTAGTCATGAGTCGAGGTGACGACCGGGTCAACGCTGATGACCGAAATCTCGCCCCGTGCCACTTTTTCCTTCAGTTGCTCGTAGTATTCGTAGACATCATGATCCGGACACCACCAGTTCGCCTGCTGGTTTTTGATGAGATCAGAACCCCACAGCACAATGGTTTTGCTGTTTTCGAGTACCAGTGGCCAGGAGGTCTGCTGCTCATAGACCTCCATTGATCCCACCACACGCGGCAGAATGACCTGAGCGGCACCGGTGGAATAGTCGCCCCCCGTACTCACGCTGTTGCCATGCAGCGCAATGGCACGCGCCAGCATCCCGGAAGCATTGTGGAACATCCCGGTCGATTGCCAGCCGCTGGCCGTTAGCAGCGCGCTCGGACCATAAGTCTTCTGAATGCGCTCCAGCTCCTGATAGAAGAAATCCAGCGCTTCATCCCACGAAACGCGCACAAAGCGGTTATCTCCACGTTGCGAGGTATCGCTCTGATGGCGTTTACGCAACCAGTCCACGCGGACCATCGGGTAGCGAATACGCGCTCCACCGTGTACGTGATCCGGGAGTCCGGCGATCATTTTTGACGGGTATTTATCGCGCTCGAACGGCCTGGCTTCAATGAAACGACCGTCAACCACGGTGGCACGAATGGCACCCCAGTGAGAACCGGTCAGAATCCCCTCTTTGACGCCTGCCCCCTGCACCTCTGCGGCATTAGCGCTACGCGGCGTGAGCAGCGAAGGCCCTAACATACCTGCTACGGTCAAGCCGCCCAGTTGCAGCAAAAAACGTCGGCGCGATGCCTGAAAGAGATCGTTATTTTTCATTGCTTTCTCCCTTATCGCCATGCGGCTTATCCGTAGTGTCAGAGGCATTCATTTGCAGATATTTCAGCAAGGTACGTTCTTCACGTTTATCCAGACTGGTAAATCCAATCATGCCGTTCAACGTGCCAATCCAACCGTTAGCATCAAAGTGTTCTTTCTCTGGTGCGCCGTGGCATTGGTTACAGGTTCCGTTATAGAGTGAGTCGGCATAAGCCCAGATCGGTTTGATGTCGTTGACCATATCGCCCTTCTGCATCCAGGCAGTGGCCTGCAATTTACTCCATGGCGTATTCGTTTCCGCAACGGTGGTTTGCTCCAGCGTCTTCACGTGCTGCTGGATGTCGCCACGAATGGAAGCCACAAAAATGCGCTTGCCCGGCAGTTGCGCCAACACGCGCTGACGCCCATTACTCTCGGTCCAGCCGACAATTTCAATTTGCAGCCAGTCACCATCACGCTTTAACACTTTCACTTCAGAAGCGGGCAGCAGTGAGCCTGCAGGTTCTTTATCACCTTTGGCGGCATAAATAGGTTTGATGTCCAGAGAGTAGAGCGTCTCACCATCGTCGTTCGCCCTGGCGCGTAACTCATCAAACTGCTTGCGGAAACCGCTGCTCATATCGGGAAGCTGGTGTGCAATACCTTTATGGCAGTCGATACAGGATTGGTTGTCCTTGGCCGCAATCTTCATCTGGCGCGCAGCTTCTGGATGTTGTTTAGCGTGGTCCATCGCATCATAGTCATGACAAGAACGACAGGTCGCGGAGTTGTTCTCCTTCATTCGCGCCCATTCGCGCTCCGCCAGCTCAGCGCGTTTGGCTTCGAATTTCTCTGGAGTATCAATAGAGTGGGCAACAAAGGTTTGGTAAATATCGTTGCTGGCCTCCAGCTTACGTTTCACCATGCCTGGAATATCGGATGGAATGTGGCAGTCATGACATTCTGCGCGTACCCCGGAGGCATTCTGAAAATGTGCAAACTGTTTATATTCTTCGTAAACCGGCTGCATACTGTGGCAGCTCACGCAAAACTCGGTAGAACTGGTTAATTTAATACCAACGTGCGGCAAGACGATCAGCGCAATACCGACCACAATCCCGATAACGACCAGCGCCAACACTGACCAACGTGCGCTCGGTCTGAGCAGCGCCCTCCATAGTTTCCGCATAATAGCCCCTGTAATCTTATGGTTTAGTTACAGAGGATCTTATTTCTCAAATGTGAACAGTAACACTGGTCAGGATGAATGGCTTACGGCACAATGTGAACAGATATGAACAGAAAGAGAACGCCATCAGGATGCCGCATCACATTGTCATTGTTGAAGATGAACCGGTCACCCAGGCACGGTTACAGGCTTATTTTGAACAGGAAGGTTATCATGTCTCTGTTACCGCCAGCGGAGCTGGTCTGCGTGAAATCATGTCACAACATCCTGTCGATCTCATTCTGTTGGATATCAACCTCCCGGACGAAAATGGCTTAATGCTGACCCGCGCCCTGCGCGAACGCTCAACGGTGGGGATCATTCTGGTGACAGGTCGTAGCGATCAAATTGACCGGATCGTTGGCCTGGAAATGGGCGCTGATGATTATGTCACCAAGCCGCTGGAGCTACGTGAACTGGTGGTTCGGGTTAAAAATTTGCTCTGGCGTATCGATCTTGCCCGCCAGGCACAGCCGGAGACCAAAGATAACTGCTATCAGTTTGCCGGATACTGTCTGAATGTCTCCCGGCATACCCTGGAGCTGGGCGATGAGACGATCAAACTCACCCGCGCCGAGTATGAAATGCTGGTCGCCTTTGTCACCAATCCGGGGGAAATTCTCAGCCGCGAACGTTTACTGCGTATGCTTTCGGCACGACGGGTAGACAATCCAGACTTACGCACCGTGGATGTATTGATCCGCCGTTTGCGCCACAAGCTACGGGCTGATTTACTGGTGACACAGCACGGCGAAGGTTATTTTTTAGCGGCCGACGTGTACTGATACAGATAAATCGGACGGAACCCGCCAGGAGACAGCGAGCGCTGAACATGCTGGCTGTCGGCATTTTTCGGGGTGAGCACCAGGATCGGCGGACTGATATTTTCCGGTACCGGTTGCCCTTGTAGCACCCTGATCGCCTGTTGAATCGCCAGTTCACCTTGCCAGACCATCTGATCGCTAGCAGCCATAATGATTCTTTCGCGTTTAAGTCCGCGATATACCTGATGCGACAGGTAAAAAGAGACCACGGTTAGCGGCGTCCCCGGATTCCGCTTCTCTCCCATCGCCGCTTCCGCAGCAATTGCCGTACCGGCAACCACATCGACCTCCGGGTGACGCTCAAGCATCTCCTGCAACAGGTTGCGCTGAACTTCAATATCATTATCCCCCAACGCCACATCCACGATGTGCACCTGACTACCGGCAATCGCCTGACGGAATCCTGCCACCATTTCGCGACTGCCTCCGGCGTCATCAGGTCCTGGCAATAGCAGAACCTTTAACGGTTTGCCGCCGCTCCACTTGACCAGATAGCGGCCCGGCTGATACCCCATCTGGAACCACGGAACGCCAACCCGTGCTTTCACCGTCGGATCGTGTATCGCATTCACTACCTCAATGACCGGCAACGCGCCTACCTGCGCGGAAAGATCCGGGAAGGTCGTCGTGCTACTACCCAGCAATATGGCATCTGCTCCCCATTGCTGGCACTGGGCGATTTGTGTTTTTTGCGTGGAGAACTGACGATACCCTCCCGCCTCTAACACCTTCAGACTTACTCCGTATTTTCTCGCCGCCTCAAGCATGCCGTAATTCACTGAAAGCCAATAGGAGTCTTTCAGGCTGGGATACAGCGCGCACAGTTTCCAGACTTTGTTTGCAGTAACGTCCGATTGCAGTTCCGGGACTGCCTGCTGCGTATCCTGCCAGCGCAGCAATGCGGCTCCAGCCGCATGACTCAAACCGGGAAAAATCGTGATTAACAGGAAAACCAATACGCGCATGATAGCCTCAACATTGATAAGGCTTTATCCTAGTTGCTTTCCTCTTTTGGACTCAACCTTTTTAAACTGTGGCGACCAGACAGTGAATTTATCTCTGACTAAACGACTGTGGATAGGCTTTGCGCTGATGGCGGCACTGACTCTCATCAGTACGCTGACAGGCTGGTATAACCTGCGTTTTGTCAGCAAGGTTGAGCAGGCCAATACCCAGGCGCTAATTCCAACCATGGATATGGCGCGCCAGCTCAGCGAAGCCAGCGCCTGGGAACTGTTTTCCGCACAAAATCTGACCACCGCAGACAATGAAAATATGTGGCTGGCTCAGGGGAGAATGTTAACCGCCCAGAGCCTGAAAATAACCACATTACTCAAAACCCTTCGTGAACAGGGCTTTGATACTTCTGCTATTGAACAGCAGGAGAAAGAAATCGCCCGATCGTTAAGCCACCAGGGGGAGATGGTTGGCGAACGCCTGAAATTACGCGCTCAACAGCAACAACTCAGCCAGCAAATTATTGAGGCCACCGCTGACGTTGCCGAAATGGCACGCGGACAGGCCAGTAATGCCGCCACGTCGGCAGGTGCGACACAGGCCAGCATTTACGATTTGATTGAGAGCCATCAGGGGCAGGCCGCTGAACACGCGCTGGACAGGCTCATCGATATCGATCTGGAATATTATAACCAGATGAATGAACTGCGCCTGAGTGCGCTACGCGTGCAGCAAATGGTCATGAACCTGGGGAATAACCAGGCGCAGAATAACCTGGCTGCGCTGGAAAACCAGCTGAATGCCGCCGTCAGAGTACTTCAGCGCCGACAAATACGTATTGAAGATCCCGTGGTGCGCACTCAGGTGGCCAACACCGTCAATACGATTAGCCGTTATGTTGAGCTGCTGTCCCTGTATCGCCAGGATAATGACATCACGACCCAATTGCAGATCTTATCGCAGAATAATATCGAGCAATTTACCCGTTTCAGTAGCGAAGTCAGCCAGTTGGTGGAAACCATCGGCCAGCGTAATCAAAGTGGACTGGCGCATCTCAAACAGACCAGCCAGCGCGGGCAACACTTGCTGCTGCTGTTAGGTGGCGTGTCATTATGTTTGCTGATTCTTATACTTTGGCGTGTGGTTTATCGCTCAGTCACTCGACCACTGGCACAGCAAACCCAGGCGTTACAGCGTCTGCTGGAGGGGGATATTGACTCCCCATTCCCGGAAACCGCAGGCGTTCGTGAACTGGATACTATCGGGCGGTTGATGGATGCCTTTCGCGGCAGCGTTCACGCCCTCAATAGCCATCGCGAACATCTGGCCGCACAGGTTAAAGCTCGCACCGCCGAGCTGCGTTCTATGGTATCTGAACACCGACAGGCCCGTGCAGAAGCTGAAAAAGCTAACCAGGCAAAATCGGCGTTTCTTGCCGCCATGAGCCATGAAATACGCACCCCGCTGTATGGTATCCTCGGCACTGCGCAGTTGCTCTCAGACAATCCCGTCCTGGCACAACATCGGGAAAATCTACGCGCAATCACCGACTCGGGCGAGTCTTTGCTGACCATCCTCAACGATATCCTGGACTATTCCGCCATCGAAGCCGGTGGAAAAAATGTGGCAATAGGCGATGAGCCTTTTGAACCCAAACCCTTGCTGGAAAGTACGATTCAACTCATGAACAGCCGCGTTGCTGGTCGCCCGGTCGTGCTGGTTGCGGATTTTGCCGATGACGTTCCCGCTTCCCTGCGTGGCGATCCGCGCCGCATCCGACAAATCATTACTAATTTATTAAACAACGCACTACGCTTTACCGATCGGGGACACATCATCCTGCATAGCCGATGTGAGGGCAAAAACTGGTACATCGAGGTTGAAGATACGGGATGTGGAATTGACCCTGCCCGCCAGCACGATATTTTTCAGCCGTTTGTTCAGGTAAGCAGTAAACGAGGTGGAACCGGGCTCGGACTAACCATCAGCGCCAGTCTCGCCCAGGCAATGCAGGGAGAGCTGAGCGTCACCAGCACGCCCGGCGTCGGGAGCTGTTTCCAACTGCGTCTGCCATTGCGGGCAACCACGATGCCCATCATGAAACCCGCACAACGTTCCATATCGTTACAGGGCTTACGCTTATTGCTTATCGAGGATAATCCTCTTACACAACGTATCAGTACTGAAATGCTCATCCTCAATGGCGCACAGGTTACTGCTGCCAGCAGTGCCGCTGAGGCGCTAAAAATATTGCAGGAAGATACACGCTACGATGCTGCTCTGGTTGATTTCGATCTTCCTGATATCGACGGGATCACGCTGGCACAGCAGTTAGCCCACGACTATCCGGCACTTAGCCTGATCGGCTTTAGCGCGCACGTCATCGACGAAACGCTAAGCCAAAGAACCAGCACCCTGTTCCTTGGCATTATTCAAAAACCAGTCCCCCGGGATGAACTCAGTCGACTTATTACGCATTATCTGCATGGTAGTGCGACTCCCCCGCTTGCATCAGAAAATGACAATAAACGGTTAGATTTTCAGCAGTTGGCTGGAGATATCCAGGTTATGGGATGGCAAAAGGTGCACGAATGGTTAGCGCTCTTTAAGCAACACACTCTTCCTGTATTAGATGAGATTGACGCTGCCCGCGCAGCACATGACGATGAGCGGATAAAACGTCTGACGCATCAGCTAAAAAGCAGCTGCGCCAGCATGGGAATGCGCTCAGCCAGCACGATGTGTGCAGCACTTGAACAGCAGCCGTTGGGTGATTTTTCACTCAGAGAGGAGATCCAACAAAGTCTTTATGAGGTAGAACGTTGGCTGGAAAAAGGAAAATTGTCCCGCGCGTAACGGTACGTTGAAGCTGAGCATAGGGACTGATTTTGAATGGTACGCCCTGTAGGATTCGAACCTACGACCTACGGCTTAGAAGGCCGTTGCTCTATCCAACTGAGCTAAGGGCGCATTGCGAAGTGATTACTTCATGCAGATGAAACGCGTGAATTATACGGTCAGCGCCTGCTGAGTCAATGCCTTTTGTTTCAGTTGCTGGCGAAGTGAACGAATGTTGATTTTTTCTGCTTGTTCAAGGGTATCCAGGAAATCGCCTGGTAACAACTCAGCCCACGAAACGCCAGATTTAGGGATACATGTATTTAGAATATTTATGATTTTGCTTAACATTCCCTTACCCCTCCAGCGGTTCAGGAACTCTTTAATGTTAAGTATCGCCATCAAGGAAGAAAACAGTCACTTCGAACATGGACTAAAAATTATCATCTCCCATTTGGCAAATCAGTGGCATCAGGAGATTTGCTTTTTGCCTGTCGAGGATATCGATCGCGCTGACATCGCGTTTATTTCCCTGGATGAAGATTGGCTCAGCGCCGATTGCTATCAGATTCCGGTCCATACCCGCCGCCAACACCGGGTTGTCATCTGCAACAGAAACGATAAAGATAAGCTGATGTTCCGGCCCTGCCTGTACATGTTGCCACTGATCTATCGGGAAGATGACGTTGAGGAAATGACTAAAAAATTAGTCCTCATCCTGCAAAAACGTGCGCTGCGCAACAACGTGCCCGCAACTATCTGCCATTACTGCACCACTCGCAACTTTTCTATCGAAGAACGTCAGTTCTTAATGTTTCTCGCCAGCGGCTATACCTTAGCCGAAACGGCTCACCTGCTCTCGGTAAGCGAAATTCAGGCCAAAGCCACCCGTCGCAGCATTATGAAAAAGCTGCATGTGAAAAACGATCAGCAATTCTTAAGATACATCCGGGCGCATCTGAACTTTCTACAAAATTAGGTGGCATCTTTCTGCCTGATTTTTTATTGAGAAAAATCTCATCACCAATTAAGTATCGACACCTACTGTACCTGGCTTCAGGCTGCCAGAATAATCCTGGCTTACTATTTCCGGGGTAACAGAAAGACACACCCGGTAATATTTTATCTAATCCCATAGAGAGGTTGAACTGGATAAAACGACTTTTTGGGCATTGAGTAAGACATCAGAAAACTTCCGGCAGATTATTCTGATGGGATACGCAATTGCCAGTCTGATGATTGCTGAAGCATTGAAACCCAACAGCACAAGGAAACTCGCCTTTACGCTGGAGAAAACTTGGGTCAGGGATGTTTATAGTCGGCAATTTATCCAGACCTGCCGCAACAGAAATGGAATGGAAAAGGATGCACAGCGCAAAACGCCGGGATCGACATCGCCGAATACGAAACACTAACTGTACCTGGCAATATCCTCACTACACATCACAGGTATTTGACCAACTTGAGTATCTGACGCAAAAACTCGAATACGCATTACCGAGTGACACTATATCTCAGGCGATTATTACGACAGATTACTATCTGGCCTATGCGCTGGGTCGACATTTATTTTCAGGAGCACGTACCGCGATCTTCCAGACCATTGAATCGGCCAAAGTCAGCCTGCGAGAGTCGGTAATTAGTCAGTTAGTGGTTGATATGGAAGGTTTAACAATCTCTTATTTTGATGTTCTGGAGTATCTGCGCCAGCTAATTAAACCGCGGAATAACATCCAAATCTTCATATTGCTTTCCCGCCACGATGAAGACCTAATCCCTTTTATTTCTCTGTCCGGTCCATTTTATATCTTGTCACGTAGCCTGCGCCTCCCGGAGATGCGCCGCGCTTTCTTGTCGCCAGTCCTTAACTATATTCACTCCAGGCACATAAACCAGCTCGATTGGGAGATGGTGGAATTACTTTTACAAGGTAACTCCTTAAAAGAGATTGCTTTGTTACAAGCTCGCCCCTACCACCGTATCATCTATCGCCTGAACCAGCTGATTGCGCGTCTGGGCTTAGCAAACCGGCAGCGTTTTTTGCACCTGATACATCGCCTCAGCGTTACCTCTGCTCATTTAATTTAACACCCTAACCCTATGTGCCATAAGATTTTTTAGGAAATTACTTATTTTTATATGAGATAAAAGATCTAAATTTCACAACTATTTAATATTTACAACTATTCCTGGTATTATGCTAACTTCCACCACCCCAGTAAACCATACTGATTCTGTGCATATCAGCACAAATAGCGTCATTCCCACCTTAACAAATCCTAAACAATTAGTTTATTGTATTGTTTTTACCATTTAAAAATTTTTTTCAGTCTGCCATAATTCAAACAGCAGTAAAATAATGCCAATAGTCATTAACACATCTGGATCTTTTAGAACATCCTAACTGACATTAACAACCTGAATGTTGTAAGCCTTTTCCGAAAGAACAGAGCAGGTATAATCCCCATAGTTTTCTGATTAATTGTTAGTTTTCCCAGTGTGAAATGGATTTTCCACAAATTCATTGTTCTGTAGAAGAGCAACCGAATAAACAAGGATGAAATAATATTTATTCGACTCTCCCTCAGAACAACCCTTGGCTATTTGACAATATTATAACGCCTGATGTTTTATAAAATTATCAAGATACGCATACAGTTTGAGGCATACAACAATGAAACCAGCATCCGTTATCATTATGGACGAACACCCTATTGTCAGAATGTCGATAGAAGTACTACTTGAAAAAAACAGTAATATCCAGGTTGTGTTGAAGACCGATGACAGCCGTACGGCAATAGAGCACCTGCGCACTTACCCTGTCGATCTTGTCATTCTGGATATTGAACTACCTGGTTCAGATGGATTTACATTACTCAAGAGAATAAAGTCTCTGCAGGAGAATACTCGGGTGCTGTTTCTCTCCTCCAAATCGGAGTCCTTTTATGCCGGGCGTGCTATCCGGGCCGGTGCAAATGGTTTTGTCAGTAAACGAAAGGATTTGAATGATATCTACAATGCGGTAAAAATGATTTTATCGGGATATTCTTTTTTCCCTTCAGACACCCTAAACTTCATTAACAATATAAATATGAAAAAAGGTGTATTGAATGACATGCCTCTCTCTAATCGCGAAGTTACGGTTTTGCGTTATCTGGCAAATGGCCTCTCTAATAAGGAAATTGCTGAGCAGCTGTTACTCAGCAATAAAACGATTAGTGCTCACAAAGCTAACATCTACGCCAAACTCGGCTTACATACTATCGTTGAGCTGATCGATTACGCAAAAATGCATGAATTAATGTAATAGCACTCCCGGCGAGACTTCGTTCGGGAGCATTTTATCCGCGCATTGATTAGTTATAGTTAATCATAAATGTGGCATCGGCCCTGGCGAGGCCTGGCTGAACCCCGTCTGCTAACGCGATATAGTTGGCGAAAAAGGTCAGCGTGGCATTGCCGTTCTCATCAATCCCCACGGTTTGGCTGGCCTGCTCGAGCGGTAATCGCGTACGGTCGCTGTCATGCAGTTCGATCGCCACCTTTTGCGCCATCACTGCGTCATCAAGCGCCAACAACGTCGTACCGGGGGCCGGAGTACCAGAAAACGTTATTGACGCGGATCCCGGCGGGCAGCCTTCCAGCTTCAGCGTAAACGCGACTGGTTGGGTAGTATCCCCGCTGGTCTGTAACTGCTTTGTTGGCCAGGTGCCCAATTCAACCGACTTATTGCTGTCACTGGCAATCACCGCACAGGTAAAGTCCACCACGTTTCCGCGCAGTTCAATATTGATTTCGCCCAGCGATGAGGCCGCATGGCACAACGAGCTGAATATCAGTATGGGCAGCATCACCAAAAGCGCCCATGAAGTTGGCGTTTGCTTGTTAGTCATAATCTACTCGCAGATAGCCACGGGCAGTAAAAGGCCCTTCGGTAGGTTTATTCCCTGTCACGCTGACCGGCCATGTCCGAATACTCACGTTTGCCACGGCGTTATCATCCAGTTGAAATGGGATCGTGCTGGACAGATTATTGGGCGTCAGCGGTCTACCGGTTTTGTCGGCGACAATGAACCCTAAGTCAGGATTGTCCGATACCATCATTTGCCCGGAGGCTTTCTCGGCCTCTACCCGCATGGTTAAGTAGGCTTGTGCAGCGACGTTGGTGCATTTTATCGCCACCGTTTTGGTCTGCGGATTAATGCCTTCGGGACGGTTTCCTGCCCCCGCCTTGCTGAACAACGATGCGCCAATATCGCCAAAATCAAACTCGACAATCTGCCCTGCGTTCACCTCACAGTTTTGTGGAACCTCCACCTTACCGCTGTAGCTGATGGTATAAACCGGCGTGCTTAGCGCATCTCCAGTACTGGTCGTGACATAGACTCTGAACATGGTCTGGCGCGGGATCGGCACCATGTTAATAAACGAGCGAATCACTTTGAGTTTAAACACCAGCTTTGAATCCATTACGCCAAAAGGCTGCTGCTTAGGTACGTTGGGATGAGTTCCCATACGGATATAATTACGCGGGGGATAAAACAACCCAGCAGAGCTATCGGTGATGCTCATAGCCCCCAGCAGGTAGTCATTGAGTTTCAGGTACTGAAAACCATTTTCTGTACTTTGCACAGGGAGTTCCGTAACGTAGCTTCGATAGGTGTAATTCACCGTCGTCCCGGCCGGACAGGTAGCATTAACGCCAATCCAGCCCGATTTTTCCGGTAACGTCACCACCTGTCCCGGCCGGTTATTGCTGCTGTTAAAGACGTTCGACAGATCGTAAAAAACATCCGTTGGTGTGCCATTCGAGTTTTGGCAGACTGTCGCCCATGACGAATGGGCCATCAGCAGTAAAGCGCATCCCAGTAACAAACCCGTTTGTCGTTTCATCGTATTATTCCTGTCGTGCTGTTGGAGATTCGCACGTCACGTTCGTGAGCGTCACCGCCTGTTTCAGACTCTCCTCAGGCAAGGCATAGTGCGCCACGCAGCGAGCGTTAGCGCTTTCCCCCCATTGGATCAGTAATTCACCTTTTAGCGGCAAGCCGCTCAGGTAGATTTGCCCGTCTTCGCCCACCATACTGGTCACGCCGCTGGTGTTTTCACGCACAACGGAGCCAAATGGCACAGGTTTACCTGCATATTTCGCGGTTATCAGCGCCCGCACACCGATACGTGTATCAAACGCCGCTCGCACTAATGCCCCTTGCGTTGGCACGACGCTGCTAACGTTATTTTCCACATCGGTATTGTTGTTCATTGAATTGGTATCTAATGCGACGCGGTTATAGCGATAAACGGTGGCATACGGCATCACCGCGTATCCACGCCAGTCGGTTTGCACGCCGGTCTGGTTTTCTACTCGTACGCCCTGCGCGCCAGGCGCTTTAACCAGCACGTTGGTGTCCCCCAGCGGCTGACTGAGCGTAATACCGTCCGCATGCCCCACCACGCCGCCGGAGAGCTGCCAGTTGTAGTCATGCTGATCGCGATCGTAGTTGTATCCCACGCCCAGCGTGCCATAGGCCGCCTGCCAGTTGGCGCTGGCGTTTCCGCTGTAGCCGTTGGTGCTGCTGTGCCCCTGATTCACGCTGTAGCTCAGGTTGCGCCCATCCAGTAACGTCCCGCCGATCCCGCTCTGCCAGCTGTTTTGTCCGTTGCTGTTGCGGTTGGCATTAAAGGTGGCGTAGGTGCGATCGAGCGCGTTATCACGCGAGTAGCGCCGTCCGCTTAGCAGGCTGAACGGCACTGACATATTGAATGCCAGAATACGGTCGGTGTCGGAGATGCCTACCGATTCATTCCACGACCAGGAGAGTGAATAGCTAATCCCCTGCCAGCCGCTGGCATAGCCCACCTGATACCAGGTATTGGTGTCTGAGGTATTCCAGTACGTTTGCTGACTCCCCGAAACATACAGCGAGCCGTAGTCTCCCAGGTTCTGCGAAATGTTAATCTGAAAGCGGCCCTTTTTGCTGTAACTCAGATTGTGATAGCTCTTCACATCGGGCACGTCGTGGCGATTACCTTCGCTGTCGTATTCATACTCATAGCCTTCCATGCTGCGATACGCGACGTCATCAAGGGTATAGAAGCCGCGCGTTGAGTAGCGATATCCCAACAGCTGGAAGTTTGTGCCAAAGTTGTTCAGCGATTTTGCATACAGAAAACGCAAAGACTGCCCCTGATGCGTACTGTCATCCGCCAGCTGACTGCGCGCATGGGTTAAATCCACAGAAACCGCCCCCCAGTCCCCCAGGTTTCGGCCAGTGCCTAAAACTACCGCGGTGTAACGTGAGGCCAGCTGCGTACCGCCATAAGCGGTGTAGCCTTCTGGTAACCCGGCAATTAATGTTCCCTGGAAAAAGAACGGTGAAGATTGCTGGCTATTGCCGCTGCGAAAATCCCCGGCAACCACGTCGTATTTGAAACGCCCTTCTCGTTGTAACAAGGGAACCGTGGAGTACGGCACCGTATAGCGCTGCTGGCTGCCGTCCTTTTCGTCCACTGTCACCTCAAGGTCACCGCTGGATGACGTCGGGTTGAGATCGGTTATCGAAAAAGCGCCCGGTGAAACATAGCTTTGATAAATCACATAGCCATTCTGACGAATGGTCAGTTTCGCTGCGGTACGCGCAATGCCGCGAACGGTAGGCGCGTAGCCCTGTAAGCTGTCGGGATACATACTGTCTGAGGAATAGAGCCGCGCCCCGCGAAACCCGACGCTGTCAAAAACGTCGTTGCCGGTGTTGCTGTCGCCCATCACCAGTTCACCCTTCAGCGGGATAATCGCGCGCTGAAGCCATGTACCGATATTTTTCCAGCTTTGTGAGTGGTATCCGTCACCTTTGGAATAGCTCCATGCGCCGTTATTTCTCAAGCGCCAGGGGCCATAGTTCAGGCCACTGAGCATACTTAAGAAGTAGCTGTCAGTGTCACTGCCGCGGCTGCCGGTAAAGCTGTAGTTGACCAGCGCAGCCGGGATCCCTTCATCCCACTCTTCCGGCGGAATATAGCCACGCGCGCTGTTTAACATTGACGCCTGAGGCAGGCTGACGTTTAAGCGCAGGGTAGAAAAATCAAATGCAATCTCGCTGCCTGGAATCGCCTCAGGTAGATTGATACAGGTATCGTTCGCATCCTTACTGAGTGCCGGAAATGCGGTGATATTGACACCAAGGCGCTTCACCCAGTCGAGTCCAAAACATGGCATCAGCCCACCGGACTTCTCCCCGGCTTTTCCCGCGCTGGTCGTAAAACGTATATCCTGAGTGGCAACAAACTCATCGTTGCGCCAGATATCCACACGATAAACACCTTCAGGCTGATGATTGCCTTTTTCAAAACGTGATAAATCCGCCACGGTTGCCGTATCCGCAGATAAAAAGGCCGGATTAAAATAGCTTTCCCCATGGCTTAAAGAGGGAAAGAGCGCCGCCATCGTGGACAACGCCACCCCCGCCAGCGGTGGCGTAACCCCCGGTAACAGGCCAGGAAAATACGTTGTCTTATTCATCGTTATCTCAACGCACGCTAACCGTTTGGGCCGGGGTCACGGCGCCATAATCATTGACCGTCTGGAACGTGACGTTGCCCTGAACGCCCGTTGGTAGCAGGACCTGCACATCACTTTTCGGCGCGACCATCACGTTATCAACCTTCGTTTTCCCCACGTTGAGATTGACCAAGGTGACGTAATACGCTGAAGGATTGTTGATTTTCAGGTGGTTGCCGGTACGGGAGAATTTCAGCATCCCGGGCGCATCTTCCGGAATTTGCTGCAGATTATTCGGACGTACAAAAAGCTTGATGCGGGACAGAATCGCCAGTTGCAGAACGTTTTTACCCTCGAGGCTGTTTTTATTGACTGACGGAATGGCTTTCACGTTCATCCAGAACAGCGACTCACGATCTTTAGGCAGCGGAACACCTGCATAGATGATACGCAGCGTGTTTTCGCTTTTGGGCTCGCTGACAAACAACGGAGGCGTAACCACGAACGATTTTTCTTTAACGCCTGCGCTATTCTCGATCCATGAATTGACCAGGTAACGTTCTTTGGTATCACTATTGCTAATAGACAGGGACGTTTGTTTGGCATCGGCTGGATAAATAACGCGAGTAGCGCCTAATGCAATACCGCCTGCAGCCTGAACACTGGCAGCAGAAAATAAGGCCAGTAAAAGGATAAAACCTGATTTTAGATAATTAAACATAGCTACAAATACCTTTGATGCGATTATCGTTGGAAAATAAATCAGGGATAAACCAACGTAAACCACACGTCTGAACGAAGCGCTCCCGGCGTTATATTTTCCGAGACAGCCCGATAGCGGGCAGTGAAATGAAACGTCATCTCTTGCGTTATAATCGGCGCATAATGAAGCGGCAGCGCATTCGGAATAATTTGCCGTTGGCGCTCATCAAATAACGCCAGACCGATCCCTGAAGCCGCAGACGCATCGCCACTGGCAAGAAAAACCTGCGGATCTTCCGCTGGCGTCACACCTGCAAACGCAATCCCAACATGGTCATAAACATCGGAGCTGCATGACGTTAAGCGCAGTGAAAACGGCACGCTGGTAGAGGCAAAGCTTCCCGTCCCGGAGAAAGCATTGGTGCGATACTGCCCCATTTGCACCCGCAAATTTTGGCTGTCGGTAGCGACCGTACAGGCACCATTGACGAGCTGCCCTCGTAAGTGAAGGCGGCCACTTTCCAGTATTACCGTATGTGCAAACACAGGCAGTACGCACAGCATTCCCGCCAGCGCCACGCCTTTCCCTATCATCTGCCGCATCCTTCATCATCCCCGGAAATTGCCTCATCCAGTGAGGCGAACGTCATCCTTGCGCAAATCAGAACGGCTTATTCGTACTTCATGATGAACGTCGCGTCGGCATTTGCCTGACCCGGCGTAGCGCTGGTGGCTGTGGCTTTGTAACGCGCAGAGAAACGCAGGGTGTTGGTCCCTTCTACCAGCGCCTGAGCGGTAGAGAAGGTGGCTCCATCCGGCTTCAGCGCGGTGGACGTATTGTCCAGAATTTCAATCCCGACACCGCTGGCAGTGGTACCGTTGTCTGCAGAAGTGACGGCCAGCAGGTTGTTGTTGGTGATGTCGGATTGACCAGAGAAAGCCACGGCTGCGGTTGCGGCAACTTTCGGATCACAGTCGTTCAGCACGATTGAGAACGGAATTTGCGCCGTTGTATCGCCAACTGCGGTAAAACTGGCGGTACGATACTGGCCTAAGGTGACAACCTGATCGGATGACTGAGTACTGACTGCACAGGCTGCATTGACCAGTTCACCTTCAAAATGCACAGTACCGCCGCTAACGCTTACCGGATCGGCTGCAACCGCTGCACCTGCAACTAACATCAGGCTGGCAATAACAGAAGAGGTCATTAATTTACGTTTCATGGATTTCCCTTGAATTACACACATCCGGCTCCGGCGTCCTGCGGGATCCGTTTGAATCATTATCGACATTAAATGTCAGGCTAATTATCTCTGCATCCTGTAAAGATATATATCGCAAGAGAATTAGCTAACCTTTTACCCCAACTCTCCTGAGTATTTGATTCACTAATTAATCTTCGCGAATATGACTATTCGTCACAGGGTTAAATTAAACATTTCAATTAATGAAAAATACCTGCAAATCCTTTTATTGACCCTGGCCAATTCTTATTGGGACCTAAGAAAAATCTGGGTGAATATTACTTAAATCCTTCCATAAAGGTACGTAACAGACTGGTTTATGGCGCATTACCCCTGAAAACACCAGGGTGATGAATTGTTTCATTCACGTTAATTTTAATTCGCATGCTCATTAATTATCCGGGGGACTTCAGCCTCTGAACTGACCCCGTACGCGGACCGCGGTGATCCCTATCGCACGTAAAAACGCAAACGAAAACTGACAGCACGCCCCGCTTCTGACAAAATAGTGGCATCCCCTTCGGTTTAACGTAACAGACGGAATTCTCTCTCTGATGGCAGCAAAGATTATTGACGGTAAAACGATTGCGCAGCAGGTGCGCTCTGAGGTTGCTCAAAAAGTTCAGGCGCGTTTAGCGGCTGGATTACGCGCCCCAGGCCTGGCTGTTGTGCTGGTAGGTAGCAACCCGGCTTCGCAGATTTATGTTGCGAGTAAACGCAAAGCCTGTGACGAAGTGGGGTTTGTCTCCCGCTCCTATGACCTGCCTGAAACCACCAGCGAGGCGGAGCTTCTTGAGCTGATCGATACGCTCAATGCAGATACCACCATCGACGGTATCCTGGTACAGCTGCCGTTGCCGGCGGGTATCGACAACGTGAAAGTGCTGGAACGTATTGCACCAGATAAAGACGTTGACGGTTTCCACCCGTATAACGTCGGTCGTCTGTGCCAGCGCGCGCCGCGCCTGCGCCCATGTACTCCGCGCGGTATTGTTACCCTGCTTGAGCGTTACAACATCGATACCTACGGTCTGAATGCCGTGGTCATTGGCGCCTCGAATATTGTCGGTCGCCCAATGAGTATGGAGCTACTGCTGGCTGGCTGCACCACCACCGTCACCCACCGATTCACCAAAGATCTGCGCCGCCACGTAGAAAATGCTGACCTGCTGATTGTTGCCGTCGGTAAACCGGGCTTTATTCCTGGTGAGTGGATCAAAGAAGGTGCGATTGTGATTGATGTCGGCATCAACCGTCTGGAGAATGGTAAGGTTGTTGGCGATGTGGTCTTTGACGATGCGGCCGCACGAGCGTCATATATCACGCCGGTCCCCGGCGGCGTAGGCCCAATGACGGTCGCCACACTTATCGAAAACACGCTGCAGGCGTGTGTTGAATATCATGATGTAAAGGACGTTTAAGATGGCCACATTTTCACTGGGTAAACACCCACACGTTGAACTCTGCGATTTGCTGAAGCTGGAAGGCTGGAGCGAAAGCGGCGCCCAGGCAAAAATTGCTATTGGCGAAGGGTTAGTGAAGGTCGATGGCGTTGTTGAAACGCGTAAACGCTGCAAAATCGTTGCCGGACAGACAGTCAGCTTTGAAGGCCACAGCATTAACGTCGTGGCGTGACCCTAAGTGCCGGATGAGGTTAACACCGTATCCGGCCACTTCCCCCTCTCGTTTTCAGATAATGACTTCATCCCCGCTTCACAGTGAACTGTTAGCATGTTGTTTTTCAACACGAAGCGATCATCATGCCCACTATCGTTACTCACGCGGCCGTTCCGCTCTGTTTAGGCTTAGGTCTCGGACTTAAAGTCATCCCCCCACGATTACTGTTTGCTGGCGTCGTTCTGGCCATGCTGCCAGATGCCGACGTGTTGTCATTTAAGTTCGGCGTCGCCTACGGCAATGTGTTTGGCCACCGGGGATTTACCCACTCACTGCTGTTCGCCTTCGTGGTACCGCTGCTCTGCGTCATGATTGGCCGACGATGGTTTAAGGCGGGATTGATTCGCTGCTGGCTATTCCTGACAGTTTCACTGCTGTCCCACAGTCTGCTGGATTCTGTCACCACCGGCGGCAAAGGCGTCGGCTGGCTGTGGCCGTGGTCGGATGAACGCTTCTTCGCGCCATGGCAGGTGATTAAAGTCGCCCCGTTTGCGTTATCACGCTACGCCACGCCGTACGGGCACCAGGTGATCATGTCGGAGTTGATGTGGGTATGGCTGCCGGGAATCGTAATGATGGGTGTGCTGTGGTGGTATCGGAAACATTAATCTGCCGGATGCGACGCGATGCGTCTTATCCGGCCTACACGGCCCGGTAAGCGTAAGCGCCACCGGGCATTACAGAGTTACTTACGACGCCAGGTGGTACCCTGCGGGCCGTCTTCCAGCACGATGCCCATCTCGTTGAGACGGTCACGCGCGGCGTCAGCTGCCGCCCAGTCTTTCGCCTTACGTGCATCCAGACGCTGTTGGATTAACGCTTCAATTTCAGCAACTTCACCATCATCCGCCTGAGCACCGCTTTGCAGGAATGCCTCTGGATCCTGTTCCAGCAGGCCCAGTACGCTGGAAAGCTTACGCAGATGCGCAGCCATGCCGTTAGCCGCCGCCATATCTTCACCCTTCAGACGGTTAACCTCACGCGCCATATCAAACAGCACGGAGTAGGCTTCCGGGGTGTTGAAGTCATCGTCCATCGCTTCAATAAAGCGCGCTTCAAAGGCTTCGCCACCGGCTGGCGCAACGGATTTGTCGGTGCCACGCAGCGCGGTATACAGACGCTCCAGCGCAGAACGCGCCTGCTTGAGGTTCTCTTCGCTGTAGTTTAACTGACTACGGTAATGACCGGACATCAGGAAGTAACGGATGGTTTCGGCATCGTAGTATTTCAGCACATCGCGAACGGTAAAGAAGTTGCCCAGCGATTTGGACATTTTCTCGCGGTCAACCATCACCATCCCTGAGTGCATCCAGTAATTAACGTACTCACCGTCATGTGCACAGGTGGACTGAGCGATTTCGTTTTCATGGTGCGGGAACATCAGGTCCGAACCGCCGCCGTGAATATCGAAATGGTTGCCCAACTGTTTGCAGTTCATCGCCGAACATTCGATGTGCCAGCCCGGACGGCCCGCTCCCCACGGAGACGGCCAGCTCGGCTCGCCTTCTTTGGACATTTTCCACAGCACGAAGTCCATCGGGTTGCGCTTCACATCAACCACGTCAACGCGTGCGCCTGCCTGCAGCTGATCCAGATCCTGGCGCGACAGCTGGCCGTAGTTCGGGTCAGTCGGCACGTCGAACATCACGTCGCCGTTATCAGCAACGTAAGCGTGACCTTTGGCAATCAGCTGTTCAGTGATTTCGATAATTTCAGCAATATGGTGCGTAGCACGCGGCTCCAGATCCGGGCGCAGAATATTCAGCGCATCGAAATCGCTGTGCATTTCCGCGATCATTCTGTCGACCAACGCCACAAAGCTTTCGCCGTTTTCATTCGCGCGCTTGATGATTTTGTCATCGATATCGGTAATGTTGCGCACATACTTCAGCTTATAGCCGAGGAAGCGCAGATAACGCGCAACGACGTCGAAAGAAACGAAGGTACGTCCGTGGCCAATATGACAGAGATCGTAAACGGTAATACCACACACGTACATGCCGACTTCCCCGGCATGAATAGGTTTGAATTCCTCTTTTTGGCGCGTCAGTGTATTAAAGATTTTTAACATCGAAGATTCCGTGTAGACGTGTGTGGATAGTAAAGTCTGTATAATACCCATAATTTAGACCGGAAGCAGCACACTTTGCGAGGTGATCGCAGCTTGCGGTTATGCTATAACACACCCCTAACTCTGACCCTTGACGGGGTCGAAGCACCAATCTATCGGAACAGGATGCAAAAATGGTTACTTTCCACACTAATCACGGCGATATCGTAATCAAAACGTTTGATGATAAAGCGCCTGAAACAGTTAAAAACTTCCTGGACTACTGCCGCGAAGGTTTTTACAACAACACCATTTTCCACCGTGTTATTAACGGTTTCATGATCCAGGGCGGCGGTTTCGAGCCAGGCATGAAGCAAAAAGCCACGAAAGAAGCGATCAAAAACGAAGCGAACAACGGTCTGAAAAACACCCGTGGTACGCTGGCGATGGCGCGTACTCAGGCTCCGCACTCCGCAACCGCACAGTTCTTCATCAACGTTGCAGACAACGACTTCCTGAACTTCTCCGGCGAAAGCATGCAGGGTTGGGGTTACTGCGTGTTCGCTGAAGTTGTTGAAGGCATGGACGTGGTTGATAAAATCAAAGGCGTTTCCACTGGTCGCAGCGGTATGCATCAGGATGTGCCAAAAGAAGACGTTATCATCGAAAACGTGACCGTCAGCGAGTAATCGTGGCGACACTGTTTATTGCAGATCTTCACCTCTGCACAGAAGAACCGGCGATTACCGCCGGTTTTCTGCGTTTTTTAGCCGGTGATGCGCGAAAGGCCGATGCGCTATACATTCTTGGCGACCTGTTTGAAGCCTGGATTGGCGACGACGATCCTAATCCGCTGCATCGTGAAATGGCCGCGGCGATAAAATCACTGACTGATTCCGGCGTTCCCTGCTTTTTTATTCACGGCAACCGTGATTTTCTGCTCGGTAAACGTTTTGCCCGTGCGAGCGGCATGACCTTGCTTCCCGAAGAAAAAGTGCTCGACCTGTATGGCCGCAAGGTGCTGATCATGCATGGCGACACCTTATGCACCGACGACGCAGGCTATCAGGCATTTCGCGCCAAAGTGCATCAACCCTGGTTACAGAAGCTGTTCCTCGCTCTGCCGCTGTTCGTTCGCCAGCGAATCGCTGCGAAAATGCGTGCCAACAGCAAAGCAGCCAACGACACCAAATCGCTGGAAATCATGGATGTGAATCAGCAGGCCGTGATTAGCGAGATGGAAAAACATCAGGTTCAGTGGTTAATTCACGGCCATACCCACCGCCCTGCCGTCCACGAGCTTACGGCCAATGAGCAACCCGCTTTCCGCGTGGTTTTAGGCGCATGGCACACCGAAGGTTCGATGATCAAAGTCACCCCTGACGACGTTGAACTGATCGCATTTCCGTTTTAATTCTGCAGATACCCAGTTCCTCTTTACACAAAACTATTCGAGTTGCATCGAGGCGGCAAATCTGTGAGTCCCCTGAAGCTTACAAAAGTAAGTGACTGGGGTGAGCAGATGTAGCCAACAAAGAGGCCGCTTGAAGAGTGAAGTGCAAAGTGCGCAATCGTTTTCCTTGGCGGTGAATTATGCTATTCTCTGTGGCCTCAAAAGTCGAGTGTAGTGCACCACAGGAGTTTTCAGACGCATGTCTTCCCGCAATAATCCGGCGCGTGTCGCCATCGTGATGGGGTCCAAAAGCGACTGGGCTACCATGCAGTTCGCCGCCGAAATCTTCGAAATCCTGGACGTTCCGCATCATGTTGAAGTCGTCTCCGCCCACCGCACCCCAGACAAACTGTTTAGCTTCGCCGAAAGCGCTGAAGAGAACGGTTATCAGGTGATTATTGCCGGGGCCGGTGGCGCAGCGCATTTGCCTGGCATGATTGCGGCGAAAACGCTGGTGCCTGTCCTCGGTGTTCCGGTGCAAAGCGCAGCGCTGAGCGGCGTAGATAGCCTCTACTCTATCGTTCAAATGCCGCGCGGTATTCCGGTCGGCACGCTGGCGATCGGCAAAGCGGGTGCGGCAAATGCGGCCCTGCTGGCAGCACAAATTCTGGCAACACACGACAAAGCCTTACACCAGCGTCTGAACGACTGGCGCAAAGCGCAAACCGATGAGGTGCTGGAGAACCCGGACCCGCGAGGTGTCGCATGAAGCAGGTCTGCGTACTTGGCAACGGACAGCTAGGGCGCATGCTGCGCCAGGCCGGTGAGCCACTGGGCATAGCCGTCTGGCCCGTCGGGCTGGACGCTGAACCGGCTGCGGTCCCTTTTCAGCAAAGCGTGATCACCGCTGAGATTGAGCGCTGGCCGGAAACGGCACTCACCCGCGAACTGGCACGCCACCCGGCGTTTGTTAACCGCGACGTCTTCCCGATTATTGCCGACCGTCTGACGCAAAAGCAGCTTTTTGACAAACTCGGTCTGGCGACCGCGCCGTGGCAACTGCTGGCAGATAAAAGCGAATGGTCTGCTGTATTCGACAAACTTGGCGAGCTGGCGATCGTGAAACGTCGCGTCGGCGGCTACGACGGACGTGGACAGTGGCGCTTGCGCGCAAATGAAACCGAGCAACTGCCGGACGACTGCTACGGCGAGTGCATCGTCGAGCGGGGAATCAACTTCTCCGGTGAAGTCTCACTGGTTGGCGCTCGTGCGCACGACGGCAGCACCGTTTTCTATCCGCTGACCCATAACCTGCATCAGGATGGCATTCTGCGCACCAGCGTGGTGTTCCCGCAGGCTAACGCCAGACAGCAGGAACAGGCTGAAGCAATGCTCTCTGCCATCATGCAGGAGCTGGGCTATGTCGGCGTGATGGCGATGGAGTGTTTCATCACCCCGGAAGGTCTGCTGATTAACGAACTGGCTCCGCGCGTGCACAACAGTGGCCACTGGACGCAAAACGGCGCCAGCATCAGCCAGTTTGAATTGCATCTACGTGCCATTACCAACCTGCCATTACCGACGCCGGTGGTGAACCACCCTTCGGTGATGGTAAACCTGATTGGTAGCGACCTGAACTACGACTGGCTGAAGCTGCCGCTGGTGCATCTGCACTGGTATGACAAAGAGGTGCGTGAAGGGCGTAAGGTGGGTCATCTGAACCTGAGCGACAGCGATACCGCGCGCCTTAGCGCAACGCTGGAAGCGCTTATCCCCCTGCTGCCGCCGGAATATGCCAGCGGTATTATCTGGGCGCAGTCAAAACTGAAATAAGAAGACATGGGGCGTGCATACACACGCCCCTTTTTTTACAGACGGATACAGGTTCCGGCTTTGCCTGCCAGCGTATCTTCAATGCGTGACAGCGCGCCAATCCATGCTGGTTTTCCCCGTCGTTTCACGTATCCGCTTACGGCTGTGACCTTAGGCCCCATCGAACCATCAGCTTTAGCAAACGGCGCCAGTTCATCAGGAGAGGCCTGACGGATCGCGCGTTGCTCCGGCGTCCCCCAGTTTTCATAAACCGCATCGGCATCGGTCAGAATGACCAGACCATCGGCATCGATCTGTTCAGCCAGCAACGCCGCCGCCAGGTCCTTATCAATGACCGCTTCAGACCCTAATCCTTCGCCAGTGACGGGCACGCCGCCGCCCCCGCTACAAATCACCACATGCCCTTCTTTGAGTAAGAGCTTAATAGCATCGCTTTCTACGATCTGGCGAGGTTCTGGCGAAGCGACAACACGCCGCAGGTATTTGCCGTCACGCTTCATATGCCAACCGTATGTCGCTTCCAGTTGCGTTTGTTCTTCGGGCGAATACACCGGGCCGATAAATTTTTCCGGTGCCATAAATGCAGGATCGTCCTCGGATACCACAATCCGCGTTAACACCGTGGTCACCGGCGGCATTTCCGGTTCTGCGGTCAGGCTCTGCGCCAACATATAACCGATCATGCCCTGCGTCTCAGCCACCAGCACATCTAATGGATAAGGCTCGACCTCCTTCCAGGCAAGGTTCTGTAACGACAGCAGGCCAACCTGCGGTCCGTTGCCATGTACGATTGCCAGGCGATACGAACGCGCCAGACGCGCCAGGGCGGGTACGGCGCTGGCAATATTACGATATTGATTTTCTGCCGTTAGCGCCTCGCCGCGCTGCAATAATGCGTTGCCACCAAGAGCAACAACCAGCGTTTTCATTCCCTATCCTTCTATGATTTGTTGTCCAAGCCAGAACCCCAACAAGGTGTCTGCGCCGGAGGTATGCCCAAGCGCCAGCAGCGAATTTATCGCCGCATCCAGCCTTTCCTGGCGATGCAGAGCATGGGTGAAGTGGAGTAAAGGTGAAGCGAAGTACCCTAGCGCCGCGTAGCGCAAGTAGCTCACGCTAACCACGGTCGTCGCTTGTTCAAGGTTGCCGGAATAATCAAAGAAACGGTGACCGGAGTCCTTATTCAGCGCACCAAAATACCAGGCGGCCAACAGCATGCCAGTCAACGTGTCATCATGGCTGGGCGTTAAACCTGGTCCCTTGCCCAACCACTGCCGCCAGTCTGTCGACAAACCGGCAAGTGCCGAGAAGAAGCAGTGGCGGAACTGACGCAGCTCGGGGCACAAAGGCAGGCTTGTGGCCAGCATTAACGGTCCGAATAATCCCGTTTCCTCGCCGCGCTCCATCCAGCCAGGAGCAAGGCGCGCGGCATGAGGGCGATAGGTTATTTGCAATGAACAGCAGCGCTGAGGTTGACGTAAAAGATACTGTCCCAACACAATCCCCTCGGGGACAGCCAGAGGGGTTTCACTACCACTTAACGACGTACGCAGCGCATCAAAGTCATGTGCGCGGATCACCCATCCTCCTGGGCTAAAGCCGCTTCCCTGGCGGTGCAGCGTTAACAGTGCGCCCCCTTCGGCTACAAGGTTAATCGAGCGTCGCCAGACACCAGACAATTGCCATGACTGGCGAAAATCCGCAGACTGCTGGCTGCCCATCAGAGGATGGATGATCATCATGCGCACCTCAGTTAGCTAATGCCCATGCTTTCAGCCAGCGCTTCCAGTGCCAGCTCAAAGCAAGCGAGCGGCGCACGGACTGTACCTGCACCGATCTGGCCAATACCGGCCTCTTTATGGGCAATACCAGTATTGATCAGCGGCGTGATCCCCGTTTCGACCACGCGACGGATATCGAGTCCCAGACAGGCCCCCTGGAAATCCCAGCCGGGGATCTGTAGCTGCATATTGCGCTCCAGATAGATTTCCGCCATCTCTTCGGAGACGGATTTTGCGGCTTCCATTCCTCCGGCACCGACAAAACGCGTTACGCCAGGCGCGGCAATCATCGCCGCACCGCCAATACCAAAGGTTTCAGTGATGGCGCTATCACCCATATCCGGGTTAGCCTGTTCCTGCGAAAAACCGGTAAAGAACAGTCCCTGCGGCGTGTTAACAGGTGCGGTAAACCAGCGATCGCCAAGTCCGCTCACGCGAATACCGAACATGTCGCCATTACGGGTCATTGCCGTCACAATACTGCCAGAACGCACCTGCGCCCCGGCGTCCATTGCCGCTTTGCAGTAAGCCATCGCCAGGTTGAGGAAGAACTGGTCGGTTACACTCAGGAAATCCATCACCTCAGCAATCTGCTGCTTATCATGTTCCAGACGGGCAATTTGTGGTGCCAGCGTACGCATCAACAGAGCTGAAGAGGCAATATTGCGCTGATGGAACTCATCGCCCATCGTAATGCCCTGTGCCATCATGGCGGTCAGGTCAATACCCTGCTCCAGTGTGCCCAGCGCTGCGCTTAAGACCGGCATCAGAACATCACGCATCCAACGTAAACGCTGCTGGACATCCTCACCGTACGCGCCGAAGCGCATCACTTTGCCGATGCCTTCATTGAGATTGCAGTAAGCCCTGTTCCCTTCGGTGATATTTTCCACCACCAGCATCGGCATGCTGGCAGAGGTGATTCCGCCCATTGGCCCCACGGCATTAACATGATGGCAAGGTACAAAATTGACTTTCCCCTGCTCCAGTAATGCCAGCGCACTTATCTCATCATCAGCCCACCCTTCAAACAGGCATGCACCAATGCAGGCCCCTTTCATCGGGCCGGTCATCTCTTGCCAACGCATTGGCGGTCCTGCATGAAGCAGTGTTTTCCCCTCATTGAGTTCGCTGATTAACGAGGACGCGGGTTGCACATCCAGCCAGTGTGGACGCGCACGACGAATTTGTTCGATTACTGCAGCATTGGCTTGCGCCACTGATGTAAACATTGGAACCCCTTATTGCAAACGTTCTAATAAACGAGCCAGTTTTTTATTACCGCCAGCGACAGGCGCCCACTGGTAATGCACCACAGGTTTTTCTGCCGCCTGTAAATCCAGTGCAAAACTGCGTAACCCGGCATTAATGACCGCCACTTTTTCCAGTAGCGCAGGTGCGGATTGATGAGATAACGGTTGAACTGTTCGAATCAGTTCAGCGGCAAGTAGTGTTGCCTCAGGCAGTGAATTCACCACGGCGATACCGGCATCTTCCAGCGTGGCAATTTGCAGTGAACGGCACTGCGGATCGCGCTCGGTGCCGGTGACCGTCGCAATGGCAAACAGCGGTTGATCGCTATCTCGAGCAGCACACGCTTTCTGCCAGGCCTGAGCCAGTGATGCAGCCGGGTCGGCTGTCGCACCGTAGCCAATCACAACATCCACCAGCAGCACCCTAACCTGCGGCTGCGAACCCAGATCCGTAATAAGCTGATTACGTAATGCGGGATCGATCATCGGATGCGGACGCCCGACGGTGTAAAAATCATCACCCAGATCGATAATCTGATGCCCGGCGGCATCCAGCATCATCCCGTGGTGGTGTTCTGCATCCGCCGGGACATTCAGGTGACCGGCCAGCAGCCCCGCCGCTTCAGCAGCCAGCGTACCTCCGGTATACAGCCCCCTGATTACGCCATCTCCTGTAGCGAAAAGCGCACTGCGTCGCGCAGTCACTCGCGCCAGTAAACAGGCAAGACGGGCTGCATCATCCAGCGTCGCTGCAAACCAGACGTTCTCGTCTCTGGCAACCGCAGAGACATAACCTAAAAACAGGGCGACAACAGGTTTGCCCGTGGCTTTCATCGCCGTAACCATACGCTGGCGAACAGCCTCCGCTGGTGGTTTAGAGACAAATGCCAACACCTGGCTTTTATCATCTGCACCGAGCATTTCCAGTGCGGTAAGTGCGCTAATTCCGCCCACCTCGGCACTTAGGTCTCGTCCCCCCAGACCAATGGCGTGAGTAATACCTTCACCAGCCAGTGCTATCTGTGAACAGAGCTCCTGAATCCCTGTACCGGATGCACCTATCACACCGATGTTGCCTTCCGGCATCACGTTGGCAAAAGCCAGCGGCGTACCGGCGATCATGGCGGTTCCGCAGTCCGGTCCCATCACCAGCAGACCTTTATCTTGTGCGCGGCGCTTGAGATTGATTTCATCTTCCAGCGTGACGTTGTCGGAGAACATCATGACGTTCAGGTTACGATCCAGCGCCTGGTTCGCCAGTTCTGCCGCATATTCGCCCGCAACAGAAATTAACGTCATATTCGCCTCAGGCAGTTTCTGACACGCGCTTTCCCAGCGTCTGACCTGCAGGAGCGCTTGACTCCCCCCGGTGGCCTGCGCCAACTGCTGCAACGACTCATCCAGTTGCTGCAAAATAGCCTGCGTAATACTTTCATCAGCCGTTTCAGTACGAATAGCCACGCAAATATCATTCGGCGTTGCCTGATTAAAATCGTCATGCCAAAACCCGGTCGTTTCCAGCAACGATTTATTCGCCGGCGTACCCATCATGACCGATACATCGTCTACATTTTCGGACTCACTCAGCTTGCGTGAAATAATCATTAAACTGACAGAGTCCTGAAAACACCCTTTTTTAATAAAGGCGTGAATCATAACAACCCCTTAATAATTGCACCCATGGCAATTGCACGAGTAGTGTTAATGTGGAACTCAAGGTATATATCCGGCATCACAAATAGAGTGACTGATATCACATACAATTTATTAGCAAAAGAATTTTAACAACCACCAGAGGATTACATGTTATTTTCTAACGGCATTATTTATTTAAAAAGAAATGGCAAATCAGCGCTGATTATCAAATAAATTCTAACTATATTTTTTTGTGTGTCTGGATCACATAATCTGTTTATATTCCCGGTATGTTAACGACAGTCATGCTTCACACCGTCGTTAAAAAGGAAGACAGATGAAAATCAGTCGGGAAACACTCCACCAGCTTATCGAGAATAAGCTTTGCAAGGCCGGACTAAAACGTGAGCACGCAGCAACGGTTGCCGAGGTATTGGTTTATGCCGATGCCAGAGGCATTCACTCTCATGGTGCCGTACGCGTTGAATACTATGCCGAGCGCATTTCAAAAGGCGGCACCAACCGCGAACCCACATTTCGTTTTGAAGATACCGGTCCCTGTACAGCGATTTTGCACGCCGATAATGCCGCCGGGCAAGTCGCAGCAAAGATGGGCATGGAGCATGCAATTGAAATTGCTAAAAAAAATGGTGTCGCCGTTGTCGGAATTAGCCGAATGGGACACAGCGGAGCCATTTCTTACTTTGTGCAGCAAGCTGCCCGGGCAGGCCTGATTGGCCTCTCCATTTGCCAGTCCGACCCGATGGTTGTACCTTTCGGCGGCGCGGATATTTACTACGGAACCAACCCATTAGCCTTCGCGGCACCTGGAGAAGGTGACGATGTCATAACCTTTGATATGGCCACAACGGTGCAAGCCTGGGGTAAAGTTCTCGATGCCCGCTCGCGTAACGAACCGATTCCCGATACCTGGGCTGTCGATAAAAATGGTGCACCTACCACCGACCCTTTTGCAGTCAATGCGTTATTACCCGCAGCTGGGCCAAAAGGCTATGGTCTGATGATGATGATCGATGTGCTATCTGGCATTCTGCTGGGATTACCATTTGGTCGTCAGGTCAGTTCCATGTATGAAGATTTGCATGCGGGGCGTAATTTAGGCCAACTGCATATAGTGATTAATCCCGATTTTTTCTCCTCCAGCCAATTATTCCGTCAGCATCTCAGCCAAACCATGCAAGAGTTAAATGCCGTTACGCCTGCACCTGGTTTTAAACAAGTTTATTACCCTGGACAAGATCAAGATATTAATCAACGTAATGCCGCGGCCCATGGCGTCGACATTGTTGACGATATTTATCAATACCTGATTTCCGATGCTCTCTATATCAAGTCATACGAAACAAAGAATCCCTTTGCACAATAATTATTGAAACAGGAATTTCATATGATCAACCATTTTCGTCACGCAATAGAAGAAACCCTTCCCTGGCTCTCTTCCTTTGGCGCAGATCCTACTGGTGGGATGACGCGCTTGCTGTATTCGCCAGAATGGCTTGAAACACAACAGCAATTCAAAAAGCGTATGGATGCCAGTGGCCTGGAAACGCGCTTCGATGAAGTGGGCAATTTGTACGGTCGCCTGCGCGGAAGCGCATCACCGGAACAGGTAATTTTGAGCGGATCGCATATTGATACCGTCGTCAACGGCGGCAATCTTGACGGCCAGTTTGGCGCACTGGCTGCGTGGCTAGCGATTGACTGGCTTAAGACCACCTACGGCGCGCCGCTGAAAACGGTCGAAGTAGTTTCTATGGCAGAAGAAGAAGGCAGTCGATTCCCGTATGTATTCTGGGGCAGTAAGAACATCTTTGGGCTGGCAAATCCCGATGACGTTCGCAACATCCAGGATGCCAAAGGCACACGTTTTGTTGATGCGATGAACGCCTGCGGCTTTACCCTTCCTGCCAAGCCGCTTCACGCTCGCAGTGACATCAACGCCTTTGTTGAATTACACATCGAGCAAGGGTGCGTGCTTGAAAGCAATGGTCAGTCCATCGGCGTCGTCAGCGCGATTGTCGGGCAGCGCCGCTATACGGTAACGCTGAACGGCGAATCCAACCATGCGGGGACAACGCCGCTGAGCTACCGTCGCGACACCGTTTACGCCTTCAGCCGTATCTGTAGCCAGTCGATTGAGAAAGCCAAAAAACATGGCGATCCTCTGGTACTAACCTTTGGCAAAGTTGAGCCGCAGCCAAACACCGTCAACGTGGTGCCAGGAAAAACGACTTTCACGATCGATTGCCGTCATACCGACGCCGAAGTGCTGCGTGATTTTACTCAGCAACTGGAAAATGACATGCGTGCCATCTGTGATGAAATGGACATTGGCATTGATATCGATTTGTGGATGGACGAAACGCCGGTCCCGATGGACACAAAACTGGTCGCCACCCTCACCGAACTGTGTGAAAAGGAACAGCTGAACTACCGGGTGATGCACAGTGGTGCGGGCCACGATGCGCAGATTTTCGCTCCCCGTGTGCCGACCTGCATGATTTTCATGCCCAGCATTAACGGTATCAGCCACAACCCCGCTGAACGCACAAATATTAACGACCTTGCCGAAGGGGTCAAAACTCTGGCATTAATGCTTCATCAACTTGCCTGGCAGAAATAAGGAGTCAACAATGGGATATCTGAATAACGTCACGGGTTACCGCGATGATTTACTGGCTAACCGCGCAATTGTAAAACACGGTAACTTCGCCCTCTTAACCCCCGATGGACTGGTTAAAAATATCATTCCGGGTTTTGAAAACTGTGACGTCACCATCCTGTCAACGCCAAAACTGGGCGCATCGTTTGTTGATTATCTGGTGACGCTGCACCAGAACGGTGGCAACCAGAGTGGTTTCGGCGGTGAAGGCATTGAAACGTTCGTTTATGTTATTTCCGGAAAAATTGAGGCAAAAGCAGAGGGTAAAACGTTCGCTTTGACTCAGGGTGGATACCTTTATTGCCCGCCTGGCGAGCTGCTCACCTTTAGCAATGCCCAGACAGAAGACAGCCAGCTGTTTTTATACAAACGTCGTTATACGCCAGTAGCAGGTCATTCGCCGTGGCTGGTTTCCGGTAACGCCAACCAGTTAGAACGTATTCATTATGAAGGCATGGATGACGTGATCCTGCTGGATTTCCTGCCTAAAGAATTGGGCTTCGATATGAATATGCACATTCTGTCGTTCGAGCCGGGCGCCAGCCACGGTTATATAGAAACGCACGTACAGGAACACGGTGCCTATATTCTCTCAGGCCAGGGGGTTTATAACCTCGATAATCAGTGGATACCTGTGAAAAAAGGCGACTACATCTTTATGGGCGCTTATTCCCTGCAGGCCGGATACGGCGTGGGTCGTGGTGAAGCATTCAGCTATATCTATTCCAAAGATTGCAACCGGGATGTTGAGATCTAACGGCGTACAGCCCGCCTGATAATTTTTTATTTAGCTATGTTGGGTTTTGCCACGGTTAATACCGTGGCTTTTTTTATGCTTAACGCTGATTCACAACCTGGCCCAGTTTCATCGCGCATGCAATATTACGCGCGCAGTGATAGAGATTGGTTTCGCCGCTCGCCAGTACTTCTGCTAACGGTGCGAGGCGCGGCAAAATACTGAATACCGCATCAATACCGTGATCGTGAACCACCTCCACGCCTTCCCCCAGCACCCCTGCAATGCCAATTACGGGAACATGATGCTGCATGGCCACCGACGCTACACCAATGGGCGCTTTACCGCCGACCGTTTGTGAATCAATACGCCCTTCGCCGGTGATAACCAGCGCCGCGTCTTTGATGGATTGCTCCAGCTGTACTGCCTGCAACACAATCTCAATACCTGGCTTCATGCTGGCCTGCAGGAAGATAACCGCTGCAATCCCCATTCCTCCGGCCGCCCCACCGCCCGCAACCTGAGCAACATTCTCACCGGTCAGTGTTTGCAGCACACGGGCATAGTTGAGTAACCCTTCTTCCAGTATCTCAACCATCTCAGGCGTTGCCCCTTTCTGCGGGCCGAATACCCTTGCGGCGCCGCGCGGGCCAACCAACGGGTTATCCACGTCACAGGCAACGTCAATGCGACATGCTTTCAGTCGCGGATCGCACTGTTGCAGGTCGATGCTCGCCAGACGAGACAAGCTACCGCCTCCTGCATTTAATGACACACCCTGCGCATCAAGAAAACGCACGCCAAGCGCCTGAACCATCCCCATACCGCCATCAACCGTGGCACTCCCGCCAATACCAAGAATAATATGACGAATACCTGCATCCAGCGCATGCCGAATCAGCTCACCGGTACCGTAACTTGAGGCCAGGAGAGGATTACGTGCCTGCGGTTCGACCAACATCAGCCCACTCGCCGCCGCCATTTCAATAATTGCGGTCTTTCCGTCACCGGTCAGGCCATAAAACCCCATGACCTTTTCCCCCATCGGCCCGCAGACTTCCACAGAGATAACTTTTCCCCCTGTTGCCGCCACCATTGCATCCACGGTTCCCTCTCCACCGTCAGCAACCGGCAAACAAATATATTCTGCATCAGGGAATATGGCTGAAAATCCGGCTTTAATTGCCTGGCAGCATTGGTCGGCGCTTAAGCTCTCTTTAAATGAATCTGGCGCAATTACAATTTTCATCATCAATCCTTTTCATCATGTTATTTAATGCGTTCCCATGGAATGAGATTTTCCATAAGCACTGCCAGTAAAATCCCCACCAGCAAGCCATTGCTCAGTAATGGCCGAATAGTCAGCGGAAGATCTTGTAAATAAACCGGAGGCAGCCCCATCAAAAAAATGCCGACAAACAGGGGGAGCGCCAGTCGATAAATATTTCGCGCGGTAAATGTGATTTGCTGGCTAAATACCAGACCGGAATAAAGCAACGGAAGATAAGAAACCAGCATCACAGCGCTGCTGATCGCCAGCGGAATCGCGCAAAATAAGCGGGTTAGCGGCGTCACTATCGCCACGAATAAACATAATACGCTGCCGCAAATAAATGATTTTCGCGAGCTGTCGCCAGTCTGTGTTAACAGGCCGATAGAAGAGACAAAAGGTGAAAATGGAATCACGGCAAAAGGTACTGTCACCAGCGTTATAAAGCCGGAAATGATAAAACTGCGACGATAACGCGAGCTGCTGGAGCCTTGCTGCGCATAAAAAACATCGGTGCCACGCACCGCTCCATAGGTATTACTGATATTCACCAGACCGGTGATAACCGCAGTCAGAATAATGCCCGGTAACAGTCTGCCATGGCTGCCTAACGGGAACCACTGCCAGATTAATTCGCTGGACGGCAGGGATGTCGATGGAAAGCACAATCGCCAAAGCCCCCACCCTACGACTGCGCCCACCAACAGGGCATAGCGTGAGATCCGCTGCGGTAAAAAGATGATCATCGCAAGGATGAAGCACATCACGGCAACTGCCAGGCTAAAGGGAGCCAGTTGAATTTTGACGCTGGTATCAGCAATGCCAAAGGGTAAACCCAGCATGCCCTTAAAAAAGATGGTGGTCAGCTGCGCGCCGAGCAGCAGCATAAAAAAAACCATAACCGTTGGGGTAAAAAGCCGTGCTAATCGATGCCCTAAGCCACTAAAGCCGATAATCATCGTCAGAACAGCGGAAATCACAATCCCAACGGACAGACTGGTGGCGATATCATTGAGCGGTGTTCCTCGTGACGCCTCAGCCAGAGTAATCGTCAGAATGGTTCCCCACCATAAACCGGTTGGCCCTTCCATAATGGCACGGCGATGGCCACAAATTACCTGAGCAAGACAGGCCAGCGACGTCGTTAAAAAAGCGTACTGCGTAAGCATTAGCAGATGGTTCGCGGGGAGATGAAAAGCAGAAACCAGCGTTGGCGGGACCACGACCGTATTACAAAAAATAAAGAAAAACCACTGAAAGCCGGATAACAAACTTTCACGGTTAATAACAGGAAGCATATTCATACCTTAAAATAGAGAATGCCCGCCAGCATGACGGGCATTAATTCACATCACATTATTGTTGATGTTTAAGGATAAATTGACCTTTTGGCGATACCGGGAAACCCTGCTCGATGTCATAAATAACATCACCACGCAGAATGGTTTTCGTAATGCGCGCGCCAATTGTACGGCCAACATACGGGCTGACTTTATGGCGATATTCCAGATCTTCATTTTTCAGAATGTATTTGCTGTCCGGCTGAATAAAGACGAAGTCAGCATCTTTACCGGGTGCGATACGCCCTTTCTGCTTCAGACCAAAAATATCTGCAGCATTGGTTGCCATCAATTTTGCAAACAGCGGCAGTGACATACCGCGTTTTTGCACTGCTTCATCAAACATAACGTCCATGCAGCTTTGCAGTCCGGCAATACCGCCCCACGCCTGCATGATATTTCCGGCCTTCATTTCTGGAGGACATGGAGAGTGGTCGGATACCAGGCAGTCAATCTCACCGTTAAACAATTTTTCCCACATACCCTGCTGGTTCTGCTGATCGCGGATCGGCGGAGAGCATTTTGCCAGGGTACCAATCTCTTCAAACTGATCGGTATCCAGCACGAAATAATGTGGACAAGATTCGCAGGTCACATCCTGACCTCCCTGACGAGCGCGGGTCACTTCTTCCACACCTTCTGGGCTGCTGATATGGCAGACGTGCAAGCGACAACCGGCGACTTTTGCCAGATACAATACGCGACGAATAGCTTCCACCTCGGTAAATACCGGACGTGAGGCCACATAATCATGCGCCGTCACACGGCCTTCGCGTTTAGCTTCCTCGCCAAGCTCATCGCAGATGAGCGCGTTTTCGCAATGCACCAGTACCGTTTGGCCCATTTCTGCCAACTTCTGCGCGCCTTTGTAGAACTGCCAGTCGTTAACATCACGGAAATCATTATCGATACCGCGGTCACCGCAGGTGGCAACAAAGCATTTGAAGCCGACAACACCGACCTCATCCAGCTCGTGCAGGCGATCGAGGTTATAAGAGACCAGACCGCCAAGCTGTGCAGCATCGATAGTCAACTTGCCTTTAGCCGCATCAAATTTCAGTTCGATGGTTTCACGATCCACCGTCGCTGGCAGCTGGTTGAGAGGCATTTCGATCATCGTGGTGATACCGCCTTTTGCCGCGGCGCGCGTTCCGGTCTCATAGCCTTCCCAATGCGTACGGCCCGGCTCAGAGATATGGGTATGCGCATCAACCATGCCAGGTGAAACCACCAGACCCGTCGCATCCATGACCTGTTTTGCCTCACCCAGGTTCTCGCCAATGGCGGCGATTTTTCCTGCCTGGACGGCAATATCAACAATACGAGCTTCATTTTCTAAAATAACAGTACCGTTCTTAATAATTAAATCAAAAGACATAACGAACTCCTTGTATGGATACAGATAGTTTTTATAAATAACGCACTTTTAATAAAATGCGCGTACTGATTTCATCACATCTGACCTGTAACTTTTTGTACGCCGGCTGACTGCACACCCGTTCTTTTTTTCAGTAAGGCATATGCCACGAAAGCGACAATAACCCCAACAAACCACGACACTCGCGATAAAGGCTCAAGGAATGGAATAAACTTGCCACCCAGTGAAAGAATTACGGCAACTAACGTTACGGAGAATGCAGTCAGGTTAAACCCATTATCATAATATTGGTAATCACCGCTCGCGGTATATAATTCATCAAGATTGATTTGGCCACGCATAACCACAAAGTAGTGAGCTAACATAACTCCAATAACAGGGCCAAGCATCCCACCAATGATATCCAGAAACAAATAAATACTGTTCTGATTTTCCATTAACTTCCACGGGCAAATCAGCAAACTAATAATACTTGCGATCAATACACCGTTTTTATACGTTAATTTAGTCGGTGCAATAGCGGCAATCTGATAACCGGCCGGGATAATATTACCCGTAGCGTTTGTTGAGATAGTTGTCATCAGAATAACCAGTACCGCAAAGAACGAGGCAAACAGACTGTCCCAACGCTGAACGATATCCAGCACATTCCACGTATCCATTCCGTAATGAATACTGGCACCGGCGATAATGCACACGCTGGCAATGGCAAATAGCACGTATGCGACAATAAGCCCCAGCGTCTGACCCAATGCCTGTTCACGGAATGAGTGGGCATTTTGCGTGAAGTCGGATGCGCTCACCGCCGGTGCGGCCCATACCGCGACAACCGCGTTGATAACAACCAGGAACAGGAATCCGCTGTTACCCGCTTTTTGCACACCGCCAGGAATGTAGTCCAAAATCGGTCCAATTCCTACCAGGGATATTGCCCAAATAGCCATCCCACCGAATACGATATAAATACAGGGGTTGAGGATAGCAGTAAATTTATTTAATACCTTACCACCGCCAAAACCAATACCGACGTTGATGAGCCAAAAAATAAGAAATGTAATTAATCCCGGCAGAGATAGCCCTAATAACGTAAAGTCACCGCCCAGCGTTAAAAAACCTGGCCATATCTTGCCAATGAGAATAAGAAATGCCAGCGATCCGGCATAACATTGCAGACCGAACCACATAATTGCTGCAATCCCCCCTCTCAATAGTCCCGGAAAGAGTGCTCCACGTACGCCATACGAGCCACGCAGAATCATTGCAAAAGGTACACCGTATTTACTTCCAGCGGCACCATTCATTACCATGACTAACGCAATAAACAATGCACTGATAATAATAGCCAGCATGATGCTAAATGTGGAAAGTCCAAGTATAAAGAACCCTCCGACCATAACGTAATTAGGTACGTTATGCACAGAACCCATCCATAATGTAAAATAATTGAATGTTTTCCAGTTTCGTTGTTCGGCCGTTTTTGGTAATAAGTCGTCACTATAACCACGTTGTTGGTATAGATCTCTTTGATGTTCCATAAATCCCTCTTGTCACGTATCGGATAACGTTGTAATGGGTTTAGCTATGCGGAACAAAAACAATAAAGAAAATAATGCAAATAATTTTTATAATATTTTATGCAGCAGTAATAATATGTGTTGCTTTCTTTTTATATAACGTAACACCAGCAAAAATCAGCGTTCCGGTTACCACCAGACAAGCTGAGATGACAAAGCTTATTTCTTTTGACCCAGTTAAATCAGAAATAAATCCGGTTAATGTTGGCGCAATAACTGCTGAACTCATGCCAAAGAAGTTAAACAGGCTGAATGCTCTGCCCAGCGTTTTTGACGACGCCTGTTCAGAGACAAAGGAGATCAGAATCGGATCCACCGCCATTTTGCCGAGTAAACCGTACAGAGTCAGGCTGACCATCAGCATCGTGGTATTTGGTGATAACACTGTAAATACCAGCATGGCTGCGGCCATAATTTCCAGACCAAGAATGACTTTGACTTTGCTGTTGCGAAACTTATCGGACAGATGGCTAAAGAACAATGCGCCAGGGACACCCACTACGGCAACCAGCGCCGAAGCCACTCCAATTGCACCGCCGTCAAATCCCCTCTCAGTCTGCAGATAAGACGGAAGCCAGGTCACAATCAGGTAATAACCATAACAGGTACAGAAGTAGAGGAAGTAGACGCTGCACAACAGACCCGAAAACAACGGCGGATTCTTCTCTTCTGTCGTCGTAGCCGTCTGTGCTTTCTGGTCTGACGCAGGCGTTTCGCTTTTTGCCTTGCCACGGATTACCAATGTAAATACACACAGCATCACAACCAGCACAGCGGCAACAAGGAACAGAACGTTTTGCCAGGCCATACTCATGCTTTTTACCAGCACGCTGGAACCAATCAAACCAATCCCCATCCCAATTGCTGAACCGCTATTAATAATAGCGTTTGCCAGTGCTCGACGAGCCTGCGGGACATTTGCCGAAGAGAGTGAATACGCTGAACTAAAGAAAGAGGCACAGCCCGCTCCCGCCATTAGCGAACCAGCATAGATCATCACCAGTCCCGTGGCTTTTGCAATACTGAGCGTACCAATAATAAAAAGCGTAAACCCACACATCAGCATAATTTTCTGGCCAAGTTTATCGACCAAAATTCCGCAGGGAATTTGCATACTGCAATAGGCGAAGAAATAAAAACTGGCAATGGCGCCAATTTCAGCATTGCTGACATTCCCCAACGATGCCTGAATCTCAGGGTAAATAGGAGTCAATACGGTGCGATAAATCCATATCGCCACCCAACCCAGACTCATTACAACAACGATCTTCTTCCAGTATTCAATACCGGATTTGTTCTTTTCACTCATGACATGCACCTTTCCAAAGTGTGTCTGATTAAAATATATCGCTGCAAAGAGTGCAGCGATACCTACGATCATGACAATTTATGATTTGCCATTAATTCCAGTGCCTGAACCATTGCCGAGTGATCCAACTGGCTACCGCCATTCGCGGCACAGGTATTAAATAATTCCTGACAAGTTGCCGTATTAGGCAAATTCAATGAGAGCGCCTTTGCACTTTGTAATGCAAGATTGAGATCTTTTTGATGCAATGCAATTTTGAAACCGGGATCAAAGGTGCGTTTGATCATGCGTTCACCATGAACTTCCAGAATACGAGAAGAGGCAAACCCGCCCATAAGGGCCTGGCGCACGCGAACCGGATCTGCCCCCGCTTTTGAGGCAAATACCAGCGCTTCAGAAACAGCTTCAATATTTAAGGCAACGATAATTTGGTTAGCCACTTTGCAGGTTTGGCCATCACCATTACCACCTACCAGAGTGATATTCTTACCCAGAATATCAAACAGCGGTTTGACCCGTTCAAATACCTCTGGCTCACCACCAACCATAATAGACAAGGTACCTTCGCGAGCGCCAATTTCCCCACCAGAGACTGGCGCATCCAGATAGTCACCGCCCAGCTCATTAACCTGCTTAGCAAAACGTTTGGTTTCGATAGGAGAAATAGAACTCATATCGACAATTGTTTTTCCCTGCAATGAGGTTTTAGCGCAGCCGTGCTCGCCAAAAAGCACTTCTTCAACCTGCGGCGTATCCGGAACCATTATGAAGATAATATCTGCAAAATCAGTTACCTGACGTGCGGTTTCAACATTTACTGCGCCTAATGACAGCAGTTCTTCCGCTACCGGACCAATGGTCGTCACATGCAGCTGATGTCCGGCGCGAGCCAGATTAATCGCCATTGGCGATCCCATAATACCCAGGCCAATAAATCCCAGTTTCATTTTTAACCTCTTATATATCTGCCGGTTTTCCCGAATTCAGGCAACACGCCCCCCTTCCAACAAAGTGGAAAAAATAGCGATGCCTGAAATCCTTACAAATTATCGATATTGATTAATCCACGTTAATCCCGCTTCGGTGGTGGTTAACGGTTTATATTCACAACCAACCCAGCCGTCATAACCTGATTTATCGATAAACTTAAAAATAAAGTCATAATTAATTTCCCCGGTCCCTGGTTCTCCGCGACGAGGATTATCTGCAATTTGCAAATGACCTATTTTATTTGCCCATGTGGTCATGGTTTGGGTTAACTCTCCCTCCATGCGCTGCATGTGATAAATGTCATACTGAATCTTGATATTATTGCAGCCGACGCTGTCAATTAGCGCCAGAGCCTGATGAGTTCCGGTGAGATGAAAACCCGGTATATCAAAATGGTTGATCGGCTCAATCAGCAATAAAATATCTTCTTTTGCTAACATATTTGCCGCATAGCGCAGGTTTTCCACCAGCGTCTGTTGGATCTGTTCGGCAGAAAACCCCGTAGGCGTTTTACCCACCAGGCAATTGATCTTCTTATTGCCAAGCCCCTTCGCATAACGAATAGCCGCTGCCACACCGTCACGAAACTCTTCTTCGCGGCCCGGAATACAGGCGATACCACGTTCACCCGCAGCCCAGTCTCCGGCAGGAAGATTATGCAGAGTATGTTCCAGTTGGTTGTTTTGCAGCTTTTCTTTTAATACATCAATGTCGTAATCGTAGGGAAACATAAACTCTACGCCACGAAAGCCCGATTGTGCCGCTTTATCAAAGCGCTCAAGGAAACTGTATTCCAGAAACAGCATGGAAAGATTGGCTGAGAAACGTAACATTTGTCACTCCCTCTATTCGTATTTCATAAAACAGGTTTCGGTTGGCGCATCGGTAGCACCGTCTGCAATCTCTTCAAACTCGGTAACATTATCCAGTTCGCTGCCCATGGAGATATTCGTCACACGTTCAAGGATCACTTCGACAACAACCGGAACGCGATACTGCGCCATCAGAGCTTTGGCTTGTTCAAACGCCGGAGCAAGCTCTTCAGGTTTAAATACGCGAATGGCTTTACAGCCTAACCCCTCAGCCACTTTGACGTGATCGACGCCGTAGCCGTTTACTTCGCTGGAGTTGATGTTTTCGAACGCCAGTTGCACGCAGTAATCCATATCAAACGCGCGCTGCGACTGGCGAATCAACCCCAGGTAGGCGTTGTTAACCAGTACATGGATGTAAGGAATGTTGAATTGCGCACCCACTGCCAGTTCTTCAATCAGGAATTGGAAGTCAAAATCCCCTGAAATCCCGACGACATTGCGCGAAGGATCAGCCACACAAACCCCTAATGCCGCCGGTAGCGTCCAGCCAAGAGGGCCAGCCTGACCGCAGTTGATCCAGTGACGGTCTTTAAATACATGCAGCATTTGCGCAGCGGCAATTTGCGATAACCCGATGGTGGTGACGTAGCAAACATCACGACCAAAGGCTTTATTCATCTCTTCATACACACGCTGCGGTTTAACCGGAACATTGTCGAAGTGGGTTTTACGCAGTAGCGTCCGCTTACGCTGCTGGCATTCATCAACCCAGCTATTCCGGCAAGGCAAACGTCCGGCTTTCTGCATCTCCTGAGCAACGTCAATCAGCAAAGTCAGCGCGGCTTTGGCGTCGGAAACGATACCTAAATCCGGGCAAAGAACGCGGCCAATTTGCGTCGGCTCAATATCGATATGAATGATTTTTCGCCCTTCAGTATATTTCGTGACGGAGCCGGTGTGTCGGTTAGCAAAGCGGTTACCAATACCGAACACCATATCGGAAGCCAGCAACGTGGCGTTTCCGTAACGATGCGCCGTTTGTAATCCCACCATTCCGGCCATTAACTCATGATCGTCCGGGATACATCCCCAGCCCATCAGCGTAGGAATTACCGGTACGTGGGTTAGTTCAGCAAAGCGTTGCAGCAGTTCGCAAGCATCCGCATTAATCACCCCACCTCCAGCTACGATGACCGGACGCTCAGACTGAATCAGCATTTCCAGCGCTTTCTCAATCTGTTTGCGGCTGGCAGCAGGTTTGTACACCGGTAGAGGCTCATACATTTCTGGATCGAATTCGATTTCTTCAACCTGAATATCAAAAGGTAAATCGATCAACACCGGACCAGGACGACCAGAGCGCATAACATGGAATGCCTGCTGTAAAACCCGAGGAAGCAGCGCCGCTTCACGCACCGTTACCGCCATTTTGCTAACCGGTTTGGCAATAGACTCAATATCAACAGCCTGGAAATCTTCCTTATGCAAGCGGGCGCGAGGGGCCTGGCCTGTGATGCATAAAATAGGAATAGAATCGGCAGAAGCGGAATACAGCGCGGTGATCATGTCAGTACCTGCCGGGCCGGAAGTGCCAAGGCAGACACCAATATTTCCTGCCGTTGCACGCGTATAGCCTTCCGCCATATGGGAAGCACCTTCAACATGACGAGCCAGAATGTGACGGATACCTCCGTGCTTACGCATCGCGGAGTAGAACGGGTTAATTGCCGCTCCTGGAACCCCAAATGCGGTGGTGATGCCTTCTTTTTCCAGCACATACATTGCCGCGTCAACGGCTCTCATTTTTGCCATTTTCTTTCTACCTCTATTTATTGGAAAAATTTTCCAACTTTGAAAAAATCCAAAAAAGTCCCGCTCCTCTGAGCGGGCTGCGACTTACGCTACGGGTGCTTTTAAACCAAGCGCCGTACTGATATCTCGTGCAGTATCCCGTACCAGCTCCCCCTGACTGATAAAACGATCTTCCGTCAGTCTGGATGCGGGCCCCGAAATAGAGATGGCAGCGACGACACTGCCTGCATCGTCATAGATAGCAGAAGCGATGCAATTCAATCCAATAACATGCTCTTCGTGATCGACGATATAGCCATTCTCACGCGCCAATTCCAGATTGCGCAGCAGAGTCGGAAAGTCTACCAACGTGGTCGGCGTAAATTGCTGCAAACCCGTTTTCACGACGATGTCCATTAGCTCTTCTTCCATCAACGGATAAAGCAGTGCTTTTCCCGCACCAGAAGCATGTAGCGGCATACGACTGCCCAAAGGTGCGCACATTCTGACCATCGATTTGCACTCCTTCTGACCAATCAACACCGCTTCGGTGCCATTGCGAATCGCGACATTAACCGTTTCGCCCGACAGCAGCATTAATCGGTGCATAAACGGTCCGGCTACTGACAGAACATCGCGATTATGAATATACGCGGAGCCTACGTTGAATACGCCTAACCCGATGTGCCACCAGCCTAATTGGCTGTCCTGATAAACAAAATCAGCAGCCTGTAAAACCTTTAACAGGCGAAAAGTCGTGGAGAGCGGTAAATCCAGACTGCCGGAAATATCGCTCACTGACGAACTGCCTCCACTTCTTTCGAGATACTGCAAAATTGCAATGCCTCTCTCAAGCGCCTGAGCGCCCTTTTGCGCGACCGGCTCCGCCTGTCCTGGCCTGCCACGCCGTCTTACTTCCGTCACCACTGCATTTACTCCGGCCCAAAATATGAGCATAAACAATGAACAATATGTTCATATTAAGCAAGAAGGCCGATAGCGTCACGCAAAACAGAGTTCATGAGCAGGGATACTTTCAACATCACAATTATCGCTACCACCACGATCCACGGTCAGAAAATCGGTCACGGTTTGCCAGGCGAACAGCGGGTGATGCCAGACGTTTCGGTGGTAATTCACACCCTGTTGGCCATTGGTGATAAAAGCTTTTAAGGTGGAAAGATCGGGTTTGTCCTCGCCGAGCGCGACAATCACCACAAACGCCTCACCCTTCATGGGCATAAATGCCTGGGTGCCTAGCGGGTGGCGCTCCAGTTCATGCACAACAATCGGCATAGCCGCTGGTTGCGCGCGATTAATACTGATGAGCGTACGATCCTGCTCCAGGACCTCGACATTGGCCAGGTCGTGATAACGTTCAACGAGCCCATCATTGATATGAAAAAAATCACGTTTATGAGTTTCTATGACATCGCCATAGGCGCTGAACGTGTGCTGATTTAACGGTAATACCTCAAGTTTCATCATCATTTCCTCGTAACTGAATTCCGCTGAACCGCAGTCAGAACACGTGGCGGTTTCAATACCATGCAATCTAAAACCTTCGTGATTTAACATCAACACAAAAATTGGAAAATTTTTCCAAAACTAGATTTAGACCACAATTTAAACAAGGCCATTATGCAAAAATACTTATAAATCAGAGAACAAGAAATCAGGCTTGTAGAAGATCATTGAGGGAGTAGCTGACGATGTTTGACCCGGAAACACTGCGTACCTTTATCGGCGTCGCCGAAACGGGAAGTTTCTCCAGGGCGGCGGACCGCTTGTGTAAAACCACAGCCACCATCAGCTACCGTATTAAACTTCTGGAAGAAAATACCGGCGTCGCGCTGTTCTTTCGCACCACCCGAAGCGTGACGTTAACCGCCGCCGGTTCTCATCTCCTTTCTCAGGCAAAAGACTGGCTCGCCTGGCTGGACAGCATGCCCAGCGAGTTGCAACAAGTGAACGACGGAGTAGAGCGCCAGGTGAATATTGTGGTCAACAATCTGCTGTACAGCCCTGAAGCCGTCGCTCGCCTGTTATCCTGGCTTAACGCACGCTACCCCTTTACTCAGTTTCACTTTTCCCGGCAGATTTATATGGGCGTGTGGGATTCTCTGCTGTACGAAGGATTTTCACTGGCTATCGGCGTCACCGGCACTGAACCAATGGCAAACACCTTTACCCTCGATCCTTTGGGTTCTGTTCAGTGGCGATTTGTTATGTCGGCGGATCATCCGCTGGCAAACATCAGCGGTCCATTAACGGAAGCGCAACTGCGCCGTTTCCCGGCTATCAACATTGAAGACAGTGCGCGGACCCTGACCAAACGGGTCGCATGGCGTCTTCCAGGTCAAAAAGAGATAATCGTCCCCGACATGGAAACCAAGCTTGCAGCGCATCTTGCGGGGGTGGGTATCGGCTTCGTTCCGCAGCCGCTCTGCCAGCCGCTGCTGGATAGCGGGCAACTGGTTAGTAGCATCATCCCGACCATGCGTCCCCCCTCTCCCTTAAGCCTCGCATGGCATAAGTTTGGCGCAGGTAAAGCAGTTGACGATATTGTGACGCTGTTTACCCAGCGAAAACCGGAAATTGCCGGATTTTTGGCAATTTTCAACAATGCACGCGATTGAAAATCAAGTCATCCTCTCATTTGGCGCGTAAAATAGTACGCAGGATGATTTGAGGTTTCGTTTTTTACTATGCAAGACACACAAACAACACAAGACTACCGCGCAATTTTGCTCGCCGGTACGCCTTTAATCGATGTACGCGCCCCCGTGGAATTTCAGCAGGGCGCAATGCCGGGCGCAATCAACCTTCCCTTAATGAACGATGACGAACGTGCCGCCGTTGGGACCTGTTATAAACGTCAGGGACCCGAAGCCGCCCTCGCGCTCGGCCATCAACTGGTCTCGGGTGAAACCCGCCAACAGCGTATGCATGCCTGGCTGGATGCCTGTCGTCAAAATCCTGCAGGCTATTTATGCTGCGCGCGCGGCGGTCAGCGTTCACATATTGTGCAGCAGTGGCTGCATGAGTCCGGCATTGACTATCCGTTGATTAAAGGCGGTTACAAAGCCCTGCGCCAGGCAGTGATACAGCTGACTGAAGAATTAGTGCAAAAGCCGATTGTCTTAATTGGCGGCTGTACCGGGAACGGTAAAACGCAACTGGTGCAACAGCAGCCAAACGGTGTGGATCTCGAAGGTCTGGCGCACCATCGCGGCTCCTCGTTTGGGCGCACCGTTGAACCTCAATTAAGTCAGGCGAGTTTTGAAAACCTGCTGGCGGTTGAAATGCTCAAAACCGATAGCCGTCAGGATTTACGTCTGTGGGTACTGGAAGATGAAGGCCGCATGATCGGGGCTAATCATCTGCCCGAATGCCTGCGCGAGCGCATGACCCAGGCATCAATTGCGGTGGTGGACGATCCTTTTGAGCGTCGTCTGGAGCGACTACGCGAAGAGTATTTCGTGAAGATGCACCACGATTTTACCCACGCTTATGGCGAGAGCCAGGGCTGGCAGGAGTACAGCGAGTATCTGCACCACGGCCTGTTTGCTATCCGCCGTCGTCTGGGTTTACAACGTTTTGCCGAGCTGACCACCCTGCTCGACGAGGCTCTGCGCGAACAGCAGGCAACGGGCAGCACCGACGCCCATATGGGCTGGCTGGTGCCGTTGCTCAATGAGTATTACGACCCGATGTATCGTTATCAGCTGGAAAAGAAAGCCGCGAAAATCGTTTTTCGCGGCACATGGCACGACGTTGCCGAGTGGCTTAACGCACAGTGATCAGTGTCTGTCGCGCTTATCTGCGCGTTTTGCCAGCCAGTCACCCAGCACCTGAACGACCTGCACCAAAATAATCAGCGCCACCACGGTGACGATCATGACCTGGGTTTCGTAGCGGTAATAACCAAAGCGAATCGCCAGGTCGCCGACTCCACCGCCGCCAACGATCCCGGCCATCGCGGAGTATCCGATCAGACTCACCAGCGTTATCGTCAACCCACGCAGCAGACCCGCGCTCGCTTCAGGTAACAGAACGGTGCAGATGATGCGCATCGGGCTGGCACCAAACGCTTCCGCCGCTTCAATAATGCCTTTATCGACTTCACGTAACGCGCTATCAACCAGACGGGCATAGAAAGCGATTGCCGCCACCGAGAGCGGGACCGACGCCGCAATAGGGCCAATGGTATTCCCGAGCAAAAACTGGGTTAGCGGCAGCAGCAGAACCAGCAGGATCACAAACGGTACCGAACGAATAATATTCACCAGCACGGAGCTGAGCAGATACACAAAACGGTTTTGCCAGAATAAATGCCGGTCGGTGACGAAAATCAGAAAACCGAGCGGCAGACCACCAATAATTGCCAGCACCGTAGAGATGCTCAGCATCTGGAAGGTTTCATTAAACGCCAGCGTCAAATCCGGCAATAAATCATCCACGAATCACCTCCACCTGTGCAGTACGTTGACGAATATGTTCCACGGCGACTTCCACCGCTGAAGGGTTATGCGGCGCGGTCAGTTGCACGACCAGAATCCCCAGCGCACGTTCGCCAATATATTCAATTTTGCCGTGCAGAATGTTCACCGCCACGCCAAATTTAACCGCGACTTCTGACAACACCGGCTGTTCCGCCGAATCGCCGATGAACAGAATTTTTAGCAACTGACCAGGCAGATGCTGGCGCAGACGCTCGGGCAGCGTCAAATTGAGGGTATGCGACACCAGCTGCTGCGTGAACGCGTGCTGCGGGTGAGCAAAAACGTCAAACACCTCACCAGACTCCACCACCTTGCCACCGGACATTACCGCCACGCGATCGCAAATCGATTTGATCACGTTCATCTCGTGAGTGATCAGCACGATCGTGATCCCCAACTGTTGGTTGATCTGCTTAAGCAGCGCCAGAATCGTGGCCGAGGTTTCGAGGTCCAGCGCCGAGGTAGGTTCATCACACAACAGCACATCCGGGTGATTGGCAATCGCGCGGGCAATACCCACACGCTGCTTTTGCCCACCGCTTAGCTGAACCGGAAAGCGGTTCGCCTTGTCTGACAGCCCCACCAGCGCCAGGATTTCGCTCACGCGCGGGCCAATTTTACTGCGCTCCCATCCGGCAGCCTTCAGGCTAAAGGCGACGTTTTGCGCCACGGTACGGGTATGCATCAGGTTAAAATGTTGAAAAATCATCCCGATACGCTGACGGGCTTTACGTAGATGCCCCCCTTCAAGCGCGGAAATTTCTACGCCGTTCACCTTCACGCTTCCCTGGCTCGGACGCGTTAAGGCGTTCAGGGTGCGCAGCAGCGTACTTTTCCCCGCGCCGCTGGTCCCGACAATGCCAAATATCTCACCTGCGCCGATGCGCAAGCTGACGTCATCAACCGCCCGGGTTGATGGTCCACGGCCTGCGCTAAAATCCACGCAAACTTTCTCTATCTCAATCATAGCCACCTCAGAAATGCGAAAAGGGCAGTCGTCGCTGCCCCTGTTAACCCTTGTGCGCAGCGATTATTGGGCTGCCGACATCCATTCCGGTTTCTGGAAGGCGCTGTAGATATTTTGCGGATCGTCGATCACCGCGCGATACGCCGGAGATTTCACCGCCTCAACAATATCTTTGGCGAACGGTTTATCCGCATCTTCAGTGCGTACCGCGATGATATTTTTTAGATTTTCGTCCAGGTGTTCCTGCTTGATGGCGCTGGCGAGATCCATTTTTGCCGCCACGGCAAAGTTACCGTTGACCAGCGCACCGGTCACACCGTCCAGCGTACGCGGCAGCTGTGCCGCTTCCAGCGGTTTAAACACCAGCCCTTTCGGATTGCTGGCGATATCGCGCTCGGAGGCTTTAGTTGGATCAATATTGTCTTTGATGGTGATAAGGCCAATAGACTGCAGGAAACGCAGACCGCGAGCCAGGTTGGTGGGATCGTTGGAGAGCGTGATCACATCTCCTTTTTTCAACTCATCCAGGCTTTTGATTTTATGTGAGTAAAACCCCATCCCTGCCGTCGGGACCACAATCAGCTTGCTCAGCTTCAGGCCTTTATCTGCGGTGAATTTGTCAAAATAGAGCGAATGCTGGAACAGGTTAGCATCAATGCTGCCGTTGGAGAGCGCCATGTTTGGCTGCACGTAATCGCTGAATTCGCGCACCACTACCTTATAGCCTTTCTCTTTCAGCGTGGGGGCAATGGCCTGTTTCACCATATCACCGTATGGCCCAGGCGCGACGCCAAACACGATTGTGTGCGGGTCACTGTTCGCATGAGCAAACTGTAATCCACAGGCCAGTAACAGCGCCCCGGTCGCGACGCGTAAACTCTGACGCAATCCCATATTCTCTCCATTTTAACGTTGTGGTGTCATGTCTCACGCCGTTCTTGCGGCGTTGTTCTTGTTGGCCTGTTAACAGGCTGATTGTTAACATGACACAGATCACAACCTGCTGTCCTTGAAATTATTTCATGATGTTGCAGAGTATGTTTTTAAATGAAAGAAGGTATGAAAAAGCCGGATGTCGGCACAAGTGCCTTATCCGGCCTACAACAGCTTTCTTAGGCCCGATAAGCGCAAGCGCATCGGGCGGCAGGCGTCGATTAGAAGTCGTAACGCAGACGAACCAGGTTCATGTCACCCAGATTGTCGGTGCTGGAGGTAAAGACGTGTTCGTAGTCAACACGGAAACCGTAATCCAGCTGGAAGCTGATCCCCACGCCGTTGTCGGTACGCAGGTAGTTACGGCCATTCACGTACTCAATACGGTCGCCCATAAAGTAAGGCTGAACGGATTTCAGCGCATACTGACCAACCGGGAAGGTGTATCCCGCGAAGTATTCCAGACCCCAGGCATCACCGGCAAAGTAGTCGTTAACAGAGACTTTTTTGGTGGTCATAAAGTTTTGATACCAACCGCCGCCCAGCGAGAAGGTCCAGTTGTCCGGTTTCCAGCTCAGCGCAGTACCGACGATGTTTTGATCGTAGGTTTTGCTGGTGTTACCACGCATTTCCGCGCGGGTGTAGTTCCACGCCGTACCCCAGGTCAGGTCATCGGTAATGTGATAATCCACACCCAGCGAGCCGCCGCCTTTACGCTTGTAGCGCAGACCGTTGTTCGGGTTGTAATCATCACTGAACAGATAAGAGGCGTAGAGATCCACATCACCAACGGTATTCTTATACTTCAGAGATTTGCGCGTACGATAGGAACCATCATAGTCGCCATTAATACCGTTACCTGGCGCCTGACCGATCATGTCATAGTCCCAGATATCCGTTTTCGCACCGACTACATCATAGTAAATGCTGTTCTGTTGACCGAAGGTCAGCGTACCCCAGGTTGCACTCTTCAGACCGGTGTACAACATACGACGCGTGGTATCGTTGGCACCGTCAGCGTAGTGGTTATCCCAGTTGAACATCGCCGGGAAGTTAACGCCCAGCTCGTAGTAGCTCACCCAACTGATATCATCAAACAGATAGTAGTCAGCGGCGAAGCGGAAACGTGTACCGCCATCGAAGCCATTACGTTTGTAGCCATTCTTACCATCGTCACCGGCCATATTCTGGAACTGCGGACGAATACTGCCGCCGACGGTGAAGTTAAGACGGCTCAGCGGGTTGCCCGCCTGCGGATCTTGTTTCAGGACCGTGATTTCCGCCTGTGAAGCGAAAGTCGTTAATGCCACTGCTGCGCCGATCGATACCGCCAGCGCTGTTTTTTTTATAGTCATTATTTATACCTTGATAGATAGCCTGCCAATTATTCAGAACACAAATATTAACGTTTATTAATACTCTCGTGTTGTTGGTTTTTTATTGTTCTGTGCTGTTAAATATCAAGGAGTTATCATTTTGTGCTACATAGAAAAAAAGACGCACCGATTTAAAAACCGGTGCGTAATCATCACGAATATGAATTAACTACTGAACTGACGGAATAGCGCTTTACCTTTTAGCAGACGTGAACCGAGCCATCCGCCGCATAAAGAGAGCAGCAGTGCTCCACTAAATGGTAATACTACCCACAGTCGCCAGTCTGGTTCCCACGGGAAATCAAACACTCTGGTTTGCAGTACCGCCAGCGCCGTTTCTGCGCCGATAGTTGCCACCAGTCCGGCAACCATCCCGAGCATGGCGAACTCGCACCACAGCGTGGTACGCAGCAGCTTCTTACCCGCACCCAGCGTGCGCCAGACCACCAACTCCTGATGACGCTGACGCATCCCGACCTGGACCTGCGCCAATAGCAGCAGCATGCCACAGGCGGTGACCAGTACCACCATCACCTCCAGTGCACGGCTCACCTGATCCAGCACCTGGCTCACCTGTTTGAGGATGGCGCCAATATCCAGCAGGCTGATGGTCGGGAATTCGCGGTTAAGCTGCGTTAGCATGCCGTTGCCGTTCTCCCAGCGAAAGCTGGTTAACCAGCTTTGCGGCTGAGCATCCAGCGCGCCGGAGGGGAAGATAAAGAAGAAGTTGGGCCGCAGGCTTTCCCAGTCCACTTTGCGCAGACTGCTGACCGTGGCGCTGAAATCCTGGGTGTCGCCCATAAAGGTCACTCGATCGCCGAGTTTGACGTTCAGCCGTTTCGCTAACCCCTCTTCCATCGACACTTCGCCCGCTTTTGGCGGCCAGCTTCCGGCGGTTATCGGGTTATGATCCGGTCGGGTATCCTGCCAGGTAAGATTAAGCTCGCGGTTCAGCGCCTCATCCTGATTGCCTTCGGTTGGCTTCTCATTGATCGCCGTCAGACGCGCCCGCACAATCGGATAGAACGATTCCGGGATCACCTGATGCTCGGACAGGAAAGCCTTCAGCGGAACCAACTGCTCGGTGGCAATGTTGATCAGAAAATAGTTCGGACTTTCCGGCGGCATTTGCTGCTGCCAGCGGTCGAGCAGATCGCCGCGCAGCACCAGTAACAACGCCAGCAGCATAAAGGAAAGCGAAAATGCCGATAGCTGGCTGAGCGTTGACCACGGCTGGCGTAACAGTCGACTGACCGCCAAACGCAGCGGCAGTGAGGAGAGCGTCAGACCACGCAGAACGTTGAGCAGCATCCAGCCGAGCACCCCGCACAACAGCGCCAGTACCACCGCACCAGCCAGTACCGCCCACAGCAGCGGACTTCCGCCCATCAGTCCAGCAAGCAGTGCAATCACTACTATCACGACCACCGGCAAATAAAACTTCAGCGGCCAGACGTTTGCCACCACGTCACGGCGTAGCACCCGCAGCGGCTGCGTCGCCAGCAGTAGGCGGTAAGGGCGTAACCCCACCAAGAGCGAAATCACCGTCATGGTGCCTAGTGCCCATAGCCACGGCCAGGGGCTGGCAGGCGGTAGTTCTCCGGGCAGAACCGGCTTGAGCAGCAGCACCAGCACGCGCTCAAATAACAGCCCGAATAGTCCTCCGGTCACGCCAGACAGCGCCAGCACCATCAGCCATTGACCAACAATCAGCCTACGCAGTTGCGCTCTGCCCGCACCGAGCGTTTTCAGAATAGCCACCAGATCGTAACGGCTGCGGCAATAATGGCTCATCGCCACGGCAACCGCGGCGACCGCCAGTAACAGCGTTAACAGCGCCGACAGCAGCAAGAACTGTTGCGAACGCTCAAGTGATTTCCCCAGCGCCCCTTCATCCTGCTCCAGCCCATACCAGCGCTGTTCAGGCTTTAACTGTGGCAGCAGCCACTTTTCATAGGCTTCCAGTTGCGACGGCGTCCCGCCAAATTTATAGCGCCAGGTCACGCGACTTCCCGGCTGGACCGCCGCCGTTTTTTCGACATCCGCCATGTTCATCATCAGACGCGGTGCTATCTGGAACGGATTAAAACCAGAGTCCGGCTCCTGCACCACCTCCCCGGCAATACGCAGCGTGGCATCGCCAACGTCGATGGAATCACCGACTTTTAAGTTGAGTAGCGCCATCAGACGTGGGGCCAGCAGCACCGAGCCCGGCTGCGGTTTCAGTCCCGGCGGGTTAGTTTGCAGCGTGCCGTACATCGGATACACATCATCCACCGCTTTAACGTTCGCCAGTTGCGGCGTATCGCGGGCAAAAGTCATGGTAGCAAAGGTCAGCTGTTCTCCCACCTTCAGACCACGCTGTCGCGCCTCGTCAATCCACGCTTTCGGCACGGTACGCGAACTTTGTAGCGACCGATCGCCCGCCATAAACTCACGGCTTTGCTGGCTCAGCCCTTTTTCCATACGATCGCTGATATTGCCCAGCGCCAGCACACAAGCTACCGCCAGGCTCAGCGCCAGCCAGACAATCAGTAATGAAGGCGAGCGCCATTCGCGCCAGAACCAGCGTGCAATCATGCCTCCTCCTGCAACTGTCCGTTCACCAGGCGTAAACGCCGATCGCAACGCGCCGCCAGCTGCGGGTCATGGGTCACCAGAATCAGGGTGGTACCGTGTTCCCGGTTCAGAGAAAACAGCAGGTCGGCGATTTTGTCTCCGGTCTGGCGGTCCAGATTGCCCGTTGGTTCATCGGCAAACAGCACGTCAGGGCGACCGTTAAAGGCCCGCGCCAACGCCACGCGCTGCTGCTCCCCGCCGGAAAGCTGGGCCGGAAGATGATCAAGACGTTTTCCCAACCCCAGTTGCTCCAGCAGCGTTTTTGCCCCGTCACGACTTTTTCCGCTGTTTTCGCCGCGCAACAACGCGGGTAGTTCGACGTTTTCCAGCGCGTTGAGGGTCGGAATTAACATGAATGACTGGAAGACAAAACCCACGTGCTGCGCCCGCAGCTGCGCCCGGGCTTCTTCGTCCATAGTGTGCAGCGCCTGCCCCACCAGACTGACTTCACCGCTGGTGCCATCGTCCAGCCCGGCGAGAATCGCCAGCAGCGTGGATTTCCCCGATCCCGACTCGCCAATCAACGCAATGGTCTCGGCGCGTTTGACAACCAGTTCAACTCCGGTAAGGATGGATAGCTCATGATCACCCTGACCGACGGATTTCTTAAGATGATGAACTTCAACAATGTTTTCCGCTGGCATTGGCCTTTCCTGTTCCTGGTCCTGTTAACTTTCCGCGCCGCCGCTGCGGACACGTTATTAATTCTGGGTGACAGCCTGAGCGCCGGATACCGTATGTCCGCCAGCGCCGCGTGGCCTGCGCTACTTAATGATAAATGGCAAACCAAAACGCCGGTGGTGAATGCCAGTATTAGCGGCGACACCTCGCAGCAAGGTCTGGCCCGTCTGCCTGCATTGCTCAAGCAGCACCAGCCGCGCTGGGTGCTGGTCGAACTTGGCGGCAACGACGGCCTGCGCGGCTTTGCGCCTGCGCAAACCGAACAAACCCTGCGAACAATTTTGCAGGACGTGAAAGCGGCAAATGCCGAACCACTGCTGATGCAAATTCGTCTGCCGGCAAACTACGGTCGCCGTTATAATGAAACCTTTAGCGCGATTTATCCAAAGCTCGCCAAAGAGTTTGATGTTCCTCTGCTGCCATTTTTCATGGAAGAGGTTTATCTGAAACCCCAGTGGATGCAGGATGATGGTATTCATCCTAACCGTGATGCCCAGCCGTTTATCGCCGACTGGATGGCGCAACATCTCACACCTTTTCTATCCTAAATAATTCGAGTTGTATGAAGGCGGCAAGTGAGAGAGTTCCCAGGAGCATAGATAACTATGTGACTGGGGGAGCGAGCGTAGCCAACGCACAGACAACTTGAAGTATGACGGATATAGTAAATCACGACTCATAAAACAACGGAGATCCTGACAGGTAAAGTTATGCAAAAATCGGTCTTAATAACAGGATGTTCCAGCGGAATCGGCCTGGAAAGTGCGCTTGAGCTAAAGCGCCAGGGTTTTCAAATTCTGGCAGGCTGTCGCAAACCTGACGATGTCGCGCGTATGAACAGCATGGGATTCACTGGCGTGATGCTGGATCTGGATTCACCCGAAAGCGTGGATCGTGCCGCCGATGAAGTGATCGCCCTGACCGATAATCGTTTATATGGGATCTTTAACAACGCCGGATACGGTGTCTATGGTCCACTGCCCACCATCAGCCGTGAACAGATGGAACAGCAGTTTTCCGCCAACTTTTTTGGCGCACATCAGCTTACCATGCGCCTGTTACCTGCCATGTTACCCCACGGCGAAGGGCGCATTGTGATGACCTCATCGGTGATGGGATTGATCTCAACGCCGGGACGCGGCGCCTATGCCGCCAGCAAATATGCACTGGAAGCCTGGTCCGACGCACTGCGTATGGAACTGCGCCATAGCGGGATTAAGGTCAGTCTGATTGAACCCGGCCCCATCCGTACCCGCTTTACCGAAAACGTCAACCAGACCCAGAGCGATGCTCCCGTTGAAAATCCCGGCATTGCCGCGCGTTTTACGCTGGGACCAGAAGCGGTTGTCGCCAAAGTGCGTCATGCGTTTGAGAGCGATAAACCAAAGCTACGTTATCCGGTTACGCTGGTGACCTGGGCAGTGATGCTGCTTAAACGCCTGTTACCAGGCCGCATAATGGACAAAATTTTACAGGGTTGAGTTGAAGCTCGCGCGTCAGCCCCCATGTAACAAGAAATCGACAAAAGAGAGTAACTCCATGTCCACACAGAATATTGTTAACATTAACGAATCGAACCTACAGCAGACCCTCGAACAGTCGATGACCACGCCGGTCCTGTTCTATTTTTGGTCTGAGCGCAGCCAGCATTGTCTGCAATTAACGCCGGTACTGGAGAGCCTTGCCGCCCAGTATAACGGTCAGTTTATTCTCGCTAAGCTGGACTGCGATGCCGAGCAGATGATCGCCTCCCAGTTTGGTCTGCGCGCGATCCCTACGGTTTATCTGTTCCAGAACGGCCAGCCGGTAGATGGATTCCAGGGCCCGCAGCCGGAAGAGGTTATTCGCGCGCTGCTGGAGAAAGTGCTGCCGAGCGAAGAAGAGCTGAAAGCACGCCAGGCTATCGAATTCATCGAAGCCGGTAATCACGCGGATGCACTGCCGTTGCTGAAAGAAGCCTGGCAGATCTCCAACCAGAGCAGCGAAATTGGTCTGCTGCTGGCGGAAACACAAATCGCCCTGAACCGTTCTGATGAAGCCGAAGCGGTACTGAAAACCATTCCGTTGCAGGATCAGGACACCCGCTATCAGGGGCTGATCGCGCAGATTGAACTGCTGAAACAGGCAGCTGATACGCCGGAAATCCAACAGTTGCAGCAGCAGGTCGCCAACAATCCGCAGGATGCGGCACTGGCAACGCAGTTGGCTATTCAGTTACACCAGGTCGGACGTAACGAAGAATCACTGGAATTACTGTTCAGCCACCTGAAGAAAGATCTTACGGCTGCCGATGGTCAGGCACGTAAGACCTTCCAGGAGATCCTTGCCGCACTGGGTACGGGCGATGCGCTGGCCTCGAAGTACCGCCGCCAGCTGTACGCGCTGCTGTACTAATCCATTTGATTTTGCCCGATAGCGCCTGCGCGCTTATCGGGCCTGTAAATTCGACAAATACCGATCCCTCCGGCATCACATCACGTCTTCTTCAAATGCGTTACCACTAATTGGTGGCGCGAATTATAGAACTTCCGATAGGTTAAATAGCAGGCAATAATGGTCGACAGGCTGGCGGTTGATAGCAGCATAAACGTCACCATAATCTGATACTTAATCGCTTTTACCGGGTCAATACCTGCAAAGATCAATCCCGACATCATCCCCGGTAAACTCACCAGCCCCACGGTCTTCGCTGAATCGATAGTCGGAATCAGCGAGGCGCGAATGCTGTCGCGAATCAGCGGCGCAGAAGCCACCTTCGGCGTTGCGCCGAGGCTGAGTTTTTCCTGAATTTGCTGCTGCTCGCTGTTAAACCGCTGCCCCAGATTGTTGTAACACAGCCCTACCGCCACCATCGCATTACCTGCAATCATGCCGGAGATCGGGATGACCTGCATCGGCGTGAACTCGATAGAGCCTGACAGAACCAGCACCGAAAGCGTTAGCCCCGCCCCCGCCGTAATGGCAATAAACGACGAGAGAAAAGCTTTATCAATATATTTACTGCGTTTTTGCGCGTTATAGGCCGCGTTAAAGCAGATAAACAGCACCATCAATAAGGTCAGAATGCTATGGTTGACGCCAAAAATATATTTCAGCACGTAGCCCACGATAATAAGCTGAACCACTGCCCGGCAAACGCTCCAGAGAATATCTTTTTCCAGCGCCAGCTTTTCTTTGTTGCTGATCAGTATCGCGACCACCACCAGCATCATCGCTAACGCCAGGGATTCATTGGTAATATTATGCTCGTTCATTGCTGACTTCCTGCATTTCTCCGGCGTGCGGTTGAAGAGTTATGACATTATCCGCGTGATTAATCTCATCTTTATCGTGCGTCACCCACAGCACGGCAATATTCTTGTCGCAAACATAGTGGTGAATTAATTCGTTCACGTTACGTTTGTTGGACTCATCCAGTGCGCTGGTGATTTCATCAAGCAGCAGGATTTTCGGCAGAAACTGCAAATTACGAATTAACGAGACGCGCTGCTTTTCGCCGCCGGATAGCTCATTGATATTTTTTTTGAGGATCGTCTCGGGTAACTCAAAGCGGGCCAGATCGGCCAGAAACACATCTGGATCCGGACTTTTGTTGCGGATTTGCCAGGGGAAAATGAGATTGTCGTAAACGGTGTCACCAAACAAAGCGGGCGTTTGCGCGCAATAAGAGACCTGCTGGCGATAAGCTTCAGGCTTAAGCGTTGATATCTCCTTACCCTCAAAAAGGATTTCACCAGAACTCGGGCTAATTAACGACGCGACTATCTTGAGTAACGTACTTTTACCGCAGCCGGACTGGCCGGTAATCAGCTTAAATTCTCCGGCGCGGAGATCAAAACAGATGTTATTAAGAACCTGCGTCGCCCCTGCCTGCCATGCGACATTTTTTAACTGAAGCAGAATGCTGCTTTCTTCCATTACCAATCCCTTTTTACATCTTTCGTGCAGATAGTCTATCCCTGTAATTTATTATAGGGGAGCCCACCTTGATAAATCGGGTATAATTTGACTAATGAGGCAGTAAAGGACAGCACAACAGGAGGTTTCATCAATGCTCATTTTTATTCCTATTCTTATTTTTGTCGCGCTGGTGATCGTCGGCGCAGGCGTCAAAATCGTCCCGCAGGGATATCAGTGGACGGTAGAGCGTTTTGGCCGTTACACCAAAACCCTGCAACCGGGTTTAAGCCTTGTTGTACCGTTCATGGACCGCATTGGTCGTAAGATCAATATGATGGAACAGGTGCTTGATATCCCCTCTCAGGAAGTCATCTCCAAAGATAACGCCAACGTCTCGATTGATGCTGTGTGCTTTATTCAGGTGATCGACGCGCCGAAAGCCGCGTATGAAGTCAGCAACCTGGAACTGGCGATCATCAACCTGACCATGACCAACATTCGTACTGTTCTCGGCTCGATGGAACTCGATGAAATGCTCTCCCAGCGCGACAACATCAACACGCGCCTGCTGCATATCGTTGATGAGGCCACCAATCCCTGGGGAATAAAAATCACCCGTATTGAGATCCGCGACGTGCGTCCTCCTGCAGAACTTATCGACGCCATGAACGCGCAAATGAAAGCCGAACGTACCAAGCGCGCCTACATTCTTGAAGCCGAAGGGATCCGTCAGGCAGAAATCGTTAAGGCCGAAGGTGAGAAGCAATCGAAAATCCTCATTGCGGAAGGTGAACGTCAGTCCGCATTTTTACAGGCTGAAGCGCGTGAACGTTCCGCAGAAGCAGAAGCCCGCGCCACGCAGATGGTGTCTGAGGCCATTGCCGCCGGGGATATTCAGGCCGTGAACTACTTCGTGGCGCAGAAATACACCGAAGCGCTGCAGCATATCGGTTCGTCGAATAACAGCAAAGTGGTGATGATGCCGCTGGATGCCAGTAGCCTGATGGGCTCCATTGCCGGGATCGCCGAACTGGTTAAGGACAGCGCCAGCGAGCGGAAAAAATCATGATAGCGATGATTCTGGTGCACCCGCACATCTTCTGGCTCAGCCTCGGCGGTTTGCTACTCGCCGCCGAGATGCTGGGCGGCAACGGCTATCTGCTGTGGAGCGGCGTGGCTGCGGTGATTACCGGTCTTGTCGTCTGGCTCGTTCCGCTAGACTGGGCGTGGCAGGGGGCAATGTTCGCTGTCCTCACTCTGCTGGCGGCCTGGCTGTGGTGGAAGTGGCTGGCAAGGCGCGTTCAGGAGCAAAAGCCAGCCGACAGCCATCTTAACCAGCGCGGACAACAGCTGGTTGGCCGTCGATTTATTCTGGAAACCACCCTGGTCAATGGTCGCGGACATATGCGCGTCGGCGACAGCTCCTGGCCCGTTAGCGCCCGTGACGATTTGAGCGCCGGAACGCAGGTTGAAGTCATTGCCGTTGAGGGAATCACCCTGATTATAAAAGCGGTATCACACTAAAGAGACAGGAAATAAGACTATGGTCAGGAAGACACCCCTTGCCTTTGCCCTTTGCATATTGCTGACCGCCGCCCCGCAGGCATTCGCTTCGTTCGATATGGAAGACTGCAAATGGAGCGACGACAGCTGTCTACTAAAGGGAACGCCGACCTTTAACCCTGAAAACGACAGCCGTGACAACCTGCTGCGGCTGCTGAGCCAGGAAAAATCATTTGCTCTGCCGGTGCAATCAATGCCCGCAGACATCACCCGCTCCCGTGATTTCTATTTTGCCTATCACCCGCAGTGGGATGAGGCTGCCCCGCAGCCAGCCGCTGCTCCGGCATCCGCCGCAGACAGCCCTCTCTCCCAACAGATGGCCGAGCTGAACATTAGCGCCGACGAAATAAACATCAACGACGCTGAGCTTGAGAACCGCCATGTTTCGAATAACACCGAGAGCGTCAGCGCGTTTTTTGCCGCGCTGTTGGCCGATTCCACGTTAACGGCGGAACAGCGTCAGGCCTTAGCCCAGGCGCGTACAGGACTGCTTTCCGGAGCAACCCGCGAGCAAATTGAGTCTTCTCTTGCTACCTTCCCGGCAGATTCTCCTGCTCTGCCCTATAAAAGCTATCTGGCAGCAGCCGCCAGTTTCTATGCCGGTGATTATGCCAGTGCCGAACGGGATTTCGCTCAGCTTGCCAAAAGCGATCGTCCGTGGCTGGCAGAGACCGCGCAATACATGCTGATGCGCACGGCGTTGAACAAGAGCAGTCAGAACAGCGTGGGCGAGTACGGCGATTTTGATATTGCGAAAATTAACCGCGAGGACGCTACTCAGGCTCAGACGCTGGCGCAGGCCTATTTGCAGCGTTTTCCTCAAGGACTCTACGCTGACTCTTCACGCGGTATGTTGCGTCGCATCAACTGGTATTTACAGGCGTGGCCGCAGTTAGCCGGGTTGTATGAACAGACGCTTCAGCAGTCGGTTGACGCACAGCAACTGCGCGAAAATGTCATCGAATACGATAATGTCTATGGCATGGCGTTCTACGACCAGTCCGTCGTTGAAGCCTTCCCCAACGCGCCGCGAGTCAGCTATATCGAACTGCTACGCGCGCTGCGCCTGGATAACAATAACAAACCCACGCTGACGCAGGCACAGCTCGACGCCAGCAAACCGGTGTTTGAACAGAGCCAAAAACTGCCGCTATGGCGCGATCTACAACTGAATCTGTGGCTGGCAACGGGCAACTACGCGGCAATTATTCAGGCAGTTACGCCAGCGCAGAAACTTGCCGCTCACGATACCCTCGCCTTCAGCGAACAGGTGCTGTACGGCGAAGCGTTGATGGGCCAGAAGAAATGGGCCGAGGCGCGCGATTTCTGGCAGCAGTTGTTAAAACTCAGCCAGGATAACGAACAGCAGCAATATGTGCAGGCTAAGCTTGCCGCCACGCTGGTGTATAGCGGCGACGTGGCAGCAATCTTCGCACCGAATAGCACTGTGACCAACCTGCGCTTTCGCGCGCAGGTGCTGAAAACACAGGCCACGCCAGAACTGCTACGCCAGCAGGCCGTCCACGGTCCTAATAACGAAGAGCGTACCATTGCGCTGCATACGCTGCTGGTGCGAGATCTTACAGAGAATCGTTTTGGCGATTGGCTGAATGACAGAAAACTGGCCAGCGCGATTACGCCTCCGGTCATTGGCGAAGCGTTTGCTGACGTTAACCTGAGCATATTCGACTGGAATGGCGACACGGCGCAGGCGGGTTATACGTGCCGCAGCCTCAATGAAACGGTAACGGTATTGAGCAAAAAAGCGGATGATGCTCACGCGCTGAACTGCCTGGGCGAATTCTTCCGCACCACGCAAACACATGTTGATCTGTGGAAAAACAGCGCTGGCAACGACGTGCTTGAATCAGCTATTTCGCGCAAGAAACCTTTCGGCCAGTTCGACAGGCAAAGCTACTATCAGCAGGTAATCACCTCACCCACCGCGGAAGTCGAAGATAAGAGCTTCGCGCTGTATCGCGCCATCATGTGCTATGCGCCATCAGGCGCTAACGAATGCGGCGGTGAAGACGTGGATAAACTGCAGCGTAAGGGCTGGTTCACCCAACTGAAAACGCAGTATCCGGGAAGCCCGTGGGCGCAAAAACTCAAATATTACTGGTAACCGCGCTGCTGATAGGTCAGGCACAGGCGGCGAATATCGTCGCCGCCCGTGAACATTCGGCCTTCTGGCTGTGGTCTGGGGTGAAGGCCAGTGACGAGCTGAAAGACGCGCAAACGGTTTATCTGCACCAGGGCGAGGTACTGGTTCGTTCCGGTAACGTGGTGTTCCAGCGCCTCGGACTGCCGGTCAGTCATCTGTCTTTTCCCTCAATCTGGCTGACCGTACGCTTTACCACCCTCGACGTACCGGAAGAGATCCCAGCGCGTATCATACGGTTGATGCAGCGCTGGCAGACCGCCGGGAATCACGTCATCGGCCTGCAGGTTGATTTTGACGCAGCGACCCATCAACTGACCGACTACGCCCGCTTTCTGCAGCAACTGCGCCAACAGCTCCCGGCCGAGTTTGCGCTAGGTGTAACCGGACTACTGGATTGGGCAAAAACGGGCGACGTCGCTACGCTGAACGCGTTGGCGGTCGATGAACTGGTGGTGCAAAGCTATCAGGGGCGTCGCACGGTGACGAATTATCAGGCGTATCTACCCGCGCTGAGCCGCCTGCGCATTCCATTTAAGCTGGGACTGGTGCAAAACGGTAACCGTGATCCACAGGCTGAAGCGCAGCTTGAGAAATCCCCGTGGTATCGCGGCGCGGTGGTGTTTATGCTCAATCCCTCTCGCCGTTAAGCCTTGGCTTTGTGATGGCAGCAGCCTGAGAGATTATCAATGATTGGGCATTCGGCGCTATCATCGCCGGGGCAACTGTCTGCCAGCGCCAGCAAATGCAAGCGCATGGCCTGCAATTCTCTGATATGCCGCTCAATATCCGCCACTTTTTCTAACGTGCGCTTTTTCACATCCGCGCTGTGACGCGCCGGATCGTTAAACAGGTTTACCAGCTCGCCGCACTCTTCCAAGTTAAAACCAACCTGGCGCGCCTGGCGCAGCAGAGTCAGTTCATTCAGATGTTGTTGGTTGTAAGTGCGATAGCCATTGTCACTACGCAGCGGCGGCGTCACCAGTCCTTTCTCTTCATAAAAGCGAATGGCTTTGCTGGTTAAACCGGTTTTTTTCGCAACATCACTAATATTCACATTTCCCCCGCGGTGCTTGTTGGTGCTGAGCCACATTATAGCCCAGATTGCCGTAATCGTTTACCCGAGAACCCGGCACATTTCCCACCAACACCGCAATGCACAAGTCCTTTTAATTCACATTGTTATATCCGGTTCAGATCACATTTCTGCATTTATTGACCGCACAAAATTGACTCAAATCAAAAGGTGTATTGGTTCTGCACCTTTCGTCTTGAACAAAAGGAAACAATTTTATATATAAACGCGAATGATAATGATGATCATTTACATTCAATAAAGGTTCTCTTATGTTGCCACGGATTAACCAAAGGCCATTTATTCTTTCAGCCCTGACATTATGCATGTCCGGCGCTGCTTCTGCAGCTACCTCTACAACACACGCTTCAACGCCCGACGATGATACGGTGATCGTCACGGCTAACCGCTCTGAAAGTAGTCTCTGGGATAGCCCGGCAACTATTCAGGTTATCGATCGCCAGACGCTGCAAAACTCCACCAGCGTTTCTATTGCTGATGATTTACAAGATATTCCCGGCGTCGAAGTCACCGATAACGCCCTCGCTGGCCGGAAACAAATTCGTATCCGTGGCGAAGCCTCTTCGCGGGTGCTGATTTTGATCGACGGCCAGGTCGTCAGCTACCAACGTGCCGGGCAAAACTACGGGGCCGGTTTGCTGATTGACGAATCCGCGCTGGAGCGTATTGAAGTGGTCAAAGGCCCCTACTCTGTCCTCTACGGTTCGCAGGCGATTGGCGGCGTCGTGAATTTTATTACGAAAAAAGGCGGCGATAAGCCTCTCGGCGGCAGCATTAAGGCCGTTTATAACTCCGCAACGGCAGGATGGGAAGAATCAGCGGCAGCCTGGGGCAGCATCGGAAACTTTGACTACCGCATCAATGGCAGCTACTCCGACCAGGGGGACCGCGATACGCCTGACGGGAGATTGCCCGACACCAATTTCCGTAATAACGGCCAGGGCGTGTGGCTTGGCTACAATTTCGATCGCCATAAAATCGGACTCTCCCTCGATCGTTACAAACTGTCTACTCAAACCTGGTTTGACGATCCAGAGGGCCAGTTCGACGACTTTAGCGTCAAAATACCTAAGCTGGAACGCGAGAAAATCGGTCTTTTCTACGACTACGCGGCTGGCGGGGATTACCTGAAGAAAATCCATGTTGACGCATACACCCAGACAATAGAGCGCAAATTTGAAAACCGGGTCAAAACGACTCAGGTAATCCCCAGCCCGGCGATTAAAGCGCTGACGATAAACAATCAAACCAATACCAACGACAAACAGTATACCCAGGGGGTAACGCTGCAGGGCAATTTCTCCCTTCCCGCGAACAACGAGCTGGTGATTGGCACTCAATATCAGCATGACAAAATCAAACAGGACACAGACGGCAGTACGCGCCAGACCGCAGCTACCGGCTTCTTCGATACGCAAACCCGCACCCTGTCATACAACGAAGCGGAGCAAAGCAACACCTCATTGTTCGCGCAAAACGACTGGCGCTTTGCCGATGACTGGACCTGGACCGTAGGCGCACGCCAGTACTGGCTGTCTTCGAAGCTCAATCGCAACGATACGCAAACCCTGCAAAGCAGCGGCAGCACCTGGCATTCCACCGGGGGAAATTCAGTACACGATGATGAACTGGTGACCTCAACCAGCCTACGCTATTCCGGTTTTAAAGATCTTGAACTCCGGGCAGCATATGCCCAGGGCTATGTTTTCCCCACGCTGACTCAGCTGTTTATGCAGACGTCCGCAGGCGGAAGCGTGACCTACGGCAACCCAAACCTGAAGGCGGAACACTCGAATAACTATGAGCTGGGCGCACGGTATAAAGGGAATATGTGGCTGATTGACGGCGCCATTTATTACTCCGAAGCCAAAGACTATATCGCCAGCCTGGCCTGTTCAGGCCAACCCGTTTGCAGCGGTAATACCACCTCTTCACGGGGCGGCTATTACTACTACGAAAACATCGATCGGGCCAAAACCTGGGGCATGGAACTCACCGCAGAATACAACGGCTGGGCGGTTTCACCTTACCTGAGCGGTAATCTCATTCGCCGTCAGTACGAAGGCAATACCCTAAAAACCTGGGATACCGGCGAGCCCACGCTGACCGGGCGCGTCGGCCTGAAACATACCTGGTTGATGAATGTCGCTAACGTGACGTCTGATGCCTTTATCCGCGCGGCGTCCAGCGCTAAAGATAATACCGGCACCACGGAAATCAACTACCCTGGCTGGGCCACACTTAACCTCGCATTCAACACCGAGTTCGGTCCGCAGGACCAGTATCAGGTCAACCTCGCGCTCAACAACCTAACCGATAAGCGTTACAGAACCGCACATGAATCTATTCCAGATGCTGGTTTCAATGCCGCCGTTGGCTTTGCGTGGAATTTCTGACGATGAAAAAACTCATGATTGGCTTACTGAGCCTCGCCTGCGTTTTCAGTGCCCAGTCCGCCGACCGCCTGGTGGTGGCGGGCGGCTCGCTTAGCGAACTGGTATACGCCATGGGCGTCGGCAACCGGGTGGTCGGCGTTGATGAAACCACCTCATATCCGCCCGAAACTGCCGCACTCCCGCATATCGGCTACTGGAAGCAGTTAAACAGCGAGGGCATTTTGTCGCTCCATCCGGACAGCTTTATCACCTGGCAGGATGCAGGACCCCAAATCGTGTTGGATCAGTTGCGGGCGCAAAAGGTTAACGTCGTGACGTTGCCGCGCGTACCGGCCACCGTAGAACAGATGTACGCCAACATTCGAGAACTGGCTACAACACTGCACATTCCTGACCAAGGTGAGGCGTTAGTCAATCGCCTGCAGCAACGTCTGGAGCGTATTAAGCGCAGCGTGGCGGCGAAAAACGCGCCGGTCAAAGCGATGTTCATTCTCTCTGCTGGCGGCAGCGCACCTCAGATCGCCGGAAAAGGCAGCGTTGCCGATGCCATTATGACCCTCGCAGGCGCACAAAATGTCGCCACCCATGCGCAGTATAAAAGCTACAGCGCGGAGTCACTGATCGCCGCCAACCCGGAGGTGATCGTGGTGACGTCGCAAATGGTCGATGGCGGTCTGGCACGCCTGAGCGCGATTGCCGGTATTACCCACACTGCGGCCTGGAAAAATCAGCGCATTGTGGCAGTAGACCAGGCGCTGATTCTGGGGATGGGACCTCGCGTCACCGATGCGGTTGAAGCCCTGCACCAGCAATTCTGGCCTCACTAACTGGATTTATTAAGAAGAATGAAAACTGAACACTCGCTGGATCTCACCGCGCATTTTGCGCTCGAGGGAAGTCAGCCATTTAAGGATCGCCGCGCCACGATGCCCTGGCGTGGGGCGATCCCGGTTGCCAAAGAGCTTTTGTCACAAACCTGGCAGGAGGTCATCAGCCAGCCAACCCCGCCACGTAAACGGCTGGTGTACTTGCATATCCCTTTTTGTGCAACACATTGTACTTTCTGCGGTTTTTATCAAAACCGGTTTGAAGAAGACAACTGCGCCCGCTACACCAACGCGCTGTTGCGCGAAATAGAGATGGAAGCTGATAGCGCATTACACCAGTCAGCCCCCATTCACGCCGTCTATTTTGGCGGCGGTACGCCTTCTGCACTGTCTGCACAGGACCTGGCCAGAATCATCACCGCGCTGCGTGACAAGCTACCGCTGGCGCCGGACTGCGAAATCACCATTGAGGGGCGAGTGCTCAATTTTGACGATGCGCGAATCGATGCCTGCCTTGACGCTGGCGCCAATCGATTTTCGATCGGTATTCAGTCTTTTAACAGCCGGATCCGCAAGAAAATGGCGCGTACTTCGGACGGCCCGACCGCAACGGCCTTTATGCAGGGACTGGTAAAACGGGATCGTGCCGCCGTGGTGTGCGATCTGCTATTTGGTCTGCCTGGACAAGACGCAAAACTGTGGGGCGAGGATCTGGCGATTGCCCGCGACATTGGCCTCGACGGCGTAGATCTTTATGCGCTGAATCTGATCCCTAATACACCGCTTGGCAAAGCAGTTGAAACCGGGCGCACAACCGTTCCCTCTCCCGCCGAACGCCGCGATCTCTATCTTCAGGGCTGCGATTTCATGGACAGCGCGGGCTGGCGCTGCATCAGCAACAGCCACTGGGCGCGTACCACACGGGAACGCAATCTGTACAACCTGCTGATTAAACAGGGTGCAGACTGTCTGGCATTCGGCTCTGGCGCAGGAGGGTCAGTCAATGGCTATTCCTGGATGGTCGAGCGCAACCTGAATACATGGCATGAATCTATCGCCGCCGGAAAAAAACCGCTAATGATGATAATGCGCACCGCCGAGCGTGGTTTCCAGTGGCGACACACTCTCCAGGCCGGTATTGAGACGGCCCGCGTTCCGCTGGATGAGCTGACGCCTCATGCACAAAAACTGGCCCCGCTACTGACCCAATGGCATCACGCAGGACTGACGCGAGATGCCAGCACCTGTGTACGCCTGACCAATGAAGGGCGTTTTTGGGCGAGCAATATTTTGCAGTCTCTTGATGAACTGATTCAGGCACTTAACGCGCCGCGCATTGCGGTAGAGCAACCATAAAAGGAGTGAATAATGAGCCATGTCTCTTTACAGGATTTTTTGAAAACGGAGCCGGACGGTACGCTGGAAGCTATCGCAGCCCAGTACAACACTACATTGCTGGAGGTGGTGAAAAACCTCCCTTCCCCAACGCTGGTTTCCGGCAGTCAATTTGATACCGTCTGGGAAACCGTCTGCGAATGGGGCAAAGTCACCACCCTGGTCCATACTGCTGATGTCATTCTGGAATTCACCGGTGAATTACCTTCCGGATTCCACCGCCACGGTTACTTCAACCTGCGCGGCAAAAAAGGCATGACCGGGCATATCAAGGCAGAAAACTGCACGCATATTGCTCTGATTGAACGCAAATTTATGGGAATGGACACCGCGTCCATTCTCTTCTTCAACCAGGCGGGTAGCGCTATGTTCAAAATTTTCCTCGGTCGCGATGAGCATCGACAGCTACTGGCCGAACAGGTCAGCGCCTTTCACGCGTTGTCTTCATCTTTAAAGGAACATGCCTGATGGCTCCATGGCTTATTTTTGGTGCAGGTGGAAGCGGCGTCGGCGCGAAAACGCTGGAGCTCGCACTGGCGGAGCATCGTCCGGTGATTGCTGTCGTTCGCAATCCCCAGGTTGCTGCCGGGCTGCAGGAAAAAGGTGTGCAGGTCTTTATTGGCGACGCCTGCGACAGCCAGGTCACCGCCTGCGCCTGTCGCGCAGCGGGTCAGCATGCCACGGTGATCTCCTCCATGGGCGGTGCCCAGGATTATCTGGCGCACAGAACCGTCATTGATGAAGCAGAAAAAGCTGAGATCAAACGCATGATTCTGGTTACCTCTCTGGGCTGTGGCGACAGTTGGCCCTTTTTGTCCCCACGCGCCAGGGCCGCATTTGGCCAGGCCGTACGGGAAAAATCATTGGCTGAAAGCTGGCTACAAACCAGTCTACTGGACTACGCCATTCTCCGCCCCGGCGGTTTGCTGAACGGTGAAGCCACAGGCCTGGCGCAACGAATACAGGCCGAGGAGTGTCATGGCTTTGTGATGCGCGCAGATGTTGCCAGGCACATTCACGAACTGGCCACGGCACCGGCACTCAAAAACCAGATTTACAGTTTGGTTGAGCCGGGACTGAAACCCGCGTAAACCCCTCGCGGCGCGGAAACTTCGCGCCGCAAAGACGTTATGGAGCGTTGCGTGCTTAAGGACTCGCTTTCTTCCGTCAGCATTCTGACGGGCCTTTCTCTCTTGCTGGTCGCTCTGATGCTGTTCGGTGCCAGCCAGGGGGCGTTGAACATTAGCTTCAGCGCCCTGTTCAACGACGAATACCGAGATATCTGGTTGAACATTCGCCTGCCCCGCGTGCTGCTGGCCGTTTTGGTCGGTGCTGCGCTGGCTACGGCAGGGGTCATTATGCAGGGACTTTTTCGCAATCCGATGGCCGATCCCGGCCTGCTTGGCGTCAGCAGCGGCTCCGCGCTGATGGTTGGCATCGCGATAGTTATCCCATTTTCATTCCCCGTAGTGCTGGTGTTGTATGAGCAGATGATTTTTGCCGTCGCGGGCAGCATGGTGGTCTGCACGATTATTTTCCTGATAAGTCAGCGTCATAACCACGGCGGAATGATGCAACTACTGTTAGCAGGTATCGCCATCAATGCTCTGTGTGGTTCGGCTATTGGCGTGCTGAGCTATGTGGGCGACGAACAGCAGCTACGCCAACTTACGCTGTGGATGATGGGGAATCTCGGCCAGGCCCAGTGGCCAACGCTGCTGGTTGCCAGCACGTTTGTTCTTCCAGCCATTGCTGTCACCGTCTGTATGGCGGGAACGCTTAATTTGCTGCAGTTGGGTGATGAAGAGGCGCATTACCTCGGCGTAAACGTCAAACGTAAGCGCCAGCAATTACTGTTGCTCAGCTCGCTCCTGGTTGGCGCTTCCGTTTCCGTCAGCGGCGTGATTGGCTTTATTGGCCTTGTGATCCCGCATCTGATCAGAATGACTACCGGCGCCGATCATCGCTGGTTGATTCCTTGCTCTACGTTGGCCGGTGCCTGTTTACTGCTGATTGCCGACACGCTGGCCCGCACACTTGTTCAACCTGCCGAAATGCCCGTTGGCCTGTTAACCAGCCTGATCGGTGGACCGTATTTCCTGTGGTTAATACTGCGTAGCCGGAGGGTGTCATGATCGTCGCTGAAAATCTGGTCTACCACATTCAGGGCAGACGACTGACCGATGACGTTTCCCTGACGCTACCTGATGGAGAAATCATCGCGATTCTTGGCCCGAATGGGGCAGGAAAATCGACGCTTCTCCGCCAGCTTACGGGCTATCTGCAACCCCACAGCGGGCGTTGTAGCTTGTTTGACAAGCCGCTGAACGAGTGGTCAATCACCGAGCTGGCAAAAACCCGTGCCGTGATGCGCCAGAACAGTCATATGGCCTTCCCGTTTAGCGTGCAGGAGGTCATCCGCATGGGCAGGCATCCGTATCGTACGCGCAATACGGGCGATGAAACGGAGCACATCATGACGTTGTGTGACTGTCAGGCGCTGGCCACGCGCGATTACCGACATCTGTCGGGAGGAGAACAACAGCGGGTACAGCTGGCGCGCCTGCTGGTTCAGCTTTGGGAGCCCGAACCCAGGCCAAAATGGCTGTTTCTCGATGAACCCACCTCCGCCCTGGATATTCACCACCAACAGCATCTTTTTCGTCTGCTGCGTCGTCTGGTAGGTGAACGACAGTTCAGCGTCTGCTGCGTCCTGCACGATCTCAACCTTGCGGCGCGCTATGCTGACCGCGTTGTATTGATGGAACGCGGCAGGATAGTTGATAACGGTCGTCCGCAGGATGTTCTGCAGCAATCGTCACTAAATGCACTGTACGGCGCCGATCTCACGGTGATGAATGAACCGGAGCATCGAACGCCGCTTATTGTTCTCAATCAATAATTGACCGGGAGCGTCCTGTTCTGACGTTCCCGTTTTTCTTCCTTTTCGCCCTTTTTGCACCTTTTCAAAAAACTCCCTTGACCTTCCCCTAGATGGAAGGTTTAACCTTTATCACAGTCAGTTAATCCTGCAATAAAGGAGTTGGTTATGTCTCAAACAATCGATCTAACCCTGGACGGCTTGTCCTGTGGTCACTGTGTAAAACGCGTTAAAGAGAGTCTGGAGCAACGCCCGGACGTTGAGCAAGCGGATGTCACTGTGACTGAAGCGCACATCACCGGGAGCGCCAGTGTTGAAGCGCTGATTGAAACCATCAAACAAGCCGGTTACGGCGCGGAGTTAAGCCACCCAAAGGCTAAACCGCTGACGGAGTCATCAATCCCGTCGGAAGCACTGGCAGCGGTCCCTTCCGAGCTTCCGGCAGCTACGGCTGATGATGACAGCCAACAGTTGCTGTTAAACGGCATGAGCTGCGCCAGCTGTGTTATCCGCGTACAAGATGCTCTGCAAAGCGTACCGGGTGTCACGCAGGCACGGGTAAACCTGGCGGAACGTACTGCGCTGGTAATGGGCAGTGCGTCCGCCGACCAGTTAGTGAAAGCGGTGGAAAAAGCGGGCTACGGCGCAGAAGCCATTGAAGATGATGTTAAGCGCCGCGAGCGTCAGCAAGAAACCGCCGTGGCAACCATGAAACGTTTTCGCTGGCAGGCGGCCGTCGCGCTGCTGTTGGGTATCCCTGTCATGGTATGGGGAATGATTGGCGAAAACATGATGGTCACTGCCGACAACCGTAGCCTATGGCTGACGATTGGTCTGGCAACGCTTGCCGTGATGGTTTTCGCGGGCGGTCATTTTTACCGCAACGCGTGGAAAAGCCTGATGAACGGCACCGCGACCATGGATACGCTGGTGGCGCTGGGTACGGGGGTGGCATGGCTTTATTCCATGAGCGTCAACCTCTGGCCGCAATGGTTCCCGATGGAAGCACGACACCTCTATTATGAAGCCAGTGCGATGATTATCGGTCTGATTAACCTCGGGCACATGCTGGAAGCGCGGGCTCGTCAGCGCTCGTCCAAAGCACTGGAAAAATTACTCGATCTGACACCGCCGACCGCGCGTGTTGTTACCGACGAAGGTGAAAAGAACGTGCCGCTGGCAGACGTTCAGGCGGGAATGTTACTGCGCCTGACCACCGGTGACCGCGTTCCGGTAGATGGCGAAATCACTCAGGGCGAAGCCTGGCTTGATGAAGCCATGCTGACCGGAGAGCCTATTCCGCAACAAAAAGGCGAAGGTGATAGCGTCCACGCCGGTACGGTCGTACAAGACGGCAGCGTGCTGTTTCGCGCCAGCGCCGTTGGCAGCCACACCACGCTGTCACGTATTATTCGTATGGTGCGCCAGGCGCAAAGCAGTAAACCGGAGATTGGCAAACTGGCTGACCGTATCTCCTCAGTGTTCGTTCCGGTCGTCGTAGTCATTGCGCTGGTAAGTGCAGCAATCTGGTATTTCTTCGGGCCGGCACCACAAATTGTTTATACGCTGGTGATTGCCACTACCGTACTGATTATTGCCTGCCCTTGTGCGCTGGGCCTGGCAACACCAATGTCGATTATTTCCGGTGTGGGTCGTGCCGCTGAGTTTGGGGTTCTGGTACGTGATGCCGATGCGCTGCAGCGCGCCAGTACGCTTGATACCGTCGTATTTGATAAAACCGGGACATTGACTGAAGGTAAACCGCAGGTTGTCGCCATCAAAACGTTTGGCAACACCGATGAAGCACTGGCAATTCGTCTGGCAGCAGCCCTTGAACAGGGGTCCAGCCACCCGCTGGCCAGAGCGATACTGGACAAAGCCGGTGATGTTACGCTGCCACAGGTCAATGGTTTCCGTACGCTGCGCGGTTTAGGCGTCAGTGGTGAAACGGAAGGTCATACGCTGCTGCTGGGCAACCAGGCGCTGCTTAATGAACAGCAGGTAGATACCACTGAAATGGAAGCTGAAATCACTGCTCAGGCATCCCAGGGTTCAACCCCGGTCCTGTTGGCGATTGATGGTAAAGCGGCGGCGCTGTTAGCGGTGCGTGATCCACTGCGTAGCGACAGCGTGGCAGCACTTCAGCGTCTGCACCGCAACGGGTATCGTCTGGTGATGCTTACCGGTGACAACCCGACCACGGCTAACGCTATTGCCAAAGAAGCCGGTATTGATGAGGTGATTGCCGGTGTTCTGCCGGACGGTAAAGCCGAGGCGATTAAACGTCTGCAAAGCCAGGGGCGTCAGGTTGCCATGGTGGGTGACGGTATCAACGATGCACCTGCGCTGGCTCAGGCCGATGTAGGGATTGCCATGGGTGGCGGCAGCGATGTGGCGATTGAAACCGCCGCGATTACGCTGATGCGTCATAGCTTGATGGGCGTTGCGGATGCACTGTCTATCTCCCGGGCAACGTTGCGTAATATGAAGCAGAACCTGGTCGGCGCGTTTATTTATAACAGCATCGGTATTCCCGTTGCCGCGGGGATCCTGTGGCCGTTCACCGGAACACTGCTGAATCCGGTCGTTGCCGGGGCGGCGATGGCACTCTCCTCCATTACTGTGGTGAGCAACGCTAACCGACTGCTGCGCTTCAAACCGAAAGAGTAACCCTCTGCCGCATGGCGCACACGCTTATCCGGCCTACAAAGTGCAGGTAACATTGTGGGCCGGATAAGACGATTTCGCGTCGCCATCCGGCGATTCTCGCATTGCACCTTCCTGGACCACGCGCTAGCATGAAAGTCTACTTAGGGAGGTCGTATGGATCTGTTATACCGGGTAAAAACATTTTTCACCGCGCTACGCGGCAACCACTATACCTGGCCTGCCATCGACATTTCATTGCCCGGCAACCGCCATTTTCATCTGATTGGCAGTATTCACATGGGCAGTCGCGATATGGCACCTCTGCCTGCCAAATTACTCAAAAAACTCAACCATGCCGATGCGCTGATTGTCGAAGCGGATGTTTCCGGTGACGACGCGCCGTTTGCTAACCTTCCTACATTTGCCGCACTCGAAGAACGAATCAGCCCGGAGCAGTTAGAAAACCTGCGTAAAGTCACCAACGAACTGGGCATTTCCCCATCGCTGTTATCTACTCAGCCGTTGTGGCAAATCGCCATGGTATTACAGGCGACACAGGCACAGCAGTTGGGTCTACGGGCAGAATACGGGATTGATTACCAATTGCTGAAAGCGGCAAAACAAGCGCATAAACCCGTTATCGAGCTGGAAGGCGCATCCAGTCAAATCGAGCTGTTATGTCAGTTGCCTGATAACGGACTGGCCCTGTTGGACGATACTCTGACGCACTGGCATACCAATGCCAGATTGTTGCAACAAATGATGGGCTGGTGGCTTAAAACACCGCCACGCAATAGCGAACTGACGCTTCCCAATACCTTTAGCCAGTCGTTGTATGACGTATTGATGCATCAACGTAACACAGCCTGGCGCGATCGGCTCAGAGCGATGCCTGCTGGTCATTACGTCGTGGCCGTTGGCGCGTTGCATCTGTACGGAGAAGGAAATTTGCCGGAGATGTTACGGTAAAAAAATGGCCAATATTTCTATTGGCCCGTCAAAGAGGAATTTCATCATTATTATGATCCCAATGCTTAAAGCATCGGTGTAGTTCGATTGTCGCTCAAAGTCATCATCCTGCCAATACTATTGCGCAAGATGGTACTATTTTTTAGACAGACATCAGGCGTATGCTTGAGTCGTATTTTGTCTGGTCCAGGAAAATTGCTATGACACCCGCCGTTAAATTACTCGAAAAAAACAAAATTTCTTTCCAGATCCATACCTACGATCACGATCCGTCCGAGACGAACTTTGGTGATGAAGTGGTGCGCAAGTTAGGTTTGAATGCGGACCAGGTCTACAAAACGCTGCTGGTTGCCGTGAATGGCGATATGAAGCATCTGGCAGTTGCGGTCACGCCTGTAGCCGGTCAACTGGATCTCAAAAAGGTCGCTAAGGCGCTGGGGGCTAAAAAGGTTGATATGGCCGATCCAATGGTTGCGCAACGAACCACCGGTTATCTGGTGGGGGGGATCAGCCCATTAGGACAGAAAAAGAGATTGCCAACGCTCATTGATGCCCCTGCCCAGACGTTTGACACCATTTATGTTTCCGGCGGCAAACGCGGGCTGGATATCGAACTGGCAGCAGGCGATCTGGCGAAAATTCTGGATGCGAAATTCGCCGACATCGCACGCCGTGATTAAGCGATTTTAGAATGATTGCCTGATGGCGCGCAGCTTTAAGGCCTACAAATCACACTGACTTGTAGGCCGAATAAGGTGCAAGCACCGCCATCCGGCGCTCCGCCCTGTTACTGCCAGGTAACTTCACCCTTCGGCTCATACATACTGGCATCCAGCGGTGAGTTCTTCTGCACGTACTCTTTCAGCACTTCAGCATCAATAAACCCGGTATTCACATAGCCTGGTTTGTTATCAATTCGCGGATAGCCATCGCCGCCGGTCGCATTGAAGCTCAGGGTCGCCATGCGATAGGTTTTGGCTGAGTCAACGGGTTCGCCTTTGATTTTCAAATCGTTAAGCTTGCCATCTTTCGCCACAAAGCTGACATTAGCAAACTGCGGATAGGCCCCGGAGTCCGGCTTCATTTGTGCTACAGCGGTCAGATAGTCAATCACTTCTTTCCCACTCATGTCTGCATACACCACGATGTTTCCGAACGGCTGTACTTTCAGCACGCTCTTATAAGTGATATCGCCACCTTCGATGGAATCACGGATGCCGCCGCCGCTCATCACGCCAAAATCAGCGCTGGTTCGCGCCATTTGCGCAGCCAGCAGTAAATGTCCCATGTTGGTCTGCACGAAACGGACTTTGCTTCGGTCGCCTTCGAGGCGCGCATTGACGCTACCGATTTTCACGTCGAGCTGCGCTTTACCTTTATTCTGGAACGGCGTCAGCAGCGAAAGCATTTGCTGATTTTCAGCTATTTCCGGGGTGTAGAGTACGCGCTCACTTTTACCGTTGTCCCAGGTCACTTTTTTCTTCAGGTTGACGGGGATGAGCTGGTAGTTAACCATTTTCATTTCGCCGTTACGGAACTCAAAGTCAGCCCGGCCCACATATTTCCCCCACTCGTGCGCCTGCACAATCCAGATCCCATTTTGCTTGTCTGGCGCACACGGCGTACCCGGTACGTAATCAACCTGCTTCTTGTTCTCTGAAGCCATACACACCGGATCCTGCGAGTGACCACCGACAATCATCGCCAACGATCCCGCCGGCAGGCTACGCGCCATTTCGACATCGCCAGGGGCGTTCGAGCCGTGGTTGCCGTTGTCATAATGTCCCATATGGGTGGTTGCGATAATGATGTCTGGCTTTTCACCCATATTCAGTTCCTGAATAACCAGTTTGGCTTCATCAGCAGGTTTACGGAACTCAATATCGGTAAAGAACTCGGGGTTGCCTATTTTCGCCGTATCGTCAGTAGTCAAACCGAGTACGGCAATTTTTAAATCCTGGCGCTTAAAGATAGCCCACGGCTTAAACAAACGCTCGCCGGTGCTTTTCTGATAGATATTGGCCGAGAGAAACGGGAATTTGGACCATTTTTCCTGCTGGCGCAGTACGGTCATGGGATTATCAAACTCGTGGTTTCCGACCGCCATCGCGTCATAGCCAATCAGGTTCATCCCACGAAAATCAGGTTCCGCATCCTGCAGATCGGACTCCGGTACGCCGGTATTAATATCGCCACCGGAAAGCAGCAGTACGCTGCCCCCTTCCTCTGCCACCTCTTTACGAATACCGTCCACCAGCGTTTTTTGTGCCGCCAGTCCGTATTCTCCGTATTCGCTGCGCCAGAAGTGACCGTGATGATCGTTGGTATGCAAAATGGTAATTTTATAGGTTTTATCTTTTTCGTACGCTTGTGCAGGCTGACCTGCCAGCGTAAATGCGGCTAATAACGCCAGCGCCACGCCCCGTTTTAAAAACTTCATATTTCTCTCCCTGAGCCAAAATCAACGACTGAAATTACAATGATATGAAATAATAGTCGAAAATGTTTTCAGAAATGAGACTTCCTTCAAACACCTTCCGCAGGTATGTTAGTCAGGTAATAATAACAAAATAGATTACCCTCATAATCGCAACCCAAACAGAAGTGACTTTCTATGGCAATAAGTGAACCAACCCAGCCTGTGGCTGGCGCGTCAGCGTCGGTTGCTAAAGCACGCACCTCATTTGGCATTTTAGGAGCGATCAGCCTCTCCCATTTGCTAAACGATATGATTCAGTCGCTGATTCTGGCGATTTATCCGCTATTGCAGTCAGAGTTCTCGCTAACGTTCATGCAGATCGGGATGATCACCCTAACCTTCCAGCTTGCTTCTTCGCTGCTGCAACCGGTGGTGGGTTACTGGACGGACAAATACCCGATGCCGTGGTCGCTGCCCATTGGGATGTGCTTCACGCTGAGCGGACTTGTTTTGCTAGCCATGGCCGGCAGCTTCCATATGGTGCTGCTCGCCGCGGCGCTGGTTGGCACCGGCTCTTCGGTATTTCATCCGGAATCGTCCCGCGTGGCACGCATGGCCTCCGGCGGTCGTCACGGCCTGGCACAGTCAATTTTCCAGGTTGGCGGCAACTTCGGTAGCTCTTTGGGACCCTTGCTGGCAGCTGTCATCATCGCGCCATATGGTAAGGGTAATGTGGCCTGGTTTGTTCTGGCTGCGTTATTAGCGATTGTCGTCCTGGCACAAATCAGCCGTTGGTACGCTGCGCAGCATCGGATGAGTAAAGGAAAACCGAAAGTCGCCATCGTAAATCCGTTACCGCGCAATAAAGTGGTGCTGGCGGTAAGCATCCTGCTGGTGCTGATTTTCTCCAAATACTTCTATATGGCGAGCATCAGCAGCTATTACACCTTTTATCTGATGCAAAAATTCGGATTATCGGTACAAAACGCCCAGTTTCACCTGTTTGCCTTCCTGTTTGCCGTCGCGGCCGGGACGGTGATTGGCGGACCATTGGGCGATAAAATTGGCAGAAAATATGTTATTTGGGGGTCTATCCTCGGCGTTGCGCCATTTACCCTCGTTTTACCCTACGCAACGCTGGAATGGACCGGGATTTTAACCGTGATCATTGGTTTTATCCTCGCATCGGCGTTTTCTGCTATTTTGGTCTACGCGCAGGAACTGCTTCCTGGGCGTATCGGCATGGTTTCTGGACTATTTTTCGGTTTTGCCTTCGGCATGGGCGGCTTGGGAGCCGCGGTGTTAGGGCTGATAGCCGACCATACCAGCATCGATTTGGTCTACAAAATATGTGCTTTCCTGCCACTTCTGGGGATACTGACCATATTCTTACCTGATAACCGACACAAAGCCTGATTTTCTGACGGCCAAAAGTAAATTTTGGCCGTCATTACTTGCAGTAGCCATCAGCCTTTACCTCTCACATATCACCGTACTTTTCCGATCCGTGCTTTTTTGCGCGTAAAATCCCGTTTTCTTCAAAATTCAATAATTATTCATAAACATAAACATTAAAATTGTCATAAACTATTACTCGTAGTTTGGGTTTTTAGGATCATCACAGCAACCAAAGGAGACGGAATGCATCACGCCACCCCGCTTATCACCACCATTGTCGGCGGCCTTGTGCTCGCTTTTATATTAGGCATGATTGCCAATAAACTGCGTATTTCTCCTCTGGTGGGATATCTGTTAGCGGGCGTTCTGGCCGGTCCATTTACACCTGGTTTTGTTGCTGATACTAAGCTCGCGCCTGAGCTGGCTGAGCTTGGCGTTATTCTGCTGATGTTCGGCGTGGGGCTACACTTTTCGTTGAAGGATTTGATGGCGGTAAAGTCTATCGCCATTCCCGGCGCGATTGCCCAGATAGCGGTGGCAACGCTGCTGGGTATGGCGCTTTCAGCCGTATTAGGCTGGTCGCTGATGGTGGGGATCGTGTTTGGTCTGTGTCTTTCAACCGCCAGTACCGTGGTGCTACTGCGCGCGCTTGAAGAACGACAGCTCATTGACAGCCAGCGAGGGCAAATTGCCATTGGCTGGCTGATTGTCGAAGATCTGATGATGGTGCTGACGCTGGTTCTCCTGCCAGCCGTCGCCGGGATGCTGGAAAAAGAAGATGTCGGCTTCGCTTCGCTGGCCGTCGATATGGGCATTACCATCGGTAAGGTGGTGGCGTTTATCGCGATTATGATGCTGGTGGGTCGTCGCCTGGTACCGTGGATTATGGCCCGCAGCGCCGCAACCGGTTCACGCGAACTGTTTACCCTCTCAGTCCTCGCCCTCGCCTTAGGCATTGCCTTTGGCGCAGTAGAGCTGTTCGATGTCTCCTTTGCGCTGGGCGCGTTCTTCGCTGGTATGGTGCTGAATGAATCTGAACTAAGCCACCGTGCGGCGCATGATACTCTGCCGCTGCGCGATGCGTTCGCCGTGCTGTTCTTCGTCTCCGTCGGGATGCTGTTCGATCCGTTAGTTCTGATCCAGCAGCCGTTAGCGGTACTGGGCACGCTGGCGATTATCATCTTTGGTAAATCCCTTGCCGCCTATTTCCTGGTGCGCCTGTTTGGTCACTCCCAACGCACGGCGCTCACTATTGCCACCAGCCTGGCGCAGATTGGTGAATTTGCCTTTATCCTGGCGGGTCTGGGAATGGCGTTAAATCTGCTGCCGCAGGCCGGACAGAATCTGGTACTGGCGGGGGCAATCCTGTCCATCATGCTCAACCCGGTGCTGTTCGCTGTGTTAGAAAAATATCTCGCCAAAACAGAAACGCTGGAAGAGCAGACGCTGGAAGAGGCCATAGAAGAAGAGAAGCAAATTCCGGTGGATATCTGCAATCACGCCCTGCTGGTTGGCTTTGGTCGTGTCGGTAGCCTGCTGGGTGAGAAATTGATGGCTGCGGGGATCCCGCTGGTGGTGATCGAAACCTCGCGTACCCGGGTAGATGAACTGCGCGAGCGCGGGATCCGTGCGGTACTGGGAAATGCCGCCAACGAAGAGATTATGAATCTGGCGCATCTGGATTGCGCGCGCTGGCTGCTGCTGACCATTCCCAATGGTTATGAAGCGGGTGAAATTGTCGCTTCTGCACGTGAGAAATGCCCGTCGATTGAGATTATCGCCCGCGCGCATTATGACGATGAGGTGGAATATATTACCGAACGCGGCGCCAACCAGGTCGTCATGGGTGAGCGCGAAATCGCCCGTACCATGCTGGAGCTGATTGAAACGCCGCCTGCAGGTGAAGTTGCTACGGCCAGTTAGTGTCCGTGCCGGATAGCGTTATCGCTTATCCGGCCTATGCAAGATTTAACGGTCCCAGTACGACTCTTCCAGACTGTCTTCACGTTCCGGCAAACCGCGCGTCAGGCGCGGTGAATGCTGGTTCAGCACCTGATAACTCACGCGATTAGCATATTTACACACCTGGGCTAACGACGAATAGGTCAGCCAGGTGAACTTGTGCTTGCTGGAGTTAGGCACGTTGCTGCGGTGATAGCTGTTGGCGGTAATATCATGCAGCAATGCCGCCAGCGCGCCATCACCTGCGCCGTTGGTGTTCATTATCTTTTCAGGCCCGCCCATATACGGTGCGATGTGCGAATACACGCGCAGCGGATTGGTACAGTCTTTATGGCGCATGGCGCGGCTGAATTCGTACTGGTTAAATTCGGCAATAGCACCGGGCAGCAGCGGATGCTGGGTTTTACGTTTGACTTCTTCTTCCGTAAAGCCCGCCATATACAGACCCGCCGGACCCGCCGTGCACAGCACCAGATCCACCCAATCCAGCGCCTTATCAGACGCCAGCAGCGGGTCGTTCTCGCCGGTCAGCGCTTCAGCCTCTTCTTCATTCATCGCCAGAATAGAGACATGCTCTTTCAGGAATGCCTGCCACCACTGCGGGTTATCGGCAATGACGAATTTGGTGCCCAGGGTCAGAACCACCGGCACATTGTGCTTTTTGGCGTATTCAATCGCCTTCATGGTCGCTTCCGGCATCGGCTCACCCGGTTCGCAGCGCACCAGATAAGACGTCAGCACCAGCGCGGACGCTCCGGCAATCACTGATTCAGGGATGCTATCCGCTCGTAGCTTATTCATATGCCCAGGGCTGATTGCGAAGGTACGCTCACCTGACTCGCCAATCAGCGTAAAGCAGCGGCCAATCGGTCCGTTAACGCCTTGCAGGTAATTCAGGTCGGTACGGCTGGAGGTATTGCATAAATAGCGGTAAGCATAGCTGCCAATCTCGATATTGCTGCACATCACGCCCAGCAGCACCGAGCGGTCATCCGCCAGCACAGAGTAGTTGTGCATCGTGTTACCGATAGTACCGCCCGCAAACTGATGGGTGATCAAATTTTCACGCACCAGTTCCTGGTAGAGCGCTTCTGCGACATCATCGGCAATCACCAGAGAATGCCCGGCGCTTAATCCATAACGTTTTACAAAGTCATCATCCACTTTGGCTTCAATATCCACCAGCGTCTGGTCGATACCTACCACCCAGGCTGCGCTGGTTTCATTTTCTGGCTGAATTTGTTGCAGCAACGGATCGCGCGCGCTGACGGGAAAATAGTGTTTGGATTTGCGTTTACCGGGAAATTTCATGGTCGATTTTACGGGTGGTTAACTGAGCGATGCATGGTAGCACATTCCCTGCCACGCATGCGATGCGGCGCTAAGTTTCAATATCAGACGGTGAGATCGCAGTTTAAACGGGATTAATTTCTACAATAACTCACCTTCACAAGGAGCGTTTTATGAAGCCGGAAAACAAGATCCCCGTACTCGACAGAATTTCGGATGAAATGAAAAGCGTGGTGAATTTTCATCGCGACGATCTGCCGCCGTGGCCCGCTGCAGATGACTTCGTGGCCCAGCGCCAGCACTACATTCATGAACGGCAGCTGTGGAATGCTGATGCCCCAGAGATGAATACCCGCGAATGCGTTATTTCTACCGCATGCGGCCCCGTGGCCACACGTATTTACTCACCGCAGCCCCATAGCCTGGCAACGTTGTATTATCTGCACGGCGGCGGTTTTATTCTCGGTAATCTGGATACCCACGACCGTATTATGCGCTTGCTGGCGCGCTATACGCAGTGCACGGTAATTGGTATCGACTATTCGCTTGCGCCAGAAGCCCGTTTCCCGCAAGCCATCGAAGAGATTGCCGCCGTCTGCCAGTATTTTCATCAGCACGCTGGCGACTATTCTCTTAATGTGAATCATATCGGTTTTGCGGGCGATTCCGCCGGAGCCATGCTGGCGCTTGCCAGCGCGCTGTGGCTACGGGATAAACGCATTGTCTGCGGCAAGGTGGCTGGGGTGCTGTTGTGGTATGGGCTTTACGGCCTGCAGGATTCACTGAGCCGACGGCTGATGGGCGGAGAGTGGGATGGGTTAACCCGCGAGGACTTGCAGATGTACGAAAACGCGTACCTGCGTAGCGCTGACGATCGCGAGTCACCGTATTATTGCCTGTTTAATAACGATCTGACGCGTGACGTGCCGCCGTGTTTTATCGCCGGCGCTGAGTTTGATCCGCTGATTGACGATAGCCGCTTACTATTCCAGACGTTGCAGGCGCATCAGCAGCCCTGCCAGTACAAAATGTACCCCGGCACGCTACACGCCTTCCTGCACTATTCGCGAATGATGAAAACCGCCGACGATGCGTTGCGGGAAGGCGCTCGTTACTTCAGAGCCCAGCTTTAACGGTAAGCGTCGGTCAGTTTAACCATCATTTCGATATGTTCCGGTGCGGCATTAAGCGCCGGAATATACTCATATTGCTTACCGCCAGCCTCAAGGAAAATTTCCCGGTTTTGTACCGCTATCTCTTCCAGCGTTTCGAGGCAATCTGCCGAGAAGCCCGGACACATAACCTGGATATGTTGTGTCCCTTTCTCCGCCAGCATTTTTAACGTTTCGTCGGTATATGGCGTCAGCCATGGTTCGCGACCAAAGCGAGACTGGAAGGTCATCATTACTTTTTCTGGCGGCAGGCCAAGCGCTGAAACCAACTCTCGGGTGGTATCACGACAGCGCTGCGGGTAGTCATCTCCTTCATCGGCGTACCGCTGCGGAATGCCGTGGTAGGAGAGCAGCAGCAAATCAGGTTCACCGTGTTGAGCAAATGAATCCCGGGCACTCTTCGCCAGCGCATCGATGTAGCTGCTGTCATCGGCGTAATCACGAATAAATGAAACGCCAGGAATACCGCGTTTACGCGCTAAGATACGCGCCAGTTCGTCCCAGACGGCCGCCACCGTCGAACAGGAATATTGCGGGTACAGCGGTAACACCACCATGTGTTCAACCCCGCTTGCCAACAGTTCATCGACCGCGCTTTCAAGCGACGGCGAACCGTAGCTCATTCCCAGCGCGACAGGGGTATTTGGTAGGCGTTCTGCCAGGGCCCGCTGTTGTGCCTTACTATAAACCATCAGCGGGGAACCGTCTTCCATCCAGATTGACTGGTACAGCTTGGCTACGCGTGGCGCACGCAACGGTAAAATCACCCCACGCAGCAGCGGCCACCACAGTGCAGGTGACGTATCAACTACGCGTGGATCGCTTAAAAACTGGCGCAGGTAGCGCTTAACGGCTTCGGGGGTTGGGGCATCGGGAGTGCCGAGGTTTGCCAGCAGGATACCGGTTTTCGTCTGACGCATTACCGCCTCTTATCGATTCAAATTGTTGATAATTGTAGCGGAAAAGCGATAAAGAAGAACTAATTGCTGTGAGAGGTAAGACGAGAATTTGCCTGATGGCGCTACGCTTATCAGGCCTACGCGATAATGGCAGGCCTGATAAGAGGTTTATTACGCGAAAAATTAGCCGAGGATTTTTTCCAGCGCTGCGCGCACGTCAGCAACGGCCTGAGTGCCATCAACTTTCGCGTATTTGGTGTTACCCGCCTGCGCTTCTTTAGAGTAGTAGCCGATCAGCGGAGCTGTCATCTGATGGTATTCCACCAGGCGCTTACGTACAGTTTCTTCCTGATCGTCTTTACGGGTGGTCAGCTCTTCGCCGGTAACATCGTCTTTACCTTCAACCTTAGGCGGGTTGAATTTGATGTGGTAAACGCGGCCAGAAGCAGCGTGTACGCGACGACCTACAATACGGTCAACGATCAGTTCGTCAGGAACATCGAACTCCAGAACGTAGTCCACGTTGATGCCCGCTTCTTTCATGGCGTCTGCCTGCGGAATAGTACGCGGGAAGCCATCCAGCAGGAAACCATTACGGCAGTCTTCCTGAGCAATACGCTCTTTTACCAGCGCGATCACCAGCTCATCAGTCACCAGCTTACCGGCGTCCATGATGTCTTTCGCTTGTTTGCCCAGCTCGGAGCCAGATTTCACGGCGGCACGCAGCATATCACCGGTGGAGATTTGCGGAATACCATACTTCTCCATGATGAACTGAGCCTGAGTTCCTTTACCCGCGCCCGGAGCGCCAAGCAGAATGATACGCATTACGAAAATCCCCTTAAAGGTTGTCGATATTTTTTAAAAAGCGCTAAACGATACCACCATCACGCAATTGGCTCAAGAAAGACGCCCGACGCTGAAACGGTTAACGGTGGGAAAATTAAAAATAAGGCGAGAAAATGCCGGATGGCGGTGGAAACACCGTATCCGGCATACTATTACGAGATGCTGTAGGCCGGATAAGCGTTAGCGCCATCCGGCATTACATTACGGGTATCAGGACACCAGCAACTGGTTCATACGACGGATGAACTGGTTAGGGTCTTCCAGCGTGCCGCGCTCAGCAAACAGCGCCTGATCCAGCAGCAGTTCGACCCACTCTTTAAACTGCGCTTCATCCTGGGTATCCGCCGTGCGTTTTACCAGCACGTGGTCCGGGTTGAGTTCAAAGATATATTTCACTTCCGGTACGGCCTGGCCCGCAGCGGCAAACAGTTTCGCCATCTGGGTGCTCATTTCATCCGCATCGGTGGTGACGATGGCTGGCGTGTCGGTCAGACGGTGAGTCAGACGCACTTCTTTCACGCGGTCGCCCAGCAGGGTTTTCACGCGCTCAACGAACGGCGTCAGCGCTTTTTCCGCTTCTTTTGCCGATTCATCAACTTCATCCGCCAGCTTGTCGATGGACTCGTCAGCTTTAGCAACAGACTGGAATGCCTTACCGTCGAACTCGGTCAGGTAGTTCATCATCCACTCATCGATGCGGTCAGAAAGCAGCAGGACTTCAATGCCTTTCTTACGCAGCAGTTCCAGGTGCGGGCTGCTCTTCGCTGCCGCATAGCTGTCTGCGGTGATGTAGTAGATTTTCTCCTGCCCTTCTTTCATACGCGACACGTAGTCTTCCAGCGACACGGTCTGTGCGGAGGAGTCAGTGTGCGTAGACGCGAAGCGCATCAGCTTAGCGATCGTTTCCTGGTTGGCGTGATCTTCCGCCGGGCCTTCTTTCAGTACCAGGCCGAACTGTTTCCAGAAGGTTTGGTATTTTTCCGCGTCGTCTTTCGCCAGTTTTTCCAGCATCTGCAGTACGCGTTTGGTCAGCGCGCTGCGCAGGTTACGGGTGACTGTGCTGTCCTGCAGGATCTCACGGGAAACGTTCAGCGGCAGATCGTTGGAATCTATCAGACCGCGCACAAAGCGCAGGTAGTTCGGCATGAACTGCTCGGCGTCGTCCATAATAAACACACGCTGGACGTACAGTTTCAGGCCATGCTTGTGATCGCGGTTCCACATATCCCACGGAGCCTGGGACGGGATGTACAGCAGGCTGGTGTACTCCTGCTTACCTTCCACACGGTTGTGGCTCCAGGTCAGCGGGTCAGTGAAGTCGTGGGCGATGTGCTTGTAGAATTCGTTGTACTCGTCGTCTTTGATTTCCGACTTGTTACGGGTCCACAGCGCCTGCGCCTTGTTGATCTTTTCCCAGGAAACCACGGTCTCGCCGTCTTTCTCTTCGGATTTTTCGATCTCTACCGGCAACGCGATATGGTCGGAATATTTGCTGATGATGGAACGTACGCGCCAGTCATCAAGGAACTCATCTTCGCCTTCACGCAGATGCAGGGTGATTTCGGTGCCGCGATCGTCTTTGGTGATGTCGGCAACGGTGTACTCACCTTCGCCCGCAGATTCCCAGAACACGCCGTTTTCCGGCTTATCGCCCGCAGCACGGGTACGCACGGTGACTTTGTCCGCCACGATGAACGCAGAGTAGAAGCCCACCCCGAACTGGCCGATCAACTGGCTGTCTTTCGCCTGATCGGAACCCATGGATTCGAGGAAAGATTTAGTACCGGATTTCGCAATGGTCCCCAGATGATCGATAACGTCATCACGGTTCATCCCCACGCCGTTATCGGCAATGGTCAACGTACGCTTATCTTTATCGAAGGAAACACGTACACGCAGCTCACCGTCGCCTTCATACAGGTCCGGGTTAGACAGGGCGCGGAAACGCAGCTTGTCTGCCGCATCCGAGGCGTTAGAGATAAGCTCACGCAGGAAGATTTCTTTATTGGAATACAGAGAATGGATCATCAGGTGCAGAAGCTGTTTTACTTCTGACTGAAAACCACGAGTTTCTTGTCCTTTCATGTAGATCTACCTCAACAAAGCCATTTTCAATGGTAAAAACACGTTGAGGGTGAAATGGGGACAAGCGGGAAGGATTTCAAGCGGAAGCCGCCGTCGCGGCCTCCGTTTGTTCAGAATTTAATCTTGTGTCGTCCTGCCAGAGAGTGCGACAGCGTAGTGCCATCGACCATTTCCAGCTCGCCGCCTACCGGAACGCCATGGGCGATACGGCTGGCTTCAACGCCATATTGCATGCAAAGCTCAGCAATATAGTTGGCGGTCGCCTCTCCTTCGACCGTGGGATTGGTCGCCAGGATCAGTTCGTTGATTTGCTCAGACTCCAGTCGCTGTTCGAGACGATCCAGCCCGATATCATCAGGGCCAATACCGTCCAGCGGCGACAGGTGTCCCATCAGCACGAAGTAACGTCCGGAAAACTGCCCGGTTTGCTCAATGGCGTAGATGTCCGCCGGACTCTCCACCACACAAATCTGACCGTTTTCCTGGCGACGCGGGTTCGAGCAAATGTTGCAGACGTCTTGTTCTGTGAAGGTGCGGCAATCGGCACAGTGGCCTATTTCCGACATTGCCTTCGTTAACGCCTGTGCCAGACGCATCCCGCCGCTGCGATCGCGCTGAAGTAGCGTGAACGCCATGCGCTGCGCCGACTTCGGGCCAACGCCGGGCAGACAGCGCAGTGCTTCCATAAGCTGAGTTAACAGCGGGCTGGTTTGCATCAGAACGGCATCTTAAAGCCAGGCGGCAGCTGCATTCCGGAGGAAACAGAGGCCATCTTCTCTTTCTGCGTCTCTTCAATGCGACGCGCCGCGTCGTTAAATGCCGCAGCAACCAGATCTTCCAGCATCTCTTTGTCGTCTTCCAGCAGGCTTGGATCGATCTCCACGCGACGGCAGTTGTGCGCGCCGTTAATGGTCACTTTTACCAGACCCGCGCCAGATTCGCCGGTCACTTCCAGCTTGGCGACTTCTTCCTGCATCTGCTGCATTTTTTCTTGCATCTGCTGGGCCTGTTTCATCAGGTTACCCAGACCGCCTTTACCAAACATAGGCTTCTCTCTCAATCACGTTAAGGGATGACGACCGTCAAACCATTAGGCTGACGATCAAATGGGGCGAATACTCTCTTCGTCCAGCTCCGCATCGAAAAAACGACGCAGCGTCTGGATGTTATTATCCGCAATAATCGACTCACGCGCCTGCGCGAGCTTCTCTTCATAAATGGCCTGACGCCACTCCAGCGGCGTACGCACCGCTGGATTATCATCTTCAACGATGGTCAATTCAACCGTTGACCCCGTTAAGGAACTCAGAGCTTCGGCCAGTTTTTGCTGCGCACCGCTGGAATTTAGGTGTCGCTGCGTGGAACGCAGATGCAGGCAAACTACGTTGCCATTCTCTTCTTTCCAGGCATTAAGCGCCACCTGCTCCACCAGTTTAGGCAGCGAGAGCTGACTCACCTGGGCGGCCCACGGGTCGCGTTCAATGGCTTCAGCCGCAAGCTTTGCCGCCAGTTCCGGCGTTTTTTCATGCTCAAGCGCTTTTTTCAGCGCTTTCGGCGTGGCAACGACTTCTTTAACTTCTGCAACAGGATTGGTCGCTTTCCAGCGATACGCTTCTTTCTTCGCCGGTGCTTTTTCCAGCGCAGAGACCGCCGGACGCGCCTGAACACGTTCCGACACCGAAGCCAGTCTTTCCAGCGCAGCATTATTCACCGGCCGCGCGCGGGAAGCGGCTGCCGGTTCACTCTTTTTTGCTTTGGTTGCTCCCTGAGCGCGTTGCAACTGGCTACGCGCCGCCAACACCTGACTGGTGGCATCGGAGAGCGGCACATTCTGTTGCTGTTGTGCAGGTGCAGGCTGCTGCTGCACCTGCGTCGGGGTCATCACCGCAGTGGGTGCGACCGGGGCAAACGACTGTCGTGGAACTTCAGGTTCCGGGAGCGGCATGCGCGGATGAAAAGCCAGCGCACGCAGCAGCGTCATTTCGACGCCCATTCGCCTGTCCGGCGCATATGGCAGTTCCTTGCGCCCGATTAACAAAGTTTGGTAGTAAAGCTGCACATCGGTTGGCGGAACAATTCGCGCCAGTTCACGCATACGCTGTTCAATGGCGGCCATATCGCTGCCGAGCGCGGCAGGCGAAAGCTGAACCATGGCAATACGATGCAGCAAAGCCGACATCTCAACCAGCAGCGCTTCCCATTCGATACCGCGCGCGGCGGCGTCGTTTACCAGCGCCATCACGCGTTCGCCGTCCGCAGCCACAACCGCTTCAACGAGCGAGAGCGCCTGGTCGTCGTCCAGCGTGCCGAGCATAGTGCTGACCGCCTCGGTCGAGACCTGGCCATCGCCGCTGGCGATCGCCTGATCGGTCAGGCTCAGCGCATCACGCAGGCTGCCGTCCGCGGCGCGAGCCAGCAGTTGCAGTGCACGTGGTTCATGGGCGATATGCTCTTCTTTGAGGATATGCTCAAGCTGATGACGAATCTGTTCGACATCCAACGCTTTAAGATGGAATTGCAGACAGCGCGACAGGATAGTCACCGGCAGCTTCTGCGGATCGGTAGTCGCCAGCAGGAACTTAACGTGCGCGGGCGGCTCTTCGAGCGTTTTCAGCAAGGCATTAAAACTGTGGCGCGACAGCATGTGCACTTCGTCGATCAAGTAGACCTTAAAGCGACCGCGCGCAGGCGCATACTGGACGTTATCCAGCAGGTCACGGGTGTCTTCGACTTTGGTGCGTGAGGCGGCGTCGATTTCAATCAGATCGACAAAACGCCCCTGCTCGATTTCCCGGCAATTATCGCACACGCCGCACGGCGTAGCGGTGATGCCGGTTTCACAGTTTAATCCCTTCGCCAGCAAGCGGGCGATAGAGGTTTTCCCGACGCCACGGGTGCCGGAAAACAAATAAGCATGATGAATACGCCCTAACGACAAGCCGTTCGCCAGTGCCGTCAGCACATGTTCCTGGCCGACGACGTCAGCAAAGGTTTGTGGGCGCCATTTTCGGGCTAAGACCTGATAACTCATTGGCAGGCTCTGAAAGGCTGGAGGGTGGATTCACAGGGGGATAATGCTAACACAACCTCGCAGCGACGGCGAGGCTGTGTGTCTCGGTATTCGTCTACCGAGATAAGATAGCCCGACTTAGTGGCCCGGGAATGGAACCAGGCTATAACAGGTCAGCCCCTGTTTTTCCAGACGCTGTTCGCCGCCCAGATCAAACAGGTTAATGATAAAAGCAGCATCGGTAACTTCACCACCCAGACGGCGGATCAGCTTCACAGTCGCTTCAATCGTGCCGCCAGTTGCCAGCAGGTCGTCCACAACCAGCACTTTATCGCCAGGTTTGATGGCATCAACGTGGATTTCCAGCTGATCGGTGCCGTATTCCAGCTCATAGGTCTCAGCAATAACTTCACGCGGAAGCTTACGGGGTTTGCGTACCGGAACAAAGCCGACGCCCAGACCCAACGCTACCGGCGCGCCAAACAGGAAGCCACGCGCTTCGGTGCCAACCACTTTAGTGATACCCGCATTTTTGTAGCGTTCAACCAGCAATTCAATGCTGAGGGCGTAGGCTTTCGGGTCTTCCAGTAAACTGGTGACATCACGAAAGAGAATGCCCGGTTTTGGGTAGTCGTGGATGCTTTTGATGCTATTTTTGAGAAACTCAAGCTGCTGTGCTGTCGCGGTCATAAGTTTGTGCCTGATTAATACAGTATTACTTCACGGCGCACTAAACACGTCATCCTCGACGTATCTTGAATGATTTTGTGTCTATATAAGAGCCAAGGTTACACTTGCTTAACCTTTGACCACCTGCGCCTGTGCTCGAAAACGGTCGAATTTACTGGCTGTGAGAGACAATTGCAACAGCGATTATTGCGCTTTACTGCTTTTGTTGTTTTTCATCAATCACCGGGATCCGCCACATAAAAATCAGTAAACAGGCAAGAATAACCAGCAGCAGGCCGCGCACCCACATCATATTGACCAGCCACAGTGAAATACCAAACGTCACCAGGATCAACAAAACAGCGCGCGGTTTTGCTCCCGGCGGCATCGCACGGTGTTTTTGCCAGTGGCGCAAATACCCGCCGAACCACGAACGGTAAAGCAACCAGTCGTGAAAACGCGGCGATGAGCGGGCAAAACACCAGGCTGCCAGCAGTATAAACGGCGTCGTCGGCAACAGAGGCAATACAACGCCCAGCGTACCTAGCACTACCGCTATCCAGCCAATGATGATTAGAATAATGCGTTGCATAATATGAGTACTTAACACAGAGAATCGCTACTTTAGCATAACGGTTCTCATTTTCATCGGAGTGTTGTTGTGAAAACCGCCATGCTGTTACAGACGCTCGAAAACCAGCTTAACCGCCTGCGACAGCGTTGTGCTCCGCTGGCGCATCACACAACGCTTAGCGCCCGCTTTGACAGGCATCTGTTTCACACGCGCAGCACGTTGCTGCAGGCTTGTCTGGATGAGGCTGACGATAATCTTACTGCCCTGCGTCGTGCCGTTGAGCAGCAGCAACTCCCGCAAATCACCTGGCTTGCGGAACACCTTGCTTCACAGTTAGAGGCGATTTCACGTGAAACCGCCAGTTGGTCCCTTCGAGAGTGGGACAGCGCTTCTCCAGGTCTGGCGCGCTGGCAGCGCAAGCGGGTCCAACATCAGGAATTTGAACGCCGCCTGGTTGAAATGACGCGTGAACGCAAAGAGCGTCTGGCTCAGGCTACCGGCTTTGAAGAACAGCAAAAACTGCATCGTGAAGTAGAAGCATTCGAGGCGCGACTGGCGCGCTGTCGCCATGCTCTGGCAAGAATAGAAAACGTGCTGTCGCGTTTAACCCGTTAATCCCCGGAGAATTTATGTCATTAGAGAACGCCCCGGATGAGGTCAAACTGGCCGTCGATTTGATTGTTTTACTTGAGGAAAATCAGCTACCAGCACGAACAGTGCTACGCGCGCTGGAGATCGTCATGCGTGATTATGAAAACAAACTTAAAACTGCGGAAGGCACCTCGCAAACTGATTAATTGCCCTCTGGTCTGCCATTGGCTTCGGTGTCAGAGTCGTCGCAACATCACGACGATAACGGACAGATCATGGAACGACTCCCCACCACACCCCACGACGCGGTCTTTCGGCAAATGCTGACGCAAAAGGAGGTTGCCCGAGATTTTTTGCAGATCCATTTGCCTGAAGCATTTCTCAATATATGCGATATGGATACATTAACGCTGGAATCAGGCAGCTTTATTGAGGACGATTTACATACCAGCTATTCAGATATCCTCTATTCCCTGCAAACAACACATGGACCCAGCTACGTTTACGCACTGATTGAACATCAGAGTAAGCCCGATAAATTCATGGCCTTTCGCCTGATGCGCTACGCAATTGCCGCCATGCAACACCATCTTAACGCCGGGCATAAGACATTACCTCTGGTCGTTCCTATCCTGTTTTACCATGGTATGGAAAGTCCGTGGCCTTATACCCTTAACTGGCATCACCTGTTTAGCGAACCAAAGCTTGCGAAAGCGCTTTACGGCAATGAATTTACACTGGTAGACCTGACCGTAATGCCAGATAATCAGATCTTGCAGCATCAACGGGTAGCGATGCTGGAACTCCTGCAAAAACATATTCGTCGACGGGATCTGAGTGAGCTATTGGATCAACTGGTCACACTCTTAACACAAGAGCATCTGACAGAATATCAAATCGACGTTTTGATTAATTACATGCTTAAAGCAGGAAATACCACGGAACCCGGCGTACTTGTCCGCCATCTGGCGCAGAGTGCGCCACAGTACAAGGAACAGCTGATGACGATTGCCGAATGGTTGGAAGAAAAAGGCAGAGTGGAAGGCATACAACAAGGGCTGGAAAAAGGGTTAGAAGAAGGTCGGCAGGTTGAAGCGCGTAATATCGCACAAAAAATGCTCGCCCGCGGCCTGGAACTGGAGCTGATTACGCACCTTACAGGCCTGACGCAGGAAGAACTGGTCGCGCTGGCGCACTAAATGCAATCAGGGCGGCAAATATGCCGCCCTGATTGCAACTTAACCTACCGAAGGCGTCGGATCATCACCTTTAATGATGTCACGCTTAACCTCGGTCACGGTATCACCTTTCGCGTTATGCAGGTGCACTTCGAGCTGGTTAAAGGCGATATCAATGTCGTTTTCACGGCACAAACGATCGACCGCACGGTTCAGTTCATCAACCGTGTGGCTACGATCGCGCAGTTCACGCACGTATAAACGCAGTTCATGATCCAACGTGCTGGCGCCGAAGGCGGTAAAGAACACTGCAGGCTCTGGATCGTGCATCACTTTCGGGTGTTCCATCGCCGCCTGCAGCAGCACTTTCTTCACTTTATCCAGATCCGAACCGTAGGCCACGCCGATGCGGATCACCAGACGCGTGGTGGTATCGGAAAGCGACCAGTTGATCAAACGCTCCGTCACAAATGCTTTGTTCGGGATGATCACCTCTTTGCGATCGAAGTCGGTAATAGTGGTGGCACGGATACGGATCTTGCTGACCGTTCCTGAGAACGTACCGATAGTCACGGTATCGCCGATGCGGACCGGGCGTTCAAACAGAATAATCAGACCCGAAACAAAGTTACCGAAGATTTCCTGCAAGCCAAAACCAAGACCAACCGACAGGGCTGCTGCCAGCCACTGTAGCTTATCCCATGAAACACCGAGCGATCCGAAGACCGTCATCGCACCGATGGCGATGATCGCGTAGTTAAGGATCGTGGTGATCGCATACGAAGCACCCTGACGCATCTTCAGTCGCGACAGCACCAGCACTTCCAGCAGGCCGGGTAAGTTACGGATCAGCGCCCACGCGACCATTGAGGCAATAACCGCAAACAGCAGACTGCCCATGGTGACGTCTTTCACCACCGCAGCTCCCGCTTCGGTGCCGTTGTAATGCCAGAGCGTAATGCTATCGAGATAACTGAACACGGTGATTAGATCGGACCAAATTGCCCAGAACAGAATACCAAACAGGGCAACCATCACCAGCATTGTTATACGCAGCGTTTGCTGGTTAACCTGCTCAAGCGCAATGGTCGGTTCTTCCTGCGGCTCGGCTCCTTCCGCCCCTTCTTTCACCAGGTTCTGACGACGCGCTAAGGCACGGCGCCAGGCGATACGACGTGCCGCCACACTCAATCCACGCAGTACCGTCTGATACAGCAGGTTCCAAAGGATAACCAGATAGACCGTTTCAATCCAACGGCCGGCCAGGCGCAACGTGGTGTAGAAATACCCTGTCGCCGTCAGCACCATTAATGCAATCGGGATAATTGAGAGGACGGTAATAGTGACCAGACGCAGGCCATGTGACTCTTTGTCACGCCAGCTTTCGCGGCACATTGGCCATACCAGGAAGGCGATCAGCAGCAGGTTGAGGAAAATAACTACCTGACCCAGCACATCGTCCATCAAATTAAGCGGCGACAGTTCAGCAATGACCGACCAGAAGTTAAGCGGCAACAGCGCCAGGCTAATACGCACGATCTGGCGGCGCCAGTGGCTGGTCTGCTGCGCTGGCATGCCAAAATGACGTATCGCCACGCCATCTTTTTCCAGCACCTTCCAGCACAGACCAAACACCAGCCAGAAGACTGTCATCTTCTTACTGAACGCCCACAGCAGGTCGCTGATATTCAACTGCATGGTAAGCAGAATCAGGCCCACGGCGAGGATAATCAGGCACGCCGGCAACGCTCTGATCAGATCGATCAGTATCGCTTTTGGCGTATTGAGCTGACTGTCATTACGCAGATTCCCTACTGCGGCGGCTAATTTCGCCTGATACTCTTTCAGCCATTTCAAACGCCAGCGGATTAACCCGGCAATAAGCAGCAGCGGCAGGCCCGCCAGGAACGCAATAAAGACCGCTGGCCAGGCTTTTTCCCAGTTCACTGTGATTTTCATCGACTTAAACTGGTCTTTGAGCGTTTGCGGGAAGGCTTTGATCCAGTCCCAGTCCATCGGACGGTTACTATTAACCCAGAAGATTTGCTGCGTGAGGATCCCTTTCAGGTTCTTCGACACGCTCATTAGCTGCTGTTGATTGATTTGCAGGTTAATCGCCATCATCAACTGGTTGCCCAGCTGCTTGTTCAGCTGATCCAACAGTTCACGGCGCATATCCACAACCTGCAGCAGGGCATCATGGACTTCACCATTCACTTCGTTGCTGTGCCCTTCTTCCAGTTTGGCGACAAACGCATCGTTCTGGAATAGCGCATCGCGCTGCTGGTTAATCTCAAACTGTTCCAGACGCAAATCAGCGATCCGGTTAGTCATATCGGCAAGTTCATCCGCCGACGGCAGTGTTTGTTGTTGCTGATACAGAATACGCGACAGCAGCAGACTGCCTTTCAGGACAGCGATCTGTTCTTTAATATTGCGTTCGGATTGCAGCGCGCGGTCAAGCCAGTTTTTGACTTTGATATTCTGCTGCATTAGGTTGTTGCCGTTTTCGGTCGCGGCAATCAGGCGCTGACTTAGCTGATGGTTAACATCCAGTTCCTGCTTCACTAACGGATTTGACTGAATACGCTCGGCTTCATCCGGCGTTACCGCTTCCTGAGCCGTCTTTTCGGTTAACGTCAGTCGTTTGCTGTTCACCGCTTCTTGCAGGAGCTGGAGCTGATGTTCAAGCCGGTTACTGTTAGCTGTTACGTAATCACGTTGTTTTTGCAAGGTATCCTGCAAAACAGTATTGCCTTCCAGGCTCTTACGCTGTTGGTCGATCTGCGCATTCAGCAGCGCCTGCTGCGCCTGCAGCAACACCTGCTGGCTGGGGCGTAACGCCGCCTCTCCCACATTGGTGCCATCGAGTCGATTGCGGATTTGCTGCATTTGCTGCGACGCGGTGTACATCGCATTCTGCACACGCTCTGGCTGCGTCTGGAGCGACACCAGTTGGCTGTTGTAAGCGGCAAGATCGTTTTGCGCACTTTGCAGGTCATCCAAAACCTGTGCCACGCGCGACTCAAGCTGTCGCAAGGAGAGTGTACTCAGCGTCTTTCGCGTTTCATCGTCGTTATCGACATCGCTGAGCGAATTTAACGCATCCGTCGCCTGACGCATTTTCTCCGGTGCCTGGGCAACTTTCTGGCGAAGCTGTACGGTCTCATCTTTCACGCGATCGATTTTATCCAACGTGGCGATGGTATCGATGAGATCCTGTTGGACCAGCTTATCCTGCGCGGAGAGATCTTTTTGTTTACTCAGTGCGTCCAGTTGGCTCTGAATATCCGCTTTCGTCGGCAGTTCACCACTCTGTTGCGCCCGCGCAAAAGCAGACGACTGGCAAGATAGCAAGAGAATGAAGAAAAGAATGGTAATAGCAATAAGATGCTGTGAACGTTTATAGAGCTGCAACATAGTCATGAGAATGAACGTTTCTGAACCGGAAAAGTGACCGAAAATAGTCAAGCGGCAAGAATATCACGGCTGTGACCGGCAGAATAGCAGCAGGCAAAACGACCAGGAGAATTCCTGGTACAGGCCCAAAACGTTTAGTGTATTTCCGCCACGCCAAGCCGCAGAGTTGGGCACATAAGGCACATCTCCAGCAGCACAGCCACGTATTCCCGAGCTTCTTTTTTCAGATCAAACGATTCGGGGGCAAATAACCAGTTTTCTATGATTCCGGTAATGTAGCTACGCAACAGGACCGCCACGCGACGGGTGTTCAGGTTTTCCGGCAGCATATTGGCATCCATACAGTGCCGCAATGTTTGTTCGATACGATCGTAATTTTCAATACAAAGATGGCGTTGAGCTAACTGAACAGAGGCCATTTCCCCGACAAATTCGCATTTGTGGAATATAATTTCCAGCAACAAACGTCGGCGTTCTTCTGTCACGGTAGCTTCAAGAACGTAAATTAAAATTTCTCTTAATACTGATAGTGGATCGTCGGGGAATTTTGCCTGATACTCAGTCTCTAACTCATCAATGTTAGGTTTTGCTAGCTCCCAGATTTCACTGAATAAATCCGACTTGTTTTTGAAATGCCAATAAATCGCGCCGCGCGTGACACCAGCGGCTTTTGCGATCTCCGCAAGCGAGGTGGATGATACCCCTTGTTGCGAAAACAAATGCAGAGCAACATCGAGAATATGCTGTCGTGTTTCCTGTGCTTGTTGTTTGGTTTTTCGTGCCATATGTCAGTGAATTTACAGGCGTTAGATTTACATACATTTGTGAATGTATGTACCATAGCACGACGATAATATAAACGCAGCAATGGGTTTATGGGCTTTAAGCCATTGATCAATTTGAAATCGGACACTCGAGGTTTACATATGAACAAAAACAGAGGGTTAACGCCTCTGGCAGTCGTTCTGATGCTCTCAGGCAGCTTAGCGCTAACAGGATGTGACGACAAACAGGCCCAACAAGGGGGCCAGCAGATGCCAGAGGTTGGAGTTGTTACACTCAAAACTGAACCTCTACAGATAACAACCGAGCTTCCGGGTCGCACCAGTGCGTTTCGCATCGCAGAAGTTCGCCCTCAGGTTAGCGGTATTATCCTGAAGCGTAATTTCACCGAAGGTGGTGACATCGAAGCGGGTGTATCTCTCTATCAGATTGATCCTGCGACTTACCAGGCCGCTTACGAAAGCGCAAAAGGCGATCTGGCCAAAGCACAAGCCGCAGCAAATATCGCTCAACTGACGGTTAAACGTTATCAGAAACTGCTGGGTACTAAGTACATCAGTCAACAGGATTACGATAGCGCGCTGGCAGACGCACAGCAGGCAAACGCCGCCGTTGTTGCCGCGAAAGCCGCGGTAGAAACAGCACGCATCAATCTGGCCTATACCAAAGTGACGTCGCCGATCAGCGGCCGCATTGGTAAATCATCCGTTACGGAAGGGGCTCTGGTGCAAAACGGTCAAGCGACCGCACTGGCGACCGTTCAGCAGCTGGACCCGATCTACGTGGACGTAACGCAGTCAAGCAACGACTTCCTGCGCCTGAAACAAGAGCTGGCCAACGGCACGCTGAAGCAAGAGAACGGCAAAGCGAAAGTCGAACTGGTAACCAATGACGGCATTAAATTCCCGCAGTCCGGCACGCTGGAATTTTCTGATGTGACGGTTGATCAAACCACCGGGTCGATTACGTTACGCGCCATCTTCCCTAACCCGGATCACACCTTACTGCCGGGTATGTTCGTCCGTGCACGTCTGGAAGAAGGGATTAACCCAACTGCATTACTGGTTCCACAGCAAGGCGTTACCCGTACACCGCGTGGCGATGCCAGTGCATTGGTTATCGGAGCAGACAACAAAGTTGAAACTCGTCAAATTGTCGCCGCACAAGCGATTGGCGACAAATGGTTAGTCACTGATGGACTTAAGCCGGGCGACCGCGTGATTGTTACTGGGCTGCAGAAAGTACGTCCTGGCGCGCAGGTAAAAGCGCAGGAAATCACCGCTGATAACAACCAGCAAGGCCAAAGCGGTAGCCAGCCTGAACAGTCCAAGTCTTAACTTAAACAGGAGCCGTTAAGACATGCCTAATTTCTTTATCGATCGCCCAATATTTGCGTGGGTGATCGCCATTATCATCATGTTGGCAGGGGGGCTCGCGATCCTCAAATTGCCGGTAGCGCAATATCCGACTATTGCACCGCCAGCAGTGACGATCTCCGCGACCTACCCTGGCGCTGATGCCAAAACAGTACAGGATACTGTTACGCAGGTTATCGAACAGAACATGAACGGTATCGATAACCTGATGTACATGTCCTCTAACAGTGACTCCACGGGTACCGTGCAGATCACCCTAACCTTCCAGTCTGGTACTGATGCGGATATCGCGCAGGTTCAGGTGCAGAACAAACTGCAGCTGGCCATGCCGTTGCTGCCGCAGGAAGTACAGCAGCAAGGGGTTAGCGTTGAGAAGTCATCCAGTAGCTTCCTGATGGTTGTCGGTGTTATCAACACCAACGGCACCATGACGCAGGAGGATATTTCCGACTACGTTGGCGCCAACATGAAGGACGCTATTAGCCGTACTTCAGGCGTGGGTGATGTTCAGCTGTTTGGTTCTCAGTACGCGATGCGTATCTGGATGGATCCGAACAAACTGAACAACTTCCAGCTGACGCCGGTTGATGTAATCAGCGCCATCAAGGCGCAGAACGCCCAGGTTGCAGCCGGTCAGTTAGGTGGTACGCCACCGGTTAAAGGCCAGCAGCTTAACGCGTCAATCATCGCGCAAACCCGTCTGACCTCCGCTGATGAGTTCAGCAAAATTCTGCTGAAAGTGAATCAGGATGGTTCCCAGGTTCGTCTGCGTGACGTGGCGAAAGTGGAACTGGGCGGTGAGAACTACGACATCATTGCGAAGTTCAACGGTAAACCGGCATCCGGTCTGGGTATCAAGCTGGCGACAGGTGCTAACGCCCTGGATACAGCAAACGCTATCCGCGAAGAACTGAAGAAGATGGAGCCGTTCTTCCCGTCAGGTCTGAAGATCGTTTACCCATATGACACCACGCCGTTCGTGAAAATCTCTATTCACGAAGTAGTAAAAACGCTGGCGGAAGCAATCATCCTCGTGTTCCTGGTAATGTATCTGTTCCTGCAGAACTTCCGCGCGACGCTGATTCCGACTATCGCCGTGCCGGTGGTGCTCTTAGGTACGTTTGCCGTCCTTGCGATTTTCGGCTTCTCGATAAACACCCTGACGATGTTCGGGATGGTACTCGCCATCGGCCTGCTGGTGGATGACGCCATCGTTGTGGTCGAGAACGTTGAACGTGTAATGGCTGAGGAAGGACTACCGCCGAAGGAAGCAACGCGTAAATCGATGGGCCAGATTCAGGGCGCACTGGTCGGTATCGCGATGGTACTGTCAGCGGTATTTATCCCAATGGCGTTCTTCGGTGGTTCTACCGGTGCAATTTACCGTCAGTTCTCCATCACCATTGTTTCTGCGATGGCGTTGTCTGTACTGGTGGCATTGATTCTGACCCCTGCCCTGTGTGCGACCATGCTCAAACCGATTGCTAAAGGCGATCACGGAGAAGGCAAAAAAGGCTTCTTCGGCTGGTTTAACCGCATGTTCGATAAGAGCACGCATCATTACACCGATAGCGTGGGCGGTATTCTGCGCAGCACCGGTCGTTATCTGGCGCTGTATCTGATCATCGTCGTGGGCATGGCCTATCTGTTCGTTCGTCTGCCAAGTTCGTTCCTGCCAGATGAAGACCAGGGGGTATTCCTTTCTATGGCTCAGCTGCCAGCGGGTGCAACGCAAGAGCGTACCCAGAAGGTGCTGGACGAAATGACGGATTACTACCTGACCAAGGAAAAAGCGAACGTTGAATCGGTGTTTGCCGTTAACGGTTTCGGTTTTGCTGGTCGTGGTCAGAACACCGGTATCGCGTTCGTTTCTCTGAAAGACTGGAGTGAACGTCCAGGCGAAGAGAACAAGGTTGAGGCGATTACTCAACGTGCGATGGGCGCATTCTCGCAGATTAAAGACGCTATGGTCTTTGCCTTTAACCTGCCAGCGATTGTGGAGTTAGGGACCGCGACCGGTTTCGACTTCCAGTTGATTGACCAGGCAGGTCTGGGCCATGAGAAGCTGACTCAGGCGCGTAACCAACTGTTTGGTGAAGTTGCGAAGCATCCTGATCTGTTAGTCGGTGTTCGTCCTAACGGTCTGGAAGATACGCCGCAGTTCAAGATCGATATCGATCAGGAAAAAGCGCAGGCTCTGGGCGTTTCCATTAGTGATATTAATACAACGCTGGGTGCAGCATGGGGCGGAAGCTACGTGAATGACTTCATCGACCGTGGTCGTGTGAAGAAAGTTTACGTCATGTCTGAAGCGAAATACCGTATGTTGCCGGAAGATATTGGAAACTGGTACGTCCGCGGCAGCGATGGACAGATGGTACCGTTCTCCGCCTTCTCTACCTCACGTTGGGAATACGGTTCACCGCGTCTGGAACGCTATAACGGTCTGCCGTCCATGGAAATCTTAGGCCAGGCCGCTCCGGGTAAAAGTACCGGTGAAGCCATGGCCATGATGGAGCAACTGGCCAGCAAACTGCCATCCGGTATCGGTTATGACTGGACCGGTATGTCCTACCAGGAACGACTGTCCGGCAACCAGGCCCCTGCCCTGTATGCCATTTCACTGATCGTCGTGTTCTTGTGTCTGGCAGCGCTGTACGAGAGCTGGTCAATTCCGTTCTCCGTAATGCTGGTGGTACCGCTGGGTGTTATCGGTGCATTGCTGGCAGCAACGTTCCGCGGCCTGACCAACGACGTTTACTTCCAGGTAGGCCTGCTCACAACCATTGGGTTGTCGGCGAAGAACGCGATACTTATCGTCGAATTCGCCAAAGACTTGATGGATAAAGAGGGTAAAGGTCTGATAGAGGCGACGCTGGACGCAGTACGCATGCGTTTACGTCCAATCCTGATGACGTCACTGGCCTTTATTCTGGGCGTAATGCCGCTGGTCATCAGTTCCGGCGCAGGTTCCGGTGCACAGAACGCCGTTGGTACTGGCGTAATGGGCGGGATGGTGACGGCAACCGTGTTGGCGATCTTCTTTGTTCCGGTGTTCTTTGTGGTGGTACGCCGCCGCTTTAGCCGCAAAAATGAAGATATTGAGCATAGCCACTCAGTAGAGCATCATTGATACATCTCTAAAGATAAGGCCGCGCAAGCGGCCTTTTTTCTGGAAAAATCATAAAAATCACTTATTGCCATTCCGTTTATTTTCTATCGGATAAATAAGCGATATAATCCTTGCAGCCTTAAAGGCTATTCTTAAAAAAACAGCGAGAGTTCTTATTTACTTTAATAAATATTAAGATTAATCCTATCCACTGGTTCACATTGTCGGTTGTTGCCTTTCGTTGCTAAACCTAAACAAGATAACCCGATGATTGCCCGAAGAATAAAGAAATTGTCCCATTTCGAATAGCGGCATTTATCTGTTAAAATGTAAAAATGACGTAGCATCATAATTTTACATAATTGTAATTTTTCGTGATATGACGATGAAATCTTTTTTAGAGTAGATTATAGTTAAATCATCAGGAGTCGCGGGCAAGTTCCAGGTAGTTGTTGTATCCATCCCGAAAGGTGTTCGGTTAGTTTAAGCCACTAAGAAGGGGATGCGTTATGGATGAATACTCACCCAAAAGACATGATATCGCGCAGCTTAAATTTCTCTGCGAAACTCTGTATCATGACTGTCTTGCAAACCTTGAACAAAGTAACCATGGCTGGGTTAATGACCCTACCTCTGCAACCAGCTTGCAGCTCAATGAACTGATAGAGCATATTGCAACCTTCGCACTTAATTATAAAATTAAGTACAATGAGGACAATAAGCTGATCGCGCAGATAGATGAATACCTGGATGACACTTTTATGTTGTTCAGCAGTTATGGTATTAATACGCAGGATCTGCAGAAATGGCGGAAGTCAGGTAATCGACTGTTTCGCTGTTTTGTCAATGCCACCAGGGCTAATCCTGTAAGTTTGTCTTGTTAAAAATTATTACAATCATAGGTAAGAGTTATGTCCGATAAACCATTAACTAAAACAGATTATTTGATGCGCCTGCGACGTTGCCAGACAATTGATACGCTAGAGCGCGTTATTGAAAAAAATAAATATGAATTGTCCGACAACGAACTGGCTGTATTTTACTCAGCAGCAGATCATCGCCTTGCTGAATTGACCATGAATAAGCTTTACGACAAGATTCCAACTTCTGTTTGGAAATTCATTCGCTAATTGCACTCAAGGTTAAGTCAGGTATAGCGGTACCGTTGTCTGGCTGACCATTTTCGTATTTACAATGGTTATTTAATTCAAATCGCGTGACTATGATCACAGCAAAGAAGCGGGAACGTTCCCCTTTTCTGCATTACGTTTTACTGTGCTGAAATAACCTTCAGTACACAGGGAATTCGTAATGCGTAATGAAAAGCAAAAAATGATCGCCGGCGAATACTATCGCCCGGCAGATGAAACGCTGCGCAGTGACCGACTACGCGCTCGTCAGTTGATCCATCGCTACAATCTCACCGCACCCGATGAAAAAAATGAGCGTCAGGCAATCCTGCACGATCTGTTAGGTCAGAGTGAGGGAGCCTATATTGAACCCTCTTTCCGTTGTGATTACGGTTATAACATCTATCTTGGTAAAGACTTTTACGCTAATTTCGACTGCGTTATGCTCGACGTCTGTCCAATTCATATTGGCGACAACTGCATGCTGGCACCAGGCGTTCATATCTATACCGCGACCCATCCGCTGGATGCTACCGAGCGCAACAGTGGCCTGGAGTTCGGGAAGCCCGTGACTATCGGCAATAATGTCTGGATAGGTGGCCGTGCAGTGATCAATCCCGGCGTCACGCTGGGCGATAACGTGGTTGTGTCATCAGGCGCAGTGGTCACTAAAAGCGTTCCGGCAAACACCGTGGTTGGGGGCAATCCCGCAAGGATCATCAAAACGCTGTGATCTTAAATGTAACTGTTATGCTAAATTGCGGTTAATCTGTTACTTTCTTCAAAGGGTATCCCCTTTTAAAATAGGGCGATCCCTCCTGAATTTTGCAGATATCACGAAGGCAAGAGATGACAGAAATACAGCGCCTGCTTACTGAAACAATCGACGACTTAAATATTCGCGAGAAGCGCGACAACAAACCGCGCTTTAGCATCAGCTTTATTCGCAAACACCCAGGGCTGTTTATCGGCATGTATGTTGCGTGGTTTGCCACGCTGGCGGTGATGCTACAGTCAGAAACGTTAGTCGATTCGGTATGGCTGCTGGTGGTACTGTTCGTTGTACTCAACGGCTTTTTCTTTTTCGACGTTGCGCCACGATACCGCTTTGAAGATATCGACGTTCTGGATTTTAGAGTTTGCTATAACGGAGAATGGTACAACACGCGCTTTGTCCCCTCCTCGCTCATCGATACTATCCTGCACTCACCGTCCGTGGATAGCGAACATAAAGCACAGTTGCAAAAGATGATATCGCGCAAAGGCGAACTCTCGTTTTACGATGTCTTTACGCTTACCCGCGCCCAGAACAGCCAGTAACGGCATCTCAGCACAGATAAAAAAAGTGCGTTCCTGCGAAGGTAACGCACTTTAATCCCTGAAATGCTGGCAAAGAAACTAACGTCTTTTTTTACGCCCCTGTACTGCTTTAAAGCGCGGATTCGTTTTGCAGATAACGTACAAACGCCCTTTACGTTTCACTATCTGGCAGTCAGGATGACGCTGTTTTGCGCTGCGAAGTGAATTGAGTACCTGCATTTTAACCCCGCTTAACGCCAATAAAATGACCAAAACGTTTTTGGAAACGTGCTGCACTACCTTCATTATCAAAGGTTTTTTGTTTCCCGGTATAGTACGGATGTGATTTAGAAGAGATATCGAGGGTCACGTACGGGTACATTTTCCCCTCAAACTCAATCTCACGCTCAGTCTTGATGGTCGAGCCGACCTTAAAGAATTCATTGGCACTGGTATCGTGAAACACCACGGTACGATAAAAAGGATGAATATCCGGTTTCATGGCAACCTCAATTTGATATGTTATAACATAACCATCAAAATACACCACTCTTGTACAAACCACAACCTGATTTACGCTACAGGGAGTCAAACGGGATGATAAATGGCCGTAAATATATGATGCCAATCGAATAGCTTTTTGGGGTTTCGGATATACTTTCCCTACGCTGTGTAAATAAGGATATCACTGTGACAACACGACATCTGATAAGCCTGGTGACTGGGGTACTGTTCCTTTCTATCCTCGCGCCGGTAGGTTTAAGCCTGTGGCTGGCACATCGACAGGTCGAAACGAAATTTATCGATGAGCTCGACATGTTCTCAACGCGGGTCGCATTACGTACGGAACGCGTAGGCGAGCAGGCGAAAAAAGCATTGCGCCATATTGAAGCATTTCAGGGGGTGCCTTGTAGTGAAGAGCATCTGCTGGAAATGCGTCGTTTGTCATATAGCTATCGCTATATTCAGGAAGTGCTGTACCTCAAAGATAACGTTCCGCAATGCTCATCTCTGGAAAAAAGAAGCCAGGCTGACGCATTTCCACCCGCAATGAAAGTCACGCCTGATGGATATCGCGCATGGCTTACCACGCAAAATGATTTGGGCATCAAGCGTTTTATGGCAGCATTAGGGAGCGAACATTATGTTGTGATGGTCGATCCGGGTTCTTTCATTGACGTCATCCCGTTTGGCTCATGGCCGATTGAAGTGACTATCATCGGCACCGTGCGCAACGTCGTGGTTGCCAGTAGCGCCGATTTGCCATCGGACGTTTTACAGCATGTACAGCAAGAACGATCGATTACTCATTTTAAAAAAGATGGCAGCATTTATAACGCCCGCCCCTTTCCTGAGTTGGGTATCACGATCGTAACCTGGGCATCTACCCTGCCGTTACAAAAAACCTGGCACCGGCAGGCACTGATCTGGCTCCCGGCAGGCATTCTTATCGGCTTGCTCACCGCCGCCTTTGTTTTGCGTATTTTGCGCCGCTTACAGTCGCCCCATCACCAGTTGCAGGACGCTATCCAGCATCGGGACATCAAAGTCCACTACCAACCAATTATCTCGCTCAAAACGGGGAAAGTGGTTGGGGCAGAGGCGCTGGCTCGCTGGCAGCAGGCCGACGGAAGCTATCTGTCGCCGGAAGTCTTCGTCGCGCTGGCGCATGAAACCGGGCTGACAGAGTCCCTCACCCGGTTGATTATTGAAAGCGTATTTGAAGATTTAGGCAAATGGCTGCGTCAGCATCCGGAGCAGCATATATCCATCAACCTAGAGTCAGCCGATCTGTCCTCCGAAACGCTTCCTGCCCTGTTAAGCCAGAAGGTGAACCGCTGGCAGCTTAAGCCTGCGCAAATCGCGCTGGAGCTAACTGAACGCGAATTTGCCGACCCGAAAAACAGCGCGCCGTTTATTGCCAAATACCGTCAGGCGGGTCATTCAATCTATATTGATGACTTTGGTACCGGCTATTCCAGCCTGAGCTATTTGCAGGATCTGGATGTAGACATCCTGAAGATAGACAAATCGTTCGTTGATGCATTGGAGTACAACAACGTCACGCCGCATATCATCGAGATAGCGAAAACGCTGAAACTTGAGATGGTGGCGGAAGGTATCGAAACCGAGAATCAGGAAACCTGGCTACGCAAGCACGGCGTGCAATACGGTCAGGGTTGGCTTTACAGCAAAGCGCTGCCGAAAGCGGAATTTATTCTGTGGGCAGAAAAACGGCTTTAACATGGCTGTTGATGTTGAGATGGCTGGCGGCACGCCGCACAGCCAGTCACATCACTCTTCCATAATGGGTGCAAATCCACCGTAGATCATTCGCTTGCCATCAAATGGCATAGATTCACCGAATTCCTTCATACGGGGATCGGACATCATCTTCTGATTCGCCGCATCGCGGACCTCTTTGGATGGATATTCAATCCAGCTGAATACCACTTCTTCATGATCCTGCGCTTTCACAGCCATGCGAAAATCGGTCAATTTGCCGTCGGGGACATCATCTGCCCAGCACTCCACCACGCGCAATGCACCGAACTCCTTGAAAAGCGGAGCTGCTTTTGCCGCCATCGCAATGTACGCCTCCTTGTTTTCAGCGGGTACGGCAACCACAAAGCCATCAACATACTTCATGAGAAAAACCTCCGAAGTGTACTGCGCGGCAAGCCGATTCCGGCCGCGTCAGTCGAGGTTAAGTTTAGTCGCCACCAGGCGATCGCGCCCCAGGCGCATTCCTGATACGTGTACGCGACTGCGGCTGATGCCGAAACCACGGCAGGCAAAGCTGAATCAACGGTCCGATAGCCAAGGCATACAGCACCGTACCAACTCCCACGGTTCCACCCAGCAGCCACCCGATAAGCAGCACCGACACTTCGATTGCGGTTCGAATTCGTCGTACTGGCCAGCCGGTACGCGCGTGGATACCGGTCATCAGACCATCACGCGGACCGGCGCCAAAACCGGCGCCAATGTACAGGCTGGTTGCTAACGCATTCAATATTACCGCTGACACCAGCAGCCCGCTGCGCGCCAGCAGAGATTCAAATCCAGGAATCACCAGCAGCGCGGCATCTGCCGCCAGCCCGATCATAATCACGTTACTCAACGTGCCAAAGCCAGGACGCTGGCGCAGCGGTATCCACGCCAGCAGCACCAACACGCCCACGGCAATAATCACCACGCCGATATTCATTGACAATAAATTGGCTACACCCAGGTGAAACACGTTCCACGGATCGGCCCCTAAATCAGCACGGACAAACATCGCCGTCGACACACCGTACAGCACCAGCCCGATAAACAGCTGAAGTAAACGACGCAGCATGCTTTTCCCCTCTCACTCTCAGATAACTTTCATCTTCATCGCAATTGGCACTATGATTAATGTCCAGTTTTCAAAAAGTGGACTGCTATGTCATCTCGCCGTTATGGAAGTCAGTCTTTGCAACGCCTGCTCGGACACTGGCTGGAAAGCCCCTCGCGAACGCCCATCTGGCGACAGCTGGCAGAAGCGTTACGTCTGCTTATTCTCGATGGTCGACTGGCGCTGGATAGCCGTTTACCGGGTGAACGCGAGCTCGCCGTCGTTCTGCAAGTAAGTCGAACTACCGTCGCCAGCGCTATGGCGCAACTGCGTGAAGAGGGATATCTGGAAAGCCGTCATGGTAGCGGCTCACGGGTGATCCTGCCGGAACATATTCGCCATGTGCCAACCCGGACTAGTACCGGCACAGCACTTGATTTGTCCACGGCGGCGCTAAGTGCCGGACCCGAAATTCATCAGGCTTACCAACAGGCGCTGTTCGCCATGCCACAGCATCTGTTGAGTTCCGGGTATCTGCCACAGGGACTGTCGGTATTGCGTGAATCCATCGCTCAGCATTATTGCGAACGCGGGCTCCCGACGCAGCCCGATGAAATCATGGTCGTGAATGGTGCTGTCAGCGGCCTGGCGCTGATCCTACGTTTGCTCACCGGCCCCGGCGATCGCGTAGTGGTAGATCACCCTACTTATCCGCTGGCGATTGCCGCGATTCAAGGCGCATCCTGTCGCCCCGTCGGCGTGTCGCTACCCGAGCACGGTTGGGATACCGCGGGTCTGGTCGCCACCCTCGCGCAAACCGCACCGAGAATGGCCTACCTGATGCCGGACTTTCACAACCCGACCGGGCGTTGCATGGACGCTGCAACTCGCCAGGTCGTGGCGGATATTGCCGAACGAACCCGCACTACCCTGGTGGTCGATGAGACGATGGTGAACCTGTGGTATGACGCCCCGCCGCCGCCGCCACTTGCCGCATTCAATCGCGACGCGCCGATCATTCTATTGGGTTCGGCCGGGAAAAGCTTTTGGGGGGGATTACGTCTGGGCTGGATCCGGGCGTCGGCACGAACCATTGCGGCGCTGGTACAAACCCGCGACACCTTCGATTTAGGCTCCCCGGTGCTTGAACAACTCGCCACCAGTTGGCTGCTGGATAACGCCCCTAACTTTCTTCCTGACAGAAGACGCCTGCTCACATCGCGGCGAGATCTGTGCTCGGACCTGATGAACTCACATTTCCCGGAATGGCAGTTTACCCAGCCACAGGGAGGACTCTCTTTCTGGGTTGAACTGCCCGATACGCTGGCGACGCTCTTTGCCACACGCGCCGAAAGTGCAGGCATTCAGCTGGGTACCGGTACGCGGTTTGGCCTTGATGGCGCATTCGATCGCTTTTTGCGTATGCCCTTCACGTTACCGGATGACACAGCGCGTGCTGCTTTCAGAGTGTTGCAACCCATTTGGGATAACCTGCGATTGCAGGCCAGCAGCGGAAAAATGCGCAAAATAATCTAAGCGACGAGTCAAAAGACCCGCCGTTGAATACCGTGATGGACAAGGAAGTCCCAGCAATATTACTGTTGAGGAGGAACCGGGAATCCCTTCAGGGAAATTACGAAATTCTCACCGTCTTTCTTAATTTTTGCCCCGGCATCACACCAGTCGGAGGCAATACGGAAGAACTCATCGCTGCCGACATTCCAGCTCAGACGAACATGTTTCACATAACCGGAACGCAGCATTTCACAAGCTTCGCCGTAATTACAGGCGGTTGAGAGCGGTTGTTGTTTCATTTTTTCTTCTTCAGTAGTCTGCGCAACGCTTTGATTTCTTTAGGAGTCAGTGCTTCAACTACGGACTCTTCCGTATGCTGGCTATCGATATCCTCAGCGGAGACTCCCGCCTCTTCAACGGCGGTAAACGCAATCAGCAGCAGTTTTTCCGTCGCAACACTTAAATTTTCGTTATGCACTTCAGCGTAATGGCGAAGCTTTTCTTTTAGCGCCTCATCAATTTTGACATTCAATACAGCGGTCGACATCGTAGAAAATCCTTGTGGTCAGCCAAAACACACCGAATGTAAGACCCTGTCGTTACAGCGCGATGGCGGCGGCAAAAGCATCAAATAACATCCCCGAAACACATTGACAGCATTTGATGACAATAAAATGACAATACGATGACAAAGAAAAGAAGATAAGCAGAAGGGAAATTGCCGGACGGCAGAATTGGGTGGGGGCCCTGCCAGCTACATCCCGGCACACACGTCATCTGCCTTGGCTGCTTCCTTCCGGACCTGACCTGGTAAACAGAGTAGTGTTGCGGGAGAACCAACAGAGCCCCCATTGAGAGCGTTGTTAACCAACGCGCAGGCGCATTATCACTGCTGCACCCTGTAATTGCAACCCATCCAGCATCGGATGCTGTTTTCTTGTGCAATGCAGCTTCACTCCTTCGCCATTCAGCATTATGCTGGAGGATTAGCGCAGGAATAAATAATGGATATACAAGACTCTTTCCCCCAACGCGTCTGGCAAATCGTCGCGTCAATCCCCGAAGGTTTCGTCACCACGTATGGCGATGTTGCCAGGCTTGCCGGTTCGCCGCGTGCTGCGCGCCAGGTAGGCGGCGTGCTTAAGCGTCTCCCCGAAGGCAGCACTCTGCCCTGGCATCGGGTGGTCAATCGCCATGGTACCATTTCGCTGACCGGCCCCGACCTGCAACGGCAGCGTCAGGCGTTACTGGCAGAGGGAATTGTGGTTTCTGGAAGCGGACAGATCGATTTACAGCGTTATCGCTGGGTGTACTAACCCTCTCCAGGCGGAGAGGGTTACGACTACCTTAGTACTGCGTGGGGGCAGGAAGGGCAGAAGACGGATTCACCTGGGTTGGTGACGTTGACGGCACCGTGGTGGCAGCCCCACCGCTCGCCTGAACCGGTACTGCCGTTTGCTGTACAGGGACCAGCGTCAGGTCAGCTTTTGTACCACCCTGATTAATGACCGTCTGAACGGTATCAGTAATAAAGACCAGTTTGTCATTAACCGTAATTGCCGCACTCAGCAGAATACGAGCGTTAGGCTGAATATCTGCTGGATTAAACGGTAATACGAAGCTGAATGGCGCCTGCTTGCCTTCAGTACGGACCGCTTTTTGCGACAGCACTTTTGACGGCGCATCGGCCAGCGACGCATCTGACAGCGTGACGGTCAGCACCGCATCGGGTGGCAAGGCCACTTTCTGGCGGATCCATACCGTACCAGAAACATTTGGCTGTTGAATTTTAGACTGTGTGTCAGCAATTGACGTATTAGGGCTTGGCGCAGGTGTCTGAATATCTGCACTTTTATCAGCACAGGCCGCCAGAGCGACCGCAACCGCTAAACCACTTACCATGTGCACGAGTTTCATTAAATTCTCCTTATCATCTATGCACCAGCGAGAACTTTCCTCGCCAGAAGAGTGGTTAACAAAAACATAACGTGACTAAGTGTGGCACAAGACAGCTGTTTTTGCCTGTAATAGGCCTTTAATTCAGACAATTGCACCCATCGGACCACTTTCAAAATTGCGTTATACTCTGCCTACCTCGCTGCGAGAACGATATAACCTGGAGAGCACGTATGAGTCTGGCGCTGAAAAATTTGCTGACATTGTTAAATCTGGAAAAAATTGAAGAAGGACTCTTTCGGGGCCAAAGTGAAGACTTAGGGTTGCGTCAGGTTTTTGGGGGACAGGTTGTCGGTCAGGCGCTGTATGCCGCCAAAGAAACCGTACCGGAAGAGCGTCTGGTCCACTCTTTTCACAGCTATTTTTTACGCCCCGGCGATAGCCAAAAGCCCATCATCTATGATGTTGAAGTCTTGCGTGATGGTAACAGCTTCAGCGCGCGCCGCGTTGCCGCAATTCAGAATGGTAAACCCATTTTTTACATGACCGCCTCTTTCCAGGCACCCGAAGACGGATTTGAACATCAGAAAACCATGCCGGATGCGCCGGGTCCCGATGAGCTGAAATCAGAAACGGAAATTGCCCGTTCAGTGGCGCATTTACTGCCGCCGCTGTTGAAAGAAAAATTTATCAACGATCGTCCGTTGGAAGTGCGCCCGGTTGAATTTCATAACCCCTTAAAAGGTCACGTCGCACCTCCGGCGCGCCAGGTATGGATCCGCGCAAACGGTGAGCTGCAGGACGATCTGCGCGTCCATCAATATCTGCTGGGTTATGCCTCAGACCTGAACTTCCTGCCTGTTGCGCTGCAGCCGTACGGGATTGGTTTTCTGGAGAAAGGGATTCAGATCGCCACCATTGACCATTCAATGTGGTTCCACCGTCCGTTCAATATTAATGAGTGGCTGTTGTATAACGTCGAGAGCACTTCGGCCTCCGGTGCCCGGGGTTTTGTACGCGGGGAGTTTTATACCCAGGACGGTGTACTGGTCGCCTCTACCGTGCAGGAAGGGGTAATGCGTAATCGCAATTGAAAATTACCGGATGGTGGCGCAAAAGCGTTGCCATCCGGCAGATTGAAACATCAAGCGTTGTAGGCGTTTTCGCCGTGACTGTTCACATCCAGACCTTCGCGTTCCTGCTCTTCCGGTACGCGCAGACCCACCGTCATATCTGCCAGCTTATAGCCAATGAAGGCCACCACGCCGGACCAGACGATGGTGATCGCCACGCTTTCCAGTTGCACCAGCAGCTGATGCCCCATGGTCACGCCCTCGGCAAAGCCCACGCCGCCCAGAGAGCTCGCAGCGAAAACGCCGGTCAGGATGCAGCCAACAATACCGCACACGCCGTGCACGCCAAACACATCACACGGATCGTCCACGCGCAGAAAACGCTTCAGCATGGTCACACCCCACAGGCCAGCCAGCCCCGCAACGACACCGATAATCAGCGCTCCTCCGACACCAATGTAGCCACATGCAGGTGTTACGCCCACCAGACCTGCAATAGCACCAGAACAAGCGCCCAGCAGAGACGGTTTGCCACGCAGCGCCCATTCACCGAAGATCCATCCGAGGATGGCGGCAGCGGTGGCGACCACGGTATTGACGAAGGCCAGTGCGGCAATTTCATTCGCCGTTCCCGCTGAACCGGCGTTAAAGCCAAACCAACCAATGTAGAGAATAGCGGTACCGGTGAAGACCATCGGCAGGTTATGCGGTTTAAAGGCTTCTTTGCCAAAACCGACGCGTTTGCCAATCAGATACGCACCAACCAGACCAGCAATCGCTGCGTTGATGTGCACGACCGTCCCGCCGGCAAAATCCAGTGCGCCGTGAGAAGCCAGTAAGCCGCCGCCCCAGACCATATGGGCAATGGGGATGTACGACAACGTTAACCACACCACCACAAAAATCAGCACTGCAGAGAAACGAATACGCTCAGCAAGAGCCCCGACAATCAGCCCAACGGTGATGCAGGCAAAAGATCCCTGAAAAGCAACGTGAATGTATTGGTAGAAGCTCCCCGTGACCGCCGTCAGCTCGATGTTCTTCAGCAATACCCAGTTGAAGTTGCCGAAGAAATTATTCCCTTCGCCAAAGGCCAGTGAGTAGCCATAAACCACCCATAGAATACAAACCAGAGCGAATGTCACCGTCACCTGAGTCAGCATCGACAGCACGTTCTTACCGCGAATCAAACCGCCGTAGAACAACGCAATGCCAGGGATAGTCATAAACAGCACCAGCGCGGTACAGATCATCATAAAAGCGTTATCTGCTTTATCCGCAACCGCCGGTGCCGCCATCGCCAGTCCCGGCAGTAGCGCCAGTGAAGCAATACCTGTTTTCATCGTTGCTATCTTCATTTTTTGGTTTCCTATCACTGTGTGCCAGAAGTTACAGTGCGGCTTCGTCGGCTTCGCCGGTACGAATACGAATCACACGTTGCAGCTCGGCGACGAAGATTTTGCCGTCGCCAATTTTTCCGGTGTATGCCGCCTTACTGATGACATCAATCACGCCATCCAGTTGGTCGTCGGCAATCGCCACATCAATCTTCACCTTTGGCAGAAAATTGACGCTATATTCAGCCCCACGGTACAGCTCAGCATGACCTTTCTGTCGGCCAAACCCCTTCACTTCGGTGACGGTCAGCCCCTGAATACCAATAGACGACAGTGCTTCACGGACGTCTTCCAGTTTGAACGGTTTGATTACCACGGTAACCAGCTTCATAGATCCCCTCCAGTCAGAATTCAGTAGTGGCTGCAGATACACGAGAGGAATATTGCAAGGGATGTGCCAGGAATGAAAAACGCGGAATGATTCAGGTTCGCAGGGTACAGCCAGGAGAGAAAAAGAAAAAACGCACTATAACGGTGCATAGTGCGTTACATTTTTGCACCAGATTGTTGATTGCCGGATGGCGGCGTAAACGCCTTACCCGACCTACGACTCCGCGTGGCCGGATAAGCGCTGCGCCGTCAGGCGATAACAGAATCCTCTTGCGTACTGGCTGCCAGCTCTTCGCCCGCCAGCTGCAACTGATACATCTGCCAGTAACGGCCTTGCGCCGCCAGTAATTGCTGGTGCGTACCACGCTCAACCGCCTGACCGCGATGTAACACCAGAATGGTATCCGCATCGACAATCGTCGATAACCGATGCGCAATCACCACCAGCGTAGTGTGTTCACGGACCGCCGCCAGCGCGTGCTGAATGGCCTGCTCAGTACCGGAATCAATACTGGCAGTGGCTTCATCGAGGATCAGCACCTGCGGCGTTTCAACCAATACCCGCGCCAGCGCCAGCAGTTGTTTCTGCCCAACGGAGAGATTATTGCCCTGCTCGCCCAGCCGGGTATGAATCCCCTCGCTCAAACCCCGAGCCAGTTCTGCCAGTTGCACAGTCTCCAGCGCCTGCCAGACCCGCTCTTCTGAGATATCGCGACCCAGCGTGACGTTTGCCAGGAAGGTATCCGCCATCACCACCGGATCCTGCTGCACCATCGCGATGCCCTGACGTAACGCACCGTGGCTCAGAGAAGACAACGGACGTCCGTCAAGGCGGATTTCCCCCTGCGTCAGCGGGTAATATCCCATCAGCAGGCTGGCCAGCGTGCTTTTGCCGCTGCCTGTGTGTCCGACCAAAGCCACAAAGCTGCGCGAAGGCACGGACAGACTGATGTTTTGCAGCACCAGATTGTCGTCGCGATAGGCAAATGAAACGTTATCCACCTCAATGTCTCCGCTTTTGAGCGGGCGATCGTCTTCACCATAGCGCTGACGAGGCCCGTCCATCAGTTCGAACACTCGCTCACCAGCGACAACCGCCTGCTGCAGCATTGATTGCTGGGTGGTCAGCTCGATCAGCGGTTCGTTCAAACGGCCGAGGTAGCTGATGAACGCGTACAGCACGCCAACCTCAATGGAGGTGCCAGAGGTAAAACTGAACAGCATCAGCAAGCCGCAGAGGATCAGCGCCGAGAAAAGGCTCAGCAGCGGACGCAGCAAAAAACCATCCAGTCGCAGGGTTTGCATGCGCGCCATATAGTGCGAGCGGCTGGCCTCGCCCATTCTCTCGCCAAACCTTGCCTGCTGGCGGAACTGCTGGATAACGCTCATGCCGTTGATGACTTCGTTAAAGCCATCGTTAATATCCGCCAGATAAGCGCGCACCCGACGCACAATCGGGGTGCTGTAGCGTTGGTAAATAACCATCACCACCAGCACGGCCGGGAAAATGGCCATCGCCACCAGCGCCATACGCCACTCGAGGCTGAACATCGCGACCAGCATGGCGCCAATTAAGGCCGCGCTGCGCAGAACCGTTGCGACCACCGTCACGTACAGGTCACGAATCACTTCGGTGTCATTGGTCACGCGGGAGATAAGCTGCCCGACGGGCTGAGTATCAAAGGCGCTGAGCGGCTGGCGCAGCGCAGCGTCCATTACGTCGGTACGTAACTGTTGTACTACGCCAACCGCCGCCTGGTTAAACAGTAACGACTGCGCGTAATGCAGCCCTGCCGCCAGCAGTTGCAGACCGACATAGGCGGCAACCAGCCCGGCAACCATCGCCAGCGGCAGATTGTTCTTCGCCACCATGTTATCGATAAAATAGCTAATCAGCAGCGGGCCGCTGACTTCCGCCGCAGCCGCCACCCACAACATGACGACCGCAATCGCCAGCTGTTTTCGCCATGGTGAACCGTATGCCAGTAACCTTTTCAGAGTTGGCCATAATTGCCCAAAACTACGCATTAGCCACCTCCTCGTTTATCTCTGGCGCATCAGACAGTGCCGCTTCCAGTTGCTGATAGCGGTACATATCACGATACCAGCCAGGCTGCTGCACTAAAGAATCATGCTCACCGCGCTGGGCAATATGCCCATGCTGCATCACGATAATCTCGCTGGCTTCCGTCAGGGCCGATAAACGGTGAGCGCTAATAATTACGGTTCGGCCTTCGCCCCACTGGCGCAGGTTATGCAGGATCTGATGTTCGGTACGACCATCTACCGCCGACAACGCATCATCCAGAATCAGGATTTCAGCGTTCAGCAGTAACGCTCGAGCGATAGAAATACGCTGTTTTTGCCCGCCAGACAGCATCACCCCGCGTTCGCCCACTTCGGTGTCGTAGCCCTGCGGAAGACGTAAAATATCCTCATGAACGCTGGCAAGACGCGCCACATGCTCGATCTCTTCCTGCGTGGCCTGCGGACGTCCTAAGGCGATGTTATTACCGACGGTATCGGAAAACAGGAATGGCGTCTGGCTGACAACCGCCAGTCGGCTGCGCCAGCTATCCAGCTGTAAGCGCGTTAATGGGATATCATGAAAGCGCACATCGCCCTGGGTGATATCAAAATGACGCTGGATCAGCGACAGCACCGTACTTTTTCCCGAGCCGGTCGGACCACAGATGCCCAGCATCTGTCCAGGTTTGAGCTGGAAATTCACATTTTCCAGCGCCGGGTGGGTGGTTTGCGGGTAACAAAATTCGCGAATCGCCACCGCCAGCTCGCCGCGTCCTTCCGGCACCGGTTCAGTACCGTCATCCACTACCGGCGCTTCTGCCAGCATGGCGCGAATTCGGCTATACGCGGCGCTGCCGCGTTCGACGATGTTAAACATCCAGGCCAGCGCCAGCATCGGCCAAATCATCAGACCGAGATACATCATAAAGCTGGTGAGCTGCCCGAGCGTCAGCGAGCCGTGTACCACCATCCAGCTTCCCCCGGCAATCGCCAGCAGGTTAGCCATACCAATGGCGATATAAATCGTGGGATCAAAGCGGGCGTCAATGCGCGCCACGCGCAGGTTTTTCTTACCGGTATCTTCAGCATCAGCGGCAAATAATGCCGACTGTCGATCCTCCAGACCAAAGGCCTTGATCATACGAATACTGGTCAGGCTTTCCTGAGTACGATCGTTGAGACTGGAAAACGCCGCCTGCGCCAGCTTAAAACGGTTATGGAGTCGATCGCCGTAACGTTTGATCATCAACGCCATCACCGGCATCGGCAGCAGCGCAATCAACGTCAGTTGCCAGCTTATCTGCGTTGACATCACGATCAGCACCGCACACCCCATGACCAGCGAATCCACCAGCGTCAGCACCCCTTCTCCGGCGGCAAATACGACGCGATCGACATCGTTGGTTGCCCGCGCCATCAGATCGCCCGTACGGTGCCGCAGATAAAATTCTGGATGCTGGCGACTCAACTGACGGTAATAATCTTCCCGCAGCTCAACCGCCAGTTGGTAGGATGCGCCAAACAGCAGCACGCGCCAGACATAGCGCAGCAAATAAACCACCACGGCAATCAGGGCAATTGTCCCCACCCACATCAGCAGCCGCTCGGTGGAGAAACGTTGAGTCGTCACGCCATCCACAATGATCCCGACCACTTTCGGCGGAATAAGCTGAAGGATAGCGATGATGATAAGCAAGGCCACTGCCCCGAGGTAGCGACGCCACTCCCGGCGGAAGTACCAGCTTAATTGAGCAAATAATCGCACGCGTTATGTCCTGACAAGATTTCCGGCAATAAGCGCCGGGAGAATTATTCAATAGGTAGAGCAGTTGTGTATTTAATCTGTTCCATGGCAAAGCTGGAGGTGACGTCAGACAGGCCCGGTACGCTATTCACCAGGCGCTTATAGAATTCATCATAGCTTTTCATATCAGCAACCTGCACTCGCATCAGGTAGTCATACTCCCCTGCCATACGCCAGAACCCCAGAACCTCGGGCATTCCGGTCACTTCAGTGACAAAGCGGCAATACCATTCGCTGCTGTGATGCTGAGTTTTGATCAGCACAAACGCGGTGAGTCCCAGCCCCAGTTTTTCTGGATCCAACAGGGCGACTCTGCCCAGCAGGATACCGTCATCCTCAAGTCGTTTGAGACGTTTCCAGCAGGGGGTGGTAGTCAGATTAACGGCATCTGCTAATGCCTGCAAAGAAAGGGTGCAGTCCTGTTGCAGCAAGCCGAGTAGCTTGCGGTCAATTTTGTCTAACATATCCACTCCACAGAGAAGAATTTTCTCCTTACATTCTATTTTAAAGGCTAAATGGCAACAATTTTTTCCGTGCTTTTCGCTATTCTGGGCACAAAATGACAAATGGATATCTATTAATGATGAATAGCTCCTGGGTTAAAAACGCCATCAATGAAATCAACGCGGATTATCAGCGTTCTGCGGATACGCATCTCATTCGCCTGTCGCTACCGGCGTTCCCGGGCATTCAGCTCTATTTAAAAGATGAGAGCACGCATCCGACCGGGAGTCTGAAGCATCGTCTGGCGCGCTCACTGTTTCTGTACGGATTGTGCAATGGCTGGATCAAAGAAGGCACCACCATCATTGAATCATCGTCCGGTTCAACGGCGGTCTCTGAGGCTTATTTCGCTCGACTGTTAGGGTTGCCATTTATTGCCGTCATGCCTTCCTGTACGGCAAAACGTAAGGTTGAACAGATTGAATTTTACGGCGGTCGCTGTCATTTCGTGGAAAGCGCCTGCGAAATCTATGCGGCCTCTGAGCAACTGGCGCGTGAGCTGAACGGTCATTACATGGACCAGTTCACTTACGCTGAGCGCGCCACCGACTGGCGCGGGAATAATAATATCGCCGACAGCATCTTTCGTCAGATGCAGTGCGAGCCCAACCCCGTTCCCCGCCATATTGTGATGAGCGCCGGAACCGGTGGCACCTCAGCAACCATTGGCCGCTATATCCGCTGTCAGGGCTACGACACTCAACTGATGGTAGTGGACCCGGAAAACTCGGTCTTTCTGCCCTTCTGGCAGGATCGCGATGCCACGTTACGCAGTCCGGTAGGAAGTAAAATTGAAGGCATTGGCCGCCCGCGTGTCGAACCGTCTTTCATTCCTGACGTGGTCGATGAAATGCTGCGCGTGCCGGATGCCGCAAGCGTGGCCACCGCACACTGGCTGGAAACGCAGTTGGGCCGTAAAGTCGGCGCCTCTACGGGTACCAATATGTGGGGAACGCTGCAACTTGCCGCCCGTATGCGCGATGCCGGAGAAAGCGGCTCACTGGTGACGCTGTTGTGTGACAGCGGCGAACGCTATCTGGAAACCTACTACAACCCACAGTGGGTCGACGCGCACATCGGTGATTTAACGCCGTGGAAAGCGGAGCTCGCCCGACTACTGAACACCCATTAATGGGATAAAAAAAAGCCAGACGCGAAGTCTGGCTTGCTGGAAGGGATCTCTCATTCGGGGGAATAAGGTAGATGTGGATTGTCCAGCCAATGCGTCAAAAAGTGTGACACTGCCTGATTACGGCAATGCCCAATCACCGATAAATGAGGCAGTTCAGCAATCAGTTGCGGCATCGCGTTACCCATAATCAGGCCGCGCCCAACGCTGCCTAACATTTCGCGATCGTTCATGGCATCGCCAAACGCCATACACTCGGCCATTGAATAACCTAAATGGTCGCTCAACACCGCCAATGCCGATCCTTTATTACAGCCCAGCGGCAGCACCTCAAGGCAATCAAACGCGGAAAAACAGAGATTCGCCTGTTCACCCAGCGCTTCATTCAGTTGAATTCGCAATTGGATCAAAGAGTCATGATCGCCGCAGAAACAGACTTTCGTGACCTGATGCGCCGGAATACGTTTCACATCGACGATCTGGTAGCGAAATCCGCTATACACATGCGCCTGCAGCAGCGAGGGGATCTCTTGTCCGGTGAACCAACCGTTGTCATTAAAGACATGCATGCTGGCGGTAGTGTCCCACTTCTGATGCAACACAATATCCGCGACATTCGGATCCAGATCCTGACGGTGTAACACATCGCCCTCAAGAGAGTGAATACGCGTGCCATTACCCGTGATCAAAAAGGCGTCCAGTGAGATCGAGCCTAAAATATGGCGCATCTCAAGCACATGTCGGCCGGTAGCAAATGTCAGAGTAATATCGCGTTCACGCAGGCGCGACAGCGTTGAAAGCGTTTCGTCACCTAAATGGTGATTCGGCATCAAAAGGGTGCCATCCATATCAAATGCAGCCAGACGAGCCATTTCTTTCTCCACACTGTGACGCGGTTAACTTGTGATCCAGTATCACCTGAGATATACGGAAGTAATAGTGAATAGATAAAATGAATTGTTCCGGGTTTCTCTACGCATAAACCGTTAACGGACATCCTGAAGGAAAAAGTATCAATGCGTCTGCTTAATCGCCTGAACCAGTACCAACGCCTGTGGCTGCCCTCGAACGGCGAACCGCAGTCGGTGACCGTCGGGGAACTGGCCGAACGCTGTTTTTGTAGCGAACGCCATGTGCGTACCCTGCTAAAGCAAGCGCAGGATGCGGGCTGGCTGGAGTGGCATGCCCAGTCGGGGCGCGGGAAACGCGGGCAACTGCGGTTTTTAGTGACGCCAGATTCACTGCGCAACACCATGATGGAACAGGCGCTGCAAAAGGGAGAGCAGCTTAGCGTACTGGAACTGGCTCAGTTGGCTCCGGGCGAATTAAGAACACTGCTACAACCGTTTATGGGCGGTCAGTGGCAAAACGACACGCCAACCCTACGTATCCCCTATTACCGCCCGCTCGACCCCTTGCACCCCGGTTTTCTCCCTGGTCGCGCGGAGCAACACCTCGCCGGACAAGTTTTCTCTGGCCTGACCCGGTTTGACAGCACTACGCAACGTCCTTGTGGAGACTTAGCCCACCACTGGAATATTTCCGCTGACGGCCTGCGCTGGGATTTCTATATTCGTTCCACCCTGCATTGGCATAACGGTGATACGGTAAGCAGCTCACAGCTACATCAGCAGTTGCTGAAGCTGTTAGAACTCCCCGCGCTGAATAAGCTGTTTATCAGCGTAAAGCGCATTGAGGTGACGCATCCCCAGTGTCTGACCTTTATTCTGCATCGTCCCGACTTCTGGCTGGCGCACCGTCTGGCAAGCTACAGCAGTCACCTGGCGCATCCTGAGTACCCGTTTGTGGGTACCGGCCCGTTCCGGTTGACGCTGTTTACTCCTGAGCTGGTGCGTATCGAGAGCCATGATCACTACCATCTGAGTCATCCGTTGCTAAAAGCCATTGAATACTGGATAACCCCACAGCTCTTCTCCCAGGATCTGGGCACCAGCTGTCGCCATCCGGTGCAAATTGCGATTGGTAAACCCGAAGAGTTGCCTATGCTAAGCCAGGTAAGCAGCGGGATCAGTCTTGGTTTTTGTTATCTCACGCTCAGAAAAAGCGCGCACCTGAATACGCAGCAGGCCCGTAGACTGATCAATATCATCCACCGTTCTTCCCTGCTACAAACGCTTGAAGTGGATGAAAATCTGATCACGCCAAGCAATGCACTGCTCCCCGGATGGACTATCCCACAATGGGATGAACTCGATGAGGTGGCATTACCGGAAAAGCTGACGCTGGCTTATCACCTGCCGGTAGAACTTCACGCTATGGCTGAACAGCTTCGCCAGGCGCTGGCGCTGCTCGGCTGTGAATTAACGCTTATTTTTCATAATGCTAAAAACTGGGATGGCGATCATCCCTTAGCCCAGGCCGACCTGATGATGGGCGACAGGCTGATTGGTGAGGCACCTGAATATACTCTCGAACAGTGGTTGCGCTGCGATCAGCTCTGGTCACATGTATTGAATGCGCCAGCATACACGCATTTGCAAACGACCCTGGATGCCCTTCAAATCCAGGCCGATGAGGACGATCGCCACGCTGCTTTACAACAAGTTTTCGCCACGCTAATGCATGACGCTACCCTGACCCCACTGTTCAATTATCACTATCGCATCAGCGCGCCACCGGGCGTGAACGGCGTACGCCTGAATCCTCGTGGCTGGTTCGAGTTTACCGAAGCCTGGCTGCCACCTCCTTCAGCGTGAAGAAGCTGGTCGACGGCACGTCCAGGCGCTACCATAAGGGCTTCGTTATTTTGTCAGGAAAAGCCATGAAACGTGCCGTTGTTGTATTCAGTGGAGGTCAGGACTCCACGACTTGTCTGGCGCAAGCGCTGCATCAGTATGATGAAGTGCACTGCGTGACCTTTGATTATGGTCAGCGCCATCGCGCTGAGATTGATGTCGCACGTGACCTGGCCTTAAAACTTGGCGCGCGGGCGCACAAAGTACTTGATGTCACATTGCTCAGTGAACTGGCTGTCAGCAGCCTGACCCGCGATAACATTCCGGTACCCGATTACGAACCGGATGCGAACGGCATTCCCAATACCTTTGTGCCAGGACGCAATATTCTGTTCTTAACGCTGGCAGCAATTTACGCGTACCAGGTGCAGGCAGAAGCGGTCATTACCGGCGTTTGTGAGACCGATTTCTCCGGCTATCCGGACTGTCGCGATGAGTTCGTTAAAGCCCTGAACCATGCTGTAAGCCTGGGGATGGCGAAAGATATTCGCTTTGAAACCCCACTGATGTGGATCGATAAAGCCGAAACCTGGGCACTGGCCGATTATTGGGGCAAGCTGGACCTGGTACGCGAAGAAACGCTGACCTGCTATAACGGAATCAAAGGTGACGGTTGCGGTCAATGTGCGGCGTGTAATCTGCGTGCCAACGGCCTGAACCATTATCTGGCGGATAAACCGGCAGTGATGGCGGCAATGAAACAGAAAACCGGGTTAAAGTGATTGTATTGCCGGATTGCGCTTTGCTTATCCGGCCTACAGACAGTTGCAGCAACTCATGTAGGCCGGATAAGACGCTTGAGCGTCACCTTCCGGCAATCGCAGCCACTACTGCACCATCTGCTCCAGTTTTTCGCGCAACTCCCCTTCCAGCGGCAACGCTTTTTGCGTTTTCAAATCAATACAGACGAACGTAATCAGCGCGTCTGCCACCACCTGCCCTTCCGGCTCCAGGGTAATGGTCTGGTTTAACACGCCACTTTTGCCATTTAACTGTTGAACCTGACTGGTGATGGTCAGCAGGTCGCTCAGCACCGCAGGTCGCCGGTAGTTGATATTAATATTCACGACCACAAAAGCGATGTTGTGTGCGGTCATCCACTGAAAGCTGTCGCTGTTTTCCAGACCATCCCAGCGGGCCTCTTCCAGAAACTCCAGATAGCGGGCATTGTTAACGTGCTGATAGACATCAAGATGAAAACCACGGACTTTGATTTGTGTTTGCATAGCGCAGGAGCCTTACGTTGTTTTTATATGAACAGACTTTTGAGTAAAGAGGTCATAACTGGTATGACCTCTACAGTCTGGCAAACTTTCAGCGCTCTGCAAGTTATTAAAGTGTTAAAACTGCCAAGTTACGCTCAACCAGTGAACTGCCCATGCCCGGCACCTGTTTTAAATCATCCACCGTTTTAAACGGCCCGTACTCCTCACGATAGCTCACAATCGCCTGCGCTTTCTTTAGACCCACGCCATTCATAACTCGCGCTAAATCCTCCGCAGAAGCGCTGTTGATGCTTACCCTGGTGCCCTCATCGTCGCTTGCTTTAGCGGGCAGTGTGGCTTTGCTTTGTGCCGCCCCTGGGTTTTCCGCTTTGGTTTGAGTCGCCTGGCTTTTGGCGACAGGCTCAGCCGCCAATGCGGTTTGGGCCATACCAGCGCAGGTCAATGAAAGAGTGATAAGCAGAGCTTTGATTCCATGTTTCATACTGTTTTCTCCTTGTTTGTTAACAGTGGAATCACGATAGCGAGGTGCAGAACGGCAGACAAACGGCAAATATCAGAAATGGAAAAGGCCGCGAAAGCGGCCTTTGGTAGATACAACTTTTTGCAATTTTTTGCGAACTGCCTCGGTTATTGCTGCTGTTCCAGCGCATCACCGATTTTAATTTTTGCGGCTTTACGCAGGTTGCTCATCAGCGCTTCGAAGACAATCTGCGCGTTGTTCTGAGTGATCCCCTGAACCATCGCTTTCTTCTGCGCTTCAGGCATAGAACCAGCTTTCACCTCGTCCAACGCCAACAGAACAACGTTACCCTGCATGTCGTTCGCGACGCCGTAGCTCGGTTTGTCTTTCGCCGGCAGGCTCAGACCAAAGGCAGCCTGGCTCAGCGGATCCTGACCCGTACGGCTCAGCGTTTTCGCCTCGCCGAAGCTCAGACCCGCCGCTTTCATCGCTTCATCGCCTTTACCGGCTTTCAGATCCGCCAGCAGTTTATCGGCATCAAGCTTCGCCTGCTGCTCTGCTTTATTGTGCTTAACGAGCGCAGTTACCTGCTCTTTCACTTCAGCCAGTGGCTTCACGGCTTCGGCTTTGTGCTCTGCAATACGCAGCACAAACGCACGATCGCCGTCCACAGTGATGATATCGGAGTTACTGCCAGGCGTACCGTTCTCACCAACCAGACCACCATTGAAAATGATGTCAGCGACTGGTTTGAAATTCAGTTCTTCCGGCAGGCTGTCACGGCTAAACCAGCCCGTTTCAACCGCTTTCATACCCGCAGCCTGCTCTGCACCCGCCAGAGATTCGTTATCGTTGCTGGCCGCGTCGCTGACTTTCTGCTGCAGCGCATAGTAGGCATCCAGCGCTTTTTCCTGCTTCACTTTTGCCGCAATCTCGTCACGGGCTTCGCTCAGCGGTTTAACTTGCGCAGGCTGTACGTCGTCAAGACGCGCAACGAGGAAACCAACAGAAGACTTAATTACGCCAGACAGTTGGCCTTTTTCTTTCAGACCAGCATTTTTCAGCTCATCCGGGGTAGTGGAATCTTCCAGCCATCCCATATCACCGCCTTTACGAGCAGAGATGATATCGGCAGATTTTTCTTTCGCCAGCGCAGCGAAGTCACCGCCTTTGTTCAGCTCATCCAGTACCGCTTTGGCTTCATCTTCCGTTTTGGTCTGAATGATGCTGTAGCGGTTACGCTGCGGCTGAGTGAACTGATCCTGATGCTGGTCATAGTAAGACTGAATATCAGCATCGCTGGCCGTCTCCTGCATAGCAGCAGCGTCCAGCTTGATGTAGCTCACGCGGAACTGTTCCGGCGTCATAAAGTTGTTTTTATTCTGCTCGTAGTAGCTGGCAACTTCCTGCTCGGTAACAGACTGCTTCGCGGCCAGTGCGTTAACGTCAATCGTCGCCTCGCGCACGATACGCTGCTGTGCGACCAGCGCCGCCAGTTCGTCCGTTTCGCCTTTCAGCATGAAGTCCGTACCGGCAACGCCGTTAATCAGCTGCTGTGTCGTGAGCTGATTACGTAATGCCTGAGCGTACTGGTCTGCAGTCATTCCCATTTGATTGACAATCGCGTTGTAGCGGTTGTTATCAAACTTGCCGTCCACCAGGAACGCAGGCGTGGCGAAAATGGCCTGTTTAACCTGATCGTCGCTGATGTTGAGCTTAAGCTCGCGGGAATACTGATCCAGCAGCGCTTCGTCAACAAGACGATTCAGCACCTGCTGACGCAGCGTTTTCATATAACCTTCGTTCGCGGCCAGCTCGGAGTATTGATCGCCCAGCTGTTGCTGCATGCGGTTACGTTCGCTGTTGAACGCATTCTCGAACTGCCCGCGGCTGATCTCCTGGCCATTCACTTTGGCGGCGAAGTTATTGCCCCCGCCAATCAGGTAACCACTCACGCCGGTCAAAATGAACGACACGATAATGATACCGAAAATAATCTTGAGCACGAGACTGTTAGCAGCCGTGCGTAAGCTGTCCATCATGGTGTAACCACACTCCGCTGTAGATGACTATACGCGTTATCCTCTCTGCTGCCCCCGCGTTGATGATAACAACGGCAACAAGGATTTTGAGTATATATGCTTCACGCAGCATAGCGTTTCCTGAACGCTGCGCACAAAGGTCTATTGTGACAAGAAACAGGGGCAATTGTCAGCCCACAACGCGTAGAAAGTACCGGAATTACAAATAAAAAAGGCACATCAGTCGATGCGCCCTTGTACTTCGTCACATCCCCAAAGGGGAAATCACTTAGTTTACCGCGTCTTTCAGTGCTTTACCTGCACGGAAGCCCGGTACTTTAGCCGCGGCGATGGTGATCTCTTTACCTGTTTGCGGGTTGCGACCAGTACGGGCAGCACGCTCTTTAACGGCAAAAGTACCAAAACCTACCAGCGCTACGTCATCACCTTCTTTCAGAGATTCGGTAACAGAAGCAATAATTGCATCTAACGCACGTCCAGCCGCAGCTTTAGAGATATCAGCCCCTGCAGCAATTTTGTCGATCAGTTGAGATTTATTCACTCTTCTCTTCCTCTTTATAATTTATATCGCACCTGAATCCTTCAAAGTGCGACCGCGCAGCAGTTATATCAGGCCTGCCATGCCCTTACAACACCCGTTAATGATGGCAAGCCTAATCCGTTATCTAAATTAGCTATACAAAAAAAGGCTGGCAAGCCCGAAATGGCCTGCCAGCCCTGTTTTTATTAATGCTCTTTGCGCGAGGTCACTATTTTGCCGTCACAACCTGCATTCCAGAGGGTTCATTTTGCAACGCAAGAGTCAGAACTTCCTCAATACGTTTCACCGGGTGAATATTAAGATCGGCAATTACGTTGTCCGGAATCTCTTCCAGGTCACGTTTGTTCTCATCGGGAATTAAGACCGTCTTAATGCCGCCACGGTGTGCCGCCAGCAGTTTTTCTTTCAAACCACCGATAGGCAGAACCTGACCACGCAGGGTGATCTCACCCGTCATCGCTACGTCGGCGCGAACTGGGTTACCGGTAAGACAAGACACCAGCGCAGTACACATAGCAATACCCGCACTTGGACCGTCTTTCGGCGTCGCCCCTTCAGGTACGTGAACGTGGATGTCGCGTTTTTCGTAAAAGTCCGGGTTAATACCCAGTTTTTCCGCACGCGCGCGCACCACGGTCAGCGCAGCCTGAATCGACTCCTGCATGACTTCACCCAGAGAACCGGTGTAGGTCAACTTACCTTTACCCGGTACGCAGGCGGTTTCGATAGTCAGCAGATCGCCGCCAACTTCCGTCCACGCCAGACCCGTCACCTGACCAACGCGGTTTTCGTTATCCGCGCGGCCATAGTCAAAGCGCTGTACACCCAGATAGTCGTGCAGGTTGTCGCCATTGATCTCAATATGTTTCAGCGATTTATCCAGCAGCAGCTGTTTCACCGCTTTACGGCACAGTTTAGAGATTTCACGTTCCAGACTACGCACGCCTGCTTCACGAGTGTAGTAACGAATAATGCCCACAATGGCGCTATCGTCGACCGTTAGCTCACCTTTTTTCAGCGCATTACGCTCAATCTGTTTCGGCAACAGGTGACGTTTGGCAATGTTCAGCTTTTCGTCTTCGGTATAACCGGACAGACGGATCACTTCCATACGATCCAGCAACGGTGCCGGAATATTCATGGAGTTAGAGGTCGCAACAAACATCACATCGCTGAGATCGTAGTCCACTTCCAGGTAGTGATCGCTGAACGCCACGTTCTGCTCTGGATCCAGCACTTCGAGCAGTGCGGAAGCCGGATCGCCACGCATGTCGGAAGACATTTTGTCGATCTCATCAAGCAGGAACAGCGGGTTTTTAACGCCCACTTTGGCCATTTTCTGGATCAGTTTACCCGGCATAGAACCGATATAGGTCCGGCGGTGACCGCGAATTTCGGCTTCATCACGCACGCCGCCCAGCGCCATACGGATGTATTTACGCCCAGTTGCCTTAGCGATGGACTGCCCCAGAGAGGTTTTACCTACCCCCGGCGGTCCAACCAGACACAGGATCGGCCCCTTGATTTTATTTACACGGCTTTGAACCGCGAGATACTCAAGAATACGGTCTTTGACGCGCTCCAGACCATAATGGTCGGTATCGAGGATTTCCTGCGCCTGACGTAGGTCTTTTTTGACCTTGCTACGCGCATTCCACGGCACCTGTACCATCCAGTCGATGTAGCCACGCACCACGGTCGCTTCCGCCGACATAGGAGACATCATTTTCAGCTTCTGCAGTTCTGCTTCCGCTTTCTCTTTTGCTTCTTTCGGCATTTTCGCCGCGTCGATTTTACGCTTCAACGCTTCGTTTTCGTCCGGTGCATCGTCCATCTCACCGAGTTCTTTCTGAATAGCTTTCATCTGCTCGTTCAGATAGTACTCGCGCTGAGATTTTTCCATCTGCTTTTTCACGCGGTTGCGAATGCGTTTCTCAACCTGCAGCAGATCGATTTCAGACTCCATCATCGCCATCAGATATTCCAGACGTTCGTTAACGTCGGACATCTCCAGCACGGACTGCTTGTCAGCCAGCTTCAGCGGCATGTGTGCAGCGATGGTATCCGCCAGACGTGCAGGATCGTCAATGCTGTTCAGCGACGTCAGCACTTCTGGTGGAATTTTCTTGTTCAGCTTGATATAGCCTTCGAACTGGCTGATAGCGGTACGCACCAGCACTTCCTGTTCGCGCTCATCAATAGCAGGCGAGTCAAGGTACTCTGCTTTCGCAGAGAAATGCTCGCCGTTGTCAGACAGCGCAGAAATACGCGCACGCTGTAACCCCTCGACCAGCACTTTTACGGTGCCGTCAGGCAGTTTCAGCATCTGCAAAATAGAGGCCACGGTCCCGACGGTGAAAAGATCGTTTACACCCGGCTCATCCGTTGACGCTTCTTTCTGTGCGACCAGCATGATTTTTTTATCATGGTCCATAGCCGCTTCCAGACAACGGATAGATTTTTCCCGCCCTACAAATAAGGGTATGACCATGTGCGGATAAACCACCACATCGCGCAACGGCAATACGGGGATTTCAATGCGTTCAGAACGCTCAGGATTCATAGAGCTCTCTCTTAGTTTAGTTTCCGCCAGGTAATCAGGTGGTACGACTGTGCTTCACACCACCTTTAACATGTATGTCAGTATATGGGGATGTTTCCCACACATTCAACGCCATGTTTACGGAAAAATAAAAGGGGAGATAAAATCCCCCCTTTTTAATTAAATGTCTGTATGAATTGATGAATTATTCGCCAGATGCCTGCTGCGCTTCCGGCTTACCGTAAATCAGCAATGGCTTGCTCTGACCGCCAATCACCGACTCATCGATCACCACTTTTTCGACGTCTTCCATAGAAGGCAGATCGTACATGGTGTCGAGCAGCGCGGCTTCGACGATAGAACGCAGACCACGAGCACCGGTTTTACGCGCCATCGCTTTCTTAGCGATCGCATCCAGCGCTTCCTCACGGAATTCCAGATCGACACCTTCAAGATTGAACAGCGCCTGGTACTGCTTGGTCAGGGCGTTTTTCGGCTCTTTGAGGATCTGGATCAACGCTTCTTCGCTCAGCTCGCTCAGCGTTGCCACAACCGGCAGACGACCGATGAACTCAGGGATCAGACCAAATTTGATCAGATCTTCCGGTTCGACCTGCGACAGCAGTTCACCTTCGCTGGCTTTATCAGACTGCGCTTTTACCGTTGCGCCAAAACCAATGCCGGAGCCGGTTTCAACACGGTTAGCAATCACTTTATCCAGGCCGGCAAAGGCACCACCGCAGATAAACAGGATCTTGGAGGTATCAACCTGTAGGAATTCCTGTTGAGGATGTTTACGACCACCCTGCGGCGGAACGGCAGCAACCGTCCCTTCGATCAGTTTCAACAGCGCCTGCTGTACGCCTTCGCCGGAAACGTCACGGGTAATAGATGGGTTATCAGACTTACGTGAAATCTTGTCGATCTCATCGATATAGACGATCCCACGCTGTGCTTTCTGCACGTCGTAATCGCACTTCTGCAACAGCTTCTGAATAATATTTTCAACATCTTCACCCACATAACCGGCTTCGGTCAGCGTGGTGGCATCAGCCATGGTGAACGGAACGTCCAGCAGGCGCGCCAGCGTTTCAGCCAGCAGCGTTTTACCGGAACCCGTCGGGCCAATCAGCAGGATGTTACTTTTGCCCAACTCGACGCCATTGCTGGTGTCGCCGTTGCGCAGACGTTTGTAATGGTTGTATACCGCGACCGCCAGCACTTTCTTCGCCTGCTCCTGACCGATAACGTAATCGTCCAGGTGGTTGCGAATTTCATGTGGCGTCGGCAGCGCACTGCGTTCACGGTGCGGTGCTACTTCCTTAATCTCTTCGCGAATGATGTCGTTACATAAATCAACACATTCGTCGCAGATATACACGGATGGACCGGCAATCAGCTTACGCACTTCATGCTGGCTTTTGCCGCAAAAAGAGCAGTACAACAATTTGCCCGAGCCATCTTTGCGTTTATCTGTCATGGGTCAAAACCTCTTCTTTGTTCTTTGTGCCGCACACGACGACGCAAATGCCATTCTCAGGCGCAAGACGCTAGTCAGCGTTGTGCCGCTCCAGGTAATTATAGCGGCACACCTGCGCACTGGGCATTAATTACGATGGGTCAAAATCGAGTCGACCAGACCGTACTCTACCGCTTCAGAAGCGGAGAGGAAGCGATCGCGCTCGGTATCACGTTCAATCTGCTCAAGAGATTGACCCGTATGATGCGCCATAAGTTCGTTCATGCGCCCTTTTACCTTCAGGATTTCACGGGCATGAATTTCAATATCCGTTGCCTGGCCCTGGTAACCGCCCAGAGGCTGGTGGATCATGACGCGAGAGTTAGGCAGGCAAAAACGTTTGCCTTTCGCCCCGGCGGTCAGCAGGAACGCACCCATTGAGGCCGCCTGGCCCATACAAATGGTGCTGACGTCCGGCTTAATAAACTGCATGGTGTCATAGATAGACATCCCGGCAGTGATCACTCCACCAGGGGAGTTGATGTACAGGTAGATATCTTTTTCTGGGTTTTCTGCTTCCAGGAACAGCATCTGCGCCACGATCAGGTTAGCCATATGGTCTTCGACCTGGCCGGTCAGAAAAATGACGCGTTCCTTAAGTAGACGAGAATAGATATCAAAAGAGCGCTCACCACGTGAGGTCTGTTCAATGACCATCGGCACCAGCGCCATATGGGGTGCAAAGTTATCTCGTTCGCCGCTGTATGACATTTCCGTCTCCTGGATAAAATTTGAAAAAACCTGCTGTGCTGATTGTAACCTTATGGACGGATTATCAGCTAGTCCCTCAGTAATGGGTACGACATCGCCATAATTCAAGCATAACAATCTTTTGTTGTAACGCTAACACTGAAACGCTGTTTTCGCACTCTTCCCATGCAAAATGCGTGACAAAAAAAAACCCGCCACCAAAAGGTGACGGGCTTGCGTACGAAATTCGAGCTAAAAAAGCGACGAATTACGCCTGCTGGTTCATCAGTTCGTTGAAGGAAGTGGCTTTTTCAGTCACTTTCGCTTTCGCCAGAACGGCTTCAACAGCCTGCTCTTCCAGAGCGACGTTACGCATGTTGTCCATCAGCTCTTTGTTTTTGCTGTAGAACTCAACAACTTCTTTCGGATCTTCGTAAGCAGAAGCCATCTCTTCGATCAGGCCTTTAACGCGATCTTCGTCAGCTTTCAGTTCGTTGGTACGAATCACTTCGCCCAGCAGCAGACCAACAACTACGCGACGCTTAGCCTGTTCTTCGAACAGTTCACGCGGCAGTTCCAGAGCTTGTTTCTCGTTGCCACCGAAACGCTGTGCAGCCTGACGACGCAGAACGTCGATTTCGCTGTCGATCAGTGCAGCCGGAACGTCGATGTCGTTAGCTTTTACCAGACCTTCGATCGCCTGAGACTTAACGCGGTTACGCACAGCGCCTTTCAGCTCGCGTTCCATGTTTTTACGGACTTCAGCGCGCAGACCTGCTACGGAACCATCTTCAACGCCGAAACGTTTGATGAATTCTTCAGTCAGTTCCGGCAGTTCGCGTTCTTCAACTTTCTTCAGGTTGATAACGAACTTCGCAGCTTTACCTTTCAGGTTTTCAGCGTGGTACTCTTCCGGGAAGGTCACGTCGATAGTGAACTCTTCGCCAGCTTTGTGGCCTTTAACGCCTTCTTCAAAGCCCGGGATCATACGACCCTGGCCCATCGCCAGTACGAAGTCAGACGCTTTGCCGCCTTCGAACTCTTCGCCGTCTACAGAACCGGTGAAGTCGATGGTTACACGGTCTTCTGCATCAGCAGCGCCGTCTTTGTCTTTCCAGGTAGCCTGCTGCTTGCGCAGGGTGTCCAGCATTACGTCAACGTCAGCGTCGGTTACTTCAACAACCGGTTTTTCAACTTCGATTGCTTCCAGGCCAGTCAGCTCAACTTCCGGGTAAACTTCGAACTCTACCGCGTAAGTAAAATCTTCACCCAGTTTGTATTCGCCCGGAACGTAGTTCGGTGCGCCAGCCGGATTGATTTTTTCTTTGATGATCGCGTCAACGAAGTTGCGGCTCATCAGGTCACCCAGAACGTCCTGGCGAACAGACGCGCCATAACGCTGAGCAACAACATTCATCGGTACTTTTCCTTTGCGGAAACCGTCAATACGCACTTTCTTCGCTACGTTGACCAGCTCGCTTTTCACAGCGGTCTCGATGCTGTCAGCAGCGATAGTAATCGTTACACGGCGGCCAAGGCCTTGAGTGGTTTCAACTGAAACTTGCATCTTGTTACCTCAAAAAATCACAGTGCTCGGTCAACTCTTCTCCGCAAGCACAGGTTGTTGGCTTCGCGGAACTGGAATGTTCTCATAAGCAATCACATTCCCTGTCGTCAGAATCATCCCGAAGACATTCCGAAAAATAAGACGCGCATTATAGCGGCATCACTTTTATGAGTCGAGAACGGTTATCGCGCGTTGCTGCGGCTTTTTTCACAATTCCCGGCTAATTTTTGTCTGAATACTGTACGACTGCCCCAGAATTCAGACAAAACAAAACGGCCCGCAGGCCGTTTTCACATAATCTGTAGCAACATACTGGAAAAGCGTCGGTTGTTGCAAATCCGTTTTTACGCGATGCTTCCCGCGCCACGACACGGAGGCGATGCAAAAATCGTATCCTGCAACGCTTCCCACTCCTTAATAGTGTAGGTATGCAGGGCAAGCGCATGAACGGTTGTGGAAAGTTCCGCCGTTAATGTGCTGTAAATCATCCGATGACGATTAAGAAAACGTTCACCTGTAAAGCGATCGCTAACCAGTACAACCTTAAAGTGGCTTTCAGAACCAGCCGGGACATTGTGACGATAGCTTTCATCCACAACTTCGAGGAACACGGGTTCGAACGCTGCCCTTAATTTTTCTTCTATTTGCTCACGAATCATCATGAAATTTTTCCTCCGACAACGCTGAGATGTCACCCATCCCTTTAAATACTAGCCGCTTTTACCGTTTTCATTACACCTTAGCAACAAAAAATTAGCGCTTGTCTGATTTTCTCATTCAAACGGATGAAGTTCACTGATTCCTCACTCCAATTTATTGCAAAAAGTCCGTTTATAGTCTCTACAAAGTCATAAAACGGACAACACAATGAATTTACATGCGTTACCCACTTCCCCTCATCGTTGGCGATGTTATGATGGCGGGAATTTTCTCTAACCATACAATTTAGATTCGCTGAGAGCCCTGGCATGTTTAAAAAAATCCTCGTCCCGTTTGTCGCACTGTTTATGTTAGCTGGATGCGCAACGCCGCCGACCACTATTGAAGTCTCCCCGAAAATTACCCTGCCGCAGCAGGACCCGAGCCTGATGGGTGTGACCGTTAGCATCAATGGTGCCGACCAGCGCCAGGATCAAGCGCTGGCAAAAGTCACCCGTGACAACCAACTGGTTACCCTGACCGCATCCCGCGATCTGCGTTTCCTGCTGCAAGAAGTGCTGGAAAAACAGATGACCGCGCGTGGTTATATGATTGGACCAAACGGTGCAGTCAACCTGCAAATCATTGTTAACCAGCTGTATGCTGACGTGTCTCAGGGTAGCGTGCGCTATAACATCGCTACCAAAGCAGACATCGCCATCATCGCGACCGCCGCCAACGGCAACAAGATGACCAAAAACTACCGTGCAAGCTATTCTGTTGAAGGTGCTCTGCAGGCCTCTAACAAAAATATCGCTAACGCCGTTAACAGCGTACTGACCGACACCATCGCTGATATGTCTCAGGACACCAGCGTTCACGATTTCATCAAGCAGAACGCTCGTTAATTTCTGCCCATATGGCCCGGCGTTCGTCGGGCCTATAGAAGCCCATGTCCAGTCATTACTTACGTATTTTTCAGCAGCCACGCTCAGCTATTCTGCTCATTCTGGGGTTCGCCTCCGGTTTACCGCTCGCGCTCACCTCCGGTACGCTCCAGGCGTGGATGACAGTCGAGAATATCGATCTTAAAACCATCGGTTTCTTTTCCCTGGTCGGTCAGGCCTACGTTTTTAAGTTTCTCTGGTCCCCGTTGATGGACCGTTACACGCCACCGTTTTTAGGTCGACGTCGCGGCTGGCTGCTGGCGACCCAGGTGCTGTTGTTAATTTCTATCGCCGCGATGGGCTTTCTGGAGCCTGGCACACAGTTACGCTGGATGGCCGCACTCGCAGTAGTGATCGCATTTTGCTCTGCATCGCAGGATATTGTCTTTGATGCCTGGAAAACCGACGTATTGCCCGCTGAAGACCGCGGCACCGGCGCGGCGATCAGCGTGCTGGGCTATCGATTAGGGATGCTGGTTTCAGGCGGACTGGCCCTGTGGATGGCCGATCGCTGGCTGGGCTGGCAAGGGATGTACTGGCTGATGGCTGCGCTGTTGATTCCTTGTATCATCGCCACCCTGTTAGCACCCGAACCGACTGACACCATTCCGGTGCCTAAAACGCTGGAACAGGCGGTTGCGGCTCCACTGCGAGACTTCTTTGGTCGTAATAACGCCTGGCTGATCCTGCTGCTTATTGTGCTGTATAAGCTCGGGGATGCCTTCGCCATGAGCCTGACCACCACCTTTTTAATCCGCGGCGTTGGGTTTGATGCGGGTGAAGTTGGCGTGGTGAATAAGACACTGGGGCTACTGGCCACCATTGTTGGCGCGCTGTACGGTGGGATCCTGATGCAGCGCCTTTCGCTGTTCCGCGCATTGCTTATTTTCGGCATCCTGCAAGGGGCGTCGAATGCGGGCTACTGGCTACTGTCCATCACGGACAAACACATGTTTAGCATGGCGGCCGCCGTCTTCTTTGAAAACCTGTGCGGTGGAATGGGCACGGCAGCATTTGTCGCCTTATTAATGACGCTGTGCAATAAGTCCTTCTCAGCGACCCAGTTCGCCCTCCTCTCCGCGCTTTCTGCCGTTGGCCGCGTTTACGTTGGCCCGGTAGCGGGTTGGTTTGTCGAAGCACACGGCTGGCCGACGTTTTATCTGTTCTCGGTGTTTGCCGCGATTCCTGGTCTGATACTGCTGCTGGTATGCCGCCAGACTCTGGAACATAGCTGGCAAAATGAAAGCTTTATTCCACGCACGGAATTTCGTGGGGCGTACAGTCTGGCATTAATGACGCTGGTTGCGGGCTGCTGCCTGCTGCTGGTTTGGCTGCTGCTGTTAACCATGAACGCGCTGGATTACACCAACTTCTCCTTCCTGCCAGAACTGCTTGAAGTCTCGGTGGTGGTCGCAGTCTGCGGGGTCGTTTTTGGTGGATTGCTGGATTATCTGGCACTGCGTAAAACCCGCCTGGCGTGATGTTGCGTATTTATGCTCTAAATAATTCGAGTTACGGGAAGGCGGCGACGCAGCAAATCCCCAGGAGCTTACATAAGTAAGTGACTGGGGTGAGCGAGGAAAGCCAACACACCCGTAGCTTGAAGTATGACGAGCATATTTGGTCGTTGTAATCACCCTGCGTAATTATAACGGCGAAATAAGCAACAACTGCTAAAAATAATATTTGTTATTTTGTGCGCCAAAAAATTTGGAAATTATTGACGCCTTTTATATATACTATTTTCCTTACTCGATTCAGCCTCGAAAGATTTATTTTTTGTTCCTCAATTGTCCCTTTATTGATAATCAATTGTTAAACAATTGTTTTATTTTCGTATTGGTTATACCAATTGCCCTCAGTATGCCACCCACCTGCCCGCTTTCGTTATAACGTGATGTTGCAACAGGTTCTTAAAGCCAAAGCGACATATATTGCAACATATGTGACATGCACGGCAGAACCCAGTAACACAGATCTAGAGATGTTTACAGTAATGTAACCTTCCCGTAAAATGCCCTCACACTTTAAACGCCACCCGGTCCCGTGGAATTGAGGTCGTTAAATGAGACTCAGGAAATACAATAAAAGTTTGGGATGGTTGTCATTAATTGCAGGCACTGCATTACTCAGTGGCTGTAATTCTGCGCTGCTTGACCCTAAAGGACAGATTGGACTGGAACAACGGTCATTGATACTGACGGCATTTGGCCTGATGTTGATTGTCGTTATTCCCGCCATCTTGATGGCTGTTGGTTTTGCCTGGAAGTATCGTGCAAGCAATAAAGATGCGAAGTACAGCCCGAACTGGTCACACTCCAATAAAGTGGAAGCTGTGGTCTGGACGGTGCCGATCTTAATCATCATTTTCCTTGCCGTCCTGACCTGGAAAACCACTCACGCTCTTGAGCCAAGCAAACCGCTGGCGCATGACGAGAAGCCCATTACCATCGAAGTGGTTTCCATGGACTGGAAATGGTTCTTCATCTATCCGGAACAGGGTATCGCTACCGTGAATGAAATCGCCTTCCCGGCGAATACTCCGGTTGAATTCAAAGTGACTTCCAACTCCGTGATGAACTCCTTCTTTATCCCGCGTCTGGGTAGCCAGATTTATGCCATGGCCGGTATGCAGACTCGACTGCATCTGATCGCCAACGAAGTCGGTACTTATGATGGTATCTCCGCAAGTTATAGCGGACCAGGCTTCTCCGGTATGAAGTTCAAGGCTATCGCAACAAAGGACCGCGCCGAATTCGACCAATGGGTTGCTAAAGCTAAACAGTCCACGAACACCATGAGCGACATGGCAGCGTTCGAGAAAGTGGCTGCGCCAAGCGAATACAACCAGGTGGAATACTTCTCCAACGTGAAACCGGATTTGTTTAAAGACGTTATTAACAAATTTATGGCTCACGGTAAGAGCATGGACATGTCCCAACCCGAAGGTGAGCACAGCGCACACGAAGGAATGGAAGGCATGGACATGAGCCACGCGGAATCCGCTCACTAAGGGGCCGAGGAAGAATACGATGTTCGGAAAATTGACGCTGGATGCAGTTCCGTTCCATGAACCTATTGTCATGGTTACGATTGCTGCCATTATCATCGGTGGTGCGGCCTTACTGGGCCTTATCACTTACTTCGGTAAGTGGACCTACCTGTGGAAAGAGTGGCTAACCTCGGTTGACCACAAACGCCTTGGCATCATGTATGTCATCGTCGCAATCGTCATGTTGATTCGTGGCTTTGCCGACGCCATCATGATGCGTAGTCAGCAAGCGCTGGCTTCTGCAGGTGAAGCGGGCTTCCTGCCTCCTCACCACTACGACCAGATCTTCACGGCTCACGGCGTGATTATGATCTTTTTCGTGGCAATGCCATTTGTTATCGGTCTGATGAACCTGGTGGTTCCGCTGCAGATCGGCGCACGTGACGTTGCATTCCCGTTCCTGAACAACCTGAGCTTCTGGTTCACCGTTGTCGGCGTAATCCTGGTTAACCTTTCTCTGGGCGTGGGTGAATTCGCGCAGACCGGTTGGCTGGCGTATCCGCCACTTTCGGGAATAGAGTACAGTCCAAGCGTCGGGGTCGACTATTGGATATGGGCAGTCCAGTTGTCCGGTATTGGTACAACCCTGACCGGTATCAACTTCTTTGTGACCATCATTAAGATGCGTGCACCAGGAATGACCATGTTCAAGATGCCGGTGTTTAGCTGGGCATCTCTGTGCGCGAACATCCTGATTATCGCCTCTTTCCCAATCCTGACGGTTACCGTCGCGTTGCTAACCCTGGATCGCTATCTGGGCACCCATTTCTTTACCAACGATATGGGCGGCAACATGATGATGTACATCAACCTGATTTGGGCCTGGGGCCATCCGGAAGTGTACATTCTGGTTCTGCCAGTCTTCGGTGTGTTCTCCGAAATCGCGGCAACCTTCTCGCGTAAACGTCTGTTTGGTTACACCTCGCTGGTGTGGGCAACCGTGTGTATCACCGTTCTGTCGTTCGTTGTTTGGCTGCACCACTTCTTCACCATGGGTGCAGGCGCTAACGTAAACGCCTTCTTCGGTATCACCACCATGATTATCGCCATCCCGACCGGGGTGAAGATCTTCAACTGGCTGTTCACCATGTATCAGGGCCGTATCGTATTCCACTCAGCAATGCTTTGGACGATTGGCTTTATCGTCACCTTCTCAGTCGGCGGCATGACCGGTGTACTGCTGGCGGTGCCGGGTGCGGACTTCGTTCTGCACAACAGTCTGTTCCTGATCGCGCACTTCCATAACGTTATCATCGGCGGTGTCGTATTTGGATGCTTCGCTGGTATGACCTACTGGTGGCCAAAAGCGTTTGGCTTCACGCTGAACGAAACCTGGGGTAAACGCGCATTCTGGTTCTGGATCATCGGCTTCTTCGTAGCATTTATGCCACTGTACGTGCTGGGCTTCATGGGTATGACCCGTCGCCTCAGCCAGCAGATTGATCCACAGTTCCATCCGATGCTGGTCGTTGCCGCCTGCGGCGCCGCGCTGATTGCACTGGGTATCCTGTGCCAGCTGATTCAGATCTTCGTTTCTATTCGCGACCGCGAGCAGAACCGTGACCTGACCGGTGACCCATGGGGTGGTCGTACGCTGGAGTGGGCAACCTCTTCCCCGCCTCCGTTCTATAACTTTGCCGTTGTGCCGCACGTTCACGAGCGTGATGCCTTCTGGGAAATGAAAGAAAAAGGTGAAGCGTACAAGCAGCCTGCGCACTATGAAGAAATTCATATGCCGAAGAACAGCGGTGCCGGTATCGTCATTACCGCCTTCGCAACACTGTTTGGTTTCGCCATGATCTGGCATATCTGGTGGCTGGCGATTGCAAGCTTCGCAGGCATGATCATCAGCTGGATTGTGAAAAGCTTTGATGAAGACGTGGATTACTACGTGCCGGTCCCGGAAGTCGAAAAACTGGAAAACCAGCATTTCGATGAGATTACTAAGGCAGGGCTGAAAAATGGCAACTGATACTTTAACGCACGCGACTGCCCACGCGCACGAACACGGGCACCACGATGCAGGCCAGACCAAGATCTTCGGATTCTGGGTCTACCTGATGAGCGACTGCATTCTGTTCTCTATTCTGTTTGCAACCTATGCCGTTCTGGTGAACGGCACCGCAGGTGGCCCGACAGGTAAGGACATTTTTGAACTGCCGTTCGTTCTGGTTGAAACATTCCTGCTGTTATTCAGCTCCATTACTTACGGCATGGCAGCGATTGCCATGTACAAGAACAACAAGAGCCAGGTTATCTCCTGGCTGGCGTTGACCTTCTTGTTCGGTGCCGGATTCATCGGGATGGAACTCTATGAATTCCATCACCTGATTGTTAACGGTATGGGCCCGGATCGCAGTGGCTTCCTGTCTGCGTTCTTCGCGCTGGTCGGCACGCACGGTCTGCACGTCACCTCCGGTCTTATCTGGATGGCAGTGCTGATGGTGCAAGTTGCTCGTCGCGGCCTGACCAGTACTAACCGTACCCGCATCATGTGCCTGAGCCTGTTCTGGCACTTCCTGGATGTGGTGTGGATCTGTGTGTTCACTGTTGTTTATCTGATGGGGGCGATGTAATGAGTCATTCTAACGAGAGCGGCGGCGCATCCCATGGCAGCGTAAAAACCTACATGACAGGTTTTATCCTGTCGATCATCCTGACGGTCATTCCGTTCTGGATGGTGATGACAGGTTCTGCCTCACCGGCCGTCATTCTGGGAACTATTCTGGCAATGGCAGTGGTACAGATTCTGGTGCACCTGGTGTGCTTCCTGCACATGAATAGCAAATCTGATGAAGGTTGGAACATGACGGCCTTTGTCTTTACTGTGCTAATCATCGCCATCCTGGTTGTGGGCTCCATCTGGATTATGTGGAACCTTAACTACAACATGATGATGCACTAAGAGCGGCGATTATGATGTTTAAGCAATACCTGCAAGTAACGAAACCAGGCATCATCTTTGGCAACCTGATCTCGGTGATTGGGGGATTCCTGCTGGCCTCGAAAGGCAGCATTGATTATCCCCTGTTTATCTACACGCTGGTTGGGGTGTCACTGGTTGTGGCGTCGGGTTGTGTATTTAACAACTACATCGACAGGGATATCGACAGGAAGATGGAGAGGACCAAAAACCGCGTGTTGGTTAAAGGTCTGATTTCCCCTGCGGTCTCGCTGGTATACGCCACCCTGCTGGGTATTGCTGGCTTTATGCTGCTGTGGTTTGGCGCGAACCCTCTGGCCTGCTGGCTGGGGGTAATGGGCTTCGTGGTCTATGTGGGCGTTTATAGCCTGTACATGAAGCGCCATTCCGTTTACGGCACGCTGATTGGCTCACTCTCCGGCGCTGCGCCGCCGGTGATTGGCTACTGTGCCGTAACCGGTGAGTTCGATAGCGGTGCGTTGATTCTGCTGGCTATTTTCAGCCTGTGGCAGATGCCGCACTCGTACGCGATTGCGATTTTCCGCTTCAAGGATTATCAGGCTGCCAACATCCCGGTACTGCCGGTGGTGAAAGGTATTTCGGTCGCGAAGAACCATATCACGCTGTACATCGTGGCGTTTGCTATCGCCACGCTGATGCTAACCCTGGGCGGCTATGCAGGTTATAAATACCTGATTGTTGCAGCGGCGGTGAGCGTCTGGTGGTTGGGCATGGCGCTGCGCGGTTATAAAGTGGAAGATGACAGAGTCTGGGCGCGCAAGCTGTTCGGTTTCTCCATCATCGCCATTACCGCGCTTTCCGTGATGATGTCCGTCGACTTTATGGTGCCAAACTCGCAGAACCTGCTGACTTACGTCTGGTAAGTTAATCGTCACACCTTCTATGCCGGATGGCGGCTGACGCCTTATCCGGCCTACAAAAAAGCACATAGCCTGTAGGCCGGATAAGTTACGTTCAGATCTCTATCCGGCATTTTCGTCTCCAGCCAACGCCCCTCACAACCCCAACATTTGTTAATAAAGCGCATATTTACCCAGCCTGCTTAGCGCTTTACACTAGGCGCGAAATTAATACAGAGGTGGGAATGAACGATTACAAAATGACGCCCGGTGAGTTGCGCGCCACCTGGGGTTTAGGGACCGTATTCTCGTTGCGCATGCTTGGCATGTTTATGGTCCTGCCGGTTCTGACCACATACGGTATGGCGCTACAGGGTGCCAGCGAAGCGCTGATAGGCCTTGCCATCGGCATATATGGTCTGGCGCAAGCCGTTTTCCAAATCCCCTTTGGCCTGCTCTCTGACCGCATCGGTCGTAAGCCACTTATCGTCGGCGGGTTGGCGGTTTTCGTTCTCGGCAGCATAATTGCTGCTCTCTCCGATTCAATCTGGGGAATTATTCTTGGCCGGGCTTTGCAAGGCTCTGGCGCGATTGCTGCTGCCGTAATGGCGCTACTTTCCGACTTAACCCGTGAGCAAAACCGTACCAAAGCGATGGCGTTTATCGGCGTCAGCTTCGGTATCACCTTCGCCATTGCGATGGTGCTGGGACCAATAGTTACCCATGCGCTGGGGCTACACGCGCTGTTCTGGATGATTGCAGCTCTTGCTACCACGGGTATTGTGCTAACCATTTGGGTCGTTCCCAATAGCACTACCCACGTGTTGAACCGCGAGTCGGGCATGGTAAAAGGCAGCTTCAGCAAAGTGCTGGCGGAGCCAAAACTGCTGAAGCTCAATTTTGGCATCATGTGCCTGCACATTTTGCTGATGTCCACATTCGTCGCCTTACCAGGCCAACTGGCGAAAGCGGGCTTCCCCGCCGCAGAGCACTGGAAAATTTATCTGGTGACGATGCTGCTGTCCTTTGTTTCCGTAGTGCCGTTCATCATTTACGCCGAAGTGAAGCGCAAGATGAAACGTGTGTTCCTCGCCTGCGTGTTACTGATACTTATTGCAGAGATTGTATTGTGGAGCGCTAACATTCGTTTCTGGGGGCTGATTGCGGGCGTGCAGATATTCTTCCTCGCCTTCAACCTGATGGAAGCCCTCCTCCCCTCACTTATCAGTAAAGAGTCTCCGGCTGGCTATAAAGGCACGGCGATGGGCGTTTACTCCACCAGCCAGTTTCTTGGCGTGGCGATTGGCGGTTCGCTCGGCGGTTGGGTGGTCGAAATGTTTGATGGTCAGGCCGTATTCCTGGCTGGCGCGCTTCTGGCAGCAGTTTGGTTATTGGTGGCAAGTACAATGAAAGAGCCGCCGTACGTCAGCAGCCTGCGTGTAGAAATCCCACCTGAAATTGCCGCGGATGACACGTTGAAGAAGCGTCTGCTGGCAAAAGAAGGAATAAGCGAAGTGTTAATTGTGGCGAAAGAGCATTCGGCCTACGTGAAAATCGACAGCAAAGTCACCAATCGATTTGAGGTTGAGCAGGCCATCAGTCAGGCGTGATGATTGCCTGATGGCGGCTATCGTCTTATCCGGCCTACCAATAGCGTGTGCTACCTGTAGGCCTGATAAGCGTCGCACCATCAGGCATTACGACTTAATCGCGGAAGTTCTTGAACTGGAACGGTTGACCGAGATCGCCGCCGCGAACCAGTGCCATGACGGATTGCAGGTCGTCACGCGCCTTGCCGGTTACACGGATTTCTTCGCCCTGAATCTGCGCCTGCACCTTCAGTTTGCTGTCTTTGATCAGCTTAACGATCTTCTTTTGCACTGCGCTTTCAATGCCTTGTTTCAGCTTAGCTTCAACAAACCAGGTTTTACCGCTGTGCACGAAGGTTTCTGGTACGTCCAGCGACGTGCCTTCAATACCGCGTTTGAGCAGCTTGGCACGCAGAATATCCAGCAACTGATTGACCTGAAAATCAGACTCGCTCAGCACCTTAATCGTCTTATTTGACTCATTCAGCTCAAAAGTCGCTTCAACGCCACGAAAATCAAAGCGTGACTCCACTTCGCGGCTGGCGTTATCTACCGCGTTACGGGCTTCCTGAAGATCAACTTCAGAGACAATATCGAAAGATGGCATCTTTTCCTCTCCCTTCATTTTTGATGCGAAGCATAATACCTGCAAAGTTACCCAACAGACAGCGCTATACTAGGCTGTATCCTTTAATTGTACGTGGTACTGATACCTGCGAACAATAATGGGGTACGGCCGATATGGATTAACACCTGGTGCTGTTGCAGGTGAGGAGGAAGAATGAAAATTACCGTACTGGGATGTGGAGCGCTAGGACAGCTTTGGCTTACCACGCTATGCAAACATGGACATGAGGTGCAAGGGTGGCTACGCGTACCGCAACCCTATTGCAGCGTAAACCTGATCGACACGGATGGGTCAGTTTTTAATGAATCCCTGACGGCAAACGACCCCGACTTTTTGGCAAAAAGCGACCTGCTGCTGGTCACCCTTAAAGCCTGGCAGGTTTCTGATGCGGTAAAAGGCCTGGCCGCAATTCTGCCTGAAACCACCCCGATTCTGCTGATTCACAACGGTATGGGGACGATTGAAGAGCTGCATAGCATTAAGCAACCTCTGCTGATGGGCACCACCACCCACGCGGCACGCCGTGACGGCAACGTCATCATTCATGTCGCTCAGGGAACAACGCGCATTGGTCCGGCGCGTGAACAAGACGGTGATTTCAGTTATCTGGCTGAAGTCCTGCAAGAGGTGCTACCGGACGTCGCCTGGCACGACACTATTCGCGCCGAGCTGTGGCGCAAACTGGCCGTCAACTGTGTCATTAACCCGCTGACCGCATTATGGGATTGCCCAAACGGCGAGTTACGCCATCATCCTGAAAAAATAGCACTCATCTGCGAGGAAGTGGCCGCGGTCATTGAACGCGAAGGCCACCACACATCTGTGGATGATTTACGCTATTATGTCGAGCAAGTGATTGACAGTACGGCGGAAAATATCTCATCGATGCTGCAAGACATACGTGCCCTGCGCCATACTGAGATCGACTACATTACCGGTTATTTGTTAAAACGCGCCCGCGCGCACGGCATCGCCGTTCCGGAAAATGCCCACCTGTTTGAAATGGTTAAGAGAAAGGAAAGTGAGTATGAGCGCTCAAGCACTGGTATGTCTCGCCCCTGGTAGTGAAGAGACCGAAGCGGTCACCACTATCGATCTGCTGGTTCGCGGCGGAATTAAGGTCACAACCGCCAGCGTCGCCAGCGATGGCGGCCTGACTATTGTGTGCTCACGCGGAGTAAAGCTGCTGGCGGATGCACCATTAGTCGAAGTTGCTGACGGCGATTTCGACATTATCGTGCTACCGGGCGGTATTAAAGGCGCCGAGTGTTTTCGCGACAGCCCGCTGCTTATCGAAACCGTGAAACAGTTTCATCGTTCCGGGCGCATTGTCGCGGCAATTTGCGCCACGGCCGCCACCGTACTCGTCCCACACGATATTTTCCCCATCGGTAACATGACCGGTTTTCCGGCGCTGAAAGACCAAATTCCCGCTGACCAGTGGCAGGACAAGCGCGTCGTATGGGATCCGCGCGTCAATCTGTTAACCAGCCAGGGACCGGGAACCTCAATCGATTTCGGTTTAAAAATCATTGATCTGCTGGTGAGTCGCGAAAAAGCTCACGAGGTGGCGTCACAGCTGGTGATGGCCGCGGGAATCTATAACTACTACGAGTAAATCTTCGAGCCACTCCCTTATAAGGAATCATAATGAAAGGATATCTGAGTGGAGTGGCTTTACTGCTCCTTTCCGGTTATGCCACAGCGACGCAACTCGAAATAAAGAGTATTGAATATCGCTATCCCGGAAGCACTGAAATGCAGTATCGCGTGCCATGGTTTTCCTCGACGGATAACCCCAAAGTTGCAAAACGCATTAACGATTATATTTTCGCAAACTTTATCAATCAGCTACCGGGCAATACTCCACAGGCCACAGTAAATCAGTTTGCGAAATCAGCCATGAATCCCACCGCAAACCTTGACTACACGGTTGAGTATCGCGACGCAAAAATCCTGACGCTCAACATGTTTATCGAAGGTTGCGGGGCGTATTGCGAGTCGTACAATGTGCCGATCAGCTTCGATTTAGCCAGCGGTGCGGCAATTACCCTTAACGATCTCTTTTCCCGGGCTACAATCGCCGAATTAAACACCCGCATCAGAAAAAATATCCGCGGCCAAATCGATACCTTTGTTACGGCACATAATTCGCAAACACCAGAACAAATAAAAGAAGAGAAAGGTGAAGATTTTAACTATGCCGAATTCTACGCATCGTGCGCAACCTACACCGACGGTTTGTACTACATCGACAAATTCTCCCTGCAAAAAGACCATCTGGCTTTCCTGAACGGACGCTGTAGCAACCACGCCAGCCGTGCGCTCGACGAGTTGGGTGATTTCACAACGAAAATCCCAACCGCGGAACTGCAAAATCGACTCACACCGTACGGCCAATATCTGACTACCGCAAAGAGTACAACACCAGTTTCGCCAGCGCCCGGCATTGACGGCAAAGTCATGTACGGCACGCTGGGAAAAAGCATGCGTATTGTGTTGAAGGTGGACTGCAAATACGGTGATTTTTTTGAAGGGGCTTACTTTTACCAAAAATTTGGCGCACCGATTGAATTGACCGGCAAATGCGACACAGCCGACAATCAACATTATGAACTGAAGACATCTGCGGCTGAACAAACGCAAGAGAAGATAACGCTAGAGTTAAAAGACGGTGTCTATCAGGGGGTCTGGGAGTCGAACGGGAAGACGCTTCCCGTGCGGTTTGAATAATATCGTTATATTGCCGGATGGCGGCGTAACCGCCTTATCCGGCCTACAACACGGTGTTTAGTCAATTACGGGCGATACACCTTCACGTTCTCAAAGCCCTGCTCGCGCAGATAAAGCGCCTGCAGACGGCTCATCACTCCGCGTTCACACCACAGCAGCCAGGTTTTACTCTGGTCCAGATCGCCGAATTTAGTGCTCAGCTTGTAGAATGGCAGAGAAACGACGTCCACACCTTCAATCTTCAGCGGTTTATCATCCTGTTCATCCACAGAACGGATATCAAGGATTACGTCATTCGGGCCGAAACCGCTCACGGTTTCCACTTCTACCACGGTCTGCTGCGTCTGCTGGGCGATATCGCGAATATCGATATTGTTCGCTTCTTCAACCACTTTATCGAGGATAGAGAAATCGAAGTTTTCTTCTTCGGCCTCAATCTTCGCTTTGATCGCTTTCACCGTCGGGCTTTTTGAAATCACACCGCAGTATTCCGGCATGGTACGGGCAAAGTCCTCGGTACCAATTTCACGCGCCAGATTGATGATGTGCTCTTTATCATGGGAGATAAGCGGGCGCAGGATCAGGGTGTCGGATACGTTATCGATCAGACGCAGGTTGGTCAGCGTCTGGCTGGACACCTGGCCCAGTGCTTCACCGGTTACCAGCGCCTGTACGCCGTAGCGCTCAGCGACTTTCGACGCCGCGCGAACCATCATACGTTTGAGAACCACGCCCATCTGGCCGTCATCAACTTTCTCCAGGATCTCACCGACCACCGGTTCAAAGTTGATAGCAACAAAACGCACGCGATGCGAACTACCGAAGCGATTCCACAGATAATGCGCCACCTGGCGAACGCCGATTTCATGCGCTGCGCCGCCAAGGTTAAAGAAACAATAGTGCACACGGCAGCCGCGACGCATCAGCATATAGCTGGACACACCGGAGTCGAAACCGCCGGAAATCAGCGACAGTACGTCTTCCTGCGTCCCAATCGGGAAACCACCAATACCTTCATAGCGGCCTTTAACCAGCAGCAGACGGTCGTTTTCGATTTCAAGATTAACGGTCACATCCGGCTTCGTCAGCTTCACGCGTGCAGATTCAATATGTTGGTTCAGTCCACCGCCAACATAACGTTCCACCTCAATGGAGCTAAACTCATGCTTCCCACGACGCTTCACGCGTACACAGAAGGTTTTACCTTCCAGTTGATCGCGATACTGCACCAGTGCCTTCTCAAAAATATCGTGCATATCGGTAAACGGCACGTCTTCTACTTCGAGAATGTGGTGGATACCCGGAATACGGGTCAGCGCGTCGCGAATATCCAGGCGCTGGCTTTCATCTTTAGCGCGAACCTCAACGTGATCCCAGTGACGGACAACGGCAAGGTCTTCATCATAGTGCTTTAAAACGTTACGAATGTTCCCTGTCAGAATTTTTATAAAGCGCAAACGCACAGATTGGCTTTTGATGGTGATTTCTGGGAACAATTTAATGATAAACTTCATGGCGGCAATGGTTCTTAGGCAAGTCTGAATGACTTGTAATGGAAAAAAATACAGCAGCCCATACCCGCGACTGCATCCAGGCGCGCAAGTATATCACCATCACGCGGCTACTGTGCACATTGCGCGTTATTTGCTTATCAGTGCGAGTCCGTTACCATAGTCTTGTGCTGCCAATACAGAGAGTCAGACATTCATTATGCCGAAGAAAAATGAAGCGCCCGCCAGTTTTGAAACCGCGCTGAGCGAGCTGGAACAAATTGTTACCCGTCTGGAAGGCGGCGACCTGCCGTTAGAAGAAGCGTTGAACGAATTCGAACGTGGCGTACAGTTGGCGCGTCAGGGACAGGTCAAATTACAACAGGCTGAACAGCGCGTACAAATCCTGCTGTCAGATACTGAAGACGCCGCCCTTACGCCTTTTACACCGGATAATGAGTAAATGGATTTTACGCAGCAGCTACAGGCTTGCGTTGAGCAGGCAAACCAGGCACTGAGCCGTTTTATCGCGCCACTGCCCTTTCAGAACACTCCCGTGGTAGAAACCATGCAATATGGCGCATTATTAGGCGGTAAACGTCTGCGCCCGTTCCTGGTGTATGCGACCGGTCAGATGTTTGGTGTCAGCCTGAGTACGCTTGATGCTCCCGCTGCCGCCGTCGAATGCATTCATGCCTATTCGCTGATGCACGATGATTTGCCCGCGATGGATGACGATGACCTGCGACGCGGTCTGCCGACCTGCCACGTAAAATTTGGCGAGGCAAACGCGATCCTGGCCGGAGATGCGCTGCAAACGCTGGCGTTCTCAATTATCAGCGATGCCCCAATGCCGGAAGTCACTGACCGTGACCGCATCGCGATGATCTCTGAACTGGCTCAGGCCAGCGGCATTGCCGGTATGTGCGGCGGCCAGGCACTGGATCTGGAAGCTGAAGGTCATCAGGTTGAGCTGGATGCACTGGAGCGGATTCACCGCCATAAAACCGGAGCATTGATTCGCGCCGCCGTGCGTTTGGGGGCGTTAAGTGCTGGCGATAAAGGGCGAGAATGCCTGCCAATACTCGACAAATACGCAGAAAGCATCGGTCTGGCTTTCCAGGTTCAGGATGACATCCTGGATGTGGTAGGCGATACTGCAACATTGGGTAAACGTCAGGGTGCTGACCAGCAGCTTGGCAAAAGTACCTATCCTGCACTTCTGGGTCTTGAGCAAGCCCAGAATAAAGCCCGGGATTTAATCGAGGACGCCCGCCAGTCGCTAAGTCTGCTGGCCGCACAGTCACTCGATACCTCGGCACTGGAAGCGCTAGCGGACTACATAATCCAGCGTGATAAATAAACCAACATATCCCATGAGCTTGCGATGAGTTTTGATATAGCCAAATACCCGACCCTGGCGCTGGTCGACTCCACCCAGGAGTTACGTCTGCTGCCAAAAGAGAGCCTGCCAAAGCTTTGCGACGAACTGCGCCGCTATTTGCTCGACAGCGTAAGCCGTTCCAGCGGGCACTTCGCCTCTGGTCTGGGCACGGTGGAACTCACCGTCGCGCTGCACTATGTCTACAACACCCCGTTTGACCAGTTAATCTGGGATGTGGGACATCAGGCTTATCCGCACAAAATTCTGACTGGTCGCCGCGATAAAATCGGCACCATTCGTCAGAAAGGCGGCCTGCATCCGTTCCCATGGCGCGGTGAAAGCGAGTATGACGTACTGAGCGTTGGGCACTCTTCAACCTCCATCAGCGCAGGTATCGGTATTGCCGTTGCCGCCGAGAAAGAAGGTAAAGAGCGCCGTACCGTGTGTGTGATTGGTGATGGAGCCATCACCGCAGGGATGGCGTTTGAAGCGATGAACCACGCGGGCGATATTAGGCCCGACATGCTGGTTATCCTCAACGACAACGAAATGTCGATTTCAGAGAACGTTGGCGCGCTGAACAATCATCTGGCACAGCTGCTCTCTGGCAAACTCTACTCCTCGCTGCGCGAAGGCGGGAAGAAAGTCTTCTCCGGCGTGCCGCCGATTAAAGAACTGCTCAAACGTACTGAAGAACACATTAAAGGTATGGTTGTGCCGGGGACTCTGTTTGAAGAACTGGGCTTTAACTATATCGGTCCGGTGGACGGTCACGACGTGCTGGGGCTTATTACTACGCTCAAAAACATGCGCGATCTGAAAGGCCCGCAGTTCCTGCATATCATGACCAAAAAGGGTCGTGGCTACGAGCCTGCGGAAAAAGATCCGATAACCTTCCACGCGGTACCCAAATTCGATCCGTCCAGCGGATGCCTGCCGAAAAGCAGTGGCGGCCTGCCGAGCTATTCAAAAATTTTCGGTGACTGGCTGTGCGAGACCGCAGCGAAAGACAATAAGCTGATGGCAATCACCCCGGCGATGCGCGAAGGTTCCGGAATGGTGGAGTTTTCACGTAAGTTCCCGGACCGCTATTTCGATGTGGCGATTGCCGAGCAGCACGCTGTGACGTTTGCTGCCGGTCTGGCGATTGGCGGCTACAAGCCGGTGGTAGCCATTTACTCGACTTTCCTGCAACGCGCCTACGATCAGGTGCTGCACGATGTAGCCATCCAGAAACTGCCGGTCCTGTTCGCCGTTGACCGGGCAGGGATTGTTGGCGCAGATGGACAAACCCATCAGGGGGCTTTCGATCTCTCCTTCCTGCGCTGCATCCCGGAAATGGTCATCATGACCCCGAGTGATGAAAACGAATGCCGCCAGATGCTGTTCACCGGCTATCACTACAATGACGGTCCAACGGTCGTGCGCTACCCACGCGGCAACGCGGTAGGCGTTGAGCTGACCCCGCTGGAACAACTGCCAATTGGTAAAGGCATCGTGAAACGTCACGGGGAAAAAGTGGCGATTCTCAACTTCGGTACCCTGATGCCGGAAGCCGCTCAGGTAGCAGAGTCGCTGAACGCCACGCTGGTCGATATGCGTTTTGTAAAACCACTGGATGAAACGTTGATCCTTGAAATGGCTGCCCAACACGAGGTGCTGGTTACCATTGAAGAGAACGCCATTATGGGTGGTGCTGGCAGCGGCGTAAACGAAGTGCTGATGGCCCATCGTAAGCCCGTCCCGGTGCTGAACATTGGCCTACCAGACTTCTTCATCCCGCAGGGAACTCAGGATGAAGCTCGTGCCGATCTGGGTCTGAATGCCGCCGGAATTGAGGCCAAAATCAAGGCCTGGCTGGCATAATCCCCTCCCCGCTCCTGCTATGCTTAATTCATCACGAGCTAAGCAGGAGTGGATTGATGAAATACAACATCTTAGGAAAAACCGACCTACGGGTCTCCCGCCTTTGCCTGGGTTGCATGACGTTTGGCGAACCCAATCGCGGCAATCACGCCTGGACGCTACCTGAAGAAAGCAGCCGCCCAATAATCAAACACGCCCTTGAGGGCGGCATTAACTTTTTCGATACCGCCAACAGCTACTCCGCTGGCAGTAGCGAAGAGATTGTCGGTCGCGCGCTGCGTGATTTCGCCCGCCGCGAAGATGTCGTGGTCGCTACCAAGGTTTTTCATCAGGTTGATGATTTAGCGGAAGGATTATCCCGCGCACAAATCCTGCGCTCGATTGATGACAGTCTCCGACGCCTGGGTATGGACTATGTGGACATCCTGCAAATTCACCGCTGGGATTACAACACGCCAATCGAAGAAACGCTGGAGGCTCTAAACGACGTCGTGAAAGCCGGTAAAGCTCGCTATATTGGCGCCTCATCCATGCACGCCTCGCAGTTTGCCCAGGCTCTGGCCTTACAGAAGCAACACGGCTGGGCGCAGTTCGTCAGCATGCAGGATCACTACAACCTAATCTACCGCGAAGAAGAACGCGAAATGCTGCCGCTTTGCTATCAGGAAGGCGTGGCCGTCATCCCATGGAGCCCGCTGGCGCGCGGTCGCCTGACGCGTCCCTGGGGAGAAACGACCGCACGTCTGGTTTCCGATGAAGTCGGTAAAAATTTGTACAACGAGAGCGATGAAAACGACGCGCAAATCGCCGCACGACTGACCGGTGTCAGTGAGGAGTTGGGTGTAACGCGGGCACAGGTTGCGCTGGCCTGGCTGCTGAGCAAACCCGGCGTGGCAGCGCCAATTATTGGCTCTTCACGCGAGGAACAGCTGGATGAGTTGCTCAACGCTGTAGATTTAACGTTGAAACCGGAGCAGATTGCCGAGCTGGAAACGCCGTACAAACAGCATCCGGTAGTGGGATTTAAGTAAGCGCGGATGTAAATTGTAGACCGGATAAGCATAGCGCATCCGGCACTGATCGCCCGATGTTGCGGCGCTTATCGGGCCTACAATAGCCCCTGAAAAGGGTTAAATGATACCTACCGGCCAGTGATGGCCGATAAAATACAAAATTCCGGCAGAGAGTATTCCGGCCACAATATCGTCGATCATAATCCCCGTGCCGCCATGCACGTTGCGATCGAACCAACGAATCGGCCACGGCTTCCACATATCCAGAATACGGAAAATCACAAATCCGGCGGCAACCCACTGCCAGTCGTTGGTCGGCAGCGCCATCAGGGTAATCCACATCCCGACAAACTCATCCCAGACTATGCTACCGTGATCGTGCACGCCCATATCTTTCGCCGTTTGATGGCACAGATAAACGCCGATACAGATAGATAACATCACCACCAGCGAATACAGCTGCCACGGCAGAAAGGTCATTAAATACCAAAAAGGGATCGCCGCCAGCGATCCCATCGTGCCAGGAACAATTGGGCTCAGCCCGCTGCCAAAACCGGTGGCTAACAGGTGCCACGGATTGCGCATACTCAGGCGGCTTTTGGCGACATCTTTTTTAAGGCGCGGCAAAATGGTCATATCCTTTCCAGTCAAACGTGACGGGTTTTCCATCGCGCGTAAAGTGAATGCCTTCCACGTCCGCGCTCATCTGCCCAATGCAGGTAAACGCTGCGCCGAGATTTCCCAGCGCCACGTCCAGCGCACCACGATTAATTTCCGGTACGGTAAAGCATAACTCATAATCTTCACCGCCCGAGAGCGCCCAGCGCAGGGCCTGTTCCGGCTCAACGTGCTGTGACAATGCCGTGGAGTATGGCAGCACATCAACGTTAACCCGTGCGCCACAGCCGCTGGCATTAACGATGTGTCCCAAATCGGAAATCAGGCCATCGGAGAGATCGATAGCCGCACTAGCCAGATCGCGCAGGGCTTGTCCCTGCAAAATACGCGGCGTGGGACGCAGATGGCGTTGCAGCAGATAGTCCGCGTCTGTTGCATCTGCAACCTGCAATCGGTTCTGCAAAATCGCCAGCCCGGCCGCACTGTCACCCGGCGTGCCGGTAACATAAATCCAGTCACCCGGTTTCGCGCCAGAGCGTTTTAAGGCCCGCCCAACGGGGACGTAGCCATGGATACCCAGCGTCATCGACAGCGGCCCACGCGTGGTGTCACCGCCAATCAGCTGCATATCATAGTAATTGAGGAGTTCAAACAGGCCATCGCTGAAGGCTTCCAGCCAGGCTTCATCGACGTCAGGTAACGTGAGCGCCAGCGTCAGCCACGCAGGATCCGCCCCCATCGCCGCCAGATCGCTCAAATTCACCGCCAGCGCTTTCCAGGCGAGATCGGTCGGATCAATGTCGGGGAGGAAGTGGTTACCTGCCACCAGCGTATCGGTACTGATCGCCAGCGTTTGTTTTTCAGGGATGTTCAGAAGTGCGCAGTCGTCACCAATACCGGTTTCGACATCAAGACGAGAAGTTCTTACGCGGTCAAAATAACGGGCAATCAGGGAAAACTCGCCACATGCCATACGTTATGCCTCAGCAGAAAAAAAAGAAAAAGCCGGGGACAGCGGAAACAGGTTCCACCATCCAGCCGGCCTCGGGATTACTTTTTGTTGGGGCGAATCACAGGTGCTGCTTTATCCAGTACGCCGTTCACGAATTTGTGGCTATCTTCGGCGCCGAAGGTTTTTGCCAGTTCAATCGCTTCGTTGATGGCCACTTTGTACGGCACATCACTACGTTTAGACAATTCAAACAGCGCAATACGCAGTACAGCTTTTTCTACCTGACCCAGCTCTTCCAACAGACGAGACAGATAAGGCTTCATTAATCCATCCAGGTACGCGCTGTTAGTCGCCACCCCGGACAGCAGTTCACGGAAATACAGAACGTCGACATCTTTAACGTCCTGTTCCGCCAGGAACTGGTATTCAACATCAGCGATGTCGTTCTGGGACAACTGCCAGGAGTAGAGCGCCTGGACGGCACACTCACGGGCGCGGCGACGAGCAGCAGGTTTCACGGATTTCCCCTTACAAAAATCAGGCCTTGATGGCTTTCAATACATTAATCATTTCAAGCGCAGTCAGTGCAGCTTCTGCGCCTTTGTTACCGGCTTTAGTGCCAGCACGTTCGATGGCTTGTTCAATACTTTCGGTGGTCAGAACACCGAAGGCTACCGGAATGCCACTGTCCTGAGCGACATGCGCCAGGCCATTGCTTGCACCGCCAGCCACATATTCGAAGTGCGCGGTACCGCCACGGATCACCGTACCGAGCGCAATCACCGCGTCGTATTTACCGGTTTTTGCCAGTGCGTCGGCCGCCAGTGGCAGCTCATATGCACCTGGAACCCAAACAACGGTAATGTTTTCATCTTTAACCTGGCCAATACGTTTCAGGGCGTCGATAGCACCTTCCAGCAGGCTGTCATTGATAAAGTTGTTGAAACGCGCAATGGTGATGGCGACGCGAGCGTCCGGGGTAGCAACGTTAGCTTCAATAATGTTCATATTCTTCCTTCGGGTTCGATTTATGGCCCCGTAAGGGGGGCGGATTTTATCATAATATTCTGTGCGCTGCTTCCTCTAAATCAGAAAGCCTCACGCAGTCGTTAAATGCAGGCAAACGTCCGGGCCCACCTGGCGTATCTCATTGAATTTGAAATGGGGTGCGTCAGCCAGTTTCTCAAGGCCTGGAAGCACACATAATCCTCTCGCATCGCTGCCTAACAGTTTAGGCGCAACATAAACGATTAGCTCATCGACCAAACCGGCCTGTAATAATGCCCCTGCGAGCGTTGGGCCTGCTTCAACCCAAATGCTGTTAATTTGCTGTTTGCCCAGTTGCATCATTAGCACCACCAGATCCAGATGCCCGTTATGTTCCGGCACCTTCAGGCTGCGCACCGTCTCCGGCCAGCTACGAGGGTCGTCTTCAGTCCGGACAATCCAGGTTTCTCCTGGCTGTTGCGCAATTTGGTGCTCCGGTGTGACCTGATTCTGGCTATCAAGAACAATGCGGATTGGCTGGCGCAGCTCTTCCTGCGGGTAACTCGCCTGAGTTGACTCCCCTAGCTCCGACCAACGCACGGTAAGCTGAGGGTCGTCTGCCAGCACCGTAGAACTGCTGGTTAAAATGGCATGGCTTTGCGCGCGCAAGCGTTGCACATCGCGGCGCGCCTGTGGCGAGGTAATCCACTGGCTTTCACCGCTGGCCATCGCCGTACGGCCATCAAGCGACGCGCCAAGCTTAAGCTGAAGATACGGGAATCCCGTACGCATGCGCTTGAGGAAGCCTTTATTCAGTTGCTCAACTTCGCTCATCATCAGCCCGTGGCTGACGTCGATGCCCGCCTGCTGTAAACGGTAGAGCCCACGTCCTGCGACCTGCGGATTGGGATCCTGCATCGCCGCAACCACACGCGACACCCCCGCCGCAATCAGCGCATCGCAACACGGCGGCGTGCGACCATGATGACTGCAGGGTTCGAGCGTCACGTAGGCAGTTGCCCCCTGCGCTTTTTCTCCGGCCATCCGCAGAGCATGAACTTCGGCATGCGGTTCGCCCGCACGGTGATGATATCCTTCACCGACGATCTCCCCATCTTTCACAATCACGCAGCCCACGTTGGGGTTGGGGTGAGTGGTAAAACGTCCGCGCGCAGCAAGCTTCAGCGCGCGCGCCATGTACAATTCATCCTGCATGGCTTAGTCCTGTAGGCGAGCAATCTCTTCGCCAAATTCTTTGATATCTTCGAAACTCCGGTAGACAGAGGCAAAGCGGATGTAGGCGACTTTATCGAGCTTTTTCAACTGCTCCATCACCAGGTTGCCAATCATCTTACTCGGCACCTCACGCTCGCCCGTCGCACGCAGCTGTGATTTGATATGGTTTAACGCCATTTCGACGTCATCTGCGCTGACAGGCCGTTTCTCAAGCGCTCTGAGCATGCCGCTGCGCAGCTTTTCTTCATTAAAGGGTTCACGCACATCGTTGCTTTTCACAACGCGCGGCATGACAAGTTCAGCCACTTCAAAAGTGGTGAAACGTTCGTTACAAACCAGACACTGCCGACGGCGGCGTACCGAGGAGCCCTCGCCTACAAGACGAGAGTCAATTACCTTAGTGTCTACGGCGAAACAGAATGGGCAATGCATACGGCGTCCTGTACCTCAGTGGTTAACAGAATCTATTTTACCCTGAACTGCCGTGACAACAAAGGCGCTGCGCTTTTGAGACAAAGGATCGATGCCTTCGTGCTCAGTCCACACTACCATTATGCTATCGCGACAATGAAGGAAGTAATCACAATGACAAGACGTTACCTAAGAATTCTCCTGGTGGGAAGTCTCTTTAGTCTTAGTGCCTGCGCACAGCAAAGCGAAGTACGCCAGATGCATCAAAGCGTTAGCACGTTGAATAAAGAGATGACGCAGCTTAATCAGGAAACAGTAAAAATTACGCAACAAAATATGTTGAATGCAAAATCAACCAGCGGCGTCTATCTGCTACCGGGTTCCAAAACCCCGGCACGACTGGACAGCCAGATTGGCACCTTACGCATGTCGCTGGTGAACATTGCACCGAACGCCGATGGTACGCGCCTGACGCTACGGATTCAGGGTGAATCCAACACGCCTTTACCCGCTTTTAGCGCCACCGTTGAGTACGGGCAAATTCAGGGCACCACGGACAATTATCAGGAAGTGAACGTTCACAACCAGTTGGTCAACGCTCCGGCGAGTATTCTTGCTCCCAGCGACGTAGACATTCCGTTGCAGATAAATGGCCTCACTCCAGATCAGTTAGGATTTGTTCGCATCCACGACGTCCAGCCTGTTAGCCAATAAACTTTTTTGCGGAACGTTTTGTGCGTTCCGCAACATCATCCCAGTCCATTTTGTTACTCCTCTGACATCACCGATATTTCTGGTAAAACTTGGCAACATTCATGGGAGCCAGTACAATTCGCCGCCTAAAGTACGCAAACGTGAACGCAATCGATTACGTAAATGATAGAACTGTGAAACAAGACATATTTTTGTGAACAATGATTTTTATAATAGGCTCCGAAGAATTACGAAATATTTAGAAACGCAAATTGCGCATTTTTCACTCCCGAAAGGGATTTCAAACAGTGGCATACATATGAAAAAAACATTACTTGCAGCCGGTGCAGTGCTGGCGCTCTCCTCGTCTTTTACTGCCAACGCAGCAGAAAATGACAAACCGCAATATCTGTCCGACTGGTGGCACCAGAGCGTTAACGTGGTGGGTAGCTATCACACCCGTTTCTCCCCGAAACTGAACAACGACGTGTATCTGGAATACGAAGCGTTTGCTAAAAAAGACTGGTTTGACTTCTATGGCTACATCGATATTCCGAAAACCTTCGACTGGGGTAACGGCAACGATAAAGGTATCTGGTCTGACGGTTCCCCGCTGTTTATGGAAATCGAACCGCGTTTCTCCATCGACAAACTGACCGGTGCTGACCTGAGCTTTGGTCCGTTCAAAGAATGGTATTTCGCCAACAACTACATCTACGATATGGGTGATAACAAAGCCAGCCGCCAGAGCACCTGGTATATGGGTCTGGGTACCGATATCGATACCGGTCTGCCGATGGGTCTGTCTTTGAACGTGTATGCTAAATACCAGTGGCAGAACTATGGCGCATCCAACGAAAACGAGTGGGATGGCTACCGTTTCAAAGTGAAATACTTTGTGCCGATCACCCAGGTTTGGGGCGGCCAGTTGACCTACATCGGCTTCACCAACTTCGACTGGGGCTCAGATTTGGGTGATGATCCGAACCGCACCAGCAACTCTATCGCGTCCAGCCACGTCCTGGCGCTGAACTACGATCACTGGCATTACTCCGTCGTAGCGCGTTACTTCCATAACGGCGGCCAGTGGAAAGGTGGAGATACCCTGAACTGGGGCGAAGGCGATTTCAGCGCGAAATCTACCGGTTGGGGTGGTTACCTGGTCGTAGGTTACAACTTCTAATCCAGATAATGTTTCGCAGACAAGCCAGCTTAACCGCTGGCTTTTTTATGGCTGGTCTTCACAGCGTACTTTACGCAAAAAGTCACTTAGCGAGCGATCTGTCGATTCGCGAAAATGCCTGTCGAGTGGCGTAATCTTCAGACATCGATCAACGCGAAAGCAACGATAATCGTCACGCTTCTCGCACCAGCCAACCAGCAGCCAGTGCTCGCCCCAGAAAAATAATCCCAGCGGCTGAACGTCGCGCCAGGAGAGGTTCCCGGACTCATCGCGATAATGCAGCGCCAGCACCTGCTGTGCTGAAACCGCGCGATGTATGAGATCGAAGGCACTACGTGAATGCGGCTGATTACCAAAATCTGGCGCGAAAATCCGCGTTTGCTCGGCTCTGCGCCGACTCTCTGGCGGCAATATCGCCAACACTTTTTCCTGCGCGGATTCCAACGCCTGTGAGAGTGAATCCCCACCCCATGTTTTCAGCAATCGAATCGCTACCATCAATGCTTCTGATTCGTGATGCGTTAACATCAACGGCGGTAGATCAAACCCGGCCATTAAGCGGTATCCGCTGCCCACTTCGCCTTCAATAGGCACACCGGATAAAGAGAGATCGCGGATATCGCGATAAATCGTCCGTTCAGAAACCTCAAGACGCTCTGCCAGCAGCGCCGCCGTTGTCACTCGCCTGCCACGCAGGATTTGCACAATCTGAAACAAGCGGTCGGCGCGTCTGCTCATTTTAATCCTCAGTGCTGAAAATAATACGCGGGTTGATGTAAACCAACACGATTGCCTTCGCTGTCAGTAAATAGCGCAATCGTACCAATGTCCTGCCCCAGTTCGAGTGGGCCAAACACACACTGACCGCCAGCAGTGGCGACGCGTTCAAGCGTTGCAGCCAAATCGTCCGTATGCAGATAAATAATAGCGCCCTGCGCTGAAGGCGTAATACCATCAAATTTAGCCAGCGCCCCGCCGGGAGCGGGATCCTGATGCGGAAATACGGCGAGCTCAGCGCAGTCCATGTTCTCCCTACGCAAAGAAACCTGCATCACTGGCTCATAAAAAGCGATGGCGCGATCCATTTGTGCCACGGGGATTTCAAACCAATTAATTACGTTGCTCATACTTCCTCCTGCCTGTGTGGGTAATCTCAGGAGGACTATAAGACAGGGCTACTGACAGCATACTGTCAGTAGTGTGGCGACAGGAAAAGATAATTACCTGTCGCTAATTCACAGGCAAAAAAAATCCCGACCTTGCGATCGGGATTCCAGTATCTTCACTCCTGGATGGGTTAAGGCAGAATCGACGGTTGATCCGCCCCTTCTTTCTCGACCTTCTGCTGCAGCATGTGCTCACGCTTCATACCCAGCTTCAGCGCCAGCGCCGAAGCCACGTAGATAGAAGACGCAGTACCGATGGAAACACCGATCAGCATCGTCAGTGAGAATCCTTCCAGTACCGGACCACCGAACAGGAACAGCATCAGAATAACCATCAACGTTGTACCGGACGTAATCAACGTACGGTGCAGCGTTTGAGTCAGTGACACGTTAAAGATTTCGTAAGGCGTACCGCGACGAATTTTGCGGAAGTTTTCACGAATACGGTCAGATACAACGATACTGTCGTTCAGCGAGTAACCGATTACCGACATCAGTGATGCGACGATAGTCAGGTCAATCTCGATATGGAACAACGACAGGATCCCAAGTGTGATAATCACGTCGTGCGCCAGCGCGATAACTACCCCTGCCGCCAGTCGCCACTCAAAACGGAAACCGACGTACACCAGGATGGAGATCAACGCAGCCATCAGCGCCATCGCACCGGTTTGTGCCAGGTCTGCACCCACGCTCGGACCCACGAATTCAATTCGCTTCACCGCGGCGTTTTGGTTGGTGGATTCGTTAATCACACTCAACACTTTACTACCCAGCACCTGACCGCCGTCTGCACCTTCAGTTGGCGGCATACGTACCATAATGTCGTGGCTGCTGCCGAAGTTCTGCAGAAGCGGATCAACGAAGCCCGCTTTCTCCAGCGCATCGCGCATCACGTCCATATCGGCCGGTTTTTCCAGCGTGATTTCAATAACCGTACCACCGGTGAAATCGAGACCCCAGTTAAACCCACGTACGCCCATCACCACGATGGCCGCAATCAGCAGGAAACCTGAAATGCCGAAAGCCCAGTAGTCCCAGCGCATAAAGTCCCAGACTTTACGGCCGTGGTTCAATTGTTCAACAGTATATTCCTGTGCCACTTCGCACTCCTCAGATTGACAGCTTTTTGACGCGCTTGCCGCCATACAGCAGGTTTACGATGGCACGTGTACCGACAATCGCGGTAAACATCGACGTCGCCACACCAATACCGGTAGTAATCGCGAACCCTTTAATTGCCCCGGTGCCCACTGCGTACAGGATGATGACCTTGATCAGCGTCGTAATGTTCGCATCAAAGATGGAGCTAAATGCGCCCGCATAACCTTCATTGATGGCCTGCTGCACCGAACGCCCGTTACTCAACTCTTCTTTGATACGTTCGTTGATCAGTACGTTCGCATCGACCGCGACAGCAAGGGTTAAGACGATCCCCGCAATCCCCGGCATACTCAGCGTAGCACCCGGCAGCAACGACATAATACCGACAATCAGCACCAGGTTAGCAATCAGCGCACTGGTCGCAATCAGACCGAACTTCTTATAGAAGAAGATCATGAACAGGATAGACACCACCAGACCGGCCAGACATGCTTCCAGACCCTGTTTAATGTTCTGCATACCCAGGGTTGGGCCGATGGTACGTTCTTCAACAATCTGAATTGGCGCAATCAACGCACCGGCACGTAACAGCAGGGAAAGCTGGCGTGCTTCGTTCGGGTTGTTGATACCGGTGATACGGAAGCTGTTACCCAGACGAGACTGGATATTGGCGATGTTAATCACCTCTTCCTGTTTCACCAGTACTGCACGACCGTTAGCATCTTTCTTACCGCTGTCTTTGTACTCCACAAACAGGGTCGCCATCGGCTTACCGATGTTGTCCTTAGTGAAGTTGGACATGATGTTACCACCTGCGCTATCCAGCGAGATGTTAACCTGCGGCTGATTGTATTCGTCCTGGCTGGAAGTAGAGTCGGTGATATGGTCACCGGTCAGAATCACGCGTTTGTACAGCACAACCGGCTGGCCTTCACGAGACTGTTTCACTTCCGAATCACCCGGAACACGACCCGATGCCGCAGCGGACTGGTCAACGTTGGTGTTTACCAGACGGAACTCCAGCGTCGCGGTTGCGCCCAGAATTTCTTTCGCACGCGCGGTATCCTGAATACCCGGCAGTTCGACCACAATGCGGTCAGCCCCCTGGCGTTGTACCACCGGCTCAGCAACACCCAGTTGGTTAACACGATTACGCAGAATGTTGATGTTCTGCTGTACCGCGTATTCACGGGCTTCGCTCAGGCGCGCATCGGTCATTACCGCACGCAGAGCATTGCTGCCCTGGCTGGAAATAACCAGATCCTGGTGACGTTTGCTCAGGTAAGAGATAGCTTCATCACGGGCGCTGCTATCACGGAAAGTGATGCTCAGACCGTAGTTATCTTCTTTGCGAACAGTAGTATAAGGAATGCCTTTTTCACGCAGATCGCTGCGCAGGCTATCGATATTTTGTTCCTGCAACTTACTCAGCGCGGTGTCCATATCCACTTCCATCAGGAAGTGAACGCCGCCACGCAGGTCAAGACCGAGTTTCATCGGTTCGGCGTGAATGGCAGCCAGCCAGCGCGGGGTTGCCGGAGCTAGGTTAAGCGCCACGACGTACTGATCGCCCAGTACGCCCATTAATACTTCACGTGCGCGCAGTTGGGTATCAGTGGAGTCGAAGCGCGCGAGAATAGCACCCTCTTCCAGAGCCACAGACTTAGGTGTGATTTTATCTTCTTGTAACGTTTTCTGGACCTGGATCAGCGTTTGCTCACTGGCGGCGGCACCGCGCACGCCAGTGATTTGAACAGCCGGATCCTCACCATACAGGTTGGGAAGCGCATAGAGCAGACCGACGACAATAACGACGATCAGCATGACATACTTCCACAAAGGATAACGGTTTAACACGGTAGTTCCCTTTGGGAAAACAATAAATTACAGCGCCTTCATGGTGCCTTTCGGCAGAACGGCAGCTACGAAATCACGTTTGATAACCACTTCAGTGGTGTCGTTCAGCGCGATAGCGATGTAGCCAGATTCTGCTACTTTAGTCACGCGACCCACCAGACCACCGTTAGTCAGTACTTCATCGCCTTTCGCAATGGAGTTCATCAGGTTCTTGTGTTCTTTGGTACGCTTTTGCTGTGGGCGCAGGATCATAAAATAGAAAATCAGACCAAACACCACCAGCATCAGAATCAGAGACATCGGGCTGCCCTGCGCCGGAGCACCTGTTGCCGCTACCGCATCAGAAATAAAAAAGCTCATTCAAATTCCCTCATTATTAAAATTAATCAACGTTCACAGGTGGAACTGGTCTACCCTGACGTTGGTAAAAATCGGTCACGAAGCTCTCTAATTTACCCTCTTCAATAGCCTTGCGTAAACCCGCCATCAAACGCTGGTAGTAGCGAAGGTTATGAATCGTGTTGAGTCGCGCGCCCAATATTTCGTTGCAACGGTCGAGATGATGCAAGTAAGCGCGCGAATAATTGCGACAGGTGTAACAATCACACTCAGCATCGAGCGGACTGGTGTCGCTTTTATGTTTCGCGTTACGAATTTTTACCACGCCATCAGTCACAAACAAATGACCATTACGGGCATTTCGCGTTGGCATCACGCAGTCAAACATATCGATACCGCGACGCACGCCTTCAACCAGATCTTCTGGTTTGCCGACGCCCATCAGGTAACGCGGTTTATCTGCCGGAATCTGCGGGCAAACATGTTCCAGAATGCGGTGCATATCTTCCTTCGGCTCACCGACAGCCAAACCGCCGACAGCGTAGCCATCAAAGCCTATATCTACCAGACCTTTGACGGAGATATCACGTAAATCTTCGTAAACACTGCCCTGAATGATGCCAAAAAGCGCATTTTTGTTGCCGAGACTATCAAAACGGTCACGGCTGCGCTTCGCCCAACGCAAAGACATCTCCATTGAGCGTTTAGCATAGTCCCAGTCGGCCGGATACGGTGTACATTCGTCGAAGATCATCACGATATCGGAACCGAGATCGTATTGAATCTCCATCGACTTCTCGGGATCGAGGAAAATCGGATCGCCGTTGATCGGGTTACGGAAATGCACGCCCTGCTCGGTTATCTTACGGATATCGCCCAGGCTGAACACCTGGAAGCCGCCGGAGTCGGTGAGGATCGGCCCTTTCCACTGCATGAAATCGTGCAGATCGCCGTGCAGTTTCATGATTTCCTGACCCGGGCGCAGCCACAGGTGGAAGGTGTTGCCGAGGATGATCTGTGCGCCGGTTGCTTCAACTTCTTCCGGCGTCATGCCTTTCACGGTGCCGTAAGTACCGACCGGCATAAAAGCAGGCGTTTCTACTACGCCACGTTCAAAAACCAGGCGGCCGCGGCGAGCGCGACCGTCTGTGGTATCCAGTTCAAATTTCATTTTTTCTCCTGCATCAGAGAGACAGTCTGATGATTAAACTTTCCCCACGGAATCACTCCACGGAGTAAAAATATATTAACCCACTGGCGAAGGCGCAATCGGCGCAGCCAGTTTGGGGGCGACCAGCGCACAGCCACCGGAGCGTACACGCAGTACGAGAGGATGGCGAGCACTGCCCGACATCAAAATGGCAAGTGAGATAGCCTTCTCACGGTCGCTCAGAAATAGCCTGCGGATTGTACGTGATAAACATGGCATCCCCGTAACTAAAAAAGCGATATTCCGCTTTTACCGCTTCATGATAGGCGTGCATGGTGTTTTTATAACCAGCAAATGCGGAAACCAGCATAATCAGCGTCGATTCCGGCAGGTGGAAGTTGGTTACCAGGGCATCAATCACCTGATATTTATAGCCTGGATAAATAAAGATTTGTGTATCGCCGAAGAACGGCTCGATGAGATCGTTTTTGGCCGCCTGCGCCGCACTTTCCAGCGAACGCACGGAGGTGGTACCTACCGCAATCACGCGATTACCGCGCGCTTTCGCCGCCAGCACCGCGTCCACCACATCCTGCGGCACTTCCGCATATTCGGAATGCATAATGTGGTCTTCGATGGTGTCTACGCGCACCGGCTGGAAAGTACCCGCGCCAACGTGCAGGGTGACGAACGCCATTTCAATGCCTTTATCGCGCAGTTTAGCCAGCAGCGGATCGTCAAAATGCAGACCCGCGGTCGGTGCAGCGACGGCACCCGGTTTTTCGCTGTATACGGTCTGGTACAGCTCGCGGTCGGCGTCTTCATCCGGACGGTCGATATACGGCGGCAACGGCATATGGCCGATGGCGTTGAGGATATCCAGCACGCTGCGTTCGTCGTTAAACTCAACTTCAAACAGCGCGTCATGGCGGGCGACCATCGTCGCCTTAATACTTTCGTCGTCGCCCAGCAGCAGCTCGGCACCCGGTTTCGGCGCTTTCGAGGCACGAATATGCGCCAGAATACGTTTGTCATCCAGCATACGTTCGACCAGCACTTCAATCTTGCCGCCGCTAGCTTTACGACCAAACAGACGCGCAGGAATGACGCGGGTGTTGTTAAAGACCAGCAAATCTCCAGGGTTGAGCTTATCGAGCAAATCGGTGAAAGTACCGTGCGTCAGCGCGCCCGTCGGCCCGTCCAAAGACAGCAAGCGGCAGCTACTGCGCTCAGCTTGCGGATAGTGGGCAATCAGGGATTCGGGTAATTCAAAGGTGAAATCGGTAACGCGCATGACACTGACTCAGACTAAAATAAGAGGCGGGTAGTCTAGTGCCGGGGCGTTCTCCCTGCAACCTTTACCCCTCTGGATAAACGTTTAACTATGAATTTTCTTGCACATTTGCATCTCGCTCACCTTGCCGATAGCTCGCTTTCCGGCAATCTGCTGGCCGATTTTGTCCGGGGTAATCCGGAAACGCACTACTCGCCTGATGTGGTAGCAGGCATCTTTATGCATCGTCGTATCGATGTGATGACCGATAACTTACCGCAGGTGCGTGAAGCCAAAGAGTGGTTTCGTAGCGAAACGCGCCGCGTCGCGCCGATTACGCTGGACGTTATGTGGGATCATTTTCTGTCGCGCCATTGGTCGGAAATCTCACCTGACTTCCCGCTGACGGACTTTGTGCGCTATGCCCGTACTCAGGTAACCACTATTTTGCCGGAATCGCCGCCGCGCTTTATCAATCTGAACAACTATATATGGTCAGAGAAATGGCTTGAGCGCTACCGGGACATGGATTTTATCCAGAACGTCCTGAACGGCATGGCCAGCCGCCGTCCACGGCTCGATGCCCTACGCGACTCATGGTATGACCTCGATACGCATTACGATGCGTTAGAAGAACGATTCTGGCAGTTTTATCCGCAAATGATGGAACAGGCGCGGTGCAAAACCCTTTGATCGCAGCCCGTATTCCCCGCCGGATAAGCAGTAGCCACCGTCCGGCAAAAGATTGATAGACAAAACCTGTCTCATTGATTGCCAGCGCCTCTTTGTCTTATTCCCGAACACTCTCTATACTGGCCCGCGTTGCGTTCCAAAAACCCCTTAACTTTGCAGGAGAATTATATGGTACTGGTAACTCGTCAGGCTCCGGATTTCACAGCAGCTGCGGTACTGGGTAGCGGTGAGATCGTTGAAAACTTCAACTTCAAACAGCATACCAACGGTAAAACCACCGTTCTGTTCTTCTGGCCGATGGACTTCACCTTCGTTTGCCCGTCTGAACTGATCGCATTCGACAAACGTTACGAAGAATTCCAGAAGCGCGGCGTTGAAGTTGTTGGTGTTTCCTTCGACTCTGAATTTGTCCACAACGCATGGCGTAACACCCCTGTCGACAAAGGCGGCATCGGTGCAGTGAAATACGCAATGGTTGCTGACATCAAACGCGAAATCCAGAAAGCCTACGGCATCGAGCACCCGGAAGCGGGCGTTGCGCTGCGCGGTTCTTTCCTGATCGACGCTAACGGCGTTGTTCGCCACCAGGTGGTTAACGATCTGCCGCTGGGTCGTAACATCGACGAAATGCTGCGCATGGTTGACGCGCTGCAGTTCCACGAAGAGCACGGCGACGTTTGCCCGGCACAGTGGGAAAAAGGTAAAGAAGGTATGAACGCGTCTCCGGACGGCGTGGCAAAATACCTGACCGAGAACGTTTCCAGCCTGTAATTGGCATGAATCGACGAAAGGCCCGCAAATGCGGGCCTTTTTTATTGTTCGCAGATCAGATAAGCGATTGCGTCACTTTCCGTTAGTATCGCCAGTGACGATACGCTTATCCAAACCACAATTAAAACGCGAAGCAGGAGCAGCCAAGCGCGCCCCAGAAAGCCCGGTCATCTGACACCGGAATCCCCGATTTCCGCGCAATATCATGCTGGTGACCGTGTACACCGCAGCTACCGCAGCACTGGTGCATCTGCACCATTGCGCCAATTTTCGCCGCAGCAGGTGGCGCTGAGCGATAGTGCCCCGGCACCTTCACTACCGGCGACCAGTCCGGCACAATCGGAATAGCAGGTGGTGCCAGCGGGGTGAAATGCCCGGCGGCGTAAACCACTTTGCCATCAACAATGGTCATTACCGACTCAATACCTTTAATCTCTTCTTCCGGCACGCTGAAGTAATCTTTGGACAGCACCACCAGGTCGGCCAGTTGATCTTTCTCGATGCGCCCTTTCTTACCCTGTTCGCTGGAGAACCAGGCGCTACCGGCCGTCCACAGTTCCAGTGCCACATCGCGTGGCAGGCGATTGTTATCATCGTACATCGCCATACCACCAACGGTACGGCCCGAAACCAGCCAGTAGAGCGCGGTCCACGGGTTGTAGCTGGCCACGCGTGTGGCGTCAGTCCCCAGTCCGACCGGAACGTCAGCCGCCAGCATTTTCGCCACCGGCGGTGTATGTTTGACCGCATCTTTACCGTAGCGATCGACAAAATATTCGCCCTGGAACGCCATGCGGTGCTGAACCGCTATCCCGCCCCCCAGCGCTTTTACACGCTCGATATTCCGTTCGGTAATCGTTTCGGCGTGATCGAAGAACCAGTGCAGACCATTGAACGGGATATCACGATTTACCTTCTCAAACACGTCCAGCATTCGGCTGATGGATTCATCGTAGGTAGCATGCAAGCGGAACGGCCAGCGGTGCTCAACCAGGTGTCGCACCACGCGCTCCAGCTCATCTTCCATACCTTCCGGCAGATCCGGGCGTGGCTGGAGGAAGTCTTCAAAATCCGCGGCCGAGAAAACCAGCATTTCCCCTGCCCCATTGGCACGATAGAAGTCGGTTCCCTGCCCTGGCTTGAGCATATCGGTCCAGCGTTCAAAGTCTTCCAGTTCCTGCTTCGGACGCTGGGTAAACAGGTTGTAGGCAATACGCACCGTCATCTGTTTGTTGGCGTGTAACTGCTCAATGATCTCGTAATCTTCCGGGTAGTTCTGGAACCCGCCGCCCGCATCGATGGCGCTGGTCAGTCCCAGACGGTTCAGCTCGCGCATAAACTGACGGGTCGAGTTAACCTGCATTTCCAGCGGCAGTTTTGGTCCCTTTGCCAGCGTCGAGTAAAGGATCATCGCGTTCGGTTTAGCGATCAGCATTCCGGTCGGGTTGCCGTTGCTATCACGCACAATCTCACCGCCCGCCGGTTCCGGCGTCGCTTTGGTATAGCCAACCGCTTTCAGCGCGGCGCGGTTGAGCAAAGCCCGGTCGTAGAGATGCAGAACAAAAACCGGAGTATCAGGAGCGGCTTCATTCAGTTCTTCGAGGGTTGGCATGCGACGTTCGGCAAACTGGAATTCACTCCAGCCGCCCACCACGCGTACCCATTGTGGCGACGGCGTTCTGTCAGCCTGGTCTTTGAGCATGCGTAGCGCGTCCGCCAGTGACGGCACGCCCTCCCAACGCAATTCCAGGTTGTAATTCAGTCCACCACGAATAAGGTGCAGGTGCGAATCGTTCAGGCCAGGGATCACCGTATGCCCTTGCAGATCGACAACTTGCGTCCCTTCAGCGGCAAAGCTCATTACCCGTTCGTGGCTACCGGTCGCCAGAATCTTTCCGTTGGCGATCGCCACCGCCTCGACCTGAGGACTTTGTCTGTCGAGAGTATGAATTTTTCCGTGAGTCAGAATCAGTGTGGCAGTTTGAGACATAACAATCTCCTGAGATACCGGTCAGGCTTTTTTCAGCCATCCGGCAAACAGACGGGTTACGATGGGCATCCAGAACCAGACCACCAGCGCAACCACAAAGGCATCATTGATGAGATGCAGGAGTAACGAGCCCTTCATTGCAGGCAGCACAATGCCGGTCAACCACGGCACCAGATTGGTGCTTGGAAATATCACCAGCAGGGTTATCAGAAACTGTTTCCAGCGTTTGGGCTGTCGTACATGGGGTGCGGGTGGCGTAAACCAGAATGCTGCTTCGGTGCGAATTTCGGTTTTGTCACCTTCAGCCAGCAGTGGAGCAATCTCTTCGACCAACACACGGCGCGTATCGGACTGGGTCCAGCTATACAGATGCTCAAGCGTGTCGAAGCGGATAATGATGTTCCACAGGTTGTTGCCATCTGCTGGGCGAATCACGTTCGCCCCGAGATGACCGGGAAATTCAGCCGCTACAGGCATGATTTTCCCCAGCCACTGCTCATACCGCTGCGCCTGCTCAGGTAGCAGAGTGTGAGTAATTACCAACGTCACATGTTTGTTCTGCGCCATGAAGGGTTCCTTGTTGACAGGAAACAGGCCGCTTAGGCCTGGAAAGTAATACACAAAATCATTCATGGTGCATCGAGGCGGCAATGTTGTGGATCCCCGGGAGCTTACATAAGTAAGTGACCGGGGGACGCAAGCGAAGCCAACAAAGATGCAACATGAAGGATGACGTGTATTTAAGCTTTACGTTCCGGCGCGCCATGCACCATGGTATAGGCATAATCCACGCCCATACCGTAGGCACCGCTGTGCTCGCGTACCAGATCCATTACGGCGTCGTAGGTTTCTTTGCGGGACCAGTCGCGCTGGTACTCGAGAAGAACCTGTTGCCAGGTTACGGGTACGGCACCAGCCTGTACCATGCGGTCGATAGAACGCTCATGAGCATCTACGGACGTGCCGCCGGAGGTATCCGTTACCACATAAACTTCATAGCCTGCCTCCAGTGCCATCAGCGCCGGAAAAGTCAGGCATACTTCGGTCCACAGCGCGGAGATAATCAGTTTTTTACGCCCGGTCGCTTCCACCGCTTTCACAAACGCCGCATCTTCCCAGGAGTTCATTGAGGTGCGTTCAATGGGTTTGACATCAGGATGAACCGCTAACAATTCCGGCCAGATATATCCGCTAAAACTTTTAGTTTCTACAGAAGTATAAATCACCGGAATATTGAATATTTTCCCGGTTTTCGCTAATGCCACGGTATTATTTTTTAAAGTCTGGCGATCAATATTCGCCACACCGAATGACATTTGCGGCTGATGATCAATAAAAATAAGCGTAGAGTTTTGAGGGTCAATCAGTTCCCGAATAGACATAGCACACCTTCTTAATCAATAAGTTAAAAGGCAACGGTCTGTATCTGCCGTCAGCAGCAGGATCCTGAATCAGAAAGCTTGTTGAGTATAGCGGGAAATTTCTAACGAGTTATTAAAGAAAACTTACCATCCTGTGAAACTATTAATTTTGTGTTGCGATATATCCTAAACAACATCAAAAAAATGCGCATGACTCATCTAATTTATTCACTGGCATTGTTTTTCTTCATTCGGTACAACAGAAGGGTTTAATTTTCAGGATATTTTCTGCTTATGCGCATTAATCTGGATGTTTTGCTTATTCTCGACGCTCTCGACAAACAGGGTTCATTTGCCGCAGCGGCCGAGTCGCTGTTTAAAACCCCTGCCGCACTCAGCTATATGATTCAGAAGCTGGAAAGCGATTTGAATATCGAGCTGCTTGACCGTTCCGGGCACCGGGCAAAATTTACCGATACCGGACAGATGATGCTGGAAAAAGGGCGTTTGCTGCTGAATGCGGCAAAAGATCTCGAAAAACAGGCGGTACAGCTGAGTTCAGGCTGGGAAAAAGAGCTGGCAATTGCGCTGGACGACTCCTTCCCTTTCGCTGCGCTGTTGCCCATTATTGATGAATTTCATGCGCTGAATAAGCAAACTCGCCTCAGTTTTACCCACCATACGCTGGCGGGCTCCTGGGAGGAACTGACCCATAATGGAGCCGATATTATTCTGGGGGCAATTAATGAACCGCCAACGTCTGCAGCCTGGTCCTATAAAATGCTCGGCACGTTGGACAATGTGTTTGTCGTTGCGCCTGAGCATCCGCTGGCCGCAGCAGCAGACGGCCTGACCAACGAACAGTTATGCCTGCATCGCGCGATTGTTATCAGCGACAGCGCCCGCTTCTGCCATCCGTTACAAACCAATCTGATGGAGGAACAGGCGCAAATCCGCGTCGATGACTTCCACAGTAAGGTGATGCTACTGCGGGCCGGTATGGGCTGCGGATTTCTCCCCCGCCATATTGCCAGCCCGTGGCTTACCACGGGTGAGCTGGTGGAAAAAACGGTTATCTCATTTCGCCAAAAAGACGTGGCTTATATGGCATGGCGCAATAACCGCGATGGGCTGGCACAGCGCTGGTGGCGGGAAACGCTGCTGGCAAGCCCGGAGATTGCGCGCTTATATCAATGACCTATCCATACCGAGGCGGAAATCGCCGGCAGCGTCAGGATATCGTCGGTAAGCATACCGTTGCCCTCTTTGTGCTGCCATTGACTCACGCTCAGTAATGGCGAGGCTGGCAGGACCACTTCACAAGCGTGGCCACGGTTAATCGCCACCAGTACGCGCTGTCGGTTTAGCACGCGAACAAACACCACCACGTTATCCTCGGCGTAAATCACCTGGCAACCACCGTGGCGAAGCGCCTGATTCTGGTGGCGTAATTTTGCCAGCCGCTGATACAACGCCAGCAGAGTAGCGTCCTGTTTTTCAGGCTGCCACGGGAACGGTTTGCGACAAAAAGGATCGTTGTTCCCGTCCAGCCCCACTTCGTCACCGTAGTAAATACAGGGCACGCCAGGCCAGGTAAACAGCCATACCACCGCTAGCGGTAACCGTGCGACGTCTTTACCGAGCAGAGATTTAAAGCGGGCGGTATCGTGGCTGTCGAGCTGATTAAACATCCGCAGCTGTTGCTGATGCGACAACCCCGCGCGGTAGTTATCCATCCACGCCATACAGGTCTGGGCATCAATGGATTGCGGGTCGTATGAGATATCGGTATTGGCGAGGAATCCCCAGAGGGGGAAAGTAAAGCCGCGATAGTTCATGGCGGCATCTTCTGCATCAGCCTGCAACCACTGGCGCGCATCGCCAAAATGCTCACCCACCACATACGCCTCTGGCTGGGTTTCTTTTGCCGCCTGCGTAATTCCGGCCACATGTTGTAGGTTGTTACGTGCGCCTCCGGCCTCTCCCAGCATGTGCACCACATCAAGACGCCAGCCGTCCATACTCCACGGCGCTTTCAGCCAGTGGCGGACGATACTGTCTTCACCGCGATAAATTTCATTCACCAGGCTTTCCGAAGAAAAGTCCAGCTTGGGCAGGCTGGAATATCCCAGCCAGTCGAGCGCAACGCCGTCGGCTGAGAAATGATACCAGTCGCGCCAGGGGGATTCTGGATTATGGCACGCCCCGTCCGTCCCCCGATTATGTCGGTCAAACCAGGCGTGCGAATCGCCGCTATGGTTAAAGACGCCGTCGAGAATCAGACGCATGCCCTGCTGTTGGGTGTTGTGCCGCAGACGCAGTAGCGCCCTGTCGCCGCCAAATTGCGGATCAACATGACGGTAATCTTCGGTATCGTATTTATGCACGCTCGGGGCGGTAAATACAGGATTCAGGTACAGCGCCGTGACCCCTAACGTTTTCAGGTACGGTAGCTTTTCGCTGATGCCGTCCAAATCACCGCCATAGAACGTGGAGCCACCGGCCTGAGCCGTAAGCGGTTCATCCCATTCGCGCCGTAAGATGTCGTGTCCGGCGGCGTGGTGGTAATAGACGTTATCCTGGCCCGCTTCACGCGACTGGCTGCGGGCAAAACGGTCCGGGAAAATTTGATAGAAAATCTGATCGGCAACCCACTGCGGACCGTTATCCGGCACATCAACCGCAAACTGCTCCAGACGCGCAGGCGGAAAACGGCTGAATCCCTGTGGGGTGAACCACAGCTGACGATCGAGCCAAAGTAATTTAAAGCTATAGCGTCGACGAGGCTGCCCGCTGGAGAGATCGATCGCCGCTCGCCACGCGGTCACGCCCGGCTGCGGCTGGCTGCGCTGCTTGTGCATAGCCAGCGAAATCTCTTCGTTATCATTTTCTGCGCGTAGCGTCACCCGCTGGGGTGGATTTTCCCCCGCCAACCATAATGTAATCGTCAGTTGATCTTTGTTTTGCTTAACAAATGGGGCAACCGGAAGGTGCCAGGCGTTCAACATCACGTATCCCCTTTGATGATAATGACGTCACCTTGCCATAGCGAAGTGCAGGATCACTCATCATCTTAACGTTTATTGGGGGAGGAGTTCGGGGGAGGAGAAAATTGCCGGGTAACGCAAAGCTACCCGGCAAAAATATTACTGTGCTTCAGCCAGTTGGCGCTCGCGACGGCGCTTGAATCCCCAGCCGACCAGCAGCAGAACAATCCACGCAAAGCCGACGTACAGCGAAATGCGGGTATCCGGATGATAGCCGATGAGCGCGATGATAAAGACCAGGAAAATTAGGCCAACAACAGTCGTCGTTACCCCACCCGGTACTTTAAATTTCAGCGCTTTGACCTCTTCCGGCGGCAGACGACGACGGAAAGCAATCTGCGACAACAGGATCATAATCCACACCCATACCGTGGCGAAAGTCGCCAAAGAGGCGATCACCAGGAAGACGTTTTCCGGCATGATGTAGTTAAGATACACCGCAAACAGCAGCGCGATAGTCATCACCATTACCGTCACCCATGGCACGCCACGACGCGACGTCTTGGCGAACATTTTCGGGGCACTGCCCTGCTCCGCCATGCCGTGCAGCATACGCCCCACACCGAAGACGTCAGAGTTAATAGCCGACAGCGACGCAGTCAGAACCACAAAGTTGAGGATTCCGGCAGCAAAGGTAATACCCATATGCTGGAACGTCATAACGAACGGGCTACCGTCGGTACCCACCTGGTTCCACGGGTAGATAGACATAATGACGAACAGCGTCCCCACATAAAACACCAGGATACGCATTGGTACGGAATTGATGGCGCGCGGAATAGATTTTTCCGGATCTTTGGCTTCGCCTGCGGTAATCCCGATAATCTCAATCCCGCCATAGGCAAACATCACCATTTGCAGCGACATCACCATGCCGAGCCAGCCGTTGCTGAAGAAGCCACCGTTGCTCCATAAGTTATGGATACCGGTTGGTTGTCCGCCGTTGCCAATCCCCCAAATGATGATACCGAAACCGGCAACAATCATGATGATAATGGTGGCGACTTTGAAGAACGAGAACCAGAACTCCAGCTCACCAAACACCTTCACGCTCATCAGGTTGATGGCGCAGATAATCAGCACCACGCTGAGTACCCAAATCCAGTGCGGTACCGCCGGGAACCAGACGCCCATGTATATGCCGAAGGCTGTCACGTCGGCAATGGCGACAATCAGGATTTCAAAACAGTAGGTCCAGCCGGTAATGTAGCCTGCCAGCGGTCCGAGGTTTTCCTGCGCATAGCGCGAGAAGGAGCTGGCTGCCGGGTTATGAACAGACATTTCGCCCAGCGCACGCATAATAATGTACGCTGCGACACCGCCGATAATATAGGCCAGCAACACGCTTGGCCCCGCCATTTTGATGGCGTCGGCCGAGCCGTAAAACAGCCCGGTACCAATTGCTGAACCTAATGCCATAAAGCGGATGTGCCGGGTGCTCAGCCCACGCTTTAGCTTGTTATTACTTTCCATCGATTCCTAACCTGTTAACACAATAAAAAAACCACGGGGCCATGTTAATAGCCCCGTGGTTAAAACTTATTGTCAGTGATATTAGTGTGCGCTGGAGGTCACTTGTCGACCCGCGGCGCGATCCCAGATAACTGCCAGGACCACCATCACGACTGTTGGCATCAACCACGCCAGCCCCTGCTCCGCCAGCGGTAAACGCTGGGTCCAGGCCGGTAACACGTCGCCAATTGCAGAAGCTTTAATGCCATCAAGGATACCAAAAATCAGGCTGATAAACATCGCAGGTGCAATGACGCGGGAAGAATTATGCCACCATGAGCGGGTAAAGCTTAATACAACCAGTGCGATACATGGCGGATAGATAGCCGTCAGCACCGGAATAGAGATCTGAATCAGATGGCTCAGACCCAGGTTAGAAACCACCATCGAGAAGCCGCCGAGGATAAATACCAGCGTACGATAAGACAGTGGAACGTACTGGGCAAAGAACTCTGCGCAGGCGCAGGTCAGGCCAACCGCGGTGACCAGACAAGCGATGAAAATCAGCGCCGCCAGCAGGAAGCTTCCTGCACCGCCAAAGGTGTGCTGAACATACGCATGCAGAATCGCCGCGCCGTTAGCAGACTGATCGACCAGAATCGCGCTATCTGAACCCAGACGGAACAGCGCGAGATACAGCAGCGTTAAGCCCACACCCGCCATTAAACCCGCCCAAACGGTGTAACGGGTCAGCAGACGCGCTTCAGTAACACCACGCGAGCGAGCGGCGTTAACGATAACAATACCAAACACCATCGCGCCCAGCGTATCCATGGTCAGATACCCGTTCACGAAGCCATTAGAAAACGCCGCAGTTTGATAGGCTTCCATCGCATTACTGATCGGGCCTGCAGGCCAGACGATTGCAGCGACAGACAGGACCACCAGCGCCAGGATTTTCAGCGGTGCCAGGAAATTACCCACCGTATCCAGCAGTTTGCCTGGATAAAGCGAAACCAGAATGACAATCGCGAAATAGATAACACTATAGATAAACAGCGGCAGCGCAGAGTCACCAGTCAGCGGTGCAATCCCGACTTCGAAAGAGACCGTCGCGGTACGCGGGGTAGCAAATAACGGCCCAACGGCCAGATAGCAAACGGTCGCCAGCAGCAGACCGGCAACTTTACCGATAGGCGTGCTCAGTCGGTCCACACCACCGCCGACTTTCGCCAGCGCGACAACGGTAAGTACCGGCAGGCCAACGGCGGTAATCAAAAAGCCAAAAGCCGCAGTCCAGACGTGTTCACCTGCCTGCAAACCAACCATTGGGGGGAAGATGATGTTACCTGCACCAACGAACAGTGCAAATGTCATAAATCCCAAAGCGATAATATCGCGCGATTTTAACTGATGGGTCATAAAGTCTTACTGCCTGTGGATGTGGTGTTGAAAATAGTAAATTTTTGCCTTTCCCTGGGGGACAATACAGCGGCATTTTTGCTCAATTCCAGCGGGAAACACTCCCGACCTGGCGCGGCGAAGAATAGTTTTTCGATTTACCGCGTAAATGCAGTCGGTATGACAGCACCTGGAGCGCAATTTAAACGCTTATAACGTTTTAAAGCAAGGTGGGATCCAAAAACCAGAACAATATAGCGATATGAAAAATAGGGTTAGCACAAAAAACCATTTCATGGAAAAAGGTATGGGTAATAATTCGAACAAAAAACAATCAAACGTCGTAAAATTCAGGAGGCATCTATTGACCACATAAAAAAAACCAGCTTGCGCTGGCTTTTGGAAAGATTATCTTACGAATACGTCTTAGCCGTTACTTTTGGCAATGAAACGTTCCGGGATCATGAAACTAAATCGCGTCCCTTTGCCTGGTTCGCTTTCGATGTTCAAACGGCTGTCGTGATGATGCAGCGCATGTTTCACGATAGCCAGACCCAGCCCGCTACCGCCCGTTTGTCGCGATCTCGCCTTATCCACACGATAAAAACGCTCGGTCAAACGTGGTATATGCTCGGGGGCAATGCCCGGACCGTTGTCTTCCACGCAAAACTCCGCCCCCGACGCCACATGCTGCCAGCGTACGGTAATGTGCGTTCCCGCTGGTGTGTGGTTAACCGCGTTGTACACGAGATTCGAGATAGCGCTACGCAACTGCTCCTCGTTGCCTCGCACGTTCAGGCTGTTATCGACATCAAAGGTAAACGTATGTTTATGCTGGCTCAGGGTTTGCGCTTCGTGCTCGATCACGCGCAGCATCATGGGCACATCGACTTTCTCATTCAGCTGCAACGTCGGCGCAGCTTCAATTTTTGACAGCGTCAGCAGCTGTTTCACCAGACCTTCCATACGGTACGTTTGTTCACGCATGGTATGCAGCGCTTTTTCGCGCGTTGTCCCTTCCAGCGGATGCTCCTGCATCATTTCCAGGTAGCCTTGCAGCACCGTCAGCGGTGTGCGCAGCTCATGGCTGGCGTTGGCGAAAAAGTTACGCCGTGAACCTTCCAGTTGGTGCATCTGGGTAACGTCGCGCGCCACCATCAACAATTGCTTATCGGTATAGGGCATCACGCGAATTTCCAGATGCCGTCCGGTATTGAGCACCAGATTGATTGGCCGGCTAAAATCGCGCGTTTTCAGATATTGTGTGAATTCCGGGTAGCGCAGCAGGTTAAGAATATTTTGCCCGCTATCGTCCGGCCAACGCAGTCCCAGAACCTGCTGAGCCAGTCCGTTACACCAGAAGATACCGCCTTCTTCGGTGGTCAACACCACCGCGTCGGGTAGGGATTCCGCCCCGCTGCGAAAACGTTTAATCAGGTTACCCAGTTCTCGACGGCGCTTTTTGTTGCGAAGCTGCATTTGATGCAGCCCATATAACAACGGCTCCCAACTGCCTCGCCCCGGTGGCGGCGTCATACTTCTGTCGACCCATAACCACCAGGATAAACGTAATAAATTCCAGAAATGCCAGATAAGCAGGCCCGTTACCGACGCCAGTAAAAACCAGGGCAGGTAACCGAAAAAAGCGCTAAGGATAAATGCCGGTATGCAGCACAGGATCAGCTCCAGTACCAACCTTTTCCATGACAATCGTTCTAGCAAACGTCTTACTCCATAAACGGCCTAATCCATCAGGCCCTGATTCTTGTCAGTCAAAAGCGGGTCGAAAAACGATATCCCGTCCCGCGAACTGTCTGCACCATACGATCGTGTCCGCTGTGCTCCAGCGCTTTACGTAATCGGCGGATATGCACATCAACTGTCCGGTCTTCCACGTAGACATTGGTTCCCCAGACATGATTGAGGAGTTGTTCACGACTGTATACGCGTTCGGGGTGAGTCATAAAGAAGTGCAACAGTTTGAATTCGGTCGGCCCCATATCCAGCGGTTCTTCGCCGGTCATCACGCGATGCGAAGTGGGATCAAGACTCAGCCCCTGCATCTCAATCACCTCTTCCACCGCCATGGGGGAAATTCGACGCAGCACAGCTTTAATACGCGCCACCAGCTCCTTGGGAGAAAACGGCTTGGTAATATAGTCATCCGCACCGGTTTCCAGACCCCGGACGCGATCTTCCTCTTCTCCCCTCGCCGTCAGCATCATCACGGGGATGTCCCGTGTCATGGCTTCGCGCTTGAGATGCTTAATAAACTGTAGACCCGAGCCGCCGGGAAGCATCCAGTCAAGCAGGACGAGATCCGGCCAGGGTTCATTGAGTTGGTTCACAGCACTGTCATAGTCTTCGGCTTCTACGGGTTGAAAACCGTTTTGCTCGAGCACGAAGCAGACCATTTCACGAATTGGAGCTTCATCTTCTACGACCAGAATACGTCTCGCCATGATTTGCCCTGTTTATAATTAAATCGTTTGCCATCAATACGGTGCCATTATGCGTCAGTTTTATGACAGATTTATGAAAAGATAGTCCAGGTTTAACGCAGCCAGACGAATTATGACAGCCCGGAGACAAGATATTACCGTCCCTGAAAGGTTATAATCCCCGCCACTGTTTTATCGTCATGGAACTCTTATGCGCATCCTTCACACGTCTGACTGGCATCTGGGCCAAAATTTCTACAGCAAGAGCCGCGCCGCTGAACATCAGGCCTTTCTCGACTGGCTGCTGGAGACGGCACAATCCCAGCAGGTGGATGCCATTATTGTGGCTGGCGATATTTTCGATACCGGCTCACCGCCAAGCTACGCCCGTGAGCTGTATAACCGTTTTGTCGTCAATCTGCAGCAAACTGGCTGTCATCTGGTGGTGCTGGCAGGCAACCACGATTCCGTCGCCACGCTCAATGAATCCCGCGATATTCTGGCGTTTCTCAACACCACGGTCGTTGCCAGCGCCGGCCATGCGCCGCAGGTACTGCCGCAACGTGATGGCACGCCGGGAGCGATCCTGTGTCCGGTTCCTTTCTTACGACCACGTGACATCATTACCAGCCAGGCCGGGCTAACCGGACAAGAAAAACAGCAGCATCTGCTGGGGGCGATCACCGACTATTACCAGCAGCAGTATCAGGACGCCTGCACGCTGCGTGGCGATCGAAACCTGCCCATCATTGCGACCGGGCATTTGACCACCGTTGGCGCCAGTAAAAGTGACGCCGTACGTGACATTTATATCGGTACGCTGGACGCCTTTCCGGCGCAAAACTTTCCACCCGCGGACTACATCGCACTGGGGCATATTCACCGGGCGCAGGTTATCGGCGGGACGGACCATATTCGCTACTGCGGTTCACCGATTGCCCTCAGTTTTGACGAGTGCGGCAAAAACAAATGTGTACATCTGGTGAGCTTTGAAGCGGGGAAACTCAGCGCCGTTGAAAATCTCACCGTACCGGTCACCCAGCCGCTTGCGGTACTGAAAGGCGATTTAGCTGCCATTACCACCCAGCTTGAACAGTGGCGTAACGTACCACAAGAGCCGCCGATATGGCTGGATATTGAAATCACCACCGACGACTATCTGCATGACATGCAACGTAAGATCCAGGCCTTAACCGAAGATTTACCGGTCGAGGTGTTATTGGTGCGCCGCAGTCGGGAACAACGTGAACGTATTATGGCCAGTGAACGACGCGAAACGTTAAGCGAGCTAAGCGTAACGGAAGTTTTTGACCGCCGCCTGGCGCTGGAAGAGCTCGAAGAGCCTCAGCGCGAGCGGTTGAATCAGCTGTTTAGCGCAACCTTACACACGCTTGCAGGGGAGAGTGAAGCATGAAAATTCTCAGCCTGCGCCTGAAGAACCTCAACTCCCTGAAGGGAGAATGGAAAGTCGATTTCACGGCAGAACCTTTTGCCAGCAACGGGTTGTTCGCCATCACCGGGCCAACGGGCGCGGGGAAAACTACCCTGCTGGACGCGATTTGCCTCGCCCTGTACCACGAAACGCCACGCCTGAATACCGTGTCACAGTCGCAAAATGACCTGATGACCCGCGACACCGCGGAGTGTCTGGCCGAGGTCGAGTTTGAGGTGCGCGGCGAAGCCTACCGCGCATTCTGGAGTCAGAACCGGGCACGCAACCAGCCTGAGGGCAACCTGCAGGTCCCGCGCGTAGAGCTGGCCCGCTGCGCCGACGGTAAAATCCTCGCCGATAAAGTCAAAGACAAGCTGGAGATGACAGCCGAGCTTACCGGGCTGGATTACGGGCGTTTTACCCGTTCGATGCTGCTGTCTCAGGGGCAGTTTGCCGCCTTTCTTAATGCCAAACCGAAAGAGCGCGCCGAGCTGCTGGAAGAGTTAACCGGTACTGAGATCTACGGCCAAATCTCCGCCATGGTGTTTGAAAAGCACAAGTCAGCGCGTACAGAACTGGAAAAACTGCAGGCCCAGGCCAGCGGCGTTGCGCTGTTAGCACCAGAGCAGGTGCAGTCCCTGACAGAAAGTTTGCAGGTACTTACTGACGAAGAAAAACAATACCTTACCAGCCAACAAATCCAGCAACAGCACCTCAACTGGCTTATTCGGCAAAATGAACTTCAAACGGACATAAACCGCCACCAGCAGGCATTACAGGCAGCACTTCAGGTGCAAGAAGACGCGCAGCCGCAGCTGGCAGCGCTGAGCCTGGCGCAGCCAGCCAGAGCATTACGCCCACACTGGGAGCGAATCCAGGAACAAACGGCTACTATCGAGCGCACGCGCCAGAAGATTCAGGAAGTGAATACTCGCTTACAAAGCAGCTTAGCGCTGCGCGGGCGCATCCGTCAGCAGGCGCACACGCAATCGACCGCGATACTCGCCGAACAACAGACGTTAACCGACTGGCTGAACGAACATGACCGCTTCCGCTTATGGAGTAGCGAACTGGCAGGATGGAAAGCGCTTCTGGCGCAACAGTCCGACGCCAGCGCCCAGCTACGCCAGTGGCAGCAGTTGCGGGAGAACGACACCCGTAAGCTCAATGCACTAACGCTTCCCGCGCTGACCCTTTCGCCGCAGGAGGTAACGGATGCGTTGGCACAACATGTGCAGCTTCGTCCGCTACGCCAGCGGCTGAGCAATCTGCACGGGCAAATCGCCCCGAAGCAAAAGCAACTGGCACAGTTACGCGCCACGCTTGTACAGCGTCAGCAAGAGCTAACTCAGCGCAACGCGGTGCTTGCCGAAAAACGTCAGCGCTATAAAGATAAAAATCAGCAACTTACCGATGTAAAAGTCATTTGCGAACAGGAAGCCCGCATCAAAGATCTGGAAAGCCAACGGGCATTATTGCAATCCGGCATGCCTTGCCCGCTATGCGGCTCCACCGCACATCCGGCGATTGAACGCTATCAAACGCTCGAACTGAGCGTGAATCAGACGCGGCGTGAAGCGCTGGAAAAAGAGGTCAAAACACTGGCCGATGAAGGTTCCACGTTACGCGGCCAGCTTGAGGCGATCACGCAGCAACTTCAGCGGGATGAACGCGAAGCACAGACGCTTTCTCAGGAGGAGCAAGCACTTACTCAAGAGTGGCTGACCGTCACCGCCAGCCTCAACGTCACGCTACAACCGCAGGATGACATTGCCCCGTGGCTGGCCGCTCAGGAAGAGCACGAACAACAGCTTCACCAGTTGAGCCTGCGTCATACCCTGCAGGCGCAAATCGCAGCCCATACCGAGCAGATTACCCAGCTCCAGCAGCATATTGACCAGCGCCAGGCGATGCTAACCGTCGAGCTGGCCCGTCATGGTCTGGCCCTTCCGCCAGAGGATAACGTTGCCTCATGGCTAAGCGAACGGGCGAACGAAGCGCAAATGTGGCAACAGCGCCAGAATGAACTGACCGAGTTACAGGCCCGGATTGCCCAGCTTGCGCCGCTGCTGGAAACGCTGCCAGAAACCGAGGCGCTTTCTGAAGACATTGAGGATTTGTCGCTGGAAAACTGGCGGCAGGTGCACGACGATTGCCTCTCTTTACAGGGACAGTGGCAAACCTTGCAACAGCAGGAGGCGCAGGACGTTCAGCGCGCCGCAGACATTCAGGCACAATTTAATGCCGCATTGCAGGCCAGTATCTTTGACAATCGTGACGCCTTTATTGCCGCCCTGCTGGATGAAGAGACTTTCAACCGTCTTGAGCAGTTGAAGCAATCGCTGGAAAGCCAGCAACAACAGGCACAAACGCTGCTTAATCAGGCCCAGCAGGCGCTGGCGACTCATCAACAGCAGCAACCAACCGGGGTAGATCTCTCGCTTACCGCACAACATCTACACGACGCGCTGGCGCAGCTCACCCAGCTGCTACGCGATAACACGACTCGTCAGGGCGAAATTCGCCAGCAGCTTAAGCAAGATGCTGAAAACCGCCAGCAGCAGCAGGCGCTGATGCAGGAGATTGAAAAAGTCGCACAGCAGGTCGAAGACTGGGGGTATTTGAATGCGCTGATCGGCTCGAAAGAGGGAGATAAGTTCCGCAAATTTGCCCAGGGGCTGACGCTGGATAACCTCGTCTGGCTTGCCAACAACCAGTTAACCCGTCTGCACGGTCGCTATTTGTTGCAGCGCAAGGCCAGCGAAGCGTTAGAGCTGGAAGTGGTTGATACCTGGCAGGCCGATGCGGTGCGTGACACGCGTACGCTTTCCGGCGGCGAGAGCTTCCTGGTGAGTCTGGCGCTGGCGCTGGCATTATCCGATCTGGTCAGCCACAAAACACGAATTGACTCCCTGTTCCTCGACGAAGGCTTCGGCACGCTGGACAGTGAAACGCTGGATACCGCTCTGGACGCGCTGGATGCGCTCAACGCTACCGGTAAAACCATTGGCGTCATCAGCCACGTCGAAGCAATGAAAGAACGCATTCCGGTGCAGATCAAGGTGAAAAAAATCAACGGTCTGGGCTACAGCAAACTCGACAAGATGTTTGCGGTGGAGTAATCGACCAGCGGATGTGGTGTCACAGGCCGGATACGCGCTAGCGCCATCCGGCACTCTATGTAGCACAATATTGCATACTCAGGGACGGATATGAAATGGCATTCCACTTCGCTTATCCGCAAGCTATCGCTATTGGCGGCGAACGTTCGCCGCTATGACGCACATCCTGCGTCTTTCTTGTTGGCAGGTGGTATGAAAAAAGTCATTTTCTCTTTAGCGCTGGGAACATTTGGGCTGGGCATGGCCGAGTTTGGCATTATGGGCGTTCTCACCGAGCTGGCGCAGGACGTGGGAATTTCTATTCCTGCCGCTGGCCATATGATCTCGTTTTACGCCTTTGGCGTGGTGCTGGGCGCCCCCATTATTGCGCTCTTTTCCAGCCGTTTTTCACTCAAGCATATTCTGCTGTTTCTGGTCACACTGTGTGTGATTGGCAACGCCATCTTCACCCTCTCCTCCTCCTATTTTATGCTGGCGGTAGGCAGGCTGGTCTCCGGCTTCCCGCATGGTGCGTTTTTTGGCGTTGGCGCAATAATCCTGTCGAAGCTCGCCCGTCCGGGAAAAGTCACCGCCGCCGTCGCGGGTATGATTTCGGGGATGACCGTAGCCAATCTGGTTGGCATTCCTTTCGGCACCTGGCTGAGTCAGGAATTTAGCTGGCGCTATACGTTCCTGCTGATTGCCGTCTTTAATATCGCCGTGATGGTCTCGGTCGCTTTTTGGGTACCCAACATCAGCGATGAAGCAAAAGGAAAACTGCGCGAACAATTTCACTTTTTGAAAAGCCCCGCCCCGTGGCTCATTTTCTCCGCCACCATGTTCGGTAACGCCGGGGTTTTCGCCTGGTTCAGCTACGTCAAACCGTACATGATGTATATCTCCGGCTTCTCCGAATCGCTGATGACCTTCATCATGATGCTGGTAGGATTAGGAATGGTGTTGGGAAATCTGCTGAGCGGTCGGCTGTCTGGTCGCTATACGCCGCTGCGCATTGCGGTGATAACCGACTTCGTGATTGTGCTGGCTCTGCTGTTGCTCTTTGCCTTTGGCGGGATCAAAGTCGCGTCGCTGACCTTCGCCTTTATTTGCTGCGCGGGCCTGTTTGCCCTGTCGGCGCCGCTGCAAATTTTACTGCTGCAAAATGCTAAAGGAGGGGAGCTGCTGGGTGCGGCTGGCGGGCAAATTGCCTTTAACCTCGGCAGCGCGATTGGCGCTTATTGCGGTGGCATGATGCTGACGCTGGGCTTTGCCTACAACTACGTGACACTGCCGGCGGCACTACTGTCGTTTTCTGCGATGTCGTCACTGTTGCTGTACGGTCGCCTGAAGCGCGCAGTCCCCCAGATGACACACGCTGCCGGATAGCATCTGCGCTACCCGGCTACGCGAACATTACTCCTGCGGCCACAGCCAGGCCGCACCGCGTACACCGCTGGAATCCCCGTGTAGCGCCTTGCGTAGAGGCGTTTCGCACTCGCCGCCAAAGACAAACTGCTTAATCAACGTCGGAACGTTTTGATACAGTCGGTCGACATTGCTCATTCCACCACCCAGCACAATGACGTCCGGATCGAGAATATTCACCACATGAGCCAGTGATTTCGCCAGACGAAGCTCATAGCGGCTCAACGCTTGCTCCGCAAGAGCATCCTGCGCATTAACAAGGCTGATAATTTCATTACCTTTGAGCTTCTTACCGCTCAGACGCTGGTAGTCGGTGGCAAAACCGGTCCCGGAAATGAAGGTTTCAATGCAGCCTTGCTTGCCACAATAACAGGAGACTTCCTGTCGAAAACGCAGCTCATCTTCGTCCATCCACGGCAGCGGATTATGCCCCCACTCCCCTGCGGTACCGTTGCCGCCGGTGTGCGCCCGACCATTCAGTGCCACGCCTGCGCCACATCCAGTGCCGATAATCACCGCAAACACGGTTTGCGCCCCCGCCGCCGCACCATCCACCGCTTCTGAAACCGCCAGACAGTTGGCATCATTTGCCAACCGCACTTCGCGATTCAGACGCGAACTCAGGTCTTTGTCAAAAGGTTGTCCGTTAAGCCAGGTCGAGTTGGCATTCTTTACCACCCCGGTGTAGGGCGAGATTGAACCTGGAATGCCCATTCCCACGGTTCCCGTCTGCCCGGTGGCGTTTTCCGCCATCTCCACCAGCGTGGCGATGGTTTCTATCGTTTGCCGATAATCATCACGCGGCGTGGGCAGGCGATGGCGAAAAAGCTGCTCGCCCGCATCGCCAAGCGCAATAACTTCCGTTTTCGTACCGCCCAAATCGATACCTATACGCACTGTTTGCTCCTCTTCCCGATTAACAATGCAAGCATAGCGACAATTCGCTATCATGCCCGCTGGATTTAACGACAAGGCCGTGGAAATTATCATGCTGTGGTTCAAAAATTTAATGGTTTACCGTCTTAGCCGCGATGTTTCTTTGCGAGCCGAAGAGATGGAAAAACAGCTGGCATCAATGACGTTCACCCCTTGCGGTAGCCAGGATATGGCAAAAATGGGCTGGGTTCCGCCGATGGGATCGCACAGCGATGCATTAACGCATACCGCCAATGGCCAAATTATTATCTGCGCCCGCAAAGAAGAAAAAATTCTGCCGTCGCCGGTTATCAAACAGGCGCTGGAAGCCAAAATATTCAAACTGGAAGCTGAGCAAGGTCGCAAACTTAAGAAGACCGAAAAAGACTCGCTGAAAGATGAAGTTCTGCACTCATTGCTGCCGCGCGCCTTTAGCCGCTTCAGCCAGACAATGATGTGGATCGATACCGTCAACGATCTGATCATGGTTGATTGTGCGAGCGCGAAAAAAGCCGAAGATACGCTGGCGCTGCTGCGTAAGAGTCTCGGTTCGCTGCCGGTCGTTCCGTTGACGATGGAAAACCCTATTGAGCTGACGCTGACCGAATGGGTTCGCTCCGGCACCACGGCGCAGGGCTTCCAACTGCTGGATGAAGCTGAACTGAAAGCGATCCTTGAAGACGGCGGTGTGATCCGCGCGAAAAAGCAGGATCTGGTCTGCGACGAAATCGCCGTGCATATCGAAGCGGGCAAACTGGTCACCAAGCTGGCCCTCGACTGGCAGCAGCGCATTCAGTTCGTTATGTGTGACGACGGCTCCATTAAGCGCCTGAAGTTCAGCGACGAGCTGCGCGATCAGAATGAAGATATCGACCGCGAAGATTATGCTCAGCGTTTTGATGCCGATTTCATCCTGATGACAGGTGAACTGGCGGCGCTGATTAAAAGTCTGGTGGAAGGATTAGGCGGCGAAGCGCAACGTTAAGCCGTGTTTAGCGAATGGCGACTCAATATCGCCATTCGTCATTTTTACGCTTACAGGTAACGGCAAAGATAGGATGTTGGCTCTGCTACCTGCAGATGAAACTCGCTGTTGCCCGGTACGTTAAACACGTCTCCTGCGGCATACACTTTCCACTCGGTTTCCCCTGGCAGCAGCACGTTCAGTGCGCCACTAACTACCGTCATCTCTTCAGGCGCCGCAGTACCAAAGGTATATTCACCTTCAGCCATCACACCTACACTGGCGCGGCCAGTACTGCTGCTGGTAAAACCGATCGATTTTACTTTGCCGGAAAAGTATTCATTACTTTGAAGCATACAACTGGCCCTATCTCGTGATTAAGTTAGGAACCAATATAGGGGGCTGACGTTCCACCTGTCACGCAAAATTACGCCAGCAATTCCGAAGCCAGTCGAGCAATCAACACATTGGACAACAGAACCGGGACATCCAGCGACTTTTGCAGTAAATCACGATGACGTTGATGAAACCCCAGGCAGTCCAGCATAAGAACATCAGCACCTTGCTCAAGGAGATATTTCCCGGCATCAATCAGCTGTTGTTCGGAACCTTCTACTGGATTCGCCACGGCGTACACTGGCGGAGTTTGTAACACCTGCCACTTTTGTGTCTGGGCTTTGAGCAATTCAGCAACAGGTACAATGACCCCAACCTGATGCCCTTCGACAATTGAAGCCACTAACGGGGGAATAATGCGTATGGGTTCCAACAAGATACTATTGCGGGCGGTCAGACGGGTGATTGAGGCGGTACTCATCAGCAGGATCACATCAAATCCCTGATTATCGAGAACCTCCACAATGCTTTGCAGCGAGCGTTCCACTTTCTGACGTGAGACATGAGCAAGTTGGTGGTCGCTAAGCAGTGTTAATAACAGCTCGTCACCGGGTGAAGCCCCGTACTCGGCCATCACATCTTCTCGCTGCATCTGCCCCAGCAGACTGTGGTGAGTAATGTGCTGTTCATCAATATATTCCGTCAGGAGCGGTAACATCTCACACATCGGCACAACGCCAATCGTGAGGATAGCCAACGACGTACTCATTTGTTGCTCCACCGTCTTCTTACTTTGCTGTGAAATCCCGGATAAGTGCCGGGCGCTGACCTGTGCTACGAATGCTCAAAAGCGTAGCAGTAGATCGGCGGTGTATTGTGTAAAGATTCCAGATCATTCCAGTACTGGATTGTTATTGTTTAATTTTCAATTTTTACTGTATACGGCGAAATTTAAAATAATGTGATGCACGCCCGGACTGGCACTTTTAAGAATCGTGCCAGAGCGGTCTTCATATCAGGTTTTATCGGGGTCTTCGTAGCGTTTTTTAGCATCCATCGCTTCCTGAGCTGAAGGATGCTCACTGATCAACGAATTCGGTTTAGGGTGATCGGCACGAAGTTGATACCAGGTTACCGTCTGGCCTGGCGCCCCTTTTTCAACCGTAACAATGGTCGCTTGACGTGGGTAAGGTGGTTGTGTCGGCATAGTTCTTCCTTTTAACTGGATGAACATTAAGTATAGACACCGCCCTGCAACCGTGGCGCTGCCTGCGCCAGTATTCCAAGAATGTCTTCCACTACCTGCGAAGGCGGATTGGTGGCATCAACGATATAGTGCGCAGCCTCGCGATACAAAACATCGCGCTGGGCGAGCACTTCCTGAACCTCTTCGGTCAACGGCTTGCCGGTTAGAGTCGGTCGTAATCCTTCTTCAGGCGTGGCCTCCAGACGATCAACCAGTACCGATACCGGTGCGCTTAGATAGATAACCACGCCGTGGCTGCGCATGTAGCGGCGATTAAATTCGGTAAGAATGATACCGCCGCCGGTCGCAACAACCGTGGCAGGAGCTGTGACAGCCTGCAGAGCGGTCGTTTCCTGGGCACGAAACCCTTCCCATCCTTCTCTTTCGACGATTTCCGCCACGGTCATTTGCACGTGCGATTGCAACCAGCGATCGGTATCAACGAACTGGAAATCAATAGCCTTTGCCAGCGCCATACCGGTTGTCGTCTTACCACACCCCCGGGGGCCAACAAGAAAAAGAGGTTGCGTCATCACAGAATTTCCCCAGAGAGCCGCCAACAAGCGGGATCTGATGCGGTTAAAAATATAATCATATCATCAAACTAGTACACCGCCAAAACTGTAAATAAAAAATTACAGAAGAAATGGCGAGGTGAGTTAACCCCTACTATAACAAGAATTCACAATGAATAAAGTGTAAATAATAAATTACACACTCTATTTTCTACGCTGAACTTCCAGCCACCACTTATCCAGTTCAGCCGCAAAATGCTGTCTGTCGCGGGGCGAAAGGCTATCCGGCCCCCCGGTCTGAATACCGCTGGCACGCAGTGTATCCATAAAATCACGCATCATCAGACGCTCACGGATCGTCGCGTCGGTATAACGTTCGCCACGCGGGTTAAGCGCCGCCGCACCTTTTTCAATCACTTCAGCCGCCAGCGGAATATCTGCCGTTATCACTAAATCACCGGCGCTGCACTGACGCACAATCTCGTTATCAGCCACGTCAAAGCCCGCAGGCACACGTAATGTGCTGATGAAACGCGAAGGCGGGACGCGCAGGCTTTGGTTGGCCACTAAAACAAGCGGCATTTGCATGCGCTCAGAGGCGCGGTACAAAATGTCTTTAATCACATTCGGACACGCATCGGCATCCACCCATATTGTCATAACTTCTCCCCACTGGTGTGCTGTCGCACATTGTCGCGTGCTTTTACTTTCAGGCAAAGTGCTGTTTCTCCTTCTGAACATATTCATTCCGCGCTAAGCTTACCTTTCCCAGATTTACCCTAAATACTTCAAGTAACTTGAAGTATTTAGGGTATAAAACAATGAATATCATCCATAGGGAGTGACAAGATGGACAAGAAAATTGGTTTTATCGGCTGCGGTAATATGGGCAAAGCCATTCTTGGCGGCATGATCGCCAGCGGTCAGGTTCTCCCCGGACAAATCTGGGTCTACACCCCTTCCTCCGATAAGGTCGCCGCACTACACGACCAGTACGGCATTAATGCGGCGCAGTCTGCACAAGAAGTCGCGCAGATCGCTGATATTGTTTTTGGGGCCGTAAAGCCAGGCATTATGATTAAGGTGCTGAGCGAAATTACCTCCAGCCTGAACAAAGACTCCCTTGTCGTTTCGATTGCCGCGGGCGTCACCCTCGATCAGCTCGCTCGCGCGCTGGGTCATGACCGTAAAATCATTCGCGCGATGCCAAACACGCCATCACTGGTGAACGCCGGAATGACCTCCGTCACGCCAAACGCCTTAGTCACGCCGGAAGATACGGCCGACGTGCTCAATATCTTCCGCTGCTTTGGCGAAGCTGAAGTCATTGCGGAGGCAATGATTCATCCGGTCGTTGGCGTCAGCGGTTCAGCACCGGCCTATGTATTTATGTTTATCGAAGCGATGGCAGATGCCGCCGTTCAGGGGGGGATGCCCCGCGCGCAGGCTTATAAATTTGCAGCACAAGCGGTAATGGGTTCGGCGAAGATGGTGCTGGAAACGGGTAAACATCCAGGCGAATTAAAGGATATGGTGTGCTCGCCGGGTGGAACCACCATTGAGGCGGTACGCGTCCTGGAAGAACGCGGTTTCCGTTCATCGGTGATTGAAGCGATGATTAAGTGCATGGAGCAGTCGGAAAAACTCAGCCGCTCCTGAGTTAACACCGCCGGACGTCAGGCCGCCGCTTCAGTGCGGTTACGTCCGGAATTCTTTGCTTTGTAGAGAGCCATATCTGCTGATTTTAACCATTCTCGATAGTGTTCAGTTTCAGATGTCAGCGGCGCAACGCCCACGCTAATGCGCAGGTCAACCTGCGGCGCGCAGGATAAACGCAGTTGGGTAAGCCGTTCGTGAACACGTGACATCGCTGCAATCGCGCTGCTCGCTGACGTGCCACACATGATTACCGCAAACTCGTCACCGCCAAAGCGACCAATCACATCGCTACCGCGTAAGGTCATCTGTAACTGGCGGGTCAGTGCAACAATGGCCTGATCCCCGACGTCATGGCCCCAGGTATCATTGATACTCTTAAAATGGTCGATATCGATGATAAGGAGCGTGGCATCACGCTGATGGCGGCGGCAATTATCAAATTCATTTCGCAGCAACAGTTCCCAATGGCGTCGGTTATACACCCCGGTCATCCCATCTCGCGTACTCATAACCTGTAAGCGGCGTTTATGTTCTGCCAGCCTGATGAGTGTCTGGTAACTCACCCAGGCAAACAGCAACGGGTAAACCACTAACACCGGCAGCGACAGCAGCACGCCCAGTTGCGTACTGCTAAAAGCCACGGGGATATCCGTTAACTGTAACGTCACCAGGCATGAAACCACCATCAACACGGCACCTGCGATGAAGACACGCATCCCCCCTGCGCCCATCAGGTTGATACAGATAATCATCAACAGCGCCGTGGATGGCAGCAAGTTTATCCCCATAATCCCCATCCACATCCCGGCGAGGATGGCATCGGCTTTTAAGTTGGTATATTCGCTATGCAGTGGATCGATAGCTTTACTTGCCAATTGCCATGCCAGATGCGGCCAGACAAACGCCCATCCCACCAGCAAAAGCCACCAGCCTCCGGTTATTGGCTGAGAAACTAATACCGACGCGATAGGGAAAAACATTCCCCCCAGTCCCACCGCTCGCGGCAGCCTGATTCGTCGGGCAAATCGCAGACCGGAACGTTGGTGGTCATTTTGATGAAGCAATATAAATGCTTCATTCGGGACGACCTTCTTTTGATAAAAGTTTTCATCATTCATCGTATTTGGGAATATTCTGAAACAAATTTCCCAAATTATAGGAAGGGGTCTGGTGGCGGAAGTATGATATTTCGGGTGAGCGATTTTACCTGCTCACCCGGAAGTGCTAAGCAGATTTTTTCAGGCAAGCGCTCATAAACTTATTACGATCATCGCCTTTCAGCGACTGTTCCGTCGCCTTGACGTTGCATTCACGCATTTTCTGCTGCTGCGGCGTCAGGCTCTTTTCCTCAGGCGCAGATTTACTGTTTTTCAGGCAATCACTCATGTAGGTCTTACGCGCATCCCCTTTTAAGGTCTGCGCCGTTGCCTGCTGATTGCAGGTGGTCATACGCTGTTGTTGCGGGGTTAACGTCTTCTCGGCAGCACCGACTGTAGTTAAAAAAATAAGGCCAAAGAGTAACGTCATTAATAATGTAATTTTCATAGCACCATCCTTTTCTGAACGACGACACACAGGTAAGTTTGGCTGCTAACGATAAAAATACCACCCAACGGCAAAAGTATTGCCGTCGGGTGTCAGCTTATTTCAGTCCTAACGCCGCTTTCATGGTGTAAAACAGATCGGTTTGATCGGTCAGGCCAACCACATTCGCCGCATGGGGGCCATAGGCTGCAATACGCAGTTGGCTGCCGGTGTGCTCCTGGGACTCTTCTTCAGAGTTGCCATAACTAATGACCATCACCGCGCCATCTTTGGTGTTCAGCGCTTGCGTTAAACCGGGTGCTTTGGTATCCGGTGCGACGATCTGGCTGGCATGTGCGTGGTCAGCGGTTACCACAACCAGGGTGTTGCCATCTTTCTTCGCAAAAGCAAGAGCACGCTGCACCGCTTCATCCAGATCGACCGTTTCACCAATTTGACCACACGGGTTAGCGGCATGATCTTGTTTGTCGATTGACGCGCCTTCTACTTGCAGGAAGAAACCTTTCTCATTCTTGCTTAACAGCTCAATCGCTTTATCCGTCATCTGCGCCAGCGTTGGCACGCTGTCGTTACGTTTTGGATTTGGCGTACAGGTTACTACCGGCTTATCCAGATTCCCGTGATAAGACGCTTTCGGCCCTTCCCAACGCACTGGCATATTACCGTCTGAGAACAGACCCAACAGCGGTTTATCCTGATTCGCTTCGGTAATCGCCGCCAACGTCGCGGCATCGCTCACCATTTGATAACCGCGAGCCTGTGCTTGCTCACGCAGCGTTTTACCCTGCCACTCACCTGCCGTAGCGGTTTCAGTAAATGTTTTTGCTCCGCCGCCTAACGTAACATCCGCACGGGCATTCAATAATTGTTCGGTAATCGACCCTTTACCGCCTTTTTCCAGCGCGTTCGTCGGGCATTTTTCAGCCGTCACGCTCGGGCCATAGCATTTACGCGAAGTGACATGGGCAACCAGTGCGGCCGGGGTGGCATCCTGCAATTCAGCCGTGGAAACGTTGCCTGTCGCCAGACCTGCCGCTTTGGCCATTTCCAGAATAGTGGCGTGATCTTTTTCACGAATATCAACGCCCAGAGCACCATTGTAAGTTTTAACGCCGGTCGTCCACGCCGTCGCGGATGCTGCTGAATCTGTCACATAATCAGGTTTCCCTGTTTTCTTATCCAACGCATAATGCGTGTATTGCCCGGTCAGCGGTAAAGCATCAATACCTTTAAAAAAGCCGCCCGCGCCTTCAGCATAATTTCGCGCTGCCGTTATTTCGGAATCGCCCATCCCATCGCCAATCAGCAAAATAATATTTTTGGCTGGTTTATCGTTCAGGGATTCGCGCAGAGCCGCCGTTTGATCGGCAGACAATCGGCGAGCGCCACCCGGCGTGGTGATATCACCTTGAGCGGCACGATTATCCATAACCGCTACAGTAGATGTTTCTGCATTAATAACCGGGGTAAACAGCAAAGGTAACAGGGCAATCGCGAGTGCGCTTTGTTTCACTTTATATTCTCCATGTATAAATACGGTAAAATTAAAACAAAGCGACTATAAGTATTTGATGTGACACTTTTATGATAATTTGTGGGTGTCCCGCCACAGAGGGTTCAAAACGCTTTTTGTACGCCCTCGCAAGCGCTATGTATGTTCGTCAGAAACGCGGGCATGTGGTTTACATCAGCCAGCGCCCCCTCAATTTGACGAATAAATATTTGCCGATCGTTCCACGCCATATTGCGCAGCATTTCGATGATTACCCGTTCCAACGTTTCGACCTGTGCCGCCAGATCTTGCGACTCTTCTTCTTTTTGCGCGAGCTTAAGTAACAACTCAGTGACGAGGTTTTTCATTTGCTTATTCCCTTAACAAAATATGGGCCACGTTATCATTAAGGCTCACAACTGCCTAGAGGATGAAAGTTGTATTTTTATAAGGAATAAAAAGATTTGCGAAAACAATCACAACACAAAATAAGGGTAAATGCGTCTGGATGCAGAATGATTCAATATAAAAAGGTAAGAAAATTAATAATCACACAAATATATAATACGCAATTATGGATTAACAACGCTGACAGGCAGCGTTGTTAATCAGGAACTCAACGAACCCCGCGCCGACGTCGTAACGCGATAGCCAGTTGCCAGATATTGATAAGCACAATGCTTGCTGTAGCAATGAACACCCAACGGAACCCCGCCATTGCCGAAACCGTCGCCCCCATTAATGGCCCGGCGACGTTGCCGAGATACATAAATGACTGGTTATAGCCAAAGATGCGCCCGGTTATCTGGTCGCTGGAGTATTTCACCAGCAGCGTCTGCACCGCCGGCAACATCGCGCCGTCGGCAAATCCAAGCAGAAAACGTAGTACTCCCAACTGCAACGGCGTGGTGACCCACGACATGGCGAAAAACAGCACCACCGCAAAGATTAACGTCGCCATTAAAATCCGCTCAGTACCAATACGGTCGCCTAATTTACCCAGTCGAGGCGCGGAAATCAGAGCAGAAATGCCCGGTACTGAGGCTATCAGCCCGCTGAGAAAGGCAATATTCGAACTATCTGGGACCATCGATTTGATAAACAGCGCCAGAATCGGCCCAATTGAACCGTTACACAGTTGAATCACCATGGTTGTAAAAAACAGGCTGATCACCAACGCCGGATGCGAAAGCGAGGCAAACACGGCCTTCCCACTCAGACGTTCACTTTTTTTAACCGTCGGGCGAACGCCCTCTTTGATCAAGAACAGTGTGACCAGAAAACTCACCACCAGCAAGGCGGCGGTAATACAGAATACCGCCCGTAAGCCAACATGATCGGCGATAAAGCCTCCCATCAGCGGTCCGCCAATGACGCCGCTAATTTGCGCCGTAGAGAGCGTACTCAGCGCCCAGCCGCTGCGCTCGCGTGGAACCTGTGACGCAACCAGCGCCATCGCATTAGGAATATAGCCGGAGGTTAACCCCATCACCCCGCGCAGCAGAAAAAGCTGCCAGACGTTAGTGGCAAATGCCTGGAGCAAAATCGCAATGGCCATCCCCAGTGAGGCCCGCAGCAGCATCAGCTTGCGTCCTTTGCGGTCGGCCAGACTGCCCCACATCGGAGAAACAATGGCTGAAATCAGGAAGGTGACGCTGAACGTTAATCCGGACCACATTGATAGCGCTTCATGCGAGGTCACGCCCAGTTGGGAGATATAGAGTGGTAAAAAAGGCAAGATTTGGCTAATCGCCAGTCCGGTAAAAAAGCACCCGAACCAAACGGAAATAAGGTTAACTCTCCAGGATTCCATAAGGACTCATAACGATAAGTAGCTGAAAACTGCGAGCAGCTTAACAAATTACTTAGCCGAATAAGGGTCTACAGGTGCGATAAATCACAGTTTAGGATTTTATCTTCCCGCTCATCATATTTGTGATATAGCTCACATCAAACCCATAATACAAACAGGGGATTGTGCTTCCCGCGCAATCTGCGTGTATGTCCCCTTCTAATCCCCTGTCATTCGCCAAAACAATCTGCCAGAAGCCGAGGAAACCTGCGTTTTGTCGTGGTAATGTATGTGCTTTGCATTCATGGAATGGGTTTTTAAGATGGCAAAGTTGCGGGTAGGAATCGTATTTGGTGGTAAATCAGCGGAACATGAAGTGTCATTGCAATCGGCAAAAAATATTGTCGATGCCATCGACAAGACTCGCTTTGACGTTGTGCTGTTAGGTATTGATAAACAAGGGCAATGGCACGTCAGCGATGCCAGTAGCTATCTGCTCAATTCAGACGATCCGGCGCATATTGCGCTGCGGCCTTCTGAAACCAGCCTGGCGCAGGTACCCGGTAAACAAGAGCACCAGTTGATCGATGCACAAAACGGTCAACCACTGCCGACGGTCGATGTTATTTTCCCAATCGTACACGGTACTTTGGGTGAAGATGGCTCTCTGCAGGGCATGCTGCGCGTGGCGAACCTGCCGTTTGTCGGTTCTGATGTGCTGGGTTCTGCTGCCTGTATGGATAAAGACGTGACCAAACGTCTGCTGCGTGATGCCGGGTTAAACATCGCGCCATTTATTACTCTCACTCGCGCGAATCGCAACAGCATCAGCTTTGCCGAAGTAGAATCCCGCCTGGGTCTGCCGCTGTTTGTAAAACCGGCCAACCAGGGATCGTCCGTTGGCGTCAGTAAAGTAACCAGCGAAGCCCAATACGATCAGGCCGTCGCGCTGGCATTTGAATTCGATCATAAAGTCGTTGTGGAGCAAGGGATCAAAGGCCGCGAGATCGAATGTGCGGTACTGGGCAACGATCATCCGCAGGCCAGTACCTGTGGTGAGATCGTGCTGAACAGCGATTTTTACGCTTACGACACTAAATACATTGACGATAACGGTGCCAAAGTTGTCGTTCCGGCAGCAATTGCGCCAGAGATTAACGATAAGATCCGCGAAATCGCCATTCAGGCATACCAGACTCTGGGCTGTGCCGGCATGGCGCGCGTGGACGTCTTCTTAACTGCTGAAAACGACGTTGTGATCAATGAGATCAACACGCTGCCTGGCTTTACCAACATCAGTATGTATCCGAAACTGTGGCAGGCGAGCGGTTTAGGCTATACCGATTTGATCACTCGCCTGATCGAACTGGCACTGGAACGCCATGCTGCAGATAGCGCGCTGAAAACCAGTATGTAAACCCGTCAGGATGCCTGATAGAGCTATTGGGCATCCTTTGCTTCATCATCTTCAACGCGGCGACGGATGATTAATCCGGCCAGCCAAAAGCTAATCACCCAGGTCACCAGCCCCACCGCATAGGTTTGCCATCCCTGCGCTTCAAAACCTAATAACCCCACCACGCCATTCAGAATAAAGATAAGCCCAATAGCGAAAGCATAGTAGTGCCAGTCTCGGCGGATTTTTACAGGCAGGTTCATAACAGCTCCGGTGAAAATACAACACAGGGAGGCATCCTCGCACATTTCCCCGAGGGCGTCTGTGGTCTGTGCGGAATTTCTTAAATGTAACTCAGTTTCACTTAAGGTTACATAATTGTGACCATCAACAAAAAACCGAAATCCAGGAATAATCTCTACCTGAAATTACCATCATTCTGATATTGACATTGCCGATCACCTGTCAGACTCACTCTCAGTTCCAGGCATTACGTCAAAAAAAGCAGGTTATTTCCGGAGGTCTTTATGGCTGATTTTACGCTCTCAAAATCCCTGTTTAAGGGCAAGCATCGGGATCCCTCCTCCCTGCCCGGCAACATTGCGTATGCCGTATTTGTGCTGTTTTGCTTCTGGGCGGGTGCACAGATTTTAAATCTGTTGGCCCACGCACCCGGCATCTATGAAGAACTGATGCAGCTGCAAATGCAAGAGACAGGACGCCCGCGGGTCGAAATCGGTTTAGGCGTCGGTACTCTCTTTGGACTGATCCCCTTCCTGGTAGGAAGCCTGATTCTTGGTGCCATCGCGGCGATCATGCGCTGGCGTCACCGTCATCATAAAGATGACTGATTCATACACTTCGCCCGACGATCGTCCACGCGTTTAGCAAACCATGCGGTAGTCAGATTACGCGTGATCTTCGGGCTTTCCAGTTGAATGCCCGGCAGCATTTCACGAGGAAGCGCTTTCCCGGTCTTCGCTTCCGCCAGCTTGTAGACCTTCTCGTACAGTGCGGTCTCTTCAAAGGCCTGGCTGTCACCTTTTTGCAGTTGACGGCGGATCTCACTCTCGCTCATCCCTAGCTTCCCGGCCAGTTTACGTACCGCCAGCTCCGTTTTGCCCGGCTCACTGCTGCCATAGAGAATCAGATCCCCATCCATCGCCAGCTTCACTCCGCTGGCTTTACTGACCGCATTCTGGAAAGCTGCATTGCGGCTCGCATACCATCCGGCATTAAAATCGGCGAAGCGGAAGATTGGCGCACTGTAATTCGCCGGGTAATTGAGCAGATGATATGTACCAAACCACAACCCACCACGGCGGCTAAACACTTCCTGACGTACCGTCCCCGCCATTTTCCACGGATACCCGCTGGTGTGCTGCTCAGCAAACGCGATACTGACCTGCATTGGACCACCGGTATGTACCGGATTAAGCGATCCGAACAATGTCTGCCCCATCGGCACCATGTTGATGAAATCATCAAAGATAGCGCTAAGCTGTTTTTCCGTCTTCACCGTATCCAGACGCTCGCTGTAGCTTTTCCCCGTTGGCGAGTTAATCTTTAGCGCGGTATGCACGACAAACAGCGGGATATGCATACGTTCTGCGCGACGATCAATCTCTTTCCAGGCTATTTTGCTTAAACCAGGAACAGCCGGATCGGCCTGGAAGTTTGACTCCTGCTGCGCTACCGCCAGCACCGAACAGATGTTTTCAACCGTCGGTGCCAGCTTCTGGCTTTCAAAGGTCTTTGCCAAATCCTGCGCCCACGCGTCCCGGTCTTTCACGCTGGCGGGCATTTTCTGGCGCACCACGCTCGCCACATCGACGGCTTTCTCCCCCTTTTTTAGCGGCTGCGCGGGTTGGCTACTACATCCCACCAGCACCAGTGCTGCCAGACCAGACAAGGGGTAAAGACGGGAAACCGTCGACATAGCATCTCCTTATTATTAACTCAGCGTATGGGTAACTTCCTGAATATCCTGACCATCAAGCTCTCGTTCAAAGCTGCGCAGACGCTTATAAATAGACATCAGTTCCACTAACGTTGTCCAGGAGTTAATCAGATACTGGAACGAGCCGCGCACCTGGCCAAACACGTTGGTGATTTGCGTCATCAAACCGAGCGTAATCGTACCGGCAACAATTGACGGAAACAGCAGGAACAAACCGAAAACGTTATCAACCTGCAGGTAAAGAATACGGGCGATATTGAAGTACATATAGTGAAAATAGAGGCGGAAGTAGTTTTGCCGTACCGCATGGAACAGTTCACGCACCGTCGGTGGCGTCGCACGGTTGCCATCATCTTCGCCATACACCAATTCTTTACGATAGGCCGCTTCCACGCGCTGGTTTTTAAACTCCAGCCCGGGAAGTTTTATCCCGACCACGGCCAGTAAGCCGGTTCCCATCAGCGACCAGACAATCGCGGCAATCACCAGGCCATAAGGCACATGTCCAACAATCGGCAGGTCGGGAACATGGGCAGAGAGCGTAACCAGTACAGGCAGGAAGGCAATCAGCGTCATAATCGCGTTGATAAAGCTGACGCCCATATCTTCCAGCGTAGAAGCAAAACGCATGGTGTCTTCCTGCACACGCTGCGCTGCGCCTTCGATGTGACGCAAATGCTGCCAGTGCGCCATATAGTGTTCGTTCATCGCGGTACGCCAGCGGAACACATAGTGGCTGACGAAGAAGTTGTTCATCACGCCAATGACTACGGCTATCAGCGCAATACCGAGAAAAATGCCCACTTCATGATAGAACTGCTCAATCTTCACCTTGTGTGGTGCGCTGAGCGCAGTTTGAATCAGGTCATAAAATGGCGCATACCAGGCGTTGACAGCGACACCGACTTCAACCAGAAACCAAGTCACAAAAATAATCAGCGATGTGCCAAGAATAGACCAGTACTGCCAGCGGTGTGGGCTGTAGAGAAACCAGAACAGCGCGAACACCCCGACACAAAGAATGTAGTACGCATAAAAAATCAGGTAATCCAACGACCAGAAACGCGCTGCGCTAATAGGTACGTCTCCCGACGCGCCGGTAATATGTGCAACCCAGGCTCCCCCACCTGCTTGCCAGAATACAACGGCGACGAGTGCCCAAATAAATGCCGAAATAAAGAACGGCCCCGGCTTTGGGAAAAAAGACTTAAACATAGTGCTCTCCTGCTAACTTCTTATCGTTATGACGACTGCTGTGCATTTGCCACCGTAGAGTGCGGAGGCCAGACGGCTTACGCCCAAAAACACAAGCTGAAACCGACAATTGTGACCAAAACCGAGGCACTTAGTTCGCACCTCGGTTATGAAGAATTGTTTCTGTGGTTTTCACACTCGACAACGTTCCAGTATGTGCAGATTATCACAGCGTGAGATCACAAAAGCGAACATCCGCAATCCAGGAAACTCCTGTGTTTACTCATCGTTACGTTTTTCCCACTATCATTGGTTGATAAGCGCTTTGCAATACGCCGATGAGTAGTATAAATACGCATAGGCACGACATCCTTTTTCACTTTCTCTAACTCATGGACACCACCGTTGAAACGTAGTCTGCTTTTTTCTGCCGCGCTGTGTGCGGCGTCATTGACATCTGTCCAGGCGGCACAGCCTATAACCGATCCGGTCTTCGCCTCTGATATCGTTGATCGTTATGCCGACCATATATTTTACGGCAGTGGTGCTACGGGGATGGCGCTCGTGGTGATTGATGGTAATCAGCGTGTATTTCGCAGTTTTGGTGAAACACGCCCCGGCAATAATGTTCACCCGCAACTGGATTCCGTAATCCGCATTGCCTCAATTACCAAATTAATGACCAGCGAAATGCTGGTGAAATTACTCGATCAAGGCACGGTCAAACTCAACGATCCATTGAGTAAATATGCACCACCTGGCGCACGCGTACCCACTTATCAAGGAACACCAATTACGCTGGTGAATCTGGCGACACATACCAGCGCACTACCGCGCGAACAGCCAGGCGGGGCAGCCAAACGGCCGGTGTTTGTCTGGCCAACCCGCGAGCAGCGCTGGAGCTATCTCTCAACGGCTACGCTTAAAGCCGCGCCAGGATCGCAGGCTTCTTATTCCAACCTGGCGTTTGATCTGCTGGCCGATGCGCTGGGTACCGCGTCAGGTAAGCCTTATCCGCAGCTGTTTGAAGAAAAAATCACCCGCCCGCTGGGGATGAAAGACACCACCTTTACGCCGTCCCCCGATCAGTGTCGACGCCTGATGGTCGCGGAAAAAGGTGCCAGCCCTTGTAACAATACTCTGGCAGCGATGGGTAGCGGCGGCGTTTATTCAACGCCTGGCGATATGATGCGCTGGATGCAGCAGTATCTCTCTTCTGACTTTTATCATCGTAGCCAGCAGGCCGACCGGATGCAGACGCTGATTTACCAGCGTACACAGTTAACTAAAGTGGTGGGAATGGACGTTCCAGGCAGAGCCGATGCGCTTGGTTTGGGCTGGGTCTACATGGCGCCGAAGAATGGCAGACCGGGAATTATTCAAAAAACCGGTGGCGGCGGTGGCTTCATTACCTATATGGCGATGATCCCACAGCAAAACGTTGGGGCATTTGTCGTAGTGACGCGCTCTCCGCTGACCCGTTTTACCAATATGAGCGACGGTATCAACGAACTGGTTGCAGAATTGAGCGGGTACAAGCCACAGGTCATTCCTGCATCCTGATTCAATACTCAAAAGGCAAACGGTTAATGCACACCAGTTTGCCTTTATTCATTTCAATGTAACCGCCTTTGCGCAATGCCGCGAGAACCTCAGCGACAACCGAGCGTGAAATTCGTGTGCGTTGGTGAATATAGTTCATAACTCCAATGCGTGAACGAAGGGCTTCATCCCATTTCGTCATAGAGATCAATGTCGCGCGGATCTGATCGTAGGAGTTGTTGCCGATCAACTGCAGATCGCGTAATTCAAGCATGGAGTTTTGCCATGCCAACCAACAAAAAGCTTCACGCCAAAGCTGGCACTCTTCAATTATATTAATTGTTTGCGAGGCAGGTAGATGGTATCCCGTACAATCGCTTTCTGTGATTAATCTGTATTGTATATCTGTTTTTATCACACCATCTGAAAGCCCCATAATAAACGGTGCCTGCGCAATACCGACCAGCACATTCTCCCCTCGCCTCAGGGAAATTACACCATTTAAAATGATAAAGGTATCGTCACTGTTTATATCACTGGAATAAATTATTTCTTTATCGTTATCACACTCAAAGTGTTTGCCATATTTTGACAAACATTTATCAAGCTTACCAAATTCCACAAGCGGTTTATTTGCAGACAACATTTGGGCATTCCTTGCAATAAATGCCCGTCAAATCCGTGACGGGCATTTTTCTGAGTTAGATTATCTTTTCTTTAACAACAAGAGATGTCTTACCAGGTATATTTAACACCAACATTTGCAGACCAGTCTTGATCAACATCGCCACCACCGAGGTAGTTAGCATCGGTGTATGCGCTGAAGTTTTTGGTAAAGCTGAACTGAGTACCCAGTCCAACACGTACCGCAGAACCTTCTACACCGTTGTCGATAGAGTCGCCGTTTACGTCAGAATCGTTGTTAGAGTCATCGTAAACGTAGGCCAATTTGAAGTACGGGGTCAGCGCCTGGTCGTCGCTGTAGGCGAAGGTATAACCTGCATCTACACCGAGTTCATAGCGCATGCTGTCATAAGACTGACCATCAACTTTCATGTCGTTGCTCAGCTTATAATCATCACCAGACTGGAACAGACCGGATACGCTGCCGTATGGCGTTACGTAACCTGCATCACCCAGCTTCAGGTCATAACCCAGTTTCAGGCCAAAGCCCCAGGCGTCAGATGAGGTGCTGCCATCAACATACTGACCGTTGCTCATGTTAGCAGTCAAATCGTTGTTGAAGTGAGAGTAGCTTAAGTTACCGTCAACAAAGATGTTGTTGGCAAAGTGAGCAGAAGAGTAGATGTAGGCAGTCTGGCTATCCTGATCCACCTGACCGGTACGGTCGCTCATATCACCTTTCGCGAAGCCTGCTGCAGCACCGACAATCCACTTAGCGTTGTTACCATCAATTTTGGAATCAACACCGACCATGATGCCGTTAACATCCTGATCGTAGTTAATGGTGCCATTATCTGCATCGAAGCTACCACCGAAGTAGCTAACCCATGCACCACCGTTATCAACCAGACCATGACGCGCGTTAGTCAGACGAGTACCAACGGTATCTTGTTCCAGGTTCCAGATATTGGTGTTAGCAGACGGAATGCTCAGCGCCATGTTCGCGTAGTCTGTCAGTTCCATCTGCTGCAGAACAACGGTGTTACCCTGCTGCTGTGCCTGATAGGTGTAAGCACCCAGGTCAGCTTTGTTGGCTGCAGAGAAGGTCGCAGTGCTGTTCGCGTCGTTAACGTAGACCAGCTCGTTACCTTTGTAATCCGCAACAGAACCTGCGCCAGTCGCGTTGTCGATACGGACTTTATAGTTACCGGTTGCCGCGGCTACATGGTCACCATAGTTATCAACTTCAGACTGATCGCCTGAGGTGTCGGAATCGCCGTTACCGTTGATAGTCAGATGACCATCAGAGTTCATCGCGATCACGCCATAACCGTAGTTAGACTGAGATTCATCGTTAGTGCGATCGTTGGTCAAGTCAGCATCCAGCACATAGTTGTTGCTGTTGATGTCGAAAACACCCGCGTTAACATGGTTATAAGCGTCGGTGTAGCTGGTCAGATTCAGGGTATCAACCTGCAGCGCATTACCGGTACTGTTACCCACATCCAGAACACCGTTGTTGGTGACGTTAATGGTGTTTGCATACAGCGCAGCACTACCTACACTCCAGCCAGCAGATACGTCGTCAGCAATCGTTACAGTACTGTTGTCGATAGACAGAGTATCTGTTGCAACATGACCATCTTCGTTGATGTTCAGTGCAGAACCACCGGTCAGGCCAATAGTGTCGGAGATCAGGATAGAATCACCCACGTTGACAACCGAACCGCTGTTAATGCTCAGGGTGTCGATCAGAGATGTTTTGGTGGTATCCCACTGTGAACCCGTATTCAGGGTCACATTGAACAGGCCGCTCTGGTAGACAGCGTTGCCAACTACATGACCATTTTCGTCATAAGAAGTTGTGTCGCTATCAATACCGTAGGTTGAATCCGGCCACAGGCTGTTAGCGGTGATGTCGATCAGAGTAGCGGTGGCTTCAGTGCCTGCAGCGTAGCTGTCATAAACTCCGTCACCATCGGTGTCAACCTGGTGCACAGACATTGCCGCACCGACCCACTTACTGCCATTGTTCAGGGTCAGATCCAGACGGTCAGTACCGTCTCAACCATTGGTATCCAGGTCAGCATCGGTATCACGATAAGTGTCAGCACCGTTCGGGAAGAAGTTCTCATCGAAGTTGCTGGAGAACAGCACGTCACCCATCAGCGTGGAATTATCAAACGTGGCAGTGGTCTGCATCGCGTTATCCGCATCCGGATGTGCAATAACCGCTAATGCAATATCGTCAGCGTTCCAGCCATTACCGTTGTAGTCGCTTGCATTGCTGGTGTTACCAAACCAGCCGGTGGTACCTTCGTCAGACCATGAGCCAGAGGTCACGGTAGAATCGCTGACAGCGATAGTGTTGTTAAATACTTCACTGCTGTTTACGCCAGTGCTGACGGTATTATCGTCAATATCTGCCCACTCGTAACCCTGAGTCAGGGTAATGCCAGCGACGTGAGAGTTGGCGGAGATAGACAGATCAACTTCTTGATCCAGCGTGATAGCCGTACCCAGGTTATAAACGTCGACAACGTGCGTGTCAGCTGCGTCATTATACGTACCGTTGTAGGTATAATGTTCGTAGTTGTCATCGATAGTTGAGTTGATGACGTTCATCGCCAGGCGATCATAGTAATAGTCAGTACCCGTACGGTTAGTACAATCCGTGGTCATACATTCGGATGTCACCATACCGTGAATGGTGCTGTTTTTAATGGTCAGGCTGTTGTTATTGGTGTTAGTAGACAGCCCATCATCCAGATAATAAGTAGAAATAACGCCGTTGACAGTGGCGTTATTGATTACCGGATAAATATCACCGTTATAAATACTATCGGTATCGTAATTGTTCCAACCGACATATCCATCATAATAGACGCCATCCGCATAAGATGCGTCATTATAATGAGCAAACGTTGTGTAGGTGGTCCCAGAGATATCAGTTGAAGCATTCGCCTGAGAAGTGATTGCCAAAGTGCAGGCTAATGCTAATTGTGATACTACAAGCTTCTTTTTCCAAGTGTGCATTTGTCATCCCTCCTCAGGGACGTAATATAGTTGATCCATCAATTATCAATGCAAAGAAAACATTTTATGTTTCGCGGGAAGGATTATGCGGTTTCACAAAGGAAAGGTTCAATTATTCTTTGGCTTAAGTCCGATTACGGACAATAGACATGCAAATTATTCGAAACAGCAAACAAACGTAAAAATCATTTCTATTTTAGACAGTTACAGGCAAAGACACTGGCAAAACAATATATTAAATTTATGATTAACTTAAAAATCAAACGTCAGCAAATAAATACCGTTAAATCCCGCCACTTAATTAAAAATTAAACTAAACTAAATTCACCATAAAACTAATCACTATTTAAAATAGTCATAATTGCAAAAATAGAGATAATACATAATACCACGCATTGATAACATCACCATAACCTCGGCATAACGCCAACTTTCGTAAACCCCTCGCCCTCAGGTTCGGGTATACTACGGCCTTCGATTCCACAAACATCAGGCATACCATGACAGACCTAATCCAACGCCCTCGTCGCCTGCGCAAATCCCCTGCGCTACGCGCTATGTTTGAAGAGACAACACTCAGCTTAAATGACCTGGTGTTGCCGATCTTTGTTGAAGAAGAACTCGACGATTACAAAGCTATCGACGCCATGCCCGGCGTGATGCGCATTCCAGAGAAACACCTGGCGCGCGAAATCGAACGTATTGCTAATGCCGGTATCCGCTCGGTCATGACCTTCGGGATTTCTCATCACACCGATGAGACCGGCAGCGATGCCTGGAAAGAAGACGGTCTGGTGGCGCGCATGTCGCGTATCTGTAAGCAGACCGTACCAGAAATGATCGTCATGTCCGACACCTGTTTCTGTGAATACACCTCGCACGGTCACTGCGGCGTATTATGCGAACACGGCGTTGATAACGACTTAACCCTTGCTAACCTCGGCAAACAGGCAGTCGTTGCCGCAGCAGCGGGCGCAGATTTCATCGCCCCTTCCGCCGCAATGGACGGCCAGGTACAGGCGATTCGCCAGGCGCTGGACGCCGCGGGCTTCACCGATACTGCGATCATGTCCTACTCCACCAAGTTTGCCTCTTCTTTCTACGGCCCGTTCCGTGAAGCCGCAGGCACGGCGCTGAAAGGCGATCGTAAAACGTATCAAATGAACCCGATGAATCGCCGTGAAGCGATTCGCGAATCGCTGCTGGATGAAGCCCAGGGAGCAGACTGCCTGATGGTGAAACCGGCAGGCGCGTATCTCGATATTCTGCGTGATATCCGCGAGCGCACCGAGCTTCCGATTGGCGCTTATCAGGTCAGCGGTGAATACGCGATGATCAAATTTGCGGCGATGGCAGGTGCAATAGATGAAGAGAAAGTGGTTCTGGAAAGCTTAGGCTCGATCAAACGCGCTGGCGCGGATCTGATCTTCAGCTACTTCGCACTGGATCTGGCTGAGAAAAAAATCCTGCGCTAATCACATTGTTGCCGGATGGCGGTTTCGCTTTATCCGGCCTACAGATCGTAGGCCCGGTAAGTCAATCGCCGCCGGCAATCATCCCGCCCGATAAAACGGCTTGTCTCCCAAAATTGTCGCCCGGTGCATAATGCGCCTCTGTGGCAGATAATCCGCATTCGCATAATGCTGCGTCACGCGATTATCCCAAATCGCCACATCGTTGGGCTGCCAACGCCAGCGCACCTGAAACTCCGGTTTAGTGATATGCGCGAATAAAAAACTCAGTAACGCCTCGCTCTCTTTTTCCGTGACATCGACAATTCGCGTGGTAAATCCTTCATTCACGAATAGCGCCTGCTTCCCGCTCACCGGATGCGTACGCACCACCGGATGCAACAGGGGCGGATGCTTCGCCACCGCTTCCAGCCAGCGCTGATGCTCCTCTGGCGTCTTGCGGTATTTATAGTCCTGAAATGATTTACGAAAATCATGTTCTGCCCGCAGGCCGCTCAGCAACTGGCGAAACGGCTCAGACAACGCATCATAAGCGGCAATCCCACTGGTCCACAGGGTGTCTCCCCCGGTCGATGGCAGCTCTTTTGCAGCCAGAATCGCCCCGGCAGGCGGCGTGTCAATAAAGGTGACATCGGTGTGCCAGTTGTCGTTATCCGGCGGATTGTCGTTATGAGTATCCAGTACGATAATCTCTTCTACCCCTTCGGTATGCGGATAGACCGGGTGAATATGCAGATCGCCGAAACGCAACGCCAGTGCGCGCTGCTGTTGCGGCGTAATCACCTGCTCACGCAGGAACACCACCTGGTGGCGCAGTACCGCGTGATAAAGCTGTTCAAACTGATTATCGCTCAGCGGACGCGTTAAATCCGCACCAGTGATTTGTGCGCCAATATACGGCCCCAGCGGGGTAATGCTCAAACGTTCACTCATTGTACTTCTCCATGCCAGGGCGTCAGGCGACGCTGAATCGCGCGCAGACCCAGTTCTAAAATAAATGCGATAACGGCAATGACCGCGATCCCTGCCAGCACCACATCCGTTGCCAGAAACTCACCGGCTGACTGCACCATAAATCCTAACCCTCGCGTGGCCGCGATCAGTTCAGCTGCCACCAGCGTCGACCAACCCACGCCAAGCCCAATGCGTAACCCGGTGAGGATCTCCGGTAATGCCCCCGGCAAAATAACAAACCACAGCACCTGCTTACGGCTGGCCCCCAGCGAGTGCGCGGCGCGCACTCTCACCTGCTGCGCACTTTTCACCCCCGCCAGCGCCGACATCGCCACAGGGGCGAAAATCGCCAGATAGATCAGCAGGATCTTGGAAGTTTCACCGATGCCAAACCAAATGACCATCAGCGGTAAATAGGCCAGGGGAGGAACCGGACGATACAGTTCAATGATCGGATCGAGAATGCCGCGCATCGTAGGACTCAGCCCCATCGCGATCCCAACCGGAACGCCCAGCAGCACCGCCGCCAGCAGCGCGATAACAATACGCGTCAGACTCGCCGCCAGATGCTGCCACAGCGTGGCATCCATAAACCCTTGCGGCCCGGCAATGACGAGCAGCTTTTGTAAAACCTGTCCCGGTGGCGGTAAAAACAACGGACTGATTAACTGCAGCGCCGCCACCGTCCACCACACCGCCAGAATGACGGCCAGCGTACCGAGGCTTAAGGTAATCTGTCGCGAAAACGGCCAACGCCAGTTCAGCACCCGCTGGCGACGGGGTTTATCATTAATCACCACGCTCATGAGAATGCCTCCCGTTGTTCAAAGACACGACCTAACACGTACTCGCGCATGGCGATAAACTGCGGATCGGACTTAATGCTGCGGCTCGACTCTCCGGCCACAAAGCGACGGGCGAAATTGAGCGGCAGACGTTCCAGTACCCGGCCAGGGCCTGGGGACAGCAATACCAGTTCTGTCGCCATAAATACTGCTTCTTCAATATCGTGGGTAATCAGCAGCACCTGTTTGCCGGTCTCATGCCACAGCTTCAGCAGCAGGGTATGCATCTGCTCGCGAGTAAAGGCGTCGAGCGCGCCAAAAGGTTCATCCAGCAGCAACAGCTGCGGATTGGCCGCCAGCGCCCGCGCAATGCCGACGCGCTGACGTTGCCCACCGGAAAGTTGCCAGATAAAGCGTTTTCCCGCGCCCTCCAGCCCGACTTTCTGCAACATATCCAGGGCAATACGCTGGCGCAGCTGCTTGTCCACGCCCGCCAGTTGCAGACCAAAAGCCACGTTGTCCTGCACGTTACGCCAGGGCAGCAGACCTTCATTCTGGAAAACGACCCCGCGATCTGCCCCCGGGCCATCAACCCTGTTACCCGCCAGCGTGATGCTGCCATGCTGATACGGCACAAACCCGGCAATCAGATTTAACAGCGTGGTTTTCCCGCAACCGGAAGGCCCGAGTACCACCAGCAGTTCACCACTATCGAGCGTCAGGTTGATATCCTCCAGCGCCGGTTTTCCACCGTAGCTGGCGGCAAGATGAGAGATTTGCAGCATCATCGCCTCCTTATTTATTGCACGAAGCGATCGGTAACGTACTGGCTGTAATCTGTCGCGACAGCGGGGACTTTGCCCTGCTCTTTAAGGAACTGCGCGGTGTCGATAATCGCTTTGTTCACCGGGCCGGTTAGCTCAGCGGTTTGCTGTTGCGGTGTCAGGTAAGTGTTACCTTTCACCAGCCCCGGTACATCCGCCTCCGGTACGCCGCTCAAACGCGACAGTTTGCTGATATTCTCCGGCTGCTTCAGCCATTCATCAGGATTAGCGATATAAGGCTGCTGGGCATCGATAGCGCTTTTGGCAAAGGCTTTCACCACCTCAGGATGCTTCTCGGCAAAATCTTTGCGCACCACCCACACGTCAAGCGTCGGTGCTCCCCACTCGCCAACCTGTGAGGAGTCCGTTAACACCTTACCGTCTTTTTCCAACGCATTGACCGCAGGTGCCCAGACATACGCACCATCAATATCTCCGCGCTGCCATGCGGCAATAATCGCCGGTGGTTGCAGGTTCACAATCTCCACCTGGCCGGGTTTAATCCCCCAATGTTTCAACGCCGCCAGCAGGCTGTAATGGGTGGTGGAAATAAACGGCACGGCAATGCGTTTGCCAATCAAATCTTCCGGTTTACTGATGTTTTTCTTCACCACCAGCGCTTCAGAATTGCCGAGCTTTGATGCCAGTAGGAAAACCTCAATAGGCACCTGCTGGCTGGCAGCGACCGCCAGCGGGCTGGAGCCAAGATTACCGATCTGCACATCACCGGATGCCAGCGCACGAACGATGCTCGCGCCGCTGTCGAATTTGCGCCAGTCAACGGTCGCCCCGCTCTCTTTGGCAAAGGTGTTGTCCGCCTGCGCCACTTTGGCAGGTTCGGCGGAGGTCTGATAAGCAACAGTGACGTTCACCGCCTGCGCCTGAAATGCGATGAATGCCAGTGCGGCAAGAAGTGCGTTACGCGATGAAATAGCCATGATTGTCTGCTCCCCTGTCTTGTTATGGAGGCAGTATTTCGTTGCGGCACAATTTGATAAAGGAATTAAAAATTCTGGTTAATAGCGATCTGTTTTTAGAAAAAAAGCGGCAATAGTTAGCTATTTCGCTCATTACAGAACGTAGGCCGGATAAGGCGATTGCGCCGCCATCCGGCAATCAATGCCTGATGCGCTTATCAGGCCTACACTCGCTGTAAATTATTGCGATTTTGTTACATTCGTTACATATCCGCGCCACGGTGATTGCCAGCGCGGTGCTGGCAGGCATCATAGAGACCATTGTCAGGCAAGAGAGCAATATCATGATTCATGTTGTGCTGGTGGATGACCATGTGGTGGTGCGTTCCGGCTTTGCGCAATTACTCAGTCTCGAAGACGATCTTAACGTTACCGGTCAGTACAGCAGCGCAGCGGAGGCCTGGTCTGCACTTCTGCATGATGACGTCAGCGTCGCGGTAATGGATATCGCCATGCCGGATGAAAATGGTCTGAGCCTGTTAAAACGACTGCGGGCGCAAAAGCCCGGTTTTCGCGCCATCATTCTCAGCATTTATGACTCGCCCACGTTTGTGCAAAGCGCGCTGGACGCTGGTGCCAGCGGTTACCTGACCAAACGCTGCGGCCCGGAAGAACTGGTGCAGGCAGTACGCTCGGTAGGTATGGGCGGTCATTACCTGTGCGCCGATGCTTTACGGGCACTACGCGGCGGCGAGCAGCCCGCGCAGGTCCTGGAAGTTCTGACCCCGCGCGAGCGTGAAGTGTTTGATCTGTTGGTCAAAGGCGACAGCGTAAAAGAGATCGCCTTCAAGCTCGACCTCAGCCACAAGACGGTGCACGTTCATCGGGCGAACGTGCTGGGCAAACTGCAATGCCACAGCACCATCGATCTGGTGCATTTTGCCCTCGACCACCAGCTATTAACGGGGCATTAATGTCGCGTAACCTTCGGCATTGGGTTATTTCTCTGTTTATTCTGCTGGCCTGGGGATCGGGCTGGCTGATGCTGTGGACGCTGGGGTTTTACCTGACCCACAACGGCCAGCAGGCGGCGCTATTTCTGCCGCACGGCGTCTATCTCGCGCTGTTAATCCTGCTGTCGCGCCGTTACTGGCCCGCGCTGGTTCTGCCGCCGGTGTTGATGTTGCTCTGGCTGCACAGCGAGCAATTACTGAATGGCTATATCCTGCTGGCTGCACCATTAATTAGCCTGATTCCGGCGAGCATCGGCCAGTCATACTGGCACCGCTTTCCCCTTTACTGGCAACGCTTAACGCTGCTGCTGGCCGCCGTAACGCTCACCTCATTGCTCAATACCGCCCTGCTTTCACCGTTTATCCAGAGCCCGGCAACGTTGATAGGTCTGGCGTCGTTTACCGGCGGCGTGCTGCTGACGCCGTTTGTCTATCTGATCTATGAATTTTTGCGCCAGCAGCACCGCTATCATCTGCTCGGACTGGATACCACCAATCCCCCACTGCGCACCTCGCTTATCATCTGGTGTAGCCTGTTTTTTATTATTGGCATCGGTACTCAGATGGTGCTGTCGCCGGAGATCGAGCGCCTGTTGCTGATCGTGGTGTTCTTACCTAACGTGGTGATGGCGTGGAAATTTGGCTGGCAGGGCGGCGTGTTGTCAGGATTGCTCGGCAGTATGATGATCACCATCGCCCGGCAAATCGGCGTCGGGTTCAGTAATTTACTGGAGCTGGAGATTTTCCTCGCTACCCAGGCGCTGCTCGGCATCGGGCTGGGGATCGCCATCAGCCGCCAGCAGCATCTGGCGCAAAATTTGCACCATTATCGCCAGCGTCTGGAAACCGAACTGGCGGCGCGTCGCGCGCTGACCGAACAGCTGATCCGCACCGAAGAAAACACGCGCAAAAGCCTGGCGCGGGAACTGCACGACGAAATTGGTCAGAACATCACCGCCATTCAAATTCAGTCGCAACTGGTCAAACGCGCGCCAGGCCCTGAGCAAACGCTCGAAGCGGCAAATCAGATCAACAACCTGGCCCGGCGTATTCACCACTCGACCCGCCAGCTACTTCGTCAGCTGCGCCCACCCGCGCTCGATGAACTGTCTTTTAAAGATGCACTACATCATCTGGTGAATGAATTTGCTTTTGCTGAGCGGGGTATTCGCTGCCGCTTTGATTATCAGCTAGAGAATACGCCAGAAAACGAAACGGTGCGCTTCACGCTGTATCGCCTGTTGCAGGAGTTACTCAATAACGTATGCAAACATGCCGATGCCAGCGATGTGTCGATTACGCTGCGCCAGCGGGAACATTGCTTGTTTCTGGACGTCGCTGACAACGGCGTTGGTATTCTGCCAGAAAAAATCCCCGGTTTCGGTATCCAGGGGATGCGTGAACGGGTGAGCGCCCTTGGCGGTGAACTGACGCTCGAATCAAACAACGGCACGCGGGTAATTGTTAACCTGCCCACAAATTTGCAACAAACCAGCCGCTAACCAGGAAAAAGTCTTAGTCACTGCGGACTTTCTCTCATCCCCTTTTGCTTTCACTTTCCTATAGTCAGCACAAACGGAGACTGCCATGCATACACGCTCAGCCAGCGAAACAGACCAACAATACCGGGCGCTACGCCCCCGGCTGCTGATGTGTATGGTAATTGGTTACGCCGCGTTTTATCTGACGCGCAAAAGCGTTAACTACGTCCTCCCGGCGCTGCAAACGGATCTGGGTCTGGATAAAGGCGATATCGGCCTGCTTGGGTCACTGTTTTATCTGACCTATGGTTTGTCGAAATTTACCGCTGGGCTGTGGCACGACAGCCACGGACAGCGCGCATTTATGGGAATTGGCCTGTTTGCTACCGGCGTTTTAAACGTGCTGTTCGCCTTTGGGGAATCGCTGACGCTGCTGCTGGTGGTCTGGACGCTGAACGGATTTTTTCAGGGCTGGGGCTGGCCGCCCTGTGCCCGACTACTGACCCACTGGTACTCGCGCAACGAACGTGGCTTCTGGTGGGGCTGCTGGAATATGTCGATCAATATCGGTGGCGCCATTATCCCGCTGATTAGCGCTTTTGCCGCCCACTGGTGGGGCTGGCAGGCAGCCATGCTGGCACCGGGGATAATCAGCATGACATTGGGAATCTGGCTCACCCTGCAATTGAAAGGCACGCCCCAGGAAGAAGGATTACCCACGGTTGGGGAATGGCGGCATGACCCGCTGGAGCTACGCCAGGAGCAGCAAAGCCCGCCGATGGGGCTGTGGCAAATGTTGCGCACCACCATGCTGAAAAACCCGATGATCTGGTTGCTCGGTGTGTCGTATGTATTGGTCTACTTGATCCGCATTGCGCTCAACGACTGGGGCAACATCTGGCTGACGGAAAGCCACGGCGTGAATCTGCTCAGCGCCAATGCCACGGTGATGCTGTTTGAAGTTGGCGGCTTGCTGGGGGCGCTGTTTGCCGGATGGGGATCGGATCTGCTGTTCAGCGGTCAGCGTGCGCCGATGATTTTGCTGTTCACGCTGGGGCTGATGGTTTCCGTCGCCGCACTGTGGCTGGCCCCGGTGCACCACTACGCGCTACTGGCAGTGTGTTTCTTTACCGTGGGCTTTTTTGTGTTTGGCCCACAAATGCTAATTGGCCTCGCAGCCGTTGAATGCGGACACAAAGCAGCGGCAGGTTCAATTACCGGTTTTCTCGGGCTTTTCGCCTATCTGGGGGCCACGCTGGCGGGTTGGCCGCTGTCGTTGGTCATAGAACATTACGGCTGGTCGGGAATGTTCAGTTTGCTCTCGGTTGCCGCTGTCTTTATGGGTTTATTGCTGATGCCGTTGCTCATTGCGGGCATTACCCCTTCTCTCAGTCAAAGGATAAAACAATGAAACTGACGCTTACCTCTACCCTGATTGCTTCCGCTCTGACGCTGGCGGCCTTCAGCAACGCAGCCCAGGCGCAGGGCCGTCTGGTGGTGTATTGCAGCGCCACCAACGAGATGTGCGAAACCGAAACCAAAGCCTTCGGTGAAAAATATGATGTGAAAACCTCATTCATTCGCAACGGCTCGGGCAGTACGCTGGCGAAAGTGGATGCAGAGAAGAAAAACCCGCAGGCGGATGTGTGGTACGGCGGTACGCTGGATCCACAATCTCAGGCCGGTGAAATGGGTCTGCTACAGCCGTATAAATCACCAAACCTCGAACAGATCATGGAGAAATTCCGCGATCCCGCAAAGGTCAAAGGTAACCTCTCTTCGGCGGTTTACGTCGGTATTCTGGGCTTTGGCGTTAATACCCAGCGCCTGAAAGAGAAAAACCTGCCGGTGCCAAAATGCTGGAAGGATCTGACCAAACCGGAATACAAGGGCGAAATCCAGATTGCTGACCCGCAAAGCTCCGGTACCGCCTACACCGCGCTGGCGACCTTTGCTCAACTGTGGGGCGAAGATCAGGCCTTTGATTACCTGAAACAGCTCAACGCCAACGTCTCTCAATACACCAAATCCGGCATTGCCCCGGCGCGTAACGCTGCCCGCGGTGAAACGGCTATCGGCATCGGCTTCCTGCACGACTACTCGCTGGAAAAAGAACAGGGCGCACCGCTGGAACTGATTTCTCCATGCGAAGGCACCGGTTATGAAATCGGCGGCGTCAGCATCCTGAAAGGTGCGCGCAACGTCGACAATGCCAAACTGTTCGTTGACTGGGTGCTGTCAAAAGACGCGCAGGAGCTGGCGTGGAAGAAAGGCAAATCCTATCAGATCCTGACCAACACCACCGCCGAGACCTCCCCTAACTCGCTGAAGCTCGACGACCTGAAGCTTATCAATTACGACATGGATAAGTACGGCTCGACTGACGTACGTAAGGCGTTGATCAATAAGTGGGTTAGCGAAGTTAAGATGGGTAAATAAGCCCACGTTGCGTTCATTTGCCGGGTGCGGCGTAAACGCCTTACCCGGCCTACATTACCGGAAACGCTATGTCACACACACTTGCACTCCATCCCGTGAAAAAACGGGATGCGATATTTCTTTGGGTTTTGCTCGGCTGGCTGGCGTTTGCCCTGCTGCCGAGCTGGAGCCTGGACTACGGTCTGCTGGAGTCAACGCGGGAAGAAATACTCGCCGCCTACGGCTGGTCGCAGTTCAATATCAGTTGGCTGTGGTATCTGCTGCCAAGTCTGCTGCTGGTGCGCCCATTCCATGAAGCCAGGCGCGAACAGCGCAGCCGCCATTATCTTGACGCGGGTTGGGCATTTTTCTGTATGGCCTTTATTGTCGCCAGCGCCACCCTTGAGGGTCGCGGCTTAGGCTATGCCACCATCGTGCTGTTTGTGGCGCTTGGCGCAATCATGACCCTGGCGCTCACCCGCCTCGAATGGCTGGGCGGTGACCGTTTCGTCATCGGCTCGCTTACCGCGATTGTCGCGCTGATCGGTATTTTTATCGTCTGGCCAAGCATCGCCATTTTCATTCCGATGTTCACCAACGACGCCGGGGAATTTGCCCCGCTGGCATTTATGAATGTGCTGTCGCAGGCGCATATCATTCAGGTGATCCTCAACTCGATTATGCTGTCGATTGCCGTCGGCGTCGGCTGTACCTTCTTTGGTCTGGTACTGGCTATCTACACCACCCGTATCGCCAGACGCAGCGCCATAATCGGACGTATCTTCTCGATTCTGCCGATCGTCACTCCGCCGTTTGTCGTCGGTTTAGGCGTCACGCTGATGATGGGACGCTCCGGTTACATCACCGAGTTTATGGTCGAATGGTTTGGTTTAACCAACACCAACTGGCTGTATGGCTTTACCGGCATCTGGCTGGCGCAGGTTCTGGCCTTTACGCCGATGGCGTTTATGATCCTCGACGGAGCAATCAAAACCATTCATCCGTCGCTGGAAGAAGCGTCATACACCCTGCGTGCCAGCCGCTGGCAGACCTTTAACGGCGTGTTTGTCCCGCTGCTGAAACCCGCACTGGCGAACGCTTTTTTAATCGTAGTGGTGCAGTCACTGGCCGACTTTAGTAACCCGCTGGTGCTCGGCGGTAACTTCGACGTGCTGGCAACGCAAATCTACTTCTACATCACCGGTTCGCAGCTCGACTACCAGGCCGCCAGTACGTTGGGAGCCTTCCTGCTGCTGTTCTCGCTGCTGGTATTCTGCGTGCAGTATATGTGGATTGGTAAACGCTCATACGTCACCGTTTCCGGCAAATCCTACCGGGGCGACGTACAGCCGTTGCCTGTGACGCTGGTATGGAGCGTGGTCGCACTGCTGGCAGTGTGGATTGCCTTTAACGCCCTGCTCTACGGCAGCATTTTCTACGGCAGTTTCACCGTCAACTGGGGCGTGGACTACACCCTGACGCTGGCGAACTTTACCAAACTGTTCGGTCAGGGGATGAGCGACGGCGCGTGGCCTTCACTGCTCGACACCCTGCTCTACGCCGGGATTGCCGCGCCGATCACCGCGATCTTCGGCCTGCTGATCGCATGGATCGTGGTGCGCCAGCAGTTTAAAGGCAAGAAGACCATCGAGTTCACCACCATGCTGTGCTTTGCCGTTCCGGGCACCGTCGCGGGCGTGTCGTACATTCTGGCCTTTAACAGCGCTCCGGTGTACCTCACCGGCACCGCAGCCATCGTCATTATCTCAATGGTGATGCGTAACGTCCCGGTCGGTATCCGCGCAGGCATCGCGGGCTTAGGCCAAATCGATAAATCGCTCGATGAAGCCTCGCTCAGCCTGCGCGCCGGTTCGCTGCGGACCATTACGCATATCCTGCTGCCGCTGCTGCGCCCGGCGATCCTTTCGGCGCTGATTTACAGCTTTGTGCGCGCCATTACCACCGTTAGCGCCATCGTGTTCCTCGTCACGCCGGATACCCGCGTAGCGACGGCCTACATCCTGAACCGCGTGGAAGATGGCGAATACGGTGTAGCGATTGCCTACGGTTCCATTCTGATCGTGGTGATGCTGGCGATTATTTTCATCTTTGACTGGCTGATCGGCGAATCACGTACCTCCCGTTCAAAAGCCAAAAACCAGGCGTAATGGAGCGCACTATGACTCAGAAAAATTTCGTTGAACTGCGCAACGTCACTAAACGATTTGGCAGTAATACGGTAATCGACAATATCAACCTCACCATCCCGCAGGGGCAAATGGTAACCCTGCTCGGCCCGTCCGGCTGCGGCAAAACCACCATTTTGCGCCTGGTTGCCGGGCTGGAAAAACCGAGCGAAGGGCAAATTTTCATTGATGGCGAAGACGTCACCCATCGCTCTATTCAGCAGCGCGATATCTGCATGGTGTTTCAGTCCTATGCCCTGTTCCCGCATATGTCGCTGGGAGAGAACGTCGGTTATGGCCTGAAAATGCTCGGCGTACCGCGCGCAGAGCTGAAAGCCCGCATCAAAGAGGCGCTGGCGATGGTGGATCTGGAAGGATTCGAAGACCGCTTTGTCGACCAGATCTCCGGCGGTCAGCAGCAGCGCGTGGCGCTGGCCCGCGCGCTAATCCTCAAGCCGAAAGTGCTGCTGTTTGATGAGCCGTTGAGTAACCTCGACGCCAACCTGCGTCGCAGCATGCGCGACAAGATCCGCGAGCTGCAAAAGCAGTTTGATATCACCTCGCTGTACGTCACCCACGATCAGAGCGAAGCCTTTGCGGTTTCTGATACCGTGCTGGTGATGAACAAGGGACACATCATGCAGATCGGCTCACCGCAGGATCTTTACCGCCAGCCCGCCTCCCGCTTTATGGCGAGCTTTATGGGCGATGCCAACCTGTTCCCGGCTACCTTCAGCGACAGATACGTTGATATCTACGGCTATCATCTGCCGCGTCCGCTGCACTTTGGTACACAGGGTGAAGGGATGGTCGGTGTGCGCCCGGAAGCGATCACGCTCAGCGATCGCGGCGAGGAGAGCCAGCGCTGCGTGATCCGCCATGTCGCCTATATGGGGCCGCAGTATGAAGTGACGGTGGAATGGCACGGGCAGGAGATTTTATTGCAGGTCAACGCTACGCGCCTGCAACCGGACGTCGGCGAACAGTATTATCTCGAAATCCATCCGTACGGCATGTTTGTTCTGGCGGATGCGGCATAACGTTTTGTGGCTTTGTAAGCCGGATAAGGCGCTTGTGCCGCCATCCGGCAATGCCTGATGCGCTGCGCTTATCAGGCCTACAATGAACGAAGTAGGCCCGATAAACTCTCAGCTTCGCGCTTTTAGCGCGGCGATATCCGCAGGCGTGGTGCGACAGCACCCGCCAATTAACCGGGCGCCAGCGGCCTGCCACTGCGGCAGATAATCCGCCAGTTGCGCGCAATGCTCACCGTGATGATGCCAGGTTTTGCTCACCGCATCGTACTGCTCGCCCGAGTTCGGATACACCACCAGCGGCAGCGCCGTTAAACCGTGTAAATGCTGCAACGCAGCGGTGGTGTTTTCCAGCGCAATGCAGTTAATGCCTAGCGCCACCACCTGCGGATAACCCGCCAGCAACGCAACCACGTCACGCAGCGGCGTACCGTCGCTCAGGTGCTCGCTGTCGCACAGGGTAAATGAGAACCACGCCCGCGCACGCGGATATGCGGTCAACAGCTCAGCCAACGCCTCAATCTCGGCAAAATTCGGCAGGGTTTCGCAGGCCAGCAGATCGGCCCCGGCATCCAGCAAGGCTTCCACGCGCGGGCGATGAAACGCCTGGAACGCCTCAACGCTACAATGATAATCGCCACGGTATTCAGAGCCATCCGCCAGATACGCGCCGTAAGGCCCAACGGATCCCGCCACCAGCAGCGTTCCTGCCTGCGGGTTCTCTGCCAGATACGCTTCACGGGCTTTACGCGCCAGCTCCACGCTTTTGCCAATCAGCGCTTTCGACTGCGCTTCATCCAGACCTCGCGCGGCGAAGCCCGCCGGCGTCGCCTGATAGCTGGCAGTGATCGCGCATTGCGCCCCCGCCCGGTAGTAATCAAGATGCACTTCGCGGATAAGCTCCGGGTTTTCTACCAGCACTTTGGCTGACCACAGGCTGTCGGCTAAGTTACACCCTCGCGCTTCCAGCTCCGTCGCCATCGCGCCATCCAGCAGCAGGAGATCCTGTTTATCAAGGAGAGCGCGTAACGGATTATTCTGCGACATGTTCTGGCTCCTGTTTTGCGTTTCGGGGTTGAGTAAGGAAATAAGCACCATAGCACAACGCAACAAACGGTAACCCGCACCACAACGCAATTCTCTGCGCTGGATCGAATGCCAGCCCTACACAGGCCACCAGGCACAGCACAAAACCTAATACCGGCACCAGCGGATACCACGGCGCGCGATAATGTAATTCACTCAATGCCTTACCTTGTTGCAGATGACGGCGACGAAAAACAAAATGCGAGGCGCAGATGCTCAGCCACACCGCCACCACCGCAAACCCGGAGATTGCCGACAGCGCAACAAATACCGTGTCCGGGGCCACCACGCTGGAAAACAGCGCCAGCACACCACCGAGCATACTGACCGACAGCGCCGTCAGCGGAACGCCGTTTTTCGTTACTCGCGCAAAACAGGCCGGTAGCGTACGTTCATTCGACAGCGACCACAGCATACGCCCGGAAGCATACAAACCGGAGTTAGCTGCAGAAAGAATAGCTGTCAGGATCACGAAGTTAAAAATATCAGCGGCGTACGGGATCCCTACTTTCTCAAATACCAGCACAAACGGGCTTTTCTCCACGCCCGCCTGCTGCATCGGGATCAGCGCCGCCAGCACAAACACGGTGCCAATGAAGAAAATAATCAGCCGCGCAATGGTGGTACGAATCGCCACGGGGATAACCTTGCGCGGTTTTTCCGTTTCACCGGCGGCAATGCCGATAAGCTCGGTCCCCGAAAAAGCAAAGTTCACTGCAACCATAGTCATCAGAATCGGTAAGCCACCGTGCGGGAACCAGCCTTCCGCCGTGATATTACTCAGCCCCGGTGCGGGCGAGCCATCCTGCATCGGAATAAAGCCGAAAATCGCCGCCCCACCGAGGATGATAAAGGCGATGATAGTGACCACCTTGACCAGGGAGAACCAGAACTCCCCTTCGGCAAAAAAGCGTGTGGAGATAACATTCAGACCAAAAATAATCGCGCAGAACACCACGCACCAGACCCATACCGGCACCTGTGGAAACCAGTACTGCATACAGAATCCAGCGGCGGTAAAGCTCGAACCCAGCGCCACGGTCCAGGTCAGCCAGTAGAGCCAGGCCACGGTATACCCGGTAGCCGGACCAAGATAGCGCGCGGCATAAACGTGAAACGCCCCGGTCTCCGGCATCGCGACCGACAGCTCGCCCAGACACTGCATGACCAGCCAGACCACCAGCGCGCCAATCAGATAGGCCAGTAGCGTTCCCGCCGCTCCGGTGGTGGAAATGATGTACCCGGTATTGAAGAATAACCCTGTGCCAATCACGCCACCCAAGGAAAGCATAATCAGGTGACGCGTTTTCATTGTGCGCTTCAGTGGCGCATTTTGTTGTGTTGTTTGCATATAACCTTCTAAACGTATGGACATCTAAACATCCAAAGAAGGTTTGTTATACCGTGTTTGTTAACAGAATGCAAAGTCAACCCTGCACCAGACGCAGATGACCGCGCCGGGCGCTTAATAGCGGGTGGGGATTAATAATCAGATACAAAAAGGGCCGCCAGCTCATAACGCCTCCGTTGCCATGTTTTATCTAAACTTTGGCAACACAGTTGACTGACGGCGTTCACCCGGAAGTGGGAATCAAATCTCCCCACTCCCACAACCGGATGAGTGCTTAAGCACCGCTGACCGGGAACGGCATCTGCGATTTGCGGCTCATCAGAATAAATACCGCCAGGCCTGCCAGCAAAATGCCCGGCGCAGAAGCCGCCATCACCCCTACCGTTCCGGTACCGAGCGCTAACATTTTCCCTGCCAGCAGCGGGCCGCTCATCGCCCCCAGACGCCCGACTGCGACGGCGGTTCCCACGCCTGTGGCGCGGATCTGCGTGCTGTAAAACAGCGGCGCCAGCGCATACAACACGCTTTGCCCGCCGGTGGCGAACATCCCCGCCACAAATCCCGCCATTAGCATGCCGCTCAATGACGACACCGTACCCAGCGCCAGCAGTGAAGCCAACATCCCAGTGTAGATCAGCAGCGACATCACCACCGGGCGCAGTTTATCCATTAACGCCCCGAGAATTAACGTGCCGCTGGCCGCGCCAATTTGCAGAGCAAACATTACGCCTGCCGCCTGCGATGGCCGAAAGCCCTGCTCCACCAGCAGCATTGGCAGCCAGTTGATCAGCATATACACCACCAGCAGGGTGAAGAAATAGCACAACCACAGCAGCAGCGTGGCACTCGCCGTCGCTGGCGCAAACAGGGCCCGCAGCGGTGCGACGGCCACTTGCGTTTGTTGGGTATAAACCTGTGATTCCGGCAGCCAGCGCATCAACAGCGGCACCAGCAGCAGCGGGATCACCCCGCCTACCCAAAAAACCGTTTGCCATGCGGAGGCCAGACCGCTAAACCCGAGCGCTGCCGCCAGCGCCGCACCAATCGGCACACCACAGTACATCAGACTCACCGCCGTACCTCGAAAACGCGGGCCCGCCGCCTCGGAGGTCAGCGCGATCAGGTTCGGCAACGCCGCGCCCAGCCCGACACCGGTCATCAGACGGGCAAATACCAGCGATGAGAAATCCCAGGAAATCGCCGTCGCCAGCGAGAACAGGCCGAACAGCGCCACAGAGGCAATGAGAATACGCTTGCGGCCGTAGCGGTCAGCCAGCCTGCCACCCACCAGCGCGCCGGGCAGCAGCCCGAGAATGCCCGCACTGAAGATCCAGCCCATCTGCATTTTATCCAGCGCAAACGCGTGGGCGATACCGACGGCAGCGATACCAGCGGCCTGTAAATCCAGCCCTTCCATCAGGGCAACTAAAAAGCAAAGCCCAACAGTCAACGTCAGGCGGTAAGATGCGGGGGTACGGGTCGTCATAAGATGTCTCTCTGAGGTCACGATGCAGGTGAATCGCGGCTGATACGTTGCCAGCCGCGTAATCATTTTTTATTTGCGGTTGCGCAGGTCCAGCGCCACGTCGACGATCATATCTTCCTGGCCGCCCACCATCCGACGTTTGCCCAGTTCCACCAGAATATCTACTGCGCTCAGGCCATAGCGTGCTGCCGCCACTTCGCAATGACGCAGGAAGCTGGAGTACACCCCGGCATAGCCCAGCGCCAGCGTTTCACGATCCACCCGCACTGGGCGGTCTTGTAGTGGACGCACTAAATCGTCGGCGGCGTCCATCAGTGCGTAGAGATCGGTTCCATGCTGCCAGCCGAGTTTTTCCGCAGCGGCGATAAACACTTCCAATGGCGCGTTGCCCGCGCCTGCGCCCATCCCGGCCAGGCTAGCGTCGATACGGTCACACCCCTCTTCTACCGCGGCAATGGAGTTCGCCACGCCAAGACTCAGGTTGTGATGCGCATGCATTCCGGTTTCCGTCTCCGGCTTCAGCACCGCTTTCAGTGCGCGGAAGCGGGCGCGAATATCGCTCATGTTCATTGCGCCGCCGGAATCGACCACATAAATACAGGTCGCGCCGTAGTTCTCCATCAGCTTCGCCTGCTGTGCCAGGTTCTCCGGTGTGGTCATATGGCTCATCATCAGAAAGCCGACGGTATCCATGCCAAGCTCACGCGCATACTGAATATGCTGGGCCGACACGTCTGCTTCAGTGCAGTGGGTCGCCACGCGCACTACCCGTGCGCCGGCCTGATATGCATTTTTCAGGTCATGAATAGTGCCGATACCCGGCAGCAACAGCGTGGCAATTTTGGCATGCTTCACCACGTCCGCCGCCGCTTCAATCCACTCCAGGTCGCTGTGCGCACCAAAGCCGTAGTTAAAGCTGGAACCTTGTAAACCGTCGCCGTGGGCCACTTCAATAGAATCAACCCGTGCGTCGTCCAGCGCTTTGGCTATCTGGCGCACATTCTCCAGCGAATATTGATGACGAATAGCGTGCATACCGTCGCGCAGGGTCACGTCAGAGATATAGAGTTTTTTACTGTTCATGCTGCTTCTCCTGCCTGACGAGCGAGGGACTGCGCCATCTTCTCAGCGGTCGCCAGCGCGCTGGAGGTCATAATGTCGAGGTTGCCCGCGTAGGCTGGTAAATAGTGCGCCGCGCCTTCCACTTCCAGATACACCGCAGTTTTCAGCCCAGAGAACTGGCCGATACCCGGCAGATTCACCGGTTTATCCTCCGGGATGACTTCAAACTGGACACGCTGTTTCAGGCGATAGCCCGGCACGTAGGCCTGCACCGCCGCCGCCATCTCATTAATAGACGCTTCAACTTCAACCTCAGAGGCCGCTTCGCTCAGCACATACACCGTGTCACGCATCATCAGCGGCGGCTCGGCCGGGTTAAGGACAATAATGGCTTTGCCTTTTGCCGCGCCGCCGACCACTTCAATCGCCTTCGAGGTAGTTTCGGTAAACTCGTCGATATTGGCGCGGGTACCCGGCCCCGCCGATTTACTGGCGATCGAGGCGATAATCTCGGCGTAATGGACTGTTGCCACGCGAGAAACTGCCGCCACCATTGGGATGGTTGCCTGTCCGCCGCAGGTCACCATATTGACGTTCTGCTGATCAACGTTGGCTGCCAGATTCACCACCGGCACGCAGTAAGGACCGATTGCCGCGGGCGTCAGATCGATCAGGCGGATGCCTGGTTTAACGGCACGTAGCGCGGCATCGTTCTTCACATGCGCGCCTGCGCTGGTGGCGTCAAACACGATGTCGATATCGGCGAATTCCGGCATGGCGATAAGCCCTGTCACCCCTTCATGGGTGGTGGCAACGCCCATGCGTCGGGCACGCGCCAGGCCATCAGATTCTGGATCGATACCGACCATCACCGCCATTTCCAGATGCACGCCGTGACGCAGAATTTTTATCATCAAATCGGTACCGATGTTGCCGGAGCCGATAATGGCGACTTTACGCTTACTCATGACTGACTTCCTTTTGTAACCGCCGCTGAAAAGGTGGCGGCGACTGAACCAATACCGTCGATATGGGCTTCGAAACGATCGCCCGCATTCACCGCCACCATCGGGCCTAACGCTCCGGTGAGAATAATGTCTCCGGCACGCAGCGGCTCGCCGAGGCTGGCCATTTTGCGCGCCAGCCAGACGGCAGCGTTGATCGGATGTCCCAGGCATTCGCTGCCGCGTCCGCTGGAGACCTCTTCGTTGTTGCGCGTCATTTTCATCGCGCAGTTTTTCAGATCTAATCCTGCCGGACGCTGCGCCGGACCGCCGACCACATACACGCCACAGGAGGCGTTATCCGCCACGGTATCAACAAATTTGATCGACCAGTCGCGGATACGGCTGCCGACCACTTCCAGCGCGGGAAGTACCCACTCGATGGCGTTGTAAAGCTCGTCAAAAGTGGTGTCGGTATTGGGCAGATCGCGGTTCAGCACCAGCGCAATTTCGGCTTCAATACGCGGTTGCAGCACACGGGAAAACGGGATGGTTTCGTTATCGCCACAACACATATCAGCAAACAGCGTACCGAAGTCCGGTTGATCGACACCCAGCTGCTGCTGCACTTTCGGGTGCGTCAGCCCCACTTTGCGCCCGACCACGCGACGCCCGCGCGCCACGTCGTACTGCACGTTGATGCGCTGAATGGCGTAGGCCGCTTCGGCGTTATCCACACCAATCAATTCACGCAGTGGGGCGATGGCTTCCCCTTTTTCTTCAGCCTGACGTAAATCGGCGGCTAGCTGCTCAAGATTACGATTCGTCATGTCCGTTCCTTAAGGGCGTGTGAGGAAATTCAGCACCAGCTGGTTAAAGGCATCCGCATGCTCCCACTGCGCCCAGTGTCCGCAGTCGCGGTAGATATGCAGCTCAGAACCGGCAATTCCGGAGAGCAGGCGCAGACCGGCATCCATCGGTACGAAGCGGTCATTGCGTCCCCAGACAATCAGGGTCTGGGCTTTGATTTCACCCAGACGCGGGCTGAAATCCGGGAACTGTTTCGGGTTGGCCTCCAGACTCTGGACAAAGTTTTCCAGGTGATCGCGGCGCGACAGCATGTTGTTCAAACGCGCTTCGAACAGCGCCTCGGTCAGGTCGCTGGTGTCGAAGACAAAGATCTCCATCATCAGCTTCAGGTTCTCGATGGTCGGCTCGCGATACAGCTGATTCAGGCGCTTGATACCTTCGGTCGGCATCGGAGTAAACAGGCTCATGCCGCCCGTTCCGCCGCCCATTAATACCAGTTTGCCCACGCGCTCCGGCCAGCTCAGGGTAAACGCCACAGCACTGTGACCGCCCATCGAGTTACCCAGCAGGTGGACTGTTTGAATATCCAACTGATCGACCACGCTTTTCAGGATTCGAGCGTTGAGATCGGATCGCGAACCGCGGTTAACGATCCCATCGCTTTTGCCCCAGCCAGGACAATCCAACAGGATCACCCGGTATCCGGCCTGTACCAGCGGATCGATATTTCGGCTGAAGTTTGCCCAGCCCGTCGCGCCAGGACCGGATCCGTGCAGCAGCACGACGGTCTCTTCGCCCTGCCCACAGTCATTGAAATGCACGCGTAGGGTTTCGCCTGCTTCCTGCACCTCCAGAAAACGACTGGTAGCGGCTTCGGTTTGCGATTGGTAAGTCATGATGTTCTCCTGCATATTCAGTTCTGTTTTAGTTCTGCGTAGTGGCGCTCAGGGAGCCGAATCCGGCGATCCACTCCGGGATCGGGCGGTAATAACGGCCTTCGCTGCGCCAGTTGCCAAAGGCAGAAATGGCGGCAAAGGCGGCAACCCAGGTTTTAACTTCGTGCGTTGATTTGCCCGCCATCGCGGACAGCTCTTCGTTACTGACCGCGTCCAGCTCCTGCAAACGCCCCTGCTCAAGCAGCGTCATAAAACGGTTATCCCAGACGGGGTTAAGCGGGTGCAGCGTGTTTTGATCGACCACAAACTTCTCGGCGGCGCTGATCACCCGCTGCTGGCGCAGCTCGCGCTCGTTTTCAGGCAACTGTTTGCCGCTACCGAGCAGGCGGTCGCGCATATGGGCATCGGCCTTCGCCAGTTCCGGTACCGGCGGCTGATGCGACAGACCACCGGAGCCTAAAAACAGCACGCGCTTATTCAGCGAGCTGGCGAAACGGCCAATCGCTTCACCGAGCATGCGGGTGCGCTGAAAGCCCGGCAGCGGCGCGGCGACGCCGTTAATAAACACTGGCAGCACCGGCACCTTATCCAGGCCGCCGAGCAAAAACTCCAGAGGCTGCGCGAAGCCATGATCGACCTGCATGTTGTAGGACACGGCGAGATCGATACCGCTTTTCATTACCGCGTGGGCGCAGGCTTCAGCCAGATCTGTCGGAACCGGCAATTCCCCCGCCGCGCTACCAAAATCGCCGATCGCCGTAGCGCCAACGCCTAAACAGAACGGCGGCATCACGTCGTAGAAAAATCCGTTGTAGTGATCGGGGGCAAACAGCACGACCAGTTCAGGTTCGAACGCCGCAATACGTGCCCGAGCGCTGGCGATCACGCCGTTAACCTCGTCGAGCACAGCCTGTGCCGGGTCGACATAGCCCACCAGCGGCGAATGGGAAAGACAGTGAAGATAAGCGTGCATATCAGGCAACCTTTTCAACAGGAATGTCGACAGTAGCGCGAGTGAGCGTCATCACCGACGCCAGTTTATTCAGGGTGCTGCCCAGGGTTTGCGGAATGGCGATGGCGGCCACGAAGCGGTCCGGGCGCATGACTACCAGCGCGGCGTTGTGCTGGGCAAACCACGCGCGCAGGCGGTTTTGCGTATCGCCAATGCGGGTAACGCCATCGTGGTTATCCTGATCGGTATGTATCTGCGTCTCCGGCACGACCTGGATAAAACACGTCCCCAGCGCCTGCCACTGTTGGATCTGCGCCTCGCTCATGCCCCATAGCGGGTTACAGCCCCAGCCAATCACCGCGAAATTCGGTCCGATGACGTTGTCGAGCAACGTCGCTTCGCCCGATTCCAGCGTCACCTTCGGCTGGATAAACATCTTGCCGACCGGTGAAGTTTTCGCGTTGCCTTCACGCACCAGCGCCCCGGCGTGGTACTGCGGCATCGGCTTAAAGCGCATTTCAAGGAAGTAGCGTTTGACCGGCGGAATATAGTTCAGCAGCCAGGAAACCCCATCGCGCACCGCACCATGCCAGCGTTTGGGCGGTGCAAGTACGTTGCCTGCGGTCACAGAGAGGTCGATCATCGCTTTGGCGTGGTCGCGACGTTCCTGCTGGTAGGTATTCAATAGCGCATCGCCGGCTTTACCGTTAATCACCAGCGCCAGTTTCCATGCCAGGTTGAAAGCATCGCGCATGCCGCTGTTGTATCCCTGACCCTGCCAGACCGGCATAATGTGCGCCGCATCGCCCGCCAGCAGCACGCGGTCAATACGAAAACGTTCGGCCAGACGAGCATTATGGGTATACACGCGCTGGCGGATCAGCTCGACGTTGTCCGGGTTCGGCAGCACTTTGCTCAAGAGCTGACGCATATTCTGCGACTCGCTAAGCTGCGCTTCGGTTTCCCCCGGCATAACCATAAACTCAAAACGGCGCACCGCGTGCGGCAGCGCGGCAGAGACATACGGGCGCACCGGATCGCAGCACAAATACACATGCGGCGTGCTGAGCGGATCGTTGGCGATATCCACTACAATCCACTGATTCGGCGCGGTTTTACCTTCAAACGGCACGTTCAGCGAGCGTCTGACGTTGCTGCCACCGCCGTCACAGGCCACCAGCCACTGGGCCTTCACCGTTTCACGTTGATCGTCCGGCGCTTTCAGATTTAGCGTCACTTCGCCGTTTCGCTGGCTGAAGGCCTCCAGTTCGCGGGAGAACAGGCAGCGCACGTTGGGAAAACGCGACAACCCTTCCAGCATCACCGCGTCCACCTGTGGCTGAATAAACGCATTGCGGCGCGACCAGCCAAATTCGTCGGTCATCGGCTGGATATCAGCAAAGCAGCGGCCTTTCGGGGTGAGAAAACGCATTGCGTGCCACGGCGTGGTGTGCGGCAAAACGCGCTCGACCAGCCCCACAGACTGCATAGTGCGCAGCGCTTCATCGTCAATGCCGATGGCGCGAGGATAGTCGATCAGCGTGTCGAGCTTCTCCACTACCAACACCTCAATGCCCATCTGGCCAAGATAGTTGGCCATCATCAGCCCTACCGGACCAGCGCCGGCAATCGCCACCTGCGCGGTATGCTGCGCAGCGGGTTGGATATCCGGGTTTTTTGTTGTCATTTCAGAACCTCACGACTCGGACAAAACGCAATTGCAGACCCTGGTGAGGCGCAATCTGTTTTGTTAAAAATATGTGAATAATTTTTTGTTGTGCGGTCAGTATAGAAGCGAGTTTTTGCGCTACAATCAAAACATGCCAGGATGTGCACTAAGTGCACAACGTTGTTTTACCTGTAGATTTGTCAATGAATATGAAAAATGACGAGAGCACTGAGTACAAAACCGTACGCGGATTAACGCGCGGATTAATGTTATTAAATATGTTAAACCGGCTCGATGGTGGGGCCAGTGTTGGCTTACTTGCTGAGTTAAGCGGCCTGCATCGCACCACGGTCAGACGGCTGCTGGAAACCCTGCAGGATGAGGGTTACGTCCGGCGCAGCCTGTCCGATGACAGCTTTCGCTTAACTATTAAAGTCCGCCAGCTCAGCGAGGGGTTTCGTGACGAGCAGTGGATTTCTGCACTCGCCGCCCCGCTGCTGGGGGATTTGCTGCGCGAGGTCATCTGGCCGACCGACGTTTCCACGCTGGATGTGGACGCGATGGTGGTACGTGAAACCACCCACCGTTTCAGCCGCCTGTCGTTTCACCGGGCGATGGTAGGGCGTCGTTTGCCACTGCTGAAAACCGCATCCGGCCTGACCTGGCTGGCATTTTGTCCGGAGAATGAACGGCAGGAACTGATTGAAATGCTGGCCTCCCGACCGGGAGAAGAGTTTCAGCTTGCGCGCGAACCGCTGAAGCTCAATGCCATTTTGTCCCGCGCGCGAAAAGACGGTTTTGGCCAGAACTTTCGCGGTTGGGATCAGGAAGAGAAAATCGCTTCTATCGCCGTCCCCATCCGCAGCAAACAGCGGGTGATCGGCTGCCTGAATCTGGTGTATATGGCCAGCGCCATGACCATCGAACAGGCTGCGGAAAAGCATCTTCCGGCCTTACAAAAGGTGGCAAAACAAATAGAGGACGGCGTCGAGTCGCAGGAGATTTTGGTTGCCGGGAGGTGAGATGGATCACAGTTATGCGGATTATCTGATTGATAGCTGGCATAACTCACTATCCGGCCGATAAAACTCTGTGACCTCTTGCCCAAAAAATATCTTCATTACATAGTGTGCATTCGTTTTCTGCCAGGAGGCTGCATGTTAAAGGTCATTGCTGAGGATTTCATCAAACCTGAGTATATTGAAACCGTTCTCCCGTTGTATCGTGAGCTAATATCGGCAACGAAGAAAGAACCGCACTGCATTGCTTACGACCTCTATATTGATGAAAAAGATCCGGGGCATTTTATTTTTATCGAAGAATGGCCAAACCACGCGGCTCTCGATGAACATTGTGCCAGTGAGCATTTCCAGCGACTTGTACCATTAATCGATCAATACACGCGCCAGGAAGCACGTTACATACTGATGGATGACGTGGTAAATCCGGCAGTCTCGTGATAATGAAGGAAGTAGTTGGAATACTGTTAATTATGTTTTTGGCAGAATGCTCAACACCAGGAAAGACAGTCTTTTACTTCCCTGGTCGCTGAGGGCTTAAAGCCTCTTCAAAAGAGGCTTTAAGCTTTGCAACAATGCATCCCACGGATTACAAAACGGAATCATCACTGTTCCAGCTGTATTGTTATTTAGAGTTTATACTCCATTATTACTGTTCCAGATATTAAGCGCATTTTTACGAGGCCATTTTCATCGCGGCACCAATAACTGCCATACACATACTGCTCGCAAGTAAAACAATAAACCAATATATATAATTATTAAACTTTGTAAATAACCAGATAAATCTAAGCAATGACAATGCAGCAATAGAAATAGAAGACACAAACATTGTAAATATATAAATACCAGAAATTATCCATCCTGCTTCTTCGTAAATACTCTTCATTGTAAAAATAAGGATAGATAAGTAAAATGCTGATAAAGCAAGCCCGCTCAGAAAATCATAATAATCGATGTATGTGATGTTTTTATCTTTCTGCGGAAGAGCTATAAACTTTTCAAGTTTCTCATTGTCTACTCGTGACAAAAACCGATTAATTAGCGGAGTAAACATCACTAAAATCATCACCAAATGAATGAATAGTAAAGAAAGTTTAATTCTGTCATCAACCGATTCATTCTGTGGCCAGATAGATATTATTTCATAATCCATTTTTGCAAGGAGAAAAAAGCAAATGGCCGATGGTATATATTCAGAAGATATAGCTTTCCATATTTTTTTTAAAATCACTTATATTACCCCATTAGTTATACCGGTGAATCACTATTAGTTAACCGCGCTACTAATCTGCAAATAGTTGGCGATCATATTTATTTAATACGGATAATATATATCTATTCAGAAACGGATTGCTACCTACTAATTTTATCACTACATACCTGAATCACGTAAATTACACATATCAAAAAAAAACCGAAACCCGCCCCTGAAAAGAGCAGCGTTCCGGTTTTTATTCAGTCCGAAGGGTTTCAGACTTTAAGCAGTTTCACCGTCTCATCGATGTCGATTTCATCTTCCGAGAAGATCAGCGTCGTGCCCTGGAAGGTAGTGATGGCCAGCTTTTTCAGCGTGCGCATTTCACCAGGCTTCACGTCTGATTTCGGTCGGATGCTGTTCATCAGCACGCCGACAGACAGCACAGCATTTTCTTTGTCGATACGGGTCTCTACAGGGACTTCTTCGCTGTAGACCAGGAATGACTTGATCGAGGTGAGCTTCAGACGCTCGCCTGCGATATAGATGTACTTGCTGTCTGGTATGACTTTTACCGCGTAGGCAGACAAGCCTTTGTTATTGGTGGTGGGCTCAAAAGTCACCGCCGCGTCTTTCTTGATCAGCTCAGGATTAGCAACCTTAATCACATGAAAATAGCGGTTGTCGCCGTTTTCATCTTTGATAAATCCAAAGCCTTTATCTTTAAACCATGTTGTGATTGTTCCGTTCATTGCTGTTTCCGCCTGATTAAACCTATTACTCGTAGAGTATACCTACTCAATTTGCGCGCAGTGTAAAACACAGGCCATGTCTTTGGCTACTCGTTACCCCAACGATTGAGGAACTCCGCAATATCATCGATACGCTGAGCGTCGACACCTGCCACGGTAGCCATCTCCTGCTGCGCTTCTTCGCTGATCTCTTCGTTGTTCATCAAACGGGTGATCAGCTGCTGGAAGTAGTGCGCCAGCGCGTCACGTTCTGTGTCGCTCACCGGCTTTGCGGCCTCGGTCGCGTACTCGTCGGCAATATCATAATATTTTAGCGGAATGTCGTTGTTCATCAGTTGCTCCGGGGTAAATGCATGTGCCAGCAGTTGCCTGCCGCGTCTGGTGTGAATGATAGCATTCTTATTTCATGGTTCGCGATCTGTTTTATTGGTCACTATGCATTACATATATCAATAATGTTTTCTGGCACCACTTCGCATTTAATCAACCTTTCCGTATTTAAATAACAGCATTCTTATTCAGCTCGATAAAAACAACTGCGTATTAAATAACGAGCCACAAAGGGAATATTAAATTACTTTAATTACATAATTGATATCTGTCATCTGCAGTTGGCCCAATCTCATCGCTAGTCGCCCATTTGCCCACATTCATCTTCTGGACAACACTCTACGATGACACCACTGACCCAACACGTGGAGCAAACACCATGAACATCACGCAAATCCGTAACGCCACACAGCACATCACCTTTGGTGGCAAAACCTTTCTGATCGACCCTATGCTGGCGGCAAAAGGTACTTATCCGGGCTTTGCCGGTACGGCACGCGCCGAGATCCGCAACCCGACCGTTGATCTGCCTGTCGATATCGACACCCTGCTCAACGTTGATGCGCTGATCGTGACCCATCTGCATGAAGACCACTGGGATGAAGCCGCGGCTCGTGTCGTACCGAAAGACAAACCGATTTATGTGCAAAACGATCGCGATGCGCAGGTACTGCGGGAACAAGGTTTCACGCAACTGACCGTACTGACGCAAAACACTGCGCTTGGTGATATCACCCTGCGTAAAACCGGCGGCCAGCACGGTTCGGATCGCACTTACGCCATCCCGCAAATGGCTGAGCGTCTGGGTGATGCCTGCGGAGTTATCTTCCAGCATCCGGCGGAAAAAACGCTGTATCTGGTCGGGGACACCATCTGGCGCGACGAGGTGGAAACCAACATGCGGACTTTCCAGCCAGGCGTGGTCATTGTGAATGCAGGCTTTGCCCACGTTATCGGGTTTGGCCCAATTATCATGGGCGCGGAAGATGTGCTAAAAACCCACTTCACGCTGCCCGAAGCACAAATTGTGGCGACCCACATGGAGGCGATTAACCACTGTCTGCTGACCCGCGCGGCCTTGAAAGAGTACGCCTGCGACAACCAGATTGCGCAATTTGTTAACGTGCCGGAAGATGGCGAAACCCTGACGTTTTAAAATCCACAGAGGACTCGTATGCAACCGCTTAACGTCGCCATTGTTGCCGTGGAAGATTTCAGCCCGTTCCACTTCTCGGTGCCGTGCATTATTTTCAGTGACAAAGTGGCGGCGAAAAAGCGTTTTGAGGTGCAACTGTGCGCCGAACAGCCGGGCATCGTTTCCTCGCAGGATGGCTTCTCCATCAACGCAGCCTACGGCTATGAAGCGGTGGAGGCCGCCGATATTGTGGTGATCCCCTGGTGGGGCACCACAGCACATCGGCCACCACAAAGCCTGCTTGATGCGCTCAATCGTGCGCGACAAAACGGCGCGCAGATTGTTGGATTATGCCTGGGTGCGTTTGTCCTCGGCTACGCCGGTCTGCTGGATGGCAAACGGGCGGCTACGCACTGGGAGTTCGAGCAGGATTTTCAGGCCCGTTTTCCGGCAGCTCATCTGGATATCAACGCGCTGTATGTGGATGACGACGGTATTATTACCTCGGCAGGCACCGCCGCCGCACTGGATTGCTGCCTGTACGTCATCCGCCAGCGTTTTGGCAGCACGGTGGCGAATCAGATTGCCCGACGGATGATTGTGCCGCCACATCGCGAGGGCGGCCAGGCACAGTTTATCGAGCAACCGGTGGCGAAAAATACCAAAGATCAGCGCATCAACGTCCTGCTCGACTATTTGCGCCAGCATCTCCATGAACCGCATAATCTCGACGAGCTGGCGCAACGGGTGATGATGAGTCGTCGCACCCTCACCCGTCATTTTATGAAGGCTACAGGGTCAAGCGTGGCCGAATGGTTGATTGCCGAGCGCCTGCGCCGTAGCCAGACGTTGCTGGAGTCCAGCCAGTTACCCGTTGAACGCATCGCCGAACAGGTTGGTTTTCAGTCGCCCGTCACCTGGCGCCAGCATTTTAAATCCCACTTTGGCGTTAGCCCGGCTGAATGGCGTAAAACCTTTCGCGGTGATTAGCTTCTTTTTTGCGCCAGCCAGATGGTGTGCCCGGCGCAGTGCGGATCTTCCATCACCATCTCGACCACCGCAAAACCGTGTGCTGACAGCAGTGCCCGGTATTCATCCGGGGCGAGGCTGGCGTGAAACAGCGGCTCACCTTCAAATTGCCCCATCGCGATACCGTTGTCCGTACCGCTGGTGAACATCAGCGCGCTACCGGGATGGCTGAGGCGGTCAAAAATCGGGAACATCTTTTGCTGGTCCTGCTGAGTTAAATGGAAAAAGCTATCCCAGGCGATCAGACCATCGAAAGTCTCATTGAGTGCCAGCTCGCGCATATCCTGTTCCAGCCAGAGCTGCGCGGGAAAAGTGTTTCGGGCCCGCGCCAGCATCGCCGGGGAACCATCAACGCCGGTAAGCTGAAAACCCTGCTGGATAAAATAACCGGCGATCGGCTGGCCGTTGCCGCAGCCAATATCCACAATGCTGCCCTGCCCGCCCATCACGGAAATGAATTTATCGAGCCAGCTTTTCTCGAACAAGGTGCGCGAGCGCTGGCTGGCAAAAGCATCCGCATGGCGTCGGTAGATGGACAGAATATTTTTTGCCGCAGAATCGCTCACAATGTCCTCACTTTTTTCTTCTGTTAGGTATAACGGCGATAAATCCTTCAGCACGCTATCCTCAAACCCTGGAATGCGCCTCGCAGAACCCATGCGCAAATACCCCAAAACCGTCCCGCTGTGGCATCATAGCGCACAGATAACGTCATTACAGGGGTGATAAACGTGAAACCGGTAACGCTATACGATGTGGCAGACCATGCAGGCGTCTCTTACCAGACCGTCTCTCGCGTCGTGAACCAGGCCAGCCACGTTTCCGCAAAAACCCGACAGAAAGTTGAGGCCGCGATGGCGGAACTCAATTACATTCCTAACCGCGTTGCACAGCAGTTGGCTGGCAAACAGACGCCACTGATTGGCGTTGTGACAGCAAACCTTGCCCTGCATGCCCCCTCACAAATCGTTGCTGCCATAAAATCCCGCGCCGACCAGTCCGGTGCCAGCGTGGTGATCGCCATGGTCGAGCGCAGCGGCGTTGAGTCCTGTAAAGCCGCGGTCCACAATCTGCTTTCTCAACGCGTAACCGGGCTTATCATCAACTATCCGCTGGATGAAGAAGATGCCATTGCCGTGGCCGCTGCCTGCGGTACGGTGCCGGTGCTGTTTCTCGATGTCTCTGACCTGACGCCAATTAACAGCGTGATTTTCTCTCATGACGACGGCGCGCGTCTTGGCGTTGAACATCTGGTGCAGCACGGACATCAACGGATCGCCCTGCTGAGCGGGCCGCACACCTCCGTTTCGGCAAGGCTTCGGCATGCGGGCTGGCACAAGTATCTGGCACATTACCAGCTACAACCCGTAGCGGAGCTGGAAGGCGACTGGAGCGCGATGTCTGGTTTTCAGCAAACGATGCACATGCTGAATAACGGTAACCTCCCTACCGCCATGCTGGTCGCTAACGATCAAATGGCGCTGGGCGCGATGCGGGCAATCAGCGAGTTCGGTCTGCGGGTCGCCGTGGATATATCGGTAATTGGCTACGATGACACCGAAGACAGCGCCTGTTACATCCCACCGCTGACCACCATCAGGCAGGATTTTCCGTTACTGGGTGAAACCAGCGTCGACAGGCTGCTGCAACTCCCACGTGGCGAATCAACCGTGGGCAACCAACTGCTACCCGTCACCCTGGTCAAGCGCAAAACGGTTCTGCCTCCCGATACGCAAACCACCACTCCCCAGGCGCTGGCTGATTCCCTGATCCAGCTGGCACGGCAAGTTTCTCAGCTCACACCCAAATTGTGAACGCATAACAATTGTGTGAGTCAGTTCACTTATTGAACGCTCCATCCTTTACAGAAAGGAGCGCTTGTTCGTATTTTGATTGAAATTGTGAGCGAGTAACAAATTCAAACAGGATACCGTTATGAACCTGAACACAGATTCACTCTCCGCTGTTCTGGCCCGCCGTGACTGGGAAAATCCCGGCGTCACGCAGCTCAACCGCCTGGAGGCGCACCCGCCTTTTTGTAGCTGGCGCTCAGCGGATGATGCACGTACCAATCAGCATTCGAGTCAGTTACGCTCGCTGAATGGCAAGTGGCAATTTGCCTGGTTTGCCGCACCGGAGGCAGTACCGGAAAGCTGGCTGACAAGCGATCTGCCACAGGCAGACATCATCAACGTCCCTTCTAACTGGCAGATGGACGGTTACGATGCGCCAATTTATACCAACGTCACCTACCCAATCCCGGTGCATCCTCCGTACGTTCCGGCACAGAACCCCACAGGATGTTACTCGCTCACATTTAATATCGAAGACGCGTGGTTAGAGGAAGGTCAGACGCGCATTATTTTTGACGGGGTCAATTCCGCGTTTCATCTGTGGTGCAACGGTCGCTGGGTCGGTTACGGTCAGGACAGCCGTCTGCCGTCTGAGTTTGATCTTAGCGATTATCTGCTGCGCGGCGAAAACCGTCTGGCTGTGATGGTGCTGCGCTGGAGCGACGGCAGCTATCTGGAAGACCAGGACATGTGGCGCATGAGCGGTATTTTTCGCGATGTCTCCCTGCTGCATAAGCCCACTACGCAAATCCGTGACCTGCGCATTAATACCCGTTTTAATGACGACTTCAGCCGCGCCACGCTGGAAGCGGAAGTCAGAGTGGGTGGCAACGAGAGCGAAGATTTACGCGTCACCCTGCAATTGTGGGAAGGTGAAACGCTCAGCCACGAAACGACCTCACCGCTCGGCAGCGAGATCATTGATGAACGCGGCGCTTATCATGACCGGGTGACTCTGCGTCTGAACGTCGAAAAACCGGCGCTGTGGAGTGCCGAAACACCCAATCTGTACCGCGTCGTTGTGCAGTTACGCACCGCGGGCGGAGTGCTGATTGAAGCGGAAGCCTGTGACGTTGGTTTTCGTCAGGTTTGTATCGAAAACGGCCTGCTGCTGTTAAACGGCAAGCCGCTGTTGATTCGCGGTACCAACCGCCATGAGCACCATCCGGTCAACGGCCAGGTGATGGATGAGGCGACGATGGTGCAGGACATCATCCTGATGAAGCAGAATAACTTTAACGCCGTGCGCTGCTCACATTACCCGAACCATCCGTTGTGGTACACCCTGTGCGATCGCTACGGTCTGTATGTGGTCGACGAAGCCAACATTGAAACCCACGGCATGGTGCCGATGAATCGCCTCACCGACGACCCCGCATGGTTGCCTGCCATGAGCCAGCGCGTCACGCGCATGGTGCAGCGCGATCGCAACCATCCGAGCATTATTATCTGGTCACTGGGCAATGAATCCGGCCATGGTGTCAATCACGACGCGCTCTACCGCTGGATAAAATCAGAAGACCCGTCACGCCCGGTACAATATGAAGGCGGCGGCGCAAATACCGCGGCGACCGACATTATTTGCCCGATGTACGCCCGCGTAGATCAGGATCAGCCCTTCCCCGCAGTCCCCAAATGGTCGATTAAAAAGTGGCTGTCGATGCCCGGCGAGCAGCGTCCGCTGATCCTTTGTGAATACGCCCACGCCATGGGCAACAGTTTTGGCGGCTTCGCCAAATACTGGCAAGCGTTCCGCCAGTATCCGCGCCTGCAGGGCGGGTTTGTCTGGGACTGGGTGGATCAGTCGTTGATTAAATATGATGATAACGGCAAGGCATGGTCAGCCTACGGTGGCGACTTTGGCGACACGCCTAACGATCGTCAGTTTTGCATGAACGGACTGGTGTTCGCCGATCGCACTCCGCATCCGGCGTTATACGAGGCCAAACATGAACAGCAGTTCTTCCAGTTCACGTTACTGCCGGGCGCTGAACGCCAGATTGAAGTGACCAGCGAATATCTGTTCCGCCGCAGCGATAACGAAGTTCTGCACTGGTCGATTGCTCAGGACGGCAATCCGCTGGCCGCCGGAGAAATCGTTCTGGATATCGCCCCACAGGGTCGCCAGGTGATTACCCTGCCTGATGTCCCGATGCCAGACACCGCAGGCCAGCTGTGGTTGACGGTACGCGTAGAGCAGCCTCAGGCGACCGCATGGTCAGAAGCCGGGCATATCAGCGCCTGGCAGCAGTGGAAGCTGGAAGAAAAACTCAGTCTGGCACGGCAGCCAACTCACTGTTTCGCGCCACAGCTTAACGTTAGCGAAAACATCTTTACCGTTGAGAACGATAACAAGCGCTGGCAATTCGACCGTCAGTCTGGCCTGCTGACACAGTACTGGATTGGCGATAAAGCCCAACTGTTAACCCCACTGACCGACCAGTTCACCCGCGCACCGCTGGATAACGATATCGGCGTGAGCGAATCAACCCGCATCGACCCTAATGCCTGGATTGAACGCTGGAAGGCTGCCGGTCATTATCAGGTCGAAGCAACGTTACTGCACTGTGCTGCCGACACGCTGAGCAGTGCGGTACTGATCACCACCGAACATGCGTGGCAGTATCAGGGCGAAACGCTGTTCGTCAGCCGAAAAAGCTATCATATTGACGGCAATGGTGAAATGCAGATAACGGTGGATGTTGACGTTGCCAGCGGTACGCCGCATCCGGCCCGCATCGGCCTGAGCTGCCAGCTGGCGCAGGTTGCGGAGCGAGTGAACTGGTTAGGTCTCGGCCCGCATGAGAACTACCCGGACCGTCTGGGCGCCGCCTGTTTCGATCGCTGGGATCTGTCGCTTGATGAGATGTACACCCCGTATGTTTTCCCGAGCGAAAACGGTCTGCGCTGCGGCACGCGCGAACTGTACTACGGCGCGCACCAGTGGCGCGGAGACTTCCTGTTCAACATCAGCCGCTTTAGCCAGCAGCAACTGATGGAAACCAGCCACCGCCATCTGCTGCAACCTGAGGCGGGCACCTGGCTCAATATTGATGGCTTCCATATGGGCGTCGGCGGCGATGATTCGTGGAGTCCTTCAGTGTCGCCGGAATTCCAGCTAAGCGCAGGACGCTACCACTTCCAGTTCGTCTGGGGCCAAAAATAATAATATAAGCAGGGCAGGTTGATACCTGCCCGCATTTATAGGAAGTCTGTTATGTATTATTTAAAAAACACTAACTTTTGGATGTTCGGCTTTTTCTTCTTCTTTTACTTTTTCATTATGGGTGCCTATTTCCCCTTCTTCCCTATCTGGTTACACGATGTAAACCATATCAGTAAAGGCGACACCGGCATCATCTTCGCCTGTATCTCACTGTTTTCTTTGTTATTCCAGCCAATTTTCGGACTACTGTCCGATAAGCTTGGTCTGCGTAAACATCTGCTGTGGGTAATTACCGGCATGCTGGTAATGTTTGCCCCGTTTTTTATTTACGTATTTGGCCCATTATTGCAGGTTAATATTTTACTGGGTTCAATTGTCGGCGGGATTTACCTTGGCTTTATTTACAATGCCGGTGCCCCAGCGATTGAAGCCTATATTGAAAAAGCCAGCCGCAGAAGCAACTTTGAATTTGGTCGCGCGCGCATGTTTGGCTGCGTGGGCTGGGCGCTGTGCGCCTCGATTGCCGGCATTATGTTTACCATCAATAACCAATTCGTCTTCTGGTTAGGTTCTGGCTGTGCGGTCATTCTGGCATTGCTGCTGCTCTTTTCAAAAACAGATGCCCCCTCTTCTGCAAAAGTCGCGGATGCGGTAGGCGCCAATAACTCGGCATTTAGCCTGAAGCTGGCGCTGGAGTTATTTAAACAGCCGAAACTTTGGTTCCTCTCCTTGTATGTGGTCGGCGTTTCCTGTACTTACGATGTGTTTGACCAGCAGTTCGCCAACTTCTTTACCTCATTCTTTGCCACCGGCGAACAGGGCACCCGCGTGTTTGGCTACGTCACGACGATGGGAGAATTACTCAACGCCTCGATCATGTTCTTTGCGCCGCTGATTGTGAACCGAATTGGCGGAAAGAACGCCCTGCTGCTGGCCGGTACGATTATGTCGGTAAGGATTATTGGCTCGTCATTCGCCACCACTGCACTGGAGGTCGTTATTCTCAAAACGCTGCATATGTTTGAGATACCGTTCCTGATCGTCGGTTGCTTCAAATACATCACCAGTCAGTTTGAAGTGCGTTTCTCGGCCACAATTTACCTGGTGTGTTTCTGCTTCTTCAAACAGTTAGCCATGATTTTCATGTCAGTTCTGGCCGGAAAAATGTATGAGAGCATTGGTTTCCAGGGAGCTTATCTGGTGCTGGGGATTATTGCGCTGAGCTTCACGCTGATTTCCGTATTTACCCTTAGCGGGCCGGGGCCGTTTTCCCGCGTTTTCACCCCGGCAGGTAAACAAGTCTGAAGACAAATAACAAGAAGGAATATCTTCGATGAGCATGTCTATGAGAGACAGAATGAAAGCAGGCAAGCTGTTTACTGATATGTGCGAGGGGCTGCCGGAAGAGAGACTGCGCGGAAAGGAGTTAATGTATGAGTTTAACCACACGCGTCCATCTGAGATTAAAAAGAGGGAAAAACTGATTCGCGAAATATTTGCCTCCGTAGGAGAAAATGCGTGGATTGAGCCCCCCATTTATTTCTCTTACGGCAGCAATATTCACATTGGCAAAAACTTTTACGCCAATTTTAACTTTACCATTGTGGATGATTACACGGTCACCATCGGCGATAACGTTTTAATTGCACCAAACGTCACGATCACGGTAACGGGTCACCCTGTGCACCATGAATTAAGGAAATCCGGAGAGATGTTTTTCTTTCCGGTCACCATCGGCAATAACGTATGGATTGGCAGTAACGTAGTGATCAATCCCGGCATAACGATTGGCGATAATTCCGTTATCGGCGCGGGGAGTATAGTCACAAAAGACATTCCGGCAGATGTCGTGGCCGTGGGGGTTCCCTGTCGAGTTCTCAGAACCATTAATGAACGAGATAAAGAGTACTATTACCAAAATTATAAAGTGGATCCGTTACTTTAAGTCGTCATGCCGGATGCACCACTCACGTGGTTTATCCGGCCTACAATACTAAAAGGCCCGGTAAGCATTGCGCCGCCGGGCATCACACGATGTTACTCTTCAATCGCCTGACGGATTTGCTGCAACGACGCGGGATCGTCAATGGTCGTTAGATCGCCAGGATCGCGGCCTTCACAGATCGCCTGGATCGTCCGTCTGAGCATTTTGCCAGAGCGCGTTTTCGGCAACTGCGACACAAACCAGACGTGCGCCGGACGGCCAAAATTACCAATCTGACTGTCCACCAGCGCCATAATCGCCTTCTCTTCCGAATGTGCGATGTCGCGATCTTCAAGGCTGTCGCTCTGTTTCGGAATGACAAACGCGACCGCGACCTGCCCCTTCAGCGCGTCCTTCACGCCGACCACAGCCACTTCGGCAACGTTCGGATAGCTGGAAATACTCTCCTCTATCTCACGCGTCCCCAACCGATGCCCGGCCACGTTGATGACATCATCCGTACGGCCAAGGATGAAGTAATAGCCGTCCGCATCGCGAATACCCCAGTCAAAGGTGGCGTACACCTGGCGAGAAAACAGCGACCAGTAGGTATTCACAAACCGCGCGTCATCACCCCAGATAGTCTGGATACAGCCCGGCGGCAGCGGCCCTTCAATCACCAGCATGCCCTTTTCATTCGCTTCGCAGGGCTCACCGGTCACCTCATTGAGCAACTGCACGTTATATCCGTACATCGGCACGCCTGGGCTACCCAGCCGCGACGGGCGGTCGTCCAGCCCGCGAGCGATCGCCATAATCGGCCAACCGGATTCAGTCTGCCAGTAGTTGTCGATAACCGGGACGCCCAGCGTTTCCGTTACCCAACTGGCGGTCGGTTCATCCAGCGGCTCACCCGCCAGATACAGCACCTCCAGCGAGGAGAGATCGTGATTGCGGATTTGCGCGGTCGGGAATTTCTTCAGCACGCGGATGGCGGTTGGGGCAGAGAACATCCGGCTGACCTGATACTTCTCAACAATTTTCCACCATACGCCACAGTCTGGGTACGTTGGCAACCCTTCGTAAACCACCGTCGCCATCCCCGCCAGCAGTGGGGCATACACGATATACGAATGCCCAACCACCCAGCCGATATCCGATGCGCAGAAGAACACGCCGCCCGCTTTACCGCCGAAAATTGTGTCCATCGAGGTCGCCAGCGCGACCGCGTAGCCGCCAACATCGCGCTGCACGCCTTTCGGTTTACCGGTTGTCCCGGATGTATAGAGAATGCAGGACGTTTCGTTCGACTCCAGCCAGGCAACCGGCACCCGCGCGCCGAGATGCTGTTGGCGCAGCGCGGCAAAGTCGAGGTCTCGCCCCTCTACCCGCGCCATTTTCGCCAGACCGCGATCGACCAATACCACATGACGCGGCTGGTGCTGCGCCTGGTTGATCGCATCATCGAGCAGCTTTTTATACGGCAGGACTTTGCCGCCGCGCGCCCCGGCATCCGCCGACACGATAACCACCGGTCGGGCGTCGTCGATACGCGCCGCTACGCTGTGCGAGGCGAAACCACCGAACACCACCGAATGGATCGCCCCTATACGTGCGCAGGCCAGCAGCGTAATGTGCGCCTCGGCGATCATCGGCATATAAACCAGTACCCGATCGCCACGCTGTACGCCCAGCGACAACAACATCGCCGCCGCGACGTTCACTTCGTCATACAGCTGACGAAAGGTAAACGTGCGTTCTTCTTCGGTTTCTGATGACACAGCAATCAGCGCCAGCGCGTCAGGCTGTTTCTCCAGCCAGCGGTCGATGGCGTTGTGGCACAGATTGGTCGTGCCGCCGCAAAACCAGCGGGCAAACGGCGGATTACTGTGGTCCAGCACCTGCGTATACGGCTGCTGCCAGTCAATACGCTGGGCCTGTTCGGCCCAGAACGACTCCGGCTGTGTAATAGAATGTTGATAAAACTCGCTATAAGACATAATGCTCTCCTGTTGAACTTACGCCTGATGAGTCGGGTTTTAGATAATGAACAAATCCAGATACTCATTGACCGGCATCTGCTCCAGACGAGTTCTGTCCAGGGAGACATCCAGGATGCGCTGCTGCTGACGGGTCGGGAACTGACGCGCCAGGTTAATTTTGAACTTCTCGACCAGCTTCGGCATACCGTCGTTACGACGGCGCGCGTGGCCGATTGGGTATTCCACTACCACTTCTTCAAAGCGTGAGCCGTCGGTGAATTCAAGCGTGATGGCATTCGCGATGGCGCGTTTTTCAGGGTCGTGGTAATCGGCAGTAAAGGCCGGATCTTCGAAGCAGTTAATCTTTTCACGCAGTGCATCAATGCGTTTGTCCTGCGCCACGCCGTCTTCGTAATCTGCCGCCGTTAAGCGCCCGAACAGCAGCGGGATAGCCACCATGTACTGGATGCAGTGGTCACGATCCGCCGGGTTATTCAACGGGCCTTTTTTATCGATGATACGGATACAGGCTTCGTGCGTACGAATGGTCACTTTTTCGATATCGGCAGCGGTCTTACCTGCGGCCTGTAACTGCTCGTACAGCGTCATCGCCGCTTCTACCGCGGTTTGCGAGTGGAACTCTGCCGGGAAGGAAATTTTAAACAACACGTTTTCCATCACGTACGAACCGTACGGGCGCTGGAAGCGGAAAGATTCGCCTTTGAAAGAGACATCATAGAAGCCCCAGGTTTTTGCCGTCAGTGCGGACGGGTATCCCATTTCACCGGTTTTCGCCATCAGCGCCAGACGTACAGCACGTGAGGTGGCATCGCCAGCCGCCCAGGATTTACGCGTGCCGGTATTCGGCGCATGACGATAGGTACGCAGCGACTGACCGTCGACCCACGCCAACGAGACGGCGTTGAGAATTTCATCGCGGTTCAGGCCGAGCATCTCGGCAACCACCGCCGTGGAGGCGACTTTTACCAGCAGGACGTGATCCAGACCGACGCGGTTGAAGGAGTTTTCCAGCGCGATACAGCCCTGAATTTCATGGGCTTTAATCATTCCGGTTAACACTTTTTTCATGGTTAACGGCGCTTTACCCACCGCCACCGCATTGCGCGACAGCCAGTCAGCTGTCGCCAGAATACCGCCGAGGTTATCGGAAGGATGACCCCATTCTGCGGCCAGCCAGGTGTCGTTAAAGTCCAGCCAGCGGATCATCGCACCGATGTTAAACGCCGCCTGCACCGGATCGAGCTGGAACTGGGTACCTGGTACGCGCACACCGTTCGGGACGACGGTACCCGGTACAACCGGCCCCAGCAGTTTTTTACAGGCCGGATATTCCAGCGCTTCCAGGCCACAGCCAAGGGTATCAAGCAGGCAATAATGCGCGGTGTCATACGCCACCTTCGAGGTGATCTCGTAGTTCATGACATAATCAACGATATCAACGATTTCACGGTCAAATTCAGGGCGGACGTTCGAAATATGTGCAGACATAGGGTACATTTCCTGTTTTTTATCTTTAGAGGTTTTGCATTAGCAACGTTTTTCAATCGGGACAAATACGCGATCTTCCGGGCCGGTATAGTTGGCGGAAGGACGGATAATTTTGTTGTCCTGGCGCTGTTCGATGATGTGCGCCGCCCAGCCAGTGACGCGGGCGATAACGAACAGCGGTGTGAACATTTCAGTGGGGACGCCCATCATGTTGTAAGAGACTGCCGAGAACCAGTCGAGGTTGGGGAACATCTTTTTCGTTTCCCACATCACCTCTTCCAGACGGTCGGCGATGTTGTACATTTTCAGCGAACCGCCTTCCTGAGAAAGCTGTTTCGCCACGCTCTTGATCACCTGGTGGCGCGGGTCGGCGATGGTGTAAACCGGGTGACCAAAGCCAATCACCACTTCTTTATTTTCAACGCGTTTACGGATATCCGCTTCGGCTTCATCCGGCGTTTCATAGCGTTGCTGGATCTCCAGCGATACTTCATTCGCTCCGCCGTGTTTCGGCCCACGCAGTGCGCCAATCGCACCGATAATCGCGGAGTACATATCAGAGCCAGTTCCCGCAATCACACGCCCCGTGAAGGTAGAAGCGTTAAACTCGTGTTCGGCGTACAGCACCAGCGAAATGTGCATCGCCTTTTCCCAGCTTTGTGATGGCTTTTCACCATGCAGCAAATGCAAGAAGTGACCGCCAATAGAATCATCATCGGTCTCCGGCTGAATGCGCTCGCCGTTATGGCTGTAGTGATACCAGTACAGGAGGATAGAACTGAGCGATGCCAGCAGTTTGTCGGCAATATCGCGTGCGCCGGAGACGGTATGTCCTTCTTTTTCTGGCAGAGTACAACCCAGCGCGGAAACACCAGTGCGCATCACGTCCATCGGATGCGAGGCGGCAGGCAGCGCTTCCAGTACGGTGCGCACGTTAGCGGGCAATCCGCGCAGCGCTTTCAGTTTGCTTTTATAGGCGGTGAGCTCATCGCGGGTGGGTAATTTCCCGTGAATCAGCAGATGCGCAACTTCTTCAAATTCGCACTGTTGTGCCAGGTCAAGAATATCGTAGCCACGATAGTGTAGATCGTTACCGCTTTTACCCACGGTACATAAGGCAGTATTTCCGGCAGCGACGCCTGACAGCGCAACCGATTTTTTGGGTTTAATGACATGGGTACTATTTTGCAGGATCGTTGTGTCGCTCATGTTGTCCTCGTCATTATTGTAATATGTAGGGTACTAATTTATTGCCGGATGGCGGCTACGCCTTATCCGGCCTACGACGGTTACTTTTTTGTGTACAACGCGTCGAGTTTCTCTTCGAACTGGTAGTAATTGATGCTTTCGTACAGCTCGTTGCGCGTCTGCATAATGTCGATAACGTTCTTTTGCGTACCTTCCTGACGCAGCACGTTGTAAACCTTCTCCGCCGCGCGGTTCATGGCGCGGAAAGCTGACAGCGGGTATAGCGCCATCGCAACGTTCGCGCTGCGCAGTTCATCGGTGGTAAACAGCGGTGTGGCGCCAAATTCAGTAATGTTGGCGAGAATTGGTACCTGTACCGCATCTGCAAACTGGCGGTACATCGCAAGTTCGGTAATGGCTTCCGGGAACAGCATGTCAGCGCCCGCTTCGACATACGCCTGGGCACGATCGATGGCAGCCTCTAACCCTTCCACCGCCAGTGCATCGGTTCGCGCCATAATCACAAAGTTGGGATCGGTGCGCGCATCAACGGCTGCGCGGATCCTGTCGACCATCTCTTCTTTCGAGACGATCGCCTTGTTCGGGCGATGACCGCAGCGCTTGGCGCCGATCTGATCTTCAATATGCAGCGCAGCAGCACCCGCTTTGGAAATCGACTTGACGGTACGCGCCACGTTGAATGCAGACGATCCAAAACCAATATCCGCATCCACCAGCAATGGCAGCGGGCAAACATCCGTAATGCGACGAATATCAGTCAGCACATCATCAAGGGTAGAAATACCGAGATCCGGCAGCCCCAGCGAGCCCGCAGCGACGCCACCGCCGGAGAGATAAATCGCCTGATACCCGGCGCGTTGAGCCAGCAGAGCGTGGTTGGCATTGATGGTGCCAACGATTTGTAATGGGTTTTCTTTGGTAAGCGCAGCGCGAAACGCCAGCCCTGGGGAGTGTAGAGACATATCCCGTCCTCTTGTTATCAACTTGTTATCGTTCGTTGATATTTCTAAAGCAAGGGGTATGCCAGGGAGCTTATTTTCTCTTCAATTTAATTTTTTATCTTTTAAAACAATATATTAAATCCAATACTTCTATTTTTGTTGCACAAAAGCGTGTCAGCTATCGTTTCATGAAACGTTCCTTCACGTTTCATTGCAACATTTATGAAACACAACTAAACCCTACTACTCGGTTCCTTAATTTTTGGGGTTAGTTATGGCAGATACGCATCTACCGCCGCGAGTGAACGACGATAAACCGGTTATCTGGACAGTCTCGGTCACCCGCCTGTTTGAACTGTTTCGCGACATCAGTCTGGAGTTCGACCACCTGGCGACCATCACCCCCATTCAGCTTGGTTTCGAAAAAGCGGTGGCCTATATCCGTAAGAAGCTGGCTACCGAGCGTTGCGATGCCATCATTGCGGCGGGCTCCAACGGGGCATATCTGAAAAGCCGTTTATCGATTCCGGTGATCCTGATTAAACCCAGCGGATTCGACGTGCTACAGGCGCTGGCAAAAGCGGGAAAACTCACCTCGTCGATTGGCGTCATTACCTATCAGGAAACCATTCCTGCGCTTCTCGCGTTTCAAAAAACCTTCAATTTGCAGCTTGAACAGCGCAGCTATATCACCGAGGAAGATGCCCGTGGGCAAATCAACGAACTGAAGGCCGGTGGTACGCAGGCAGTGGTTGGTGCGGGATTGATTACCGATCTGGCAGAAGAAGCAGGTATGACCGGCATCTTTATCTATTCGGCGGCCACCGTGCGCCAGGCCTTTGTCGATGCGCTGGATATGACTCGCCTGACGCTGCGCAGAAACGGTCAGTACGCCTCTGGCGATACGTTGCGCACCCGCTACGCACTGGGAGATATGCGCGGTCACTCTGCGCAGATGGAACAGGTGCGGCACACGATTATGCTCTACGCCCGCTCGCGTGCGCCGGTCCTCATTCAGGGCGAAACAGGAACGGGTAAAGAGCTGGCCGCACAGGCCATTCACCGTGAGTTTTTCACCCGTCAGGAGAATCGACGCGGTAAACCCTCGCCGCCGTTTGTTGCCGTCAACTGCGGGGCAATCACCGAGTCATTGCTGGAAGCGGAGCTGTTCGGCTATGAGGACGGCGCCTTTACCGGCTCTCGCCGAGGGGGGCGCGCGGGCCTGTTTGAAATCGCCCACGGCGGAACCCTGTTTCTTGATGAGATAGGCGAGATGCCGCTGCCGTTACAAACCCGACTGCTGCGCGTGCTGGAAGAAAAAGAGGTTACCCGGGTCGGTGGACATCAGCCGATTCCGGTCGATGTCCGGGTGATTAGCGCCACACACTGTAATCTGGAGCAGGAGATGAAACAGGGGGAATTTCGTACCGATCTGTTTTATCGCCTGAGCATTTTACGCCTCAAGCTACCGCCGCTACGCGAGCGGTTGCCCGATATCCTGCCGCTGGCGGAAAGCTTTTTAAAACAATCGCTGGCGGAACTGGACGTGCCGTTTTCTGAGCCAGTACGCAAGGGGCTGGGATTAAGTCAGCCGACGCTGCTGAATTATGGCTGGCCGGGGAATATCCGCGAACTGCGTAATATGATGGAGCGCCTGGCGCTATTTTTAAGCGTCGAGCCGCAGCCGGAGCTGAATATGGATTTTTTACAACAGCTATTACCGGAACTGGCCATTGCTGCTGACTCACCGCAAGCATCTTCATTGCTGACGCCGCAGCAGGTGTTGGCACAATTCAATGGTGATAAAACCGCGGCTGCACGCTATCTCGGAATTAGCAGAACCACGTTCTGGCGCAGATTAAAAGAAAACCCGCCGGTGCAATGACCGACGGGTGGCGTATTTTTTACAGCAGCGTGTTATTTTTTCTTGTAAATATTAGCTGTGCCATGGATTTTGTTATCCGTTTGGCCGGAGGTTAATACCACCACATCAGCGCCTTTCTCTTCAGCTTTCTTCAGCAGCTCTTCTTTAGCATCTGCAACAGAAACTTCATTACTCGTTGAAATATCACCGATTTTTGTGTACTGCGACTCAACCTTTTCAAACTCAAGTTTTGTCATAAATTCCGCAGCATAGGCGTTGGAAAAAACTAAAGCTAACGCACCAATAAGTACTTTATATCCAGTTTTCATATAAAAGCTCCAGGTTTTGTTATATATGCCATCATCGCCCCCTGAACATTCGACACGCGAGTCAAGGATGATTAATAAGTAGTTCAGGCTGATAAAAAGATCCAGAGCAGGCGGAAATATAAAGATATTTTGCTAATCGTTAAATACGCAAAATGCAGCGGCGCTGCGTTTTCAACGCGCAGTGTGAGTGAATACGCAGAATGACGTGGATACTAAAATTATAGTGTTAGCTGTCTTTCCCATGTTTACTAATGGAAACGTTGTCTATGGAACCTTTGCACGCCGTTGTACTCACCGTCAGCCTGTTTGTTTTAACCTTTTTTAACCCCGGCGCAAATCTGTTCGTGGTGGTACAAACTAGCCTGGCATCCGGACGACGCGCAGGTGTGATGACCGGTCTGGGTGTTGCCTTAGGTGATGCGTTTTACTCCGGCCTTGGGCTCTTTGGTATGGCAACGCTAATCACCCAGTGTGAAGAGATATTTTCATTGATTAAGATTGTCGGCGGCGCCTATCTGCTGTGGTTTGCCTGGAACAGCATCCGCCATCAGGCCACGCCGCAAATGCCCACGCTACAGCAGCCGCTTTCCGCCCCCTGGTATGTATTTTTCCGCCGTGGATTACTAACAGATTTATCGAACCCACAAACTGTACTGTTTTTTATTAGTATCTTCTCGGTCACCTTAAGCGCAGACACACCTACGTGGGCCAGACTGATGGCCTGGGCAGGCATTGTGTTGTCTTCCGTTATCTGGCGTATTTTTCTCAGCCAGGCATTTTCTTTGCCTGCCGTGCGACGGGCGTATGGTCGCATCCAACGGGTTGCCAGCCGGGTAATTGGCGCAATAATAGGTGTCTTCGCGCTAAGACTTATTTATGAAGGTATTAGCCATCGATAAGAGAGTTTAACTTGACCATCGTGAGGTAATTGTCCGTAATACCGCCTGAATTTTTAATCGCAGGTTGAGTGGCAGTGAGATGGAACAGGTTGAACCGGTAAACGACACATTACTCCTTACGGAATGGCAGGCGCTGATACGACAAACATCGCCTGACGTTCATACGCTCCTCACATCGTTAAGCGATGAAGAGATCCGCCATTTAGTGACCGTTTTTTATGACTATATGCTCTCCCATGCCCAGAGCGCATTGTTCCTTAATACAGAACAGGTCAGTACCCGCCTCAGCGGTAGTATGTTTGACTGGTTACGCAGCGTGCTCGGCAGCGCGCACGAAGATCTCTCACAGCTGCTGGCCAAACAGCGAGAAATTGGCGTGGTGCATGCCCGTATCGGCCTGCCCATCGATCTGGTGAATCGCGGCGCGCGTAAGCTCAAGGATGAGCTGTATCGGGTATTGAAAACCAAAGCTGACCACTCGTCTTCCCTGCTGAGCAATGCTATCTGTTTCAGCAGCCTGGCAATGGATACTGCGCTGGAGGCCATGACCGTCTCCTATTCCCCAAGCCACCAAAACTCCCTGCATACGCAGGAGCAGTATCGCCTGCAGACCATTTACGATGACGTTAACGTCGAGCGCGAACGGCAAATTCGCTCATTTACCGACTGGGAAAACCAGTTTATCTATAACATTGCCACCGGAATGCCTTTCGGTGAAATGGTGTTTCTGGCGAACTCTGATTTTGGTATGTGGTTCTCACATAAGGGAAAACATATTCTTGGCAACAGCAATTTGCTCAAAGAAATGGAATCGCTAATTGCAGAGATCGACACCCGTCTGACGACCACCCTGTCACCTCAGCATCAGCCGACAGAACCCGAGCGGATGAGCTTATTACAGGATGTTCGCCAGCTGTCGGCAAAAATCCATTTCCTGCTCGCTTCGATGTTTGAGGCGCTGGTTAAGCAGGAAAATGGTAAAGATTCGCTGACCCAGTTGCTTAATCGCCGCTTTATTCCGACCATCATGCGACGCGAAATCTCGCTGGCGTTACATGCGCGTAAGCCTTTTAGCCTGGCGATGCTGGATATCGACTACTTCAAGCAAATTAACGATAACTTCGGGCATAATACCGGCGATCTGACGCTCAAAAATGTCGCAGCGGCCATTTATGATCATATCCGTAGCAGCGATTACGTGTTCCGCTACGGTGGTGAAGAATTTATGATCTTGCTCGTCGAGTCAGATGAATCGCAGGCCAGTATCATTTTGGAAACGCTGCGTATGAAAATTGCCGGGATGCGCATGGCAGCCTCTGCGACAGAAACGTTTTCTATTACCGTCAGTATCGGTATTGCCGAATATGATTATCATCCCGACTACAAACAGCTGGTTGATAAAGCCGATCGCGCACTTTATCAGGCAAAAAGTAATGGTCGCGACCGCGTTGAGGTTTATCAGGAATAACCATTGCCCTGCAGAGAAATAAATACCCCGTTCAGGGTATTTATCTGACTTGCGATAAATATCGAGCTGTTATTTTTATTCAGGCATATTGGCATGATGAAAATAACAGCCACGTAATAAGATGCAAATCAAATACACCAAATCTGAATAGCGCTAGCATATCCCGGTGATGACGCCTTCTGAATGCAGAAGGGGAAATATGAGGGATAGTATAAAATCATGAACGGGAAGAAAAGAACGCGCTGGCAGCGCCGTCCTGGCACGATCGGAGGCAAACTGCCGTGGAATGACTGGCGCAACGCCAGCAGCTGGCGAAAAGCCACCCAGTTTCTCCTGCTGGCTATTAATATTTATATTGGCGTAACGTTCTATTACTGGGTCCGCTATTTCGAAACCGCCGGCACCAGCGTCTATATTCCAAGGCCAGGTGGTATTGAGGGATGGCTACCAATCGCGGGTTTGATGAATATCCGCTATACGCTGGAGACTGGTTTTCTTCCGCCTATCCATGCCGCCTCCATGCTGCTGTTAGTTGCGTTTATCCTGATTAGTCTGTTGTTAAAAAAAGCCTTCTGTTCGTGGTTATGCCCGGTGGGCACGCTGTCCGAACTGCTCGGCAATCTGGGGAAAAAAGTATTTGGTCGCAACTTCACGCTGCCGCGCTGGCTGGATATTCCGCTGCTCAGTCTGAAGTATTTGTTGCTGAGTTTCTTTTTGTATATCGCCCTGTCGATGCCTGCGCAGGGGATTCAGTATTTTCTAATGTCGGCCTATGGCATGATTATCGACGTGAAGATGCTCGATTTCTTTCGCCATATTGGCTCCGCTACGCTCATCTTTGTTATCGTTATCAGCGTCCTGAGCCTGTTTATTCGCAATGCCTGGTGCCGCTATCTGTGCCCTTATGGTGCGCTGCTCGGCCTGTTCTCATTACTCTCACCGTTTAAAATCCGCCGTAACGCTGACAGCTGTATCGACTGCGGAAAATGCGCGAAAAACTGCCCGTCGAATATCCCGGTCGACAGACTGATTCAGGTGCGTACCGTGGAATGCACTGGCTGCATGACCTGCGTTGAATCCTGCCCGGTAGCCTCAACGCTGAGCTTTTCACTGCAGACTCCGCCTGGAGCACAAGGCAACGGTGGTAAATCATTATGGCGCCAGAGGACGCTGTCAGGTGTTGCCATGACGCTACTGGTGCTGGGCATTCTGTTTGCCACTATTGGTTATGCCGTTTATGCCAATGTCTGGGATACGCCAGTGCCCGATCATATGTATTTCCAGCTGATCCCGAAGGCAAAGATGATCGGCCATTAATTTTTTTATCAGTATGTTCAAAACCCTGCCAATTCTGGCAGGGTTTCCCGCGTCTTTTGCCATTTTAAGACAATTGAACTTGTGCCATCGCGCTCTCGTTTATACAACCTTAAATATCATCTGTAATAATTTTTCTATTTTGTTATGGGCGACTGGGATCAAAATAATGAACGGGATAACATCATGACTAAAATAAAACTGGCACTGCTATTACCTCTGTTTCTGGCGGGTTGTACGATGAGCGACGGGGAATTAAGAAACGCTTACGCTCAGCATTATCAGCAACCTACCGCTTATGTAGATGCTTATAAACAGAAAATAGCCAGTATGGATATTCATGCGCTGGCCCAATATGCCGCCGCAGAAGATAAGAAAAAAATGCGTGGGCAGCCAAGACTGAAAATCGACGAATTCATTACCATTGAGAACGTGCAGGCGAAAGGAAATCGGGTAGTCTATGATTACTCACTGTCCGAAAGCTGGCTGGCGCTGTCCGCAGATAAACAGCGCGAGAAGCAGACTAATATGAATAAAGACCTGATCTACCGTACCTGCTCGCTGGAAACGGTACGTCTGGCGCAGGCAAAAGGGCTGGAAGAAGAGCATAACTATTACAGCCAGTACCCAGACAAAGTCGCCTTTACTCTGAGAACCAGCGCGCAAATTTGTCTGCAAAACGGTTTTACACAATAACCGCAATCCACTATGCCTGATGCGCTGCGCTTATCAGGCCTACGATTTACATGCTGCCGTAGGCCGGATAAAGCACCAGCGCGCAAATTTGTCTGCAAAACGGTTTTACACAATAACCGCAATCACTATGCCTGATGCGCTGCGCTTATCAGGCCTACGATTTACACGCTGCCGTAGGCCGGATAAGGCGCCAGCGCGCAGATTTGTCTGCAGAACGGTTTTACACAATAACCGCAATCCACTATGCCTGATGCGCTGCGCTTATCAGGCCTACGATTTGCACGCTACCGTAGGCCGGATAAGGCGCCAGCGCGCAGATTTGTATGCAAAACGGTTTTACACAATAACCGCAATCACTATGCCTGATGCGCTGCGCTTATCAGGCCTACGATTTGCACGCTGCCGTAGGCCGGATAAGGCACCAGTGCACAGATTTGTCTGCAGAACGGTTTTACAAAATAATCGCAATCCACTATGCCTGATGCGCTGCGCTTATCAGGCCTACGATTTACACGCTACCGTAGGCCGGATAAGGCGCCAGCGCCGCATCCGGCTAAAACATCAGAATTTCCAGGACACACTGCCGACAATGCTGCGCTCGGCGCCGAAGTAGCAGTATGAGAGCGAGTTACAGGCCGCAACGTAGCGCTTGTCGGTCAGGTTGTTAACGTTCAACTGCGCGCTCAACCCTTTAATGCCGATATTCGTTAAGTCGTAACCAATCACCATATCCACCAGCGTGTAGGACGGCAGGGTGTGAGTATTCAGGCGATCGCTGGTAATACCGTTAACGTAGCGCACGCCTGAACCCAACGTCAGACCGTCCAGCGGACCGCTTTTCACATCGTAGCTCAGCCAGGTACTGGCCTGGTTACGCGGGGCGTACACTGCGCGCTTGCCCTGCTCTTCCGGGCTGCTTTTCTTATAGCGAATGTCGGTATAGGTATACGCCGCCTGCAAACGGAAGCTATCCGTCAGTTGGCTAATTGCCTCCAGCTCCACCCCTTCAGATTCAATTTCCCCAATCGAGCGGTACGGATCGGTCGGCTCTTCTTTGGTGGCGATATTCGTCTGATTGATACGGAATACCGATGCGCTGAACTGGCTGTTGAGTCCTTCCGGCTCATATTTCAGCCCGGCTTCCCACTGCTTGCCTTTCATCGGATCCAGCAGATTGCCGTTCTCATCGGCAAAGCTGGTTGGCGTAAAGGCAGTGGAATAACTCATGTACGGCGCAAAGCCGTTATCGAATAAATAGAGCAACGCGGCGCGGGTGCTGAAGTTGTTTTTATCCAGATCGCTGCGAGTATTCTTGATCTTATCAATGTTAGAAACGCTGACCTGATCGTAACGACCACCGAGCGTAATACGCCAGCGATCCCATGACATCTGATCCTGCAAATAGTAACCCGTCTGGCGCAGCTTGTGTTTCTCACGCGCATACATGTCGATGTAATCAGGCTTCGCGCCGTACACTGGATTAAAAGCGTCAATCGGCGGGAAAGCGCCGTAGTAACCGGTAGTATTGTTGCTGCGATCCTGATAGTCGATCCCCACCAGCAGACGGTGGTTTACCTGCCAGGTATCAAAGCTGCCGTCGAGCTGGTTATCCAGCGTAATCGCCGACATTTTTTCATCGGAGCCGGAGTAACCGCGATTAAGCTCGGTTTCATTCAGCCAGCCCGCCGCATACACCTGATTCAGCTCAACGTCGGTATGCAGATAGCGCAGCTTTTGCCGCACCGACCAACCGCTATCAAACATATGCTCAATGTTGTAGCCCACCATGTTTTCACGGCGATCGTATTTGTCGTAATCATCCTCGCCTTCGTAAAAGGTGTTGGAGATCTTTTGCCCGTAATGCGGAACCACGGTGCCGTCATACGGCAGACCGGAGTGGCTACCGCCTTCCGGGTCACGGTGCAGATATGCCATCAGATCCAGACGCGTCTGGTCGGTGATACGCCATGTCAGGCTGGGCATCAGCGCGTAACGCTCTTCCTTCAATGGACCCAACTGCGAGTCCGCGTAACGCGTCATCCCGCTCAGTCGCGCCGCCACGCGATCGTTATCATCCAGTGCCCCGGTGACGTCAAACGCCGCGCCGCGCTGGTTATTGTTGCCGGCAAACAGCTTCACCTCACCGCCCGCATCAAACGACGGCTTACGTGAGGTCAGCGCCACAATGCCACCCGGGGAGGAACGGCCATACAGTACGGAAGCCGGGCCACGTACGACTTCGATATCTTCGAGGAACCACGGATCGACCACCAGCGAGCTGTGTGAGTTGGTGTCGCCCATCATCTTCAGACCATCGAGATAGACGTTATCCAGGCTACCGTCAGAAAAGCCACGTAGCACGATGTAGTCAAAGCGGTTGGAGGCGCCAATCTGATTGCTGTACACCCCCGGCGTATAGCTGACGGCCTGGCGCACGCTGGTTGCGCCCTGCTCTTCAAACTGCTCACGGGTAACGATCGATACCGACTGCGGCGTTTCAATATCCGGCGTGGCAAGCTTCGTGGCCCCGCTCTGCATCTGCGAGGTGACAACCACCGTATCGTTTTTTGTTGTTTCCTGCGCCAGTAGAGGAAAAGCCACGCTGCCGGTCACCCATCCCACCAGCAGCGCCAAGCGAGTCTTCGCGAACATGAATATCTCCAAAGGCATGTCTAATTGTAAGTGAGAATTATTACCTTTTTGCTGACGGAGATAGCTATGCCGAATGCCAGGTTGCCTATGCGCAGTGCCAAATTGTCAGGAAATCACGTGCGTAAAACGCAAATATGGATTAGCAAAGTTTGAGCAAATCGCCGGGCGAAAAGCCGTAACGGCGACGAAAAGCGGTAGAAAAGTTGGTGGCGTGCTGATAACCCGACATCCAGGCCGCCTGTTGTACGCTATATCCTTCCAGTAGATAGCCGCGCGCACGTTCCAGACGGCAATCGCGCAGGTAGTCGAATACCGAACAGCCATAGGCTGCGCGAAACTTACTGCGCAGGCTACTGGGACTCATCGCTGCGCGTTGTGCCAGGTCATTAAGGGTGTAGCCATTTTCGGGACTCTGCTCCAGCAGTCGGCGAACGACCTCCAGCCGCTGCTGCTCCCCGCTCGACGCAAGACGTTTACCGCTCTCGACCTGACACACGCTGAGGCCATGACCGAACAGTTGTAATATCAGCCCTTCCAGCATCAGCTGACGAGAAACATGGCTAATCGTGCTCTGCTGCGCGTACTGCAGTCCGCTGAGTAAAAACCCCGGCACCTGCCAGATAAGCGTTGGCGTCTGGCATCTTTCCCACTCACGCATCAACGATTCGAGCAACCCCGTGCGACACGCGCCGTCGGGATACAAACCAAGCGATAATGTCCGCAGTTTACAATCAGCATGATGACGGGCACGCATCGTCTGGTGCTCACTCAGGCGTGAGCTAAACGCCATGCCGGAGCGCACCACATGCTCCTGTCCGTTAAGCGTCAGGAGCACGCAACCTTCCAGTACCACCAGCATATACAGAGGGCTGTCGTGACGAGAGGTGGTTTCGTAGGGTTGCAATACCTGTACGTCGGAGTGCGTCACGCACATCCCACACGGGAGCGTCATCTCCTCCACCTCACCTTGCAGAACGGGGCTGCAGGACGGTAAATCCGGCCTTTGTGCCAACTGGGGAAAGCGGTAATCGATCCCGTAGCGCTCACCAAAATCCATAAACTCGCTGACGGAGAAAGTGCGAGCGACGCGTCCGGAGGCATTCAGGGCGGTGGTATTGTTCATGCTGTCTTCTGCACAGGAAATGGGATTAACGGTTTATAACTGAAGCAACATTACCATTACCTGCGCATCACGACAATAATAATGAGAACTATTATCAATATGGATAATTAGCAGAATAAACAGATTAATCCAGCCAGTTTAGATCTGCCGAGGAGACACACGGCGCAGCCTCTTTTAACCAGCGATACAGCAGCTCAATATTTCTAAGCCGTGTTGAAGTCTTTGGCCAGACAAGGTAGTAGCCCTCGCCAGTCGCTACCGCATCTTTAAACGGTAACGCCAACATCCCTGCCTGAATGGCCGCCAGGCTTAACAGCAGGTCGGCAACGGACACGCCATGACCGCTCATCGCAGCAAGACTGCCCTGCTCCAGGGTGTCGAACACTTTGCCTCGCGCAAGATTCAACGCCGGAAACTTCCCGGTGCGTTGCAGCCACCGACGCCAGTCACGGCGATCCGCTGAGGGATGAATCAGTTCACAGGCAGAAAGATCGCACTGCGCCTGCACCAGCAGTGCGGTTGAGCACACCGGGATAAGCCACTCCTGAAACAGCAACCGGCAGTCGGTATCGTCACCAAAATGGCCATTCCCTAATAGGATCGCACAGTCATACGGTTCACGACCGAAGGATACCGAATCGGTATCCATCCAGACGCTGGAAATTTCGACAACCGGGGTCGGATGCGCTTCACGGAAATGACGCAGCACGTCCAGAAGCCAACGCATCGTCAACGTAGACGGCGCTTTCAGCCGTAGCTCATGACTGCTGCTGCGAAAGGCATGACACGCGTGTTCCAGACTCTGAAACCCAGCCGTCAACTGCTGCGCCAGCCCTTGGCCAGAAGGCGTTATCTCGATACGCGGGCCGCTGCGGACAAATAGCTCACAACCAAACCATGCCTCCAGCGTGCGAATATGACGGCTTACCGCGCCCGGCGTCACGTTAAGTTGAATAGCGGCTTTACTGAACGATCCCAGACGGGCTGCGGCTTCAAAAGCCCTCAGGGCATACAACGGAGGTAGCGTCATTCTCAGCTTCTATGTTGAGTTTTACTCACAGTAGAGCGCAGTTTTATTCGTTTTTCAATGCGCCACGCAGGCGGAATACTGATGGAAAATATCATCAGGATAATCAGGTATGAATTTCACTTTACTGGCTGCCTATAGCCTCAGCGTAGTAACCCTGTTGTTAACTCCGGGTCCTGTCGTGGCGCTGATTACCACCACCGCGTCGCAGCACGGCTATCGCCGGGCCTTTCTCACGCTGATTGGCACTAACGGCGCTTCTTTAGTATTGATTGCTCTGGCTGCACTGATGTTAGCTGGTGTGGTTTCAATCTCTGCGATATGGCTTGGCGTACTGGGTCTTGTGGGATCGTTGTATATCGGTGTGATGGCGATTAACGGCCTGCGGGCCAGGGACTCAAACCCCGGACTGTGTGCGCCAAAACGCGATAACAGCGGGCTTATCCATGGATTTCTGACAGGGGTCGCTAACCCAAAGGACATTTTGTTTTTCGTAGCGTTTTTTCCCCAGTTCATTGCCATTACGCAAGATTTCACCACCAGCATTCTGACGCTAACGCTGGTGTGGGTTATTTTTGATGTTACGGTGCTGTCTTTTTACATCATAGTTTTCAAACGCTGGATGCCAGAGCGGTTTGCCAGACGCAGCGTTTTTATCTCCTCCCTGTTTCTACTCGCGGTGGCGGCGTTTGGCATTATTTATAATGTACACGCGCTACAAATGCTCTCACCCGCGATGTGATCCCCAACGAATTGTTCAGCCAGACATCTGATCTTGCACCGGGAGGAATAAAATAAGAACAAATCGACATTAACATTATTAATGGATTTATAAACCAGGATTCAGAAAATATAGACGATAACATTTTCCCGGCGTTCAACTGGCACCCTCACCCATGACAATGCATCAACGGCGACAGGTGCCATTTCATTTTCTAAGCGAAGTAGAGGTGTATTGCCATCTGGCACAACCGTGCTTTCACCGATCTCAAGAACGCCCCGAAAAGAAATGGACACATTGTCTGGCGTATCCGACAACCTTATCCATTCGGTTGTAATCACTAACTTTCGAGTAAACATTCGCTGTCCTTTGCGTGTGGTATATATCCGATAATTTCACAGGTAGATCAATACACTCTTTGAACAAACAGAAATTTGTCCCCCATATCAGTTAAGCATTACTTAACAGAAAGAAAATTGAAGTAATAAAACTCATTCGAAATATGTTTCACAAATTCAACCGGCAGGTTATGTTTGATGAACGTTAACTTTGCAAACTCAATATCGCCGTACACTCGAATACAGAAAGGTTTGACTATCTCGCCCTGCACGCCAAAGCACTCCTGAAGCCGGGTGTCATCCATAAAAATAAAGTCACCTTTTCTGACCTTAATACTTTCATGAAGGCCTTGCCACTTCTCCGGAGTGAGCAGAAAGCTCTCCCATCCATTATTTCTCAACACTTCAATCGTGTGAGTAAATTTAAAATAGTCGTTTTGCATTGTCACATCACCACTCGATGTGGCGTACAAATATTCTATTTTAAATTTAAGTTGTGCATTGAGGCTTTTTTTCTTCCCCTCATCAATTAACCACTGAAGCTCACTGACAATGCTCTTCGAAAAGATTTTTCTTTTTTTGGCAATAGCCAGCCAATGCATAATGAATAGATGCTCTGACATTTTAGAGTAGATTTTATGATCCTTTATTGCAATACCAATTGCGACTAACGCACTCCAGGTAAAGGCTTCAAGATCATCCTGATAATGATGTCGTAACGTACTAACTCTTCCAGAATCCCTTACCACTTAAACCTGCCCAAATAAATCATCATTGTTATTCCACGTCATTCTTGTATTACTCTATTAAAAAATTACTACAACTAAAATCGCCAAAATATGATCCAGATTAACTTATCCCTATGTAATAAACGTGCAAATATAATACATCATACTTATTAATCATTAATCCGGGGTAGCTCAACAATGACTAATAAGAATAATGCGATAAAGATAAAGGTTAATAATAATCACCAGTAATCAATATCACCTTCTGTGATGAGACCTGTAAACAGAAAAAGCAAACTACCGGGCATTCAGCAAGCCGGAAGTTTGCTTATTACAGACGAAGTTAATAGAAAATACCGATGATCAGGGTATGCGTTACAAAGCCCACAATCAACGGTACAGCGGTACGTTTAACCACATCAAATGGCGTTATTTTCGCCCCACTGGAAACGGCAATCACCACGCCGGAAACCGGTGAAATTGCCCGCCCCATATGTGATGCCTGCTGCATCGGCAGGATCATGGCAACAGCGTTAGCGCCCATACTTGCCGCGATTTGCGGGATCAGCTCAACGAAAGCAAGGAATGGCGCATTACCCGATCCCATAATAATTGCTGCCGCCAGCGTCACCAGCGCAAATACCACCGCCATAGCAAATGGAGGTAATCCCACGTGCTCCGCCATCAGGATTAATTGATCAATGGCACCAATAACTTTAATCCCGTGAGCAAAAACACCTGCCGCAACCAGTAGCCCAACCACCCCGGTAAAGGCGGTGCCCATGCCTTTAAGGAAATGGCTGAATCCTTCGCATACTGACTTTAAATCACGCACCCGCAGCCACTCAATCAACATGCAGACAGCCATCGAAATGAGCACAATGGTGATAATATTCAAGTTAATACCACTGACGAACATTTCCGATGATCCCACCGCCATCAGTATCGGAAGCATCGGGAGAAGCGCATAAAAAGCCGGGGCTTTTCCTGAATCAGTCACCTCAGCGCTACCGATTTCCCGTGGAAGCGTCCCCGCTTTACGGTCGCAATGCCGCTGCCAGAAGAAATGGCAGACGCCGACGACCAGCACGGTTGCCAGCGCTGCGGGTCCCTGGTGGTAAACAACGTATTCCACCACATCCATATTGACCGCTTTAGATCCCCTGATAGCATCGATGGCCGTCGGGGTATACGCCACACCAAGCGAGGTGGCAATAACCCCAGCAGCCGAGGCCGCAGAAAGCCCTAACCCCAGCATAATGGGGAACATCGTCCCCATCAGCAATACGGCAAGCCCGGTAGCGGATGGGATAGCCAACTGCAGGAGGCTGGCGAGCAGATAGGAGAAAAATAGAAGCACATAGGGCGAACGCAGCGCGCGCAAAGGTTTCGTCACGACCCGCACAACCGCTTCATTTGCCCCGATATGATCCATGTAATGCGCAAATCCCATAAGCGCCATAATCATCAGGCCGAGATCGGCAGCACGCGTACTAAAGAGATCGCGCATCACCTCGAAAGGATCGAGAAATGAAATCCCCGTACTGGCGACGCCCTTCGGTAATACAGAACCCCATCCGGTTAACGCCGTACAAATCATCAACACCAGGCCCGCAATGAACAGCACGGGTTCAGCGCGATAACCTTTCAGTATCAGACGCGCGACCACCACGATAACCAGTAGGGCAATTAACACCTGAATCATGACTGAGCTCTCCTCTGCGCGAACTCAGCAAAGGTTTCCTCAATGACCGCTACCACCACATCGCTGGCGGCTCGCAGTGAACGCACCGGTAGATATTCATAAATTGAATGAAAGTTATGAGCACCGGTAAAAATATTCGGGCAAGGCAGTCCTTTCTGCGATAGCACTGCGCCATCATACCCACCACGCATGGCGACAGGTTGCGGGGTAATGCCACACTTCTGATACGCGCGTAACGCAATATCAATCGGGTAGTGTGCATCGCCCTGCAAGCTATTGAACACATTGGCATAGCGATCGGTTAAATGACAGACCACGCTGTTTTCTCCCCACAGCGCGCAGGTGCTGACGGCAAGCTGGCGGATATAAGCCATACGCGCCTTATACCCTTCTTCGGTAAAATCCCGGATATCCAGCTTAAGTACCGTACGGGCGCTGTTACCCTGAAGCTGTTTTACCCAGTAATACCCTTCGCGTCCTTCCGTATACTCAGGCGCCTCTCCTCCGGGCAGCATCGCAATAAACTTATGCGCCATCAGCAGAGAGTTCTTCAGCTTACCTTTGGCCGACATAGGGTGCGCGGACTGGCCGGTAAAGATGATTTCCGCATCACCCGCGTTCCAGTTCTCATAGACAAACTCTCCAATGCCGCAGCAGTCCAGGGTATAGCCAAAATCAGCGCCAAACGCAGCAACATCAAACGCTTTTGCTCCCCGTAATCCCTGCTCTTCATCAGGAACAAAACCGACCTTCACCGGCCCATGCTTAATCTCCGGATGCGCGACAAGGTACTCCAGAGCATTCATAATCGCGGCGATGGCGGCTTTATCATCAGCCCCTAGCAGACTGGTACCATCCGTCACCAGCAGGTCATCGCCGACATAATTTTTCAGTTCCGGAAATTCACTTTCACGCAGATAAATATTCAGCTCTTGATTCAGACACAAATCCCCACCGCTGTAGTGAAGACGTTGCGCATTTGTGTCCGCGGTCTGTTCCGCGCTGGTATCCAGATGACCAAAAAAGGAAACGACAGGGATCGTGTCATCGGTATTTCCAGGTAAGGTCGCGGTCACAATAGCGGTATCCCTGACCTCAATGTGTTCCATTCCTAATGCTTCAAGTTCTACTGCAAGTAGTTTTGCCAGTTCCATTTGACCAGGTGAAGAAGGCATTATCCCATTAGCACCATTTTCCCTTGAGGTCGTGGTATTGATTTTCGTGTAGTTAATAAAGCGTTCAACAATATCCATTCCAGGAGATCCTTTAATGTATCATTTACGAGGTACTGCAAGAGAAGACCTGCATACAGCGTGGGTTGAATAATCTGAGAACAAAATAAAATCAGCGCTCATCCCAGAACGCTGATTTTATGGGTGTTACGACAACGATTTATATAAAGGAAGATAAAAAAGGCCAGTAATTATACCAGTGATTAAAAACTCCATTTGATTGATAAAATCATATTCCCTGTCTGTTTTTACTACATTTTCCATGGTGTTAAGCTAACAGAAGTCATAAACGGCATTCGTATGCCTAAGGGATAATAAAAATCATTTAGATTCTTGCCCCCGACACCGATACAAGACATACCATCGCTATATTTTTTTAATGAACGAATGCTGTAACAGCAACATGCAACCGTTTGCACCTCTCTACAAATAGCCACTTAACGCACTAAAATCCGTGAACAAAATCACAATTACTTCAAAAGCGAGAATTAACATAACGCTTAAAAACAGACAGTTATAAGAAAAACTATATAATACCCCTATAAATAAAGATGAAATCACACTATTCATCATGAAATAGATTCATAGCGATACTATTTCAACATTACCGTATGGTTCACAGAACAAAATCTTTCGTCATCACTAATGCAAAACAACAAGAACAATAATATTAAATTATCTATTTATGACGATTATCAAAATTATACACAGGCAAAAAAAACCTCTCCCCTGAGAAGAGATTCAGGGCAGAGGTAATACGGGTGTTAAGGACATTTTTATAGTTTTGATGATAACAGAAGAGCTTCTTGCTGGATTGAGTATACACACTTCATGACGTTAAGAAAATTCTTAAAAAGAATTAAAAGAAAACACTATTAAAAATCCTTTTTATAATAAAGACATGTTTATAAAATAAAACAAAATTAGGATAGGGGAAAATTAAACATCACTAATCTATAGTATTACGCAACTGGGACTAACAACACATCATTACGGCCAATACCACTACTGACGATGTCTGAATGTTCAATAAATTTAATATATTCATACACCGCTCAGCTAACGAGAGTTAAAAAATTATAAAATAAGCTAAACGCAATTTTTCGTCATAGATCACATTTTCCCGACAGGACGATTCCCCTACTTGCCCATACTGGTATGATTCAGCAGATAAATACCTATCAACTCAACCCGAGGCTTTGATGCTGGAGAATGTAATCATCAGATAATCAGCTTACCGACCTTTTCAGGCCGGACTGGTTATCAATGCGCCGAAATCGAATGCGGACACCGCTGTGTGTTTGCACGTTTTGCACATGATGATTAAACAGGTTTTCCAGTATGAATTTATCCCGTCAGGAACAACGTACCTTACACGTTCTCGCCAAAGGTGGCCGTATTGCTCACGTCCGCGATGCATCTGGTCGCGTCACTTCCGTCGAATGCTATAGCCGCGAAGGGTTACTGCTCTGCGACTGCACGCTCGACGTATTCAAAAAACTCAGAACGAAAAAGCTGATCAAATCCGTTAATGGTCAGCCCTACCGCATCAATACCACCGGGCTGAACAACGTTCGCGCCCAACTGGATAATCGCTAAGGAGAGAGAGATGGATATCCCGAAGATTTTTACGATCAGCGAAAGCGCACATCGCATTCATAATCCGTTCACCGCGCAAAAATATGCGACGTTAGGTCAGGTTTTACGGATGCCCCCAGGAACCCGCATCCTGGATCTCGGCAGCGGCTCGGGCGAGATGTTGTGCACCTGGGCACGCGATCATGGAATTTCCGGCATTGGTATCGATATGAGCCAGTTATTCAGTGAGCAAGCCACCCTGCGGGCAAGTGAATTGGGCGTCACTGAGCACGTGCGTTTTATTCATGCCGATGCAACAGGTTATATCGCCGAAGAAAAATTCGATATTGCCGCCTGCGTTGGTGCAACCTGGATTGCCGGCGGCGTTGTCGGAACGGTCAAACAACTGGAACAAAGTCTCAAACCAGGCGGGATCCTGCTCATCGGCGAACCGTACTGGCGTCAGATGCCCGCAACGGAGGAGATCGCTATGGCTTGCGGCGCGACTTCAGTAGCCGATTTTCTTTCTCTGCCAGAACGCGTTTCGTCTTTCGACCTGCTCGGTTATGACGTGGTTGAAATGGTACTGGCCGACCAGGAAGGTTGGGACAGATACGAGGCGGCAAAATGGTTGACGATGCGCCGGTGGCTAGAGGCAAATCCGGACGATGATTTTGCCGCCAAAGTCAGAGAGCAACTGAGAAGTTCACCAGTACGCCACGTTGCATTCACCCGGGAATATATCGGGTGGGGCGTGTTCGCACTCATACAGAGGTAATATGTCCTGTCGGTATAGCCAGGCAGGTTATACCGACTTTTTCATCGCATCATCACTTACTTCATTAATACTTCAACAAATTTAGCTAACCATTGCGGATGTGCGGGCCATGCTGGTGCCGTCACCAGATTGCCATCAACGTGGGCCTGATCAATGCCAATATCGGCATAATGTCCACCGCTCAGACGAACCTCGGGCGCACAGGCCGGATAAGCGCTACAGGTCCGGTTTTCTAACACCCCCGCCGCCGCTAACAGTTGGGGCCCATGACAAACTGCGGCGATAGGCTTACCGGCAGTGTTGAAATCTTGCACCAGCTTAATGACATCCGGATTCAGTCGAAGATATTCCGGAGCACGCCCGCCGGGGATCAACAGTGCGTCGTAATCCGCAGCCCGCGCCTCGGCAAAATTCGCATTTAACGTAAAACGATGCCCCGGCTTTTCACTGTATGTCTGCGCCCCATCAAAGTCGTGAATGGCGGTTTGAACGTAGTCACCCTGACTTTTATCCGGACAGACGGCATCCACACGATGCCCAAGCATTTGCAAAGCCTGAAAAGGCACCATCGTTTCATAATCTTCGACATAATCTCCGACCAGCATCAGTATCTTCTTCATTCACTTCCCCCACTCACGTTTATTAATGATGAGAAATAACGGCCATCTTTACTATAGCCCACACGGTTCATGGCATTAATAAATACAACAGAACAATCGGCCAGATCACAATCCACGGCAAGGCCCGTCAGACGAGGCCTCAGAGCCAACGGCGTGACATATGTTCATGCAGATAAATATAAATTATATATAAATATATAGTTGAGAAATTTTAATAGTAGCCAGTTTCACTCATTATATAAAACTAAGAGATTGCAACGTATATCTCTTATGTTATATTTCGCGTGAAATTTACCCGAGTTCACTTTATTTATTATTCAATATTTAAAATACGCAGAATATTTATTATCTATTATTATTTTAATCACCTGATATCAGGTAAAAATACGCAAAGGTTAATCCTATGATGACAAGACGTTCATTCGTCAGACAAGGCCTGGTGACTTCAACGAGTATGCTACTCGCCGGTATGACGGGCTTCAGCTTTAGCCAACTTGCCCGCGCAACAGAGAACCGCCGCTGGCAAATGCCAGATGAAGGCGCACCGCATGCGGCAACCTGGATGGCGTTTGGTGCCAGTGCGGAGATCTGGGAGCCTCATCTGCTACCGGTGGTGCAGAAAAACCTGGCGTTAGTTGCCAAAACCATCGCCGCATTTGAACCCGTGAATATGTTAGTACGCGAAGAAGACAGCGAACTCGCCGCGCGTCTGTGCGGGCCGTCGGTCAATCTTCTGGTGCACCCAATAGACGATCTATGGATCCGCGACACCGGGCCGGTATTTGTGAAAAGCGCCAGCGGCGCGCTAGGCGGAGTGGGATTTAATTTCAACGGCTGGGGCAATAAGCAAGAGCACGAACGAGATGCCGATGTAGCTGAATTCGTTACTGATTACGTTCATGCCGAGTTTATCCCCTCGGTACTGACTCTGGAAGGTGGCGGTATTGAGGTAGATGGTGAAGGCACAGCAATCATCACCGAGAGCTGCGTGCTTAACTCCAATCGTAATCCTGGCGTCAGCAAAGCCAAATGCGAAGAAGAACTTAAGCGACTGCTAGGTCTGGAGAAAATCATCTGGTTACCAGGTATTGCCGGCAAGGATATTACCGACGGCCATACAGATTTTTATGCCCGGTTTACGCATCCGGGTACGGTGGTGGCGGGTCTTGAGCAGGATCCGTCATCCTTTGATTACGCGATCACCCGACGTCATCTGGACATATTACGGGCCGCCACGGATGCCAAAGGCCGACGCCTGGAGGTAGTCACGCTGGAAGGACCTTCTACCATCCGCCAGACTTATGCGAGCGATGATTTCGCCGCGGGGTATATCAATTTTTATCTGTGTAATGATGCGGTCATTGCACCGCAATTTGGCGATAAGCGCACCGATCGTAATACCCATGCTATTTTGCAGGAGCTGTTTGCCGATCGTGAAATTATTCAGTTGAAAATCGACGGTATCGCTGCCGGTGGCGGCGGTATTCACTGCGCGACACAGCAGCAGCCTCGTTAATGATTAACAATTGAGTGTGTTGTGGGAAGGTGGGGGAAACTCACTTTCCTGACAATAACAGAATGATTCCCTTAGAAAGATGCCTCCGTAGGTTAAATTTTAATAAACAAAGCACTCAATTAACATTTATGAAATAAATACCATTAAAAGATAACACTTTAATAGCTTTCATCGATCTTTCATGGTATTTATGATCTACCAAACCTATCGATAAAATCTATCAAAAAATTTATATTGATCGTTATTATCGATCGTATATTCTGTCTTAAATAATGGCTAATAACGGAATTTTTATTATCAGTACAGCCACAAAGATTGTTCTCCCCTGCGTTGTGAAACACAGTGAAATTATCGAGGATTACATTTAAAAAATTCGTATAACATATTTTATAATGGTTTTCAATTAGCGAAAACATCCAAAAATACACATTTTAAGCCCTAAATCTAACCTGTTTTAAGTAGATGACTTAAATCGAGAACGGTGATAACTCACTGAGAATTGCAAATGATGATATTGCTAAGAAAAACGGAAAATATAAATTTCATTAATACATTTAGAGACTATTTTTGTGTCGGCATCGCGTTTTTTGCATTACAGCTGGTCGCTGGTCATCTCAGTAAGCAAGAGGATGTTGCGGGTATAACACTGCATTTTTACGATCTCACTTTACCTCTCATTTCTGCATTGCTGGTTTTATACCGGCAAAAGGCGCTGCCAATTTTGGCTGCCTTTTTCTTGTATGCGCTTTACTCTTACTCTTTATCTTCGGTATTCACGCTAACGGCTCAGCTACTAGCTGCTCTCATTAGCCAGACACTCTACTTTTTCTCGACAGGCAAACGAGGCGCGGTTAGCTTTGGTCGTAGCCAGCTTACAACCCTGCGTATTGTCTGGCTCGTGTGTTGCAACGCCTTACTATTCATCTCAATTGATCACTGGTTCCAATCGAACACAGCCTCTGCACCGATCGCAAACCTTTTTACACTACAAACATTAATTAACTTACAGTGGCTGATGAACTCTTGCCTGACTGGCATCCCTTTTTGTTATCTGTTGCTTAGAAGCGTTCAAAATCCTGCATGGTGCATTCTATACATTAGACAAGTAAAGGCGCTGATAAAATCCGGCCCTCCTATTCTGTATCAAGTATTATGGCTGGTGCTGTTACTCTGCATTATGTCCGCTTTGATCGTCATCAGAGAAGATATTCTTATATTTACAGACTATTCATTACTGTGGTTACTTCCAGTAATGCTATGGGGAGTGATCTGCATTGGCCATGCTTTGATATCCCCTGTATGGGTAACAATGCTCATCCTGTTGGGATATTATATAAACAGCTATATTCCGCCTGCTAACTATGATAATTATTTACATAGTCTCGTGATTTCCTCCACGATAGTGTTTGTCTTTTCTCTTACGATTGTTGTTACCGGTGTACTTGTGGTTCATAACCGAAAATATCTCCGCCGCCTCAAACAACTTTTTAGATCAGAGCCTAACACTGGACTGCCTAACTTTCAGGCCCTGCAAATGGACATCCGTAAACACGCAACAGAGTGCTTGTGTTACATCCGTTGTACAGAGTTGAATACGCTGGAGCAAACTCACGGAATAGAATTCCGTTTTGAATTTGTAAAAGCGCTAAGCGCATATGTACGTAAATTGATTAAGGGTACAGGTGATATTTATTACGCACCAGGTCATGGAATAATTCTACGCCTTAATGCTGTCCCTGACATTCCTGATTTTTACAAAGAGCTAAACTCTTTTCGTTTTATCTGGAAGGACTACCAATTAGGGCTATCTTGTGGTGTGGCATATACCACCGAGAAAAACCTGATTAAAAATTTATCACAAGCAATTAAGCATCTTAATACCCAAAGCTACATCTCGTTAATGCAGGGGCAACCGTTGTTACTCAGCCCGCAAGTGCCAGGTGATAAAATTGTCAGTCAGGCGATCATTCGCCATATGTTGCAAAAAGCAATTGACAGAAAGTCGTTTGAGCTTATGGCTCAACCCATCGTATCAACGATGCTGGTTGTTCAGCCGATCGTTTCAACCACGGGACTGACACGTTATCACGAGATACTTATTCGGATAAAAATGGTTGATGGTAAGTTAATCTTTCCAGATACCATCCTACCGGTTGCTCGCGAGGCAGGATTACTTCCTGCGCTAGATATCACTGTTATTGAGCAAACATTTCGTTTTATACAGTCACGGCAGAAATCTGACCCGAACAGTCATTTCTCCATTAATCTGACACCAGACTCACTTAATAAAATTGATTTTCTTGATAATGTTTTCACATTGTTTAGAAAATACTCAATAGCACCTGAACGTATAATTTTTGAAGTCATTGAGTCAGATATCATTGACAACGCAAATGTCACTGATGTTCTGAGAGCACTACGTAAAGCCGGTTCTAAAATTGCTATTGATGATTTTGGCACAGGAGCGTCAAGCTATTCACGACTACGAACGTTAGACGCAGATATTCTGAAAATTGATGGTTCCTTTATCCGTAACATACTGACCGATGAATTTAGTCGATGCGCCGTCAGATCCTTCTGCGAAGTAGCAAAACTCAAAAACATGGAAGTAGTCGCTGAGTTTGTTGAAAATGAGGAAATTGAAAAGATGCTAATTACGATGGGTATTGGTTGGTTACAGGGATACCATATAGGGAAACCCGTTCCTATTGAGTTGGCTGAATTATAATTCAGTAATTATAATAATAATTATATTCCTACATTGATTCACTTACCGGCTCCCGTGCCGGTTTTTTATTCCCTAAAACAAGCGGTATATTAATTAAAGCAGGTATGCCGCGACCGTTTGCCGCGACATACCGTGTTTCATTTTTACCTCTACTCAGCCGAATGCTACGGCCTATTCAGCTTCCATCACTCCCAGGCGCGCTCAGATTTCGCGGCGTCAAACTGCGGCGGCGGTTTGCGAAAACGTCCGGTCAGCCAGGCAAGATACACCAGCCCTAACCCGGCCCATACCAGTCCCAGCGTCAGCGATGTCACCTCCAGATTCACCCACAGTACGGCAACCGTGGCGGCACCGACCATTGGCAATACCAGATAGTGCAGCTTCTCCTGCCAGGTATGCTTACGTCCTTCACGACGCCAGAAGTGGTTAAACACGGAGAGATTAACGAACGTAAAGGCCACCAGCGCACCAAAGTTAATCAACGCCGTGGCAGTCACCAGGTCAAAAAACAGGGCCGACAGCGCCACAATCCCAACCATGATGACGTTCAACGCGGGAGTACGCCATTTGGGATGGACATAACCAAAGTACTTCTCCGGGAAGACGTTATCGCGGCCCATCACGTACAGCAGACGCGAAACGCTGGCATGCGACGCCAGACCTGAAGCCAGCGTATTTACAAAGGTGGTACACAGGAAAATAGACTGGAACAGCTTGCCGCCGACGTACAGCGCAATCTCCGGCAGCGCCGCATCCGGGTCTTTGAATCGGCTAATGTCCGGGAAAAACAGTTGCATAAAGAACGAGGCGGCAATGAAGATCAGCCCACCGTACAGCGCGGTAAGAAAAATAGCTTTCGGAATGGTGCGCGCAGCATCCGGCGTCTCTTCAGATAGAGTCGTCACCGCGTCAAAGCCGAGAAACGAGAAGCAGACAATGGTCGCCCCGGTGATAATCGGGATCAAATGCGCATTCTGGCTGATAAACGGTTGCAGCGACCAGACGGTCCCAACCCCTTCCCCTTTGTGCAGCCCCTGCACCACGAGGAAAATGAACACCACGATGATCGCCACCTGCACCAGTACAAACAGCGCATTGAAGTTCGCTACCAGATTAACGCTTTTCAGATTGGCCGCGGTGAGGATCGCGACGAACATCACCACCCAAATCCATGGCGCAACCCCCGGGAACAGCGCGGAAAGGTAAATTTTCGCCAAGAGTACGTTAATCATCGGCAGGAAAAGGTAGTCAAGCAGTGACGACCAGCCGACCATAAACCCGACATGCGGATTAATCGCTTTTTGCGCGTAGGTATAGGCCGAGCCGGCCTGTGGAAACTGGCGCACCAGCTTCCCATAACTGATGGCGGTAAACAGTACTCCCGCCAGGGCCAGCAGATAAGAGGCCGGAACATGGCCATTGCTGATACCCGAAACAATGCCAAAGGTGTCAAACACCGTCATCGGCGTGAGATAGGCCAGCCCCATCACCACCACCTGCCACAGCTTGAGGGATTTACGCAGCTGTGCTTTGCCCGGCTGGGCAGAATGATCAGCAGAAGAATTAGTCGACATAGCTTTCCTCCCCGCTGCGAGCCCAGATCTGCGTTCGAAACGTGGGTACAGCAGACCTGGGTCGTGTCGGGGAGGAATGGCATAAAAAAGGCGTCAATGTGGTACGGCACAGATGCGGTCCGTATTTACTGCGGGAGCCATGAATACTCACGCGGGGCGGGTTTTTAAACATTGGCATCATCACATTTCCTCGTCACAAACTCTGTCGGTTATCTGAAGACCCGTTGTCGCCCGCGCTCCATTACGCGACATCCGGGAAATGGCAGGTATTCCTGCAATTTTTACGGGCTGGCTCCGCTCAGCCCGCATGATGCGACTTCTTTTTCAATGACCTGTACAACGGTCAGGCGTTTTTCAGCATCCACTCAATTTCAGTGTCGGTTATCAGACGTTCAAACTGGATAAGCTCATCGTTTTTACAGGCGTGATACACATGGCTAAACCGCTCACCCAATAGTTCACGCAGACTGTCATTTTGCATGAACTCCCACAGTGCATCGCTCTGGCGAATCGGGAACGGCAGCCCTTCCTGCTCCAGACCGTTGCCCTCCACTTCTTCTTGTAATGGCAGTTCGTTATCCAGACCGTGAAGGATCCCTGCCAGGATGGTCGACATCACCAGATACGGGTTGGCATCGGCCCCCGCTACGCGATATTCAACCCGATGGTTATCACGGTCACCGCAGGGAATACGCAGCGCCACCGTACGATTGTTATGCCCCCAGGAAGCCTGAGTCGGAACATACATCCCCGGCTGGAAGCGGCGATAGGAGTTCACATTCGGCGCCAGCAGCGCCATTGACGCGGGCATCAGATCAATCATCCCGGCAAGCGCACGCTTTAATAACGCGGAATCATCGCCATTCGCATCAGCCAGAACGTTCTCACCTTTGTTATTCATGACGCTGATGTGGATATGCATCCCGCTACCGGCATGCTCCTCATAAGGCTTTGCCATAAACGTGGCATGCATCTTATGTTTCTCTGCCACCAGCCGTACCAGACGTTTCAGCGCCAGTGCGTCGTCGCAGGCGTCGAGCACGTTGTCGGTATGGTAGAGGTTGATTTCAAACTGCCCAGGGGAGGCTTCAGCCACCGCGCCGTCAGCCGGGATCAGCTGCAAACGGGCCAGTTCATCGATATCGTTCAGCACATCAGCAAAATGGTTCAGGTTATCAACCGAATAAACCTGACTTTGGGTATTACGATCGTCCGTTCCCGGCGCGCATGGCGGCTGCAGATAACCTTCGGGATCGCGCTTACGATCGAGTAAATAGAACTCCAGCTCTACCGCTACTACGGGGAACAGACCGCGCTGGCGAAGTTTCTGCCAGAGTCGGTTTAGTACGTTCCGCGGCTCAACGTCAAAGGGAGCGCCATCTTCATCCAGCATCGTCAGCATCATCTGCGCAATAAATTCCGGATCGGCAGCCGAAGGGGTTAACGTACCTGCCACGGGTACACAGGTCCGATCCGGTTCGCCAAGCTCCTGGCCTAATCCCGCCTCTTCGACCACATTGCCCAGAATATCCATCGCGAAAACGGATGCCGGGAAATAGCAGCCTTTCTCTAACTTATGCAATCCCGCAACGGGAAGGCGTTTACCGCGAAAACAGCCATTAAGGTCGGTTAACAACACATCCACATACTGCGTATTAGGATAGCGTTCCAGATACTGCTTAACTTCGCGCGCAAACGCGCTACTTCGTCTCTCTTCAGAATGCTGAACAAAATTCTCAACTTCTACGATATTGGTTTCCATGATTCACCGCCGTTGGCCTGGTAAGCTGTTCTGTGATTTGACTGTTAAATATAATGTCCACCATTCGACTCTGGATGCAAACAAATTGTTTGTCAAATGTTAAATTAAGTTTGCTAGAAGGTTATTCCGCTGCTAGATTGAGAAAATAATGAACGGAATGGCACAACAAGGAACCGTTTGGCAATAATTTATTCCAAAACGTGAGGTCGATCATGGGCAATATATTTGACAAGCCAGTTATTGGTGTAGTGATGTGTAGGAACAGGCTTAAGGGTCACCAGACCCAGACTCTGCAAGAAAAGTACCTGAATGCGGTATTAAATGCCGGTGGATTACCGATAGCGCTTCCCCATGCGCTTGCGGAACCAGAATTGTTGAACGCGCTGTTACCGAAACTGGACGGTATCTTCCTGCCAGGAAGCCCAAGCAATGTGCAGCCGCACCTCTATGGTGAAAATGGCGATGAGTCTGACGCCGATCCCGGGCGTGATCTTCTGAGCATGGCGCTAATTACCGCCGGGCTCGAAAGGCGCATTCCCATTTTCGCCATCTGCCGGGGCTTACAGGAATTAGTTGTCGCCACTGGCGGGACTCTGTATCGTCGCCTGTGCGATCATCCACAGTTCCTGGAACATCGTGAAGATGCGGAACTCCCGGTGGAGCAGCAATATGCACCATCTCATGAAGTCCAGGTTCAACAGGGAGGATTGCTATCTCAGTTAATACCAGGTTGCAGCACGTTTTGGGTCAACTCCTTGCATGGTCAGGGCGCAAAAACCCTTGGCCCGCAGCTGCGCGTGGAAGCACGCTCGCAGGATGGATTAGTGGAAGCTGCCAGCGTCCATGACCATCCTTTCGCGCTCGGCGTGCAGTGGCACCCGGAATGGAACAGTAGCGAATACGCCCTGTCGCGTTTGTTACTTGAAGGTTTTATCACCGCTTGTCAGAACCACCTCGCTGAAAAACAGCGACTCTGACCACTACAGTTAAGGAAATGCAATTATGAGCGATGACGGCCTGGCGCCGGGTAAACGTTTGTCAGAGATCCGCCAGCAATTGGGTCTTTCGCAGCGTCGTGCCGCCGAACTGTCTGGGTTAACGCATAGCGCCATCAGCACCATAGAGCAGGATAAAGTCAGTCCTGCCATCAGTACGCTGCAAAAGCTATTGAAAGTATATGGGCTGTCGCTCTCCGAGTTCTTCGCGGAACCGGAAAAGCCTGACGAACCGCAGGTGGTTATCAATCAGGATGATTTGATTGAGATCGGGAGTCAGGGAGTATCCATGAAGCTGGTACACAACGGAAATCCGAATCGTACGCTGGCAATGATGTTTGAAACCTATCAGCCAGGTACGACAACCGGGGAGAGAATTAAACACCAGGGTGAAGAGATTGGCACAATACTGGAAGGTGAAGTGATACTGACCATCAACGGTCAAACGTATCCTCTTGTTGCAGGACAAAGCTATGCCATTAACACTGGCATACCACACAGTTTCAGCAACACCTCGGCAGGGATCTGCCGCATCATCAGTGCCCACACTCCCACCACTTTCTAATAAGTAGCGGCCTGAGTTTCTCAGGCCTTCTTAAATAACGCGCATTAACAGGGTACATCCCTGGGGCATCGTGCAGCCTGATTTTGCCTGAAAAAGATCAGCAACGAACTTTATCTTATTGATATAAAAGGAGTAGCTATGAACTTTCAGAATCTTAAATATTGGCGTGAGAAAGCCAGCCATTATTCACCAGAGACCCGTTTATTTATTAACGGCGAATATTGTGCCGCCGCCGATAACGAAACCTTTATTACGCTGGATCCGGCAGGACAACGTCCTCTGGCTAAAGTCGCCCGCGGTAAAAAAGCGGATGTGGACCGCGCGGTCACCGCAGCCCGTACCGTCTTTGAACGCGGAGACTGGTCGCAAGCCTCACCCGCAGAGCGCAAGGCGGTACTGCACAAGCTAGCGGATTTAATGGAGCAGCATCACGAGGAGCTGGCGCTACTGGAAACGCTCGATACCGGTAAACCGATTCGCCATAGCCTGCGTGATGATATTCCCGGCGCGGCACGCGCCATCCGCTGGTACGCCGAAGCTATAGATAAAGTCTATGGCGAAGTTGCCACCACCTCGGTGAACGATCTGGCACTGATTGTGCGCGAACCGGTGGGCGTGATTGCGGCCATAGTACCGTGGAATTTTCCCCTGCTGCTGGCCTGCTGGAAACTCGGCCCGGCACTGGCGGCGGGCAACAGCGTGATCCTCAAGCCTTCCGAAAAATCACCGCTGACCGCCATTCGCCTGGCTGCTCTGGCTAAAAAAGCAGGTTTGCCCGATGGCGTTCTCAGCGTTGTTAGCGGGTATGGTCACGAAGCGGGCCAGGCGTTGTCACAGCATCCGGATGTTGATGTGATCACCTTTACCGGCTCGACCCGTACCGGCAAGCAACTGCTCAAAGATGCTGGCGACAGCAACATGAAACGCGTCTGGCTGGAGGCCGGAGGTAAAAGTGCCAACATCGTGTTTGCCGACTGCCCGGATCTGCCGAAAGCCGCCGCTAATGCAGCGGCAGGTATCTTCTATAACCAGGGCCAGGTTTGTATCGCCGGTACGCGTCTGCTGCTGGAAGAGAGCATTGCCGACGAGTTCATCGCCCTGCTGAAAGAACAGGCGAAAAACTGGCAGCCCGGCAACCCGTTGGATCCGGAAACCACGATGGGCACGCTTATCGACAATGCGCATGCCGACACCGTGCACGGTTTTATTCGCGACGGTGAAGCGCAAGGCACGTTGGCGCTGGATGGCCGCAGCCACGTACATCCGGCCGCTATCGGTCCGACTATTTTTGTCGATACCGCACCGCAGGCCCACGTCAGCCGCGATGAAATCTTCGGCCCGGTACTAGTCGTCACCCGTTTTAGCAGTGAAGCCGAAGCCCTGGCGTTAGCCAACGACAGTGACTACGGCCTCGGCGCCGCAGTCTGGACCCGTGATTTATCGCGCGCCCACCGTATGAGCCGTCTCCTGAAAGCCGGCTCAGTCTTCGTGAATAACTACAACGACGGTGATATGACCGTGCCGTTCGGCGGTTATAAGCAAAGCGGTAACGGACGCGATAAATCCCTGCATGCGCTGGAAAAATTTAGCGAACTGAAAACCATCTGGATCTCCCTGGAGTCTTAATCATGACTGAACATACCAGCAGTTATTACGCCGCAAGCGCCAATCAGTACGAACCGTTTCCGACCCTTAGCGAATCGGTTAGCTGTGATGTTTGCGTGGTGGGCGGTGGTTATACCGGACTCTCCTCCGCCCTGCATTTAGCGGAAATGGGTTACGACGTGGTGCTACTGGAATCCGCGCGTATTGGTTTCGGGGCCAGCGGACGTAACGGCGGTCAGTTGGTGAACTCCTACAGTCGCGATATCGACGTTATCGAACGTACCTATGGCCCGGACGCCGCTAAAATGCTCGGTGGAATGATGTTTGAAGGCGGCAATATCATCCGCGAACGCATCAAGCGTTATCAGATCGAATGCGATTATCGTCCCGGCGGGCTGTTTGTAGCGCTGAACCACAAACAGATGGAAACGCTGGAAGAGCAGAAGTCGAACTGGGAACGCTACGGCAACACGCAGCTTGAACTGTTAGACAGCAGTGAAATTCGTCGCGAAGTCAGCAGCGATCGTTATGTCGGCGCGCTGCTCGACCACAGCGGTGGTCATATTCACCCGCTGAACCTGGCGATTGGCGAAGCTAACGCCATTCGTCTGAACGGCGGACGCGTCTACGAACAGTCGCCAGTCACCCGTATTCAGCACACCAGCCCTGCAGTGATCAGCACTGAAAAAGGTCAGGTGACAGCCCGCTTTGTGATCGTCGCGGGCAACGCCTACCTCGGAGACAAACTGGAGCCTGCGCTGGCAAAAAGCAGTATGCCGTGCGGCACGCAGGTATTAACCACCGAACCGCTGTCGGCGGAGATGGCGCGCTCGCTAATCCCGAAAAACTACTGCGTGGAAGATTGTAACTACCTGCTCGATTACTACCGTCTGACCGGCGATAACCGCCTGCTGTACGGCGGCGGTGTAGTCTATGGCGCTCGCGATCCGGATGATATTGAGCGTCTGGTGATGCCGAAACTGCTGAAGACCTTCCCGCAATTACAGGGGGTAAAAATTGATTTCCGCTGGACCGGTAATTTCCTGTTAACGCTGTCTCGCATGCCGCAGTTCGGCCGTCTTGATACCAACATCTACTATATGCAGGGCTACAGCGGCCACGGCGTGACCTGTACTCACCTTGCAGGACGCCTGATTTCCGAACTGCTGCGTGGGGATGCCGAGCGCTTTGACGCGTTCGCCAAACTGCCGCACTACCCGTTCCCGGGAGGCCGCAGCCTGCGCATTCCGTTTACCGCCATGGGGGCGGCATATTACAGCTTACGCGATCGCCTTGGGGTTTAAGTTCTTCCGCGATAAACCCGACGCACAGGGCGGTCCCCCCTGTGCGTTTTTTTATTCCTGGAAAGCGAAAAACAGATAACAGGTACGAAAATACCGCAATAGGACATAACCACACTCTTTGCATTGTTTCTCCCTTCCGATCGGATACGCTTTTTTAGATATCGCTGGCGGCATGCGCCAGAACTCAACGGGGGAAGAAACGCGTGTTATGAATACGAATAACGAGGAGACCTTTTATCAGGCGATGCGTCGCAAAGGCGTAAGCAGACGCAGTTTTCTCAAATATTGTAGCCTCGCCGCTACATCGCTGGGGTTGGGAGCCGGAATGACGCCCAGAATTGCATGGGCGCTGGAGAACAAACCCCGGATCCCGGTAGTCTGGATCCACGGGCTGGAATGCACCTGCTGCACCGAATCATTTATCCGCTCCTCTCACCCACTTGCCAAAGACGTCATCCTCTCCCTGATTTCCCTCGATTACGACGACACGCTGATGGCCGCCGCCGGAACGCAGGCCGAAGAGGTATTTGAAGACATTCTGAGCCGCTACCACGGCCGATATATTCTGGCAGTCGAAGGTAATCCTCCACTGGGCGAGCAAGGGATGTTTTGCATCAGCAGCGGGCGTCCTTTTATTGAAAAGCTAAAAAGAGCCGCGGCAGGTGCCAGCGCGATTATCGCCTGGGGAACCTGCGCCTCCTGGGGCTGCGTGCAGGCTGCCCGGCCTAACCCCACCCAGGCGACACCAATCGATAAGGTGATCACCGATAAGCCGATCGTGAAAGTGCCCGGCTGCCCGCCGATTCCGGATGTCATGAGCGCCATCATTACCTACCTGGTGACGTTTGGAAGGTTGCCTGAACTCGACCGTCTGGGTCGTCCGCTGATGTTCTATGGTCAGCGTATCCACGACAAATGCTACCGCCGCGCCCACTTTGACGCCGGGGAGTTCGTTGAGAGTTGGGACGATGACGCCGCCCGCCAAGGCTATTGCCTGTACAAAATGGGCTGCAAAGGGCCAACCACCTATAACGCCTGTTCCACCACCCGCTGGAATGGTGGCGTTTCCTTCCCCATCCAGTCCGGCCACGGTTGCCTGGGATGTTCGGAAAACGGCTTCTGGGATCGCGGTTCGTTCTACAGCCGCGTGGTCGATATTCCACAGATGGGAACGCATTCAACCGCCGATACCGTGGGCCTCACCGCGCTAGGCGTCGTGGCGGCCGGTGTCGGTGTTCACGCAGTCGCCAGCGCCGTCAATCAACACCACCGCCACAAACAGCAACTAGCCGACGCCGGACAACAGTCTCCAGACAATAAGGATAAACAGGCATGAGCAATTCGTATCAAACCCAGGGATATACGGTCAATAATGCCGGTCGCCGCCTGGTTGTCGACCCCATCACGCGCATTGAAGGCCATATGCGTTGTGAAGTGAACATTAATGAGCAGAACATCATCACCAACGCGGTTTCCTGCGGCACCATGTTCCGCGGGCTGGAGATCATTCTACAGGGGCGCGACCCGCGCGATGCCTGGGCATTTGTCGAACGAATTTGCGGAGTGTGCACCGGCGTACATGCGCTCGCTTCGGTCTATGCCATTGAAGATGCTATTGGCATCAAGGTGCCCGACAACGCCAACATCATTCGCAATATTATGCTGGCGACGCTGTGGTGCCACGACCATCTGGTGCACTTTTACCAGTTAGCCGGAATGGACTGGATTGACGTGCTGAATGCCCTGAAAGCAGACCCGCGCGCCACATCGCAGTTGGCACAAAGCCTTTCAGCCTGGCCGATGTCTTCTCCAGGCTACTTCTTTGACGTTCAAAATCGCCTGAAGAAATTTGTCGAAGGCGGTCAGTTGGGGATTTTCCGCAACGGTTATTGGGGACATCCGCAGTACAAGCTGTCGCCAGAGGCCAACCTGATGGGCTTTGCCCACTATCTGGAAGCGCTCGATTTTCAGCGCGAGATCATCAAAATCCATACGGTGTTTGGCGGTAAGAATCCGCATCCGAACTGGATTGTCGGCGGGATGCCGTGCGCTATCAATATCGATCAGAGCGGCGCGGTAGGCGCAGTCGATATGGAACGCCTGAACCTGGTGCAGTCGATCATCACCCGCACCGCCGACTTCATCAACAACGTCATGGTGCCTGACGCGCTGGCTATCGGCCAGTTCAATAAACCCTGGAGCCAGATTGGCACCGGGCTTTCTGATAAGTGCGTTTTAAGCTACGGCGCGTTCCCGGATATCGCCAACGACTTCAGCGACAAGAGTCTGTTGATGCCTGGCGGCGCGGTGATTAACGGTGATTTTAACAATGTCATGCCGGTGGACCTGGACGATCAGCAGCAAATTCAGGAGTTTGTCGATCATGCCTGGTATCGTTATCCGGACGATCAATTAGGCCGTCATCCGTTCGAAGGGATTACTGAACCCTGGTATAACCCGGGCGATGTCAAAGGCAGCGATACCGATATCAAGCAGCTCAACGAACGGGAACGCTATTCGTGGATTAAAGCCCCGCGCTGGCGGGGACACGCTATGGAAGTTGGGCCGTTGGCGCGTACGCTGATTGCCTATCACAAAGGGGATGCCGCCACGATTGAATCCGTGGATCGCATGATGTCCGCTCTCAAGCTGCCGCTATCGGGTATGCAATCAACGCTGGGACGTATTCTGTGTCGCGCGCACGAAGCGCAGTGGGCCGCGAGCAAGTTGCAATATTTCTTCGACAAGCTGATGACCAACCTGAAAAACGGCAATCTGGCTACCGCAAATACCGAAAAGTGGGAGCCTGAAAGCTGGCCGCAGCACTGTCGCGGGATCGGTTTTACCGAAGCGCCGCGCGGAGCATTAGGCCACTGGGCATCGATTCGCGACCAGAAGATCGACCTGTATCAATGCGTGGTGCCGACCACCTGGAATGCCAGCCCGCGCGATCCAAAGGGACAAATTGGCGCTTACGAGGCGGCGCTGATGGGCACCCAAATGGCGATACCGGATCAACCGCTGGAGATCCTGCGCACCTTGCACAGCTTCGACCCCTGCCTGGCATGTTCAACCCACGTACTCGGCGACGACGGCAGCGAACTTATCGCCGTCCAGGTTCGCTAAGCGTTAAGGAACGGAACGATGACTGGAAAAACATCCCCACGCGTCGGGGAGGCGCGTGATACCGCCACCAGCCACTATGTGTTTGAAGCGCCAGTACGCTTGTGGCACTGGCTGACAGTGGGCTGCATGTTGGTGTTGATGGTGACCGGATACTTCATTGGCCGACCGCTGCCGTCGGTCAGCGGTGAGGCCACTTATCTGTTCTACATGGGCGACATCCGGCTGGTGCATTTCGCCGCCGCCATGGTATTCACGGTGATACTGCTGATGCGCATTTACTGGGCCTTCGTCGGTAACCGCTATTCACGCGAACTGTTTATCGTGCCGGTCTGGCGGCGCAGCTGGTGGCAGGGTGCGTATTCTGTGGTGCGTTGGTATCTGTTTCTGGAAAAAAAACCGGGAGATGATATCGGTCATAACCCCATCGCGCAGGCGGCGATGTGCGGTTATTTCCTGCTTTCCGTTTTTATGATCCTCACCGGTTTTGCCTTATACAGCGAACATAGCCAGTACGCCATTTTTACCCCTTTCCGCTATGTGACGGAGTTTTTCTACTGGACCGGCGGAAACTCTCTCGATATCCACAGCTGGCATCGGTTAGGGATGTGGTTCATCGCCGCCTTCATCGTAGGCCATGTGTATATGGCGATTCGTGAGGACATCATGTCTGACGAGACCGTCATCTCAACCATGATTAACGGCTTTCGTAGCCATAAATTTCCCAAAGGCCAGCACGATAAGGAGGCGTCATGAGCGAACCTAACGTCATCGTGATGGGCTTAGGCAACCTGCTGTGGGCAGATGAAGGGTTTGGTATTCGCCTCGCTGAGCGCCTGTACGCCCATTATCACTGGCCAGAATCGGTAGAGATTGTTGACGGCGGCACGCAGGGACTGAATCTGCTGGGCTACGTTGAGCAGGCCAGCCATTTGCTGCTGCTTGACGCCATCGACTACGGGCTCGCACCAGGCACCCTGCAAACTTACGCCGGAGACAAAGTCCCGAGCTACCTCAGCGCCAAAAAAATGAGTCTGCATCAGAACAGCTTCTCTGAAGTGCTGGCTCTGGCGGATATTCGCGGCCATCTCCCCACGCACATCGCTCTGGTGGGACTACAGCCGGTACAGCTGGACGACTATGGCGGCAGCCTGACCGACATCGCGCGCGCTCAGCTCCCGGCGGCAGAACAGGCCGCGCTTACGCAACTGGCCGCGTGGGGCATTGCGCCACAAACAAGCGATGAAACACGTTGCCTGAACTATGAATGTCTGTCGATGGAAAACTATGAAGGCGTGCGTATTCGCCAGTATCGCGTAACGCTGGAGAGATAATTAACATGTTGAATGACCAACCGTTTTCTGCGCTATGGCAGCGAATGCTGGCCAGGGGCTGGCAACCGCTGAGCGCATCTGAACTGGATGACTGGATAACCCGCGTGCGTGATGGCGTGGTCCTGCTCAGTAGCGATCCTCGCCGTACACCGGAAGTCAGCGATAACCCGGTCATGATTGCCGAGTTGCTCCGCGAGTTTCCCCAGTTTGACTGGCACATCGCCATGGCGGATCTTGAACACAGCGAGGCGATCGGCGATCGCTTTGGCGTGTTCCGTTTTCCGGCTACCCTGGTGTTTACCCAGGGTGAGCTGCGCGGCATTCTCAGCGGTATCCACCCGTGGGCCGACCTGCTCAACCTGATGCGTCCCTTCGTTGAAGAACGTATACCGCCGGAGTCTGCATGATGAGCGATTCCTTTTTTCATCTGCTGGGGCCAGGAACGCAGCCGGGTGATGACAGCTTCAGCATGAACCCCTTGCCCCTCACCTGCCAGGTCAACAGCGACCCCAGCATGGCAACACTGGAAAACTGCCCGCACAGCCCGGCGGTGATGGCATTGTTAGCCGATGTGCGCCACCAGCTCACCCAGAGAATTCCCGCTAAACAGGACGTACTGGGATGGGATTTATCCGCGCTCAATGCAGACGATCTCACCTTTCTGAATACGCTACTTGGCGAAGGCGAAGTTTCCGTGCGCATTCAGCATGCTGACGGCAGGGCGAGCGAGATTCAGGAGTCGATTTTCTGCGGTATCTGGCGGGTGCGTAGTCAGAATAACAAGGGGCAATGGCAGGAACATCTGGAAGCAGGCAGCGCACCACGGGCGCTGTGGCAGGCGGCAACAATCAATACGCTGCCGGACGATAGCCTGCTGCCTCCGCCTATAGATGGGTTGATGAATGGCCTGACGCTGGCCCAGGAACTGCTGGCGCACGTGCGCGATCCGGCAGCGCAACCCCATAGCATTAACCTCACCCAACTGCCGATTAGCGACGCGGATCGCCTGTTCCTTGCCCGCCTGTGCGGCGAAGGGCACATTCAAATCCGCACCATCGGCTACGGCGAGAGCCAAATCGACGCCACGGCGCTGCGCCATGTCTGGCATGTTCGCTGTCTGGATACCCTGAAAGGGCTTCTGCTTGAGAGTTATGAGATCTGTCCGTTGCCGGAACTGGTGTTGGCCGCACCGGAAGATCTGCTCGACTCGCTCGAGCGCCTGGATGAAGTCTGCGGCTGGCTGGGATCCGGCCCGCCTGCCTGATCCCCCTCTTTAGACCCGCGTACTTTTCTACTGCGGGTCTGGCGTTTTCTTCCTTACCTATTCACTCTCTAATGCCTGATGGAGTTAGCATGTGGGACGTCATTGACCTATCGCGCTGGCAGTTTGCGCTGACCGCGCTGTACCATTTTCTGTTTGTTCCCCTGACGCTGGGGCTGATTTTTTTGCTGGCCATCATGGAAACCCTGTTCGTGGTGACCGGCAAAACAGTCTACCGCGACATGACGCGTTTCTGGGGAAAGCTATTCGGTATTAACTTTGCGCTCGGCGTGGCAACCGGCCTGACCATGGAGTTTCAGTTCGGTACTAACTGGTCGCTCTATTCCAACTATGTGGGTGATATTTTCGGTGCCCCGCTGGCGATGGAAGCCTTGATGGCCTTCTTTCTTGAATCCACCTTCGTGGGGCTGTTCTTCTTCGGCTGGCAGCGCTTAAACAAGTATCAGCATTTACTGGTAACCTGGCTGGTCGCGTTTGGCTCTAACATCTCAGCCCTGTGGATCCTCAACGCCAACGGCTGGATGCAATATCCAACAGGCGCTCACTTTAATATTGATACCCTGCGCATGGAGATGAGCAGCTTTAGCGAGCTGGTCTTTAACCCCGTCAGCCAGGTGAAATTTGTGCATACCGTGATGTCCGGTTATGTCACAGGTGCCATGTTTGTGATGTCTATTAGCGCCTGGTATTTGCTGCGTGGTCGCAATCGCGAGTTCGCCCGGCGCTCCTTCGCGGTGGGTTCCGTCTTTGGCACGCTGGCTATCCTCGGCACGCTACAACTGGGTGATAGCTCAGCCTATGAGGTCGCCCAGCTCCAGCCGGTAAAACTGGCGGCAATGGAGGGCGAATGGCAAACCGAACCGGCCCCCGCGCCCTTTCATGTCATCGCCTGGCCGCAGCAGGAGCAAGAACGTAACGCCTTCGCGGTGAAGATACCGGCCCTGCTGGGTATTCTGGCGACCCACTCTTTAGATACGCCGGTTCCGGGGCTGAAAAACCTGATGGCGGACGCGCTCCCCCGCCTGCAGCGAGGCCGGGAGGCGTGGTTACTGATGCAGGAAATTGCCAAAGGTAACCGCACGCCTCAGGTACTGAACGCTTTTCACGCTATGGAGAAAGATCTGGGTTACGGCATCCTGCTGGCGAACTACGCGCCTGATATGAACCACGTTACACCAGCGCAATATCAGGCCGCGCAACGCGGCGCCATTCCGCAAGTGGCCCCCGTGTTCTGGAGCTTTCGCATTATGATTGCATGCGGTTCGCTGCTGCTACTGGTGATGGCGATTGCGTTGATACAGACCTTACGCTGGCGTATCGACCAGCATCGCTGGGTACTGCGCATGACGCTGTGGAGCCTGCCGCTCCCGTGGATTGCCATCGAAGCGGGCTGGTTTATGACGGAGTTTGGCCGTCAGCCGTGGGCGATTCAGGATATTTTGCCGACCTGGTACGCCCACTCCGCGTTAAGCGCAGGTCAGCTGGCCTTCTCGATGGGGCTAATTCTCACGCTTTACACCCTGTTTTTAATTGCTGAGGTCTACCTGATGCAGAAATACGCGCGCCTTGGCCCAGATGCAATGCAAAACCAGCAACCAGCGCAACAACAGGGATAAAGGAGACAATCATGTTGGATTATGAAACGTTGCGGCTCATTTGGTGGCTGCTGATTGGCATCATTCTGGTGGCCTTTATGGTCACTGACGGGTTTGATATGGGGGTCGGCTGCCTGTTGCCGCTGATCGCGCGTAACGATGATGAGCGTCGGGTGTTAATCAATAGCGTCGGGGCGCACTGGGAAGGTAACCAGGTGTGGCTCATTCTGGCGGGCGGTGCATTATTCGCGGCCTGGCCGCGGGTCTATGCCGCCGCATTTTCGGGGTTTTATGTGGCGATGATCCTGGTGCTGTGCGCCCTTTTCTTTCGCCCGTTGGCCTTTGATTATCGCGGTAAAATTGCTAATGCACGCTGGCGCGTCATGTGGGACGCCGGGTTGGTTATTGGCAGCCTGGTCCCTCCTGTTATCTTCGGCGTCGCGTTTGGCAACCTGTTCTTGGGCGTGCCTTTTATCTTCACACCACAGCTTCATGTGCAATACCTGGGCACCTTCTGGCAGTTACTCTCACCCTTTGCCCTGCTGTGCGGCGCATTAAGCCTGATGCTGGTTATTCTGCAAGGGGGCGTGTGGCTCCAGTTGAAGACCGACGGCATTCTTCATCAACGCGCGCTTTCTACTACCCGTCGCAGCGCGATGCTGGTCGTGCTCTGCTTTCTGTTAGCCGGTTACTGGCTATGGACGGGGATCGACGGCTATGTGTTGCTTAGCCAGGATCCTAATGGTCCCTCCAACCCGCTATTAAAAATGGTAACTACCTCACCGGGCGCGTGGATGGCGCACTTTTATCAGTCACCACTGCTGTTAATTATTCCGCTGCTTGGCATGATTTTCCCGATGCTCGCGATCTATGCCTGCGGGCAACGTCGGGCCGTATGGGGATTTTTGTGCGCTTCACTGACCCAGGCCTGCGTGATCTTCACCGCCGGAATCACCCTGTTTCCGTTTGTGATGCCTTCAAGCGCGTATCCGCTCTCCAGCCTGACGGTGTGGGACAGTACCTCCAGCCAGATGACGCTCAGTATCATGCTGGTTATTGTGCTGATTTTTCTACCGATCGTTCTGCTTTATACCGTGTGGAGTTATTACAAAATGCTGGGACGAATCAATGTAGAAACGATCCGCCGCCACAATCACGAACTTTACTAGGGAGGACCGTACGATGTGGTATCTGTTTTGGTTTGTCGGCATTCTGCTGATGTGCGCACTCTCCACGCTGGCGCTGGTCTGGCTGGAGTCGCGGCAGAAATAATTCTGCGCGTACGCTACGCTTTCTGGCTCCCCGGTTTATTCGGGGAGCTTTTTTATCCCCTTTCCATCAGCTCTCCAAGGCGCTTTATCTGCCGTCCCTGGTTATCGAAATTACGCTCATCAAGCCACAAATCGTAGGCAGGACGGAGTGTTGGGTACTCTCCGTCGATGATTGAGTACCATGCGGTATCGCGATTTCGCCCACGGGTAACGATTGCCTGACGAAATATGCCTTCAAAACTGAAGCCAAAACGCTCTGCCGCCCCACGAGAAGGGGCGTTAAGGGCATCGCATTTCCATTCAAAACGGCGATAGCCCAGATCCTCAAAAACGTACTTTAAAAGTAATGAGATGACTTCCGTTGAGATTCGCGAACGTTTCATGCGTACGGAGTAGGAAACATGGCCAACCTCGATCACGCCATTTGCGGGATCAATCCGCATAAGAGCAAACGTACCAACAGGTTTCATACTGGTTAAATCGATCACGGCAAAATGCATCGGATCTGTCTGTTCTTCCGCCTTTTTTAAATAAACCTGGAAGGCATCAAAAGTTTCAAAAGGTCCGACCGCCAGATATGTCCAGTCACGACAATCGCTTGCTTCGCAGTACGCTTCATACAACTCTTTTGCATGGCGTTTGGCGTTAATGCGTTCAAGCTTACAATAGCGACCTGTAATTTGCTGAGCCTGTGGAAAGGGTGCGCCTTTCCAGTCAGACAAAGTCATACCTACGGGTTGTTGGAATTGATTAAAGACGCCCGGCATATCTGTACCCCTTACAAAACAGAACTAAACCAGCGCAGGGTATGATCAAACTGAGCGGCCCAAAAGAACCACAATGCGTGTTTTTAACGGATCCACACTATTTAATTGTACAAAAAGCAGGCTCTGCATTTTTACACGTAGCGAAAGAAACGTATTTACTGCATTAATGCTAATAGCGGAATAAATTATAATTTAAATAACCTGAGCCAAACGGCGAATCCCATCAACAATTGCCTCTACCGGATGATTTGCAAAACCAATCAAAATCCCCTGTCGTGAGACATCGCTTTGGTAATAACGACTTAGTGATAGTATTCCCATCCCTAGTAATCTGGCTTGCTCCTCAACTTCATTTCCGGTTAATCCGTTTTGTAGCCAGCACACAATATGGACGCCAGAGTCAGAAGGCTGCACAATCATTTTATCAGCCAGGTATTCTTGAATAGCATTCACCAGCGCAGTTCTTCTTTCATAGCATGCCTTACGAATTCGGCGCACATGACTGGCATAGTGACCATCCTCTATAAAACTCGCCATCACAGCCTGCTCAAGATAACTGGTGCCAAGATCGGAAAAATATTTCGTCACCATAATCTGTTCTTGTAAAACCGGCGGGACAACTAAAAAACCTAAACGAAATTCCGGGTACATCATTTTAGAAAATGTTCCGGCTTAGATTACGCGTTGATTCTGATCTAATCCTTGCAGAGCTTGTAAAGAACGGTCGGCATAACGGAACTCGCTATTATAGTCATCTTCAAATATCCATGCCTGATTCGACTTCGCCCATTCCAGCAACTCAAAACGCCGGGATAAACTTAACGTTCCACTTAATGGATATTGATCCGACGGGACGACATAGGCCAGCTTAGCGTCAGGAAAATGATCAATACCATAGCGGACGTTCATTCCCTCGCTATCTACCGGTACCGGCCTCACCATCGCGCCAACTGACATGAAGGCTCCGCGAGCGCCTTTGTAACCCGGGTCGTCCAGCCAAACGTCACTTCCTGCCGACAGCAATGCTCGTGCAGTAATGTTCAATGCCTGTTGAATACCATTTACGATGATTATCTGATCTTCGTTACAGTTCACTCCACGCGTTGTTTTAATGTAGCGGCAAACCGCTTTTCTCAAAGGAAGGTACCCGCAAGGATGAGTGTGAGCCCCCAGTTGATGCCGGGATTGTCTCCAGACACGTTGCAGTAGCTTTCCCCATAACGCATGCGGAAAGAGATCCGTACACCCGACACCAACCGCAAATAGGCGGTTCATGCCGCGCCCTTCATACTCATTTGACCACAAATCGCGAACAGGATTATTTCGGCTGTGAACCTGTTCATCAGGCGAGACGACGTCCCCCGACGCCATCTTTGGATAGCTATTGCTGATACTCCGATCCGGAATATTATGTGAGACATATGTTCCAGACCCTTTACGGGTCAGGATATACCCTTCATCTAATAGCCTGTCATAACCGGCGATCGCTGAGTTTCGTGAAATTGACATCATCTCGGACAATGCCCTGGTTGACGGCATTTTTGTTCCTGGCGGCAATCGCCCTTCGAGGATGTGATCGCGGAGGATGTGGTAAACCTGCTCCTTAACCGCGCCTTTTCCTAAAACAAATCCTTGAAATAAAGGCGCATTGTTTTTCTTCATTGTATTAACCTTTATACTAAAAGTGGATCCTATCAATATATCGAAAGTGTCTCTTTACGAGAATTTATAAAGTTCTTAGTATCATCATACTAACACATTACTCGTATAAAATATCAGGATATATATGACTAACATGAATACCGTTACTATTGAATGTGCAGAACAAAAAGACTACGCCAGCTGGCTTCCTTTATGGATAAACTATCAAACATTTTATCGCACTAAAATTTCAGATAAAGTAACAAAATTAACGTGGGAGCGTTTCCTTACCCCGAGCGAACCTGTTTATTGTGCTGTTGCCAAATATGATGGAAAAATAGTGGGACTGGTGCATTATCTCTTTCACCGTTCAACATGGGCAGAATCCAACTATTGCTATCTCGAAGATTTATTTGTTAGCGAAGAGGTACGTGGCCAACATATCGGTAAACAGCTTATCGAGTATGTCCAACAACAAGCCAAAAAACACCACGCGTCAAGATTATACTGGCATACGCATGAAACCAATCTCCGCGGACAACGACTGTATGACTGGGTGGCCAAAAAGAGCGGGATGATCGAATATCAAATGTAAGGATAATAATACTCAGGATAGTATTTAATTATTCAGTACTAAAAATAAACCTCTGAGTAGATATACTCAGAGGATGTCTCGGTGACAAATCCCCCCAACCTGAATAAGATAAGGAAAAAAACCAGCGATAAGCAAATTCTTAAGAATCAAAAAGGTAAAGAGCCAGCATGGCAACGATAAAGGATGTTGCAGAGTTAGCGGGAGTGTCCACCGCAACAGTTTCACGTGTTATTAATCAAACCGCATGGGTTGAACCCGTGACGCGTGAGCGTGTTGAAAAAGCCATGCGCGAACTGAACTATCATCGCAATGCCGCCGCAATTGCATTAGCGAAACGCAGCGGTGACATGCTCGGGTTATTGACCGGCAACCTTGCCGATCCCTTTTTTGCCAGGCTTGCCCGAGGCGTGGAAGAAGTATCACGCCAGCAGCAATTTCGGCTGATGGTATGCAGCGGTGGCCACGATGAAGGAATGGAAAAATCAGGACTCGATTTTCTGATAAACCAGGGCTGTGAAGCTATTGTGGTCCATGCCAGTAGGCTTTCTGAAAAGGAACTGTTGAGATATGCCGCTCATTTTCCTGCCATGGTGGTCGTGAACCGCTATATTGCCGGGATGGCCAACCGCTGCGTGTGGCTGGAAAATAGTCAAGCAGCTAAAACAGCCACGCTACATCTCCTGGAACAGGGGCACCGTTGTATTGCCTGCGTGACAAGTGATTTACCGATTATCGATCGCCGTGAGCGGCTGGAAGGTTATCGCCAGGCGCTGGCTGAATATGGCATTACGCCAGATAAAAACTGGGTGATTAGCGTGCCTTTCAATGAAGAGGGTGGCGAACGCGCTGCACACCAGCTGCTTAATTGCGGCATTCCTTTCACCGCAGCGGTGACGTTTAATGATGTAATGGCCGCCGGGATTATGCGCATCCTCCATCAGCAGGGAATTACACTTCCGCAGCAGCTTTCGATCGTTGGATTTGATGATGTGGTGATGGCCCGCTATCTCTACCCCGCACTGACAACAATGCATTATCCCGTTGAGCGCATGGCTCGCAGCGCTTCGCAGCTGGCGATACAGCTTTTTAAGGGCGCAACTCAGCGTCCCAGCGTGAATAGTTTCACTGCGGATTTAGTGATCCGCGATTCTGTTCTTCCCCCCTCTCTCTGAAATCAATGCGTAAATCGTCAAGCCCCTGAATTGTGACCGACTTCAAGTTTAACGTCTTCATGTAATCGCTTACATGAGGGCCAATGAGCGATCACAGTCAGGCAAAAGGGTGTTCTCTACTCTTGAGCGACCTTACAGACTGGAGATTCATGAATGAATGCCTCTCAAAATCAGAAAAAAACACTCTCATTTGGACTGGCAGTGATCCCTATTTTAGCCATGCTACTGCTGCTAATTATTGGCTACGGCATCATGGGGCTACGTATTGAGCCCTTGTTGCTATGTTCTGCTGCAGTCGCCGCGGGCATGGCCTGGTGGCAAGGGTATTGCTGGGAAGACATCATTAATTCGGTAGTTGATAAACTCGCCAAAGCAATGCCGGTGATCATGATTCTTATCTGTGTCGGCGGCCTGATTGGTACATGGATGTTCAGCGGCACCATCCCTTACATGGTGTACTGGGGACTTAAACTCATCAGCCCCGAATACATTCTTATCGCCGCCTTCTTTTTGACCAGCGTCGTATCGGTGTGTACCGGAACCTCCTGGGGTTCCGCCGGAACGGTTGGCGTAGCATTGATGGGCGTTGCCGCCGGACTGGATGTTTCGATGGCAGCAGCGGCAGGTGCCGTTGTTTCTGGCGCTTACTTCGGTGACAAGATATCGCCACTGTCAGACTCCACCAACTTTGCGGCCATTGTTGCAGATACCACCCTTTTCGAGCATATCCAGCACTTATTGTGGACCACTATTCCCAGCTTTCTGCTTGCCGCCGTGGTTTATCTTATTGCCGGCCACAGCAATATGCTGGGCGAGGTCGCCACGCCGCAACGGGTTACCGATATTGTCAGCGCTCTGGAGTCGCTATACCACTTCAATATCATTCTGATTTTGCCACCGGTTATTGTGTTGTGGGGCGCGATTCGTAAAAAGCCGGTCATTCCTTTAATGCTGAGTGCATGCGTATTAGCCCTGATTCTGGGCGTTGTCATGCAAGGACTCAGCATCAAGCAGGGACTGGATGCCTTTATAGATGGATTCAACATTACTATGTTCCCGCAAGGGAGTGAGGGCATTATTGCTGATGTTCCGCGCCTGCTGAACCGCGGCGGAATGTTCTCAATGATGAGCACTATCCTTCTGGTATTTTGCGCATTCTCTTTTGCCGGTGCCTTAACGTTAACCGGCGCGCTCAACATTATCATTAACCGCTTACTGACGGTCATTCACAGTGTCGGTCAGTTAATTGCGGCAACCATTGGTACCACCCTTCTGGTGACCGGAGCCACAAGCGACGGCAAGCTGGCTCTTCTGGTTCCAGCTGAACTGTTTAAAAACGCATACCGTCGTATGGGACTGGATACCAAAAATCTGTCCCGCACCATTGAAGACGCTGGCACCGTTATTGAGCCGTTGTTGCCGTGGACAGCTGCCGGAGTTTATATGGCCACGACATTAGGAGTGAGCACGCTGGATTTATTGCCATGGGCGATTCAGTGCTATGCCGCAATCTTCTTCGCCTTGATTTACGGTTTCACGGGAATCGGTATTGCGGAGGCGCCTTCAGTGGCAGAAACAGAAAAAAATATCACGGCAACAGAATAGGGAGAGCATGTAATGGATTTTAATAAGATTATCGATCGCCACGATACCGCCTCGCTGAAATGGGACTTTATGGCGCGATATTTCGGCGAGGATACACATCAACTGTTGCCAATGTGGGTGTCTGATTTTGACTTTACTTGCCCGCCCGCTGTTCAGGAGGCTTTAACTCACCGCGTAGGGCACGGTATTTTTGGTTACAGCGAACGACCACAAAGCTACTTTGATTCATTAATTTCATGGTTCTCAACCCGGCATCAGCTGGAAATCAAGCAAGAGTGGATCTGCAGTATTGAAGGTGTTGTTCCGGGATTATCGCTACTCGTACAAATGCTGAGTCAACTCGGTGAAGGCGTGGTCGTTCAGGGGCCTTATTATGGTTCATTCGCAAAAATTATCTCTCTGAACGGCAGACAGCTGCTGGAAAATCCGTTGAATGAGGACCCGGCTACCGGTTATCAAATGGATTTTGCTCACCTGGAAATGTTATTCCGGACTGAACGTCCGCCGTTGATGATTTTATGTAATCCGCATAATCCAACCGGTCGTTGTTGGACTGCACCAGAGCTGGAACAGCTACTTACGCTATGCGAGACCTATGATGTGACGTTGCTGTCTGATGAGATATGGGCAGATTTATTGCTTCCTGGAGAACAATTCACTTCAGTTCTGCATCTGGGAGAACGCTGGCATTCGCGTGTAATTTCAGCTACTTCAGCCAGTAAAACGTTTGGTTTGTCGACATTGCGTATTGCTAATTTTCTGATACCGGCACCGGCATTGCGTGAACACTTTTTACGCCGTCTGGATGCGCATGGACTGGATGTATTCAATGCGCTATCCGTCGAAGCGAGTACGGCAGCATGGCAACATGGTGCGCCATGGTTAGACGAGTTACTTGGCTATCTGGCTGAAAATCGACGCTGGTTTATTCAACAAATTGATGAATATCTCCCATGGGCTCGGGTTGTTCCTTCCCAGGCAACGTATCTACTGTGGATAGATTGCAAAGCGCTTGGACTGGATGATGAGCAGCTCAAATGGGTAATGCTTGATGTTGCCGGTATTGCGCCTTCAATGGGAAATGGCTTTGGTCCTGCTGGAAATGGTTTTATCCGCCTGAACATGGGATGTCCACGCGCCTACCTCGAAAAAGCGGTAGAGGGCTTAAAGCGTATTGCATTTACATCCTGCTGAATCTGCTCAGTAAACGAATCGGCCCTGGCACAGGGCCGCTCGATATTATCAGCCATTTCGACGAGGCCTGATTAACGGGCTCTGAACTACCAACCAAGAATGGCGATGCGGAGAACGTGGTGCAGGTTACCCGGAAGATAATATGCGCGCTGAAAACCGCAGTAAACGGGGTTTGCGTTGATTTCGGTAGACCTGGGAAGAGTTTGAAATGGTGCCGATAATAGGAGTCGAACCTACGACCTTCGCATTACGAATGCGCTGCTCTACCAACTGAGCTATATCGGCCCTGATAAGGACGTGCCCATGAATGTGAACACGGGGTAGAAGGTTAAAACTAACCGGACTGTGCGTCAATGGCCTTGCGAATCAAACGCCTATTTTTGCATCATCCGCATTCAATTACGCACAAATCGTGTCGTCACAGGCTTCCTGGTACGCGGCAAGGGAATTCTATAACCAGCGGCGAACACGCTGCTCATAGCGTATCCATTCCGGCCCGAAATGTTTTCGTAGTTGTTCCTCTTCAAAATCAATATGTAATCTGGCAACCACCAGCATAAACAGCGGTCCAGCCAATATTCCAATCAAGCTACCGACGTAAAGAGCAAAAGCTAACTGAAGTCCACTCATTCCAAGATAGATTGGATTGCGGCTCAAGGCGTAACATCCGCCAGTAACAAGCGTGGTCGATTTCTCTGCATGCAGCGGGTTTAGCGTCGTACGTTTCTTCCGCATCTGCCACGCGGTATGCAGTATCATCGCCAGACTGACGCTAGCCAACAATGCACTTATCACGATAGTCACCGCGCCAAATGTGAAACGCGGTATCGCCGTCAACGCATCCGCGATGAGGAATAATAACAGGATGAGAGGTGGTGGAAGCCAGACTCTTAATTTTGTCAGGAAAGGACGCATGGCTACGGGCAAACCTCAGTACCTGTTTGATTAACGCTGATATCACTATAAATACCCCGTTTATGATACATAAACAAACGGTGCACACCTCACTATAGGACTTTTTACTTAATCAGACAGACAGGCAACGATGCAAAGACGCCCATACCAGAGGCGTCTGCCCCTGGTGTTCAGGAAAAAATCATGCTGCAGGCTATGTCAGCTCAGAGCACATACTCGTTTAAAGGTTTTACCCTTCATATGTAATAACCGTGTCAAAAAGGAATTACGTAGATAAAGGTGAATCCGACGCTGATTCAAACAAATCTACTGACTGCTGGTAATACCGGATAAAATCATTAAATGTCACTGGCGGTAGAAACTGATACCCCTGCAGATAGTCAACATTATTTTTTCCCAGCCATTGTTGCTGATAGTCATTTTCAACACCCTCTGCCACCGTACGTAACCCCAGAAGTCCTGAAAGGTGAGTAATTGACTCGAGCATAGGGATATATTGATCAACCTCTTTAATTTCCTTAATGAAGCTTTTATCAATTTTGATTACATCCAGGTCTAACTCATTGAGATAGCAGAGATTAGCGTATCCAGCACCAAAATCATCCAAAGCAAACAATACACCTTTATTTCGCAACGAGCGAATAAGTTCTTTGATTGCAGGAGTAATCGTGAACGTCTGGTTCTCTGTTATCTCTATCATCAATTTTATCGGAAGACCTTGCGTTATCTCCATAAAATTAAGGCATTCCCAATAGAATACAGGATTATTTAAACCTGACGGACTGACATTAAAAGAAACGAACAGAGTTTTATTAATACTCGCGCCTCCAGAGACCAGATTGCGCGCAACAGCGGTCATTAAATAGCTAGTTAACTCATTGATTAAACCACTTTTTTCAGCCAATGGAATAAACTCTCGCTGAGAAATAGCATAGTTATGTCCCTGTGGCCAACGAGCCAATACCTCAACTCCACAAACGTCGCCCCTGATATTCACGATGGGCTGAAAATAAGGAATGATCTCCTCATTCCTTATTGCCATACTCAGTCTACTAGTATCCGAAACATCATATGCGTCAGTGTAAACCGCATCCCCATTCACATTATTATTGATTATAGAACCTTCATTTAATAAATTATTTCGGGTTAAAAAGATAACAGTTTCATTAAAATTGGAAAAGCCGAGGCGAGCAGTAATTTTATCCCGATATCGATACACTGACTTAATTGTTAGCGAATTAGCAATACAGAAATCATGCAGTTTTTCTTTTGTGAATGATGAATACAGCATTTCTTCTTCAAATTCAGTCAAGTTAAAAGTAAACATCGGTGAATCTTTATTGACTTCCACTACTTTGTTAGGTGCCAATAAACTCTCTTTTAATTGAGCGATCAACTGCTCCGACAATTCCCCCCCATTGATAAAGGAATATTCTTCATATCCCCGATTAACTGGCAGGGTTTCGCACATCCGCAGAACAATACAGTGTATGTTGATGAACTGCGTACTGTTTCTCTGAAGCCATTTTTTGACCAATAATAATGGCAACCGGTTATCGATCACCAGCAAGCAGGACGGATATTGTGACATAACTGACTGCGTGCCAGAAATAAATGTCCGTGCATCGATCAATACCAGATTTGGTAACCATGCTTTTATTCCTGAAAAAAGGAAAGTATCATAACTGAGCAGAAAAATTTTTTTCGTATTCATAGTTATCACCAACTTGAATTTATGGCATAGCAGGTCCCTCGCTATATTCACGAGAGAATATACAACACCTTCGACCTCCAATAATCATAAGGCGATTCGTGATAAAACTTTATCCATAAGCCATATCACGTAAATTCAGAATTTATAATCACAGTTATCCATATGAGTATTCTCATCACACCGTAAGTTCCATTTAAAAATTGAAAAAGAAAAAACTCCATTTCTTAATCAGTACAAATCCCTTTACTCACTTTCACTTCATTACAAAACAAAAAGCTATAAATACAAAATTTACAAAACATATAACTACAGTGACCAGCAGAATAACATATTACCGTAGTTTATGCTGACCGACAAACTAAGAGAGGATGTCGTAGATCTTGTATTCATAAACATTTCCGGCAATATGCACGACATATTGTTTCATCGACTCTAAACTTAATGCTACGTTTTATAAAGCTAGTGACAGTATAGGTCCAATATATAATCTGGGCATATTGGCTCAGACCCAACACCTCTAATGATTAATTTTTGAGCAACCCTGACCCACGGGTAAATATTTCTGTAACGCTACGATAAATTTCCGGTTTTTTGTTTTCAACTCACTACTATGCCAGGTTTCCCCCGGTAACACATAACGCATGGTGGCTTCATCATCAGTTGAGTGACACCCCTGGTGTACGATAATTTTGAAAAAAGTATTCCCTGTGTTTTTCAACGTCCCGTTTATCTCATCAATGGTGTAGGCCAGGTTCATTTTCCTCGGACGAACGACCAATATGGTATCCATAGCGATCACCGGGAGAGCCTGTCCGCCTTTCCCTAGATTACGTTCGGTAAACAGCGTTATCGGCATTTCACGAAACAGTATTCGGTAATAGCGTTCTTTATCATCCTGCGGGCCACGATAGAAAATCTTAAAAAACTCACTTGCCTGCGGTGCCAGTGAAAAACTGAGCGGAGTAAACAAAAGTTCGCCTTCGGCAATAGCACTTCTGTTTTCACCTCCCGGTCCCGGTTTATCTATTTTAACTGCGCTAATACTGTACACGTTCTGTTTCTGGCTATCGTTATAGATTCGTTTACTGATAAATGATTTATCCGATGGCATCTCATAAATAGTCGACTCCAGGTAGACGGCCTGAGCGGAGAATACCGTTAGCCCGGAAAGCAAGATCAATATCCATCTTAGCGCCAAACGACAGTGGCTCATGGCGTCACGCCCACCCAATTCGCCGTCACTTTTATCTCTCCGCTGGCACTGACAACACCTTCCCAATCCGCACCGGAAACGGTCAACATCGAACGCGAATCATTCATTGGGAAAAGCAATTTTAAATCAGTCGCAAAGTAGCTTCCATCATCTGTATTATTTGCGTCCCAGGGCGTCTGTTGCCATTGCGCATCTCTCATGCTGATCGCCGCTTCACTACAGCTATTTCGTTTCTGTACCACGCCACCCGACTGACTGTTGTACTGAAGAAAGGCGGGAATTGGGACAGCTAACCCACCTTGCGTAGAGGTGAACAGGCAATAAGGCACATTGTTTATCGTCGTACTTTCCCCAATAACTTGTGCGGTAATGCTATCAGCCTGACGAGGCCCCGAAACCGTCACGGTGTAATCCATCTCAATCGGAGCAGTCTCGCCAATTGTGCCGCTGCCGCTTGCCGAGGTGCTGTTATCCGATGAGATAATACTGATCCCATATTCCTTTGGCACAATATTGAGCTGTAGCGAAGGGGTAAACTGGTAGTGTCCTGACTCTGGTGTTAAGCCATTATAAAAACCGAAGGTAAACGGCTGACTGTTGGTAATGCTGATCCCTGAATCAACAAGCTTCTTCAAAAATGCTTTTGACAGAAAAATATAAATGTATTCTCCAGATGTCGTAAAAACGTTGTAATAAGCAGTTGAAGTACCATAGTTATACCAGTTTGCACCATTCCCGGAGTATTTCACGGTGGCCGCTCCGGGCGTAAAACCAAGCATCGCCGTGTCGACAAAAGCGCGAAACGTCAAGGAGGCGGTCAGATTGGCCGTTTGTTGCAAGTTATAGCTCACCATTTTGCAAATCACACCGTCAGTACCGCCCACCACGCCAAGTTCACAATAACCAGAGTCTTTGGTGATGCTCGGCGTACCATCGCTGGCAACCCAAAGCTCCTGAAATGCGTTAGTCGAGACAAGTGACAGATGACCGCGTTTAGTTAACGTGTAATTGACGTAATTCCATGATCCTGTCGATTGGTCTTTGCACCGTTGCCCGGAAGAATAATCATAATTTACAGAAGTATAACAGCGGTTGAACACATAGGTTTCGCTGCTACCGGTTGGCACATTGCGGAAGTACTCATAAGCAGTATCGGTCAGGGAAGCGAATCCGTAGGCGCCACCAATAACGCCTGCGACAGAGCCGACCTGCGCATGATAAAAACCGTTTTTGTCAGTGCCCAATCCGGCAATAAACCCGGTTGATGGGCATTGAGTGCCACTATAACAACGGATTCCCCGGAAAGGCCCGTTAATCGGGGAGTTATCAATCCACATGTCCTGATAATAATATCCAGGCGCAGTCCAGCCGACAAAACCTAAATACCCGAGACTGACCTGAGAGGTACCGTATTTTATCCACGTATTTGACCCGCTGAAACGCGGATCAAGTGCCGATGGGGTAATAAAGTATTCACTATCAATGGCATTTTCGATAAACAAATAGTTATTACTGACTGATCCCGAAGAGATTGCATTCAACGCCAACGCAGGCACAGGTGAAAAACTCCCTACGGCACAGATTACAGTAGCTAATTTAATCAATACTTTCATTTTATTACCTCTGTGCCATCGTGGTTTGCGTTACACATTTCACATCGCCAACCCACGCAGCGCCGCGTGCTTTTTCCAGATCCAGATCGGCTTCACATACCCTGCCGTTGGCAGAAATTAACGTAATAACCGGATACTTTTTATCGATATCGATAGCAAACTCACCCTTTTCATCCGTACGCGTTTTACCGATGTGGTTATGGATATCGGTATTTGCAGCCAATTGTCCATCGGGATAACGAATGCGACCGAATACGGTGACCATGCTTTTCACTTCAGGGTTGATAACACCCACGTTACCCGGATATAGCGTCAACTCCTGTTTGCGTCCTGAAACAATATCGAAGCTGTCCTCAGAATTTTTATCATTGAGGATTTCCAGCTTGTACTGAGCATAGGGAGGCAGTGCAATGAAATTTGATTTACCGCTGAGAAGATAATTGCGGTTATTAATCTTCGCAGCCAGTTTCCCCTCGCCGGTCAAATCTGTTTTTACGATAACGCCAGAACGCTGCCTCTCTTTACTCAGACCGAAGTCTTTACCAGCCCACGCCAGAGAACCTTGGGAAGAGAAGTTCATATTGGTGGAGTTGTCAGCAGAACGCGTTACCGATACGGTGCCGGCGTTATATTTCGTGTCATAACTCAAATTGCCGTTTACCGAATAATTATTGTCATAATACTGTTCGCCGCTCAGACGCGTTGATGCCGATAATCCGACCGATTTAATCGGCCCTTCAGCATACTGTTTTCGTGCACTGAGATTACCCTGGGTACTACCATAGCGATCTCGGGAGACGCCCATGCTCAACCAGGTCGCCAACGGCAACGATAAGTCCAGGCTGACATAACGTTCCTGTCGCCCATCGTCATTTCGGTTGTTGTAGTAATAACGCTGAATACCTGCACGCAACCCAACCGTGGCATACCTGCCTGAATAAAGGGTCGTGTTGTAATCCAGATTACGGTATTTATTGCCTGAGTAACGATTCTCCGTCTGGCTCACGGTGAGCGAGCCGCCATGAGGAATAAACTTTCCAAGGTTAAGAGTTCCGCCAATGGAATAGTTATCACGTTCCTGCATGGGCAAGCGATCGCCAATTTTACTGTCTTCACGAGATGCCCAAAGGGAACCATATCCTTCAGGGACATTGAGATTGATGTTACTGATGTTTCGCCATGATGAATCGTTCGCTACCAACATCTGATTGCCAATACTGACGTATTCATTCACATTCAGCGTGACATCCGTTTCATTAACCGCATTGTTGTCAAAACCGTAGATCGTGGATTTCAGGCCCAGCCCCGACAATATCGCCAGCGTCACCGATGCGGCCCCCCCGGCAATCCAGGTCTGCTCATTACCCAAATCCTGATAGTGGTTACGCTTATAGCTCACCCGATCATAATCCAGCGAACCACCAAAAAACTGCCATGAGAGCTGATCAACTCCAGCAGCTTGTTGGCGAGCAAAGATCTTATTAACCCGGCTGACACGACTATTAATTGTCCGCCCATTGACCACGATATCTACCGTGACGTCGTAAACACCATACGGAAAGCGACTGGTATCAATTTCATAGCTGCCCATATTAAAGTTCTGCACGCTGAGTAAACGTCCATCGCGGAAGACATGAACCTCACCAGCGGCTGGCAAAAATACGGTAATCGGCGTGAGTGAAAGCGCGGTATTCTCAACAACCGTACTTCCTTTGTTCCCGTAGCTCACACCGTAAATTTTCCCACCATTCAGCGCATTCAGGCTGGCAATAGACTGGACATTCCATGTATCAAGCATCCCCAGCGCCAGTCGATACCCTTCATAATCGCGCTCATACATCGCACGATAAAGTTTACTGGTACCATTGCTGTCACCGATGCCGTAAAACGAACCGTTAACATTAATGTGGTGCTCCCGCAGCGATGTTGTATTGTCCATCGTCAGATAGCTGCGGGTACTGCTGCCATTTCGGTAATCGTTGTAGTAGGTACCAAAGTTGTAGTTCAGGACGTTAGACAGAGTTTCAACGCTGGAAGGTCCAAGCAAGCTACTGCGCGCGACAATCGCTTCAGTTAACGCATCTTTGCTGACAATCATCTCCAGGTGAAATGATGAGACATTAAGTTGCAGTCGAGCATCATCTGACAGTTCAATATTCGTATTATCGTGAAACTTTACATCACGGATTTTTTCCACTAACGCACGGGTTTTCTCGGATAACACAGCATTATTGGGCAATTCAGCAAGAGTCAGTGCTTTAACTGTAATATTGCCATCAACAAGCGAAATCACCGCATCGGCAATTTTTTGCTGACTTTTCTCATCAGTCTCGTTGTAACGTATATATACCGGCACCGTCATTCCCTGCTCCAGTGAACGGGCGAAAGCACTGGGAATAACGTAATTACCCACTTTTACTGGGGCTGCATGTGAAGTTCCTGGTGTCAGCGCAAGAAAAAGACAAATGCTACCGCCAACAATATATGTTGTTGTCATATGCATCCTTACAATCCGGTATTTTTATTTATCCCGTACAGATGGCTGCTATTGACCATCACTTCACTGTAATAAACTGCTTACCGTGCCAGATACCGATGCGTGAGCGGCTATTACTAATGTCGGTGAACTGCAGTTTTATTTTTGTACCTGGCATAATGTAATAACGTTCACGACAGCCCCGTCCCTGATCGCGAGCATTATCTTTGCAAGCTCCATAGGCGATTACTCGAAATGAAACATTGCCAGTATTGCTAATAACATCACCATTACGGTTATATTCAAAACGCTCTTTTCGCGGCGCAACGACCAAAATCGTGCCAATTTCTGCTGACGCTGTCGCAACAGCCAATTTATTGGCCCGGGTTTCCGCGCTCTCGGTGACCGGCTCATCTATCCATTGCAGACGATAATAACGCTCGACATCATCAACTGGCCCTTTATAAAAGAAGCGAAAAACATCCTTTGCCTGACCAGGCAGAATTAGATTGGCAGGCGTAGAGAGTAATTCCCCGGAATTAACGGGTTTTATTTCGACTCCGCCCGCTAAAGGTGATGACAGTTGTTTTACCGATACGCTGACATAACGAGCCGAATCTGTCGTATTAGTGATTTCTTTCGATAATGAACTCTCAGTAGAAGTCATTATCGACGTGATGTCACCGACGTTAATTGCCCAGCTGGAAAAAGAGATTACCAACCCTACCAACATTGCTGCCGGTAAATATTTATTCATGACACCATTCCTGATAAATTCGGGAGAATTTCTCCTCCCGAACCTTTATTTATTAGGCGGACGGAGTCGTCCAGGTTGCATTGAACTGTACTTTTACATCACCAGTCCAATAGCCGTCTGGCAGTGCAGAGTAATCCGTTACCGGCGTGCGACCATCAGAAGTCGCAGACGCAATGGTGAATTTGAAGTTAGATTGATCGCTGACGCGATCAGCACCGTTGTAAGCGCCATCAGCCATCAGGCTTTCAAGACCAGAAGTCGAGCTGGAATTTACCAGGACAGTATCTGATGAATTAGTCAACGCGGTGCCATTCCATGCCACCCCTACGTTCAGGGTAGACGCATCGCCACTGGCGTTGGTCAGAGTATTGCTAATAATCTGAGCGGTCAGTTCAAAATCAGTTGCCGTTTCCTGGCCCTGAATAGTCACATCAAACGCGCCATCCTGGGAGTTGAAGCCATTAAGACCTTCCGCATACTGGAAAGTCAAAGAGTTCAACGGAGTGACGACCAACATGCTGGTGGTATCTTTTGTTGCCGTCGCGTCCCACGAGGCCGTTGCAGAAGCAGTGACATCTGCCATTGCATTTGCCGCAACAAATACAGACGCCAGAGAGGTCACTAATAATAATTTTTTCATTTTTATCTTCTCCTAAGAACATACTCACCACCGAGTCTTATTATTAAGTCACTCCAGCGGTTCCATTAATTGCGAGCCAGAATTGCCGCGCCCCAAAATTATCATTTGAATTAAGTAACATCTCAACAAACCCTGAAACGCAAAAATTACAAAAAGACTAAGAATTTTCCCACTAAAACGATAATCTAAGAAGTTTCCTAAGTTTAATTTACTTAAATAACACCGTGAATCAGAACTATCACCCAAATAAATAAGGCAAATCAAACAATTCATCTTTTTTATGTTTTTGATAAATATCAAAAAGATCATACAAATACCACGAGAGCAAAACCCTTACAAAACATAAAGATAATTAACACCTCCATAGTTTCTCTATAATGCTTATTATTTGTTGCAATTATGCTAAATTTTTAACGCCGCAAGAAAATTCTCATGATATATCCATTTGCGCGGGAATATTCTTATAAAAAAATCATTCACCTACAGAAACTACATTCTAATTGATAATTATTTGACAAAATTAAAACCAGGAATTTTCCATATAAAATGAATATTCCTGGCTTATCAGGAGAGATAATGATTATCGTTAAATAGAAAATTAGATAAAACGTTTTAAACCAAGATAACTATTAATTGTTACGGTACGTACCCTATGTAAGGTAATCAGATTCTGCTGTTCAAGTGATTTTAATGAGCGGCTAACGGTTTCAATTTTAAGATCGAGATAACTGGCAATTTCGTCCCGAGAAAATGGCAAGCGAAGCGTCGTTTCTGGCCTGCCGATGCGCAAATGCATCTCGTAAAATTCCACCAGGAAAGCCGCGATCCTGGCCTCAGCATGTTTATTCGCATAGCGCCGCAGTTTTTCAACAATGAATCCATTGTCCCTGCAGAGAAACTTGATGACTGCGGCAGCAACCGAAGGCTCCTTATCTGCTACCTTGAACAACCGCGCAATATCAATGTGGCAAACCTCCGCAGCCGTTGTCGCCTTAATCGTTGTCAGGTACTTCCCCCCTTCGACAGCATCCAGCGCCATGATATCTCCCGGAACATAAAAGCGGCTGATAAAAACGTTATCGCCACATTCCACGCTGGACTTGCAGTACCCCTCATGGATAACAAAAAGCATATCCGCGGTTTCATCCTGTCGGGCGAGTATCTCCCCAGCTTTAAACCGCCTTCTTTTGTCTATTAATTTGTATTGATTATTACGATCAATCGCCGCTCCCTTTGGGCACAGCGAACAATGACGGGGAGGAAACGGGTTGCCAAGCGGCACAACAGGAATGCTAAGTTTGTGAATATCCGATTTCACGCAACAACTCCTCATAAAAATGAGATTGATTCTAATAGATCGGGCCATAGGAACAATACGTGAAACGAAGACCAGGAAAATTCATGCAGGCAGGGAAAATTCTGTGATACGCCGCCTTTCTGGCGCCAGAGAATGCATAGGTCAGAACCAGACTGGTGCGGATGATGTTAAAAACACAGGATAAAAAATACGGCAGCGGGATGAAGGTTAGAATTAACTGGGTGATGCCTTAATGGCCTTTTAAATCAGATGGCTATTATTGCATCACCCAGTTTCAATTATGCACGAACCGTGTCGTCACCGAAGCCAATCCACTTATATGTGGTCAGTGCTTCCAGTCCCATTGGGCCACGTGCGTGCAGTTTTTGCGTGCTCACCGCCACTTCCGCACCCAGTCCGAACTGGCCGCCATCGGTAAAACGAGTAGAGGCGTTTACATACACGGCAGAAGAGTCCACTTCATTCACGAAACGGTTGGCGTTGCTGAGCGTGCGCGTCAGTATGGCGTCCGAGTGCTGGGTGCCGTGTTCGCGAATATGGGCGATAGCGCCATCCATATTTTCGACCACCACAACATTCAGATCCAGAGACAGAAACTCGTTATCCAGCTCTTCCGGTTTCAGTGACACCAGTTTGGCAGGGCCATGCAGTACCTGCATCACGATTTCATCACCGTGCAGCGTAACACCGCTATCCGCCATCTTTTGGCTTAACGCAGGCAGAAAATGCTCAGCAATATCCTGATGCACCAGCAGAGTTTCTACGGTGTTACAGGTGCTTGGACGCTGCGTTTTGGCGTTAACGATAATCTTCAGGGCCGGGTCGATCTCCGCGGTATCATCAACATAAATATGGCATACGCCAATGCCACCGGTGATGACCGGGATAGTCGACTGCTCACGGCACAGCTTATGCAGGCCCGCGCCTCCGCGAGGGATCAGCATATCGATGTACTTATCCATCCGCAGCATTTCAGCGACCAACGCGCGGTCCGGGTTATCAATTGACTGTACGGCAGCCGCGGGTAAACCGCAGGCTTCCAGCGCCTTTTGGATAACAGCCACGGTCGCCGCGTTGGTCCGGTAGGTCTCTTTCCCACCGCGCAGAATCACCGCATTGCCGGTTTTCAGGCACAGGGAGGCAACGTCAACGGTGACGTTTGGACGCGCTTCATAAATCACGCCAATCACGCCCAGCGGGACGCGACGACGCTCCAGACGCAGACCGCTATCCAGCAGGCCGCCGTCAATCACCTGCCCTACCGGGTCGGCAAGATTACAGACCTGGCGCACATCGTCAGCAATCGCTTTCAGACGTGCCGGCGTCAGCGCCAGGCGGTCGAGCATCGCTTCGCTCAGGCCGTTGGCTCGCGCCTGCTCAACATCTTGTATGTTCGCGCTGAGGATGCTTTCCGTTTGCGCTTCCAGCTCATCAGCAATGGTTTCCAGTACGCGATTTTTTTCGCGACTGGAGAGCAGCGCCAGCTTGTATGACGCTGCTTTGGCAGCAATGCCCATTTGTTCCAGCATATGCCTGTTCCTTAACGGGTGATCATGTCGTCGCGATGGACAGCAACCGGACCGTATTCGTAGCCCAGGATGGTGTCGATCTGTTGTGAGTGATGTCCGGCAATACGGCGCAGCGCGTCGCTGTTATAGCGGGTGACGCCGTGGGCAATATCGCGCCCTTCGAGATTGCAGATGCGGATCACTTCACCACGAGAAAAGTTACCTGTCACGCTTTTAATGCCTTTTGGCAGTAATGAGCTGCCGCGTTCCAGAATTGCTGCGGTCGCGCCCTCATCGACGGTAATCTCCCCGGCAGGCGGCGCGCCAAAGATCCAGCGTTTACGGTTCTCCAGCGGAGAGGCCTGAGCATGAAAACGCGTCCCAACGGAAACGCCTTCCATCACGTCGCCAATCACGCCCGGCTTGCTGCCTGCGGCAATAATGGTGTCAATCCCGGCGCGGCACGCGACATCGGCGGCCTGCAGTTTTGTGCCCATGCCGCCGGTTCCCAGACCTGAGACGCTATCCCCGGCAATGGCGCGCAACGCATCATCAATGCCGTGTACGTCTTTAATCAGCTCAGCCTGTGGGTTGGTGCGTGGATCGGCGGTGAACAGCCCCTGCTGATCGGTCAACAGCAGCAGCTTATCGGCTCCAGCCAGAATTGCCGCCAGCGCGGAGAGGTTGTCGTTATCGCCGACTTTAATCTCAGCGGTCGCTACGGCGTCATTCTCATTAATGACAGGAACAATGTTGTTATCCAGCAGCGCGCGGAGCGTATCGCGGGCATTGAGGAAGCGCTCTCTGTCTTCCATATCTGCACGCGTCAGCAGCATCTGCCCGATATGAATACCGTAGATCGAGAACAGCTGTTCCCACAGTTGAATCAGTCGGCTCTGCCCGACCGCCGCCAACAGCTGTTTCGAAGCTATCGTTGCCGGGAGCTCCGGGTAACCAAGATGCTCACGTCCGGCGGCAATCGCACCAGAGGTAACGATAACAATACGATGCCCTGCGGCATGGAGCTGCGCGCACTGGCGAACCAGCTCTACGATGTGGGCGCGGTTCAGGCGGCGGGATCCGCCCGTTAACACACTGGTGCCAAGTTTTACCACCAGCGTCTGGCTGTCACTCATGATTCTCTGCCATTCAAAATTGGGGAAAATGATATCAAACGAACGTTTTAGCAGGACTGGCCCCGGTTGCCAACAACCAGCGCACAAAGCATGAAATTTTATTGCGCAGGATCAGCAAGCGTAGCGGCAGATTTTGACGCATTTATTACAGAAACAAAAAAACATCCTTTTTTAAAAATATTCTTACTTTGTCATAAAACGTTCATTGCCAGACGTTAAAAACCCTCCTGTCTTTTAACGGGGATCACACCCAGTGAATATTAGCGCGTACTTTTAATCAGGAATGAAAATGAAAAAGAGCACTCTGGCATTAGTGGTGATGGGAATTGTTGCGTCGGCATCCGTACAGGCGGCGGAAGTGTATAACAAGAATGGTAATAAGCTAGACTTGTACGGCAAAGTAAAAGCCATGCATTACATGACGGATTATGACAGCAAAGATGGTGACCAAAGCTATATCCGTTTAGGTTTTAAAGGCGAAACGCAAATTAACGATCAACTAACCGGTTATGGTCGTTGGGAAGCAGAGTTTGCCGGCAATAAAGCTGAAAGCGACTCTAACCAACAAAAAACACGTCTGGCCTTCGCCGGTGTGAAATTAAAAGATTTTGGCTCGTTTGATTATGGTCGTAACCTGGGCGCGCTGTATGACGTGGAAGCCTGGACCGATATGTTCCCGGAATTCGGTGGTGACTCCTCCGCACAGACCGATAACTTTATGACCAAACGCGCCAGCGGTCTGGCAACTTACCGTAACACCGACTTTTTCGGCGTCGTGGATGGCCTGGATCTGACCCTGCAATACCAGGGTAAAAACCAGGATCGTGATGTGAAAAAACAGAACGGCGACGGTTTTGGTACTTCCGTTACCTATGACTTTGGCGGCAGCGATTTCGCGGTGAGCGGCGCTTATACCAACTCTGATCGTACCAACCAGCAGAATCTGCAAACTCGTGGTACGGGTGATAAAGCTGAAGCCTGGGCGACCGGCTTAAAATATGATGCTAACGATATTTATATTGCGACGTTCTATTCTGAAACACGCAATATGACGCCAATTTCCGGCGGCTTCGCCAATAAAACACAGAACTTCGAAGCGGTTGTTCAGTACCAGTTTGACTTTGGTCTGCGTCCGTCACTGGGTTATGTACTTTCTAAAGGGAAAGATATTGAAGGCGTCGGCAATGAAGACCTGGTGAATTATATCGACGTGGGCGCAACATATTATTTCAACAAAAATATGTCCGCGTTTGTTGACTATAAAATCAACCAGCTGGATAGCGATAATAAACTGGGCATCAACGATGATGACATCGTTGCTGTCGGTATGGTCTACCAGTTTTGATATAGCATAAAAAAATGCCGGATGGGGTTGCGCCGCCATCCGGCATTTCACTGTTCATTATGCCGTTAACTTAACCGGTTCATCCTTAAAGCCGTCAGCAGGTTCCAGCGCCAGATTCAGCGTCGTTAACAAGCCACGTAATTTTTCATGGAATTCACGTAAGGTGTATTCCAGTCGCTCTACCACTTCAGTCTCTTTCACCGGCACCGCCGTCCAGTTACCGTCTTTATCAAACAAACCAAACTGATAGCTGTACGTGAAGCGTTTTTCCTGCGCCTCCAGTTCCATCCACCAGCCCCAGAACTCGCGTTTCTCAGGGGCGGGTTTCACGTTGACGCAAACAGCCAGACAATCGAAAAAAAATCGATTATCTTCGCACTGCCCTTCCCGGATATACGGGCCAAGCGCGGTGAATTTCTTGATCAATCTACTTTTCGGATGCCCACTCGGTAACGTCATTACGATCTCCTTAGGTGAAGCACCTGTTTTACCAAATCGATAAAATTTAGCAAACTTTTAACACAATCTCTGATTGATCCAACCGGTTATTTCCTGCAGCCCTTTGTCAAAATTGCGATACACCGGGTTGAAGGGGATCTCCAGTAGCTTACCGTCTGAAGATGAAGATGTGATTAAACGTGACTCTTCTTCCGGACTAAACGGATCATTCTTCCAGAATCCCGAGAGCATTGGCGTCGGGCAGCGTCGCCCCAGCAGGCCCTGCACTTTTAATGAATAGCGATTTAGCTCAACGCGCAGCGCTTCATCGGAGGCGTCATGCATCCCCAGGCGGCTAGCCAGTACATCAAGGTACATTTCCGGGACGCTCGCCTGACGCTGCGGGTCGCTAAGCAGCGCATGAACCACTGGCCCCAGACAGGCCACCGCCTTCAGACGCGATGATTCCAGATACGCCAGACGTACCGCTACGTTAGCGCCAAAGCGGAAACCGAAGGCCGCCACGCGGGTGTGATCCACCCAGGGAACATTAGGCAGCGCTTTTAATACATGCTGATGCAGCAGGCTGGAATCCTGAGTCAGTTTCCATTTTGACGAGAACCCGACCGACGGCATATCCAGCGTCAGCATGGCAATACCGCGCGGGGCAAAGTAGCGCTCATACAGACTGTAATAATCCGTTTGCATGGAATCGAGGCCACCGCACATCAGCACCGTCGGGAACGGACCGTCGCCTTTTGGCATATGTAAGAATCCGGTGATCGGCGCACCGCCGGTAACAGCAAACTCCATCTCACGCAGCGTGCCCGGCAATCGCTGTGCGGCCTCTTCATAGGCGCGATTGGCTAAAGCCTGTGCCTGCTCTGCCAGCTCATCGCCTTTCAGGTGTGGGTAAGCGGCAATGTTGTACAACGTAGACGCATGCAGCCAGTGACGTCCGCTCACTTGCGGATCCTCTTCCATAGACGCTTTCTGTTGCCAGTCCATCGCCTGCTTCGCCCACTCATAGATCCAGTTCCCACCGCGATAGCCGATAACCGTATCGTAGAGTTCTTTATCTGTACGCTCGGCTTCGCTCATCACGATACGTGCCTGCACCTCAAGGATTTCACGCGGGTCGACGCCGCGCCAGATCCACATCAGGCGATTCACCATGCGATACCAGTGCGGAATGGTTTTGCCATCCAGGGCGGATTGTACGGACGGCTGCGCGCCGTGATTAAAACGACGAACCAGTGTTGACGTTTCAGGGTGTTTGAAGCGGGGTTTAAACAGGACTTCGCTGAGGTTAGCCTGTGACATGATTGCAGCCTCCATGAGTACTCACTAAGGCATAGTGTAACCTGACACAGCACAAAAAGAACAACGCCCGGCAAATGCCAGGCGTTGAAAACTTTTTAGATTAGCGACCTGAGATCGGCGGGACGAACACCACGCCCATATCCCACGGCTGCTCAATCCAGGTATCCTGAGGGATATCAACAACATAATCATTCACCAGCGGGCGACCAGCCGGCTTAGCGAAGATAGTGACGAAATGCGCTTTAGGATACATTTCGCGGATCGCAACGGCGGTCCCACCGGTGTCAACCAGGTCATCGATTACGATGAAACCTTCACCGTCGCCTTCGGCACGCTTCAGCACTTTCAGTTCGCGCTGATTGTCGTGATCGTAGCTGGAGATGCATACGGTATCGACATGACGAATACCCAATTCACGCGCCAGCAATGCGCCCGGCACCAGACCACCACGGCTAACGGCAATAATGCCTTTCCATTGTTCAGAAGGCATCAAGCGGCTTGCCAGTTTACGTGCATGGATCTGCAACATGTCCCAGGTGACGACGTATTTTTCGCTCATGTGAAGTGTCCCAGCCTGTTTATCTACGGCTTAAAAAGTGTTCGAGGGGGAAATAGGTTGCGCGAGATTATAGAGATCTGACGCACTAAAAACCAGTGTTTCGCGGAATCCGCGCCTCTTTTTGCATGCTTTATGCTAGCCGTCAGCGGAGAAAGTGGTATTCTCAATCGCATCGCGCAAGCCTGACTTGTGGTGTTTTTAATTCTGCTAACCCCGTGGCCTGCAAGCAAGTTTTGTAGGACATCGCCAAGGAGACTCAACGTGTCTGAACTGTCTCAATTATCCCCGCAACCGCTATGGGATATTTTTGCCAAAATCTGTTCTATTCCTCATCCGTCCTATCATGAAGAGCAGCTCGCTGAACACATTCTGAGCTGGGCCCAAGAGAAAGGTTTCCACGTCGAGCGCGATCAAGTCGGTAATATCCTGATTCGCAAACCCGCTACCGCAGGCATGGAAAACCGCAAGCCGGTCGTTCTGCAGGCGCACCTGGATATGGTCCCGCAGAAAAACAACGACACCGTGCACGACTTCACTAAAGATCCTATCCAGCCTTATATTGACGGCGAATGGGTGAAAGCCCGTGGCACCACGCTGGGTGCGGATAACGGCATCGGTATGGCGTCTGCGCTGGCCGTTCTGGCTGATGACAGCGTGGTACACGGTCCGCTGGAAGTGCTGCTGACCATGACCGAAGAAGCGGGTATGGATGGCGCGTTTGGTCTGCAGGCTAACTGGCTGCAGGCAGATATCCTGATCAACACCGACTCAGAAGAAGAAGGTGAGATCTACATGGGTTGCGCAGGCGGTATCGACTTTACCTCTAACCTGCCGCTGTCCCGTGAAGCAATCCCGGCTGGATTCCAGAGCTTTAAGCTGACGTTAAAAGGCCTGAAAGGCGGTCACTCCGGCGGCGAAATCCACGTGGGTCTCGGTAACGCGAACAAACTGCTGGTACGCTTCCTGGCGGGCCACGCTGAAGAGCTGGATCTGCGTCTGGTTGATTTCAACGGCGGTACGCTGCGCAACGCGATTCCGCGTGAAGCCTTTGCCACCCTCGCCGTGGCTGCAGATAAAGTTGATGCGTTAAAAGCGCTGGTCAACACCTATCAGGAAATCCTGAAAAACGAACTGGAAGCCAAAGAGAAGAACCTGGCTCTGCTGCTGGATGCCGTAGCTCAAGACAAAGCCGCGCTGACCGCTCAGTCTCGCGACAGCTTTGTGCGTCTGCTGAACGCCACCCCGAACGGTGTAATCCGCAACTCTGACGTCGCCAAAGGCGTGGTAGAGACCTCTCTGAACGTCGGTGTTGTCACCATGACTGACGACAACGTTGAAATTCACTGCCTGATCCGTTCCCTGATCGACAGCGGTAAAGACTACGTGGTGAGCATGCTGGATTCACTGGGTAAACTGGCTGGCGCGAAAACCCAGGCAAAAGGCGGATACCCAGGCTGGCAGCCGGATGCTAACTCTCCGGTTATGCACCTGGTTCGTGAAACCTATCAGCGTCTGTTCAATAAAACACCGAATATCCAGATCATCCACGCTGGTCTGGAATGTGGTCTGTTCAAGAAACCGTATCCAGATATGGACATGGTTTCCATCGGGCCAACTATCACCGGTCCACACTCCCCGGATGAGCAGGTTCATATCGAAAGCGTCGGCCATTACTGGACGCTGCTGACTGAACTGCTGAAGTCTATTCCGGCGAAGTAAGATTCTGCGCTAAATGTCGGATGACGCTACGTTTATCTGGCCTACATGCTGATTTGTAGGCCGGATAAAGTTGTTACGTAGCCATCTGGCCTGCACGCTGGTTTGTAGGCCGGATAAGGCGTTTACGCCGACATCCGGCAATTGTTCTGAGTCACAGCCCCAACAGTAGCTGTCTTTCCATTTGTGGATCCAGCAGCGTGACGTGTAATCCCACCAGCCTGACGCCTCGCCCTCCCCTACGCTCGTCCCAGGTCTTGCGCGCTGTCGTAATTAAGTCATCTTTATTTAAGCGCGGCCAGACGTGCTCCTGCGTAGTCTGCTGAAAATCATTAAACTTGAGTTTTATCCCCTGGCGAGCGATCAGCAGATCCGGTTTAACCTTTGCCAGACGCCGTTCCAGTTCGGGATAGAGCCGTTCTATTATCGCCTCACACTCCGACCACTCGTGAATATCTTCCGCCAGCGTACGCTCCACGCCGACGGATTTACGCAGCCTGTCGTTGTTAACGTCCCGTTCGTCAATCCCCTGACTGCGCTCCCACAGCACGCGACCAAACTTGCCGAAGCGTTTGAGCAGCATTGCCAGGTCGTATTTTTGAACATCTTCGCAGGTACGTAATCCCATTGATTCCAGCTTAGCGGCGGAGACTTTGCCAACGCCGGGAATTTTGCCTAACGGTAATGTTCTGAGAAATTCAGGAACATCGGCAGGGGTAATCACATATTGCCCATTGGGTTTGTTGAGATCGGAAGCTATTTTTGCCAGAAATTTTACCGGCGCAATTCCGGCAGAGGCGGTTAACTGTAACTCGTTAAAAATTGTCTGGCGGATTTCCTGAGCGATCAGCGTAGCTGAGCCGTGGCAGTGGGTGCTGTCGGTCACATCCAGATAGGCTTCATCCAGCGAAAGTGGTTCTATCAGCGAGGTATAGCGGGAGAAAATAGCCTGAATCTGGCGGGAGGCTTCTTTATAGGCCTCGTAACGACCAGGTAATAAAGTGAGATGCGGACACAGCTTTAATGCCATTCCAGTTGGCATTGCGCTACGCACGCCAAATTTGCGCGCCGGGTAATTGGCCGTGCTGATGACCCCCCGACGTTCTCGACTGCCGCCAATAGCAATGGGAATATCACGCAGGGCGGGGTTGTCGCGCATTTCCACCGCCGCGAAAAAGCAGTCCATATCGACATGTATGATTTTACGCATCGTTTGTCTCCCACATTACTGTTTAAGTATACAGTATTTTTATGTTGTGAGAAGTCTGGTTGTACCTAATGCTGAGCCGTTCCTGACCCATTATCCATCCAGCACGATTAAGACCCAATGAAGCGCAGTAACCAGCAAAATACGGCAGTGTCTGACTGCCTTTAAGCGCAATTTTCCGTATAAAGAAAAACTAAAGTGTAAACGCCGCACGAGAGACTTGCGAAAAACTCTCTTGGTGCTAATGTGAGCGCTCCAGATCCAGATTTATCCGATTTGGGGATTCTTTTTGCCGTCCTGGCGTGTGTGATCGTTTTATCAAGGAATAAGCAGTATGCGTAAAATCGCATTTTTTCTTGCGATGCTTTTATTGCCGTGCGTTTCATTTGCCGGTTTGCTGAGCAGCAGCAGCCCGACTACGCCTGTCAGCAAAGAATATAAGCAGCAATTAATGGGCTCCCCCGTTTATATCCAGATCTTCAAAGAAGAGCGAACCTTGGATCTGTACGTCAAGATGGGCGAACAGTATCAATTGCTCGACAGTTATAAGATCTGTAATTATTCCGGTGGCTTAGGTCCGAAGCAGCGTCAGGGTGATTTCAAAAGTCCGGAAGGGTTTTACAGCGTTCAGCGTGGACAGCTGAAACCAGATAGTCGCTTTTATAAAGCGATTAACATTGGTTTCCCTAATGCCTATGACCGCGCACACGGTTATGAAGGTAAGTACCTGATGATCCACGGTGCCTGTGTTTCCGTCGGCTGCTACGCAATGACCGACAACGGCATTGATGAGATTTTCCAGTTTGTGACCGGTGCTCTGGTGTTCGGGCAGTCCAGCGTACAGGTTAGCATTTACCCGTTCCGCATGACCGATGCCAACATGCAGCGCCATAAGTTCTCGTATTACAAAGATTTCTGGGCCCAGTTAAAGCCGGGATACGATTACTTTGAACAAACACGTAAACCACCGACTGTCTCTGTCGTCGATGGTCGTTACGTCGTCAGCAAGCCGTTGAGTCACGAAGTGGTTCAGCCGCAACTGGCATCAAACTACACGCTCCCCGAGACAAAATAATGCCCACTCGCCTGGCATAATCTTTTGCCAGGTTTCATTGCCGGTTAACGGTTGAGTGGCAATCACGGTGACCACATCATTGGGTGTGGTCTCTGAGCTAAAATCGATTTCCACATCCTGATCCAGCAATGTCGCCACGCCAAACGGCGCACGACGCGTGATCCAAAACAGGTTGGTCGAACAGAAGGCCATCACATAGCGTCCGTCAGACAACAGCATGTTGAAGACGCCCTTCTCCCGCAGTTCTCCTGCCAGCATCGCGATATATTTAAACACTGCCGTCATATTGCCAGGCGTGCGCGGATAACGCTCCGTCAGCTTGTGGAGCAGCCAGCAGAAAGCTTTTTCGCTGTCGGTTTCCCCGACCGGGCGGAAATTTCCGGTTTCCAGCGATTTATAGCCACTGAGCTGTCCATTATGAGCATAGGTCCAGTTACGCCCCCACAGTTCGCGGGTAAAGGGATGGGTATTTTCCAACGCCACTTCGCCACGGTTCGCCTGACGAATATGGGCAATCACGGAACAGGATTTGATGGGGTAGTCTTGTACCAGTTTGGCGATAGGCGAATTAAAGCTAGGTTGCGGATCTTTAAACGTACGGCAGCCCTTACCTTCATAAAACGTAATACCCCAGCCGTCTTTGTGCGGCCCAGTCCCTCCGCCGCGCTGAACCAGCCCAGTGAAGCTAAAGCAGATATCGGTTGGCACATTGGCGCTCATCCCGAGCAGTTCGCACATACATCACCTACCTTAAAACCGTGAACTGCCTGATGGCGCTGCGCTTATCAGGCCTACGTGGTGCTCATGTAGGCCGGATAAGGCTTCAGCCACCATCCGGCAATCATCTTCTTATGGTTTAACCATCTCTTTTTCGATCAGCTGGATCAGGATATGGATCACTTTGATATGAATTTCCTGAATACGGTCGGCGTAGCCAAAGTGCGGCACGCGAATTTCAATATCTGCGCTGCCCGCCATTTTGCCGCCATCTTTACCGGTCAGGGTGATCACTTTCATCCCTTTCTCACGCGCTGCGGCAATCGCTTTAATTACGTTACCGGAATTACCCGAAGTCGAAATGCCTAACAGGACATCACCTTCACGACCCACGGCTTCTACGTAGCGAGAGAACACATAATCGTAACCAAAATCGTTGCTGACGCAGGAGATATGGCTAACGTCAGAGATTGCAATAGCAGGGTAACCAGGACGGTTTTCACGATAGCGTCCGGTCAGCTCTTCAGCAAAGTGCATCGCGTCGCAATGGGAACCGCCGTTACCGCAAGAAAGCACCTTACCGCCCGCTTTAAAGCTGTCTGCCAACAGAACTGCCGCGCGCTGAATGGCGTGAATATTGGCGTCATCTTTAAGAAAATTAGCCAGCGTTTCCGCCGCTTCGCTCAGTTCGTTACGAATAAGATCCTGGTACATGAGGATATCCTTCAGCATGAATGTAAATGACAAGACGCAGTGTACCGGATAGCGCTACCAGCGAGAAGTACAAGCCACAGGAATGGCTGTCGCTTTTGATTTTTTGTGCCGGTTAAAACAGCAACAATGTGAGCTTTGTTGTAATTATTTTGTAAACACATTGCTAAAAGAATTTACATCCACTACAAACATATCATCACAAGTGGTCAGACCTCCTACAAGCAAGGGAGCTTTTCGTTATGATGATTTTGAGTATTATCGCTACGGTTGTTCTGCTCAGCGTTCTGTTTTATCACCGCGTGAGCTTATTCCTCAGCAGCTTAATTTTGCTCGCCTGGACGGCTGCGCTTGGCGTGGCTGGCCTGTGGTCAGTCTGGCTGCTGGTTCCTCTGGCCATTATTCTCGTACCGTTTAACTTTACGCCGATGCGCAAATCCATGATCTCTGCGCCGGTGTTCCGCGGTTTCCGTAAAGTCATGCCACCGATGTCGCGTACTGAGAAAGAAGCGATTGATGCGGGTACAACCTGGTGGGAAGGTGACCTGTTCCAGGGCAAGCCTGACTGGAAAAAACTGCATAACTATCCTCAACCGCATCTGACCGCTGAAGAACAGGCGTTTATTGATGGTCCAGTGGAAGAAGCGTGCCGCATGGCGAACGACTTCCAGATAACCCATGAACTCGCGGATCTGCCGCCGGAACTGTGGGCATATCTGAAAGAACACCGCTTCTTCGCGATGATCATTAAGAAAGAGTACGGCGGGCTGGAATTCTCAGCATATGCTCAGGCTCGCGTTCTGCAGAAACTCTCCGGTGTTTCCGGGATCCTGGCGATCACCGTTGGCGTACCTAACTCATTAGGCCCAGGCGAACTGCTGCAACATTACGGCACCGAAGAGCAGAAAAATCATTACCTGCCGCGCCTGGCTCGCGGTCAGGAGATCCCATGCTTTGCTCTGACCAGCCCGGAAGCAGGCTCCGACGCAGGCGCCATCCCTGATACCGGTGTGGTCTGTATGGGCGACTGGCAGGGCCAGCAGGTGTTGGGTATGCGCCTGACCTGGAACAAACGTTATATTACGCTGGCGCCTATCGCCACGGTACTGGGTCTGGCATTTAAACTCTCTGACCCGGAAAAACTGCTGGGTGGTGAAGAAGATCTCGGTATTACCTGTGCGCTGATCCCAACCTCAACCCCGGGCGTACAAATTGGGCGTCGTCACTTCCCGCTGAACGTGCCGTTCCAGAACGGTCCGACCCTCGGTAAAGATGTGTTTGTACCGATTGATTACATCATCGGTGGTCCGAAAATGGCCGGTCAGGGCTGGCGCATGCTGGTGGAATGTCTGTCTGTGGGACGTGGTATTACCCTGCCGTCTAACTCGACGGGCGGCGTGAAATCGGTCGCGATGGCCACCGGCGCGTATGCACACATTCGTCGCCAGTTCAAAATCTCCATCGGTAAGATGGAAGGTATTGAAGAACCGTTGGCACGTATTGCCGGTAACGCCTACGTGATGGACGCTGCGGCATCACTGATTACCTACGGCATTATGCTGGGTGAAAAACCGGCGGTGCTGTCGGCTATCGTGAAATATCACTGTACCCACCGCGGGCAGCAGTCAATCATCGATGCGATGGATATCACTGGCGGTAAAGGCATTATGCTTGGCGAAAGCAACTTCCTCGCCCGCGCTTATCAAGGTGCGCCAATCGCCATTACCGTAGAAGGTGCCAACATTCTGACCCGTAGCATGATGATCTTCGGTCAGGGTGCGATTCGCTGCCATCCGTATGTTCTGGAAGAGATGGCTGCGGCACAGAGTAACGATGTGAATGCGTTCGACAAGCTGCTGTTCAAACACATCGGTCACGTTGGCAGTAACAAAGTACGCAGCTTCTGGCTTGGTCTGACACGTGGCTTAACCAGCAGCACGCCAACCGGCGATGCGACCAAACGTTACTACCAGCACCTGAACCGCTTGAGCGCCAACCTGGCATTGCTTTCAGATGTGTCCATGGCCGTACTGGGTGGCAGTCTGAAGCGTCGTGAACGTATCTCCGCGCGTCTGGGCGATGTGTTAAGTCAGCTGTATCTGGCCTCCGCGGTACTGAAACGTTATGACGATGAAGGCCGTAATGAAGCGGACCTGCCGTTGGTTCACTGGGGCGTTCAGGATGCGTTGTACAAAGCGGAACAGGCGATGGACGATCTGCTGAAAAACTTCCCGAACCGTCTGGTCGCGGGCTTGCTGAACGTGGTTATCTTCCCGACCGGTCGCCACTATGATGCTCCGTCTGACAAGCTGGACCATAAAGTCGCGAAGATTTTGCAGGTTCCGAGCGCGACTCGTTCTCGTATTGGTCGTGGTCAATATCTGACGCCAAGCGAGCATAACCCGGTTGGTTTGCTGGAAGAGGCGCTGCTGGACGTGATTGCAGCCGACCCTATCCACCAGCGGATCTGTAAAGAGTTGGGTAAAAACCTGCCATTTACCCGCCTCGACGAACTGGCGCACAATGCGCTGGCGAAAGGGCTGATTGATAAAGATGAAGCCGCGATTCTGGTGAAAGCCGAAGCGAGCCGACTGCGCAGTATCAACGTGGATGACTTTGAACCCGAGGAGCTGGCGACTCAGCCGGTAAAGCTGCCAGAGAAAGTGCGTAAAGTCGAAGCCGCATAACGATATACGCACAACGTTTAGCCCCGCTTAATGCGGGGCTTTTTATTGCCACATTTTCATTAATGCTCATGCTACAGTGTCAAAATGTTGTTCAACGAGGAGCCTCGATCGTGCCTGGTTTGAAAATTACTCTGCTGCAACAACCCTTGATCTGGATGGATGGCCCGGCCAACCTGCGCCATTTTGACCGACAACTGGAAACCGTCGCCGGACGTGATGTCATCGTGTTGCCCGAGATGTTTACCAGCGGATTTGCCATGGAAGCGGCAAATAAATCATTGCCGCAAGAAGAAGTCTTAAGCTGGATGCGTGCCAAAGCGCAACAGACCAACGCCCTGATCGCGGGCAGCGCTGCTACCCAGTCTGAACGCGGCCCGGTAAACCGCTTTTTTCTGGTTGAGCCCGAAGGTAATGTGCATTTCTACGACAAGCGCCATCTGTTCCGCATGGCGGACGAGCATCAGCATTACCATGCGGGTGACGCGCGCGTTATTGTTGAATGGCGCGGCTGGCGCATTCTGCCGTTGGTCTGTTATGACCTGCGTTTTCCGGTATGGTCGCGCAATCGCAACGATTACGACCTGGCGTTGTATGTTGCCAATTGGCCTGCGCCGCGTTCGCTGCACTGGCAGCTTCTGCTTGCCGCGCGGGCGATTGAGAACCAGGCTTATGTAGCAGGATGTAACCGCGTGGGCACAGACGGTAACGGTCATCATTATCGCGGTGACAGCCGGGTGATTAATCCGCAGGGTGAGATTATTGCCACCGCCGAGCCGCATCAGGCCACACGCATTGACGCCGAACTGTCACTCTCAGCGCTGCGCGAGTATCGCGAGAAGTTTCCCGCCTGGCAAGACGCCGACCCGTTCACGCTATAACTATCGCCTTCACTCCCGCTGCACAACGTTTTCCGTGGCGGGATTGTTTCACTCCGTAACCAACCGCAAAACAAATTCGCGTGGCGACATGCGGCGGGCATCGTATTCTGCAAAGGATAATCACTCGCAACCAACGAGTGGCAGACAATGTCGATAATTCCCTTATCAGGATTTCAATAATGAAGAACTTCGTACGCATGACTTTGCTGGCGGCTACCTTAGCGGGCGCTTCTTTTAGCACGCTTGCAGCAACGACATCTAATGTTCCGGCTCCAGCCCAGGATCCGATAGTGCAACATCTTAAGTTGAGCACTGACCAGGTTGCGCAGATTAAAAAACTGCACCAACAGCTTGAAACCAACGTCGGCCAGATTTCGGTGAAAGATGTTAAAGACGGCGCGTTGATTGACGTCATCAAGTCCGGGAAATGGGATGAAGCTGCCGTTCAGAAACAGCTTTCCGCGTTCAGCAACATCGAACAGCAGGCGCGTTATTATCGCGTAAAATACTATTTTGACCTGAACAAAGTGCTGACCCCAGAACAGCGCCAGCAGGTGCAAAAAGATATCGCACAGACGCTGAGCGAGTAATTTTCAGAGCCTGAGTCAGCAATGATTCAGGCTTTTCGGTAAAATTTCCTGCTCAAACAGAAAGCCCTGTACAGCATCTGCGCCGCTCATACGGCAAATGGCATAATCCTGTGGTGTTTCTACCCCCTCAATGACAACCCGTTCACCCAGCCCACGAAATTGATTGACCAGAACCCTCAACTGCCACTCCGATGTTCTGAACTGATGAAACATTCCACTTTCAATTTTGATGGCATCGAAACGGATGCCCGACAGCCGCCAGACAAAAAATAGCTCAGGCGAAACATCATCCAGCCACACGCGAAACCCGTGACGCACCAGCGTTTTTACGGCAATGCATACGGCCTGCTGCTCTGCCTTATCCAGGCGCATCATGGAGCCCGGATCCTGAATCTCAATAACAATCCTCCCCTGATGCCCCTGCTTTGTGAGACGCGTGATCCATGCCAGACTGGTCAGCATCCTGACGGATAAATTCAGCGAATAGCTTCCCGAGAGGGCCAGCACCCGCTGCATTTGCCATAGAAAAAGCTGCTGTTTTGCCGTGATGGAAAGGTGCTTGAAAAACAGATCCAGTGGGAGCGGTGTGCGTACCTGGCTTAACACCTCACAAACATCCAGCGATGCGTCATCAAAAAAATGAATGCGCTGCAAACGGATCCCGGTGATCCGCAGCAGTTCGGCGTTGCGGGGAAGTTCTGGCACATAACGGGCCTGTTCACTGAATCTGTTCATATCATTCCATTATTTTATTAAAAGGACGTCGTGCATCCTGCAGCCACGGGATACGGCGATCGTTTGGGTATATCAGGCAAAAGCGCGTCGCCAAACGATGCGCCTCGACCAGGTCGCGCTGGTGCAACGCCAGTAAGATTTGCGTGAAGGAGACATTAGGGTCTGGGTGAACGCGCACATAATCAGGCGCCCAGCGGCGAACCGCTTCCAGCCAACGTGCGTCCCGGGTACGCTGATACCGTTGCAGATACCCCATCTGGACATCAAACCGATAGCGACTGGTAAGAAGCCAGCCTCCGACAGGGAGCGGTTCGGCAAGACGCCACTGCGTTGACTGCCTCTCCGCCAGCGTCAATTGCTGTTGCGTGTGCAGCGTGAGAAGCAGCAATGGCGCGACGGTCAGTAATGAGATAAACCCTGCCGCGCGAATCAGCGACGTTGACGTAAGCGCCAGGCGTATTCCCGTTCGCGCGCTGTCTGCACATCGAAGCAACAGGATCAACAGCAGCCAGTGTGGCGTTGACTGCCTGACGGGGTATTCCGTCAACATATGAATAACCACCGGCAGTGCCGCCACCAGGCAGGCGCGACGCCAGCAATTACCGTGCAGCCAGAGCCAGAAACCACCCGCTATAAAACAGAGCGCCCCCGCAAGCCCAACCAGACCGCCCTCCACCAGCCACAGCACCAGTTCGTTGTGCGGATGCGAAATGCTGCCCAGCCCCAATGGCCCCGCGCGTTCGAGAAACACGGCAGCAAAACTGCCCACGCCCCACCCCATCCACGGGCGTTCGACAAATAATGCCAGCGACGTTTTCAACACCGTCCAGCGCACTTGAGAAGTCGTCAGATGATCGACCGTGACCACAGACAAAAAATGGCGGGCCGTTGCCCCTATCACCACGCCTAACGCCATCGGCAGTAGAAGCAGCAGTAGCGTGCGCCGTTGCGCCGGGAAAACCGCCAGCAGCAGCACTTCACCGACTACCAGAGACAAGTAGCCGGTTTGCGACTGAGATTCATGCAGTACAAATCCCATCATTACCAGGCCTATTCCAATGGCAATTCGATACCCGCGGTGCAGACGTAAAAAGAGCGGCGCTGACAGCAGCACACCGCATGCCGTGAAGCTGGCCATCAGGTTGACCTGCTGAAATATCCCGTAGGGTCGCGTACCGCGCCGCCAGGCAAACTCCCAGTAATCAACGCCCGGCAAATGCCAGTACTGATAGACAAACGCCAGACATTCAATCACGCACGCTCCCCATAGCAGAGCCAGCAGTGCCGTCAGGGTGTTTGCCGTGAGCGGAATTTGTAATGTGACCAGATAGACGCTCACACCGCCCAGTAACGCCCCCGCCACCAGCAGTGCCTCGGCCTGCCAGACATCAGGCGTTAGCAGGCAAAGCAACGTCAGGATGAACGCCCCGACTGTAAAACCCGCAGCGGGCACAGTGATGCGCCAGCGTTGACGAAGCACCAGCATCAATACGCTTGCAGCCAGTACAACAGCGTAGATCCAGCTCGTAATATTAAGCGGCAACGACAGACCGCTGCCGCCGTTGTTCGGCCAGTAGAGATGCATGGCCCCACACCAAAAAAACAGACTAATACTGAGCAATAATTTCTGCGCAGGCAGCGGCGCAATGCGATTCAGTACGTTCATCATGCTACTGGTAGTTCAACGTCCAGGTCCCGCTGGCGCTGAACGGACCGTATTCGAGAGACTGATTTTTTATCGCCGATGGCTCCGCTGCGACCCACGCCAAGAAATTCAGCGTCATCGAACCTTCTGTTATCTCTTTGACTGACGTGCTCTCATCAAGGCGGATTGCCGTACCGTCCTCTTCGCTCATCCCAATCCCGATCCCTGACGCGCCGCCTTGTTCACTGCTATCCAGCGCCAGATGATCGGTCAGCTCCGCATCCTCACGACCGCTGAAGGTAACCGAGATCCCACGGAAAACCTCAGGGTTGCAGTCGCGTAACTGGATGCTGAATTTTTCCGGCTTACTGCGCCCCGAGAGATAGAGATCCTGTGTCGCGATTTGCTTGAAATCGACCTCGATTTTGTCGCCTCCCGGTGCAAGGCTGCAGGCCAGCGCTCTGATGGTGCCGTGAAAATACATGTCGCCGCCGACCAGTTTGGTGTCGGCCTGCGCCATGCCACCTAGCAGTAACATACTGGTCGCGAATAACGCCGAGAATCTCATGACATCCCCCTACTGAAACTGCGCGACAACGGTAGCAGAGGCTTCAAATTCACCTTCCTTCACGCTTCCCACGCCCGGCTTTGCCACCGGCGCAGCGGTGAGATTCCAGTCGCCCTGATTCTGGTAAAACCCCTTCACGTTGTAGAATTGATTAGGCATGACGGTGCCACCACTTTCGTCTTTAAGCATAATGCCGAGATCGTCGCGCTTTTGTCCGCCGCTCAGCGTGCCAAGGAGATTACCGTTAAACCCCGCCGTACCTGACGCCGTGGTCGTTTGTATACCAAGATTAATGTTCAGCGCGCCCTGATCGAAACTCCCGCCTTCACAGACCACATGTATAGGGACTGACTTGCTGTAGTTAGTGCCGTTGAGCCGGGCAGCGGATCCAGGCAGATCGCCAAACTCAATGCTGATTTTGTCTCCCCGGTTGAAGGTGCATTTGTCCGGGACGGTAATCAGCCCGGATTTAATCACCACGCGAGAAATCGCCGTGGTTGGCGTAGGTCCCGCGCTTCCCATGCGCCCGGCCACCTCCACCAGCGACTGGGAAGTGATATTGATGCCATTGATAATGGGTTTAGTGACAATAAACGTCACTTTCCCTTTTGAACCACTTTCAACGTTAGTCGCTCGCGTGTAGCCCTTACGCTTTTTACAGCTGTTGTTGCTGTTGCGGTTTGAAACGTTGGTAAAAGGCGCCTGCACATATTTTTTATAGCCCCCGGCAACCCACACCTGAACTTCCACATCCAGATACTCGTTTAGCCGAAAACGGTTCGCCCCCTGATTTGAAGGCGGCATCGTGGTTGTGGTGGTGTAGTAAATTGGTGCTCGAGAGATGTCAGCCTGTTCGCAATAGAAATTCACCACATACCAGCCACCCAGATTCCATGGGAACGGCTCCGTTCTGCCACCCACGTGGTTTTTGCTGACATCCAGCGAGCTCAGTTCAATATCGTACTGATGCGGCGACCCACCTTCCGGCTCACCTTCTCCCTGTGTAAATGCCTGCCCGGCTATCGGACAGCCTGCCAGCACCACCCACAACAGCGTTTTACGTAATACGCTCATAGATACTCCAGCTTGAGTCTGACCAGACCGTTAAATTCTCCGGCGGTCACCTCTCTCCCAAAAGATTCCAGCGCGGCAAGAAAATGAATGGCGTTATCGCCCGGTTTGAGGATCCACATGCGTTGCGGTTGGTTCAGGTGGATCAACTGGTTGCGTTCGGTCAGTAGCCGAATGCCTGCACCACGCACATCGCCGTGAATGCGCCCCAAATCGCTGTTTTCCGGCGCGCCTTCAGCCATTAGGGTCATCGAAACGCCACGTTCCACCGTGCTATGCGCCAGCTCCGGCATCTCACTGGTCTGCCCGGGGAAATCCCTTAAAGTATGACCGGAGCCCTTTAAACAGCCGTTCAGATACAGCGTGACCAATACCGGATCGCTGCGATCGCCGCCCTGGCGAAAACGGCTGGCGGAAATATCACCAAGATCGATAGTCTGATCGCGGGAGGCCATATCCAGCACGCACGGCGAAACGAACACTCGCCCATGAAAGCGGACGTTGCCATACTCGCCGGACACATTGCTCATATCCTGGCGACCACTTGTGGCCTGAACCGAGCAGGCCATGCCCGCCATCAGCAGAGCGCAAAGCATCTTTTTCATTTACGAATCCTGTTACCGGGGCTGTTGCTCCATCGGCAATGCTTTACACACATTGCCTGTGCAGCTGAATTTCAATTCGGGATGACCGCCAAAATCGTTCACATACATCATGCTGAACTGGCTAACGCTGCCGTCGGCCACGCTGAAATCGAGAGAGGACTTTGGTGAAACCATAATCCCAGGGAAGTCAGTCAGCCTGTCGCCGCCCTGCGCTTCAGGCTTGCGGCTTAAGCCGATTAAGGTAACGAAGTACGGCGTAGGGTTATCCACACTCCAGCGCTGCCCCTGCTTATGAAAGACCAGTTGGTTTTGCCACACGGCGCCCGGTGTTTCCGGCACGATGGAGGTCGGACGGTAGAACAGTTTGATGCGTGACTGCATCGCCAGTTGCAGCACGTTCGGCTTATCCGGCTTGGGCGGAATTTCACGCACATTCAGGTAGAACAGACTTTCGCGATCCTGCGGCAGAGCGTTAATACCGCTGGTTTTTGTCACACGCGCAATGCCCTTTTGCCCGCCGTTAATCCGCTGCAGCGGCGGTAAAACCATCAACGGCGAGGTAATTTTTGTTCCATTGGCGTCTTCCACCCACGACTGAGCCAGAAACGGAATGCTTGGACTGGTGTTGGTTAAGTTCGCGCTGACAGATCGCGCATCACCGGTGATGATCAGACGGGTACGGTCAAGTGCAATGCCCGCCCATGAGGCGTTGATCTCTGCAATAAAAAGCAGACCGCAGACCACGGGTTTGAGCCAACGCTGCACGGAGTAAAATGCTTGATTTTTCATGACAAAATTCATTCAGGTTATTGATATTATTCACAAGGCAACAGCACGTTACCTTCCGGGTTGATTTGTTGAGGCACCTGTAAGTGACACTGCGCGCGACCGCCCCAGGCAACAGAAAGACGCTCGGCTGGATTCACACCCGCAATCCAGGCCATGCCGTTTTCCATCACCATGGCGACGCTAACACCGTTGGCGTTAAACACTTCGGCACCAAACGGCGGTACCGAACCATCTTTCAGGCGCAGCAGCGCCATCATTTTTTGCCCCTGCGCCACGGCGAAGCGCTGATAACCAATCGCGCCTTCCGTCAGGGTGTTGGTGACAATGGCTTTGGTCGCGGAAATGTCCTCGTCCATTGCGTCCACATCGATACGGGTATCAAAGCTGTGATAGCTGACGACGTCCGGTACGACGGCAATACCGAAGCGGTTTGAGTGCGCCTGTTCGCCGTTCAGCGGTACATTCGCCACACCGTCGGTATCAACCATCACCCTGGCGGTATTCATCGACGCCTGGCTGTTGTGTAGCGCCGCGCCATGACGCGTTGCGGTAAAGCCGCCGCGCATCGTGCCACCAACGGAGAAATAGCGTGATTGCTGCCAGCTGACGTTAGATTCCAGTTCCGCCATCATGCTGCGATGCTTGTAGTAGCCATCAAACGCGGTGTGCCCTTCACCGGAAACCCCTGCGCGCAGTCGCCATGGATTGTTACGGTCGCGGTTATCGGAATACGAAACCATCTGACTGGTCTGGCTGCCGCTGTTTTGCACTTCATAATCCATTGAGCGGCCATCGCTCCATGGCACCGAAATGGACAGCGAAAGGCTGTCGTCCCGTTTGCCCTGATACTCAGAGCGGTAAGCAGCAAGGTTAGCGCTGATCCCCTGAATGCCTGCGAACGAAAAGCTGTGCCCCATCGACACCCCGTAACGATCCTGAGAGCCACGATCCCAGTAATTCTGGTGGGTATAGGTCAGGTACAGCGTGGTCGCTAATTGCGGGTCGTCGGCAAAAAAGGTCTTGTTACCGGTGATGGTGTACATCTCTTTTTCGTTACCGGCGCTGTTGTTATTTTCATACTGCTCGTCGAGAAACTGCGAGAAGGTGCGGAAGTTACGCTGTGAAAAACGGTAACCGGCAAAGGTGATGGCGCTGTTGTATTCATCAAAGGTTTTGGCATAGCTGAGCTTAAAGGACATCCCTTTTTGTTCAGCCTGATGCTTCACCCGGCTCACGGATTGCGTTGCGTCAGCCGACAGCGCGCCCAACCAGCTCAAATCCCGCCCAATCCCCATCGACCAGGCGTTATAGCGATCGCCAGTGAGCAACGCGCCACCGTACAGTGACCACGCATTGCTGACCCCCCATGAAAAATCACCGCTATAAAATGCAGGTCCCTGGACGTCGTGGTTATAACGCGATGGCTTACCGACAGCGGCGTTGTAACGAACATAGCCCGGGCGCGTCAGGTAAGGGATATCGGCCGTATTGACCTGAAAGGTTTGTACGCTGCCATCCTGCTCTTCGACGCGAACATCCAGCGTGCCGCGTACCGAGCCATGTAGATCCTGAATATTAAATGGCCCCGCTGGAACAGTGGTTTGATAGATAACACGCCCCTGCTGACTGACGGTGACCTTCGCATTACTGCGGGCGATGCCGTGCACTTCGGGCGCGTAGCCCTGCAAATTCGGTGGTAGCATGCGCTCGTCACTGGCGAGGTTAGCCCCCGTAAATCGCACTGAATCAAACACCTGGGAATTCAGATATATTTCACCGACCGTCAGTTTTGCAGCCTGCATCGGTAACGGGCGATAGGCATAGATCTGATCCCAGTCGATACGCCCACGATTTTCATCCGAAGCATAATTGGCCTGATACTGGCCACGAAAGCGCCACGCGCCGAGGTTAAAGCCCGTCTGTCCATAACCAGACAGTGAGCGGTAATGATCGCCACCTTGTTCGTAATGTGTGGCCTGGCCCGAAACGCTGTAGTCGAAAATCAGTCCCGCGACGCCGTTATCCCAGCGCTCCGGCGGCGTCCAGTCTGGATCGGTATATTTCATCCATGCCTGTGGCACGGTAATGTCCAGTACGCCTGCGCTATTATTCAGCACCACACCCGGCAGGCGGGAAATGTCATAGCAGGTCGCGCTAATCGGATGAATATAGGTCAGCGCCTCTTCTTTGAGCGCCAGTAATTCGAGCTGTTGCGGCGTCAGGCACGCCATGGATTTATGCGCGTTGGCAGGATCAACGATATAACGGATCGACTGCTGAGGGAGCTCCTGGCTGTTAATACGAACATCCAGTAGATATTCTCCGGGAGTCACAAAGTTGCCTTCGGAAAAACGCTGTAAATCGACATTTTGTCTGTCACTGGCATCCAGGACGTCAGTATTAAATTCAATAGACTCATCCGCTTCAGCCCATGAAGAGGCACAGACCAGAGCAATTAAAAGCGCCAGACGTTTTTTATCTGTTTTCAGCGTGATCATTTTCGTTCGCAAACCTTCAGATACCCGAATTGCTGTGCAGCTCAGAGATAATTCACAACAAAATGCGTGACTGCAGTAAATTCACCAGACGTCATTCTTCCGTCGCGGGAGATCAAATAAGCCGTAAAATTGAGCGTGTTTTTCCCTGGGTTAAGCGCATAATCCGGTGATGGCTCACCCAAATGAATTTGCTTGCCTCTGCCGTCATATATTTCTATCGCTAAATTTTCAGTTTCCGATTGCACGCTCAGATAATCAGGATTGTCACTATCCGGTGCGCCGGAAAAGGTAATATTGGCGCGTTGGAACAGATTCCCGGGGTGTTGAGAATCCCCTAATGAACATCCCAGCAAATGAATGCTGAAATCATGCGCAGATACTTTTTCAGGTTTTCCGGAAATATCTCTGGCTGAGAGGTCATCAAATTCAACCAGCAGCGACCGGTCGTGTGGATCGACATAACAGGCAGCCTCAATAATATTTCCCCGCATGCGCATTTTGCCGGGCGTACTGACAAGACGATGGGTGTCAGCCAAAACCCATGCAGGCGATATGAAGATAAAAAGCAGTAAAATACGCCATCCAGGCATCACCGCATTTCCTTTCAGTTATTCGCAGGAAGGGTTAAGCAGGCGCATAATTGCGCCCGCAGCAGATCGTTACTGATAATCGATCTGGAAATTAACGGTAGATTCGAAGTCACCCGGGGTTACTGCTGCGGATGCGTTGTTGGCCTGCAGATAAGCAACGAAATCAATGTCGGTTTCGCCATCGGTAATGTTGACCTGAGATGCGGCTTCGCCCCATTTCACGTCCTGGTTACCACTGTCAATCATACCGATGCCCGCGCCCTTTGCTGTACCCGAGGTAAATGCAGCCAGCGCATTGTTGTCGGTATCAATCGTTGCCGGGGTGTAGGTTACTGTGGCGGTTTTCGCAACAGTTGTATCGCAGCCCTGCAGAACGATTTTGGCATGCTTAACACCAGCACGTTGGTTGTCTTTTAACTGAGAAGTTGGGATCTCACCAAAATTAACCTGCACCGGGCTGGATTCTGGGGCCAGACCGCATGCGGAATTAACCAGAGAACCAGTGAAGTGAATTTTACCGTTAGTCGGTTCAACATTTTTTGCAGCGAAAGCAGAAGATGCAGTAAAAGTCATTCCCGCCATCAGCGCACAAGCCACAGCCACGTTTTTCATTTTCATATTACTACTTAACCTTATATCTGTTTTTTGGTTATTCCGACGATCTATTTCCACAGACAATTTATGCAAGGGAAACCCTGATCTGCAGGTGGCGGAAGTGCATTTCCTTGCAAACAATCCATCTCAAGCCACCCCGTATTTTGAACTTCATTGGTATTCCATCAGAAATACCGTCCACAGTTGTTTACGCTGTTTCGGGGCTTATATTAAGTCGACGAAAAAATGACACAATGCAAAAGTCCGGTATTAATCAAACTCAGGGAATCGTGTTGTAACACTGTCTGTAGAGCGATCGTTTACCTAAAAAATAGCCAAAAAACACGACAATGCCAGTGTTAATGTCTATCATTTATTGTTTTTATAGAGTTTTTATCTATCAACTATTTTTTTATTTAGCCAGAAGAACAGGCAAAATGTATTTATGAATGTTTTGTAAAAATGAAATTGGGCATCAAAATCGAGTAATGACAATAAGATAGTGAAAGAGAGGAAGGAGATTGGAGGATTCTATTAGATACATTAAGAGATTGTTATATAAATATTAATAAAGTGATCTATGGTACAATCATTTTTTATAAATGAATTATGTTATGCTATTGCTTCCCCCACTCGAATGCGAGATATCCTGCTTTAAAGGAGACATCAGTGATTTCTCATATACCAATAAACAAAATTAAATCCGTAATTATTGGTGATGGCTTAGTTTTCAGACCACATAAAAATACCCTAAAAGACCTGGCATCTGGTGAAATGGCCACATTGAATAATGTGGCAACACAATTACTGCTCTATCTGTTGCAAAATGGTAAAGAGATATCCTCGCGCGATGAAATTCTGCAGAATGTTTTCCAGCATAATGGCGCCAGAGCGACGGATGCTAATCTCAATCAGCACATTTCATTTCTGCGCAAAGCAATAACGTCTACGGGCCATCCTGCAGAACTGATCGTCACTATTCCGCGAATAGGATTTCGGATGAGCGACGCCAGTATCAATATTCAGCAACTGGAGGAATCGCAAGCGCCCACCAGAATAGTCAATGTTGCATTGACGCCCAGGGAAAAGAAACGAAACCTGTGGCCTGTCACGATAACAACGTTAATTACCGGCATCGCCGTGCTGGCGACAGCGTGGTTAACATGGATACCCAATGAAATCGCGATGACGGACGCGGCGATCCTGCGGACTATCGACTACGAGCAATGCCGTGTACATATATTAGGAAACGCCCTCACCGACACCATAACCGAAAAAAAAGCGCTGGATATTTTCAAGTCCGTGGGTATTAACCCCAACTGTTCGTACCCAAAAGATCTGTATCTCAATACCTGGGCGAGCAACCATAATCTGGTTGAGTGGTCGTTTGCCGCTGAATGCGGGCTAAACCTCGGCTATTACCATTGCATCAGCCAGTATCGCCATCATGAGGAATGATATGAAGCAGGAAAGCGATCACTCTCCTTTACTATGGTCAGTCGTGATTGCCATTTTTGGGCTAGCGGCTATCGCTTTTTTTATTATCGCCGGGAATGCGAAAAAACAAGAAATCAGTTTTTCCTGCTCCTCGGAATTCACGTCGATACTCGACATCCAGAATACAAAAAAGGAACTCCACGGAATAATGCTGATAACCAGCTACAACTCCGGACACCTTTCATTGTCAGTCCAAGGGAAACTCAAAAGTGACGACGGCGAGTTCGCTGTTAATAGAAAACTGTTCTTTCGCTATGCCCGTCCACTCGGCCATACCGCAGGCGTTTTTATGCTCACTCCCGATGGTCGGGAAAAATCCCCCGATGATGATGCAACGGACGCTGTCGACTATCTCTTCTTCGACGCTTACGAACGTGCCGACAAGCTGTATATGCTAAAGCACCTGAATGAGGAAACGGTTCTTATTGGCGATAACTTTTCACCCCGCTTCGCCTGCGTGATGAATCACTTCGCGAGTTAATCGCCTTCTGGATATGCGTCGGGTTAAGGATGACCTGATGTGTTGCCCACCCGAAAGCTCGGGCGCGGTCGATAAAGCGTGATAATGAGATTATTATTTTTTGGCGGGCTAAAACGACGAAAGCCTGAATCATTTCTGATTCAGGCTTTCTGAATAGTGGCGGAATGGACGGGACTCGAACCCGCGACCCCCTGCGTGACAGGCAGGTATTCTAACCAACTGAACTACCACTCCGCGTTGTGTTCCGCTTGGGAACGAAGCGAATATTACGGATTGCCTCGCGCCTCGTCAACGCTTTTTCTCACGTTTTTAATCGTTTGCTGCAAAAATCACCCGAATGGCCATTTTCATACGGTAAACGTACAAACTATGCCCGCCAGAGGCAACTTCCGCCTTTCTTCTGCACCAGGTCAAGGCGTGACTCATGGGCCGCTAACTCTTCATCAGTGGCGAAAACAACGCGTAGTTTACTGGACTGTCGCACAATACGCTGGATCCCCGTGTCATTCTGCTGCTGGCTGTCGCCTTCCATTGAGAACGCCATCGTGGTCTGCCCGCCGGTCATCATCAGATAAACGTCGGCCAGAATCTGGGCATCGAGCAATGCGCCGTGCAGAGTTCGTTTACTGTTGTCTATCTCATAGCGCGAGCATAACGCATCAAGGCTGTTTCGCTTGCCAGGAAACATTTTCCTCGCCAGCGCCAGGCTATCGGTTATTTTGCAAAATTCATTCGTCTTTGGAATATCACGCTTGAGCTTCGCGAATTCATAATCCATAAAACCGATATCGAACGATGCGTTATGGATGACCAGCTCCGCGCCGCGAATGTAGTCGAGAAACTCATCGGCTACATCGGCAAACGTAGGTTTATCGAGCAGGAATTCGTCTGCGATTCCATGTACGCCGAACGCTTCCGGGTCCACCAGCCGGTCCGGCTTCAGGTAAACATGGAAGTTATTGCCGGTCAGGCGGCGGTTCACCACTTCAACCGCACCGATCTCAATGATCTTGTGGCCTTCATAGTGGGCGCCAATCTGGTTCATACCGGTAGTTTCGGTATCGAGGACGATCTGTCGTGTAATTCCAGTGCTCATAACGGTCATTTATGTCAGACTTATCGTTTGATTTCGATTTGCTAAAACAGGAAGTCTACCAGAGATGCTTAAACAGGTAGAAATTTTCACCGATGGTTCTTGCCTGGGAAATCCAGGGCCTGGTGGTTATGGGGCGATTTTACGCTATCGTGGGCGCGAAAAAACCTTTAGCGAGGGCTACAACCTCACCACTAATAATCGCATGGAGCTGATGGCGGCAATCGTTGCGCTGGAAGCCCTGAAAGAACAGTGTGAAGTGATACTCAGCACGGACAGCCAATATGTGCGCCAGGGCATTACGCAGTGGATTCACAACTGGAAGAAGCGCGGCTGGAAAACAGCAGATAAAAAACCGGTAAAGAACGTCGATCTGTGGAAACGTCTCGATGCCGCGCTGGGGCCGCATCAAATCAAATGGGAATGGGTTAAAGGCCATGCGGGCCATCCGGAAAACGAACGCTGCGATGAGCTTGCGCGCACCGCGGCCATGAGCCCGACTCAGGATGATATTGGGTATCAGGCTGAGGCTTAAGCGTCCGGTTTACGGTATTGCCGGGTCGCGCCAACGGCATGACGGATAGGCGTTTTGCTTTTATTTTGTTTCATCGGGTTGAGCGTAAGCGGAATGGTTCGCTTGCGCGCAACCACCAGCTGTAAACAGCCCAGCGCGGGGATATGGGCGCTTAACATTTTCCCGCCCTTCTTGTTCCAGGGCAGAACATGAAAACGACTATAGTGCAGCACTTCAAAATTCAGTAATGATAGCCAGTCCAGTTGACGCATGAGGGTAAACATCCGACTGTTATAGGGCGATGTCTTGCGCAATACGGGTATCAGTTTACGCAATCCCATCAAGCTTACCGGGTTAAAGCCGCTCAGAATCAACCAGCCGTCATCAATCAACACGCGATCGGCTTCACGCAGTAGGCGATGCGGATCAGAGCACCACGGTAACGTATGGGCCAATAAACAGACATCCACGGACTTATCGGCAAAGGGAAGATGCAAAGGATCGGCCGTCACCTGCATGGGAGCTCCCTGCAAAGAAACATTTACCTGATGAGAAACCGCGCACGCTTCAGAATCGATTTCTGCGCTTAAATTACCAACCTTAAGCAGATGAAAACCGTACATTTTTGCAAACCACGGGTTAAGCTGATGCTCCAGCGCCTCACGATAGTGTTCGCCCCAGGGCAAATCATCCCAGCTAACGGGCGCTACGACAGTTTGAGGGATCCTTGCCGGTTTCATCACAACCTTCCGTTACGCATTGAGAGGTAATATATGAATCTTAACAGTATTCCTGCATTTCAGGACAATTACATCTGGGTCCTGTCAAATAATGACCAGCATTGTCTGATTGTGGACCCGGGTGAGGCGGCTCCTGTTTTGAAAGCCATTGCAGAGCATAACTGGGTGCCGGAAGCCATCCTGCTAACCCACCATCATCAGGATCACGTGGGCGGTGTGAAAGAACTCCTGCAACATTACCCACAAATAGTGGTATACGGACCGGCTGAAACGCAAGATAAGGGAACGACACACATAGTCGAAGATGGCGATATTGCACTCGTTTTGGGGCATGAATTTAGGGTAATTGCTACTCCGGGTCACACTTTAGGACATATCTGTTACTTTAGCCATCCTTACTTATTTTGTGGTGACACGCTCTTTTCTGGCGGTTGTGGTCGACTTTTCGAAGGCACAGCAACTCAAATGTATCAATCACTTAAAAAAATAAACGAACTTCCTGACGATACATTAATTTGTTGTGCACATGAGTACACATTAGCAAACATGAAGTTTGCCTTAAGCATTCTCCCGCACGATTCGTTCATAAATGAATATTATCGTAAAGTTAATGAGTTACGCGTAAAAAAACAAATGACACTACCCGTAATTCTGAAAAATGAGCGGCGAAATAATCTTTTTTTGAGAACAGAAGATATTGATTTAATTAATGAAATAAACAAAGAAACAATATTGCAACAACCTGAAGAGCGTTTTGCCTGGTTAAGGTCAAAGAAAGATACGTTCTGACAATTCCGGGTTGCCTTTTGAAAACTTCGCCGTTATGATCGGTCGTCTTTTAAGCAACTATTGACACACACATGAAGGCAAAAGCGATATTACTCGCCTCTGTCCTGCTTGTTGGGTGCCAGAATACTGGTAACGTCCAACAACACGCACAGAGCCTTTCTGCAGCTGGTCAAGGGGAAGCAGGAAAGTTTACAAGTCAGGCGCGATGGATGGACGACGGAACATCTATCGCTGCTGATCAAGATTTGTGGGCTTTCATTGGTGACGAGCTAAAGATGGGAATTCCGGAAAACAACCGGATTCGCGAACAGAAACAGAAGTATTTACGTAATAAGAGCTATCTCCACGATGTAACTTTACGGGCAGAGCCGTATATGTACTGGATAGCCGGGCAGGTTAAGAAACGTAACATGCCAATGGAACTGGTACTACTACCCATAGTGGAGAGCGCTTTTGATCCTCACGCAACGTCTGGCGCCAATGCCGCAGGTATTTGGCAGATCATTCCGAGCACGGGGCGCAATTATGGTTTAAAACAGACCCGCAATTATGATGCACGTCGCGACGTTGTGGCTTCCACCACCGCCGCACTGGACATGATGCAGCGTCTGAACAAGATGTTTGATGGCGACTGGCTGCTGACCGTTGCTGCTTATAATAGCGGTGAAGGTCGTGTCATGAAGGCAATCAAAACGAACAAAGCACGTGGAAAATCCACTGACTTCTGGTCGTTACCATTGCCTCAGGAAACAAAGCAGTATGTGCCCAAAATGCTGGCATTGAGCGATATACTCAAAAACAGCAAACGCTATGGCGTGCGTCTGCCAACAACAGACGAAAGCCGCGCGTTGGCACGTGTTCGCCTGAGTAGCCCGGTTGAGATGGCTCAGGTTGCCGATATGGCGGGTATTTCCGTCAGCAAGCTGAAGACTTTCAATGCAGGTGTGAAAGGCTCCACGTTGGGTGCCAGCGGCCCGCAATATGTGATGGTGCCAAAGAAGCATGCAGAGAAGCTGCGTGAATCTCTGGCTTCAGGCGAAATTGCAGCCGTGCAGTCAACGCTGGTCGCGGATAACACGCCGCTGAACAGTCGTAGCTACAAAGTTCGCTCTGGCGATACGCTTTCTGGCGTCGCTTCACGTCTTGGCGTGAGCACCAATGACCTTAAGCAGTGGAATAATCTGCGCGGGTCATCCCTGAAAGTGGGTCAAAACCTGACGGTGGGTGCGGGTACCAGCGCGCAGCGTCTGGCGAACAACAGCGATAGCATCACCTATCGTGTGCGTAAAGGCGACTCGTTGTCGAGCATTGCCAAACGTCACGGGGTTAACATCAAAGATGTCATGCGCTGGAACAGCGATACGGACAATCTACAGCCAGGCGATCAGCTCACGTTGTTTGTGAAAAACAACGGCATGCCGGATTCCTGATAGGATTGTAGAAATGAAGGCACTGGATTCCCCCCAGTGCCTTTTTTATTTATCCCGCTTTATGTGCCTCAACCATTATCGTGTCGCTGGTAAACGAGCCATCTTCCTGTAACGCAAAGTAGGCTTTCACGTCTGCAGAAGCACTTTGTTGGTATGCACGAATCGCGTCGCTCAACGCCGCGGGCGTGCGCATCCTCGCGACCCACGAACTGAACTCCAGTGGCAGGCGATCGGTTAACAAAGTATCGGCAATCAAATTGGCATCGTTGATTAACGACAGCCACTCTCCACTGGAATAGTTACGAACGTGCGAGGTATCGCGTAACGCCTCCACGGTTTGCAACCAGATATCACGTACTGGGTGGCCTGGCGACATCACATCCATCACAATCAATACACCACCGGGCTTCAGAACGCGGTTCACTTCCCGCAGCGCGCGTCCGACATCATGCCAGTGGTGCGCAGAATAGCGGCTAATTACCACGTCAAATTCGCTATCTTCAAATGGCAGACTTTCGGCATAACCCTGGCGTGTGGCGACATTCTCCAGGCCTCTGTCTTTTGCCGCCTCAGCGACTACCTCAAGCATCTGCGACGATAAATCATAAGCCACAACCTGCTTTACGTGTTGCGCGGCTACAAAGCTGGCATGCCCCGCTCCACATCCCATATCCAACACACGGGCCTGCGGAAATGCCGATAACCTTTCCCTCAGACGCTGCAAGTCACGGCCAGAAGCGTGCACCGCACTGGTTAAATAGGCATTAGCCTGAGAGCCAAACTGTTTTTCGACGTTGTCATGGTGAGAGCGTGTTGTCATTGTGTTGTCCTTCGGTTGTTGTGAAATAGGAAGGGCAACCATCACAGGCCTGCCCTACGGCAGACCTGACACACCGTTATTGTTCAGGTTTGCCGGGACTGAATTCAACGAGTAGCGGGTTGTGATCGGATGCACGGGTGACCAGCACAGAGGCTTCACTCACGTTCAGACCACGATAGAACACAAAATCGAGAGGGCGACCAAACGCGCGTCGGCGCTGATCGTCAGTAAAACGTACCTGGCGCAGCGACATTTCACGCGCAAAGCGGTATAGCGCATTCATCCGTCGACGGCTCCAGGCATTGAAATCGCCAGCCATAATAACCGGACCGCTGTGATGAGCAATCTGATCGCCAATGGGAAGTAACTGCTTACTATAAACATCGACACCGAGGCTAAAGTTAACCGCGTGGATATTCACCACCATTAATAATCGAGAGTCAGGCAGCGGATACACCGTTACCAGAGCCGATTTCGCCAGCCGTAAAATAGGCTCACGCTCGCGCAATGGACAACAGTAAACAGGATGAGCAGCAGAGAGCGTCATGACGCCAGAGGGATGCTGAGGCAGCACAAAGGCAGGAACCTGATCGGCAGCAAGATAGTTAGCGGTCGCAAACTGCACCAGTTCTGGCGTGGTTTGCGCTTCCTGTAATAATACCAGATGCGCATCTTTGCCAAAATTCTTCAGCACCGACTGCCATTCTGCGCGCTGCTGTTTAAAAATATTCCATACCAGCACGCGAATGCGGTCTTCACTGCTTAACGGAACGCCTGCGGGTAATGCCTGGCCAATATGCGCAAACGACCCCGGCGGTAAAATCCGCTCGGCGGGTTGTCCGGCAACATAACGCATGGCATAGGTGTTTTTTCGCACTTTAGACTTTCAAACCTCTGTAACGTCAACCAGTCCGCAGCCGGACTGGTTCTTCTGTTATAGGGATTTTAGCACTCACTTTCAACGAACAATTGCAGTTTGTTTTGTAAGTGGGCGCTTACATCAATGATTTACCCCAGAGCAACACGCACGGGTTTATCAAGACGACCGCTGACCCCCATCAGCAGGAAAGCTACCAGAACAATGAGGGCGCCAATCCACGGCGTCTGAGCTAAACCATAATGCTCGACCGTTTGCCCGCCAATCACTGACCCCAGTGCAATCCCAATGTTAAACGCCGCAATGTTTAACCCTGACGCCACATCTACAGCATTAGGCGTAAATTGCTCAGCTTTCTGTACCACGTAGACCTGCAATCCCGGTACGTTACCAAAGGCAAAGATCCCCATCACCAGAATGGTAGCCAGCGCGGCGTACTGCGTAGAGGCCGTCAGTTGGAAGACCATCAGCAGAACAAACAGCGCGGCGAAAATGAATTTCAACGCAGGAACCGCACCATGTTTATCCGCCAGCTTACCGCCCCAGATATTACCGATAGCCACTGAAACACCGTAACCCAATAAGATCCAGCTTACTGCTGCCGGGGAGAATCCCGCCAGATCCTGCATCATCGGTGCCAGGAAGGTGAATGCCGTGAATACACCGCCGTAGCCCAGTGCCGTAACGGCGTAAATCAGCAGCAGACGGGGATGAGTCAGCACCTTCATCTGGTCGCGAATGCTGGCGGCTGCGCGACCGGGAATGTTGGCGGGGATCAACAACTGGCTACTGATCAGTGCAATCACGCCTAACATTGATACCGCGAGGAAAGTCTCACGCCAGCCAAAGTGCTGACCGATAAATGTTCCCAGCGGCACGCCGGTGACCAGCGCCACCGTTAAGCCACCAAACATAATGGCAATGGCGGAAGCCGCTTTCTCTTTTGGCACCAGACTTGTCGCGATGGTAGAACCAATCGAGAAGAATACGCCATGTGCCAGCCCAGTCAGCAGACGAGCAACAATGAGTGTCATATACCCGGGTGCCTGCCATGCGAGCAAATTCCCCGCTGTAAACAGAACCATCAGCGCAACCAGTAACTGTTTACGTGGAAGGCGTCCGGTCAAAGCGGTCAGTACCGGTGCGCCAATTGCCACCCCCAGCGCATAGATTGAAACCAGCATCCCAGCGGAAGGTAACGAGATCGCCAGCTGTTGAGCGATGGTTGGCACCAGGCCAACAATCACAAACTCAGTAGTGCCTATAGCGAAGGCACTTATTGTTAGTGCAAATAAAGCGAGAGGCATAAATAACTCCGTAACATCAGTAATCAGATGACACGCAGTATGCCAGGATGTTTTAATGACAAAAATATTCAAAATCTCAATATAATTTTGCGTCAGGTGCAAAAATGAAAGCAACCTCTGAAGAACTTGCGATTTTTGTGGCGGTAGTGGAAAGTGGCAGCTTTAGCCGGGCGGCAGAACAGCTTGGACAAGCCAATTCCGCGGTCAGCCGGGCAGTAAAAAAGCTGGAGATGAAACTGGGCGTCAGTTTGCTTAATCGCACGACCCGACAGCTAAGCCTGACCGAAGAAGGAGAGCGCTACTTCAGGCGGGTGCAGCAGATACTGCAAGAGATGGCTGCAGCAGAAACGGAAATCATGGAGTCGCGTAATACTCCGCGCGGCCTGCTGCGCATCGACGCAGCAACACCGGTGATGTTGCATTTCCTGATGCCGCTAATCAAGCCGTTCCGGGAGCGGTATCCCGAGATGACGCTGTCTCTCGTCTCCTCAGAAACGTTCATCAATCTTATTGAACGAAAAGTGGATGTTGCTATACGAGCGGGTACACTGACTGACTCGAGTCTACGTGCGCGTCCGTTATTTACCAGCTATCGTAAGATTATTGCCTCACCGGACTACATTGCCCGTTTTGGCAAGCCAGAGAGTGTCGAGGAGTTAAACCAGCACCTGTGTCTGGGGTTTTCCGAACCGGTTTCACTCAATACCTGGCCGATTGCCTGTATCGACGGACAGCTGCATGAGGTCGAGTGCGGAATTTCTTCCAACAGTGGAGAAACGCTAAAACAGCTTTGCCTGAATGGCAACGGCATCGCATGTCTTTCAGATTATATGATAGATAAAGAGATCGCGCGGGGAGAACTGGTGGAGTTATTGGCAGATAAACGTCTGCCGGTAGAGATGCCTTTTAGCGCAGTTTATTACAGCGATCGTGCCGTCAGTACGCGCATTCGGGCATTTATCGACTTTTTAAGTGAATATATAAGAACAGCTCCCGAAGGAGCTGTGAAAGAGGGTTAAAGGGTACAGAGGGTCAGGCAATTAATCCCAATCAGGGGCCAGGCCTTCCGGGCTGACCAGACGATCGTTGCAGTCCAGTGCCGCGATCACTTTTTTATCTTCGGCATCCAGATGCAGTTCCAACGCCAGCAGGTTGCTTGCCAGGTTTTCACGTTTGGTAGAAGAAGGAATTACGGAGTAACCTTCCCCCATTGCCCATGCCAGAATAACCTGCGCCGGGGTCGCGTTATGTTTAGCGGCAATGTGCGCAATCACTTCATCTTTCAGCGCTTTACCGTAAGCCAGCGTCATGTAAGAGGTGATGTGGATACCGTGTGCTTTCGCCCAGTCAACCACCTTACGGCTCTGCAGATACGGAGACAGCTCAATCTGATTGGTCGCAATGTTCTCTGCACCTACTGCGGCAATGGCTTTTTCCATCAGCGGAATGGTGAAGTTTGAGATACCAATTTCGCGAGTCAGCCCCTGCTGTTTTGCTTCGAGCAGCGCCTGCATGAATTCCTCAACAGATACCGCATCACCTGGAGATGGCCAGTGGATCAGCGTCAGATCGACATAATCTGTACGCAGCTTCTTCAGGCTTTCTTTCAGACTTGGGATCAGTTTTTCTTTGCTGAGATTTTCAATCCAAATCTTGGTGGTGATATACAGCTCGTTACGCGGTACGCCGCTTTCGGCAATCGCCTGACCAACAGCCGCTTCATTATCATAGATTTGCGCAGTGTCGACAGCACGGTAGCCTAGCTCAAGCGCCGTTTTAACAGAAGCGATAACCACGTCGTCTTTCAGGCGGAAAGTACCTAAACCGAATGCAGGGATAGTCATAGAATTCCTCTTTTTAATCACTATGTTCGTTAACTGAGAGGATTATGAGCTTCAGCTCTTTATAGAAAAAGAGTGAAAAATGCAGAGGATTTTTGCGGATTCAGCAATAATTAAATTGCAGACAAAGAAAAAGCCCTGAGCGTTAGCTCAGGGCTCTTAATAAGTGGCGGAACGGACGGGACTCGAACCCGCGACCCCCTGCGTGACAGGCAGGTATTCTAACCAACTGAACTACCG